>JBCCIC010000002.1:2500-560550 GCA_039028435.1 Actinomycetota bacterium | reverse complement strand
GGCGGTGCGGTAGTAGCCGACGTTGTAGTTCGGTCCGGCGTTGCCCTGCTGGTCGCTGGTGAGCGCCGGCGAGGTGTTCGACGGCGAGATCATGACCATGCCGGCCTCGCTGATCAGCGGGGCGGCAGCGGTGGCTGCACCGGAGCACGAGGTACCGATCACGCCGATGACCTGCTCGTCGGCGACGATGGTCTGAGCGGCGGCCTGGCCACCGTCGGCCGAGCACAGGTCGTCGAGACCGGCACCCATGTCGACGCTGAAGCCCTTGATGTCGCCGTAGTCGGCGATGGCCTGCTCGACACCACGCTGGTTCGGCAGACCGAGGAAGGCCACGTCGCCCGAGATCGCATTCAGCGAACGGATCTGAACGGAGTCACCTTCTTCGATGGTCACGACGCCGAGCGAGCCGTCGCCGAGGTGATCGCCCATGGCATCGTCCATGGCATCGCCCTCGTCGTCGTCCATGGCATCGCCGTCGTCACTCGAGCTGGAGCCCGAGTCGGCGGATTCGCTGGAGCTGGCCGAGCTGTCGTCGCCACCATCGTCGTCGGAGCCACCACAGGCGGCCGCGAACATGGTGAGGGCGAGCAGCAGCGCCAGGAGCTGCATAAGTCGCTTCACGTGTCCCCTCCAAGGGATTGTTGTGATTGATGTGACGGGCGTAACAGCCCGCCGGATTCCCGCAATCTATCAAGCGGTTCGCAGCGGAGGGCACCGAACGGGTGACGTTCGCCCAAGCGGCCATCCCAAGCCAGCGGCCGATGCATGCATCATCCGGCGAGGTGCATTCTCGGGAGAAGTTGCGCACGAATCCCGCAAGGATGACCCACGCGGCGCGGGTATCGTTCGGCCATGGAACTCGACTCGATCGATTCGCTCATTCTCCGCGAGCTCCAGGTCGACGGCCGCGTCACCAGCGCCGATCTGGGTGATCGGGTGGGTCTCTCCGCGTCGTCCGCCTCCCGTCGGGTCCGCCGACTTGAGGAGGGAGGGATCATCGATCGCTACGTCGCGCTTCTCGACCCGGCCGTCATCGGGCGCACCGTGTCGGTCTTCGTCGAGATCAGCCTGGCGTCACAGGCCGAAGATCTCCTCGACGAGTTCGAGGCCGCCATCGCCGACATTCCCGGCGTCATGACCTGTCACCTGATGGCGGGCGAGGCCGACTACTTGATCCACGTCATGTGCGCCGACGTGGCCGACTATGAGCGCATCCATCGCCAACACCTCGCCGTCTTGCCACACGTCGCCCGTCTCCGGTCGAGCTTTGCGATCCGGCAAGTGTCCCAACGCACCGACTTCGACCTCGGCTGATCACGACCCTCGCGGGCAGAGTAGGCCGTGACGGTCGAGTGCGGTGCCGTAAGGTCGGGCCGATGCAGCCTCCGTTCGAGCGAACCTGGTGGGTTGACGAGGGGAACCTTCTCGCGGGGCCATTCCCTGGCTCAGCATCGCCGGACAAGACCGACATCAAGCTTCGGGCGTTGCTCGACGCCGGTATCTGCACCTTCGTCTCCCTCATGGAACCGGACGAGGTCAATGCGGCCGGCGATCCGTTTGCGCCCTACGACGGCCGGGTGCACGCGCTCGCACGCGGCGAGGTCGAGATCGAGCTCCATCGCTTCCCGATCGTCGACTTCGGTACGGTGTCGCCGGCGAGTTACCGCCGGATTCTCGACACGATCGACCGCTCGATCGAGGCGGGACGTCCTGTGTATGTCCACTGCTGGGGCGGGCATGGCCGTACCGGTACCGTCGTCGGCTGCTGGCTGAGCGAACACGGTGTCGACGGCGACGATCCGCTCGAGCGGATCGCTTGGTTGCGCCGGCACTCGGAATACCTCACGGCCATGGAGTCACCGCAGACCGAACCGCAGCGCGAGGTCGTTCGCGGCTGGTCCTCGTTGTAGCCGACCCATGCGGGCGCGAGGTCCCGCGGCGGTGCGGCGGGCCGCCCTCGTGCGTTCGAACCCCATGATCCGCACAGCGCACACCATCGGCCAACGCTCCGAACCAGGACGCAGGTCCGGCCCTCCCGGGGATCCGGTGTGGTAGCTCTGGTAGGCATGGCTGAGGCAGGCACCGAGGCTCGAGCTCGTGCGGGGGACCCCGAGGCGTTTGGTTCGCTGATCCGCGAATGGGACCACGACCTGCGCGGCGTGGTGTGGTCGGTGCTGGGCTCGGCGGATGCAACCGAGCAGGCCATGCACACGGCCTACGAGCGGGCGTTCCGGTCGATCGACCGGTTCGACGGCAGTGCTTCGCTGCGGATGTGGATGCACACGATCTGCCTCCGCACGGCGATCGACGCCACTCGGGCTGATGGCGACGAGGGCGCTCCGCCCGACGTCGGCTTCCCCGTGCCGGTGACGCCGGCCGATCGGGTCTTCGATTCACTGGAGGGCACGGATCGGCTGCTGCTGATGCTGACCCTCGGGCTCGACTACGGCGTCGACGAGGTGGCAACCCTCACGGGCGTGTCGCAGGATGCGGTCGTCTCCAGGGTCACCGCTTCGCACGGCGCGGTGACGGCAGCGATGCAACCATCGACGGCCGAGACAGATGCGGGCCGCTCGCTCGACGAGGAATTGCATGAGCGGTTGCAGACCCGGATTCCGACGCCGAATCTGGGATACTGGCCCGACATCGACGCCCGTCTCGCCGCACTGCATTCGCCGGCGGTCGACCCGAACGGATCCGAGGGCTCCTTCAACCGCACACGAATCCTGTTGGCGGTTGCCGGGGTCTGCGTCATTGCCGCACTGGCCGTTCTCGGGTTCCGATCCCTCGGGGACGACGACCCGGCCGGGCTCGCGACGACCTCGGATCAGGCCTCGACCGACGATTCGGCTGAGGGAACCGACGATCCGGTCGCCTCGACGACGGCCGATGGCAGCGTCACGACAGCTGCCACCGAGGAGGACGGCAACACCACCGGCGATGACACCTCAGCTGCGGGGACTGCGGCCGACGACGAGATCGTGTCCGATAGCCCGAGCGCTGAGCCGACCGAGCAGGACACTGATGACGAGGGGGCGGCATCGTCCACCGACCCGGCGAGCGCTGCGCAGGCCGCGGCCGCCGAACAGCCTCCGGTCGTCGACCTGATGGTCGATGAGCGGCTCGACGGTGCCACGTTGTCGTCGGCTGGGCTCGGCCCGATCGCCGTGGGCATGTCGGTCCCGGCGCTCGCCGACGTGCTGGGTGTTGAGGAGGTTCCGTTGCGGCTCTCGTCGAGCGTTGGTGTGCACACTTGCGGCTGGGTGGGCATCGGGCGGTCCGAGTCGGCCACGTCGGTCGACGCGGTCATCGGCATCGACGTGACCGGCGCCAGCGAGGGCGTCGTGCAGCGCATCATCGTCTTCTCGGACCGCTGGGCCACGCCTTCAGGGGTCCGGGTCGGGATGACCGAGCAGGACCTCGTCGACACGTTCGGCGATCGGGTCGAAGCGCGGAACAACACGGTCGCGCCCGGCGCAGTCTGGACCTTCCTACCCAACGATCCGAACGACCCGTACACCGTGCACTTCGTGGTGACCTTCGAGAACGTGTTGCACTCGATCCATGTCGGGGTTCCGGCGTGGCCGGGCATCGACATGTTGTGCGAGGACGTGCCATAGGGGCACTGGGGGCCGTAGCGTCGTCGAGGTGAGCAGAAGCACCCATCAGGCCTTGGCCGACGAGCGCAACGCCAGCGTCGAGATCTACATCAACGGCGAGTTCTTCCCGCGGGACGAGGCCAAGATCTCGGTCTTCGACAGTGGGTTCCTGGTCGGTGATGGCATCTGGGAGGGCATTCGGCTCCACCACGGCACATTCGCCTTCCTCGACCGTCACCTGGACCGCCTGTTCGCCGGTGCGTCGGCGATCGACCTCGACGTCGGCATGGACCGTGCTGGTGTCGAGGAGGCGTTGCGGGCCACCGTCGACCGCAACGAGATGGACGACGACGTCCACGTGCGGTTGATGATCACCCGAGGCAACAAGAAGACCCCTTCACAGCACCCGTCGAACACGATCGGCGGGCCGAACGCCGTGATCATCGCCGAGCACAAGGTCGCCGATCCCGAGGTGCGCGATCGGGGCATCTCGCTCTTCACGGCCACGGTGCGTCGCCCGCCGCCGGACACCCTCGACCAGAAGCTGAACTGCCACAGCAAGTTGCACGAGGTCATCGCACTGATTCAGGCGACGACGGCCGGCGCCGACGAGGCGCTCATGCTCGACCCGACCGGTGCCGTGGCCACCTGCAACGCGACCAACTTCTTCATCGTGCGCCACGGTGAGGTGTTCACGGCGACCGGTCAGTACAACCTGAATGGCATCACCAGCGAGCTGGTGGTCGAGGTCGCCCGCGATGCCGGCATACCGGCGCACCGACAACCGTTCTCGCTGACCGATGTCTACGCAGCCGACGAGGCGTTCGTGACCGGCACATTCGGGGGTCTGACCCCGGTGCACACGATCGACGGCCGCACGATCGGTTCGGGCGAGCAGGGGCCGATGACGATTCGACTGCGGGAGCTCTACGACGCCCGGGTCGCCGCCGAGGTCGCCGGGTGACCGAGCACCCGCCCAACTTCACGGCGCCCGATGACGGCGTGTTGCGCATCCAGTGTTGGTCGGGGCCGCGCAACATCTCGACCGCCTTGATGTACTCCTGGCGCCAGCGCCCCGACACGACGGTCTACGACGAACCGTTCTACGCGCACTACCTCACCCTCGACGACCGGGGGCATCCCGGGATCGACGCCGTCCTCGCGAGTCAGGCGACGGATCCCGACGAGGTCATTCGCTCGGTCATCCTCGGGCCCGTCGACACGCCGGTCTTCTACATCAAGCAGATGGCGCATCACCTGAAGGGTGTGGACCGGCGGCACCTCGCGCACACACAGAACATCATCCTGGTCCGCCACCCCGAGGCGATGCTGGCGTCGCTCTCGGTCCAGCTTCCAGACTGCGAGTTGGCCGACACCGGTCTGGAGGAGTCGGTGCGTCTCCTCGACGCGATCCTCGCCGAAGGTGGAACACCCATCGTCATCGAGTCCAACGCCGTGCTGTCCGACCCGCAGGGGGTGCTCGGCCAGGTCTGTGAGCGGCTCGGGATCGGATTCGATCCGGCGGTTCTGGCATGGCCTGCCGGCCCCAAGCCCGAGGACGGAGAGTGGGCGCCGCACTGGTACGACAACGTCCACCGCAGCACCGGCTTCGGCCCACCGGCCGGTCCGAGTCGCGAGGTGCCCGGACGCACCCGGCCCGTCCTCGAGGCCGCCATGCCCCTCTACGAACGCCTGCTTCCCTACGCCATCACCTGACCATCACCCTCCGCGCGCCAACCCGACATCAAATCTGGCACCCGTGTCGCTTCAGCTCACGGAGCGTGAGTCGAAACGACATCGGTGCCAGGTTTGATTGACAGCTAGCCGTGGACGGACATCGAGGAGTCGGGGTTGATCTCGCGGTTGCGGCTGTACGCGCCCAGGTCGATCGTCAGGCCCGTGTAGCGACCGATCACCTGGACCGGATCTGCATCGTGATCGTGGCCCGCCTCGACCGCCTCGATCAGGTCCGCCATCGCCTGGGCAGCGGAACCGGCGTTCTTGTACTGGTTGCCGCTGGTGCCGATCGCGACGTAGAAGCCATCGAGTTCCGTTCGGTCATAGATCGGTAGCCAGTCGTCGCTCTGGTCGTAGAGGTCGACGATGCCGCGAGCCTCGTGTGGCATGCCGAGTTCGGGCATCCGCCGCTGGGCCCGCATGACCTGAGCCTCCCACTGCTCACGATCGATCGTGGTGTCGTAGTCGTCGGGGTCGACGTACTCCCGCCCGTCACACTCGAGATCGACGGAGCCGAGCAGCACGTTGTTGCCGACCTCGGGACGGAAGTAGAAGCCGACATCGTCATCGGCGCCGACCGTTCCGGCGGTCATGAAGTCGACGCCCTCAGGCGCCGGCACGTGGTGGACCTCGTGACGCAACGCGACGGTCTTGATGTTCATCTCGTCGTAGACCCCGGCCATCTTGTTGATGATCGAGCTGTGCGGACCGCCGACGTTGACGACGATCGGCGCGTCGATGGTCGTGCCGTCGGCCAGGACGACACCTTGCACGCGGCTGTCGGAGCGGCGTATCTCGGTGACCTCGGCGTTGAACCGGAACTCGCCGCCCTCGGCCTCGGCGCCACGCTGCAGGTTGTGGCACGACAGCTGCGGGTCGGAGATGTAGCCGGCGTCGGGACTCCACAAGGCGCCGCCGACGAGCCGTTCGGCTTCCTTCCAGAACGCCGGATCATCCGGACGGGTCGGCGGGCCGTACCAGCCGAAGTCCATGAACGGGAACCGTTCGCCGAGTTGCTCGCCGTCGAGGAACTCGTAGGGAATCTCCATCTCGTCCCACAGCGCCTTGACCCGTTCGAGCCGTTCGGCTTCGTCGGCGATCAGGTTCAGCTGGCCGACCTGGTGGAACTCGATCAGCCCCGACTCGTCCTCGGTGCCGATGTGGTTCTCCCAGTCCTTCCAGTACTGGCCGCCCTCCCACGAGAGCGCCACGCCCACATGGGTCGAGTAGGTGAAGCGGATGATGGCGCACGAGTTGACGGTCGAGCCCGCTCCGGCCGTGGGCGCCTTGTCGATGTTGAGCGTCCGCTGACCCCGGCGGGCAAGCTCGAGAGCCAGCGCGCAGCCGATGACTCCGGCGCCGATGATGACGACGTCGTACTGAGCTTCCGGTGCGTCCTGCATGTGCCCTCCTCGTGGGCCCGATGATCGGGCTCACCGCAAGCTAGACCCCGCCCGGCCGACGCGTCGACGATGCCTGCACCCATCGCGATGACATCACGTCACCATCGACGTGATGGCGGATCCTCGAACACCGCCCTGTAACGATCGGTGCCTGGCACCAATCGTTACCGGTCAGCTGATGGGGTCGGAGGCGTCGAACGCTGGGCGCTCGAAAGGCAAGGGTCCGTCGTCAGCGCCGACCGTGACAACCTCCGGAACCTCCGGAACGGATGGCTCGGGGCTGCTGCCGTCGAACGCGGCGAGCGATGCCTCGAACGACGCCAGGTCCGGCGCGTTGTCGTCGGTCCGGGGAGCGGAGTCGTCGCGGCGTGCTACCGCCACCAACTTTGACGCTCGCAGTGCGCTCATCGGCATACCGCAGTGCCAACCCTGGCCCAGGTCGAATCCCAAGTTTCGTGCGTGCTCAGTCTGGGCGGCGGTCTCGAGTCCTTCGACCACACTTCGCAAGCCGAGCGCACGGGCGACGTCGGTGATGGAGCGCAGCAGCGCCGACGCTGTCTCCTGATCCTGGTCGAGCATGGCGACGAGCGTGCGGTCGACCTTGATCGTGGAGATCGGATACCGGCGTAGATAGGCAATCGAGGCGTGACCCGAGCCGTAGTCGTCGACGGCGATGCCCACGCCGAGGTCGCGCAGCTGGCCGAGTGTCTCCATGACCGCGACGTCGTCCGTGGCGAGCGCCGTCTCGGTGATCTCGATTTCGAGCAGCGACGGGTCGAGGTGACGTCGCTCCAGTTCGTCCCGGACAAAGGGAGCGAAGTCGGTCTCGGCGAGCTCGCGGACCGAGGTGTTGACCGCCATCGTCAGCTGGGCGCCGAAACGATGCCACTCGAGCAACTGGTCCAACGCGCCGCTCAGAACCCAGCGACCGATCTCGACGATCTCGCCGGACTCCTCGGCCAACGGGATGAACTCGTCCGGCGGAATGCTGCCGCGGGACGGGTCCGGCCAGCGGATCAGCGCCTCGAACCCTCGCAGTGGCTGGGCGGACGTCAGACACATCTGTGGCTGGTACACGAGCGAGAACGCACCCGTGGCGAGTGCAACGCGCAGCCGCCCGCGCATCGCGTCGCGCTCGCGAGCTGCGGTCTCCATCGCCGGCTCGAAGACCACGACGTTGTTGCGGCCGCGATCCTTGGCTTCCTTGAGCGCCAGTGCCGCTTGTTCGGCGAGGGTCGCCGCATCGGCTTGCTCGCTCGTCATCGTCGCGAGGCCGATGGTCGCGCTGAGACGCAGTGATGCGTCGCCGATCTCGATCGGCATGCCGATGGCGTCGCGCGCCCGGTTGCCGAACTGGTGGTCGTCGAGGATGTCGCACGCCGCGATGGCGAAACGATCGCCATCGAGACGGGCGACGGTGTGGGAGTAGTCCGCGGTCGCACGCAGGCGGCGCGAGACCTCTTGCAGGACGGCATCGCCGGTGGCGTCGCCGAAGCGGTCGTTGATGACCTTGAACGCGTCGAGGTCGATCATCATCAAGGTCGGACGGTCACCCTCGGCGACCGCCTTCTCGATCCGGGCCATGATGGCGGGTCGGTTCGCAAGCCCCGTCAGGGAATCGGTCGTGGCGTCGGCGATCAGGTGGGCCTGCGCTCGACGCTCGTCCTCGATATCGCGCATCGTGACCACGATGCCCCGTACGGCGGGGTCGCTCACGAGCCCGCGGAACGTCGCGGAGAAGAGCCGGTGCTCCTCGGCATGGAATCGGAAGCGGAATTCGGCGTCGACGACCTCCGACCCGGATATCGCCCGGGCGAGCTTCTCCCACGCCGCAGGAATGTCGTCGCGGTGGACCCCGTCAAGGATGTTGGCGAACGGGAAATCGGCGCGCTGGGCGAGGTTGGCCCAGCGAAGGGCACCATGTCGATCGATCACCAGGGTCACGTCGCTGGCGTGGTCGACCAACGCGTGGAGACGGCGACCTTCGGTCTCGAGACGTCGAGCACGGCCACGGCTCAGATTCCACAGGTGGTCCAGCAGCTTGGCGACCGGCACGGTGCCGTAGCCGTCGGCCAACTGCACCAGCACCTCGTCGTCGGTGGCGTGGCCGTCGTTAAGGATCTGCTGGGTGACGTACTCGCACGGCGTTTCCGCCGACACGATCATCGTCGAGCGCCGGGGGATCGCCGAGAGCGGTCGGTCGGCGTACAGGGCGTGCCCGAAGCCGAGGCGGCCGGACAGTGCTTCGTGGAAGTCGGAGCGAGTGATCAGGTGAACACCGTCGGAGAACTGGACCAGCAGGCTGCGCAGCTCGGCGTGCGAACGGAACAACACGTCGGCCTCGCTGCACAACATTCCGTCGGAATGCACGGTGCGGCGTGCGGCGATCTCGCCGATTCTCGAGTCGTCGGATCCCGCTTTCGGGAACCCGTCCATGGTGGTCATCATCGGTCCTTCGAACCGACGTACCGAATCTTGAGGCGCGCTTCACAAAGCGGGCGGATCGACCCGATCGGGGCGGACGGGGCCAAGACGCACGGTCGGAACGGCCCACCCCGCCTCGTGGTCGGGCAGCCACGAGGCGAATATCGAACCCGCGTATTCCCGGTTCGCGCCATCTGTGCCACCTGACCGATCCGGTTGGGTGCGCAGACTGCGTCACGATCGCGGCGGTAGCCTCAATGCACCATGGTTTGGAAGAGAATCCTTCGAAGCGGCGAAGGCAAGAAGCTGCGGGCACTGACCGACCTCGTGCCCGAAATCAATTCGCTCGAGCCCGAGATTCAGCAGCTGAGCGACGACGCGCTCGCCCACAAGACCGTCGAGTTCCGCGAGAAGCTGGCCAATGGCGCCGACCTGAACGACATCCTCCTCGAGAGCTTTGCGGTCGCCCGCGAGGCCGGCGTGCGCCTGATCGGCCAGCGTGCCTACGACGTCCAGTTGATGGGCGGTGCGTGTCTGCACCTCGGCTGGGTTGCGGAGATGAAGACCGGCGAGGGCAAGACGCTCACCTCGCTGCTGCCGACCTATCTCAACGGCCTGTCGGGCAAGGGTGTCCACCAGGTCACCGTCAACGACTACCTGGCGGCTCGTGACTCGGAGTGGATGGGCCAGATCCACAACTTCCTCGGTCTCGAGGTCGGCCTGATCATTCCCGGCAACAACGACCACGCGTTCAAGAAGCGCCAATACGCCGCCGACATCACCTATGGCACGAACAACGAGTTCGGCTTCGACTACCTGCGCGACAACATGGCGATGTCTCGCGAGGCGCAGGTGCAGCGCGGGCACAACTTCTGCATCGTCGACGAGATCGATTCGATCCTCATCGACGAAGCCCGGACCCCCCTGATCATCTCCGGACGGGTCGCCGATGCGGCCCAGCTCTACTACAAGTTCGCCTCGATCGTTCGCGGCCTTTCCCGCGACCTCCACTACGAGGTCGACGAGGAAAAGCGCACCGTCTCACCGACCGAAGAGGGCATCTACGCCGTCGAGCGGGCGCTCGACATCGACAACCTCTACGACTCGGTGCGCGGCAACTATGTGCATCAGTTCGGCGTCGCGCTCCGGGCCAAGGAGCTCTTCCACCGCGACAAGGAGTACATCGTCGCCAGCGGCGAGGTGAAGATCGTCGACGACTTCACCGGCCGTGTGCTCGAAGGGCGCCGGTGGAGCGATGGCCTCCACCAGGCCGTCGAGGCCAAGGAAGGCGTGAAGATCAAGGACGAGAATCAGACCCTCGCCACGATCACGCTGCAGAACTACTTCCGCATGTACGACAAGCTCGCCGGCATGACCGGTACCGCCCAGACCGAGGCGGCCGAGCTTCACGCAACCTACGAACTCGATGTCGTGCAGATTCCCACGAATCTGCCGCTCATCCGCGCCGACGAGGTCGACCTGGTCTTCAAGACCGAAGACGCGAAGTACGACGCGGTCGCCGACGACATCGCCGCTCGTCACAAGGAAGGCCAGCCCGTGCTGGTCGGCACGATCTCGGTCGAGAAGAGCGAGAAGATCAGTCAACTCCTCAACCGGCGCAACATCCCGCACGAGATCCTCAACGCCAAGCAACACACGCGCGAGGCCGAGATCGTCACGCAGGCCGGCAAGCTCCACTCGGTGACCGTGGCGACGAACATGGCCGGTCGTGGCGTCGACATCCTCCTCGGTGGCAACCCCGAGGGCATGGCCGCCCGCGACGCGCGTGCCGAGGGAATCGATCCCGAGAGCCCCGAAGGCGAAGCTCGCATCGAGCAGCTCGCCCCCAAGTACAAGGTCGAGACCGACGCCGAGGGAGAGGTCGTCCGCGAGCTGGGCGGCCTCTACGTGGTTGCGACCGAGCGCCACGACAGCCGACGCATCGACAACCAGCTGCGTGGTCGCGCCGGGCGTCAGGGCGATCCGGGCGAGAGCCGTTTCTACCTGTCGCTCGAAGACGACCTCATGCGCATCTTCGCGAGCGGGGCCATGGACTGGGTGATGGGCCGAGCCCTCCCCGAAGACGTGCCGATCGACTCGAAGATGGTCACCAAGGCGGTCGAGCGCGCCCAGACCACGGTCGAGCAGAAGAACGCCGAAGTCCGCAAGAACGTCCTCAAGTACGACGACGTCATGAACGAGCAGCGCAAGGTGATCTACACCCGGCGCAACCAGATTCTCGACGGCGAGGACCTGCGCGACGACACCCTCGAGCGCTTGGCCGAGGCTGTCGACTCCACGATCGGTGGGTTCTGCCCGACCAACGAGCCCGCCGAGTGGGATCTCGACGGCCTGATGGCCGAGATCGACCTGATGTGGGACAACGAACTCGACGCCGAGGACCTCGCCGATTGCGCGGACACCGACGGGATCTACGACCGGTTGATGGCCGATGGCACCGCCGCCTACGAGGCGCGCGAGGAGGAGATCGGCGCCGACGCCATGCGCGAGGTCGAGCGCCAGGTCATGCTGCGCATCCTCGACACCAAGTGGCGTGAGCATCTCTACGACATGGACCATCTGCGCGAGGGCATCCACCTCCGTGCGATGGGTCAGAAGGATCCACTCGTCGAGTACCAGCGAGAGGGCTTCGAGGCCTTCTCGAACATGCTCGACGCCGCGGCTCGCGACTTCGTGACCTATGTGATGCACGTCCAGGTCGAAGCGGTGACCGAAGAGGCTGCACCACAAGCCGAGATGACGACCTCGGGCCCGGACGGGTCGCCGGCCAACACCGCAGCGAGCGCCCGCCAGAACGGCGCGGTGCGCCAAGCCGGCGTGCAAGCGGCCGAGGGCACCGGGCTCGAGCGGGTCGAAGCCAATGCCACCGGCAAGGTCCAGACCGTGGTCCGAGCCGAACACGAGCGCACGCCTCGCAACGCGCCCTGCCCCTGCGGAAGCGGCAAGAAGTACAAGAACTGCATCGGCAAGCCCGGCTGCAACCTTCCTGCGTAGCTCGTCCACCTACCGGGCGTCCTACGTTCGGGTCTTCGCCCGGAGGACGGCGATTCGCTGCGGCGACGGCCTACCATCGACCGGGCCATGCAGGACTTCTCCGACGACATCGCCTCGCTCCGCAAGCGGCTCGACGAGGCCGAGGTGTACCTCAAGATCGAGGAATTGCGCGAACGCAAGCCCGAGCTCGAGGACGCGTCGTCGCGCCCCGACCTCTGGGATGACCCCGACGAGGCCCGCAAGGTCACGGGCGAGCTCTCGGCCGTCACCGACGACCTCAACATGTATGACCGGCTCTCCGAGCAGATCGACGAGGCCGAGACCCTTGCCGAACTCGGTGCCGAAGCGGGTGATGATTCTGTCGAGGACGAGGTTCGTCAGCTCGTGACCTCGGTCGCCGACGACTTCGAGAGCCTCGAACTGCGCTCGCTGCTGAGCGGCGAGTACGACGAACGCGATGTCGTCGTGTCGCTCCAGTCCGGCGAGGGTGGTACCGACGCCCAGGACTGGGCCGAGATGCTGCTGAAGATGTACCTCAAGTGGGCTGAGCGGCGCAGCTTTTCGGTCACCGTCGAGTCCGCGCATGAGGGCAGCGAGGCCGGCCTGACCTCGGCTGAGGTCACGATCAGCGGGCGGTACGCGTATGGCTGGATGCGCAGCGAGAACGGTGTGCACCGGCTCGTCCGCATCTCGCCGTTCAACAAGGAAGGCAAGCGCCAGACGGCGTTCGCGTCGATCAGCGTGGTACCGCTGTTCGACGAGCTCAGCGACGAGATCGAGGTCGACGACACCGACCTGCGCATCGATACGTATCGCTCCTCCGGTGCGGGTGGCCAGCACGTCAACGTGACCGATTCCGCGGTGCGGATCACTCACCTGCCGACCGGCGTTGTGACCTCGTGCCAGAACGAGCGCAGCCAGCACCAGAACAAGGATCGGGCGATGCAGATGCTCAAGGCGAAGCTGCTCGACCTCCAGCGCCAAGAGCGCCAGGCCGAGATCGCCCAGATCGCCGGCGAGGCCCAGAATGTCGGGTTCGGCAGCCAGATCCGTAGCTACGTGCTCCAGCCCTACGAGATGGTCAAGGACCTCCGCAGCGAGTTCGAGAGCGGCGACGTCGGAGGCGTCCTCAACGGCGGCGTGCAGCCGTTCATGGAGGCCTACCTGCAGTGGCAGCGAGCCGGGTCTCGCGACGACTGACCACGCGCCGAGTCCGGCAAGAATTCGGGCAGACCTCGGGGTACACCTGCGTCGCGACGCTTGTGGATCGGTAGACCCCGCGGTTTAGTGGATCGATGCATCGCCGCCGTGTCGAGCAGGCCCCTCGCGTATCGCCGCGCCGTGCGTCGACCGTTGCTCCCAGGCGCGAGTTGGCCGCGACGGTTGGCAACCGCGCGATGCGGAGCCTGCTGCAGGCACCACACGCGGCGCGTCCGGTCCGCAGAAGTCAACCGACCGTGCAGCGCATCACCGATGCGGGCCTGGCGGCGATCAAGGACCGGGTGGTCGCTGAGGGGCTGACGAGCTCCGAGCTCCAAACCGCGATCGAGGCGAAGATGCAGGAGGAATCGGCGGCCGGACTGTCGGAGATCCTCACCGAAGAGCAACTCTCCGCGCTTCACCAGGCCATCGTCGACGAGAGCTACACCGTGATGTACCGGATCCAGGATGAACTTGCCCACAACGTTCCCCGTGGACAACCAGACGCCGAACAAGGGACCGGCGCGGCGCATGATCTGTGGGCCGCACTGCATACCGGTGATGAGGGCGACGTCGACGAGCGGGCCATCGTCGGCCTCTCCGCGGCCAGCCACACCTACGGGCTCAAGGACATGTCGTCGTTCGTGTCGATGGCACTGGATCACACCGGACTGGCCAACTCGTCGGACACCGGGGCAGGAGCCGAGGCGGTGGAACAGGTCGTCAAGAACGCGAAGTACCTATGCAGCTACCTGGTTCCCAACGAGTTCGTGTGGACGCCGGACTCGATGCTCGAGGCGATCAGGGCCTCCGACACATGGGCGGAAGAAGCGATGTTCGGCGGCGATGGCACGACGCCGGAGGATTGGCTTGGAACCGAGGAGGAACCGGGCACGCCGCGCCAGGAGACCGAGGTGCTCTACTACGGCTGGGACCTCGCCAAGTACCGCACCGGACACGAGGCAAATCCCTACAAGGACTGAGCCTCGCGGGCCGTGACCACATGGGTGGTTCCGCGCCTCCGTGACGCCAATCGGGGGAGGGCGGCGAGTATCGTTTCCTGGTTCCCGGCAACGTTCTCGTCACGGCCTGTTCGGCTGTCGAGCACGCCGCCTCAACCCCGCTGGATCTGCCACGCATGATCAAACTCGAGAACGTCTCCAAGGTCTACAAGGGTGATGTCGTCGCCCTTCGCAGCGTGAGCTGTGAGATCCAGAAGGGCGAATTCGTCTTCCTCGTCGGGCCATCAGGCTCCGGGAAATCGACCTTCATGCGGCTCCTGAACAAGGAGGAGACCCCCGACAGCGGCGTCATCTACGTGGCGGGCAAGGACATCGGCCGGCTCAGCGGTTGGCGCGTGCCGTTCCTGCGGCGCAACATCGGCTGCATCTTCCAGGACTTCAAACTCCTGGACAATCGAACGGTCCACCAGAACGTGGCATTTGCCCTCGAGGTCATCGGCCGACCGCGTCACGTGATCTCCAACCAGGTACCGGCGATTCTCGAGCTGGTGGGCCTCTCCAAGAAGGCCGACAACTATCCCGAGGAGCTCTCCGGTGGCGAGCAGCAGCGCGTGTCGATCGCCCGGGCGTTCGTGAACCGGCCGCTGATCCTGCTGGCCGACGAGCCGACCGGAAACCTCGACCCAGCGACCTCGGTCGGCATCATGAAGCTGCTCGACCGCATCAACAAGACCGGTACGACCGTCGTGATGGCGACTCACGATCGCGGCATCGTGGACACCATGCGCAAGCGCGTGATCGAACTCGATCACGGCACCTTGGCGCGTGACCAGGTCCGCGGCGTCTACGAGTAGGTCCCGAATCCATGAACTTCCGCATCGGCAACATCTTCCGCGAGCTCAGCTACAGCCTGCGACGCAACCCGAGCCTCTTCCTGGGCACGATGGCGGTGATCGCCATCTCACTGATCATCGTCGGCAGCGGGCTGGTGCTCGGCGATGCGGTCGGCAATGCCACCGCTCGCTGGAAGGACGGCGTCGAGTTCGCCGTCTTCATGAACCCGGATTCGAGCCAGGTCGAGATCGAGGCCGTGAGCGCCAAGCTGACGGCGAATCCCGAGATCGAGCGGCACTCGTTCGTCGATCAGCAGAATGCGTTCATCGAGTTCCAGGACCTGTTTCAGGACTCCGATCTGATCCGCCAGAGCGTGACCGTCGAAGACATGCCACCTTCGTTCCGGGTGGTACCGAGCAATCCGGAATCGAGCGTGGTCGAGGCCCTCGCCGACAGCTTCCGCGATGAGCCAGGCGTGTTCCAGGTCGTCGCCGCGACCGATGCCATCCGCGACATCGAAGACATCGGCGAGCGGCTGAACAACCGATTCTTCTTCGTCGGTATCTTCCTGCTGGCGGCGGCGATGTTGCTCGTCTACAACACGATCCGAACCACGATCTTCTCCCGCCGTCGCGAGGTCGAGGTCATGCGCCTCGTCGGTGCTTCGAACTGGTACATCCGAGTGCCGTTCATGGTCGAGGGCGTACTGCAGGGCCTGATCGCCGGCGTCCTCACGATCCTGGCGCTGCCCTTCGTCAACGACTTCATCGCCAGCCTGGGCAACACCCAGAGCCTTGCCTTGCTCGACGGCCTTCGGGCGACTCCGAGCCAGGTCTGGTCGACGAGCATCCTCATGACGATCGTCGGTGCGGCGATCGGCGGTCTGGCGTCGGCGGTTGCCCTGTCGCGCTATCTCGACGTCTGAGGCATCCACCGAGAACGCTCATGGAAGTCCGCTCGCCCCGCCCGTCGTCGGCGAGCCGCGCGGAGTCCCGAGCAATCGCCTCCGCAACGGTCTGGATCACGCTCTGCGTGGCGGTGCTGTTGTCGGTCACCTTCTTCTCGACGGTGTCGAGCGAAGCCCAGTCGGCGTGTCCTGAGGGGCAGATCCTCAGCGACGATGGACAGACCTGCGAGCTCGACGTCGGCCAACGCGACGGCGACCCAGCGGTCTGCCCGCCGGGCCAGCAGCTCGACGAGGTCGGGTTTTGTGTCGAGATTCCCGACGGCTCCAACGAGTGTCCGTTGGGCCAACGGCGGGTGTCGCCAGACGGCCCCTGCGAGATTGTCGAAGGAAGCGGCGGTGTGCTCCTCGATTGCCCTGCGGGTGAGCAGCCCGACTCGTTCGGCATTTCGTGCGAGCCGAT
Organism: Actinomycetota bacterium; assembly: GCA_039028435.1. GTDB lineage: Bacteria > Actinomycetota > Acidimicrobiia > Acidimicrobiales > UBA10347 > UBA10347. The sequence continues at coordinate 544,009 of JBCCIC010000002.1, read as the reverse complement.
TCCCGGCGCCGTCGATGTCGGCTGCGACGACGGATTCTCCCTTGGGGCCGATGGTGTGACCTGCGTGGCCGACGGGCCGCGCTGCGCCAACGACGAGATCCTCAACGACGACGGCGAGTGCCAGCGCTACTTCCAATGTCCGGCCGGATCGGTCCTGCAGAGCGATCTTCTGACGTGCTTCAGCGGAGGTTGCCCCGACAACGAAGTCGTGTCCGTCGACGGCAAGCGATGCCTCGCCGCAGAGACCGACTGCCCGGACGGGTCGCCCCGTCCGGTCAGCGGCTCGTGCTTGGTCGTGGAAACCGTCGAGCGTGACGGCGAGACCGAAGTCGTCGTCCGCTGCGACGAGGCCGATGCCTACTGCCAGGCGCAAGTCAAGGAGTGCGCCGAGCGTCGGGCAGCCGGCGACGTCGACGACGATGAGTCCGACTCCTGCGAGGACCCCCGTACGGCCTGTGAGGACGACGAGGAAACGTGCGCCGAGGCCAATGATCGGCTCGTCGAGTGCGCCGTCCGCGACGACGAGGGAGATGGTGAAGGCGAGGGGAGTGATGGCGACGGTGAAGACACGGAGGACGCCGGCCCGCGCCGGCTCGATCCCTGCGATGATCTCTGTCCGCCGCTGCATCGCCTCGACCCGTCCGGCGCCTGCATCGAGTTCCTCGATCCTCGTCACCCCTGCGTGTCGTTCGGCCAGATCCCCGAGGGGGTCACCACCAACGCCGAGCTCAACGGCTTCTCGTATCTGGCCGGCACCGGGCAATGCGTGACGAAGGTCGAGTTCCTACGCCGGCTCGGCAACTTCGAGGCTGCAGCCGGCGCCGAGGCCGACGCACTGGCCCTGCTGCGCGAGACGACCAGTGAGTACCTGAGCGTCGAGGAGCAGCTGGCTGAGCTCAACGCCGGATTGATCACGGCCGAGGCCGACGTCCGCGACCTCACCGATGCCGCAGCCGAAGCCGACCTACGGCGAGCCCGCAACGAAAAGAGCCTGTTCGAGGCCCGCAAGGTGCTCCAGCGTGAGCGGCGCCTGCTCGAGATCGAGGTACTCGACGTCTACGTGACCGGTGGAGGAGATGCCGCGACCGAGTCGGCCTTGATCGCGGCCGAGAACCTCAACACGGTCGGAATCGTGCAGAGCTACGGCGAGATTCTGCTCGACGATCAGATCGACAACATCGGACGCATCGAGAGCCTGGAATCGCAGACCTTGGCGCTTGGTGTCCAGCTCGAAGAATCCGTCGCCGAAGTCGAGTCATCGCTCGACGCTGCGATCGAAGCCGCCGAGCAGGTCGAGGCCCTTTTGCTTGCCACCGAGCAGCTGCGCGAAGAACAGCTCGATCGGCGCAACGAAGAAGCCGAACTCGTTGCCGAATTGCGCGAGAACAAGGGACAGTTCGCGCAAGAGCTGGGCATCTTCGACCAGGCGTCGCGTGAGATCGCCGACATCATCTCCGAGTCGGAGTTCCTGGTCACCGAGTTCGAGGACTTCGACGGTGTGTTCGCCAAGCCCGTGATTCCGGCATTCGTGGTGTCGGGCTTCGGCCCGCGGCTGCACCCGATTCTGGGCTACGTCCGTAACCACGACGGCCTTGATTTCGATGCCAACTTCGGCGACCCGATCTATGCCTCGGCGCCGGGGATCGTCCAGATCGCGTCATCGTTCGGCGGATACGGCGAGACCGTGGTGATCGACCACGGGGCCGGCCTCTTGACGCTGTACGCCCATATGAGCGTGATCGGGGCCGAAGTCGGCGAGGAGATCAAGCGCGGCGATGTCATCGGGTTCATCGGTTCGACCGGTCTCTCGACCGGCCCTCACCTCCACTTCGAGGTCTGGGTCGAGGGTCGCACCGCCGTCGATCCGATGCTCTATCTCACCGACCTGGACTGAATTGCTGCCGGTCAGCAACCCACAAGCCGCGAACACGGATTGGCCGGCGCGCGGGTGTCCCAAGACCACCGGTTGAGCTTCGACGAAGTTGGAACGTACCAGCGGGTGTGGCTCGCGCCGGGGGACTATCAGCTCTACGCCATACGGCGTACCCAGGTCGAAGTGGTGCACAGCGCGTAGCCCCCTGCCGAGGCCGCACCAACGGGAGCGTGTAGCGGTCGGGCCGTCCGGCGTGGACTAGTCTCGACCCGTTTCCCCGAGCAAAGGCGAGTAGCGATGGCACATGAAGTCCGAGGCGTGGTGGCGATGGCGGTCGGTGAGCCGGTGTCGATCGAGACGATCATCGTTCCCGATCCCGGCCCAGGCGAGGCCTTGGTCAAGGTGCAGGCCTGCGGCGTGTGCCATACCGACCTGCACTACCGCGAAGGCGGCATCAACGACGAGTTCCCGTTCCTGCTGGGCCACGAAGCTGCCGGTGTTGTCGAGGCTGTCGGCGACGATGTCACCGACGTCGCGCCCGGCGACTTCGTCGTCTTGAACTGGCGCGCCGTATGTGGCAACTGCCGGTCGTGTGATCGAGGGCGGCCGCAGTATTGCTTCGCGACGCACAATGCGACCCAGAAGATGACCCTCGCCGATGGCACCGAGCTCAGCCCGGCACTCGGGATTGGTGCCTTTGCCGAGAAGACCCTGGTAGCCGCCGGCCAGTGCACCAAGGTCGATGAGACCGCATCCCCGCTCGCCGCCGGCCTCCTGGGCTGCGGCGTGATGGCGGGTATCGGTGCCGCCATCAACACCGGGGGCGTCGGTCGCGGCGACTCGGTAGCGGTCATCGGATGTGGCGGTGTCGGCAACGCCGCGGTCTGTGGGTCGGAACTAGCTGGTGCGGCGAAGATCATTGCCGTCGATCTCGACGACCAGAAGCTCGAGTGGGCCAAGGAGTTTGGTGCCACCCACACGATCAACGCCGCGAACGAAGACGTGGTCGAGCGCATCCGCGAGATCACCGACGGCAACGGTGCCGACGTGGTCGTCGAGGCGGTCGGCCTGCCCCAGACCTACGAGCAGGCGTTCTACGCCCGCGATCTCGCCGGCACGGTCGTGCTGGTTGGCGTGCCGACCCCGGACATGAAGATCGAGCTGCCCCTGATCGAGGTCTTCGGCCGCGGTGGTTCGCTCAAGTCGAGTTGGTACGGCGACTGCTTGCCGAGCCGCGACTTCCCGATGCTGATCGACCTGTACCAGCAAGGTCGACTCAACCTCGATGGGTTCGTCTCTGAGACGATCGCCCTCGAAGATGTCGAGGAAGCCTTCCACAAGATGGAACGCGGCGAGGTTCTGCGATCGGTCGTCGAGATCGCCTGACAGCGCGCACGCGGTTGAACACCTGATCAACCCGGCGCGCCTGGCTATCTTTCAGCCGTGGCCATCGATGCCCCTGCGGGTGAACCGGTCGAGATCGACAAGTCCTTCGTCGGACTGCCGTCGCCAGTCGTCGGCCGGTACGGACCCGGAGGCCACCCGTTGCAAGGCCTGTGGCACGCGCCGCTCGGACATCGACCCACGGTCGGTTTCATCGCGACGCACTACAACGTCGACTTCTCCGAGCACTACCTCGCCGAGCTGATGGCCCGGCGGGGCTATGGCTTCCTCGGATGGAACACCCGCTTTCGTGGGTCCGAGGAGCACTTCCTGCTCGACCATGCGGTGGCCGAGATCGGTGTCGGGGTGCGGTGGATGCGCGAGGTCGCGGGTATCGAGACGATCGTGCTGCTCGGCAATTCCGGCGGTGGATCGCTGATGGCGGCGTACCACGCACAAGCGGTCGCACCGGGCCTGAAGCCGACCTGGGACCTGAACCCGCTCGATTGCATCGACGATCTGATTCCCGGTGATCTCTTCGTCTTCGTCGCCGCCCACCCCGGTCGGCCCGACATCTTCGCCAACTGGCTCGATGCCGCGGTCAACGACGAGAGCGACCCGACGGCGATTGATCCTCGCCTCGACATCTACAACCCGGACAACGGGCCGGTCTTCGAACCCGACTTCGTCGCCGAGGTCCGGGCCGCGCAACAACAACGAAGTGCCCGGATCACCAGATGGTGCAAACAGGAGCTGCCGACGATCGCCCGACACGGCATCCGTGATCGGCTCTTCGTCGTACCACGCGTCTGGGCGGACCCAAGATTCGTCGACGCGACCCTCGACCCGAACCGGCGGCGACCGAACGAGTGCTACCTCGGCGACCCGCGCCGAGCGAATCGGGGCGTGCATGGCGTTGGGCAGGTCAGCACGTTGCGCACCTGGCTGTCGATGTGGAGCCTGAGCGATTCACAGTGCCGGGCGGAGCCTCACCTGGCACATCTGCATGTGCCCACGCTTCTGGTCGAGGCCGATGGCGACACCGGGGTGTTCCCGAGCGATGGCGACGCCCTGTTCGATGCGATTGCCGCCGAGGACAAGGTGCGGATGCGCCGGGCCGGTGACCACTACTTCCGCACGCCGGTTGGAGCGCGAGACCGACTCGCCGACGCCATCGCCGACTGGGTCGACAAGCGGGTGTAGCCACATCGCTGCGCGGAGATCAGCTCGAGTCGCTCAGCCGTGGGAGCGGTCGTATCCGTTCTCGGGCGCCGGTTGCCAGTTGTCCGAGGCGTCCAGGGTCGGTGCGAAGACCTCGACCATCAGCGGGTGACACTGGGCAGTATCGGACGAGTGGCTGGTCGAGCAGTCGCCACCGGGGCAGGCCGAGAGGTTGCCGACGAGGTCGATCTCGGCGAAGAACTCGATGTAGTCGCCCGGCCGGACCGGGCTGGCCTTCATGAAGTACTGCCCGGTGTTGCGGGTGAACCCCGTGCACATGAACACATTCATCACATCGTGCACGAGCGTCTCGACCTCGGTCCTCGGCGTGCCGGTGTGGTCGGCGAGTGATCGAGTCAGATTCGAGTGGCAACAATGGTGGTACTGGCCGCCCGACAACGCGTAGTGGGTGTACGGATCACAACGAGTCCCGATCACGTCGTGGACCGAACCGCCGTGTTCGTCGATGCCGTACCAACCGAGCGTGTCGGTGGTGATCGTCGCCATGGGACGCATCTGCGGCACGGTCGACCACAACCGATCGCCGGCCGTGACATGCGTGCCATGAAGGGCCCGAGTCTTCCCCGACCAGAAGCGTTCGGCGAGGTCGTACTGGTGATGCAGGTTCAGATCACCGACCTGGGGTCCCTCGATGCTGGTGATGCGGAAGAACTGGCCGGCCGGGACCTCGAAGCAGCGGGCGTCGCGCGGCGGCACGGTGACCTCGCGGGTCTTGGTCGCCGATGCTCGCAGGGTGTGATAGCCGGCGAGGTCGACGGGAGCGAGTGTCTCGGGCGGGTAGCAGATGACCGGTGGGATCGACCGATGTCTTGCACCCCATGCCGGTTCGGTCGGTGTCATCCCGCGGTGTCGGCGAAGCTGCGGAACGGCATGTCCGCTGATCGGCGGAGCCAGTTCCGTTCGTCCCAGTGCGCGGTCCCGTCGACGACGTGAAGCGTGAACGCCTGGCGAGGGTGGTCGGAGCGGTTCGCATCGCTCCAGTGGGGGAGCGCACCGTCGAGCAAGATCAGCGTGCCCGGATCGGCGGGCAGCGCGATCGCCTGGTCGATCGGGTAGGGGGTCGCGTCGAACACTTCGGTCGATGTCTGGTCCCCGTCGCGCACGAACCGTGACTTGACCGGGATGCGATGGCCTCCGGGGATGGCCCACATGCATCCGTTCTCGGTGGTGGCCTCGTCGATTGCGACCCAAAAGCCCACGACCGACCGCGGTTCGGTCCAGAGGAAGGTGTGGTCGGTGTGCCAGGTCACTTCGCCGCCGACGCTCGGGTGTTTGAAGATGTACATCGACTGCACGAGTCGCGGATCTTCGATGCCGATGTCAGCCGCGACCGCCGCCATGCCCGTGGCCCGGCAGAAGTCGTCGAAGACGGGGTCGAGGTCGTGCATGGCGTGGCCGAGCTTGTTGAGCTGGCGCCCGTCGTCCTCGTAGAACCCGCGTACCTTGTCGCCGGACTCGAGGAACCAACGATCATCGGCGTGCGACTGATCGGTTGTCGAGAAGACCGTCACACCGTCGCCGTCGTCGCGGTGTTCGGCGTCGAGTTGGGCGGCTCGGTCTCGTAGCGACGCCAGTTGTTCAGGCGGGATGAAGCCGGGGATGACCAGGAAACCATCCTCGGCAAACCGGTCCCGCTGGTCGTCGGTCAGTGCCATGCCTTAGTGCTATCAGCTGTCGGCCAGGAAACCGATGACAAGACGCCCGGCACCGATCGTCAGAGCCGCGGCGGCAGCCGAACCGATCGCTCGACGAGGCTTCGATTCCAGGCCGGCCAGCGGCTCGTCGTCGACACACAGGATGGCGCCCTGGCTGCGTATCGACAGGATGCTGCCCGCCGAGCCGATCGAGAGGATGCTGCCCGCCGACCCGACCGACAGAATGCTGCCGGCACATCCGATCGAGAGGATGCTGCCGGCAGACCCGATGGACAGGATGCTGCCCGCGGAGCCGATCGACTGGATCGACAGGAACGAGGCTGCCGATTGGATGCTCGCAGTGGAAAAGACCGACCGGATCGATGCGGTCGAACCGTACGAATCGCGGGATCTGAGGGACCGAAGTGCGAATGCCACCCACCAAATCTAGGCGTTGGGGAGGCTGGGTGACGGTGGCCACAGCCGGCTTGCCGAATCCTTGCCGCTTTGCTTGCGGGTGCCTTTCTCGGTGGTCCGATCCTGGCTCCAGATCGATCCAGACGACCACGACACGCACCGAGCGGGGAGACGATCATGCGGGATACCCATATTCACCAGGCTGGACTCGAGGCCGATGCCCTCGAACTCGTCTACGAGTTGATGGATCAGCTCCACGCCGAGCGGGTCGCCGATCGCCGAGCTGCTCGCGAGGCTGCCATGCTCCAGCGGGTCCGACCGCAGCCCGGATATGCGGCCCATCGCCAACGGGTCGCGTGACCCGTGGCGGGTTTCGCTGACTCGCCAGGTCGTTCGACCCATCGTCACCACTGCGAACTCAGACGACTTACGGCGAGGCCGACTCGTGCTCGTATGCCCTTCGACCGACTCCGCCGCGGCCGTCGGGAACAGCCCGCACCCGTTCCACCGATGCCCGACCGCCAGTGGAACGCGCCGGGTCGGCTGAACGAACTCGACCAGCGCACGATTGAGGCGATGCACGGCATGATGCGTCAGCTCGAAGCTGAGCAGAATGCCCAGCGCGAGGCGGCTCGTCAGGCGGCGATGCAGCAGGTCGTCCGCCCACAGGCCGTGGCCGACGATCGGCGCCAGCGACTGGGCTGACGCGTCCGGCACTCCCGGGCCAGCGGCGCGGCGCCGGATCGCGGCACAATGGCGTCGATGCCAAACCTGATCATCGACACCGACACCGGTAGTGACGATGCGATCGCGCTACTCATGGCGCTCGCCCAGCCCGACGCGTCGGTCAAGGCCCTCACCACCGTCGCCGGCAACGTGCCCCTCGACCAGGCGACCCGCAACGCCAAGAGCACCCTACGGGTTGCGGATCGACCCGAGATCCCGGTCTTCGTCGGATGCGACCGACCACTGATCCAGACCCTCGAGACCGCAACGGAAGTTCACGGTGCCGATGGTCTCGGCGACGTGAACCTGCCCGACCCGGACCTCGCTTCGCAGGATGAGCATGCGGTGCCGGCACTGGTGCGTCTTGCCGCGGAAAGCGGCGGAGCGGATGACTTGATCACCCTCGGCCCGCTCACCAACGTCGCCGCGGCGTTGGCGATCGACCCCGATCTGCTCACCCGGTTCCGACAGGTCGTGATCATGGGCGGGGCGCCCGACATGGTCGGCAACGTGAGTGACATGGCCGAATTCAACATTTGGGTCGATCCCGAGGCTGCTGCGAGAGTCTTTGCCGCGCCCGGCACCCGGGTGATGGTGGGATGGAACGTATCGCTCAGCGCCGGCATGGTGTCGCCTGAGCAACGCCGAGCCATGGCCGAGGTCGGCACCGCGTGTGGTCGATTCGCCCACGACGTGACGGCCGTCGTCGAAGCGTTCTGTCATCGTGAGCTCGGGATCGAGGCGTTCGCGCTGCCCGACCCGCTGGCGGTGGCCATCGCGCTCGATCCGGCGATCGCCACGAGAACCCAGACGATCGGCGTCACGGTGGGCACCGACACGCAGGCGCGTGGCGCGACATTTCCGACGCACCTCAACCACGACGCACCGCCCACCGAGATCGTCTGGGAAGCCGACGCGGACGCGTTTCAGCAGCAGATGTTCGCGGCGCTCAGCCGCCTCCCTTGACATAGGGCTGGCCGAGCGACTTCGGCATCCGGAGTCGCTGGGAGAAGAAGACCAACACCAAGAGCACGAGCATGTACGGCAGCACGTTGCTCCACCAGTCGGGCACGGTGTCGGCAGCCAGGTACCAGGCGAAGGCACCGACGGCGAGAACGCCTGCGAGGGCGGCATCGACCCGCTTGCGTCGCTGGATGGCCCACAGCATCACGCCGACCAGCACGATCGTGTTGACGAGGAGCATGGCGTGGCTCGCCGTGCCGTCGAGATCCTTGAGGTCGAGCCCGAACACGTAGCCGAAGAGCAACGCGCCGAAGAGCACGCCGCCCGGTCGCCAGTTGCCGAAAATGAGCGCCGCCAACCCGATGAAGCCTCGACCCGCGCTGTTGCCTCCTTGGAACAGGCCAGACAGCTCGGTCGAGATGAAGGCACCGCCAAGACCGGCCAAGCCACCGGAGATGATGACGGCGACATACTTGTACGACCGGATGCTGATGCCTTGGGCTTCGCCCGCCTGTGGATACTCACCACAGATCCGCAGACGCAAACCAAAGCGGGTTCGCCAGATGATCCAGGCGGTGACCGGCACGAGAATGAGCGCAATGACAGCGACGAGCGACGTGCCGCGCAGCAGGCCGCGGAGCAGGTCGGCGATGTCGGACAGCAACCACGTGGGTGCCGCATCTTCGGCATCGAGGCAGCCGCGTCCGCCGAAGATGCCGCTGGTGCCGCACTTGCCGACATAGAGCAACCAGTCGGGCGTTTCCCACCCGTTGATCGTGCCGCCGGCAAGAAACGGTACGTCCCAGTCGGCCACCGCTTGGGTCCGAGGTGAGGTCGTGGGCGACTCCCAGACTTCCTCCGACAGGTATCTCGTGGCCGCCGGCGCAAGGATGTTGATGGCGACGCCGGAGATGATGTGGTCGACGTTGAAGGTCACCGTGGCGATGGCGTGGAGGAGTCCACCGAGCGCACCTCCGCCGACGCCGATGAGCAGCCCCCACCACGCTCCGTACGTGATCGAGCCCCAGGCGCCGAACCACATGCCGAGGATCAACATGCCTTCGAGACCGATGTTCACGACACCCGCGCGCTCGGAGTAGAGACCCCCGAGACCGGCCAAGAAGATCGGCACCGCCCAGCGCAACATCTCGCGCGAGGTCGCGACCTGGGTCAGCCGCTCGGTATCGCTGATGCTCTGCACGATCGTGAGCAGCAACACACCGAGAAAGGCATACATCGCCCATCGGAACCACGCCGGTGAGGTGCGGAGACGGTCGAGTGCGGCGGTCATGCGCCGACCTCCGCCGTCTCGTTGCCTTCGGTGGTCTCGGGCGCATCCTCGGCAATCGCCCGTGCCGCGGCGGCGGCTTCCTCACGGGCTCGGAAACGGCTGGCGACGCCGTAGGCGATCACTGCGGTCAGCAGGACGATGCCCTGCATGATCGTGGCGATCTCTCGCGACGCCGCTCCGGTGGTGTCGAGCACACCGGAGGAGATGTCGAGGAACGCGAACAGCAATGCGGAGAAGACCATCCCGCCGGGGTGGTTCCGGCCGAGCAAGGCGACGGCGATGCCCTGGAAGCCGAGCCCCTGGATGGGGTCGGGCGGGAACTTGCCCTCGTCGGACAGCTCGACCATGCCGATGAGTCCGGCCACGGCGCCCGAGAGCATCATCGCCGCCACGACCATCCGCTTCGGCGGTACACCGCCGGCCCGTGCAGCGAACGGATTGATGCCGCTGGCCCGCAGGTCGAAGCCGAACCGAGTGCGGTTGAGGAGCACGTGATACGCGATGCCGACCAGCACGGCGACCAGCAGCATGCCGGTGAGTTCCTTACCGAGGCCGATCTCGCGGGTGAAGATCTCCGGTAGCCAGTTGATCGTGGGCAGCAGGCCCGACTCGTCGATCGGGTTGGTGCCGAGGTCGCTCGAGCTGAAGTTGTCGCCGAGCTCGGCCTGCCATTCTCGCTGGAGCCAGGCGATGAGCCCAGCGACGGCGATGGCGTTGAGCATGATCGTCGAGACGACCTCGTTCACGCCGCGGGTCGTCTTGAGGACGCCGGCGATGCCCGCGTAGAGCGCACCGGTTCCCATCGCTACGAGCATGATCACCGGGATGTGGATCAGCATCGGGAGGTCGACCATGCTGCCGATCTGCGCCGCGATCAGGAACGCGAACAGGTACTGGCCCTCGACGCCGATGTTGAACAGGTTCATGCGGAACCCGATCGCGGCCGCGACCGCCGACAGGTAGAACGGCGTGGCGCGGTTCAGGATGTCGACCTGGGTCTCGAGCTTGCGGGCATGTCCGATCATGTCGCCGTAGGCCTCGAACGGGTTCGAGCCGAAGATCCACAGTGCGATGGTCGAGATGATCACCGTCAGGACGAAAGCACCGACGGGGGCCGCCAGGGAGAATGCAATCCGTCGGCTCACTGCATGGCTCCTTCGTCCGATGCGTCGGCTGGGCCGGCAGGGCTGCCCTGGAGGGCTGCGCCGGTCATGTAGGCGCCGAGGTCTCGTGGGGTGACATCGTCGGGGGACAGGCGGGCGACCAGCCGCCCTCGGAACATCACCACGATGGTGTCGGACAGGCCGATCAATTCATCCAGGTCCGCCGAGATCAGCAGCGTGGCCAACCCATCGGCACGTGCCTGGCGAATCTGGTCCCACACTGCCGCCTGGGCGCCGACATCGATACCCCGAGTCGGGTGTGAGGCGACCAGCAGCGACGGATCGGAGGTCAGCTCCCGGCCGATGATCAACTTCTGCTGGTTGCCGCCGGACAGCGCGTGGGCGGAGACGTCGATGTTCGGCGTGCGCACGTCGAACGCCTCGCGTATGCGCTCGGTCTGCTCGCGGGCCCCGTTGCGGTCGAGGAACCAACGCGAACCGTAGGGCGCCTGGGTTTGGTGGCCGAGCGCGGCGTTCTCCCACAGCGGCGATTCGAGGAGGAGGCCTTCGCGGTGACGGTCCTCGGGCACATAGCCGATTCCCGCCTCTCGGCGTCGCCGCACCGACCAGTGGCTGATGTCAGTGCCGTGGAGATGAATCGATCCATCGGCGATCGGTTCGGTGCCGATGATGGCGTTGACCAGGTCACCCTGACCGTTTCCTTCGACGCCGGCGATGCCGAGGATCTCGCCGCGATGGATCACGATCGACACGTCATCGACCGTGCGCCGGGTCTCCGGGCGACGGAAGCGCTGGCGCTCCGCGTCGAGCGTTTCCTGTTGCTCGGCCTCGACTGCACCCGCTTCGTCGAGCGTGTCGAGGGCTTCTTGGAACCGAGCCTCGACCTCGGTAGGGCCGTCGTCGACCATCGACAGGTTGCGGATCTCGAGGGCGATGTCCTCGGTGACGGTGGACAAGCTGGTCTCCGGGGTCGGGAGCTCCGACCCAACCATCAGCTCGGCGAGTTCGTGGGCGGTCACGCCTTCGTTCTTCATCGAGGCCACCGTTTTGCCGTGACGCAGCACGGTGATGCTGTCGGCGATCTCGAGGACCTCCTCGAGCTTGTGGTCGATGAACAGGATCGTGGCACCGTTGGCCTTGAGCTCGCGCATGTTGTCGAAGAGGGCTTCGACCTCCTGTGGAACCAGCACGGCGGTCGGCTCGTCGAGGATCAGGATCTCGGCGCCCCGGTAGAGCACCTTGATGATCTCCACCCGCTGACGCTCGCCGACTTCGAGGGTCTCGACGACTTGGCGCAAGTCGACGGTCAGGCCGTAGTCGTCGGCGACCCGCTTGAGTCGTGACTCGGCCGTCGTGAAGTCGATCCGGGTGCCAAACCACCAGAGGGCGACACCACCCAAGACCGCCAGCAGCAAGACGCGAGGAAACACGCCGTTGCCGACGAGCAGGATGGCGATCGCAGCAACGATGAAGCCGATCGCCGGGAGCACGACACGGCCGAGATCGAGCGAACGCTTGTCGGGCTCAGCGCCGAGGATGACGTTCTCGAGCACGGTGAGCTGGTCGGCCAGCATGAAGTGCTGGTGAACCATCCCGATGCCGTGGTCGATCGCATCGGTCGGCGAGGAGAAGTTGACCTCGTCGCCGTTCACCCGCATGACACCCTCGTCGGCCGCCTGCATGCCGTACAGGATCTTCATGAGCGTCGACTTGCCGGCGCCGTTCTCGCCGCAGATGGCGTGAATCTCGCCCTGTTCCACCCGCAGATTCACGTTGTCGTTGGCGACGACGCCGGGGAACCGCTTGGTGATCCCCTCGAGTTCGATTGCAGTGGTCAACCCGGGTTCCTCCCCACGATCGTCGGCCCCTCCCAGCGCCAAAACGAACGAGACCGGACCCTACCCGAAGGGGCGGGGTCCGGTCTCGATGACGTCAGTTCATCCGAACCGCTCGATCAGCCGTTGCTGACCTCGGTCGGGTCGGTCGGCACCTCGATGTCGCCGGCGATGATCGCCGCCTTGAAGTCCTCGAGCTGGTCGACGATGTCATCGACGAAGCCACCGGTGGTGGAGTAGCCGACGCCGTCGACGCTGAGGTCGTAGACGGTGTTACCGGCGGCGAAGTCGCCGGACTGCTGGGCGCTCAGGATCTCGAACACCGCAACATCGACACGCTTGAGCATCGAGGTCAGGACGTACTCCTGCAGCGATTCGTCGACCGCACCGATGGTGTTGTACTGGTCCGAGTCGACGCCGATGCCCCAGACCTTGGAGCCGTTGTCTTCGGAGAAGTCCTTGGCGGCCTGGAACATGCCGTTACCGGCACCACCAGCGGCGTGGTAGATCACATCGGCGCCGTCTTCATACATCGTGGTCGCGATGACCTGAGCACGGTCGGGCTGGTTGAAGCCGTCGAAGTCGGGGGCCTCGGTGATGTACTCCGAGATCACCACGATGCTCGGATCGACCGCGGCGACACCGGCACGGAAGCCGGCCTCGAACTTCTCGATGAGGCCGAAGCAGCACACACCGCCGATGAAGCCGACGGTGCCGGTCTCGGACTTGAGTGCTGCCGCAGCGCCGACGAGGAACGAGCCCTCTTCTTCGGCGAAGGTCAGGCCCGCCACGTTGTCGCCATAAGGCACGGCGCCGTTGGCGAAGTCGAGCATGGCCGAGTCGATGACGGCAAAGTTGGTGTCGGGGTTCTCCGCCGCGACGGCGACCGCGTCGCCCTCGAACAGGAAGCCCACACCGATCACGATGTCATTGGCATCGGCGGCGAGCTGGAGGAGCTCGCCGCGGTTGGAGCCGTCATCGTTGGGCGACGCCTCGCTGAAGGGAATGCCCAGATCGGCCTCGGCCCGATCGAGGCCCTCAGCCGCCGAGTCGTTGAACGACAGGTCACCACGGCCACCGATGTCGTAGACCAGGCCGACGCTCGTGTCGTTGACCGGCTCGGGCTCACCCGCGGTCGCATCCTCACCCGGAACGGTCGGGACGACGATGGCACCGGAGACGATGTCGGCCTTGAAGTCCTCGAGTTGGTCGACGATGTCATCGACGAAGCCACCGGTGGTGGAGTAGCCGACGCCGTCGACGCTGAGGTCGTAGACGGTGTTACCGGCGGCGAAGTTGCCGGACTGCTGGGCGTTGAGGATCTCGAACACGGCGACGTCGACACGCTTGAGCATCGAGGTCAGGACGTACTCCTGCAGCGATTCGTCGACCGCGCCGATGGTGTTGTACTGGTCCGAGTCGACGCCGATGCCCCAGACCTTGGAGCTGCTGTCTTCGGAGAAGTCCTTGGCGGCCTGGAACATGCCGTTACCGGCACCGCCAGCGGCGTGGTAGATGATGTCGGCGCCGTCTTCGTACATCGTGGTGGCGATGACCTGGGCGCGGTCGGGCTGGTTGAAGCCGTCGAAGTCGGGGGCCTCGGTGATGTACTCGGACACGATGGTGATGTCCGGGTTCACGGCGCGGGCACCCGCGATGTAGCCGGCCTCGAATTTCTCGATGAGCCCGAAGCAGCACACGCCGCCGATGAAGCCGATCGTGCCGGTTTCGGACTTGAGTGCTGCGGCGGCGCCGACGAGGAACGAGCCCTCTTCTTCGGCGAAGGTCAGGCCGGCGACGTTGTCGCCGTAGGGGACTGCGCCGTTGGCGAAGTCGAGCATGGCCGAGTCGATGACGGCAAAGTTGGTGTCGGGGTTCTCCGCTGCGACGGCGACCGCGTCGCCCTCGAACAGGAAGCCCACACCGATCACGATGTCGTTGCTGTCGGCGGCAAGCTGGAGGAGCTCGGCGCGGTTGGAGCCGTCGTCGTTCGGCGACGCCTCGGAGAAGGGAATGCCCAGATCGGCTTCGGCGCGGTCGAGGCCTTCAGCCGCCGAGTCGTTGAACGACAGGTCACCACGGCCACCGATGTCGTAGACCAGGCCGACCGACGTGTCGCTCTCGGCCATGGCCTCGTCATCGTCCATGGCCTCGTCATCGGCCATGGCCTCGTCGTCGTCATCGCTCGATGCGGAATCGGAATCGGAATCGGAATCCGAGTCGGAATCGCTCGAGTCGTCTTCGACCGCATCGACTGCGTCGTCGGCCGCGCTGGCGGAGTCGCCGCCGTCGTCCGAACCGCAGGCTGCGGCCAGCAGGGACAGTGCCGCCAGCAACGCCAGCAACAAGCGAAGGTGTTTCTTCATGCTCTTTTGGCTCCTTGACCAGTCACACGACGCAACCGCGTCGCTGGTTGGCTCCCCTCCAGGAGCCGATGCGGGTCAACCTACACGCGCGAGAACCCCTCGGCTCGGAGCTTCGCCGGACCAATCATCGGGGAGATGAACGTTGCCAACATGGTCCCCAGTCACCACGCCAGCCCCACGAAATAGCGACCTTTTGCGCCTCGGTCAGGGACGCCCGCCACCTACCCCGCAGACCCGGTGGACGTCCGGAAGGGGATGCGATCCAGGGCCGCCAGGATGTCGTGAATCGGTGCAGGGTGGGCATGTCGGTAGCCCTGCTGAAAGCGGCAGCCGAGTTCGGCCAGCACGGTGACCTCCTCCTCGGATTCCACACCCTCGGCCACGACGTGGAGCTTGCGCTTCTTGGCGAACGCCAGGATCGCCGCAACCACGCCTCGACCCTCGGGCTCGGTGACCATCGAGACCATGCGGCGATCGATCTTGATGGTCGACACCGCGAGCTTGAGCAAGTGGGCGAGCGATGAGTAGCCAGTGCCGAAGTCGTCGAGGGCCACCTTGACGCCCAGTTGGTTGAGCTGTCGAATGGACTCGATGACACCGGCCGCATCGGCGGTGACATTGGTCTCGGTGACATCCACCTGGATCCGGCCTGCCGGCAGGGCGTGCTCGGCCAGCGAGGCGGTGACGAACTCGGACATCGTCGGGTTGGCCATGAATCGGTTGGACACGTTCAGGGAGAAGATCACCGCCGGATCCGCATCGGCCGCGATGGCGATCGTGGTGCGAATCACCCACCGGTCGATGTCGTTGATGAGGTCGCTCTCGTTGGCGATCTCGATGAACTCGGCCGGACCGATCAGCCGACCGCTGGGGTGCTGCCAGCGCAGGTAGACCTCGACGCCGAGGACCCGGCGCTCGAAGACGTCGACAATCGGCTGCGCGAACAGGACGAACTCGTCATCCTCGATCGCACGGCGGAGCTGTTGCTCCCACTGGCGACGATTGGCGTCGCGCTGAGCGATCTCCGCGCTGTAGCTGCTGACGGTGCCGGGCGCTTCCTTCGCGGTGGCCAATGCGTAGCTCGCGCGGCGCAGCAGTTCGTAGGACTCGTCGGCCATGCCCGTCGCCCAGCCGGCGTGCGCCGCGATGCTGACGGTGGAGCCATCGCGCAGTTCGATCGGTTCGGCCACACGGTCGAGGATCCGGCGGGCCAGGGAGTCGACGACATCAACCTGGGAGTCGAGCAACAGGACGAATTCGTCGCCGCTGGTTCGAGCGACGGTGTCGTCGTCGCGTATCACGTTGCGCAAGCGGCCGGAGATGATCTGCAACACGTGGTCGCCTTCGTCGAAGCCGTGTCGCTGGTTGATCTCGCCGAACTCGGCGAGATCGAGGTGGATCACACCGACGCAGCGACCGAGTTCCCGCATTCGATCGTGGGCTGCGAGGAGCCCCTGCCGGTTCGACAGTCCGGTCACGATGTCGGTCTGGGCGACATGGGAGATCTGGGCTTGCACCGCTCGCTCCCCGGAGAGGTCGCGCCAACACAGGATGGTGATCGCGCCGCCGCCGGTCATCATCCGGGTCGTCGTCAGCTCGGTGAGCATGAGCGAACCGTCGTGCATCGGCCGGGACAGTTCGTGGGCTCCGATCCCGAGGTCGTGCCATCCGGGGATCGCCGCGTCGAGCTCGCCATCGAACAATTCGAGGGCCGCATCCGCCGTGGCGTTGGAGGCGATCAACCCACCGGATCCATCGAGCACGACGATGGCGTCGTTGACCGTGTCCAGGATCGACGCCGTGAACGCCTCCGAATCGCGGACCCGCTCGTTCGCATCGCGGAGCCCGCGAACCGAATCCTGAAGGAAGGGGCCGAGCGGGCCTGGGGCGATCGACGCGAGAATCGGCGAGTCGAACGATCCGGCGGTGATGGCCTCGGCTTGGGCGATCGCCACCCGCTGCTGCTCGGCCAGGTCGTCGAGTGTCTGGGCCACCGGAAGCAGCTCGCCGACGACGACCGGCTCCGCTTCGTCCCGCACGCCCGTGATCGAAGCCCGCGCCTTGCGGTCGAGCGTCGCAAACGAGTCCCGGATCGCCCGGCTCGCCGACCGAGCGATGAGAGTTCCGGCGAGGACGACAACGGTCGCGGCGACCACCGCAGCCCAAGCGAGAGTCGGGGCGTCATCCACGAACGCCACGGCCGCAACCGTCGTCAGCGCGAGCGCGGTCAGCACGAGAGGCGCGACGGCGAGCAGGCCGATGCGACGCTGCAGGATGACGGGGCGGGACATCGATCCTCCAAGCCCTGAAGAGTCGATGGACCAATCGGCCCAGGCGCGTCGACCGTGAGCCTCGATGCCGTCCGGGCGCGAAATGACGCCACGGGCTCAGTTGGGTATCGCTATGGAATTCGCCGGGCCGCCGAACCGTTGCACCGCTACGCTCACCATGTTCTTTGACAAGTGCATCTGTACAACGCAGATGTCACTTCCATTCCCGGGGCTGACTGGTTTCGACGCCGAGGACGGAAGCCGACCTGTGCGACCAGAGTTGCTCAGACTCTCTAAACGGGGCAACCAAACACACGGCAACCAAAATGCCCGTGTTGCTCTCGCTGCCTGATTTCAGGAAGTGACGCAACACACCATTGCGGCCCTACGGGGCTAGCGGGGCCGATCCACCGCAGCCTGGCAACAGAAGCGGAGGAGGACAGCTGGGAGAGACCGCTGACGGCGAGAACAGACCGCTGACACCCGGGAAAGACCGGTGGCAGGCCTTCGGGCCAACGGACCCCGCCGATCGGTAGCCACAACGCCGCAAACGGGGGATGGTCGTATCGCAGCCGGTGACCCCTTGACGGACGGGGGTTCGATTCCCCCCAGCTCCACCAGTTTCCGCATCCGCGAACCGCACTGGTCCCTGCTGGCCGTGCGGTTCTGCGTTTTCCTGGTCGCTTTAGCTTCGCCATCGGCACCTGTGGCGCCGTTCTCGCCGTGTGAACCGTCCTCATCGCTGCCGTCATCCCGCAGCTCGTTTAGCTCGTCGGTGAGCGCCGCAATGAGGTCTGGTGCCGTGAGCGCTTCGTAGATCTCGCACTTGA
Source organism: Actinomycetota bacterium (assembly GCA_039028435.1). Lineage (GTDB taxonomy): Bacteria > Actinomycetota > Acidimicrobiia > Acidimicrobiales > UBA10347 > UBA10347. The sequence goes on along the minus strand of JBCCIC010000002.1, from coordinate 526,055 downwards.
TGGCCATCGTGAGGTTGGAGCGAAATCGACGCGAGCGGTACGGCGATCGGTACATCGCCGCACGAGTCTCCACCAGAGCCGACAGCGCCACGAATCGAACGCATGTACGTGTGATAAAATACATAGCTATGACGTTGGAAGCTAAACTGAGCGGCTGGACTGGCCCATCAAGCGATGCGGAGCAGGAGAGGCAAGAGCGAACCGAGCGAATGATTCGTGAGGCAATTGACGCTCACCCCCCGTTCAACTCCTGCAGTTTGTCGGTGTATGCCAAGGGCTCCTATCCGAACAACACAAATGTGCGGGCTGACAGCGATGTCGATATCTCCGTTCAATGTCACGAGGTCTTGTACTTCGACGAGGCCACGCCCGGATCACGCACATCGGGTAGCCCGTACGAGGGAATCTGGACGCCATACAAGCTCCGATCGGAGCTGGAGCAAGCTCTGATCGCAAAGTTTGGGACCCAAGTCGATACGACGGGAAACGTGGCGATTGCGATCAACTCATCAACTTCGAGAGTTGACGCTGACGTCACCCCATGCTTCGACTACCGGTACTACTTCGCCAACAACCGCTTTCGTGAAGGTGCCCGCATCTACAAACGGCTTGCGGGGAGTGTTGAGAACTACCCGAAGCAACACCTTGAGAACGGCCGGGCGAAGAATTCGGCGACCAGTACCCGATTCAAGAAGCTGGTGCGAATTCTGAAGCGAGTCAACAACACAATGAATGCGGAGAGCTATCACCGTGATGTTCCTTCCTTCTTCATTGAATGTCTCGTCTACAACTGTCCGAATTCGGTATTCAACGGATCAACTTGGGCAGCGAGAGTAAAGGCTGCTCTCGTTCACATTTTCGAATCGCTCGATGGCGCAGAGCCCGAGACTGAATCCCAGCGCTGGACTCAGGTCGACGGCTGCAAGTTCCTCTTTCATTCGGGCCAGAAGTGGACTCGCCAAGACGGCCGCGATTTCGCGAAGGCGGCTTGGAATCATCTCGGACTTGCCGATGCGTAGGAGGGTTGCGGCTCAGGTTGCGACGTCCGTCGTGATCCTCGTCTTCGCTCTCGGAATCCTGCTGTCTGGCGGTGAGCTCGAATGGAGTTGGCTTCGCCCGTTCGCAGTAGCCAATGTCGCCCTGGTGGCTGTGTGGAACTTTTGGGATCGTTGGCTTTGGCGACTTCGTCCGTGTCAGCAGCTAAAGGTAACCCCACCAAGCCTGTTCGGTACATGGAAGGGCACACTCGCTTCGAACTACATCCGACCAGGTGAAAATCAAGCGATTGATCCGAAGCCCGCATATTTGGTTGTCCGGCAGACGGCATCATCACTCAGCTTCACGCTGATGACCGATGAATCTCGCTCCGTTTCTGATGCGGCTGCCATCAAGATCTCGGACCAAGAATCAACTGCCGGATTTTTGTACCTCAACACTCCCTCGCTTGAGCATCGCAAACGGAGTCCGATTCACCTAGGTGCGACGAGGCTGACAATCGTTGGGAAGCCGGCACGCAAGCTGGAGGGTGAGTACTGGACGAGTCGGAACACGGCGGGTGAGCTCATGTTCATCGAGCGATCGAACGATCTTGCTCACGACTATGAAGAAGCTCAGAAGCTCTTCCATTCCAGCTAGATCGGGTGTTCGCGTTACCGGTTCGCGGGTCGCCCGAATAGCTCCACGTCGCAACGACTTCGTCGTTGCTTGCGGAGTTCTGGCTGGCGCCAAAACTCCCACGCTCGGTGCTCACCGATCTGGTGTCGGGCTTCTCGTTCTCACCGACTCAGTTCACGGAAACCGTGACTGGGGTCGGTGAGAAGGGGCGCGCCGGGGCGTCCCTGGGCGGGGGATGTGACGGTGGGGGGTTCTGGGACGCTGTTATCGTCCGAGGCCATGCCCGCGTCCCCCGGTGAGCAGCGATGAACGCGTCCGGCCTCAGCCGGGTGGTCGCTGCGTGCATCGTGGTGATCGCGTTGGCCGGTGCCGCATTCCTGTTCGTCGCACCCGACGAGGTCGATGCGCAGGGAACCCAGTTCTTCACTTCCGAGGTGGGGGCAGCGCTGCCATCGGACCAGTCTTGCGAGACGGCGGTGCGGGCCGACCCGTTTGGCGAGGTCCGCTCCGAGAACACGATCGCCAACGCCACCGTCGGCGGCCCGTTCGTCGACATCGACGGCGCAAGCCCGACGACCAACGCAGCGTTCGCGCCTCGCATCACCGGCGACTTCGTCGGGAGCACGACCGAGATCATCCGGTGGGTGAGCTGCAAGTGGGGCTTCGACGAGCACCTGTCGCGTGCCCGCGCTTGGGTCGAGAGCCGCTGGCGGATGACGACCCAAGGCGACCAGACCTTCAGCTCCAGCCTGTGCGCGCGCATCGGGCTCGCCGCGCCCTGCTTTCAGAGCTATGGCATTTTCCAGGTCAAGGGCACCGTGCACGAGGGCACCTACCCTCGCACGATCCAGTCGACGTCATTCGGCGCCGACTACGCAATGGCCTGGCAGCGGGCGTGCTACGAGGGTTCGTTCACCTGGCTCGGGAACGGCTACGGGCCCGGCGACGCGCTCGGCTGTGCCGGCGCCTGGTTCTCGGGCAGCTGGTACGACTCCGGCGCGCAGAACTACCTGGCCGAAGTCCAGTCGGTGTTGGCGACTCAGCCCTGGAACGATCTCGCGGTCGTCGCCACGCCCACGCCGACACCTGCGCCCCCGACCCCCACCCCGCTACCGACGGCGACCCCAACTCCGACGCCCACGCCGACGCCGACCCCGACGGTGACTCCGACACCGATCGCGACACCGACCCCGAGCCCGACCGCGGGTCCCTTCTACGGTGACCCGAACTGCGACGGTGCATTCAACATCGTCGACGCACTCGTCACGATTCAGCACGTCGTGGGCACGCGAACCAACGTCGGAACCTGCCCGCTCTCGGATTTGACCACGCAGGTCAATGCGTCGGCGGCCGACGTCGATCGCGACGGCTCGGTTACGGTCATCGATGCACTGCGAATCGCGCAGTGCGTCGCCCGGGTGACCACGGAGTGTCAGGATCTGTCCTGAACGCCGCCGACCGACCGGCATGCTCTGAGGAGACTGCTGACGGTGTTGGGGATCGTGGCTCAGCCGCGAGACATCGATCGTTTCCTGACCGCTAGAATCTCACCATGGCGATGATCTACGGCGAAGTTCTCTTGTTCGGAAAGGATGCGTTTGCGCATCCGGTCGGCGCACCGGTGGTCGCGAAGCAGGGCAACCAGCCCCTCGGCAGCACCACGGTCGGTGAGGACCATCGCTTCGAGATCGAGATCGACGACGCAGTGCGTGGCGAGATCGAGGTCGAGGTCGCCCTGATCGGCGCCGCCCCCGGGATCGTCGAGGCGACGGGTGAGGACATCAACGCCACGGTCGTCTACAACCCGGTCGGCAAGCTCTACGCCTGAGGCCCCGACCAAGGGCGAACCAATCGTCAGCCGATGGTTTGGCGCCACAACATGTCGTCGAATCCGTTGACGAACGCCATCTTCCAGTAGGCGAACCTGAGCTTCTCGGCGACCCGCTGCGACGGTTCGTTGCGCGGGTCGATGATGGCGAAGATCTCGGTCGGCTCGGCGACGCACGTCTGAGCAAATGACAACATGGCCAGTCCGGCTTCTGTTGCGTAGCCGTTGCCGCGGGCGCCCAGCTCGAGGCGATAGCCGTACTCGAGTCGCTCTTGACCCTCGAACTCGAATGTTCCGACGCCGGTGTAGCCGATCAGGTGGCCCGACACTTTCTCGATGATGGGCTGTTTGGCGAACGGAAACCGCTGGAGCATCGCCAACATCAGATCGAAGCGGGCGTGGGCAGTATCCGGGTCCGTGACCGCGTCGGAGTAGACCATGAACTCGGCGTCGGTCCACAGTTCGATCATGCGTTCGCGGTCGGCTTCGGTCGCGGGACGGATGATCAACCGCTCGGTTTCGATCGTCACCCGCTAGCCGTCACTCGTCGAGCGTTGATCCGGCGCCGCGCACGCGGGACTGACGCATGTACCGGCGGTACTGGTTCGCGTCGTAGCCGGCGCCGCGGTGAAGTACGCAACGGTTGTCCCAAAGGACGGTGTCGCCCGCCGACCAGCGGTGCACATAGCGATGCCGATCGCCTGTCGCTTCCTCGTGGAGCGAGTCGATCAGCTTCCGGCTCTCGATACCGCTCCACACCCGACCGCTCGGATCGATGATCGATCGGGCGTGCGAACCGACATAGACGTTCTTGCGGCCATTGCCCGGGTTCGTGCGCACGAGTTTGTGTTCGATCGGTGGCAGCGACGCGGCGTGGTTGTCGTCGACCGGCGCTGTCTTGCTGCGGCTGAACACGTAGTCGTGGAGGACGTGGAGTCCGTCGAGTTCGCGCTGGTGTGGGGGGTCCAGCCGCGCATAGGCGGCCCGCTGACTGACGAACTCGGTTTCGCCTCCCTCGCCGGGAACCTCGTAGGCGTGGAGAATCGAGACGAACGACGGCACCAGGCGGAACGACGAGTCGCTGTGCCACAGGTTGTTGCCGCGTTGGTAGCGGGTGTGTGCGGCGTCGCCGTCGTGCTTGCGCTCGCCGTCGATCACATTCCCGATCGTGGCGAGATAGACCTTCTCACCCGTGCGGCCATAGATCACGTGGTTCTCTTCCGGCTCGCCGAGTTGGCGGGTGAGGGCAAGCTGGGCGTCGTCGGACATCGGTTGCTCAGGGAAGTGGAGCACCGAGTACTCGTCGATCGCGGCCCGTAACGCACCGACGTCGCCCTGCGAGAGCCGCGCGGTGAGATTCATGCCGTCGATCCGTGCGCCGAAGTCGTCGTGAAGCGGCGTGATCCTCATCGGGCCATCATCGCGTGACGACGCCGGTCAGCGCGATTTGAGGGCCGCGAGCCGACCATCGGATGCTGCGGCCTTGAAGTACTCGCAGCGCCCGTCGGTGAACACCACGCCGTCGGAGCACGTGGTCTCGATCTGTCCGTCGCCGAACTGCTCGCGGTAGAGGTCGGCATAGGCGCCGCCCAGCGCGAGCAGGGCGTCGTGGTTGCCGCTCTCCACGATCTGCCCGTGATCGATGACGTGGATCACGTCGGCAGCCTGGATCGTCGACAGTCGGTGGGCGACCGCCAGCGTGGTGCGGCTACTGATCAGTTCGCCGAGCGCCTCCTGGATGCGCCGCTCGGATGCCGTATCGAGGGCTGAGGTCGCTTCGTCGAGCACCAACAATTTGGGGTCGTGGAGGAGGACACGAGCGATCGCAACTCGCTGGCGTTCGCCACCGGAGAGTCGCGACCCTCGCTCGCCGATCAACGTGTCGTAGCCCTCAGGCAGTTCCTGAATGCGATCGTGGATCGACGCGGCTCGAGCGACCTTCTCGATCTCGGCATCGGAGGCGTCGGGGTCGCCGTACGAGATGTTGTCGCGAATCGTGCCGGCGAACAGGTAACTCTCCTGAGTCACGAAGCCGAGCAGATCGGACATCGAGCGGGCGCTCAGGTCGCGGAGGTCGATGCCGTCGATGGTCACCGCGCCACCCGTCGGATCGTAGAGGCGCGCCGCGAGACTCAGCACGGTGGATTTGCCGCTTCCCGACGGCCCGACAAAGGCGATCAGCTGACCGGGACGAGCCTCGAAGCTCACGTCGTCGAGCGCCGCGTGTGCCGGATCGCCGTCATAGCTGAAGTGCACGGTGTCGAATTCGAGCGCGCCATGGACGTCTTCTCGCGGAAGCCGGACCGGGTCGGAGGACTCCTGGATATCCGGCTCGGCATCGAGGTAGGCGAAGATCCGACGGAACAGCGCACGGCTCGATTGGAGCTCGACCGTGGTCTCGAGCAGGCGGGCGACTGGGAAGAACAGTCGGCTCTGCAACGTGGTGAACGCCACGATCGTCCCGGCGGTGAGACCGGTGCCGCGATCGAGCAACCAACCGGCGACCAGGTAGGTGATGATCGGCGTCGCACCCATGAATGCCTGCACGATGGTGAAGAACGCCTGGCCGATCACCTGTTGCGCGGTGGCGGCGGCCGAGAGGCGTTCGTTGGCTTCGTGGAAGCGCTCGATCTCGGCCTCCTGGCGACCGAACAGCTTGGACAGCGTGATGCCCGAGACCGAGAGTGTCTCTTGGGTGATGACGCTCATCTCCGCCGTGGCCGCCTGGGTTTGGCCGGTGTAGCGCTCGCGCCGGGATCCGACCCAGCGGGTGGCCAGGACGAAGAACGGCACCGTGGCCAGCGAGAGCAGCATGAGCTGCCACGACAGGACGGCCATGGCGATCAGTGCGCCGATGAAGGTCACGCTGTTCCAGAGGATGTTGGAGATCGTCGAGGTGACGGCGGTCTGGATGCCGCCGACATCGCTGGTGATCCGCGATTGCAGGTCGCCGGTGCGGGTACCGGAGTAGAAGCTGAGCGAGAGCTGCTGCAGATGTCGGTAGAGCCGGTCGCGCAGATCCCGCAGCACGTCCTGGCCGAGGCGGTTCGTGGCGATCGTCTGGTACACGCCGAGCACTCCGCTGACTGCGGTGACGCCGAGCATGACCAGGCTGAGCGAGACGACCACACCGAGGTCGATCGGCCCATCGCTCGGGAACAAACCGTCGTCGAAGACGACCTGCATCAACAGGGGGTTGACGATGCCGAGGCCGGACACCGACAGGACCAGCAGCACGACGAGCGCGACCCGTGATCGATGTGGCCGGAAGAGCGCCAGCACCCGCCCCCAGCCGAAGGTTCCTTCTGGCGTTTGCGCGTCGGTCTGTTCTTCGGCCATGCCGCACTGTAGGTCGCGTGTGGGCCGGACTATTCCGGCGCAGTGGCGGGATGCGGGCCGCTCGGCCGAGCCAGAGTCGCCGGTCAGCGGCGGCGGGCGGCGGCGATCGCTCGTCGGGCTTCCTGGTCGGCGTCTCGCTCGCGAATCGCCTGGCGCTTGTCCTGGGTGCGGCGACGACGGGCGATGGCGATTTCGATCTTCGCCCGTCCGTTCTTGAAGTACAGCTTGAGTGGTACGAGGGTGCGGCCGTCGTGCTCGATGGCTCGGCGCATCCGGTCGATCTCGTCGCGATGCACGAGCAGTTTGCGGTCACGCTCGGGCACGTGGGCAAACGCGGTTCCCGATGCGCTGTAGGGACCGATGTGCAGGCCGTACAACCAGAGCTCGTTGTTGTGGATGCGGGCGTAGGTCTCGGCGATCGTGACCTTCGACTCGCGGAGCGATTTGACCTCGCTGCCCTTGAGGACCATGCCGCACTCGAAGACTTCGCCGAGTTCGAAGTCGTTCCGGGCGCGACGGTTCGTTGCCACGACGCCTGGTTCGGTCTTCTTCTGCTTGGCCATCGCCGTGAACGGTACCGACCTCTTCGGGGGAAGCGCAGCTAGCGTCGCCCGGGTGTTGGAGATCACCGCCGAGGTTCGCGACGCGATGCTCGCCCATGCGATTGCCTGTCGACCGCTCGAGGCGTGCGGGCTGCTGGTTCGGCCGGAGGGGGCGTTGGTCGTCGACGCGTTTCGTCCGGTCACCAATGCGGTCGAGTCCACCGAGATCTTCGTACTCGACCCACAGGGGATGCTCGACGTTGAGCGCGCAGCCGATGATGCAGGGCGCGAGGTGGTCGGGGTCATGCACTCGCACACCACGACCAGTCCCTACCCATCTCCGACCGATGTGGCCGACAGCGATCGCTACGACCCCGACGGGCTGTATCACCAGGTTGTGGTGTCGCTACGGCACGCCGAGCCGTCGATCCGCAGCTATCGGATCCGGAGCGGTGAGGTCTCAGAGGAGCGGGTCATCGTCGTGGAGGATGAGCCGGTCATCCACGACGGCGCCGGCGCCATCGCCGCGGTGATGAGCCTTCCCCGACTACCCAAGGACTAGAAGCACACCGCATCGGACACGACCGAACAATCTCGAACAATCTCGAACGGGGTCTGACCCCACGCACGTTCGGTCAGTGCCGGACGAAGTCTTCGGGGTCGGCGGGTCGAGTCGTGGCCAAGCGGGTTCGAAGCGAGCGGCGGCTGGTGCGGCGGGCCTCACTCCAGACCATGGCGCCGCCGGCGGCGACGGTGAGCGCAACGATCAGGTACAGCCAGCTGTCCTGGCCAGTGGTCGGCAGCGCCTCGTCCTCGGACGTCTCCTCGGCCGGAGCGGTCTCTTCCGACTCTTCGACGGTGGGCGCCTCGGTCTCGGCCGGCTCGTCGCCTTCAGTGCCGGCGGGATCTGACCCGCCGTCGACATCGTCGCCAAAGCTGGTGTTCGCTCCGCCGGCGGGGAAGTCCTCGCCCCGAACCGAGCCGCCGAGATCGCCCGAGATGTAGTCGGCCAGCGCCTGCTGGTACGACACGCCGACCCGGGTCGCTTGAAGATCGCCGAGCGGGTAGCAATCGCCGCCGCGGGCGAGGAAGTCGATCGTGGCCAGCACGATCGGCGGCCCGTCGACGACCTGGCCGTCCTGGACGATCGCGGTTCCGTCGTCGAGTGTGACGTCCTGCACCCTCGCGCCCGGGTCGCCCGTCAAGGAGCAGTCGCCGTCGGTGGCGATCTGGCGGGCCGGCTGGGCCGGGTCGACTGCGAGCGTGAAGCCGGCGATCTGAGGATAGGTGCCGGCCGCTTCGGGAAGCCCTGCCAACGCAACCTCGAGCAGCTCCTTGAAGCGCTCGCGCGGCACCTCGACGGTCACGGCGAAGTTCGAGAACGGGGCGATGTTGAAGGTGTCGGCCGCGGTGATCTCGCCGGCGGGAATCTCGGCGTCGTTGCGAATGCCGCCGCCGTTCTGGATGGCCACGTCGGCGGCAGCTCCACCGAAGTCCGGCCCGGACTGACCCGCTGCCAGCAGGGCCGACGCCAACAGCTCACCGACGTTCGTCGGCCCAGTGCGCACCGATGAACGCCGTCCGTCGAGGACGACGTCGCTGCTACCGAGCACGGTCGCCTCGAGGTCGGACAGGGCGTTGAACAGGGGCCGTTCGACGTTGTCACGGGCGAAGTCCTCGACGTCACCACCGAGGCGGACCCCCACCGAGGTGCCCTCCCACTCGATGACGTCGCCAGCGCCGTCGAAGGTGACCTCGAGACGTCCAATGCATCGATACCCGCCGGGCGCGGTCACGACCGGAACGGCGTTGCCGTCGAGGTCTTCGAGCACGAGAGGATAGGCGCCCTCCGCTGCCTCGTCGGGCAGACATGTATCGCCGTCGTTCTTGAGCAGCTCGTCGCCGCCGCCGGCGACAACGATGTCGACACCCCGGAGCTGAGGAACGAGTTCACGGTCCTCGGAAAGGCCCTGCAAGTGGCTCACGAGCACGATGCGGTTCACGCCCTGTGAGGTGAGCGTTGCGACCTCGGCGTTTACCGCGCCCGCAATGTCGGGGTCGACCATCGCATTGCGGGGGCTGGAGATGTTGCCCAGCCGAGGGGTGATTGCGCCGATGATGCCGATTTCTTCGCCGGATGCGGGGTCGGCGAAGACCATCGACTTGGCGATGCGGCCGGCGTCGGCCAGGGCCTGCAGCGCAGGTTCGCCCGAGACGTCGAGGTTGGCGGCCAGGAACGGCACCGCGGGGTTGAAGCCCTCGATGAACCGGGCGGTGACATCGGGCCCAAAGTCGAAGTCGTGGTTGCCGAGCGCCATCGCCTCGTAGAGGCCGCTCAAGGCCACGGAGTCGTAGAGCGGCTCGCCCTCACGCTCCAGCCCCGCCGAGAACGCCGGCGACGCGAGGAAGTTGTCGCCGGCCGTGACCCGCAACAGGATGTCGGCGGTCGTGCTCGTGCCGAGCTCCTGGAACATTTGGGTGAAGCGGGCGATACCGGGGAACCCGGCGTCGCGATCGGGGAGCAGCTTGGATTCGCCGTCGTTGTTGTGCAGCAACGTGAGGGTGACCGTGTCGTCCTGCGCCTCGGCGGCCGGCGCGGCAGCGAACGACGTGATCCCGATCGTGGCCAGGAGCAGCGCGGCAGCAATGCCAACGCCGATCGCTCGCTGGCTGGTACGTCGGATCACCCGGCCTCCTCGTCCGGTCATTGAGTTTAGGAGCGGGTCTGCATGATGCGACTGTTGCTCACGTGGGTAGTGTTCAGCCATGTCCGCGAGGCCGATCGGGGTGTTCGACAGTGGCTTCGGAGGCCTCACCGTCGCTCGCGCCATGATCGACCTCCTGCCGGGGGAGGACCTCGTCTACTTCGGCGATACGGCTCGCTACCCCTACGGCCCGCGCTCGCTCGACGAGGTGCGGGGCTTCGCCGAGGAGATCACCGATCTGCTCGTCCGAGAGCACAACGTGAAGGCCATCGTCATCGCCTGCAACACCGCCTCGGCAGCAGCGCTCGAGGCGCTTCGCGAACGTGTCGCAATTCCGGTGTTCGGCGTGATCGAGCCCGGGGTCGTCTCGGCGATCGACGCGACCGAGTCCGGGCGAGTCGGAGTGATCGGGACCGTCACGACGATCAGCAGCGGTGCCTACCAGCAGGCGTTCGGGGCCACTGATCCGACCATCGACCTGGTCTGTGCGGCGTGTCCCGGTTTCGTCGAGTTCGTAGAGCGAGGCGAGACCGACAGTGATCAGGCCCTGGTGCTCGCCGAGCGCCTGTTGGCCCCGGTCATCGACGCCAAGGTCGACTCGCTTCTGCTCGGCTGCACGCACTACCCGTTTCTCGCCCGCACGATTTCGCGGGTGATGGGTCGGTCGGTGACCCTCGTGTCCTCCGCCGATGAGACCGCGTTCGCGGTACGACGTTCGGTGCTCGCTGGCGAGGTGCCGGTCCAAGCCATCGACCGGCCAGCGAGCCGTCGGTGGATCTCGTCGGGTGACGTCGAGACGTTCCAGCGGCTCGGCCGCCGGTTGCTGGGCGACGAATTGGATCGCGTCGAAGCGCACCGCTGGTAGCCCGCGCAATCCCTCCGGCCCCGGGGGAACGTGGCGCGCGCCACCAATACTGGAGCTGCGGTTCGGAATCCGATGTGTCAGACTGAGCCGAATGTTGGCGGTCAGGATTCTTGGCTGCTCCGGAAGCTACGCCGCCGCGGGAGGTGCGTGTACTGGCTATCTGGTGCAGTCGGCGGAAGCGAAGGTATGGCTCGACACGGGCCCCGGCACGATGTCGAACCTGCAGCACTGGACCGCGCTCGCCGAGCTCGACGCCATCGTCCTCACCCACGCGCACCCCGACCACTGGCTCGACCTGCCGACGGTTGCGATTGCTCTGGAGTGGCATCAGGCTCGCTCGAAGCTCCCGGTGTTCTCCAATGCCCACATGTTCGCCGAGGCGCGCCATCTGATCGGCGACGCCATCGAGCAGGTCTTCGACTGGCAGATCGTCGGCGAGGACTCGGTGGCGACGATCGGCGACCAGACCTGGACCTTCGCCGAGACCGAGCACTACGTGCCGACCAATGCGGTACGCGCCGAGTCCGGTGGCCAGAGCCTGGTGTTCACCGGCGACACCGGACCCGGGTTCTCGATGGCCAACTTCGCCGAGCGATGCGGTGCGATCGACATGGCGCTGATCGAGTCGACCTTCCTCGACCGCGAAGGAAACGAGGGCATCCTGCACCTGTCGGCGTCCGAAGCTGGTGAGATGGCGGCCTCCGCAGGCGTGCGTCGCCTGGTGCTGACCCACCTGCTTCCCGGCGAGGAGGGCGCCGCCCATGTCGAGGCGGCGCAGCGCCACTTCGGTGGCGATGTCGTTCTCGCCGAGGTCGGCGGGGAATACGCTGCGCCGAGCAGCTGAGACACTCTCGGCTCCACATCCCGACCGCGACTCCCAGGAGACCCCGTGCGCCCCGATGGCCGCAATGCCGACGAACTGCGTCCGTTCAGCTTCGACCGTGACTTCACCGAGATGGCCGAAGGGTCGGTGCTCGCGACGTTCGGGCGGACCCAACTGCTGTGCACCGCCTCGGTCGACGAGGGCGTGCCCCGCTGGATGCGAGGTACCGAACAGGGCTGGGTGACCGCCGAATACTCGATGCTTCCGGGCTCCACGCCGGGGCGCGCCAACCGCGAGGCCGCCAAGGGCAAGCAGTCGGGCCGGACCCAGGAGATCCAGCGCTTGATCGGCCGAGCGCTCCGTTCGGTTGTCGACATGAAAAAGCTCGGTGAGCGCCAGATCATCCTGGACTGCGATGCACTGCAGGCCGACGGCGGTACCCGCACGACGGCGATCAGCGGTGCATTCGTCGCCCTCCACGACGCATGCACCCGTCTGCTGATGGCCGGTGCGATCGACGAGCACCCGATCACGGATCACTGTGCCGCGATCTCGGTCGGCATCATCGATGGCGAGCCTCGCCTCGACCTTCCCTACATCGAAGATGCCAACGCAGAGGTCGACATGAACGTCGTCATGCTCGGATCCGGCTCGTTCATCGAGGTGCAGGGCACCGCCGAGGGGGCACCGTTCAGCCGCAGCGAACTCGATGCGCTACTCGGACTGGCCGAGAAGGGCATCGGTGAGATCATCGAGGCCCAGAAGGCGGTTCTCGCCACGCCTCCGGAACAGCGCAGCGATGGCTGAACCGCTGGTCGTCGTGGCGGCGACGGCCAACGCCCACAAGCTCGACGAGATGCGGGCGGTCTTCGGCGCGGCGATCGAGCTGTTGCCGCGTCCAGAGGACCTCGCCGAGGTCGTTGAAGACGCAGACACCTTCGTAGGCAACGCTCGGCTCAAGGCGGTCGCCGTCGCACAGCACGCGGGCCACGCGGCCTTGGCCGACGACAGCGGTCTCGAGGTCGATGCGCTCGATGGCGAGCCCGGGGTGCAGTCGGCATACTACGGCGGCGGTGATCACGACGACGCGGCGAACCGGGATCGGTTGCGTCGCGAGCTCCGTGACGTCGAGGCGAGCCGCCGCACCGCTCGGTTTCGCACCGTCATGGTCCTCCGATGGCCGGATGGGCGCGAGGTCGTGGCCGACGGCTCGTGCGAGGGAACCATCATCGACGAAGACCGGGGCGACAACGGGTTCGGCTACGACGCGATGTTCGTTCCCGCCGACGGGGACGGGCGTACGTTCGGTGAGTACCCGGCCGCGGACAAGAACGCCATGTCCCACCGCAGCCGGGCCTGCCGCGCCCTACTCGACGCGCTCGCCGAGTTCGGGCGGCCGGCGCCGGACTGATCAGAGCTCGGTCTGGCCCCCGCCGTGGATGTAGAGCCGGGTGAGCCCGCTCGAGTAGATGAAGAAGCAGATGGGACCGACGATCACCCATGCCAGGAGGAGGATCGCCGCGGCCGAGTCGCTCATGCCGTTGGGGTCCGAGCCGGCGGACAAGGCGATGCTGAGGATCCAGAGGCCGATGAGCGGCAGTGACACGATCAGCATGCGTCCCAGGACCGGCCAGAAGCGGCCCTCGGAGATGCTCGACGATGCGCTGACCATCGACGCGCCTCGGGGCGTCGCGGCAGCGGCGATGGGGAGGAAGCCGAGCTTCACCCACGTGAACACCACGAGCGGGATGCCGAGGATCGCCAGGACCGGCGTGATGGCGATCAGGATCGCCAAGACGATCACGATGCCGATGTACACACCGATGTAGATCGCCAGCGACGTGCCGAAGTAGCCCCAGAACCGTTGCTTGGTCTTGGTCCAGGCATCGTCCATCGACGGCGCATATCCCCGGTGTTGGACGAGGAGCAGGCGTGCGGTCATGAGCGAGTGGATCGAGGTGATCATCCAGAACACGACCAGCGCGACGAGGTAGCTGAGCAGGATGATGGCGATGGCGTCGCCGAAGTCGAAGTCGAAGAAGTCGTCGTCGATCTGGCTGATCGCGAAGGCGAAGATGGCCACCGCTGCCACCACTGAGGCAATGGCGGCGCCAATCGTGATGCCGAACAGGCGGGCGAGGTTGGCCTTGGCGCCGGCCCACGCATCGGAGAACAGGGCGCCGGGTTCGGGAAGGCCGGCGGAAGCATCCGCAGCGGGAAGCGAGCCTGCACTCTGAGCCGCCGGCACCGGGCTGGCGGCTGAGGCCGGGATGACCGACGGAGGCGACACCGCGGGCGGCTGCACCGATGGCGGCACGCTGGGTGCCGCCATGTGGATCGTCTCGTTGGCGCGAGGCGGCGTCGAGCCGCTTGGGGGTTCAGATGCCGCCGTCTGCGCAGTCGGTTCCCCGACCCACTGGGTGCCATCCCAGTAACGCATGGTGTCGGCGGGGTCACCTTGGGCGTGATACCAGCCAGGATCTGTCATGGCGGCGAGCCTAGATCGACCACCTGAGCCGGATTGTCATTCGGAACACCGTTTGAGGAGTGCTCCCTAGCCTGGGGCCCCCGAGGGTTCCCCGATCAGCGCATCTCCCCACGACGCACGATCACGTGGTCGATGATGCCGTAGTCCTTGGCTTCCTCGGCGGTGAACCAGCGGTCGCGATCCGAGTCGGTCTCGATCTGCTCGACCGTCTGGCCGGTGTGGCCGGCGATGCGCTCGGCCATCAGGCGCTTGACGTGGGCCATCTGCTCGGCCTGGATGGCGATGTCGCTCGCCTGACCCTGAATGCCGCCGAGGGGCTGGTGCATCATGATGCGAGCGTGGGGGAGTGCGTAGCGCTTGCCGGGGGCACCGGCGCACAGCAGGAATTGGCCCATCGAGGCGGCGAGACCCATGGTGATGGTGCCGACGTCGGGGCCGACGAACTGCATGGTGTCGTAGATCGCCATACCGGCGGTCACCGAGCCACCGGGGGAGTTGATGTAGAGCCAGATGTCGGCCTCGCGGTCCTGACCCTCGAGGTAGAGCATCTGGGCGCTGATGTAGTTGGCGACGTTGTCGTTGACGTCCGTCCCGAGGACGACGATCCGCTGCTTCAGCAGCTCGTGGTAGATCTGAGTCGAGGGGTCGCCGAGGGCCGGCCCCTGGGCGATCATCGGGGGAATCTGCGAAGTCATTGGGTTTGAGGCTACCTGTTCTGTTCGAGAGCGGGTCCGGTCGAAGATGGATGCGTCCAACGCGGCGCGGCCCGATCTTGTTCCCTCGAATCCGCGGTTCCGTCCGGTGCCGAGCCGATAGCGTCGATGCTTGCTACTGGCGCCAGTGGCGGAATTGGCAGACGCGCAGGGTTTAGGTCCCTGTGTCCGAAAGGATGTGTGGGTTCAAGTCCCACCTGGCGCACGTCGTTCGCTTCGCTCACTTACCGAGTTCGGCTTCGCCGAACATCGTTTCGGAGAGCCGGCGCGGGTTCGAGACTTTCCCGTCAAGTGCACGTCGTTCGCTTCGCTCACTTACCGAGTTCGGCTTCGCCGAACATCGTCTCGGAGAGTGGGCAAGGGTTCAAGATGTGCCCCAGCACCTATACGTCGTTCGCGTCGCGCCTCGTGCGCCGTGGCTGCTCATACTGGTGCCGCGGTGGCGAGCGCAGTACGGAGTGCGGGTACGGTCTCGGATTCGTCGAAGGCCTCGACGATGGCGATGTCGGGTCCTTGGGTCTCGTGGACGAGGGCGCGGTAGTCGTCGAGGGTCCAGCCGGCAGTCGCGGCGTTGCCGCCGGGGATGGCAGCACCCGCCGCACTGAAGCGGCACGCGCCGGGCGCAAAGTACACGATCGACCATTGCTCGTTTCGGAGCCGGTCGATGAAGTCGTCGTCATCGGTTGCGGCGACATAGTCGGGGCCGCCGAGCAGCTCCGGGATCGCGCTGGCGGCCCGTGCGGCCATGAGTGGGTCGCATGCTCTCGCCAGGATGCGCTTCGAGGCGGGTTTCGGATCGGGCGAGCTCGCGAGTTCGACCCGGTCGAAACGACCGGCGGCGAAGTCGGCGTGGGCCTGGTCGATCTCGGCCTGGGTGTTCATGACGAACGGGCCACCGAGCACGACGGGTTCGCCGATGGGCTTGCCGGCGAGCAACAGGATGTCGGCGGGTTCGTCGTCGGTATCGATGCTGATCGCCCCAGCCGCCCGATCGAAGAGCACCGTGTCGAACTGTGAGACGGTGCGGCCGTTGATCACGGCGGCACCTTGCAGCATGTACGCGACGACGTTCCAAGTTGCGTCCAGCTCCTCGACCGTCGTCGAGCCGGTCCCGAACGACTGCACTCGAAGCACGGTCGTCGGTTGAGTTGTCTGCAGCGGGCTGCGGTGTCCGTGGAGCTCGCCGGTGATGACCTCGATCGTCGCGTGGCCGAGGTCGAGGATCGGCTTCTCGCCGACATGGGCGGAAGAGATCGCGGGCGGGTTCATCTTGGCTGCTGCGGGCGTATTGATCCAGAGCTGGACCTCGTGGAAGGTGTTGGTGTCGGGGTCTGCGGCCATGTCGCCGCCGTGTTGGATGCCCGACCCCGCGACCATGTTCTGGGTGGAACCGGTTGAGAGAGTCTCCCGGAACCCGGCGGTATCGACGTGGTGCATGACGCCCTCGAACATCATCGTGATGGTCTCGAACCCGCGGTGGGGGTGCATGTGGCCGTCGACGTAGAAGCCCTCGTGGAGCGTTTGTGGGCCGATGTGGTCGAGCATGACGAATGGGTCGACCATGCCGAGCCCATGCGTTGGGAGCGCTCGCTGGCCGCGGACACCGGGGACGACACCGTCGATGCGGTCGTGGGCAGTGACACTACGGATGGATCTGATCGTGGTCGTTTGGTCAGTCACGGGTTGCTCCGGTCGTTGTGAGGGTTCGGTCGTCGGCCACTTCGGGACACCACGGGACTTCGCAGTTGTGGCTCCACGTTGCCTCGGTGGGGTCGGTCCCGGCGCCTGCGGCCGTTCGACGGGGTAGGAAGGCGCTGAGCAGGAGGCCGATGGCGGCTGGGATGGCGAGTACCGCGAATGCGTTGCTGAAGCCGGCTCCGGCGGTGTCGTGCAGCGGGTTCCAAGCGTCGGCCTCGGAGTCGCTGTTGAGCACCACGGAGGAAAACAGGGTGGCGCCGAAGCTGCCACCGATGAAGAACATCATGGTGTTGAGGCTGAGCGCGGCCGCCAGATCCTTGGGGTCGACGAGGAGCGAAGCGACAGCCGCGAGCGGGGTGTTGACGAGCGCGAACCCGGCCGCGAAGCCCATGGCGATCAGGGCCACCGTCCAGGCCGAGCTTCCGACCGTCCAAGAGATCGCGATGGTCGAGACGATCATCAGGGAGGCCCCGACTCGGATGGGGAGCCCCGCGCCGGTCTTGTCGGCGATTCGCCCGGCGATGACCCCAACAACTGCGGTGGTCAGCGCTGACGGAATGAGTGCGAGCCCGATCGAGAGCGTCGACATGTCATGCAGGTCGCTGAAAGCGAATGGGTAGCCAATCTGGGCTGCGAGGTTCGCGAACGTGATGCCGAAGCCCAGCAACGTCAAGATCAGGTAGCTCCGGTTTCTGATCAGCGTCGTCGGGATGAAGGGTGCGGTGCCGCGTTGTTGGTGGATCGAGAAGACCAGGAGCGCAACCACCGCGGCTACCAATGCGACCAACGCGTACGAGTCGCTCCAGCTGGTCTGGCTCCCTCGGGTCACGAAGTACAGGGTCGAGGCGACACCGAGACCGAAGAGGGCGCCACCGGCGAGGTCGAGCGGCTCGTTGGTGCGGGACTCGTCTTGCTCGAGGTGACGGATTCCGATCGGCACGCTGATGATCGACACTGCACTCACGGCGAAGAGGTAGCGCCAGTCGGCGATTTGGGAGACCACGCCGGCCGCGAGCGGTCCGGCCGCGGCGCCGATGCCCATCGTTGCGCTGACGATGCCTAGGACGACGCCACGGCGTGCTGCCGGGAACGCCTGGCTCGCCAGCGTCATGCCCAGCCCGGGTACGGCGGCACCGCCCGCAGCCTGAATCGTGCGGGCCCCGAGAAGGGTCGGGAGCCCGGCCGAGACGGCCGAAAGGATCGAGCCGACGCCGAAGATCGTGACGCCGATCAGGAACAGGTTGCGCGCACCGAATCGATTGGCCAAACGCCCGTAGAAGGGGATGGCCACCCCGTAGGTGAGCAGGAACCCGCTGAGGACCCAGGACAGGTCTGCGTCGTCGATGTCGAGGTCGGCGCCGATCTCGGGCAGGACCACGGCCACCGCCGACCCGTTGAGTACGCCGAAGAACAAGGCCAGGCACACGACGGCCAGCACGGCTGGTCTCCCCGTCTGCTGGCTCGTCGTGGTGGTCACCATTCGCTTCCTCGTCAGCGCGTCGTTAATAGTTGTGTGCACACTGAAATATAGTTGGCTGATCAATCATTGTCAACACAACTATAATGCAAGGAGGCTGTGGCGATCAGCCGTGCGATCGCCGTGGTCTCGGGGCTGCTAGGCGGCTAGCTGGCCCAGGATCGCTGCGGCGACGGCATCGGGCCGGTCTTCCATGCAGAAGTGGCCGGCGTCCTCGATGACCGTCAGGTGCGAGCCGGGTATGGCGGCGTGGAGCCTGTGGGCCCAGTCGAGAACCTGCCAGGCATCGTCGGCGCCCCAGATGATGTGCACCGGGAAGCCGGTGAGTCCGGCGAGGTGGTCGTTCAGCTCCATCGTGTGGCGCTCGTCGTAGTGGCGGACCTGATGGTGGAACAGGCTTGCCTGGCCGATCGGTCCGCTGATCTGGTCGAGGTAGTGATCGAGCGCCTCGGCGCGAAGCCTGGTGGGGTCGACCACGGTGGAGAGGAGCCATTCCTCGAAGTGCGCTCGGTGCTCGTTCGGAGGCGCAGCGATCAGCTTGTCGAGCCCTTCGGCCATCTGAACCTTGGTGCGTGGCGACGGCCAGCTGTCGAAGCTGCAGGGGTCGGCGACCGTGAGGCTACGAAGTCGATCCGGGTGGAAGACCGCGAGTCGGAGCGCAGTGGAGCCCCCGATGTCATGGCCGACGATGTGGGCGTGGTCGAGGCCCCAATGGTCCATGAGCTCGACGACGATGTCGACTTGCGCGGTCACCGAGGTGTCGATGCTCGGTTCCTGTGGGCGCTCGCTGCGCCCGAAGCCGAGCAGGTCGAGGATGTGCACGTGGTAGCCCGCGGCAACCAACTCCGGCAGGACGTTCCGCCAGATGTGTGATGACGACGGCGTTCCGTGGATCAGCACGAGCGGTTCGCCCGCTCCGTGGATTCCGTGTGCCACACGGAATCCACCGACGATCGCATTGTCGGGTACGAGGGTCATGTCGTGTCCTTCGGTGGGCGGTCCGTGAACTGATGATCGCGGTCTTGGTGGGCGACGATCTGGCGAGCGGTGTATCCGGCGACGAGCGCAGCGTTCGGTCCCATGCGGACCGCGGCAGCGGTTGCACCGTCGAAGAGCACCGCGATCTGGTCGATCAGCGACGTGTCCGCGTCGCAACCGTCGACGTCGAGGTGGTGCGCGATCTCACCGCGCAGCTGATGGTCGAAGCGGCGCGCGGTTGCGACCACCTCGCCGTCCGTGCCGTCGTATTCGGTCACCGCCCGCAGGAAGAAGCAGCTGTGCGCACCGTGATGGCTGAACCAGTCCGCGAGTCCGGTGAACATCGAGTCGAGACCGCCACCGGTTTCGCGCAACGATGCGAAGAAACGCTCGCGGCGATGGTCGAGCACCGCGCAGATCAGGCCGTCCTTGGAGCCCATGTGCTTGTACAGCGTGCGGGTCGAAACCTCGGCGTGGGCGGCGATCTCGTCGATCCCAACCGCATGAAAGCCCCGGCGGTCGAAGAGCTCCTCGGCACTCGACAGGATCCGGGCGACGGTTGGACGTTCGGCCATCAACCCAGTGTACAACGATCGTTGTACTTTTCATGATCTCAGCAGCGTTGCGGTGCCCGCGCATAGCACCATCCGTCGAACCCATCGAGCCGGGCGGGGCTTGTGACCCTTGACCGTTGCGCATCCATCGGGCGTCGACACGTCGAAACGCTGGATGCCTTCCCAATCAAGGAGCCCCCCATGACCCCCCGTTCCCTACTCACCCGTCTCGGCGCGCCGCTGCTCGCCCTTGCGCTGCTCGGCGCTGCGTGTGGCAGCGACGAAGAACCCGCTGCCGCCGAACCCGCCGTCGAGGAATCGTCCTCGGCGTCGGAGGCGAGCGAGCCCGCACTGCCGGCGACGGTCGTCGACATCGCAACCTCGAGCGACGACTTCAGCACGCTGGTCGCTGCCGTCACCGAAGCCGAGCTCGTCGAGACCCTCCAGGGCGAAGGCCCGTTCACCGTCTTCGCGCCGACCAACGCCGCATTCGAGGATGCCCTCGAGGCCCTCGGGCTGACCGCTGATGAGCTGCTCGCCAGCGACGACCTCTCCGGCATCCTGACCTACCACGTGGTGCCGGGCCGCATCATGGCCGCAGACGCCATCGCCGCTGACGGCACCGAGATTGCGTCGGTCAACGGCGACACCATCGCGGTGTCGGTCGTCGACGGCCGCGTGATGGTCGATGGCGCCACCGTCGTCACCGCCGACCTCGAGGCCGGCAATGGTGTGGTCCACGTGATCGACGCCGTCATCCTTCCGGGCTGATCCTCCCGGTTGCGCACACGCCGGCGTCGCATCGACTTCCGATGCGGCGCCGGTCAAGCGCGTGTGGGCCGCATCCGCGGCTGAACTCGTCTTCCCCTAGTGGACCCTTGACGTAATGACCGTTAGTCATTAAAACAAGTGACCACGAGTCACTAAGGGGCGAAAACCATGGTCACGTTCACAGGAATGCAGCACATCCATCTCAAGGTCAGCGACATCGATCGCTCGGTTGCGTTCTACGAGAACGGTCTCGGAATGGTGAAGATGATGGAGAAGCACGACGGCGACATGGTGATTCTCACCACGCCTGAGCGCGGCGACGTCGTCACGCTCAGCCTCGGTTCGATCGGCTGCGATGTGGACGGGCCCGGCATGCCCGGCGAGAACGGAGGCATCGACCATTTCGGATTCGGCCTCGCCGACCACGCGCAATTCGACCAGGCGATCGACCAACTCGTCGAAGCCGGTGCGACCCTGATGCAGGTGACCGAGATCGCACCAGGGTGGAGGAGCGCTTTTTTGCGCGATCCTGACGGGTATGCCTTCCAGATCTGACGCCGCACATGTGCCGCGACGGCGTTTGGCGCCAGAAGCTCGGCGCAGCGAACTCCTCGACGCGGCAATGGATCAGCTTCGTGCGCACGGGTCCAACTGCACCGTCGCCTCGATCACCGATGCCGCCGGCACCGCCAAGGGCAACTTTTACCGCTACTTCGAGTCGTGGGATGCGCTGCTCGACGCAGCACGCGAGCGCGTCATGAGCGACTACCGCCGCGGGATGGATGATCGCATCGCTGCTGACCCCGGTGCGGATTGGTGGACGGTCCTCGAGCGTGAAGTCGAGCAGTACATCGACGAGCAGCTCGACCTCGGGCCGCTCCATGAACTGCTGTTCCATCGTGTGGGGGCGAGCTCGCTCGATGACGGGGCGCCCGAGATCATCCAAGGCTTCATTGCGCTGGGTGTGGCCGACGGAACGTTCCGCCCCGTCGACGGCGCCACGCTCGGGCGCCTGTTGTTCCACACACTCCACGGTGCCGCCGATGACATCGCTGCGGGCGTCGATCGTGACGCCACCGTCGCCGGGGTTCTCGAGATCGTCAGGTCGGTTCTGCAACCCTGACCGGCAACTTCGGCTCCCAGGTCATGTTTGGGTGATGCGGCCAGTGTGGTCCCGGCGCTCGCTCGTGTTCGAAGACCGTGACGTCGAGCGTCGTGAGCCCGGGGGCATCGGCAGTGATGATTTTCGACGCGAGGTCTCGGAAGCCGGCTCGAAAGTGCTGGCTGCTCTTGAGTCCGATGATCGACCGAGTGGTGACATCGACGCCGTGGAGGGTGAAGATCTCGGGATCGAAGGTCTGGCTGCGTCGCGAGGTCACGATGACGTCGAGGCCGCCCGATCCGGCAATCTGCAACCGGGCAGAGGGACCGAGATTGCCCGGGGTGCCGGCAAGCATGGGGTTGGTGTACGCGAAGCGACCGTCGGTGAGTGCCTTCACGTAGACCGTGGTCTCGATGGGTTCGCCGTGGAGGTCGTCGTGGTGGCCGCCGAGTCGAACCTCGATCGTCGACCCGACACCGGCTTCGTGCGCCCGTGCGGCCGCAGCGGCGTCGAACACGAAGCCGAAGCACGCCGCATCGTCGAGCCCAGCTTCGATCATGGCGCGCAGCAAGTGGGTGCCATCGCCCGGCGTGCCTCCACCGGGGTTGTCGGACGTCTCGTTGATCACGACCGGCCCCTCGCCGTCGGAGGCACGCAATGCGAGTTCGACCGCGACTGGTGGCGGGATGGACTCGGTGAGGAATTCGTCGCGCTGCTCCCACAACTCGACCGCGAGTTGTGTCGCCGTTCGTTCGGCGAGTGCCGGATCGTCGTTGGCGGTGACGACGATCGAGCATCCCGAGGCCCGCACGTCGGTGTACGGAAAGCCGTGGAAGAACGTCGCGTCCACGACCCCATCGGACTCCTCCGCAGCTAGGCAACGATCGCGGACCCCGGCGGCAGGGAACCCGGAATCGGTCGTCGAGGTCGTCAGCATTATCGGGACGGGTTGCACGAAGGTCACCGGCCTGATCGATCCGTCGAGCAGAGCGGGCAGGAATTCGATCGCCTCGACGGCCCGCTCGTAGAAGTCGATGTGCGGGTATTCGTGCACGCCGAGCATGACGTCGATCGCTCGGGCCATCTCGGACGTGATGTTGCCGTGGAGGTCGAGCGTGGCGACGATCGGGATCTCGCCGACCACCGAGCGGACGGCGTTGGCGAGGTCGCCCTCGAGATCATCGATCCCGTCGACCACGCCTGCGCCGTGGAGGGACAGAGCGACGGCGTCGACCGGGCCGATCGTGCGGAGCCGTTCGAGAAGCTCGCTACGAAGCGTGTCATAGCTCGCCCGCTCGATCGTGCCCGAAGGTCCGGCCATCGCCCAGAGTGTGGGAACGAGTTCGATGCCGACGCGCTCGGCCGCGTCGGCGAATCCACCGAGGGTGGTGCGGGTCCCCCGGGTCCGTGCGAACTCGTCGCCGCGGAGCGTCGCGAAGTTGTCGAGGGTGGTCGGCCCCATCGATGCGGTCGCATACGTGTTCGTTTCGTGCTCGATCCCACCGACGGCCACTCGCATGGTTCGCACGGTAGTTGTCCGCCCCGGGTTGTGGTCTGGCCGGTCCGCCGTTGAGGCTCAGTCGATCAGCGATGCCGCCGCTTCGGCGAGCGAACGCAGGCGCTCGCGATACTCATCGGGCGTCGGAGAGTCCTGCTTGAGCCCCAGCGATCCGAGCTCCAACAACTGGGCCACCCGCCGCGTCAGCGTCTCGTCGTCGGTGAGGCGACTGAGCGCGGCCAGCAACGCTTCGTGCCGTTCCGCGTGTGCGCGATCGGCGACGTCGTTCGCGGACGATGATCGGGCCTCGATCAGCTCTTCGCCATGGGCGCTGCCCAGGAGCGGTCCAATGACATCACCCCGACAGCGCTGCAGATAGCCGTCGAAGCGATCGGCGAGATCACCGAGTCCATTCAGCGCCGCGAGTGCTTCAGCGTTCGACGTCGTCAGGATCTCCGCCAGCGCGGAGCGGAAGATGTCCTCGCGATTTTCGAAGTGTTGGTACAACGCCGGCCGGGAAAGCCCGGTTGCCTCAGCGATCGCGGCCATCGACGTGGATCGGTACCCGCGAGCGGCGAAGAGTTCCATCGCCGCGCGGCGCACCGACGTGAGGCGAGCCTCGAGCTCTTCCGGCGCGATCGGTGCGGGCACGTCCGTCATATTGACATATCGCGCTACTCTTGTCAGGATGCGTTCTGACACTTCTCAAACCATTCGTCAGCATCGCTTCACCGTCGACGCCCAGGAGGCACCGATGAGCCGTCTCAGCTATCAGATCCCGAACTTCAACTATCCCGGGGTTGCGCCGGCCGACCTGTACGACGTGCTCATCGCCCAGGCCAAGGAAGCCGACGCGTCGGGCTTCGACCGGCTGACGGTGATGGATCACTTCTACCAACTGCCTGGCATCGGGGCCCACGACGAGGCGATGATCGAGGCGTATACGTTGCTCGCCGCCCTGGCCCAACACACCGAAAACATGCGGCTGGGCACCCTGGTGACCGGCAACACGTACCGGAATCCCGCGATGTTGGCCAAGATCATCACTGCCCTCGATGTCGTCTCGCATGGTCGTGCGACGCTCGGAATCGGCGCTGGTTGGTATGAACTCGAACACCAGGCAATGGGCTACGACTTCGGGTCGTTCACCGATCGGTTCGAGCGACTTGAGGAGGCACTCCAGATCGTCCTTCCGCTGCTGCGAGGGGAGATTGCCAGCTTGGCGGGCGAGCGCTACCAGGTGAGCGACTTCGTGAACTCGCCACAGCCGGTCTCGAAGGTCCCGATCATGATCGGTGGTAGTGGTGAGAAGAAGACGTTGCGGATGGTTGCCCAATACGCCGACGAGTCGAATCTGGTCGGGCTGCGCTCGCCAGAGGACATCCCGCGCAAGCTCGAAGCGCTCGACGGCCACTGCGAGCGTCTCGGCCGCGACCGTTCGGAGATCTCGGTCACGCTCCTCGTCGCCGCCAACATCGCCCCGACCATGGAGCAGGCCGACGAGGAACTTCGGGCACTACTGGCCCACAAGGGCCAGCCTGCCGAGATGTTCGAGCCGGTCAAAGCGATGTTGGCCCACGGTGACCCCGAAACGGTCGGTGAGAAGCTGGCCACGTTCACAGCGACGGGCCTCGACGGCCTGGCGGTGAGCCTGATGGCGAACGGCCACATGCCGGGGCGCGTCGCGATGCTCGGCGAGGTTGCGACCGCCGCACTGCAGTGACGATGAGGACTGCCGTCAGTCTCCCGAGGAGTCTTCGTGCAGAAGCGCCATCGGGCTGCCGACGTCGACGACGCCGATCGGTCCCTCGGACTTGTAGCCGAGGAGCTCTTGCACTCGCACCGGCATGGCGGACACGGCGTCGATCGGGACGGTGAGGAACATGTTCTCCTCGGTCCGCAGCCAGCCGACGACGTAGCCGAAGAACATGCCGCGTCGGCGCGTGTTGGTCGTGGTGTTGGCGGCGCCGCTGTGCATTGTCGAACCCAGGTAGATGAGCGCTGAGCCGGCCGGCATCTCGGCCTGCACGATCTCGTGCGGCTCGGCCTGGCGCTCGGGTTCCCACCGATGGCTTCCCGGAACCACCCGAGTGGCGCCGTTAGCAGCGGTGAAGTCGGTGAGGGCATACATGGCCTCGACCTCGAGCTGCGGGCGTTCCCGCGGCATGTGCGGCCATGCCTCTTCGTCTCGATGGAGCCATTGGTCGGTCTCGCCCGGCCGGATCTCGATCAGCTGCGCCGTGTTGAGCAGGAAGTCCTCGCAGTGGGGCCCGAGCACCAGCTCGGCCACTCCCTGCAGGAGCGGATCCAGCATGAGGTCGACGAAGCTCGGTGACTTCGCCGGCAGGCCGTCGAAGCGGACGGTCGAGGCGCCATAGAACTCGACCATCCGATCGCTTGTCGGGTTGCGGATGCCGACGCCGAGTTTGTTGACGAAGATGTCGAGGTCCGCGTTGAGCCCGGAGAGCGTCTCGGCGCGCATCACATCCTCGACGATCACCGCGCCATCGCGTTCGAGGACTTCGCAGACCGCGGCCGCGGTGCTCGTCGGACCGGTCAGGCGCTCGAGACTCGACATCCGGGTGCTCCTCGTCAGCAGTTGATCAAGGCGAACCTAGTCGCCGGCTGCCCGAGGGCCCGATGGCCCTCAGTTCCTGACGAAGGTCCAGGTGGAGCAGTCCTGGTCGTAGCCGTCGTTGTCGCTCTCCTCCACGCCGTCGGGGTGCGCATTTGGATCGGCATCGTCGCAGTCGCCCTGGCATGGCGTGAAGCCGTCGCCGTCGGCGTCGAGGTTGTCGGCACTCGACTCGTCGCTGCAGTTCAGTGTCGCTTCGTTGGAAACCCCGCCTCCGCAGGCCCCGAGGAGCATCAGGGCGGCAAGGAGGGTGGAAATGAGACGCTTGGTCATCGGTTGCCTCGATTCAAGAGGGTTGGAATAACTGTTCCAAGGTACCCGATCCAGCGCGACTAAGCGACCACCGAGGCGCGATCTTGCACCTCCAACGGTCTGCGTTCTGTGCCGCTGGTTGCGGCCAGGCGGTCGCGTCCCGGTTATGTCGGGCGGACGGCCACCAGCGTCGACAGGTCCGCCGAGGCCGCAGCATCGGGATCGGGTTCAAGCACCATGCGGGCGAAACCCATCAACAGGATGCCCGCCAGCGTCCACGGCTGTACTTCGCCATCACGGCCGGTCGGCAGGTCCAAGTAGTGGCCCTCGCTCGCCATCGACGGGTACATGAACGAGCCGAGCCCGACCGAAAGGATGCTCCGCGCCGCGGTGCTCGAATCTACGGAGGGGATCAGGCGCAGACCGCAGGCGTCTAGCATCGGCTGAACGTTGAGTGCCGCCATCGGCTCGTCGCCGAGCGCATCGCGCTCGACCTCATCGATCGTGGTTCGAAGCGCGTCGTTCTGCTCGCTGAACAGCGACATTGTGTAGAGCCGAGCGCCGCCGGACCTGACCATGGCTGCTCCGAAGTCCGCCGCGGCCAGCCGGATGAACTCCTGGCACACCCAGGCGAGTCGCGCCGGGTCGACGTCCTCGTCGCTCTCGACGCTCTTCAAGAGGTCGAGGCCCCGGTCGCCGCGCTGGTCGTAGCCGGCAAGCGCCGGACCGGAGACTCGACGAATCAACTCGTGGGTGAGCGCCTCCTGGGGTTCGACGTCGGCATCGCCGAACGCTCGGTACGCGGAGGTGCGCGGAACCCCTGCGGCCTTCAGCGCCTCGCCGAAGGAGACAGGATGTGGGGGAGCCATCGGCGCCTGCTCGAAGAGCTCGGCGGCGGCCTGGAGCAGTTGCTCTTTGACGTCATCCAGCGGGACGTACTGGCCGCGGCTGCCACGCTTGCTCACGTGGTCAACCTACCGGGGAAGACCCCTGCGCTCCGGGTACCGAACGAGCGGTCGCGTCGACGTGGTCGACGTCAGTCGGTCTGGGCGAGGCCGGCGAACCAGTCGAGGTCGACAGCAGCGACGGTTCCGACGACGAGTACCGAGGGTGACGGCACCGGTTCGGCGCCCAGGTCGCCGAGCTCGCCACGCCAGACCTGCTGGTGCTCATAGGTCCCCCAGTGGACCCATGCGGCGGGTGTCTGCGCGTCCAGCCCGGCGTCGACGAGTCGGGCGGCGATCATGGCCGCTCGGCCTGCACCCATCAGCACGACGATCGTCCCGCCAGTGCGCGCGATCGACTCCCAGTCCACGGTTTGGCCACCGCGGGGGTCCTCGTGACCCGTGACGATCGTGACCGACAGCGACTCATGTCGCAGCGTGACGGGAATGCCGGCGTAGGCCGGTGCAGCGATGGCCGAGGAGATCCCGGGCACGATCTCGAACGGCACGCCCGCCGCCGCAAGCGCGGCCGCCTCCTCGCCACCGCGGGCGAAGACGCATGGATCACCGCCCTTCAGGCGCACGACGGTCTCGCCGGCGGAGCCGCGTCGCACGAGGAGCGCGTTGATCTCGTCCTGGGTCATCGTCGGTCGTCGAGGTTCCTTCGCGGCGCTGATCAACTCGCAACCATCCGCCACCACCTCGAGCAGCCCTGGGTGGACGAGACGGTCGTGGACCACCACGTCGGCTCGCTCCAACAGGCGGAGGCCCTTGACGGTGATGAGTTCCGGATCCCCGGGTCCGGCACCGACGAGATAGACGGTCATCGGGCGGCTCGCATCTCGGCCAGTCTGGCCGCGACTTCGGAGGACGAGACGGGGTGATGCTCGGCCGCCCACGCGGCCAACTCTTCCCATCGTTCGGCCTCGTGGTCGAGCAGCGATGCGATCTCATCACGAAGGACGATGGACAGTCCGGCACTCGTGCCGCCGGAGTCGATCGCCACGGTGACCGGAGGACGTCGAAGCACCGCCGGCGACCAGAGATCACCCTTGTCGGCCTGGTCCGCCCGCAGCACGAGTGCACGGGCAACTTCGGCCTCGGCGGCAACGGCCTGATTGACCGCCTCGTCGTCGGTGGCGGCGACGACCATGCGTGCGTCGGCGGTATCACCCGGCGCCCAGCGGCGCTGTAGGACCTCGACCCGTTCCGTCGCGTCAGCAGCCAGGCCGACTGTCGGGAAGCCGGCGGGGTCCACGACCCGCACGTGGGCTCCCGCATCGAGCAGGGCGAGCACCTTGCGTCGACCGGCGGCACCGGCACCGACGACCACACAACGCCAACCCTCGACGGCGAGTTGCACCGGAAGCCCGCGCCTCACGACGGCTCGCTCGGCGTGTTCGCGACGATCCGCACGATCGCATTGAGCGCGCCGGCTGCTGGCGGGCTTCCGCCGCGCTCGCCAACGTTGGTGACGGCGATCGGTGCGAGGTCACTTGCCCACAACGCCTCTTTCGATTCGGCGGCGCCGACGAATCCAACGGGGAGACCGATCACTGCGGCGGGGTCGACCTCGCCAGCGTGGTGCAGCTCCATCAGCTCGAACAGCGCCGTCGGTGCATTGCCGCACACGAACACCGCACCGCGTGGGTGCTCCTGGGCGGCCAAGCGGAAGGCAGCCGCCGATCGGGTGGTGCCCTCCGGGGCCACCGCAACGTCGGGTAGGTAACAACGAGTGGGATAGCGCGTGATGCCTGCCGCCACCATCGCTGCGTCGACGATGACGGGCGCGCCGTGGGTGATGGCCTCGACGAGGGCAGCTCCGGCACGTTCGCCGATTCGGGCCGACTCGGCGAATGACAGGTCGGCGGTCGCATGGATCATGCGCTCGACCATCGCCCGCTCGAGCGGTTCGCGGTCGGAAAGATCGATGCGCTCGGCGAGGATCCGGTAGCTCTCGACCTCGATGGGGTGGACCTTGATCGGATGGGCGTCGGTCATGACGGCTCCAGGCCGATCGCCGTCGTTCCGGTCATCGGACGACCTCAGTGATCGCGTCGACCGGGCAGACCTCGATGCAGGCACTGCACAAGGTGCAGCTGGTGTCGATGACGGCAGGCTTTCCGGGCGCCGGCAACAGGGCGCGTGGCGGGCACGTGATGATGCAATTGCCGCACGCGGTGCAGCGGTCGTCGATGCGCACGGTGCCGAAGAACTCCGTCGAGGAGATGCGGGTTCGCTCAGGCGTCGTAGCCACGGGGCGTCACCATCCTCCCGTTTCGGAGCTCGGTGGTCGACGAACCGACGATGACGATCGAGAACATGTCGACATCGGCTGGGTCGAGTTCACCCAGGCTCGTGGTGATCACCGATTCACCGGGTCGGGTCGCATTGACCACGATCCCGACGGGCGTCGAGGCCGGTCGACCGGTCAGCAAGATCTCGCGGGCTCGTGCGAGCTGCGTGATACGGCGTTGCGACCGGGGGTTGTAGAAGGCGACCGCCATGTCGGCAGCGGCCAGCGCCTCGATGCGGCGTTCGATCAGGGGCCACGGGGTGAGCAGGTCCGACAGGCTGACGAGCGCGTGATCGTGTGCGAGGGGTGCGCCGAGGATCGACGATGCGGCGAGGCTGGCGGTTACACCGGGAACGACATGAATCGGCGGGTTGCCGACCTCGCCCGAGACTTCGAACACCAATGTCGCCATGGCGAAGACACCAGAGTCGCCCGAACAGACGAGCGCCACCCGCTGGCCGGCGGCAGCTCGCTGCGTGGCTTCGCGGCAGCGGTCGACTTCGGCGCCGATGGGGCTGTGGACGATCTCTTGACGCGCACTGAACAGCTCGGCGCATTGATCGACGTAAAGGCGGTACCCGATCACGACGTCCGCTGATCGGATCGCAGCCGTCGCCTCCGGCGTGCGGTGACGAGCGTGGCCCGGTCCAAGCCCGATCACGCTGACGAGCCCGGACGGCTGCTTGCGTCGAGCGATCGACACCGTGGCCGTCGCCCCCTTCTGCTTCTCGACGATCAGCTGTGCATCGCGACCCGCCGCGAGCAATGCGGCCGCCTCGCCCACCGAAGCGGTCCCGACCTCAGAACGGACGACGTCGCTCGGGTTCGGAACGGTGACGGGAGCGAGCTCGTCGGCGCGGAACGACACCACTGGCAAGTCGAGGGTCGTCACTACCGGATCGCCGGCTCGTCGATCGATCGTGGCGATGGTGGCGAGCGACGAACGGGCAAGCTGATGCTCGTCCAGGATCCGGTCGAGGATCTCGCGAGCAGCGTTGGCGGGCGCGTCGCTCGATGCGCCGACGCCGACGACCAGCGACGGCGGATGCAACACGACCTTGCGGCTTGCCGGTTCATGCACGTGGTCGGTGACGATGATCCGATGGTCGGCATTCGGCGTCGATTCCGGGAACGACGCCGGCAGTGGCCAACCCATTTCGTTGTCGATCGTGACCGGCAATCCGTCGAGGACCGCGCGGGTGACCGCCGCGATGTCCCCGACCGCAACCATGTCGGGGAGCGTGTCGAGCGCGATCGTTGAACGAGCGTCGGTCGCCGTCGTGATCACGGGTTCGGCGCCGAGAAGCGACGCGACGTCGATGGCAAGATCGTTGGCACCGCGGTGCCCGCTGGCCAGCGCTATGACGAAACGACCGCCGTCATCGACGACGACAATCGCCGGATCATTTTCCTTCGATTCGAGCAGCGGTCCGACCACGCGCACGGCGATGCCGACCGCGCACACCAGCACGAAGGCCTCGGCCTGGCCCCACCGCGACCGCACCGCGTCGGCGAGCTCACCGTGGTGGTGCTCGTAGGGAAGCGCTTCGGCGAGCGAGCGGCCTGCCTCGGTGATCGAGACGGCGATCACGGAGGTTGCGGCAGCGCTCGGAGCCGGGTTGTCGGTCACGAGCCACCCCAAACGAGGAACACGGGGTTCTCGGCCTCGAGCCGCAGCTGGCGCTCGGGTCCGATCGGCACGGCTCGATTCACGCTGATCTGCACCATCTCGGCGTCGGACCCTACGAGCTGCGTGGCGGAAAGCGCCGACTCGATCGTGGCAAAGGTGGCGACGATCACGCCGCTCGGTCGCAGCCGAGCGAGGGCCTCGCGAAACACGTCGACGCCGCCACCACCGACGAACACACGATCCGGGTCGGGCAGGTCGTCGAACGCCTGAGGCGCCGAGCCCTCGACGACGCTCACCGCCACGCGGCTCGCGTTGGAGCGAATGCGCTCGCAGTCGTCGGCGTTGCGCTCGATGGCGTAGACCCGGCAACCGGGCGCGAGTCGCGCCGCTTCGATGGCGATGCTGCCGCTCGCAGCTCCCACGTCCCAAAGCACGGCCGATCCGAACAGATCAAGCTTGCTGAGGGCTGCCGCTCGTACCTCGGGCTTGGTGATCATGCTCGCCCGGTGGCGATAGGCCGAGGTCGGGCGCCCCCAGGTCAGTACGGCGTCCGGGGGTCGTGGCTGCAGTTCGCAGGTCAACACGACGACGGAGAGTGGGTCGAAGTCACCGTTGGCGAGGCCCTCCAGGTCGGTCCGGATGATCTGCTCATTCGGGGCGCCGAGATGGGAACACACGACCGCGTGGCGATGCGGGGCGCCGGCGTTTAGCAGCGCGGCCCCTACCGCCTGCGGCGGTGTCGATGCTGAAACGAGCACCGCGACCTTCGGTGCATCGATGATGTGGGCGAGTGCCCGTTCGAGGGATCGACCGTGAACCGACACCACCGACGCGTCGTCCCAGGGGATCTGCACCCGGGCGAACGCCAGCGAGATCGACGACGGCGCCGGATGAACGTCGACCGCCGAACCGAACCGACCGACGAGCAGACGCTCGATGCCGAAGAAGCCGGGGTCGCCGCTCGCCAGCATCGTGACCCGCTGCGATTCCGCGCGGCGAGCCGCGATCAGGTCGATGACCTCGTCGAGCGGGCCTGACAATTCGACACGCTCGCCGGTCAACGCATCGCCGACCCAGGCGGCTCGAAGCTCGTCGTGCTGACGTGCCGCTCCGACGAGCACGTCGGCATCGGCAAGGGCCTGTTCAGCGGCGCCTCCGAACCACTGTCCTCCCTGCAGGCCGACGATCGACACGTTGGGAAGCACCTCGGCGGGAGCGGAGGAGTCAACCATCGGCGATCACCTCGTGGCCGGCGAAGTCCACCATCGTGACGGACACGTCAAGCTCGCCGCCGGCGTGGGAGCGGCAGTTGGCTGCGGCGAGCACGCAGAGTCGATCGAGCGGCGCCCGTTGGTTCTCGGCCAGGCAGACCTCGGCGAAGTGCCGGGCCGTGGCGGTCTCGGTCGCCGCGGCGATCACCGTCGGGCTCGCGCCGACGTCCTGCGCGACGGTCTCCATGAGCTCGGTATCGACCTTGCTGCGGTGAAAGTGCGTCATCATCACGCCGGCAGCGAGCTTGGCGATCTTGCCGGCCATGCCGACGAAGCGGACCTCGCCGATACCGGCGCCCGCTGCTCGCCGTAAGGCGATGCCGGTGAAGTCGCCAACCTCGACGAATGCCACGGGCGGCAGTCCCGGGAACGCTGCCTGGGCCCAGTCGTCACTGCGCGAACCGGTCGCCAGCACGACCACGTCGAGGTCCTGGGCCGCCGCGACATCGATCTGTTGCACCACGCTCGCGCGATAGCTCGCTGTGGAGAACGGCTTGACGATGCCGGTCGTGCCGAGGATCGAGATTCCGCCTTCGATGCCGAGCCGGGCGTTCGACGTCTTCTCCGCCATTCGCTGACCGCCCGGCACCGAGATCGTGCACACGAGGGGACGATCGGTGACCTCGGCGATCGCCGCCCGGATCATTCGAGCGGGAACGGGATTGATAGCGGGACCGCCAACCTCGAGCCCGAGTCCCGGCTTGGTCACCTGCCCCACGCCGTCACCGCCGATCAGGGTGACCGGGCCCTGGTCGTGGTCGTCGCCGAGCGGTGCGGCGTTGCGCCACTCGACGTGGGCGGTCACGTGTGCGCCGTCGGTGCAGTCGGGATCGTCGCCGGCGTCTTTGACGATCGCAACGCGATGAGGCGACGCCGAGTCGATGTCGGCGGTGTCGAACGTCACCCGCTCGCCTCCCGGCAGGCCGACCTCGACCGAGGTGGGTGCGCGGCCATGGACGAGCCAGGTCGCCGCGGCTTTGGCTGCCGCCGACGCACAGGTTCCCGTCGTCCAACCGGTGCGCAACCCCTTTGCCGCAGCGACGTCGGGGGAGAGCTCTGGCTCCGACGTGGACATCGTCAAATCAGTGGGTCCGACGCGCGCTGGCCCGACCCGCGGTCGTGCCTTCGTGGGACCGCAGCCGGTAGGCGGTGGTGTACTCGGGCGCATACAGATGACTGCGCTGGGCAGGGATGTCTGCAAGCACGTCGCCGACCAGGACGAGTACGGTCATCGTGGCGCCGGTCGACCGAATGGCGTCGGCTAGTGAGCCGACCGTCGTGTGCACGATCTGCTGGTCGGGCCAGGTCACCCGCACGAGCACGACAGCAGGCGTGTCCTCGGTGTAGCCCGAGCCGTCGATGAGGAGCTCCGCCTGGAGTTCGTCGGGCCGAGCTCCCGACAGGAACACCGCCATGGTGGTTCCGTTGGGGGCGAACGACTTGACGTCTTCGCCTGGACGCATCGACGCCTTGGTGCGGCCGGCGAGGCGGGTGTACACGAGCGCCTGGCCCCGGGTCGGCACGGTGAGCTCCCGCCGGATCTCTGCTGCGGCACCGGCGACCGAGGTCACGCCGGGGACGACCTCGAAAGCCCGCTCGGCAGCGTGGCACCAGTCGATCTGCTCCTGGATCGCGCCGTACACGCTCGGATCGCCCGAGTGGAGTCGCACGATTGCCGCGTCAGGGTTCGCGTCGAAGACGGCCAGGACGTCCTCGAGCGTCATGGTGGCCGAGTCGTGGAACACCGCGTCGGAGCGGCAGTGGTCGAGCATCGATTCGGGCACCAGCGAAGACGCCCAGATCACGACGTCGGCACTCGCCAAACGGTTGGCGCCACGAAGAGTGATGAGGTCGGCCGCACCCGGACCGGCGCCGACGAACGAGATCATGGCGGTCATCGCGGCACCGGTCCGGTGCCCTCGGGCGCGGGTGCGATGACGGTGCTCAGATACGACGACGGCCGGTCGCAGACCTCGGCGACGGGCGCGACGCGCTCGCCCGGCATGCCGAGCAACTCGCCCATCACGGCGTCGTCGAGGCGACCAGCGTCGCGGAGCGCGTCGGCGACAGCGGCCACTCGGCCACCACCCTTGTACAGGATGACGGTTCGATCCGGCCGCTGGAGCTCGGCGTGCAGGACCTCGGGAGGGGCGCTCGCCGGCAACAAGACGAGGGTCTGCTGCTCATCGGTCAAGACCACGCCGCCGGCCATGGCGAGGGCCTGGAAGGCGGTGACGCCGGCGACGGTGTCGATCGGCGTCGCCGGTCGCCGAGCGAGCACACCGGCGACGACCGAGGAGACGGTCGAGTACAGGTTCGGGTCGCCCAGGGTGATGAAGGCGACCTCGTCACCGTCGGCCAGGTAGGCAGCGATCCGGTCACAGACCTCGGCGAGGGCTGCCGCTCGGGCATCGTGATCGGGTTGCATCACAAAGACCATCCGCTCGACCACCACGTCGGGAGCCGCCTCGCGCACGATCGCTTCTGCTCGCCCAACTGCATCAGCGGCCGTGCATGGGGCGACGACCCGATCGGCGCGCCGCAGGGCTTCGATCGCTCGGGTCGTGACGAGGTCCGCGGGTCCGGGACCGACGCCGACGCCGACGAGTCGGCCGGGAACCGGGGGATCGACGCGTCGAGGACGGTCGTCGGCTCCGAGTCGCTGCTCGATCGCCTCGCGGATCAGCTCGGCTTCGGAGGTCCCGGTTCGTTCGGCGAGGGCGCCGAGGCGGTCCTTGAGATTCTCGGGGAGATAGACCGAGGTCTTGCGCACGCGAGCACCCTATCGGCCACGTAGGGCAGCACGTAGGGCATCAGGTGATGTCCGGCTGCGAGCGACGCCGGATGCAGGTGGCAACGAACCGCCCGGCGCCTTCCGGTCGGCCGCCAAGGTGCTGGTGCACGTACGTCGCCAGCAGGGTCGGCGTCGCAAATCCCTCGGTGCGCTCGCCGAATCGCGACCGGAGTTCCAAGGCGTGACCACCGGGATCGGCGGCCGAATAGTGGTGCTCGTGCCCGCGCACCGTCTCGCCGGCGGCCATGAGCGGGTTGGCGACTGTTGCCGTCGTATGCCGGTAGCCGAGCGTGAGGCGGTCCGTCATACGCGCCGCGGTCGCCAGAACACCGGCCATCGGACGGTCGTCGAGCGACCTGGCCAGCCACAGCAGCCCACCGCACTCAGCCCACGTGACCAGGCCGGCTCGCACGCGGCTGCCGACCTCCGCCAAGAGCCGATCGTTCTCGGCGAGCATCGCTGCATAGACCTCGGGAAAGCCTCCGCCGAGGACCAGCCCGTCGATCTCGGTCGGAAGCCGTTCGTCGACCAGCGGATCAAAGCTGACCAATTCGGCGCCCGCAGCCTCGAGCGCCTCGAGGTTGTCCCGGTACGCGAACGTGAAGGCGGGGCCGGCGGCGACGGCAACTCGGACCGGGTGAGACCGCGGAGGCGCGGTCGGTTGTGGCGGCTTCGTGACCTCGACCGGTGGCGCTTGCTCGGCGATTTGGCGAAGGCGTTCGAGGTCGCACGACTCGCCGATCACGGCCGCAAGGCGGTCGAGTGAAGCCGTGATCTCGGCGGGTCGTTCCCCGACGGGAACGAGTCCGAGGTGCCGGTCGCGCCAGGCGAGAGCGTTGTCGCGGCCGACGGTGCCGAAGACCTCGACATCGATCGACGCAAGGGCCTCCGTGAGCAGCACCCGATGACGCTCGGTGCCGACCCGGTTCAGGATGACTCCCGCCAACGTCACTCCCGGCCGGTGGTCCCGAAAGCCGCGCACCAGCGCCGCGACGGACGCCGACATCGACGACCCGTCGACCACGAGGATCACCGGTGCGTCGAGCATGACGGCGATGTCCGCAGTACTCGAGGGGGTGTCGTCGACCGCGCCATCGAAGAGCCCCATCACGCCTTCGACGATCAGGAGGTCGGCGCCCTCGGCGGCGCGCCCGGCCAGCGGACCGATGGCGTCAGTTCCGCAGATCCACGCGTCGAGGTTTCGCGGCGCACGTCCCGTCGCCAACGCGTGATAACCCGGATCGATGTAGTCGGGGCCGACCTTCGCCGACGCCACAGTCACACCGCCGGCCCGAAATGCGGCCATCAGACCGGTCGCGATCGTGGTCTTGCCCACGCCGGAATGGGTGCCGGCGATGACGATCCTCGGGCCCAACCGAGGCATCAGCGATCACCGCGCGTCGGGCACGTCCTCAATACTCGATGCCCTTCATCGCCTTGATGCCCTGGTCGAGCGCATGCTTGACCTTCTGCATCTCGGTGACCGTGTCGGCGATGTCAATGAGTTCTTGCGGGCAACCGCGGCCGGTGATCACCACGTTGGTCCCCGGCGCTCGGTCCGTGATGCCCTCGACGACTTCCGCCACGTCGACCCAGCCGTACTTCATGGTGTAGGTGAGCTCGTCGAGGATCAGGAGCTGGTAGTCGCCGCTGGCCAACTTCTCCTTGGCGACCGACCAGGCGTGGCGACCCTTGGCGATCGTCTCGTCCATGTCGGTCGACTCCCATGTGAAGCCGTCGCCGAGGGCATGCCACTCGATGCCGAGATGGTCGGCCAGCTTCCGCTCGCCGATCTTCCACTTGCCGCTCTTGACGAACTGCACGACGCCGACGGTCCATCCACGAGCCCAACCCCGGCTCATGACCCCGAACGCCGAGGAGGACTTGCCCTTTCCGTCGCCGGTGTTGATGAGAACGATGGAAGGCCGCGGCATGGTCGCCAGTATGGCGTACCGCTTCTGCGGGCCGCGCGCTGGCGCGGGGCAGGCTGGTACGATTTCGCCGTCGAGGTGGGGAACCCGGTGTAATTCCGGGGCTGTCCCGCAACTGTGACGAATCGGTTCGTTTCTTCGGGAGCGGGCACGGTCCGAAGCCAGATCACCATCTCTCGCCCGTAGAAGACGACATGGTCCACGAGGATGGAGACCAGCCGAATGAGCCGCACGGCCACCCGGTGGCCTTTCCGCCCCGTTGCCACCCCTCCAGCCGGCGCTCGTCGGTCGGTGAGCGCATGATGCGCGGCGGGCTGATGGTGTGTGGCACCACGTCGAACTCCGGCAAGACGACACTCGTGGCCGGTCTGTGCCGGTCGTTCAGTCGGGCCGGGGTGCGGGTCGCGCCGTTCAAGGCACAGAACATGGCCCTCAACTCAGCGGTCACGCGGACCGGCCACGAGATCGGACGCGCCCAGTACCTGCAGGCCCAAGCGGCCGGCATCGAGCCCGAAGTCGCAATGAATCCGGTCCTGCTGAAGCCGACGGGGGAGCGCAGCAGTCAGGTCGTGGTCATGGGCAAGCCGGTCGGAGCGATGTCGGCGGTCGAATATCACCACGCCAAGCCGGAACTGTTTGCCCTCGTGCTCGACGCGCTGGCCGACCTGCGCTCACGATTCGATGTGGTGCTCGTCGAGGGCGCAGGCTCGCCGGCCGAGATCAACCTGCTCGCCCACGACATCGTCAACCTCCGGCTCGCCGAGGCCGCGGGTCTCCCCGCGATCGTCGTCGGCGACATCGACCCCGGCGGCGTGTTCGCCTCGCTGTATGGCACCGTCGCGGTGCTGCCCGATGAGCTCCGTGACTGCATCGGCGGCTTCGTGATCAACAAGCTTCGGGGCGATCCGGCACTGCTGCTCGACGGAACCGATCAGCTCGCCGAACTGAGCGGCATTCCCACGTTCGGTGTGGTGCCGATGCTGCCCGACCTCCGCCTCGATGCCGAGGACTCGCTTGCCCTCGACGCGCCGTTCGAATCCAATCTCGATGCATCGCTCGATGTTGCCGTCATCCGGCTGCCTCGCATCTCGAACTTCACCGACATCGATGCGCTGGCCCTCGAACCGGATGTCGCTGTGCGTTACGTGCGGTCGGCGCGAGAGCTTGGCCACCCCGACCTCGTGGTGATCCCCGGATCCAAGGCGACCGTGTCCGATCTCGGCTGGCTTCGATCCCGCGGGCTGGATCGGGCGATCGCCGCCCTCGACGAGAGGTCGACGGTCATCGGTATCTGCGGCGGCTACCAGATGCTCGGCGAGTGGATCGACGACGATGTCGAAAGCGGCGACGGTCGCTGTGACGGCCTGGGGCATCTCCCGGTGCACACCCGGTTCGACGCCGACAAGGTGCTCGCGTGCCGCGACGGGCAGGCGATGGGCGCACCCGTGTCCGGGTACCAGATCCACCACGGTCGCGTTGCCCTGAGCGGCGATCGCGGCGAAGCCTGGCTCGAACTCGATGATGGCGAAGCGGAGGGCATCCGAGCCGGTCGCTACTTCGGCACGACCCTCCACGGTGTCTTCGACCAGGACACCTTCCGCCGGTCGTTTCTCGCCCAGGTCGCCGCTCGGGCGGGCACGACCTTCTCGCCCGGCGATCGCACGCCGGCGGTGCACCGCGAGCAGGAGCTCGATCGGCTCGCCGATCACCTCGAGGCATCGCTCGATCTGGCGGCGCTGTACGACCTGATGGCAACCGCCGAACCCCTCCGAACCTCAACCCCGAAAGTCGACTGACGACCCATGTTGCTCTTCCTGTCCAACGCCGACACCGAACTCCTCGCGGCGCGGTCGATCGTCGACGACCTGCCCGACGAGATGACCGGCTTGCGGTGGGCCAATCCGGATCGCCTGCCCGAGGCCCCGGACCTCGATGGCGTCGATGCCGTAATCGTCCGATTGCTCGGTGGAGCGCGAGCTTGGGACGGCCCCTTCCAGGACTTGCTGGACGACGCTCGCGAACGTCGTGTCCCCGTCATCGCCGTCGGCGGCGAGGCGACCCCCGACGCGGACCTTGCTGGGCTCTCGACTGCGCCAGCCGGGGTTGTCGCCGAAGCGCATCGCTATCTGGTCGCAGGTGGGCCTTCGAACACCGAACAGCTGCTGCGCTTCGTCTCCGACACGATGCTGTTGACCGGCGTCGGCTTCGACCCTCCGGTGGAGCTGCCCCGTACCGGCGTCTGGGATCAGGCCGGCATCGGACACCCGGATCGTTCCCGCGACCCGCAACGGCCGCTCGTCGCCGTCGTGTTCTATCGAGCGCATCTCGTCGCCGGGAACACCACCTATGTCGCCGATCTCTGCTCGGCGGTCGAGGCGGCCGGCGCCGATGTGCTCGCCGTCTACACCTACTCGCTGCGCGTTGACGACGACGGAGCCGTGCCCGCACTCGACCTGTGCGCCGAGCACGCGGTCGACGCGGTGATCACCTCGATCTTCGCCGCTGGCGCGACGGCGGGCGAGGACGGCGACCAATGGGAAGTGCCGATGCTCGACCAGCTCGACGTGGCGGTGATCCAAGCGCCGGCGAGCAGCAGACCGGCGACGGTCTGGCACGAGGACGAAGCCGGACTGTCGCCCGTCGACGTCGGGATGGGTGTTGCCATCCCGGAGTTCGACGGTCGCATCATCGGGCCGACCTTCGCATTCAAGGAGATCGTCGACGACGACCGTGGCGAGGCCGGGTCGGAGATCGTGGCCACCCGCACCGACCCGGAGCGCACCGCTCGGCTTGCATCGCTGGCCGTGCGGCATGCTCGCCTGCGCCACATTCCGCCGGCGCAGAAGCGGGTCGCACTCGTGCTGTCGGCCTATCCGACCAAGCGCAGCCGACTCGGCAATGCGGTCGGGCTCGACACGCCCGCATCGGCGATCGAGGCGCTCCACGCACTTGCCGAGGCGGGATACCGGGTCGATCGCATCCCCGAGAGCGGCGACGCGCTCATGGCCGAACTCGCCGACACCTTGACCTACGACCTGCCGACCCTCACGGCGGACCAGCTGGCCGAAGCCCCCGGCCGCCTCGACGCCGAGGTGTACACGCGGTGGTTCGAACAGCTCGACCCCGAGGCCCGCTCCCAGGTCACCGAACTGTGGGGCCCGGCGCCAGGCGAGGTCTATCACCACGACGGCGCGCTGGTGTTCCCGGGCATGGACCTCGGCGGGGTGCTCGTCACCATCCAGCCGCCGCGCGGTTTCGGCGCCGACCCGATCGGCACGTATCACGCGCCGGACATGCCGCCGCCGCACCACTACTTGGCGTTCTACCGATGGCTCGCCGCGTCCCAAGAGGACGGTGGCTGGGGGGCCGACGCCGCCGTGCATCTCGGCAAGCACGGCACGTTGGAGTGGCTGCCGGGCAAGGCTCTCGCGCTGTCGGCGAGCTGCTTCCCCGATGTTGCACTCGCCGACCTCCCATTCGCTTATCCGTTCGTGGTCAACGACCCGGGCGAGGGGACCCAGGCCAAGCGTCGATCGCACGCGGTCGTCATCGACCATCTCCCTCCGCCACTCACCCGAGCGGACACCTATGACGACATCGCTCGGCTGGAGCAGCTGCTCGACGCCTACGCCCAGATGGAGGCGATGGACCCGTCGAAGCTGCCGGCGATCCGCACGCAGGTGTGGGAGCTGCTGGTCGCAACCGAGATCCATCGTGACCTCGATCTCGGTGATGCTGCGCCCGAGGACGACGAGTTCGACGACATGATCCTGCACGTCGACGGCTATCTGTGCGCACTCAAGGACGCCCAGATTCGGGGCGGACTGCACGTGCTCGGCAATGGCCCCGAGGGCGAACAACTCGTCGAGACGGCGCTCGCGGTCACCCGGCTGCCGCAAGCATCCGTCCCTGCGCTTCGGGCCACGATCGCGGCGGAGCTCGGGATCGATCTCCAGGCCGGGATCCGAACGGAGATCGACCGGGTCGAAGCCGAAGCGCGCACCCGAGTCGAGGCTCTGGCCTCGTCGGGCTGGGACGCGGCGACCACCGATGATCCGACCCTGCAGTGGCTCGCCCGACGGTTGATCCCGAACCTCGAACAGACCACCGACGAGATCGCCAACCTGCTTCGCATGCTCGACGGCCGCTACGTGCCGGCTGGGCCGAGTGGCGCGCCGAGCCGCGGCGGTGCGCACGTCTTGCCCACTGGGCGGAACTTCTACTCGGTCGACCCCAAGGCGATCCCGTCGTCGTTGGCGTGGGACGTTGGGTCGAGCCTGGCCGAGCGTCTGGTCGAGAAGCACGTCGAGGAGACCGGCGCGCCGCCGGTAACCGTCGGCCTCGTGCTGTGGGGAACCGCCGCCATGCGCACCACGGGTGACGACGCTGCCGAGGCGCTTGCGTTGCTCGGCGTCCGGCCGAGGTGGAGCGATGAGAGCGGGCGGGTCACCGGCCTCGAGGTGATTCCGCTCGAGGAACTCGGACGAGCCCGGGTCGATGTCACCCTCCGCATCTCCGGCTTCTTCCGCGATGCCTTCCCTCATGTGATCGCGCTGCTCGACGAGGCGGTCGAGATGGTGGCGGTGCTCGACGAGCCGGCCGAGATGAACCCGATCGCGGCAGTGGGCAACGCCGACGCTCGGATCTATGGGCCGCCGCCCGGCGGCTATGGGTCGGGCATCCTTCCGGTCCTCGAGTCGAAGAACTGGCGCAGCGACGCCGACCTCGCCGAGGTGTATCTCGCGTGGTCAGGATTCGCGTACGGACGCGAGCGATTCGGAACGGCCGAGCCGGAGGCGATGCGGCGGCGTTTTGCGGCCATCGACGTCGCGGTCAAGAACCAGGACAACCGTGAGCACGACATCTTCGACTCCGACGACTATCTCCAGGATCACGGCGGCATGGTTGCCGCGGTTCGTGCGCTGACGGGGAGCGAGCCCAAGGCGTGGTTTGGCGATTCGGCCGATCCCGCCAATCCGCAGATCCGAACCCTCGCCGAGGAGGCCGCACGGGTCGTGCGCAGTCGCGTGATCAACCCCAAGTGGATCGACGCCATGAAGCAGCACGGGTACAAGGGGGCCTTCGAGTTGGCCGCTACCGTCGACTACCTGTTCGGCTACGACGCGACGGCGCGGGTGGTGGAGGACTGGATGTACGAGCGTGTGACCGAGGCTTATGTCGCCGATGCCGGCACCCGCAAGTTCTTCGAGGACTCGAATCCGTGGGCACTCCGGTCGATCGCCGAGCGTCTCCTCGAAGCCGATCAGCGCGACATGTGGAACGCCTCGGACGAGGCCCGAACCGCACTGGAGCAAGCCATCCTCGAGGCCGAAGGCTGGGAGGAATCGCGTTGAGCGAACGCCGCTTTCCGTTTGCCGCGGTCGTCGGCCAGGACGACGCCAAGTTGGCGTTGCAATTGCTCGCCGTCGACCCGGGAATCGGCGGCGTGTTGCTGCGCGGTGAGAAGGGGTCGGCGAAGACGACGCTCGCTCGCGGTCTCGCCGACCTGTTGCCCGGTGCCGCTCCGTTCGTCGATCTTCCGCTCGGCGCAACCGAGGACCGGCTTGTCGGCACGATCGACGTGGCCGCGCTGCTGACCGGCGGCGAGGCCTCGCTGAGCCCGGGACTCTTGTCGGCGGCGCATGGCGGGGTGCTCTACGTCGATGAGATCAACCTGTTGGCCGACCATCTCGTCGACACGCTTCTCGACGTCAGCGTGTCCGGGATCAACCGCATCGAACGCGACGGCGTGTCGCATCAACACGACGCTCGGTTCGTGCTGGTGGGGTCGATGAACCCCGAGGAGGGCGAGCTTCGACCGCAACTGCTCGATCGCTTCGGTCTGTCGGTGCAGATCGTCGCCAGCGTCGACCCGTCCGACCGTGCCGAGGCGGTTCGGCGCCGTCTTCGCTTCGATGGAATCGCCGTGGGCGAGGACGGAGAAGAGAGGAGCGACGGGGCGGCGGACTTCGCCTCCGCCGACGCAGAGGGTGATCGACTGCGGGCCGTCATCGCGACTGCTCGGCCGGCCATCGTTCCTCCGGCACTGACCGAGAGCGCAGCCGAGCTTGCCCTGGCCGTCGGTGCCGAGGGTCTGCGAGCTGACCTCGTGCTGTGCCGTGCCGCGGCGGCACATGCGGCGCTGGCGGGCAAGCCGATCGCCGATCACGACGACCTGCGGCGCGTGGCGCCGCTCGTGCTCGCGCATCGCAGTCGACGCAGCCCCTTCGACCCGCCGGTGTTGGCGCCCGAAGCGCTGGCCGACGCGATCGATGATGCGCTGACCGACCGTGACGACGAGCGGGCCCAAGCTCCCGAACCGCGCCACGAGGATGGGGGCGGTCCTGCTTCCGGCGACGCTGCTTCCGGCCACGCGGCTTCCAATGACGTTGGCTCCGACGATGCGGTCGATGACCAGCGAGATGGAAATGGCCCGGTGGACCAGGGCGGAGCGGATCCTGGTTCACCCGAGTCAGCGACGGGTGGGCCGCCACCCCACGCGTCGCCGATGGCCGTCGGTGATCGTCTCGACCCGCCAGACGCCGGCGTCGCCCCTCGCGTGCGGGTTCGGTCCGAAGCCTCGGGCCGTCGCGGAGTCGCCGAGGCTCGCGCCGGCCGGTTCGTCCGCGACGTCGACTTCGACCCTGGCTCGGGCGGGCCGATCGCCGTGGTCGCAACCGTGCGCCAGCTGGCTGATCGGCGTCGTGTCGACCCAGCCGTCGAGCCATCACCGGGCGATCTCCGGCAAGCGGTTCGCGAGCGACCTGCGTCGAGCTTGTTGATCCTCGTGGTCGATACGAGCGGATCGATGGGCGCCGACCGCCGGGCGCGGTTGGCGACGGGAACCGTCCTCGGGCTACTAGGTGACGCCTACGAGCGCCGTGACCATGTCGCGCTTGTCACCTTCGCGGGAGATTCGGCGAAGGTCGCCTTGGCGCCGACGGGATCGGTCGAGGTCGCACGCAATCGCCTCGATGCGCTCGAGACCGGCGGCCCGACACCGCTCGCCGAGGGTCTCCAGCAAGCCCTTGAACTCGCCCGAGGACGCAGGGACCAGGGCCGGCGACCGTTCGTCGTCCTGACCTCCGACGGTCGCGCCAGCGGTTCACCTGATGCGCTCGACCGAGCGCTCACGGCCGCCGAGCGGATTCGACGCTCCGACGTCGCAGGTCTTGTCCTGGACTGTGAGACTGGTGTGCCGCGGCTCGACCTGGCGTCGCGAATCGCCGAGGCGATGGGTGCGGCTTGCATCTCCGCCACCGATCTCGACCCCACAACCGCCGCGGCAACCATCCGTACGATCAGTCAAGAGGTTCTCGATGCTCGTTGAGCGAACCGTGTCGATCCCGATCCGTCCCCGCTCGGCCCGCGTCGACGCTCGACCACCACGTGGGCCGGCGACCGCCGACGAGGGCTTGCTCCTCGTCGGACATGGATCGCGGTGCATGATCAGCGCCGAACAGATGCACGTCATCGGCGACGAGACACAGGCCCGGATGCCCGATGTGATCGTCGAGGTCGGATTCCTCGAGATGACCGATCCGCCGGCCGGGCTGGTGCTTGACCAGCTCGTCGCGCGTGGATGCCGGCGTATCGCCGTGATGCCGCTGATGCTGCTCGGCGCGGGTCATGCGAAGAGTGACGTGCCGGCGATCGTTGTCGAAGGACGCCTCCGTCATCCCGATGTCGAAATCGTCTTCGGCTCGCCGCTCGGGCCGGTCCCGGAGATGGTGGAGATCGCTGCCGACAACCTCGCCGAGGCCGACGCCGCCGGACTGCCTCTCGTCGTGATCGCCCGTGGTACGTCGGACCCCGATGCCAACGCCGAGGCGTCGAAGGCCGGCCGGATGTTGGCCGAATGGGTCGACAGCACCTTCCTCCAGATGGGCTTCACGGGTATGACGTGGCCGCTGACCCCCGACGCGCTCGACACGGTCGGACGCCTCGGCCATGACCGGGTGGCCCTGTTCTTCTGGTTCCTGTGCAACGGCAAGCTGATCGAACGAGCTCGTGCCGAGATCGCGGAGTTCACCGAGCGCACCGGGGTCGAGGTCGTCGACGCCGGCTACTTCGGTCCCGACCCTCGGCTGACCGTGGTGATCGAGCAGCGCTATCGCGAAGCCCTCGACGGACGA
This sequence comes from Actinomycetota bacterium, assembly GCA_039028435.1. Lineage (GTDB taxonomy): Bacteria > Actinomycetota > Acidimicrobiia > Acidimicrobiales > UBA10347 > UBA10347. The sequence goes on along the minus strand of JBCCIC010000002.1, from coordinate 481,172 downwards.
CCGACGGTCAACTGCGACACGTGTGCGTACCGGGCACCGTTCCCGGGCATCGAGGACAAGGCCGGTCAGGCGGTCGGCGTCGGCCACTCACATCTCGCTGCCGAGCACCGGCACGGTCATCACGACCATCATCACCACGACCACGGTCACCACCACGGGCATCATCACCACTGAGTCCTTCGGCGGCGCGACAATGCGAACGTGCAACGCTTGTCGAGGCGCCGGATCGCGAGCTACCTCAACACCGATGGCCGCCCGGTGGAAGTTGCCCTGAGCCGCCTTTCTGAAAAACCCGCGAGCGTGGCGGACTTCGTCGCCGAACTGCGACCGTTTCAGAACCTCGATGGCGGATTCGGACATGGAATCGAACCCGATCTGTTGAGCCCGGACTCGTCGCCGTTTGCCACGACCGTCGGGCTGCAGTATCTGAATCGCATCTCGCGCCTGAGCGATGCGGCCGCTCAGATGGTGGCGCGGGCACTCGACTACCTCGTGGTGCGATTCGATCCGGGCCTGCCCGGCTGGCGCTATCTCGAACCGCCCACAGTGGTCTACCCGAGCGCTCCGTGGTGGGAGTACGACTACACCTTGCAGTCGGACGAGTGGGGGAATCCGAATGCCGAGATCCTCGGGCACTTCCTGCGGCATCGCCACCCGTCGTCCGGTCGGTTGCTCGAAGATCTGTGGCCCGAGGCGTTGGGTCGACTCGCTGCCATCGAGGTCCCGGAGTTCCACGAGTTGCTGTGCTTCCAACGCCTGTTCCACGAACTCGATCGCGCTCGACAAGACGAGATCTGGCCGTCACTGACCGCGCACATGCTCACGGCGGTCGAGATGGACCGCGATCGAGGTGACCACTATGGGGCCGATGCCCTCACGTTCGTGCGGTCACCGACCAGTCCGTTCCGAATCCTCTTCCCGTCGGAGGAGATCGGAGCAGGACTCGACCGCCTCACACAGCGTGCGGTCGCAGGCGAACGCTGGGTGCCGAACTGGACGTGGAACGACGCCTTCCCCGAAGCCTGGCCCCGAGCCCGAGGCGAGTGGACCAGCTTCTTGACGAGGATGAACCTCGCAGTGTTGGATGCGTTCGACGCACTCGACCCTTAGGAACCCCAGCACTACGGTCGGGAGCATGCGTGACGAGTTGCCTGCATGGATGCCGCCGTTCGCGGCTTCCGAGGTGGAACATCTCGTCGGCGCGCTCGACCGAATGCGGGCGACCTTCCGCTGGAAGACGGACGGACTGGAAGCGGGCGGGTTGTCCCATCGCATCGAGTCATCCGAGCTGAGCCTCGGCGGTCTGCTCAAACACCTGGCGCGCGTCGAAGACGAAGCATCGACCGTGCGGCTCGACGGATCAGCCGCCGACCCCTACTGGGAGAGCCAGTCCGGCGACGGCGACCCTGAGTTCACCACCGCCGCCGAAGACGCACCCGCGGAGCTGTACCGCAAGTACGACGACGCCGTCGTTCGCGCTCGCCGTCGGTTCGAGGCCGCGATCGCTGATGGGGGACTCGACGCATCGACGGTCATGAAGGCGCCCGGCGACGTGTTCCTCAGCATCCGTCGACTGCTGTTCGACCTGCTCGAGGAGTACGGCAGGCACGTCGGTCATGCCGATCTGCTCCGCGAAGCGGTCGATGGACGGGTCGGTGAGGACCCGCCGATGGACTGGGCGCCGTACCCGTAGCCCCGCAGCCGGGCTGTGACTCAGGCCGGTGCGTCGACGTCACCAGCATGCGCCGCCGAGAACACTTCGCCGGCGAGCTCTTCAGTGAAGGGAATCGGGTTGCCGCCGCCGGATGGGTCGACCGCGGCTTCCGCCGCGATGGCGTCGACGGCATCGGCGTCAACCCCGAGGTCGGCGAGAGTGTGCGGCACGTCGAACGTATCGCGAAGCTCGAGGATCCGCTGGAGGAAGCCGTCGTAGCCGCCCCCGATGGAGAGGTAGCTGGCGAGCAAGCCGATCGACTCCTCGATCGCCGCCCGGTTGGCTTGCAGCACGTACGGCATGACCACGGCGTTGGTCATGCCGTGATGCGTGTTGTACCGGGCACCGATCGGATGCGACAGCGCGTGCATCCCCCCGAGCCCTTTCTGGAAGGCCGCTGCGCCCATCATCGCCGCCGCCATCATCTGGGTACGGCTCGCCAGATCCTCAGGGTCGGCGACGACGCGAGGCAGGTGCTCGACGACCAGCCGGCAACCCTCGATGGCGATGCCGTGTCCCATGGGGTGGAACCCGGTCGCGCAATACGCCTCCAGGGAGTGCGACAAAGCGTCCATGCCGGTTCCGACGGTGAGGAACCGGGGCAGGCCGATGGTGAGATTCGGATCGGCGAGCACGGCGACGGGCAGCATGTCGGGATGGAAGATGATCATCTTCCGCTTGGTCGCCTCGTTGATCACGACTCCGGCGCGGCCGACCTCGCTGCCGGTGCCGGCGGTCGTCGGGATGGCGATCACCGGCGCGATTGCGTCCGCGTCGGCGAGTTGCCAGTTTGTGCCGACGTCTTCGAAGTCCCAGATGGGCCGTGTCTGGCCGGCGTGAAACGCGATGACCTTGCCGGCGTCGAGTGCCGAGCCACCACCAACCGCGATGACGGCATCGTGGCTCCCGCTGCGGAAGACCTCGGAGCCGGCGTCGATATTTGCGCCGACCGGGTTCGGCTGGATGTCGCTGAAGACGGGTGTGGCCTCGGGCAGTGCGGCGAGCACCGAAGCGAACGCCGGCAGATCGACCATGCCCGGGTCGGTGACGATCAGCGGCCGTTCGATTCCGTGTTGCTCGCATCGATCGGCCAACTCGGCGACGCATCCCGGAGCGATGCGGATCTGGGTCGGATAGGGCCAGGAGGCGGCCAGGGTGTTCGTCATCGTCGGTTCAGCTCCTCGAGGGCATCGTGGCGACCAGCGGCCGCAACGCTACGGCGTCGACCATCGATCCGCGGCAACTGCCCGTCGAGCGCCTAACGATGGATCTGCAGCAGTCACCTTCGCCGAAACCGAAGTCAATACGATCGAGCGCATGCCACCAATGAGCGAGCGCAGCGTTTCGGGGCGCACCGAATGGCGAGTCGAGCTCGACGACTATGTGCATGCCCTGGAGGTGTCGCCAACACATGGTCTCGCCGTCGCCGGGTCACTCGGTGGCGATGCGTGCATCCTCGAGACCGAGAGCGGCGACAGGCTTGCGCTCGACCGCCATGACATGGGGGTCTTGAGTGCCGCCTGGTCAGGTGATGGGAACCGAGTCGCCGTCGGTGGGCAAGACGGAATCGTGCGCACCTACGAATCCGATGGCACACCTGCCGGGGTGGTCCCGGCGGCGTCCTGGGTGTCCTCAGCGGCGTGGTCCCCGGTCGCGCCGATGCTGGCGGTCGGCGCTGGTCGACACCTGCTCGTCGTGGACCAGGACGGAGCCGTGCTGCACGACTTCGATGATCAGCGATCGACGGTTACGGGCGTGGCTTGGACCCCCGACGGCACTCGGGTCGGGGCCTCGGCCTACGGCGGGTCGGCCTGGTATCAGATCGTCGGCGGGGATGTCGGCAGCTGCCTCCGCTTCGACATGCGCGGTTCGTTGCTGTCCTTGGCTGTCTCACCGGTCGGCACCTGGGCTTGCGCTGGTGCCCAGGACGCGAATGCCCAGCTCTGGAAGCTCTGGAGCGGCGAGGACATTGCGCTATCGGGCTACGCCGGCAAGGTCGAGAAGATGGGTTTTCGTCACGACGGCCGTTGGCTGGCGATCGCCTGCCTCGGCGATCTGAGCGTGTGGGACTTCGGTGGCGAAGGTCCGGTCGGAACGCGTCCATCCGTGGTCACGGCCCACGCGGGACACCTCGAGGATCTCGCATGGGATCCGTCAGGTCGCACCATCGCGACGGGCGGCGGTGATAGGCGCGCAGTCGTGTGGACGGCCCCGGATCATGCCGGCGATGAGCTCCGGCCGGTTGCCGCGGTCGAGTCCGACGCCGACACCAGCCGGTTGAGCTGGATCGATGACCAGAGCCTGCTGATCGGTCGGGCCGACGGCGCGATCGTCCGGTTCGCGATCGACTGAGCGGGCGGAGCGTCCTAATTCACGGCCCGTCGCCATCGGGCGCTCAGCGGTCCATCTGGGCTCGCCACTGGTGGTAGGCGGCCCACACGATCAACATCGGCGGAACGATCGCGATCGATGCGATGAGCGCGTAGACGATCGTGATGCCGGTGACCAGGCCGAACTGTTGGAACGGCATGAGCGGGCTGAAGAGCAGCACGGCGAACGCCAGTGCGGTGGTCAGGGCCGAGCCGATGAGCGCGGAGCCGGTGGTGCCGAGCGTCGTGGTCGTCGCATCGATCAGCGATTTGCCGCTGTCGAGTTCCTCGGTGAATCGATGGATGATGTGGATCGTGTAGTCCACGCCGATCCCGATCGAAAGCGCAGTGATCAGTGCGGTGACGACGTTGTAGGGGATGCCGAGGATGGTCATGGTGCCGAGCACCCACAGGAGCACGAGCAGAATCGGCAGCACGGCAATCACCGCCAACATCGGGCGGAACTCCGTGATCCAGAAGAAGAGCATCAAGACGATCAGCGCGGCAACGATTGTGATGGCGATCGACACGGTCTGTCCATCGGTCATTGCGCCCGTGACCTCGAGTGCGACGATCTCGCCGGACACCTCGACCACCTGATCGCGATCGCCGTACCAGAGGCCTTCGACGTCGTCGACGAGTGCCTGGGTGCGATCCTGATCACCGGTCAGTGCACTGAACTGCATGATCGTCAGGTCCTCGCCGTCGGCGTTGTTGACGGCGACCTGCCCGAAGCCGATCGGATCGAGCTCAGCGAGTCGATCGAGCACCGCCTGGACGGCATTCGAGTTGACGGTGAGGCCCTCATCGACCTCGGCGAGCATGTCCACGAGCTCCTGGTCGTAGTTGTCCTCAGGCTCGCCGGAGTCCACGCGCCAGTCCTCGAACAGAGACCCGAGCGAGAGCGTGATGTCGGTCGCGGCGCCCGTGGGCCGGGTGAGCTCGTCGTCGAACGCCTGGGTGATCGTCAACAGGTTGCGCAACGTCCGGTCGTCGGTGAGCTCGGCCTCGACGAGCACCGTCACGATCTCGGTCTGGCCGCCGAGTGCCTCGTCGAGGGCCTCGATGTCGTCGATCGAGTCACCATTGCTGGGCAGGAAGTCATTGGAGTTGAACTCGGTGCTGATGTTGGCCGCCGCGCCTGACAGCACGATCGTGACGACGCCGGCAACGGCCAGGACCGCCATCGGCTTGGCGGCGACGAACCGGCCAGCGCGCTCCACGAGTGCACCTGCGCCGGGAATCGAGTCGCCGGTCAGGCGGGGTTCCCCGAGTGTGCCCTTGGCCTCTCGGCGCTCGTCGAGAAGGGTGCGCGCTGCGGGGAGGAGCACGAGCATCGTGAAGAGGCCGAAGAACACACCGAACGCCGCCACGATGCCGAAGTCGCCGTTGGCAGGGATGCTCGACGTGAGGTTCGTCAAGAAGCTGATGATCGTGGTTCCGCCGGCCAATCCGAGGGGGAGTGCCACGCCGCCAAGGGCATGCCGAGCGGCATTGCGAGCGGTCTGTCCCTCGTGGCGCATCTCGCGGTAGTGGGACACGGTCTGGATCGAGTAGTCGACGACGAGGCCGATCAGCATGATCGGGACCATCGAGGTGAGGCTGGTCGGCTCGCCGATCAGGCCGATGCCATCGGGGCCAGCAAGCCCCTGGAAGCCGAGGGTGCCGACGATGGTGATGGCGAGTCCGGCGAGGGAGAGCGCAACGTCGGAGCCACTCCGGAAGAACACGTAGAGCAATGCCGCGATGACGAGGAGCGAGATCAGCATCAACCGCGACATCGAGGACGAAGACGAGTCCGACGACTCCTCGTCAATCGTGGCCCCGGACAGCGAACGGACATCGAGCGGGCCTTCGACGTCGGTGACCACGTCGGCCAACAGCAGCTCGCTGTCGGCGAGGGCCTCAGGATCGCCGAGCTGGCGGAGCTTGATGCTCGACAGCGAAAGCGGACGTCCATCGGCGTCGCCGCTCAGCCGTGACAGCACGTCGGCGACCTGGGGTTGGGCGGCGACCTGGTCGATCTGTGCTTGAGGCACTCCGGCGAGGTCCTCGACGCCGAGTGCCTGTTTGAACACTGCAGCGATCGACACCACCGGATCCACGACAGCCAGGCGCTCGACGATCGTCGGCTCGGACAGTGCCGCCTGCACGACCGCGTCGATCTGAGCGAGGCCTTCGGGGGTCAGGAACTCACCGCGATGAAGGATGTTCACGTTGGTGAGACCTGCTGAGTCGGGGAACGACTCGGCAAGCGTGTCGCTCGCAAGCGCGACGTCGCTGTCGGCGGGGAGAAACGCATCGTTGCCCGCTTGCGGGACGATCAGAGACATGCCGTAGGCCAGAACGACCGTGACCACGGCGAGCACTGCGAGTGAGGCCCGCGGCCGATCGGTCACAATGCTGGCGGCCTTCGTGAATCCTCCACCACTCATTGGTGACTCCTTGCCGGTGTGAGCATGTCGTCGGCACCCGATGCCGTCTCAATAATATGCCAGTATATGTGGCAATACTTTCGACGGGAAGTGTGGATGTCGATTTCTTGTGGGCGCGACGGCGAACTTCGCTGAGCCGACCGCAGGGTCGTCGGGCTGTGCGTGCCGACATGAGAGCTGTGCGGATCCACGGTCAGCGCTTCATCTGCGTCGACTCGCCGCTTCCGTCGCGAGCGCGACGAGCCGGGTCGATGCACCGAACTAGCTATTGACTTAGTAACTAAGTAGTTAGTAATCTTCCTTTGTCCACAACGAAGGGAATCGGCACATGTCGCCGCACTACATCGCACGCAAGGCCATCGGCGGCGCAGCCGCCTTCATGGTGATACAGGCCGTACTGGCCGCAGTCTGGAGGCGGGCGCTCTGGCCTGACACCTATGAGGGTCGCGGGTTCTACGACTTCGACGAGCCCACCGTCGCTCTGGTACTCGGCGGCCTCGCTTCCTACTTCTTGACCGGGCTGGTCGTGTCGATGCTCTACGGCCATTTCACTGCCGCGACGGGTGGCCAGATCTCGACGGCGCGGTTTTTGCTGATCACGGGTGTGCTCTATTGGGTCCTGCACGACTTCTCCTACATCGGTCGTCAGGAGATGGATGGGCCGGCGCTGTACCTACTGCTCGAGGGGGCGCTCGCCCTCGGCATCTTCGGTGCGTTCTCGGTGGTCCTGCCGCGGCTTTTCCGATCCGCCGGGGCCTCCGACGCCGATCGAATGCACGCGGCCGTGCCCGCCTGAACGCTGCGGTTGACGTGTCCCGTCCGTAATGAGAATCATTCCTGATATTTTCGTTCGAGTGGGCTGACGCGAGCGGAAGCGCGGTGGCCCAAATGAGCCACGCGAGGAGCGAAAATCGTGAGTGAACGCCTGCCGGTGACGGTGTTGTCCGGCTTTCTTGGTGCCGGAAAGACCACCCTGCTGAACCACGTACTCGCCAACCGCGAGGGTCGGCGAGTTGCCGTGATCGTGAACGACATGAGTGAGGTCAACATCGATGCCTCGCTGGTCGCGAGCGGCGCGGCGCTCGACCGGACCGAAGAGAAGCTCGTCGAGATGTCGAACGGCTGCATCTGCTGCACCCTTCGCGAGGACCTGCTGATCGAGGTCGGACGCCTGGCGTCGGAGGGTCGGTTCGACTACCTACTCATCGAGTCGACCGGGATCAGCGAGCCACTGCCGGTCGCAGCGACCTTTCTGTTCGAGGACGACGACGGCCACAGCCTGTCCTCCCAGACGCGGCTCGACACGATGGCCAGCGTGGTCGATGCCGCAACCTTCCTCGACCGGTTCGAGGTACTCGAGGAGCTCGTCGACCTGGGTGTCGCACGCGATGAAGAGGATGACCGCTCGGTCACCGACCTGCTTATCGACCAGATCGAGTTCGCCAACGTGCTCATCATCTCGAAGCCCGACCTGGTCTCGACCGAGCATCTGGAACGCGTCATCGCAACCGTGCGCCAGCTCAACCCCGATGCAGAGATCGTCGTTGGCGAACGCGGTGATGTTCCCCTCGACGCGGTGCTCGACACCGGCCTCTTCGACGAAGTCGAGGCGGCGACGGTGCCTGGTTGGGCCCACGCACTCAACGACGAGCCAACACCGGAGACTGAGGAGTACGGCATCACCTCGTTCGTCTACCGCCACCGCTGGCCGTTCCACCCCAAGCGCCTCGCTCGCGAGCTGAGCGAAGCGTGGCCGGGCGTGCTGCGCAGCAAGGGGTTCTTCTGGCTCGCCACGCGACCGGACGTTCAAGCCATGTGGAGCCAAGCGGGCCTCTCCGTGCTGCTCGAGCCGCTCTCGTACTGGTATGCCGCAACGCCGGAAGACGAATGGGAGCTCGAATCGGACGAGGAACGAGCCGAACTTGAAGCCCGGTGGGATCCGATGCTCGGCGACCGCCAGACCGAGATCGTCTTCATCGGGATCGACATGGACGAAGCCGACATTCGCCGCCGACTCGACTCCTGCGTGCTCACCGGCCGCGAGTTCGAGAAAGGTCCCGACAAGTGGGTCCGCTTCCGCGACCCGCTGCCCGAATGGGACATGTCCTGCGACATCGAGTTCTAGGAAGCGGGCATGGCTGAGCCGACAGCACGGGCACCGTGGAGCACCGACGCCTGGCGGGACGAAGCCGGACGCTCGTGGCTCGAACAAGCGGGATGGCTCGAAGCGATGCTGGAGCCGGTCCTTGACCCCCTGCTCGAGCGCGCCGTGCTCACTTCGGGCGAGGACGTCCTCGACGTCGGCTGCGGACGGGGTGCGACGACCCTTCGTGCTGTCGGCATCCTCGGTGCAACCGGATCCGTGACGGCCGTCGATGTGTCGGCGGACTTGATCGACGAGGCCCGGCGGCTCATCGAGGCCCGCGACGGGTCGGACGACGCCGCGATCGACTGGATGGTTGCCGACGCGCAGCGTGCGTCGTTCACTCCCGGTCGGTTCGACGCCGCCATCTCGCGGTTCGGTGTGATGTTCTTCGACGAGCCTGTCGAGGCGTTCGCCAACATCCGTAGCGCCGTTCGGCCGGGCGGAAGGCTGGCCATCGCCACCTGGCAACCCCGCAACGCCTGCGACTTCCAAGCGCTCGGGTGGGACGCCATCGCAGCCAAGCTGCGGGCCAACGGCTACACCGTGCAGGACCCTGATCCAACGAGCGGTCCCTACGCGTTCGGTCTGGAGTCGTTCGTTCGATCGGTTCTGCACGACGCAGACTGGACCGACATCTCGATCGAGCCGGTTGGGCTCCCGCTCTACTACGGCGGTCCGGGCGTATCGACCGAACAGGCGGTCGCGAGCGCCATGGGGATGACCGGACTCAAGCGGTTCCTGGACGCATACGACGCTCGTGCGGCCGAACTCGCGGCAGAAGCGATGCTCGAGGCGTTCGGTCCGCACCACGACGGCACCGGTGTCCGGCTCGACGCCGCAATTCTCGTCACGACCGCCCTCGCCGGCGACTGAACAGCGTCGTCATCAAGCGTGGGCGGGGGACGGGCGCCCGGCGCTGGTCGGGCCTGGTGTGATTCCGACGCTTCACTCTGACACCTGACTGTGACGTCTGATGTCACATTGATTCGAGGCGCCGGATGGTTGCCGGTGCGACATAAGATCCGGGCGTGGAGCGGGATGGGGCCGGCGGGCAGGCGACCACGGTCGACCGTGCATACATGTTCACCGATGTCGAGGGATCGACGGCTCGATGGGAGCGCGACCCCGTAACGACCGCGGTGGAGATCGAGAAGCACGACCGGATCGTGCGAGCGGCAATCGCAGCCTGCGAGGGCGACATCTTCTCGACCGCCGGGGACTCGTTCGGCGCAGCTTTTCGCCGACCATCCCAGGCTGCGGGCGCGGCGCTGGCGATTCAGCAGGCGCTCGCCGATGCGGACTGGGCCGGGGCCCCGGTTCGGGTGCGCATCGGTCTGCACTGCGGCGAAGCGTCTCATCGTGGCGGCGACTATTTCGGTGTGCCGCTCAACCGGGCAGCTCGGATCGCCGACAGCGGACATGGAGGTCAGATCGTCGTCTCGTCGGCCATGCGCCACCGCCTCGATGGCGCTGGCTTGACGCCTCTTGGCACCTACCGTCTGAAGGACTTGGCCGAGCCCATCGACCTGTGGCAGCTCGATGCCGACGGAGCAACTCCCGGAGAGTTTGCGCCGCTGCGCACCATGGACGCCGTCGCCTCGAACCTTCCTGCGGCGCTGAATGCGTTCGTTGGGCGCGAACACGAGTTGATCCTGACCACAACCGCAATTCGCAGCAATCCGATCACGACGCTGACCGGGGTCGGCGGTACGGGCAAGACCCGACTCGCGCTGCAGGCCGCCGCCGAGGTCGCTCACCTCTATCCGGGAGGCGTCTGGTTCGTCGACTTCCTTGCGGCCGAGGACTTCGACGAGGTCGTCGCCCAGGCAGCATCGGCTCTCGGTCACGTCGAGCCCAACGCCTCGCCGCTCGAAGCACTCACTCGTCGGGTGACTGGCGACCGGAGCCTGGTCGTGCTCGACAATTGCGAGCACGTGCTCGACGCCGCAGCGAAAGTGGCCATCGCGCTTGCCCGCAGCGGTGACTGCACCATCTTGGCCACGAGCCGTGAGCCGCTGCGGGTCCCGGCCGAGGCTGTGCGGCCGCTCGCACCGCTCGACGCGGGCGACAACGCCGCACCGGCCTTGCAACTGTTCATCGAGCGGGCGCGTCTCGTCGATCCCGAGTTCCACGCCGACGACGAGCGCACCGCGATCATTCTTGACATCTGCCAAGCACTTGACGGTCTCCCCCTGGCAATCGAGTTGGCCGCAGCCCGAACGCGCACGATGAGTCTGGGTGAGATCCGCGAGCGGCTCTCCGAGCGTTTCCAGTTGCTGCGACGCGGGCGGCGCGACGACGGCCGCCACGCCGGACTTCGGTCGACGATCGAATGGTCGTTCGAACAGCTCGACGACGATGTGAAGGAGATCGCCCGACGCAGCAGCGTGTTCTCGAGTCGATTCAGCTTCCCCGAGCTCGTGGCGATCTGTGGTGATGGTTTCGACGAGTACGACCTGCTCGACATTGTCGAAGACCTGGTGGACAAGTCGCTCTTGGTCGCCGACACCACGGAATCCGAAGCCAGCTATCGGCACCTCGAGAGCATTCGGGCCTATCTCCGGGAGGAGCTCGGCGACGACGCAGACACCTGGCAACGCGCACATCTTGCGCATTTCTCTGAGTGGATCATCGAGGTGCTGGCACGGACGCAAGGACCGAGAGAGCGCGATGCCCTCGGGGTGCTGGAGCAACGTTGGCCCGAGATCCGGGCCTCGGTTCACACCGCAATGGTCGAACACGATGTGGCGTCTCTGGCGACCCTTCTCGGACCGCTGACGTTGGAAGTCTTCTGGCGGCCTCGGCCCGAGGTCGAGGTATGGGCCGGCGAAGCCCTGGAGCTGAGCGGCACGCTCGAGGCGAGCCCTGAGCATCGATTCGCCATCGCCCTCTGTGCGGCATCGGCAAGCTGGAGCACCGGTGCCGACAAGACGCGCCAAGCAGTGGTGCTTGCGCATGGTCTGATCCCCGAGATCCCGCCGAACGCAGTCGGCGTCGAGATCGTGACCGCCGCGACTGCCGCCATCGTCTCCGGGGCCGGTGCTGACGCGACCCAGGCGTTCATCGACCTTGCTGATGGGTGGATGTGGGATGCCGAGGCACGGACTCGTGTCGATCTTCATCTCGGCATCGTCGAGGTGTATCTCGGAAACGTCGAACGCTCGATCGAGCGTCTCAGATCGATCCCGAAACCCATGGATCAGTACTCGCCGACGTGGCGGAGCTACCGCCCGGTGCTGCAGTCCATGCTGTCGGAGGCCGACTGGACGAGCTTGCTCGTCGACCTGCGCGAAGCGTTTCTGTGGGCTCGCGAGGTGGCGAACCCGGTGATGATCGGCAACGTGGCGTCGCGGATCGCGACGACGGCCATCGATGGGGCATCAGGTATCACGCCGAGCCCCGACGCCTTGGAGATCCTCGCGACGTCGATCGAGACGATCCTGGAGACCGGGAACCGAGCACTCGAAGACTCGATGACCGGTCGGTTCGCATTGTTGGCTGGCGATCTGCTGGGTGCTGCGGCAGCAGCACCCTTGCTCGTCTGGTCGGCACAGGTCGGCACGCAGTCGCATCGAGACTTGAATCCACCGTTGTGGATCGCCGTCGACGAGCGCATCGAGAACCTCGATCCGGGAGACCGAGACGAGGCCGACAGGATTGCGAGCTCGTGGACCCGTGCCGAGGCGATCGCGTACGCGGCCTCGATCCTGCGCGATGCGGCGGGCGAGCGCAGCGATGCGGCGATCGGCTAGGGCGCTTCCTTGGAGGTAGCGGTCGGCGAGGGTTCCTCGGCGACCCACTCGGCCTTCGGTGTCAACAGTTCGCTGAGGATGCCCTGCTCGGTCGTGTCGTTGTAGGTGGTGGCGATGAACCACTCACTCCCGAACCGGGCGCGGAGATTGTCCATTGGCGGGTTGTCGGGGTCGACGTCGCTCGGCACCTGCGAGGTGTGGTTCATGAGCGCCTTCATCTTCGTGGCGAACCACGGATCGCCCGTCACGAAGTGCGTGAGGTCGGCCTCGGCGGCCGCGAAGTTCGGATCGAGGGTGCCGTCGGCGTCGGGGAGTGCCGCGAGGTGCTCACGGTTGTAGGTTGCCTCCAGCACCCAGCCGCTCCGGAGCGTCTCGGCTGCGGCGTGGGCGACGTGGTGGACCTGCTTGTGGTCGGGGTGCCCGTAGGTGCCGTTGTGGTCGTATCCGACGATGACCTCGATCGTCTCGTCGGCGAAGAGGACGGCCAGTTCTGCCGCGACCGAGGAAGGGTCGGCGTTGGAGAACGCTCCCGGGTTCGCTGTGGTCTCGGTGCCATCCATACCCGAGTCGTCGTAGGGCAACCACTCGACTCGATCGACGCCGAGGTCGGCACATGCCGCCTCCGCCTCGCGGACGCGCCGGTCGGCCAGCGATTCACCGTCGAGGTCGAGGTTCGTCTCGCCCGCGTCGCCCCGGGTGCCGTACGCCACGATGGTCCGAAGGCCGAGATGGTCGGCCTTGGCCAGCACGGAACCGGTCAGTACGGCTTCGTCGTCGGGATGCGCATGCAGGAAGAGAATCGCGGGTTGGCCCATGCGACGACGCTAGAGCGCGGAACGCCGGGCGGCCGGGTGGCGTCGGTCACGCCGCGGTGAGTCAGCGATGCGTGTTCCGCTATTTCTTCGGCACCGCCCGACCTGCGATCCGAGCGAGGGGGGCGTCGGTCGGCAGGGTGCCGAACTCGGTGCCCCAGTCCCCGGCGATCCTCGATCGGACATAGGTCGCAGACACATCGGGATGGCCATGGCGCATCACGAGGGTCGCCGTCCAGGTTGTTGCCAACTGCTCGACGAACCGTCGGGCGTCCGCCTCATCGGCGGCGACCGTGGCAAGGAGGCTGCTCGCCGCTTCGATTGCGCGATCCAGGTCGGCATCGAAGCCGGCTCCGCGCTGGAGCTCGGCGACCAACGCCTCGCCGGTCTCGGGCGATCGGGACAGCGCTCGGAGCACGTCGAGCGCGATGACGTTGCCGGCGCCCTCCCAGATCGAGTTGAGTGGCACCTCTCGGTAGAGCCGCGGCAGGACCGACTCCTCGACGTAGCCGTTGCCGCCCACGCACTCCAGTGCCTCGCGGACCACCGGTGACGATCGCTTGGTCAGCCAGTACTTCGAGATCGCGGCACCGATGCGCGCCAACGCGGCCTCGCCCGGGTCGGCCGGCGCCCGTTCGAACGCGCCCGAGACTCGGCCCAGCATGAGCGTCGCGGCTTCGGTCTCGATCTCCAGGTCGGCCAACACGTTCTGCATCAGCGGCTTGTCGACCAGTGTGGCGCCGAAGGCTTCTCGCTGGCCGACGTGCCATCCGGCTTGCGCCACCGCTTGGCGCATCAGGGCGGTCGCCCACGTGGTGCAGTCGAGGCGGGTGCCGGAGACCATGTCGATGATCGTTCGGACGCCGCGTCCCTCCTCGCCGACCAACCAGCCCAGGGCATCGACCAGCTCCAGCTCGCTCGATGCATTCGATCGGTTGCCGAGCTTGTCTTTCAGGCGGAGGAGTTGCAGTCCGTTCTTCGAACCATCGCCGAGGACCCGTGGAACGAGGAAGCACGACAGGCCATCGGGCGCGTAGGCGAGCGTCAGGAAGGCATCGCACATCGGCGCCGAAACGAACCACTTCGATCCGTTGAGTACGTAGTGGCCGTCCGCGCTCCGTTCGGCGCGTGAGGTGGTGCGGCGCACGTCGGAGCCGCCCTGGCGTTCGGTCATCGACATGCCGAGCAACACGCCGGCCTTGGCCTCGGGCGCAGCCGGACGTGGGTCGTAGGTTCGGGACATCACCGCGGGCGTCCAGGCGTTGGCGAGGTCGGGCTGATGTTCGAGGGCATAGAGCCCGGCTCCGGTCATCGAGACGGGACAGCCGTGGCCGACCTCGACCTGTGCCATGAGGAACATGGCGAGGTTCCGGGCGACATAGCCGCCGTCTCCCGGATCGCTGGCGTAGTGGCGGGAGTGGAGTCCCTCGCTGACCGACAGGTCCAGCAACGAGTGATAGGCCGGGTGGTAGCGGACCTCGTCGATCCGCTCGCCGAACCGATCGTGGGTGGCGAGCTCGGGCTCGTTGCGGTTGGCCAGGTCCGCCCACTCGAAGACGTCGGCCGAACCCACTCGGTCTCCGAACGCGGTCAGCCAGTCGATGTGATCGGCGGCGCCCTCTCGCTCGGCGATGTCGCCGAGCACCGGGTCGGAGGTGAACAGGTTGTACGGCTCGAGCGGTGACGGCTGGTTTGCGCCTGCTTGACGGGACATCACCTCTCCATCCTCGCGGCTGGTGGAGCTACTCGACGATTTGACCTATTCGACGATCTGGCGGAGCGCGACGACGAGCCGATCGGTGACCTTGACGATGTGTTGAGCCTCGGCTTCGCTGATCCCGGTGGCGATCGCATCGGCCACGGCCGCGTTGCGCTTCTCAAGCACCTGCGCGCCGAGCTGCTGGCCTGCGTCGGTGAGATGCACGGTCAACCGTCGACCATCGTCGGGGTGGCGACGCCGCTCGACGAGGCCCTTCTCCTCGAGCGAATTCAGTCGCTGCGCGATGGCGGCCGTCGTGACCGACAGCCAGTTCGCCAGATCAGTGGGTGCCGGCGGGTCGTCGAGCGTGATCATGCCGATGGAGACGACGTCGGCCTCGCCCGTCGTGAGTCCGAGCGCTCGCATGTCATCGGCGACGAGGTCGTCCATGAGCTTCTTGAGCGTGGCGATGTTGGCCTTGAGATGGGCGCCGACCCCGAGCTGCGGCGCCGTCGAATCGTCGGTCGTGCTCATCAACCTCGAATCGTAGAGGCGAGAAGCCTCTTGCAAGTAGCTAAGCATCTAGTTATATTACTAACAACTTAGTTATATGGAAAGGGATCTCGTCCCATGTCTACGAACCGAGCGACACAGCTGCTTGCGATTGCCCTCGTCGGGGTGTTCGCGCTCATCCTGGCGGCCTGCTCATCCTCGGGTGAACTCACCGCCGACGCCGGGCCCGACTCGTCCGTCGCCGTCGGCGAGTCACCTTCCTTCGACGCCTGTGCCTCCGAAGGCGACATCGAGAACTACGCCTGGACGATCATCGATCCCGCGCCGGCGATGCCCGAAGATGCCGGCAAGGTCATCCGCTCCGCCGAGGCAAGCTGCTCTTTCCGCCTTGACGCCGAGATGGGCCTCGATGAGATCGGTGAGTGGGTGATCGAGCTGACGGTCATGGGCAACGAGGGCGCCGTCGCCACCGACCGCGTGACCGTCACGGTCACGCCCTAGCGCGCAACAGACCCCATCTGAAGGAATCGCCATGCATGTTCATCTTGAACGCTCCATCCATGCCGACGCCGACCTGGCGTGGCAGCTGCTCGGACCGGAATTCGCATCGATCGATTCGTGGGCGTCGTTCGTCAAGTCGTCGAGAGCGCTCGATGTCGCGGATGCGCCTGTGGGCATGGTGATCGCTGTCGATGCGCCGGTCGCCGGCCGCGAGACCACGACCAAGGCAACGTTGCGCGAGTTCATCGTCGCCTACTCCGACGCCGATCGTTCGCTCACGTTCGAGGCCGACGGCCTTCCGCCGATCGTGCGGCGCGGTCGAAACGTGCAGTCGATCCGAGCCACCGGGCCCGACACCTGCACGCTGGTGTTCGAGATCGACTTCGACTTTCGCGGACCGTTCAAGGTCCTCGGTCCGGTGATGCGCAAGCGCATGCAGAAGAGCCTGGGCGGTGTGATGGACGATCTCAAGACCTATGCCGAGGCGGCGCATGCGCGGTAGTCGTGCCCAATCGGCCTCTGTCGGCCAGGTGACAAGCACCTGAGCGCAGGCGCGAACGGCCACCGCCATCGATCAGTAGTCGATGTCGAGCACGTCGAAGTCGAGGATCAAGTCGCGGGACGAGCCCTTCGTGAACTCGCCGTTGTCGGCACGCAGCATCTGGCGTTCATAGAGCGTCCAGTACTGCTGGACGTCCAGGTAGAGCTCGCGACCGCCGTAGCCGCTCCCGTCGCGTGCCAGGCGGCCCCACCCTTCCTCTCGATCGGACCCTGCCCCGAACGAGCTGCCGCCGAACTCCTCGACGACGATCCATGGGTACGCACGACCGGCGTCGATCATCATCTCGACCAGCTCCCGGCTCGAGAACAGCCAGTGGAAGCGCTCGAGCGCTCGCGGTGAGAACGGGGTGGCACCCTCGGCCGGGTCATCGCGGTCCTCGCCCCGGAGCATGAGCCGCCAGGAGCGTGAGCGGATCCGCTCGCCGTCGCTGCCGCTGGTCGCGATCCAGTCCCAAGTGTCGGTATCGCTTGCCGGTCGCCCTCGCCCATGGTCCTCGCCGACCAACACCGCCTCGGACTGCAGGACTCGCCGCCAGTACGGCCGCAGCGAACCTCGAAGCGAGTCGGCGGTGGGGAAGTACTTCGCCGCCACGCGGGCCTCGCCACCCGCACCGAGCGTGCGGGCCTCGTCGGTGATTTGGTACTCCGTCTCGCTGCACTCCTCGAGCATGCTGAGCGAGCGGAGCGCGGTCTTGCGCAGGGTCTTGTTGACCATGTCGGTGTCGACGTGCAGGCGATACAGCTCGTCGCCGACGACATCGACGATGTCGGCGCGCCCGCCGGTCACCCGGGAGTTCACCGACGGGCCACGCAGACCGGCCTCCACGTAGCCCTTGACGAGGCCGCTGATGAACTCGGCGCCTTGCACGGCGGCTTCGACCTGCGGCACTGGCACGAATTCGAGGACGGAGAATACGAACTCCATGGCCTCGATGCCTTCGACGGTCTCGCTGGTCTCCGCCGGGACGTATTCGACCTCGACGTCGAACGGTCGGGTGAACGCCAGCTCGAGCTCGTGTTGTTCCTTCTGCCACGCGGCATTGAGCTGCTCGAGGTACTCATCGAGCCGGTCGAACATCGCCAGTGTGCGCTCGCGCATCCGGATCCAGTCGGCGAGGATCTCGGCCACGGCCGTCTCCGCCGGATCATCGCTGTCCTCGAGGTCTTCGAGCCGGCGGTACAACTCACCAGACGAGACACGCACGTCGACGAAGTTGTCGGCGAACGACCCGCCGCGGTGCCGCCCGGCCTCGACGATCTGGTCGCGGACGACGTCCGTCAAACCGCTACGGCAGCTGACCCACGCAAAGGTCAGGCCGAGATCGCGTTCGAGGATCTGCACCGCATTGTCCGGACGCACGTCGCCCATGCGGGGCTCGACACCCCGCGCACTGATGTACGCCTTGAGACCCGACTTGCGGCCCAGGATGACATTGCGTCGGTTCTCTCCGCCATGAACGCCGGCAACGGTGGTCCAGTAGACCGAGCTGCTCACGTCGATCCAGTCCGGCTCCCAGTCGGCCCCGAGGCCGCTGCCGTCGGACTCCAACACGATCTGGCGGATGTATCCCGCGCCGCCGTTGTCGACCTGGTACTCGTCGCGGTCGCCGCGCTCGAAGTCGTTACCCGGTTTGTCGAGCAGGTAGGGCCCCGCATCGCCCTCGCTTCCACGCAAAACGATGGTGATGTCCGAGTCGGTGCCTGCGCCCCGTGTGTCCGCCGTCCCGATCTGAATCTTGACCGGTCTGTCCTTGTACGCCATGGGCGGATGGTAGATGGGTGGTCCAAAGCGGGTGGAGGTGGCGCGGTGTGACTGTCGTCGCTCCGGAGATGTGCAACGTCGACCATCGATCGCCGCGACATCGATGTCGACGGTGGCAGCGAGGCAAGCCGACCGATCGAGCTCGTTCTGGTAGACACGAGCCATGCCGAGTTTCGCCGGGTCCCGGGGCACAGTCCACTACGAGCGTTGGCAGCCCGACGGTGCCGCAACGTGCATCGTCGTGCTCGTCCATGGCTATGCCGAGTACGCCGCCCGGTATGCGCACGTGGCAGCGCGACTAACCGCGGAGGGCGCCGCCGTCTACGGACAGGACCACATGGGTCACGGCCACAGCGAGGGTGAACGAGCGCTGATCACGGACTTCGCCGAGGTCGTGGCCGACCTCCGACGGCTCGTCGACCTGGCCGTTGTGGATCACCCCGACGTGCCGGTCGTCATGATCGGCCACTCGATGGGTGGACTGCTGACCTCGCGGTTCGCGCAGGACTACCCGAGCGATCTTGCCGGCATCGGCCTGCTCGGCGCGGTGATTGGTGATTGGCACTGGGCGCGAGATGCTCTGGCGTTGCCGGAGCTTCCCGAAGCAACCACCGACTTCTCCGGCATGTCACGGGATGCTGCCGAGGTCGAGTTGTACGCCACCGATCCGCTGATCTATCGAGGCCGCTACAAACGACCGTTGCTCGAGGCCGAGATGATCGCCCTCGATCTGTTCCAGGAGCACGTCGACCGGCTGACGATGCCGGTGCTGTTCTGCCACGGCGACGACGATCCGTTCGTCGACTATCGCACGTCGCTCGAAGCCGTCGAGTCCATGCCGAGCGAGGACAAGACGATCTGCGTCTACGAGGGTGCTCGCCACGAGCTGGTCAACGAGACGAACCGCAACGAGGTCATCGATGAGATCGCGGCGTTCGTCGGCCGGATCAGCGGGTCGTAGTCGCTAATACCCACGCACCGGCGGAATCCACGCCGAGTCGACGTCCCCATTTTGGGTGAACGGCCGTAGGGTCATCGCATGGCGCATGCGGGTATGGCTGCTCCCGGCAACGTGGCGCGCGTCGACGCGCCATCCTTGGCAGAGGTACGCGCCGCGCTGCCCGCCGATGCGTTCGTGATCGACGAGAAGCGCTCGCTGGCCTACGCGATGTTCTCGCTCGTCGCAACGGTTGCTCCGGCTGTGCTTGCCTACCGCTACCTGCCACTGTCGCTCGTGTGGCTGCCGGTCTGGGTGGCGGTGGCGATCGTGGTCGGCACCTGTGCGTTCGGCATGTGGATCATCGCCCATGAGTGCGGGCACGGAGCCTTCTCGAAGCATCGTGCGGTGGAGACGACCGTCGGATTCCTCTTCCACACCGTGCTGCTCGTGCCGTACTTCAGTTGGCAGCGCAGTCACGCCATTCATCACGCGAAGACGAACCACCTCACCGAGGGCGAGAGCCACGTGCCGGTCCGTGCGGATCGGGGTTCCGGACAGCTGGCGCTTCGGCGTCACCGGACGATGGGGCCGCGCCGATACGGCTGGTACAACCTCGTCATCCACCTGCTTCTCGGCTGGCCGATCTATCTGTTGACCGGTGCCGTGCCGAGCGACGGTGGCGGCAAGACGAACCACTTCTGGCCATGGTCGCCGTTCAATCCGCGGCTGTTTCCGCGGCGCATGGTCGGCCGGGTCGTGATCTCCGCGCTCGGTGTGATCGCGGTGATCGCTGCGCTGGCGTGGTGGACGATCGTGGCCGGGCCCGCAATCGTCGTTGCGCTCTACGTGGGTCCGTACCTCGTCACCAATGCGTGGTTGGTCGTCTACACGTGGCTGCACCACACGAACCCGGACACGCCGCACCTCGACGGAGGCCAGTGGACGTTCGTCGACGGGGCCTTCTGCTCGATCGACCGGCCGTATCCGCAGGTCGTCGACGTCCTGCACCACCGGATCGGCACGACGCATGCCGTGCACCACCTGTTCTCGCGGATCCCGCACTACCGCGCTCGCTCTGCGACCGCAGCGATCAGCGAGGCCTACCCGGGGCTGTACCGCTACGACCCCACACCGATCCACCGAGCCCTCTGGCGAGTGTCGCGGGACTGCGTGGCCGCAACCGAGACCGCGTCGGGTTGGTACTACGTCGACTCGGACACCGCGATCGACCTTCGCTGAACGTCGCCAGGGCGACAAATACCTGCGCGCAGGCGCACTAGGGTTTACGAATGGTGCGAGGTTCGGCGGCGGCTCGGGCGAACTACGCCCAGAGCATGAACCTGCGGGCGCGGGCTGCACTGCTCGCGCACGCCATGCACATCGAGGCCCCGCGCCCGAGCAGTTCATCGAGCGACTCCCGCAAGCAGGCATGGTCTATGACATCGGGTGCGGCTACGGCCACTGGGCTGCCAAGGTGGGTACCCCCGATCGTCGGGTGATCGGCATCGATCTGTCGGCCGCGATGGTGCAGGAGTTCGTCGATGCCGGCTGCGGCCCCGCAGCGCGCTCCGACGCGACCGCCATTTCACTGCGCACCGACAGCGGCGACGCGGTGCTCTTGATGTGGATGCTGTACCACGTGTCCGATGTCCGTGCGACGCTCGAAGAAGCCCGTCGCATTGCCAGGCCCGGTGCGCTGGTCGTCGCGGCGACCAACGAGGGTCGCATCAGCCCCGGCCTCGATGCGATCTACCGGCAGAGCGTTTCGGCCGCGGAGTGCCGTCGTGATGCTGGCGCGCGCCTAACTTGGGGCCGCAGAGGTTCCCGTGAAACGACTGACGCTCAGCTTCGACAACGGCCCGTCGCCGGACACCACACCACAGGTGCTGGCCGAGCTGGGCCGGCGCGGGATCTCGGCGTACTTCTTCGTCGTTGGACGGCAGCTGGCAAAGCCGGGTGGCGTCGCCCTCGCCCAGCGGGCGCGCAACGAAGGCCACATCGTGGCCAACCACTCGATGACCCACTCGGTGCCGCTGGGGCTGTCGGGAGAGCTCGACCACGTCGAGGTCGAGATCGAGCAGACCGAACGGCTGCTGTCCGAAGCCGGCCTCGCTCCTCAGCCTCCGATCTTCCGACCGTTCGGCCTCGGTGGTCAGCTGGGGTCGCACCTGTTGAGCGATGCGGCCCGTGATCACTTGCAGGAGCACGGCTACACCGTCGTGCTCTGGAACAGCGTGCCCCGCGACTGGGAAGACACGGTGACGTGGCCGGTTGCGGCCGCGGCCGACGTGGAACGTCACGACCACACCGTCATGGTGCTGCACGATCTCCCCACCGGGGCGATGGCCCAGCTTCCGGAGTTCCTCGACTCGATGATGGATCGGGGCGTCGAGTTCACCCTCGACCTCCCAAAAATGTGCGTGCCGATGCGGGCGGGCGAGCCATCGCCGACGCTCGTCGACTTCGTCGCCGCGAACTGAGCCGGCGCGCATCACCACCGAGCCCATCACCACCGAGCCCACTGCGGCTGGTACAACCCGGGTAGCAGCCGCCAAAGGGAGTGCCACATGGTTGACGTGACCGCTCAGCTGGACCACAACCGTCTCGATCGACTCAACGAGGTCGTTCGAGCCCGGCGAAGCGTGCGCAGCTTCGAGTCCGGACGCAGCGTGGACCGCGACGTGCTGCTCGGCATCGCCGAGGCCGGTCGGTGGGCACCATCGGGGGCGAACAGCCAGCCGTGGGAGATCTGCATCATCGACGAGCCCGATCGCGTTGCCGAGACGGCCGGGATCATGGCGGATCAGGCAGACCGGCTGAACCAGCACTGCAAGGGCTTTCCGCACGTGCACAAGAAGCACTGGGTCCACGAAGCGGTGGCGATCTTCGTGCTGTTCGTTGATGGCCGATGGGCCGATGCCTATCCCGTGGCCCTCGACCCTGCGGTCGACGCCGACGAATACGCAAAGAACCGCGAGAACATCCTGCTCGTCTCGGCGGGTGCCGCAGCCCAGAACATCCAGCTCGCGACCGCCGCGGTCGGGCTGAGCTCGGCGTGGCTCTCTGGAGGCGGCGAGCCGCAGACCGCTCGCGACCTGCAGACGGCGCTCGGGTTTCCCGAAACCCACGTGCCGCTGGCGATCGTGCCCGTCGGCTGGCCGCATCGTCGACACGAGAGTCGTTGGCGTCGCGACCTGGATCGGGTCGTGCATTGGAACGGTGCCGACCCCGAGCTGCTGCGCGACCGCGACGAGATCGATCACTACATCGCCGAGGAGCGTCGCCTGTCGATGTATCGCGACGCTGAGGCGCGGGATCGTCTGCTGAGTCCGGAAGAATCCACCGAGTCCGAGATCGTGCCGGTCGATGACGGGAGTGATGAATCATGAGCCTGTACGAGTATCCGTATCCGAGCCCCGAGCTCGAAGCCGAGCACCCTTTTCGGCCGCTCGACCACGAGCGTCTCGACCCGGGGGAGATGGCCCGGCGCTCGGATGAGTTCCGCGCGCAGTGCGACCGTCGGCGGAGCGTTCGGATGTTCAGCGACGAGCCGGTCGACCGAGCGCTGATCGAGCGGGCGATCGAGACGGCCTCGACCGCGCCGTCGGGAGCGCACAAACAGCCCTGGCACTTCGTCGCCGTCTCCGATCCGGCTATCAAGCGCGAGATCCGGTTGGCTGCCGAGGAAGAGGAGCGGGTCAACTATCTCGACAACCGCATGAACGAGGAGTGGCAGGAGGCGCTTGCGCCGCTCGGCACCGACCATCACAAGGAGTTCCTGGAGATCGCGCCGTGGATCGTCGTGGCGTTCGAGGAACGGTACGAGCAGACCCCGGAAGGGCGCCGGAAGAACTACTACGTCAAGGAGAGCGTGGGGATCGCCGCCGGCCTCTTCATCGCCGCCATCCACAACATGGGTCTGGTCACGTTGACGCACACGCCGACCCCGATGGCGTTCCTGCGTCGCATCCTCGGGCGACCGGAGAACGAACGCCCGTTCATCATGTTCCCGATCGGCTACCCGCTGCCGGGGACCAAGGTGCCCGACATCGAGCGAAAGCCGCTCGTCGCGGTCTCGACCTTCCTCGACTGATCGCTTCGGCTGACGCTGTCGTCAGGCCACGCTTCGGAGGAAGTCGCCCACCGCCTCATTCCACGCGTCGGGCTGCTCGAAGTACGGGCTGTGGCCCGAGGCGGCGATCTCGACGAAGCCCGCCCCTTCGATCATGGCGGCCGAACCGGCGAGCGCCGCCGAGGGAAACAGATCGTCGTGCTCGCCGGCAACGAAGAGCACCGGAACGTCGAGGGCCGTGATCGCCTCATGTGCGACCTCGAATGTGATCAGCTGACCGAGCCGGTCGAGCGGCGGCTCATGGAACGACCCGAGCTGTTGGTACAGGAACGCCAACGCCGGATCCCGGTCATCGGTGCCGGGCCAGAGCGCGAGGTGACCGCCGACGATGGTTGCGCCGCCCGGGGTGAGGCCGCCGCGACCCTGGAACTCCGCCATCGCCCTTCGGAGGTCGTCGGTCCAGAGTCCGCCCACGGTGTCGGCGTAGACGAGCGAGCGCACGCGTTCAGGTGCGGCCACCGCGAAGGCGGAGTTGTGCCAGCCACCCATGGATTGGCCGACGAAGTGGGCCGAGTCGATCCCGAGACGATCGAGGATTGCTCCGATGTCGGCGGCCGCCTGATCAGCCGTGGGTCCGTCGCCGCGCAAGGTGGAATTGCCGAAGCCCCGGCTGTCCCAGGTCACGATGCGGAAGTCCTGCCCGAGCGCCGGCACCTGATGGAACCACACGGCATGGGTGCCGCCGGCGCCGTGGGAGAGCACGACCGCCGGCCGTTCATCGCCGGGGCCGGTGCTGGTGTACTCCCAATACACCGTGTCGCCGAGGGATTCGACCTTGCCGTGTTCGATCTGGAGGCGCATGAGTCGACGGTATGTCGCCGATGAGGGTCGGGCGAAGTCGGCTTTGCACCACCGGGCGGAGATGCCGGCGCGAACCCGTCCAGTGGCACACTGAGTCTCGTGGTCGACACGACGCTCGAGGACAAGATCGCGGACTTCCTCGTCGATGGCGTGTGCACGGTGCAGCCGAGCTCGATGACGGCCCGGGATCATCTCGGGCTGTATGCCGACGCGGCGGCGGTGTACGCCACCGGCCGCAGCAACGGCTCACGTCGGAATCACCTCGACCTCTACGGAGACGACGGTCTGCGGCAATCGATCCCCGACATCGATCGGCTACTGGCCGACCCGGCAGTTGTCGAGACGCTCGAAGCGTTGATGGGCGAGGACTACGTGGTCCACACGCATTGCTACTTGCACGATGCCAGCACTCGCGACCAGGTCTTCCACCAGGACGGCAATCTTCCCTGGAATGAGCGTGGCCACTACCGCCCGCATCGACCCGAATGGGCACTGCTCTTCTACTACCCGCAGGAGGTCACCCTCGAGAATGGCCCGACCGAGGTTGCGTTGGGTACGCACTACTGGACGAAGGACTTCGAGCGTTCCGACGGAACCTGGGCGCCCGCCGACTCGCTCGGCGCATCGTTCCGCGACGAGGTCATGCAGAGCGACGATCGGGAGGCGCGGGATCGACGCAACACCGAGGCTTTGGAGTCGCTCGGCGTCCCCGGCGTCGAACGGCGCTTCATGACCGTGCCCGCGGGCACGGTCGCGATCTGCAGCTACGACGTCGTGCACCGCGGGTCTCGGCAGTTGCCGGATCAGCCTGACCGCTTCCTGTTCAAGTTCTGCATCTCTCGAGCCCGCTCCCCGCGCGCATCACAACGAGCGATCGGCGGACGGTCGGTTCGGCCAGAGCTCGAACCGGTCCTTTCGTATTGCGACACCTGGCTCTCGGCCGCTGCGCGACCACCGAGTGATGGCGTGCCCGACTCCACCCACCTGTTCGAGGGGAGAGAAGACCAGAAGGTCGCCTGTGCCTACGAACTCGCTGCGGCGGGCGACGTTGTGACGCTGACCGCAGGACTCGTGCACAACGTGGAATCCGTGCGACGCGCGAGTGGGTACGGATTGCGTGCAGGGGGACCCGAGGCCATCCATGCGCTCATCCGGCTGGCGGGTCACCCGTCGGCGACCACGCGTCGGCCAGCCTGCTTCGCGCTCGGCAATGACGAGAACGCCGGCGACGAGCAGGTGATCGAGGTGCTCGTCGGCGCGCTGGCCGACCCCGATGACTTGGTGCGGTCTAACGCCGCCTCGGCCCTCGGCCAGCTCAGCCGTGGACCGCTTGAGGACCCGCAACGCGTCTTCGACGAGCTACTCAAACGACTGCACCCCGATATCGAGGCCGACAACTCCACGGAGTTCGGACTGCCGCGTTCGACCGTCCGCGGCTCGCTGGCGCATGCTGCGCTGCTCCTCGCCACGAATCACGCGGTTGCGGTCGACACGCCGACCGATCTGACGGAGGACCGAGACCGCTACGTGGCCGGTCCGTTCCGCGAGATCGCGCGGCGCCTGACCTGAGACTGGTTCAGTTCGCCGCGGTCCCGAACAGGGTGTCGAGCAGCAGGTCGATCGTCGGCTCGGGTGCTGGTCGCACCGCGTCGGTGGTCATGGTCGTCAACGCCCGCAGACCCTGCAGCGTGGTGACGACGGCGGTCCGAGCGGACTGGGCATCGATGCCCGGGGCGAGTGCATTGCCCGGACCGTCCAGGGCCACAGCTTCGGCGAAGGCCTCGCCCAAGATGTCGAGCATCGACTGCACCGAGCGGCTCGTCACCGCCCGGCACTCGTCGTCGACCGAGTTCCGCTCGGTCGCGGTGTTCATCATGAAGCAGCCGCGGTTGTCGTCCTGCGAGGCCGCAGCAACCAGGAGCTCCCGGAGCCGCGATCGGAGGGGGCGCCCGTCCGCCGCCATCAACTCCTGCAACCAGACGACGAAGCCGTCCTGGTAGCGGTCGAGGGCTCGGTGGTAGAGCTCTTCCTTGGAGTTGAAGGTCGCATACAGCGAGCCCCGGTTGATGCCGAGCGCCTGCACGAGGTCCTCGATCGACGTCGCGGCCATGCCGTTCAACCAGAAGACCTCGACGGCTCGATCGAGCACATCGTCGACGTCGAAGGACTTGGGACGCGCCATCGCTTCAGCCTCGCAGGTCGGAACGGGTCAGCCAACCGACGCGTCGACGTCGGCGACGATCGTGTCGAGGGCGGCAATCGCCAGCTGCTGGCGGTGCGGATCGAGCAGGTGGGCCTCGTCGCGGACCACCAGTTCGCCGACCATCTTCTTCGGCTTCGACGTGTACGTGCGGCCCGGCTCGAAGTCGGAACCGCCGACGATCACGTCGACATAGCGACGTGCACCCTTCGGCACGGGCATGTTCATACCGACGAGGTGACCGAAGCGGGCCATGACCGACAGCATGATCTTGAACACGCCGGTCGTGTGCCGAGCGGCGTTGGTGCCCACGTTCGCGCCGGGGGAGACGGTGAAGAAGGCGAACCGGCCGTCGTGGCGACGCTGCATCTCGGCGGCCCACCACGAACTCACGACCTTGGTGGTGGCGTATTGGGTGTTGCCGTCGAACTCGCCGAGCTCACCCGTGGAGAACGCGGTGAGCGCCTCGGTGAAGCCCGGCTCGGCCACGGCGTCGACGGTGGCGAAGTCGGCAATCTTCATGCCGAGTGCCTTGGGCAGGTCGCCGTTGGCGGCTTCGGAACCGACGATCACCACCCGGGCGGTGTCGGCCAGGCGATCCGCGGCGATGAGCTCGGTGGTGAGGATGTGGTGGCCGATGAGCGAGGAGCCGAAGCAGACCTCGATGCCCTCAGGCGTGAGCTCGAGGTCGTTGGGCACCATCCCGGCGTTGAGCAGCAGCGCGTCGAACGACTGTCCGCGGCCGGCGAGCTCTGCCGCGGCTGCTCGTGACGACGCGACCGAGGCGACGTCGACCACGAGGGTGTCGAAGATGTCACGGCCGGTGCGCTCGACGAGCGCGAGGCGGGCGGCATCGGCCTTGTCGGCACTGCGGCCGGTGACCGTGATCGCTGCGTAGCCGAGCTCGGCGAGCTGGGCGGCGGCTTCGAAGCCGAGGCCGGAGGTTGCGCCGGTGACGAGCACTCGCTGGCCGGCGTAGGGCGAATCGGTGAGATCCAGGTTGGGGGTTTGGTTGGACATGGCGTACTCCGTGGTCCGACGCTGCGCCGGATTTTGTAATTAACTGTTCGTTCCAGAATATAACTGATCGTTCCAGAACTCGTCAACCCCTGATTTCGCGACGCCCCTGCTCGCCAGGTGGGTGACGTTGCCCGTCGAGTCGTACCCCATATGTGGGCCGCAGGGATCAGCTGAGACCAAAGGGGTGAAGTTCGCGCAATTGGGACCGAACGACCTGGTGCAACACAACATTGGAGATTCACCATGCGAGCAAACCGCTCACAGGCACTGCGGGCCGTCATTGCGGCCGTCGTGGTTGCCTTTCTCACCTTCGCCGGTTCCTCGGCGTTGACCGCCAGCAACACGGTTCCGACCAGCCAGGCCGGTGACGGCTCCGGCACCGTGACCGGCTTCACGATCACGAACGTCAGCTACACGCTCGACACGACCGATCCGTCGAACCTCGACTCGGTCGACTTCGACACCGACACGGCCGCCGGCGAGGTCGAGGTCCAGCTCGAGTCGAGCGGTGACTGGTATGAGTGCACCGAGACCGGTACGTCGGTCAGCTGCGACACCAGCTCCCCGGCGATGGCTGTCGCCGACATCACCGAGCTTCGCGTGGTCGCCGTCGAGTAATCACGGCATCGCTCCCAAAGCGATTCGGCAGCGCAGTTCCCCTAAATGGGGGACTGCGCTGCCGCTTTTTTCCCTCAACTGGGGGACTCGCGTGCCGATGTTGGGGGAATGCAACACAACCGCAGCTTCGCCCGAATCGCGGGCCTCAGCGTGTTGGCATTGATCGTCCTCGTCGTCGGCTTTCAACTGCTCACCGGATCGACCCGCATCGTTGTCGCGAGTGGTTCGAGCATGGAGCCGACCATCGAGGCCGGCGACCTCATCCTCATCCGTGATGACGACGAGTACGGCGTCGGTGAAATCGTCGCCTACGAGAGCGCGGAGCTCGGGACCGTTCTGCACCGCATCGTCGAGGTCGATGAGGTGGGCGGCGAGACCACGTTCGTTCTGCAGGGTGACAACAACGACTTCGTCGACAGCGCCACGCCGAGCGACGCCGAAGTGCTCGGTCAAGCGGCAGCGATCGTGCCGAATGGTGGTGTGGTGCTCGGGCTGCTCCCCGTCGTGGCAGCGGGCCTCTTCGCCGCATGGTTCGTCCTTGGTGGCGACGACGCGAAGAACAGCGCGAGCGGCCGACGCGGTCGCCGCAGCTTCACGCCGCGCGAGATCGGCGGCTGGGTCGTCGTCGGGCTCTCCACCGTCGTCGTGGTCGTCGCGGTACTGACGCCGGGCTCGCAGAATCGCCAGACGTCGGTCAAGTACGAGAACGTCGTCAGCCTGGACTGGGGCGCCGATGCGCCGCCATCGGTCGTCTATCCCACCGGCGAGATCGACAACGCCGACCCGGTCTTCCTCTCCGAAATCGACCGCGTGGAACTCGTCGCGACCATCGAACCCGACGAGAAGCTCACCGACGTCGAAGCCTCGGTTTCGATGCGAGCCATGATCTCGGATCGTTCAGGATGGAGTCGCGACGTCTACCTCCCGGCGAGTGTCGGCGACTGGACCGACGCGGACCCGGGCATCGACGCCGTCGATGTTCGATCTCTCGACACCATCGATCTGGGGCGTCTGCTCGACAGTGTGCTCGAGCGCACCGGCGTTCGCGTGTCCGGTCGTCAGCTGACCATCACGTTGACCGGCCAAGTCTCGGGGCAACTCGACGGTCGACCCGTCGTCGACGTGATCAGTCTTCCGGTGGTTCTGAGCGTCGAGGACGGCCTCATCGGTGTCGAGGACGGCGTGATCGCCGCGACCCCGGACACCGAGTGGTCGACGACGTCCGCCGACTTCATCGTGTTCGAGGAGAAGGGCACCGCATCGATCGGCCTCGGCGGCGTCGAAGTGCCGGTGCGAACCGTTCGACTCGTGGCCCCCTTGCTGTTGGGCGTGGGCCTGCTCATTGCGCTCTGGCCCGGCGCACAGCGCAAGCCCGAGGAAATCGTCGAGCGGCAACTCGGCGGACTGGTCGTCGGGGTCGATGAGCTGGACCTGCCGGACTCGGCCAGCATCGTCACCGTCTCGACGGTCCACGATCTCGTACAGATCGCCGAGATGGATCAGGCGCCGGTGTTGCGCATGGCCGGCGACCCGCAGCAGTGGTACACCTCCGCCTTCGGCACGTGGTACCGGTTCGACGTTTCGGCCGCCCAGCCGGCCGCCCAGGAGGAGGACACGCCGCCCAAACGTCTGACGCGAGCTCAGAAGCGGGCGATGGCCCGGGCGTCGTTGGCCGAGGCAACAAGCGAGGTGGTGTCCGCTGGAGACACGGGTGCGTCGGTTGCGGTCGACGTGATGCCGCACGAGTCGATGCCGGCCGATCTCATGCCGGCCGACGGGACCGCGCTCGATGCCGGCTTCCCCCAGGGATCGCCCTTCCCAGTCGATCCCGACCGAGACGCATGAACCACGGTGGTCGACGAAGGGGTCGCGTTCGGCGCGGTACGCGTCGCCGGACTCGTCGCTGGCCTGTGGTCCTGCTCGGCGGGGCGCTCGTCGCCCTGACCGCGCTCATGAGTACGACAACCTTGACCGCGAGCAACACGGTCGCCAGCTCGAAGGTCGATGACGAGTCGTTGACCGTCACCGTCAACGACCTTGCACCGGATGAGTGCGGTGGCATCACCGTGACCAATCTTGTCGTCGTGTCAGGCGGGGGTACGACATTCGGCTCGTTCGGCAACGACTTGATCTTGGGAACGGCAGCCAACGACAACGTTCGAGCCCTCAGCGGCGACGACTGCGTCGTCACTGGTGCTGGCGCCGACTTCGTGCGCGGCAATCGTGACGACGACGTGCTGATTGGCGGTGCCGGCAATGACAACCTTCGCGGCAACCGAGAGAACGACCTGCTCCTCGGCGGGTCGGGCGACGACGACCTCCGAGGCGGCAACAACACCGATGTCTGTGTCGGCGGCACCGGGTCGGACACCTTCACGAGCTGCGAGACCCAGAGCTAGTCGAGTTCAGCCGAGGCGATCCTGCGGGTAGCCGGGGTAGCTCTCCTTGAAGACGCCCGAGTGCAGCAGCACCGTCGCGCAATGGCGTCCGCTGGATTCTTCGGTCAGCGTCGTCCGGGTCCAGTACGACTCGACCCGTCGGCTCTCGGAGATGGCGACGATCTCCCGATCAACTCGGTAGGGCTCGCCGACGAAGACCGGAGTGCCCTCCGTGCGCACCTCGAGGTCGAGGAACAGGCCGACCGAAGGTCGCCGAATCGGCAGCCGTTCGCCGATCTTGTGGGCGAGCACACTCAACATCTCCATCGGGAGGATGGGCCGACCCCATGGATTGTCCGGGCTGTCGTAGTAGGGCGATCGCTCGGTGATGCCATCGAGCTTGCGAGCAAGCGAGAACGGATACAGGTTCCCATTCGGTGTGGTCGCGTCGACCAAGGCCGGGTGGTCCTCCTCCATTCGGAGGCCGACCGTGAGCTGGTCGATGATGAAGAGGTCACCGGGCGTGCGGGCCGCGGCCATGCGGGCCTCGAGCGCCGTCTCACCGTGAGGCGCGACCGACATCGACCCGGTCAGTACCGTCGAGCCGTCCTCCTTGGTGGCGGTGATCTCGGCGCGGTGCCCGCCGTCATGGCTGACCGATGCCTGGACCTGTTCGCCCTCGACGACCATGGTCGTGAAGTGGGCGCTGATGCACCCCGAGCTGAACCAGTCGTCGCCCCAGAGTCGATGCGCGATCGGATCGAACTGGCTGAAGTGGGTGGGCCCTTCGATCGGTGCGCCGGTCAGGCCCAGCGTGTCCGCAGTGGCGTCGTCGTGGACGCTCATCTGGCCGTCGTAGGTCTGGTCCTCGAGCATCTGCATTGGCGCACGGAACGGTCCGGCGATCGTCAACGGGGCATCGAACGTCATGCGTCCACGCTAGTGCTGGCCTCACGGGCGGTGGAACTGCTAGAGATTGGGGTTGCCGTGGACCCGGTGGCGTCCTACTCGGGCATGTGAGTTGCGCGCCACCGGGTCCACCACGCAAATGCGGCGCATCCCCGAGGTCCAATCAGTGATTGGACGGCACTCCTGGAACTATCAACCTGCGGTCCCATTTCGGTACCGCGGTCTCGTTGGTGGGGAGCTCTAGGGGAACATGCCGCGCTGGTCCATGACCGCGGCGAGTCGGCGGAGCGCTACCACGTACGCGGCGTCGCGGAGCGAGCAGTCGAACTCGCGGCCCGCGGCGAGGGTTTCGTCGGTGGCATCGCGGAGCAGGCGACGAAGTCGGGCGTCGACGTCGGCGAGCGTCCAAGCGTCGCCGGCCCGGTTCTGCACCCACTCGAAGTAGGACACGGTCACACCGCCGGCATTGGCCAGGATGTCCGGAAGCACGGTGATGTTGCGGTCGGCGAGGATCTTCTCGGCCTCGGGCATGGTCGGTCCGTTGGCGCCCTCGACGATCACCGATGCCGAGAGCTGCTCGGCCCGGTCCGGCGTGATCTGGTTCTCGAGCGCGGCGGGCACGAACGCGTCGCACTCGACCTCCCAGAACGCTTCCTCGTCGATCTCCCGTAGTCCCGGCGCGCCGCTCACGCCGCCGGTCATCGAGCTGTGCTGCCACAGAAGCTCGGGGTCGATGCCGTCGGGATGGGCCACTGCGCCGGTGTGGTCGGCGACGGCGACAACGGTTGCGCCGGCCTTCTGGAGCGTCCGAGCCGCATGTTCACCGACATTTCCGAAGCCCTGAATCGAGCAGCGCATGCCGTCGACGTCGCGGCCTGTGCGGTTGGCCCACGCCTCGAGGACGAACGTCAGTCCCTGGCCGGTCGCCTTGTCGCGGCCCTTGCTGCCGCCGGTGGCAACGGTCTTGCCGGTCACCACGCGGCGAACCGTGTGTCGGTCGGCGGCGCTCGCCATCGACGAATAGGTATCCATCATCCAGACCATCGTCTGGGCGTTGGTCCCCATGTCCGGGGCCGGGATGTCGTGGTCGGGGCCGATATTGGAGCCGAGGGCGAACGTGAAGCGGCGCACGATGCGCTCGAGCTCCGTGGGCGAGTACGCACGCGGATCGATGGCGATGCCACCCTTTGCGCCGCCGAACGGGATGTCGACGAGCGCGGTCTTGAAGGTCATCCACGTCGCCAGGGCGCGGACCTCGTCAAGATCGACCGCGGGGGAGAAGCGCATGCCGCCCTTGAACGGGCCGAGCGAGTTGTTGTGCTGAACGCGATAGCCGGTGAAGACCTCGACCTCGCCGTTGTCGAGTTCGACCGGGAAGTTCACGATGACTTCGTTGGTGGGCGACGCGAGAACCAGTCGATTCGCGTCGCTGAGGGCCATGAGGTCGGCGGCACGTTCAAACTGACGGACCGCCGTCAGGTGCAGGGAGCTCATGGCGAAACAGTACGGCCAAAACGCGGGCGGGTGGAGCCTTCGTGTCGAACATGAGGCGGTTCACCCGGTTGGGTACAGGGGTCGATCGGTATGAGCACAACGTTCGAGGAGGTTTTTCGACGAAAGGCTTGCGATCGAACGATTGTTCGAATTACGCTCCTGTCATTGCGAACGCACGTTCGTGAGCACCCTTTCTGATGACCTGCGTGGGTGCCAGGTTCGACCCGGTCCAAGCGGCCCGGCCGAGCTTGTCACACCCCCGTCGTACCGTCTCAATCACCTTCCCCCACCACTAGGTCCGAGCTGTCTGCGAACGCTCGGGCAACGAACAAGGAGAACCCCCAGTGGAGCGAGACAAGGCCCTCGACATGGCCCTCAAGCAGATCGAGAAGAGCTACGGCAGCGGCGCTGTCATGAAGATGGGCGAACGGGCCTCGATGGAGATCGAGGCGGTGCCGACCGGTGCACTCTCGCTCGACGTCGCCCTCGGTATCGGCGGCATCCCCCGGGGTCGCATCGCCGAGATCTACGGCCCGGAGTCCTCGGGTAAGACGACTCTGGCCCTGCACCTGGTCGCCGAGGCCCAGCGCAACGGCGGTATCTGCGCCTTCATCGATGCTGAGCATGCGCTCGACCCGGTCTATGCCAAGGCGATCGGCGTCGACGTCGACGAGCTGTTGATCTCCCAGCCCGACACCGGCGAGCAGGCCCTCGAGATCACCGACACCCTGATCCGATCGGGTGCGCTCGACGTCGTGGTCATCGACTCGGTGGCGGCCCTCACCCCCAAGGCGGAGATCGAGGGCGAGATGGGCCAGAGCCACGTGGGCCTCCAGGCCCGCCTCATGTCCCAGGCGCTGCGCAAGTTGGCCAGCAATCTGAACAAGACCAAGACCATCTGTGTCTTCATCAACCAGCTGCGCGAGAAGATCGGCGTCATGTTCGGCTCGCCCGAGACGACTCCCGGTGGCCGTGCCCTCAAGTTCTACTCTTCGGTGCGCCTCGACATCCGCCGGATCGAGTCGATCAAGGATGGTGCCGAGGTCATCGGCAACCGGGCTCGGGTCAAGGTCGTCAAGAACAAGGTGGCCCCGCCCTTCCGCCAGGCCGAGTTCGACATCATGTACGGCGAGGGCATCAGCCGAGAGGGCTCGGTGCTCGACTTGAGTGTCGAACACGACATCATCAAGAAATCGGGTGCGTGGTACACCTACGACGGCGAGCAAATGGGCCAGGGGCGAGAGAACGCCAAACGGTTCCTACGAGACAACCCCGAGATCATGGTCGAGATCACCGATCGGGTGATGTCCACGCTCCTGCCGACCGACGAAGAGCTGGCCGAAGCCGCCGATGCGGCGGCCGCCGACGAGGCCGGAATCGATCAGATCGACGGAGACCACTTCTCCGACGCCGACGACGAGCCGATCACGCTCGACTAGGCGAGACGAACGCAGTGGTGTCGGTGCGGAGTCCGACACCACTGACGTGAGCGACATCGGGGTGCCGCTGGGGGTGCCCCGATGCTGCGCCGGTCCGTGGGTCGGGCCGGCGCACAAGCGGGTTGGTGACCACTTCCCGGTCATCAGCACGGAGTAGGGGCTACCTGCGTCTGAGGCACACCATCCCGTGCCTCAGAGGCGATGCAGCCGTCGGCGTATCCATTCCACGCCGGCGGCTGCCCCGCGTCCAGGGCCCCTATCCTGAGGTGGTGACCCAGCAGTACTTCATCCGCACCTATGGCTGCCAGATGAACGAACACGACACCGAGCGCATCGCCGGGCTGTTGCAAGACGACGGCATGACGGAGGCCGCCTCGCTCGAAGATGCCGATGTCGTCGTGCTGAACACGTGCTGTATTCGAGAGAACGCCGACAACAAGCTCTACGGCCAGCTCGGCCACCTCAAGCAGCTCAAGGTCGACAAGCCGGATCTCCAGATCGCCGTCGCCGGTTGCCTGGCACAGAAGGACCAAGAACTCATCCGAGAGCGGGCGGGTCACGTCGACGTCGTGTTCGGCACCCACAACGTTCACCGAGCGGCTGAACTCCTCGATATCGCCCGCACCGAGGGGCCGATCGTCGAGGTCCTCGAGGCAGCGGCTCGCGACGATGCCGAGGCCTTTCCCTCGGCCCTGCCGGCCCGTCGTGAGAGTGAGCATGCCGCGTGGGTCACGATCCAGATCGGATGTGACAACAACTGCGCCTTCTGCATCGTTCCGGCGGTTCGAGGCCCCGAGGTCTCGCGCCCGTTCGACGCCTTGGTCGATGAGGTTGCGGAACTCGCCCGCGAGGGCATCACCGAGATCACGCTCCTCGGCCAGAACGTCAACAGCTACGGCCGAGACCTCGCCATCGCCGCTCGACGCGCCGGCGAGGACGTGCGGCTCCGACCCATGTTCGCCGATCTGCTGCGAGCCGTCGGCGAGATTCGTGGCATTCGCCGTGTGCGGTATACGAGCCCGCACCCCAAGGACATGGGCCTCGATGTCGCCGAGGCCATGGCCGAGACCGACGCGGTCTGTGAGCATCTGCATCTCCCACTGCAGTCCGGCAGCGACCGGGTGCTTTCGCTGATGCACCGCGGGTACAACGCCGAGCGCTATCTCCGGGTACTCAACGAGGCTCGGTCCACCATCCCCGATCTCGCGGTGACCACCGACATCATCGTCGGCTTCCCCGGCGAGACCGACACCGACTTCGAGCGGACCCTCGAGGTCGCCGCCGAAGCCGAGTACGACAGCGCCTACACCTTCGTCTTCTCACCGCGACCAGGCACCGAGGCTGCGGACATGGAAGCCGACTTCGTCGACCCCGAAGAGGTCAAGGAGCGGTACGAGCGGCTTCGCGTCGTGATCGAACGTTCGGCCCGGGCCAAGCACGCGGCTCGCATCGGTGGAGTCGAAGACGTCGTGGTCGAAGGCCCGAGTAAGCGGGACCCCGCGATCACCACCGGACGCACCCGCCAGAACAAGCTGGTGCACTTCGCATCGCCCGAACCGATCCGGCCGGGAAGTTATGCAACGGTGGCCGTGACCGAGGCCTCGATGCAGTACCTGATCGGTGATCTTGTCGAGGTGACGGCATCGCCTCGGCGTCGTACTCGTATCCCGGTCGTCTCGGCTTGACTGAACCGGGCGCAATCGCTCTGGCGATCGTCGGACCGACCGCATCGGGCAAATCGGCACTGGCCATGGCGGTCGCTGAGCGAGTCGACTCAATCGAGCTCATTTCGGCCGACTCCATGCAGGTGTATCGCGGCATGGACATCGGCACCGCGAAGCCCACGGCCGCCGAGCAGGGCCGCGTGCGTCATCACCTCATCGATGTCGCCGATCCGGACGACGACTACACGCTTTCGCGGTACGTGGCCGCAGTCGATGTCGCCGTTGCCGACATTGCGTCACGCGATGGCATTCCGGTACTCGTCGGTGGGACCGGTTTGTACGTGCGGGGTGCGGTCGACGATTTCGAGATTCCCGGTCAATTTCCCGAGGTCCGTGCCGAACTCGACGCCGAGCTCGACCTCGCCTCGCTGTATGGCCGACTGGCGGAACTTGATCCCGTCGCCGCCGCACGTATGGAACCGACGAATCGCCGGCGAGTCGTCCGAGCACTTGAAGTCACGCTCGGGAGCGGTCGACCGTTCTCGTCGTGGGGACCGGGCATGGACCAGTATCCCGAGATCGCGACCCACCAGGTGGCATGCGATCGCCCCCGACCGTCGCTCGATACCCGGATCCACGAACGGTACGACCAGCAGCTGATAGATGGCTTTGTCGACGAGGTCCGCGCGCTCGCGGATCGTCCGGGGGGCATCTGCCGGACGGCTCGTCAAGCACTCGGCTACCGCGAGATCCTCGAGCATGTCGAGGGCGGCAAGCCCCTGGACATGGTGATCGACATGGCCAAGCAGCGGACCCGCCGCTTCGCCAGACGTCAACAGCGCTGGTTTCGTCGAGATCCTCGGATCCAGTGGAGCGACCTCGATGAGCGCGGGCTCGACGGTCTTGCCGATGAACTCGTGGCCATGATCACGAAGACATGACGGTCGAGGATTTCCTGAATCCGGGCGCCGGCGCCCACCGATGCTGCCAGACTGGGGAGATGTCCGAGTTCCAAGTGGCCGCGCGCATGCAACGCCATGATCTGCACAAACTGCATGGGCTCGGCAATGACTTCTTGGTGTGGTTCCAGCCGGACGTACCCGAAGCCGGATCCGCACTCGCCAAAGCGTGGTGCGATCGTAGGACCGGCCTCGGCGCCGATGGACTGGTCGTGGCGATTGACGACCGGGTGGCCCCGCGCTTCGTGCTGTTCAACTCCGATGGCAGTCGGGCCGAGTTGAGCGGCAATGGGCTTCGGTGCTTTGCGCACGCCATCGCTGCCCGGCGGGGGGTCGACGATCTGTCGATGATCGCCGAGACCGACGCCGGCGACCGCAAGCTCGAGGTGTCTGACGCACTGACCGAGACGGCGACCGTGGCCGTGGGCATGGGCGCTCCCAATCCGGGGCCCGCGCTTGCCGGCATCGATCTCGCCCCCTACGTCGACTTCGTGCGGGCCGACTCAGTCGACATGGGCAATCCGCACATCGTGATCGAGGTTGCCGATCTCGAAGGCCTCGACATCGCCACGATCGGCCCCGCGATCGAGGCGCATTTCCTGCCGACTGGCATCAATGTGCACCTCGTCGTGCCCACGCCCGACGGCCTGCGCATGCTCATCTGGGAGCGCGGCGCGGGTGTGACCGAGGCCTGCGGCTCGGGGGCCTGCGCGGCTTCGGCAGTGGCGGCGCTGCAGCGGCGAGATCAGAACAGCTTTCGGGTCGAGATGCCGGGCGGCACTGCGACGGTTGCCGTTGGCGATGAGCTCACCCTGCATGGGCCGAGTTCGTACGTCGCGGCGATCGATATGGCGGTGGGCTGATCGATGGGGGACCGGGTCATGCCGTCGCTTGATGACGAGCGGTCGGATCCGATCGAGTCGCACCGTGGTGCATTCGGCGACTTTGGCGGCGAAGAACGCGCCTTCATCGACCGGAGCTTCCGGGAGAAGATCGTGCTGGTTGGCGTGAGCCTGCGGTCTGGCTCATCGGAGGCGACCGAGGCGGCGCTCGACGAGCTGACGGCGCTGGTCGACACGGCAGGCGCCGATGCGGTGGCCCGGGTCGTGCAGCGACGTGATGCCCCGGATCCGGCGACCTTCGTCGGCAAGGGCAAGGCGACCGAGATTCGAGCCGAGTCCGATCACCACGATGCCGACACCGTGGTCTTCGACGACGAATTGTCTCCGGCACAGCAGGCCAACCTCGACAAGCTGCTGGGCCGAACCGCCATCGACCGCACCGCCGTGATCCTCGACATCTTCGCCCAGAACGCCCACTCGCAGGAGGGCAAGGCCCAGGTTGAACTGGCACTGTTGCGCTACCGGTTGCCTCGCCTGAAGGGCTCCAAGCGGTTCAGCCAGCAGGGCGGTGGCATCGGTACCCGGGGCCCGGGTGAGACCCAGCTCGAGGTCGACCGTCGGCGCATCGAACGCCGCATTCACAAGCTCGAGGCCCAGCTGCGCACCGTCAAGCGGCATCGCAGCACCCAGTCGAAGCAGCGGCGGCGAACGGCGAATCGTGGCGTCGCCATCGTCGGGTACACCAATGCCGGCAAGTCGACCCTGCTGAACCGACTCACCGATGCCGGGGTGCTGACCGAGGATCGCCTTTTCGCAACGCTCGACGCCTCGACTCGCAAGCTGCAGCTGCCCGGCGGCGAGAAGGTCTTCTTGACCGACACCGTCGGCTTCGTCCGCAAGCTGCCGCACATGTTGGTCGAGGCGTTCCGCTCGACCCTCGATGTCGTGATTGATGCGGACCTGTTGGTCCACGTGGTCGACGCCAGTGCACGCGACCCCCAGATCCAGATCGATGCCGTGCGCGAGGTACTGACCGAGATCGGTGCCGACGGTGTGTCGGAGATGATCGTGTTCAACAAGATCGACATCGCGGAGGCGCCCGCGGACCTGCTCCGGCGCTACGAGGGCTCGATGGCGGTGTCCGCGGTCAGCGGCGAAGGTACCGAAGAGCTCCTCCATGCGATCGGCGATCGCCTGGCGCGACGGAATCGCACGGTCGATCTTCTGATCCCGTTCGAGCGCGGCGACATCATCGCCGAGTTGCACCGTTCCGGGCAGGTCTTGAGCGAGGAGGCGTCCGAGACGGGAATGGCTTACCAAGCTCGGCTCGACGAGTTCTCTGTCGGCCGGCTGCAGGAGTTTGTGGTCGAACCCGCCGCAGCTTCGGCGACGCAGCGGGATGGCGACGATGGCTGGTGATCGTGGGCCGTACGTGCCGCCGCCCTATCCCTACGACCGCCTCAACACCCTCAAGATCCACGGCGACGCGTTCGCCGGTGGACTCGTCGACCTCTCGATCGGCACGCCGCGCGATCCTGCGCCGCCTTCGGCCGTTGAGGCGTTAAGCGCTTCGGGAGCCGAGCGTGGCTATCCGCCGTCGATCGGGCTTCCCGAAGCCCGGGCGGCAAGCGCAGCGTGGATGGAGCGCTGCTTCAACGTCTCGATCGAGCCGCATCAGGTTGCGGCCACGATCGGCACCAAGGAGTTCGTGGTCAGCGCGCCGCACTATCTGCATCTCCGACGTCCCGATCTGGACACGGTGCTGTATCCATCGATCTCCTATCCCAGCTACGAGATGGGTGCGACACTCGCGGGGTTGCGGGCGGTGCCCGTAGCGGTCGACGACCAGTGGCGTATCGATCTCGACTCGATCGACCCCGATGATGCGGCCCGAGCGCTGGCGCTGTGGGTCAACACTCCCGGCAATCCGGCTGGTGCCCTCGACGATCTGGAGGCCGCCGCGGCCTGGGGTCGGACCCACGACACCACGGTCCTCAGCGATGAGTGCTACATCGAGTTCACGTGGGGCGACGTGCCCACCGGGCGTCGTCGGGCGGGTCGTTCCATCCTCGAACACGGCACCGACAATGTGTTGGCCTTGCACTCGCTCTCGAAGCGCTCGAACTTCGCCGGCGCACGGTTCGGCTTCTACGCCGGTGACGACGACCTGGTTTGGTACCTCAGCGAGCTGCGCAAGCACGCCGGAAACATGGTGCCCGGACCGGTTCAGCACGCCGCCATTGCCGCCCTCGGCGACGACGACCATGTTGATCACCAGCGTGCGATCTACCACGAGCGCCTCGTGGCCATGGCCCAGGTCATGCGTCGCGCGGGATTCGAAGCGACGATGCCCCGTGGTGGCTTCTACCTCTGGGTTGAGGTCCCCGGCGGCGATGCCTGGGCTGCCGCGGAATGGCTCGCCGTCAACGGCGGTCTGCTGGTGAGTCCCGGTGAGTTCTACGGAGATGCGGGCAGTGCGTTTGTGCGCATCGCGCTCGTAGACACGCTGGAACGTGTCAATCTCGTCGCCGAGCGCCTCGATGGTCGGCGATACCCCGCCTGATCACCGCTCGTGCGGCCGGGTCAGAGCTTGCGCAGGACGGTGACGACCCGCCCGAAGATCGTGACCTCCGACGGATGGAACACCATCGGCTCGAGGTTCGGGTTCTCTGGCTTGAGCACGATGCGGTCGGTGCTCTGCTCGGCGAGTCGCTTGACGGTGCCCTCGTCGCCGGGAATCCCGGCGACGACGATCTCGCCGACCGCGGCGACGGGCTGAACCCGGACCACGACGAAGTCGCCGTCGAAGATCCCGGCATCGATCATCGACTCGCCTCGGACCCGGAGCATGAAGAGCTCACCATCACCGGTCAGGTCGGCCGGTAGCGGTACCAACTCTTCGACCGTGCTCTGGGCCAGAACATCGGTACCGGCGGCGACATCGCCGATCAGCGGCACGTGACAGACCGACGCCTTGTCGGCCACCGCGCCGGAGCGGGGGTCATAGCGCACCTCGATCGCTCGAGGCTTGTCGGGGTCACGGCGCAGAAACCCGTGCTTTTGCAGGGTCGCGAGGTGGGAGTGCACGGTGGACGGCGAGGTCAGGCCAACCGCTTCGCCGATCTCCCGTACCGATGGCGGAAAGCCGCGCTCGCGCATCTGGTCGGCGATGAACTCGAGGATGTCGCGCTGGCGCTTCGACAGCTCATGGGTGGGGGGAGTCTCGCTCATCGGTTTCCCTCGTTGTCTTCCGTGTTCGGGCGAACGTTCCCTGAAACGTCGCCTGACGTGTTTCCCTGAAAATCCCTGGTTCCCGGATGGGGGTTGCAATCGAACGAATGTTCGATCTAGGATGACGACGCATCGAACGTATGTGCGTCGAATACATGTTCGCCGAACGCTCGTTCGAAGTCAAGCATCTCTTGCGACCCACCACGATTCGAACCTCCGAACCACCCGAACCCCACAGCCGAGACTGTCACACCCCTCAGGAACACTGAACGCATGACCGCCGCCCTCATCAACGACCCGATTCTCGACCGCAGCCGATCGCTCGGTTCTGTGGCGACCGCTCGCTCCGGCGCGCCCGCCTTCAGCGACCAGGCCATGGACCGCTGGTTCGGTGCCGACGGGCGTCCCGTCTTGCAACTGATCGAGGGTGGTGCCGTGGCCGCCCCGGCCGTCCCAGCGCGTCGCTCGGGTGCCGTGACCCTGGACCCGATGGCCGAAACCTACCGGCGTCGTCGGTTCGCGGTCGCCCTTGCGCTGACTGCCATCATCCTGCTGGCGACTCAGCTGGCCGGCATCTCGCTCACGAGCTTTGGGAGCACCGCCCCGGTCGTCGACGAGACCGCTCCCCAGGTGCACGTGGTTCGCCCCGGAGACACCTACGCCGGTATCGCTGCGGAGCTCGGTGCCGACCGCCCGGTCGAGTTTGGGGCGGAGCTGCGCACCGCGAACGGCGGCGGTGAGCTGGCCGTGGGACAGCGCCTCGTCGTCAACCTCGATGCGCTGTCGGGCCTCGGCTGAACGGCCTGAACGAGTCGATCGCTCAGCGCTGTCGCAGATAGCGCACGAAGAGGAGATCGCCGCTGCGGCTCACTCGATCGAGTTCGAACCGGTGATCGGGTCCGAGCGCGGGGCCACGCGCCAGGCGCGACGCGTCGCCGCCCAGTGCAAGCGGGCTGACGGTCAGCAAGGCTTCGTCGACCACGCCGGCGGCAAGAAACTGGCCGTTGAGGGTGGGCCCGCCTTCGAGCGCAACAGTGGCGTAGCCACGGTCGGCGAGGTCGGCCAGGATCCGGTGCGGTTCCAACGAGTCGCCGAGGTCGATGACCTCGGCGATGCCGTCGAACCGAGCACCGCGTTCCTGGGCGGCGCGCGCCGACGTGTACAGCAGAGGCGGCCGTTCCGCATCGCCGAACAGCCGGGCCGACGGCTCGAGCGAGAGTGACCCGGTGACCACGGCGATGGGCACGGTGGTCGGGCGATAGTCCTCGAGGCGGGCCGTGGTGGCTCCCACGACGATCGCCTCCATCTGGCGTCGGGCGGCGATGAATCGGCGCTGATCGGCTGGGCCGCCCAGCCCACCCGATACGCCGTCGAGCGAGATTCCGCCATCGAGACTCGAGATCATCACCATGGTCACCCACGGCCGACCTCCGGGCGGTACCCGGACATCGCCGGCCAACCGCTCGGCGATGTCGACATCTGGTGTCGGTTGGGGCCAGAGTTCGTCGAGGCAATCGCTCACAGCGGCACGCTAGTCACCCGTCGATGCAGCGCACGGTCAGCGGGTCCGCCGATCACCGGCCACGGCCCACTCCTCACCCCGAATCCGAAGCAGGAGTGGCACGCATCGTGCTGCGGTGAAGATGATGATGGCGACCCACAGGGCCAGGATGCCACCATCGAGGAGCACGACTACCGAGGCAGCGGCCAGGAACACCGTGGTGCTCAACATCATGGCCCGCGCCAGGAAACGCATGTCGCCTGCACCGATCAGCACCCCGTCGAGCGCAAACGCGACGCCGGCCAAGGGTTGCATGACGGCCAAGAGCAACAGCACGTCTGTGGCGTGCCCGATCACCGCAGCGTCATCGGTGAAGATTTCGGGCAAGAGGGTTCGGAATGGCAGCAGCAGGACGGTGGCTCCCACGCCCAGCACGAGTCCCCATGCCGTCAATCGCCGGCCCAGGGCGGTGGCCTCGGCGACTTTCTTCGCCCCGAGGAGTGTGCCGACCATGGCTTGTCCGGCGATAGCGATGGCATCGAGCGCAAGCGCCAAGAAGCCAAACCAGGCCATGCCGATCTCGTGGGCGCCGAGTTCGGGGGTGCCGATCGATGCGGCGATTGCCGCAGCGACGATGAGGGATGCTCGCAGCGCGCTGGTACGGAGGAAGAGGTCGAAGCCATCGCGACCCAGTGCGCGCAACGTTTGCGGGTCCGGCCTGCCCCCAACCTCGTGCTCGCGGGCGGCGGCCCCGATCCATCGCAGGTACAGCCCTGCGGCGACCCACTGGAAGATCACGGTCGACAGGGCTGATGCACCCACACCGAACCCGAACCCGAAGACGAGGATCAGCTCGAGCACCAAGTTTCCGATCGCCGTCACCAGCGCCACGATCAGCGGTCTGCGGGTGTCCTTGAGGCCGCGCAGGTAACCGACCCCGGCCATGACCAGCAACATCGCAGG
The DNA here is from genome assembly GCA_039028435.1 of Actinomycetota bacterium. Classification (GTDB taxonomy): domain Bacteria; phylum Actinomycetota; class Acidimicrobiia; order Acidimicrobiales; family UBA10347; genus UBA10347. The sequence goes on along the minus strand of JBCCIC010000002.1, from coordinate 437,817 downwards.
AAAGCCGAAGACCGACACCCGCAGATAACGGACCCCGAACTGCTCCACGTCGGGGTCGGCTTGGAGGAGTCGCATCAGCTGTGGCGCCAGCGCGAAGCAGATCACGCCGAACACGACGCCGACCCCGACTGCGACCCACAATCCCTGGACCGCCTGGTGGGCGGCGTCGCGGTCGCGGCCGGCGCCCAAGAGCCGTGACACCGTCGACGTCGTGCCATAGGCCAGGAAGAGCGAGATGGCCAGCACCGTGCCAATGACCTGTGTCGCCAGGCCGAGGCCGCCGAGCTCCGGGGTGCCGATGTTGCCGACCACTGCAGTGTCGGCGAGAACATAGAGCGGTTCGGCAATGAGCGCACCCAGCGCCGGGATGGCCAAGCCGAACATCTCCCGATCGCTGGCAGTGAGAAGCTTGGCCCGCATCGCGATCAGCTTGGCACTGTGCCCGGTGATTCGTGCGCATCCGATCGGCGCGATCGACGGCGCGAACCAGGACTGCGTCTAGCCTGTCGAGCACCATGGCACCGATCACGAGGCCCGGTTCCCCGGGACAGCACGGCGGAAAGAGGTGGCTCGACGGGGCCGTTGGCTACGAGGTGTACGTGCGGTCCTTCGCCGACAGCAACGGCGACGGGATCGGCGACATTCCGGGTGTGACCGGACGTTTGGACTATCTCAAGTGGCTGGGCGTGGACATCGTCTGGCTGACGCCCTTCTACGCCTCGCCTGGCCACGACCATGGCTACGACGTCGCCAACTACTGCGAGGTCAACCCGATCCACGGGACACTCGACGACGTCGACACGCTCATCCAACGGGCTCATCAGCTCGGGCTGCGGGTGGTGTTCGACATCGTGCCGAACCACACGTCTTCGGAGCACCGCTGGTTCAAGCAGGCGCTCGAGGATCCGTCTTCGCCCGAGCGCGACTACTACCTGTTCCGCGACCCAGCTCCGGGTGGTGGTGCTCCGAACAACTGGCCGAGCCACTTCGGTCCGACGGCATGGACACTCGACAAGTCCAGCGGTCAGTACTACTGCCATCTGTTCCTGCCCGAGCAGCCCGATCTGAATTGGCGGAACCCGGCCGTGCGGGCGGAGTTCGACGCGATCTATCGCTTCTGGTTCGACCGCGGCGTCGACGGCTTCCGGATCGATGTCGCCCACGGCCTCCTGAAGCACGCCGGCTTCCCCGATCTTCCTCTGATCAAGCCGGTGCGCGATGGCGCCGGTCCGATGGAGAACTTCTTCAGCTTCGATCACGTCTTTGATCTCGATCAGGACGACAACGTCGAGATTTTCAGCCGCTGGCAGGATGTCGCTGCCAGCTACGACGCATGCCTGCTGGCCGAGAGTGGCGTCGAGGACCACGATCGGCTTGCACGTTACGTGCAGCCAGGTGCGCTCGACCTGACCTTCTTTCTCAAGCCCGGTTGGATGGCGTGGGATCCGGAGAAGTTCGTGCGCGAGTTGGTCGGCCTGGCCCAGGTCGAGTCCCGCGGGGTTTCGTGGGTCATCAGCAATCATGACCAGGCGCGACCGGCGAGCCGTTTCGGCGGTGGCGCGGCCGGACGCAATCGTTCGCTGGCAACGACAACGCTGATGTTCGCGCTCGGTGGTGTGCCGTTCCTGTATCAGGGTGAGGAGCTCGGCTCGCCGAACGGTGAGATCGCTCCCGAGGATCGTCACGATCCGATCTCCACTCGCAACTCGACCGACGAGGGCCGCGACGTCTGTCGCACGCCGATGGCCTGGAACACCGACCCGTACAACGGCTTCTCCACCGTGCCGCCGTGGATCACGTCCGAGGACCGTGCACTCGACTTCACGGTTGCGGGCCAGCACGCCAACTCGGCGGCACCCCTGCATCGGTATCGCCGCCTGATCGCCCTGCGCAAGCATCATCCGGACCTGTGGCGGGCCGAGATGAAGATCGTCGAATCGGGCCGCCCCGACGTTGCCATCGTCCAGCGCGGCGCAACCTTGACGGTCGCCAACCTCGGCCCCGAGGCGTTTGCGGTCAATCTCGGCGAAGGTCAGTGGCGCGTGGTCTTTGCGTCACAGGGCGGCGATGGCGACACCGCCAGCGGAATCGTGAACGTCTCCGGAGAGACGACGGTCGTCCTCGTACCGGCCTAGCGCCGGCAGGTCGCCAGGTCGACAGGTGGTCAAAGCGTCCGCAGTGCAGTGCAGAGGGGCGCGGCTAGGTGAGCGGGCCGTGGTCGAGCTGGGGCAGCACCAGCTCCGCGAAGAGGTCGCACTCGGCGATGTGGGGATAGCCGCTGAGAATGAACGCCTCGATGCCGATCTCGGCGTAGGCCGCAAGCTTCTCGGCAACCTGATCAGGGTTGCCGACGATCGCCGCCCCGGCCCCCGAGCGGGCGCGGCCGATGCCGGTCCACAGGTGCGGCTCGGCATAGCCGTCATCGTCAGCGCCTTCGCGCAGGGCGGATTGCCGGGCAACGCCCACCGACGCGGTGTCGAGTGAGCGTTGCCGGATGGCCTCGCCGGTTTCCGGATCGAGGCGGCTGATCAGCTGTTCCGCGGCGGCTTTGGCCTCGGCTTCGGTCCCGCGCACGATCACGTGGGATCGCAGTCCGTACTTCAGTCCGCGGTCGTAGCCGTCGGCCCGCTCGCTCATCTCCTGGACCGTCCCGGCGACTGCGCTGACCGTGTCGGGCCACGTGAGGAACACGTCGGCCTCCCGGGCCGCGGTGTCCTTGGCGGCAGGGGAGAAGCCCCCGAAGTAGAACGGCGGGCAGGTACCCGACACCGTGCGAGCCCGCGGCGGGTCGAGCTCGAGGTCGACGAAGTCACCGTGAAAGTCGATCGACTCGCCATTGAGGAGCTGTCGGAGCACCTTCATCCATTCGACGGTGCGTTGGTAGCGCGGTGCCGACTCGAGCGCCTCGCCCGGGATGTCGCTGCTGATGATGTTGATCGTCAATCGGCCGTCGAGCATCTGGTCGATCGTTGCGAGCTGGCGCGCCAACTGGGGCAGCCACATCTCGCCCATGCGAACCGCGAGCAGCAGCTGGATCTGTTCGACGAGCGGGGCGATGCCGCCGGCGAACGCCACGCTGTCGATGCCCAGCGTGTAGCCCGACGGCAGCAAGATGTTGTCGAACCCGTTGCGGTCGGCCGTGAGCACGATGTCACGACAGTGCTCCCATGAGCTCTTCAGGGTCGGATCTTCGACACCGAGGAACTCGTAGTCGTCGTCGCAGAGTGCGCTGAACCAGCTGATCTCCACGCTCATGGAAGGGGGACTCCCTCGCTTGCTTGGACGATGGCGTAGACGTCGGCCCGGTCGAGGTTGACCTCGAGGGCCGCTCGTGTGCCGGCAATACGATCGAGGTTCTGGGTGCCGACGATGGCGATGGCCTGGCTCGGATGGGCGAGCACGAAGGCCACGGCAATGGCCGCCCGATCGACACCTTCGCGCTCGGCGAGGCCGTCGAGCACGCCGGCGAGTTTCGCACTCGGGCCACCGTCGGCCGGGCTGGCGAACAATCGACCACCGCCCAGTGGGCTCCACGCCAGCGGCACGACACCGTCGCGCATGCAGCGATCCAGCGTGCCGTCGCGAAGCGGCTGAAGATGCATGACCGAGTACTCGGGCTGGTTCGTCACCATTGGGAACGGCAGGTGGGCCGCGAGCGCGTCGTACTGGTCTGGCGTGTAGTTGGACACGCCAACCTCGCGGATCTTGCCCTCGTCGCGAAGCGCGGCGAGTGTCGCCGCCACCTCGGCGGGGTGGGTGAACATGTCCGGCCGGTGGATCTGGTACACGTCGACCACATCGGTCTGGAGCCGACGCAGCGAGTCCTCGCACGCGGCCCGCAGGTACTCGGCGCCCGAGTCATAGGGCGTAGGCGGGATGATGCCACCCTTGGTCGCCAGCACCATCCGGTCTCGCAGGCCCGGCGCCGCCGCCAGCACGTTCCCCAGCAGATCCTCCACGGTGCCGAAGCCGGTGCCGCCCCAATCGAATCCGTACACGTCGCTGGTGTCGATCAGGTTCATGCCGCTGTCCAGGGCTGCTTCGATCAGGCCCTGAGCGGTTCCGAGATCATCATTGGTGTAGCGCCACAGGCCGTAGCTGATCGGCCCGACCGAGAATGCTCCGAGGGTTCGGGGCGCGGCGTTGACGAGAGACATGAAGGCGTGACTCCTTGGGGAAGCGACAGGGAGGGAAGGGAGGGTCGGGTTTCAGCCCTTGACCGATCCGGCGAGGAGGCCTCGGACGAAGTACCGCTGCAGCGAGAAGAAGACGACGAGTGGGAAGAACGCCTGGACGAACGCGCCCGCGGTCAGCAGGTGCTCGTTGGCGCCGAAGTCACCGGCGAGGTTCGATATTCGCACCGTCGTCGGGAGGTCGATCGGGTCGCCGCCGCTCAACATCGTGACCGCGATCAGGAAGTCGTTCCACGTCCACAGGAACTGGAAGATGGCAAAGGCTGCCAACGCCGGCACCGACAGCGGCAGCACGATCCGCCGGAACATTTCGAGGTGACCGGCACCATCGAGTCGGGCCGACTCGAAGATCTCGCGAGGGAGTTCCGAGATGTAGTTGTGGAGCAGGAAGATCGAGAATGGCATGGCGAAGCCGGTGTGGGTGAGCCATACGGCGATCGAGCCTCGGGTGTTCAGGTTGAGATCCGGTATCAGGGTGAGGGTCTTGTCGGTGAACGGCAGCGTGAGGTGAGCACCGCCCACGTAGGTCTGGAGCAGGGGAATGAGGGCGACCTGCAGGGGGATTGCCAGCAGCGACACCGTGCCGATGAACAGCCACTCGCGACCCTTGAAGTCGATCCAGGCGAAGGCATAGGCCGCGAAGGTGGCGAACGAGATCGGGATGATCGTCGCTGGGATGGCGATGGCAAACGAGCTGACGAGTGAGTCGAAGAGGTTGGCGGCACCGCTGCCCGTCGTCAGGACCTCGTCGTAGTTGTCGAGGGTGAAGCCGGCGTCGCCCCCGACAATGTTCCAGAAGCCCGAGTTGATCTGTGAGCTGCGGTCGCGCATCGAGTTGGCGAACAAGCTGAGGGTCGGAATCGTCCAGAGGGCGACGAGCGTCCACAGCACCCACATCGGCAGGTTGGAGAGGCGCCGATAGATGCGGGCGCCGAGGGTGTTGCGTTGTCCCTGTTCGGGTGCGATGGCAGTCATCAGGCGTTCCTCGCAACCTGCATGCGGCGAATGTTCAGGATCATGATCGGGAGGACCATCAACAGGATGATCGTGGCGATCGCACTACCCAGGCCGTTGTCGAAGAAGCTGAACCTGACGGTGAAGAAGTCGTTGGCCAGCACGTTGGTGCCGAAGTTGCCGTTCGACGTGACCTTGACGATGTCGAAGACCTTGGTGACCAGCACGATGAGTGTGGTGGTGATCACCCCGATGGTGGGCAGGATCGACGGGAGGATGATGTTGAAGAACGTCTGGGTCTCGGTGGCCCCATCGACCCGGGCGGCTTCGATGTAGTCCGACGGCACCGCCTTGATCGCCGCCGAGAGGATCACCATGGCGAAGCCGGTCTGGATCCAGATCAGGATGATCATCAGGAACACGTTGTTGAACGGCGGGTTCTGGATGAACAGCACCGTCTCCGGCGTGGTCGAGCCGTCGGGTCGCAGCACGAAGCCGCCGAGACTTCGGCCGAGGAGCTGGAACAGCACATAGAGCATGACGATCAGGGCGACCACCTGACCGGCAAAGTTGTCGCCCCGCTGGACACGGCGAGCGAGGTGCTGACCGATCCTGGCCATGATGAGGATCATCACGACGATCGCGAGCATTCGCGGCCAGCCGGAGTGGCTCAGCTCGCCGAGCTTGACCCAGAACCAGTTGAGCAGACCGGTCTGGCTCTTCTGTACGGGTCGCGCTTGGTACTGGAGTCGCCAGATGATCGACGCGCCGACGAAGGACACGGCCAGCGGCATGAACACGAGCGACTTGGCGACGTTTTCGAATCGACCGGCGCGCTCGGCGAGCACGGCGACGAGCAGACCGAGGGCGACCGACATCACGGTCACCGTCATGATCCACCACAGGTTGTTGAAGAACGTGCCGCGCAGCACCGAGAAGACGGCGGTGAAGAAGACGAAGAACCCGATGCCGAGGGTGCCGATCGAACCGTTGCTTCCCTCGAAGGTGAGCTGACCGTTGCGGGTCGTGCCGATGAAGGTGCCGATCAGGATTCCGCCGATCACGAGCACGACAGCGATCCAGAAGAGTTGTGAGCCGAAGAGGTTTGTCCAGTTCGAGACGTTGAATGCATCGTCGCGGCCGAAGTACTCGCGGTAGTTGTCGAAGCCAACCGATTCCTCGCCGTCTCGGTCGAGGAAGGAGAGCCGAACGGTGATGATGGCCGGGATGATCAGCGCTGCGGACAAGAAGAGCAGCGCGGGTCCGAGAAAGAGCAGCGCGCGGCCGCGTTCTTCGAGGCGGGCGATCTGGCGGGGACTCGGGCGGCCCTTCCAGGCGATCCGGGCGCCGATCAGGGCGAGGGGAACGATGGTTGCCACGTAGGGCGCTTCGAACGAAGCCACGAATGAGGCTCGGAGCCAGACGGCGATCGTCCAGCCGATCGCGGCACCGACGAGTGCACCGGGCACGGGGTCCGAGGCCGACCGGTTCGGGAAGGCGCGATGTGCCGCCGCACCGACGATGACCCCGACGAGCACCCACAAGATCGTGGAGCCGACCGGAATTGAGGCCCGCTGCCAGATGAGCAGGTTGGGGGCGACGAGTATCCCGGTGAGCACGCCCAAGCCGATGCCGACACCGAGGCGGGCAAGCCGGTTGCCGAGCGTGCCGATCAGTGCGGCGCCGCCGCCCCAGATGATCGCGCCGACGATCGGCCATTCGAGGCGTCCGAATGCGCCACCGCCGGCCCCGAAGGCAATGGGATCCTCCTCGGCGAAGAGTGCGGTGATGACCTCATTGCCGCGCATGACCGCGAAGAGGATGGCCGCGGTGAGTCCCCAGGACAGGCCGATGAACAGCGGCCATCGGTTTGAGACCTGGGAGACGATCGCATTGCCGGCCAGCCAGATGGCGGCCACGATGCCGATGGCGATCGCGGTCGTACCGATCGTCGACAGGAGTCGACCAAGGGACCCGGCGGCGTTTGCGGCGATGAACAGCGCAAGCACGCAGGCGCCGACGGCAATTCCCGGCAGGGCCGATCGGATCGATCGAGTGGATGCGCTGGGTGGTGTGGTCGCCGTCAAGGAATCTCCCGTTTCCTCCAGAGAATGAAGAGGCGAGGGCGTCGGACGCCCTCGCCTCAGCGACTACGGGCGGAGGTCCCGATCACCAGATCAGAACCCCCGCTCGATGCTTATTCGGTCGGCCAGGTGGCGTCGATCGCCGCCGCCGCATCGGCGGGCGAGATCTCGCCGTTGACCATGGCCGTGGCCTGGGTCCAGAACGAACCGGCACCGACGTCGGCCGGCATCAGGTCCGAGCCGTCGAAGCGCAGCACCGCGGCGTTCTGGAGGATGTCGATGAACGACGACTCCAAGTCGGCCCAGTTCGAACGGTCAACGTTGAGGTTGGCGGTGTTGAAGCCCGAGAGGCCTCCACCCTTGGCCTCACGCTGGGCTTGCTGGCGCAGGTTGGCGTATTCGGGCGAACCGAAGTACTCCATCACGGCCCACACAGCCGGACGATCCTGGAACGCACCGGCGAGGGTGCCGGCGCCGAGGACCGGACGATTCTCGTCGACCGACGGGAAGTAGAAGACGCCGATGTCTTCCGAGGAACCCTCGGGCAGACGGCTCGAGAAGAACGACGCCTGGCGGACCATCATGCAGTCGTCGTTGGCAAGGCCTTCGGCCGGACCCGACGAGTGGTTGGTGGTGGCGATGGAGCCACCCGACGCGAAGACCGCGTCGGGGGTGTTCCAAAGGCTCAGGATCTCCTCGAAGATGGCCACGACGCGCTCGTCGGCGAACGGGACCTCGTTGGTGACCCACTGGTCGTAGACCTCGGGACCGTTGAATCGGAGCATCAGGTCCTCGGTCCAGTCGGTGAAGGTCCAACCGGTGGCCTGACCCGACTCGATGCCGATGCACCACGGGGTGTTGCCGTCGGCGATCATCTGATCGGTGAGGGCGAGTAGCTCGTCCCAGGTCTGCGGGATGTCGTAGCCGTTCTCGGCGAAGCGGTCCGGCTTGTGCCACACGAGCGACTTGAGGTCGTTCTTGTTCGGCACACCGAACTGGGTGCCGTCGACCAAGCCGAAGCCCATCGCGGCCTCGTTCCAGTTCTCCGAGACGGCGCCGAGAACGTCGTCGGGGAGCGGTAGCACGAAGCCCTCGCGGGCGAAGTCGGCGAGCTTGCCGGGCTGGGGGAAGATCGAGATGTCCGGCGGGTTGTTCGCCTCGAGCTGGACGTTGATCTCGGCCTCCCAGTCGGCGGAACCGGTGTAGATCACCTGCATGCCGGTGGCTTCCTCGAACGGGACCATGGCGGCCTCGAGCGAGTTCCACTCGTCGGGTGAGCGCTCGGGACCGGTCACGCGGACGATCTCACCCTCGAACGGGCGGGCCGGTTCCTCGTCCTCGACCGCGGCCGCAGCAGCGGCAGCAGCTTCTTCGGCCTCGGCGGCAGATGCCTCGGCCGCAGCTTCGGCGTCGGCCTGAGCGGCCTGAGCAGCCTCGGCGTCGGCTTGGGCGTCCTCGGCAGCGGCCTGCGCGGCTTCGGCGTCGGCGCGAGCGGCCTCGGCGTCGGCGCGCGCCGCGTCGGCCTCGGCCTGGGCGTCGTCGATCGCCGAGGTGTCGACCTCGGCGGTGTCATCTCCATCGCTTCCGCCGCAAGCACTCGCCAACAGGGCGAGCGCCAGGACAGCTGCGAGCAGCTTGGAAAGCTTCTTCACAGGTTCCCCTCCAGGGTGAAGTTATGTCAGTGGTGCCGGGAACTTAGCTGTGGGAACGCAGTCGCGCAAACGTTTGCGGCCGAGTTGTCGCCGGGGCTACGTTGCCCGCCGATGACACCGCCGGATCGGCCGCGACTGATCGACGTCGCAACCAGACTCAATGTCGCTCCGTCGACGGTGAGTCGCGCCCTCGCTGGGTCGGATTCGGTCTCGGCGTCGACCCGAGAACGGGTGCGCGAGATGGCGCGGGAGCTTGGCTACATCGTCAATCCGGTGGCTTCGGGGCTCAAGCGGGGACGCACGCTCAACATCGGCCTGGTTGCCGTGATGAACCACTGGTACGCCGGCGCGGTCACCTCCGGAATCGACCGCGTAGCCGCGGACTGCGGCTACGACTTCGTGGTGATGAACTCCGGCGGCGGCAGCGATGAGGAGTTGCTCTTCGAACGGGCCCGCCGGCTCGGCACTCGCGTCGACGGTGTTCTCATCCTCGATGTCGCGCCGGAGCAAGGAGCACTCGCACGATTGATCGAGAGCCTCGCGGTACCGGTCGTCACGCTGGGCTGCTCGGTGCCCGGCGTGGTGTCGGTGCGGGTCGACAACCACGAGATCGGCGGCCTGGCCGCGGGTCACCTTCGAGAGCTGGGTCACGACGAGGCGGCCGTTCTGACCTTCGAACCGCCGACGGCCACCGCGATCGACAACGGCCGTCTCCGGGCCGCCGGCTTCGCCGCAGCGTTCGGCGGGTCTTCGCGCGTCACCCGGCTCGGCCGCACGGACCACTCGGTACGACGCGACCTCATTCTCGATGCGACCGATGGCGTCTCCTCGGTCTTCTGCACATCTGATGCACTGGCGATCGAGACGGTGGCGCTTCTCGGCCAACACGGACGCAACGTTCCCGATGATGTCTCCGTGGTCGGCGTCGACGATCACCCGCTGTCACTGCCGCTCGGGCTGACCACGATTGCACAGTGTCCCGAGATGATGGGTGACGCCGCAACCCACCTGTTGGTCGAACTGATGAACGGCGTGCCAGCGAGCGACCTCGACGATGTCCTCGTCGAGGTCGAGTTGGTGCGCCGATCGACGAGCGCCGAACCAGGCTGACCGGGGTCGCTTTCGACCTCAGTCGCGAATGGCGAGGCCGGTGTCGGGGTCGAAGAAGTGGGCGTTGTCGACGTCGACCGCGACCTGCAGCGAGTCGCCGACCCGCACTCGGGTCCGGGGGTCGAAGCGGGCGGCGACCATGGTCGTGTCGTCGTCGCCCGTTGGGGCAGCGATCGCTTCGTCGGCGTCGAGGTCGAGGGCGTCCTCGGACACAACGGGCTTGGCATCGATCCCGAAGTAGGCGATGACCTCGTAGCCGAGGGCCTCGGTGTTGGAGATCTCGGCCGAGATCGTCTGTGCGCCGCTGTCGGCGAGCGAGGCGTCTTCGAAGTCCTTGGGACGCAGGCCGACGACCACGGTCTTGTTGAAGTAGTTGCGGAGGGCCGGACGCTTGCTGAGCAGCTCCGAGGTCACCCGGAGCCGGTTGCTGCCGAGGTTGAGGCTGAGCTCCTCGCCGACCGAATCCGGGCTGAGCTGGGCTTCCATGAGATTCATCGACGGCGAGCCGATGAATGCGGCAACGAACAGGTTGTCGGGCGCGTCGAACAGTTGTTGTGGGGGAGCGACCTGCTGGAGGACGCCTCGGTTGATGACGGCCACCCGGTCGGCCATGGTCATGGCCTCGACCTGATCGTGGGTGACGTAGAACGTGGTGACGCCAACCTCGCGCTGAAGCTCGGTGATCTCGCCGCGCATCTGCACCCGCAGCTTGGCATCGAGGTTCGACAGCGGTTCGTCGAGCAGGAACAGCTGCGGTCGACGCACGATCGCTCGACCCATGGCCACGCGCTGGCGCTGACCGCCGGACAGCTTGGCCGGCTTGCGGTCGAGGAGTTCGTCGAGTTCGAGGATGCGGGCGGCGTTCTCGACCCGCTCCTTGATCTCGGCCTTCGGCATCTTCGCCAGCTTGAGGGCGAACGCGATGTTGTCGAACACCGTCATGTGGGGGTAGAGCGCGTAGTTCTGGAACACCATCGCGATGTCCCGATCCTTCGGAGGAAGGTCGTTCACGACGTTGCCGGCGATCGAGATGTCGCCACCGGTGATCTCTTCGAGACCTGCGATCATCCGCAGGGTGGTGGACTTGCCGCAGCCGGACGGTCCGACCATCACGAGGAATTCGCCCTCTTCGATTTCGAGGTTGAGATCCTTGACGGCCTCGAAGCCGTTTGCGTACTTCTTGCCGACCGAGTTGAACACCACGTGTGACATGCGGACACCCTATGCCATGGTGCACTCGAACGCACTGCACACGTGTGCAACCTTGTGAATGGAGGGATCGCTCGGATGGTTGGGAGGTGGCGGTCGAGCGGAATCAGCGTCGACGTGGTTTGGAAGCACCGCGCTTGGCAGCACGAGCCGCCTTGGCCGAGCCCTTCTTGGAAGCGGTTTTGACCGGCCGCTCGCAGAACCAGAAGTTGCACACCCACTTCTCGCCGCTCCACACGGGTGTGCCGGCGTGCACGGAGGCGAGATCGGGCTCGGTCGAGCCGGGGTGGACGAGATCGAAGACCGCAAGTCGGCCGATCTTGGGCTTCACCTTGGCCTTGGCCTTGGGGAAGTTGGTGGCGCCGCCCTTGGCGGGCTCGTGGAGGTACAGCAGCCCCGTGAGTAGCCGTTGGCCGGACCGGCGATAGAACGCGTTGTCTTCCTCAGGCTTGAAGGTGTCGAGGTGGGGCGTGTACTTGCCGCCGACCTCGTAGTGCACGACCTGGATGCGTTCGCAGTGGCGGGCGGGATGGTCGACGAGTTCGGACACCCGCATGACGAGATCTCGGACGATCGGCGTCTGGTCGGTGTAGACCCAGCCGATGTTGGCCGTTCGGCGCAGGTTGTTTTCGACCTTCTCGCCCTCACCATTGATGATCGTCGCCGAATTCATCTCGTCGCGGGCGAGCTCGATGATGTGTACGCATTCTTCTCGGGTGGCGAAGTTGTCGTGGACCTCGATGCGCGGCGATTCGGACAGCACGCCGGTTTCGGATGATTTCCTCAACAGCCCCATTCGCAACAGGCTAGTAGCCTTGGTGCGATGGATCCGGTCGACCGCTATCCCTCGGTGCACAAGCCGGCGCACCGGTGGCGCGACCGTCGCGCAAACGCCCGCGCGGCCCTCATCCTCATCGCCGCCATCGTGGTGGTCATCGGCCTGCTCGCGCTGTTCACCTAACGGCTCCGTGCTAACGCAAGGGCGAGCGCAAGTGAGCCCGGGTACTGCTCCGTGCTAACGCAAGGGCGAGCGCAAGTGAGCCCGGGTACTAGAGCCCCCAGATCCCCCGGGCTTCGGCGGTCTTGCGGGCCGGCGGCGTCATCCACTGGGGGTTGCCCGCTCGCGCCGCCGACGACGAGACGTCGTGGAGTCGTGCCGGTAGCTCGAGGAGCACTGCCGTGTCGGGTAGGGGAGGGGCGCCGGGGCGATTCGGCCCGACCACCTGGGGAAGGCGCGCCACCGCCGCATCCCGTGCGGCCTCGTCTTCGTAGAACACGGGGTCGATGATCTGGGCCCACTTGTCGCCGCCGAGAATCACGGCGTCGTAGCCCTCGGCGATGTCGGCGATCAACTGTGCCTCGGTCACGACCAGTTGCATCCACGGGGCGTGAGCGATGCTGGCCTCGATTACCTGCCGTCGGATGTCGAACGGGGCGTGGTCTGCTGATTCTTTGGCGAGCGCGGTTCGGCTGACCACGAGGTCGACCCGATCGAGCTCCGCCGACCGCCGGGCCATGACGGCAATGGCCAGATGGGCGATCGTGGGCGGATCGAACGAGCCGGGGTAGACACCGGTCCGACCCGCTCCGTATACTTGCTCGGTCATGAACGTTTGCCTCGGTTCCCTCGTACTCGTAATTGTGTAGCGCGCAGGCCCATCCCTGTGCGCTTTCGGCCTCCCAAACGGGAGGTCGTTTCAGTTTTCGGCCGGCCGCACCCGCGGCACCCGACCACGAACACGACGACAAGTTTCGAACGAACCGAGCCATTCCGCCATCGACACCCCAGACTATTTGACTGATCTATCGACGGATCCGCGGGATCCGGACCGATCGCCCTGACAAGGCAGGTGAACTCATGCGACTCAACGGAGCCCAAGCGGTGCTCAAGGCACTCGAGCACGAGGGCGTCGACACCGTATTTGGCATGCCCGGTGGCGCGATCCTGCCGGTATACGACCCGCTCCTCGAGTCGAGCATTCGTCACATCCTCGTGCGTCATGAGCAGGGCGCCGGCCACATGGCCTCGGGTTACGCCCATGCGACCGGCCGCCCCGGTGTCGCCGTCGTGACCAGCGGGCCAGCTGCCACCAACATGGTCACGCCGCTGCTCGACGCCTACATGGACTCGATTCCCATGGTCTGCATCACCGGCCAGGTTGCGCTGCCGGCCATCGGAACCGATGCGTTCCAGGAGGCGGACACGACCGGCATCACGATGTCGGCGACCAAGCACAACTACCTGGTCACCGACGTGGACGACATCCCCCAGGTCATCCACGATGCATTCCACCTGGCGACCACGGGTCGTCCCGGACCGGTGCTCGTCGACATCCCGAAGGATCTCGTGCTTCCGGCGGCCGAGCTCGATTGGTACGAGCCGACCAGTCATGACCTTCCGGGCTACAACCCGATCATGGAGGGCGACCCCGAGGCGATCGCCGAAGCCGCCCGTTTGATCACCGAGGCCGAGCGGCCGGTCATCTACAGCGGAGGCGGCATCCTGCGTGCTCGTGCTGCCGAAGCCCTGCTGGAACTGGCCGAGATGACCGAGATACCGGTCGTCACCACCCTGATGAACCGCGGTGGTTTCCCCGACGACCATGAGCTGTGCCTCGGTATGCCGGGCATGCACGGCAACTACACCGCGGTCATGGCCATGCAGGAAGCCGACCTGCTGATCGCGCTCGGTGCCCGTTTCGACGATCGCGTGACGGGCGATCGGGGCAGCTTCGCCCCCGATGCCAAGGTCATCCATGTCGACATCGATCCCGCAGAGTTGGGCAAGGTTCGTCACGCCCACGTGCCGATCGCGGGCGACGCCAAGCTGATCATCGGCGGCATCAATGCTTCGCTGCGTGAAAAGGGCGGTACCGACGCCCAGCCCGATCGCAGCGCCTGGCGCCAAACGCTGAGCGGCTGGCAGGAGAAGTTCCCCCTCACTTACGCCCCGCACGAGCTGGGTGACCGCCTCAAGCCGCAGGCCGTGGTCGAGCAACTTCGTGATCACACGCCCGATGACACGATCGTGGTTGCGGGTGTCGGTCAGCACCAGATGTGGGCGAGCCAGTACTGGACGTTCAACCACCCCTACACCTGGATCAACTCCGGCGGTCTCGGCACGATGGGCTACGCCGTGCCCGCAGCCATCGGGGCCCAGGTCGGCCAACCCGATCGCATGGTCTGGGCGATCGACGGCGACGGCTGCTTCCAGATGACCTGCCAGGAACTCACGACCGCGGCGCTCGAAGGCATCCCGGTCAAGATCGCGATCCTCAACAACAGCTACCTCGGCATGGTCCGCCAATGGCAGGAGCTCTTCTACGAGGAGCGCTTCAGCGAGACCAACCTCGGCACCCTGCCCGACTTCAAGATGATGGCCGAGTCGATGGGTTGTGTCGGTTTCCGCGTGGACTCGCCCGAAGAGGTCGAGGCGACGATCCAGAAGGCCAATGAGGTCGACGATCGCCCTGTCGTGGTGGACTTCCGCACCCTCGAGGACGAGAAGGTCTACCCGATGGTCCCGGCCGGTGCCAGCAACAGCGAGCTCCTCGTCGATCCGTCCCAGCGGGAGCAGCAGGCATGAGCGACTCCGCTTCCAAGTCGGTCACCCTCGTCGTCCTCGTCGAGAACAAGTCGGGCGTCCTCGCACGGATCGCCGGGCTGTTCTCCCGACGCGGCTTCAACATCGAGTCGCTTGCGGTCGCACCGACCGACGACGAGCGCTTCAGCCGCATCACGATCGTCGTCGACGTCACGACGACCACGATCGATCAGGTTGTCAAGCAGCTCGACAAGCTGATCAACGTGATCGAGATCAGCGAACTCGACCCGGCGAACTCGGTCGAGCGTGAGCTGCTCATGGCGACCGTCTCGGCTCCCTCGGTCGAGTCACGCCGCGAGGTGCTCGACCTCGTCCAGATCTTCGATGCCCACGTGCTCAACGTGGGCTTCGATCGACTCATGGTGTCGGTTTCCGGCTCCCAGCGCCGCCTCGACGATTTTGAGGCATTGCTCGGCCGGCACGGCATTCTGGAGATCCAACGCACCGGCAAGATCGCGCTGAGCGAACTCGCCAAGGTCGACCCCGGAGATCAGCGCACCGACGAAGCGACCTGATCGACTCCACCCGGTCACCCCTTCTCGTCGACGAGTGACCAAAACGCCTGCACGAGTGGATTGCGCAGGTGTCGCCGGAGGGTGAAGAGGCCGAGTTCGTACGGCGCGAGTTCGGGTTCGACGTCGAGGGTGCGCACGCGGACCTCGCGTGGGCTGTTGTCGAGCACGATCTGGGGCACGACGCCGACGCCGAGGCCGAGGCTGACCATCGAAACGATGGCCTCGTTGCCGGCCACCTGGGCATAGATCCGTGGTGCGACGCCCCGGTCGCGAAACCAGGCGTCGACCCGATCTCGGGCGATGCCACTCGCGGCAAGAATCATCGGCACGTGCTCCCAATCCTGTGGGTCGGTGGGTACGGCAAGCGTGGCGTCGGTCGAATCCACCGGCGCAATGAACACCAACGGCGACAACCGGATCGGGCGGTAGACCACGCCGGCGGGCAAGCGGTCGGGGAGTGCGGCGATGGCGACTTCCTCTTCGAGTGCCACCACGCGGTCGATCGCGAACTCGGGGTCGCCGGTCTGGAGACGGATCTCCACGCCGGGGTGTTCGGGCCGGAACCGGTCGAGGAGGTCGACGAGGATGCTGTGGCTCGCGGTGACCGAGCAGTACAGGCTGACCTCGCCGTGTAGGCGGTCCGCCGGATCCGTCAATTCGAAGCAGACTTGCTCCCATTGCAGCACGGCGTCGCGGGCGTAGTGCAGAAAGGAGTCTCCCGCCGGGGTGAGCTCGACGGAGCGGTTGTCGCGTTCGACCAAACGAACACCCACCGAGGTTTCGAGTTGCCGGATCGTCCGGGACAGCGCCGACGTACTCACGTTGGCCGCCTGACTTGCGCGCCCGTAGTGGAGCATTTCCGCCAGCACAATGAACTGCCGCAGCGTCCGAATGTTCATCCGACCAGTGTTGCGTATTTCGGGACATGACGTTGCAAATATCTCAATTCACGAAACACGCTCTCGTCGCTAGAATCTCTCCGACTCACCCACTGGAGGGCGCCCCGCGATGTCGAACAACTACTTCAACACCCTGCCGCTGCGCGAGCAGCTCGAGCAGCTCGGCAAGTGCCGGTTCATGCACCTCGACGAGTTCGACGACGGCGTCGAGGCACTCCGCGGCAAGAAGATGGTCGTCGTCGGCTGTGGTGCCCAGGGCCTGAACCAGGGCCTCAACCTGCGCGACAGCGGGCTCGATGTCTCCTACGCACTGCGTGACTCGGCCATCGCCGAACAACGCCAGTCATGGAAGAACGCCACCGAGAATGGCTTCACCGTCGGCACCTACGACGAACTGCTGCCGACCGCGGACGTGGTGCTCAACCTCACCCCGGACAAGCAACACACCAACGTCGTCGAGACGATCATGCCGATGATGAAGGAAGGCGCGTGCCTGTCGTACTCGCACGGCTTCAACATCGTCGAAGAGGGCATGCAGGTGCGCGACGACATCACGGTCATCATGGTTGCCCCGAAGTGCCCAGGCTCCGAGGTCCGTGCCGAATACGTCCGCGGCTTCGGCGTGCCCACGCTCATCGCCATCCACGAGGACAACGACCCCGACGGTGAGGGTCTTGCGCTGGCCAAGGCCTATGCCGTCGGCACCGGCGGCCACAAGGCCGGCGTGCTGATGTCGTCCTTCATCGCCGAGGTCAAGTCCGACCTGATGGGCGAGCAGACGATCCTGTGCGGCATGCTCCAGACCGGCTCGCTGCTGTGCTTCGACAAGATGATCGAACAGGGGGTCGACGCGGGCTACGCCGCCAAGCTCATCCAGTACGGCTGGGAGACGGTGACCGAGGCACTCAAGTACGGCGGCGTGACCAACATGATGGATCGCCTGTCGAACCCGGCGAAGATCCGCGCCTTCGATCTCTCCGAGGAGCTCAAGGACATCATGCGGCCCCTGTACCACAAGCACCAGGACGACATCATGACGGGCCACTTCTCGGCGACGATGATGGCCGACTGGGCCAACGACGATGCCGAGCTGCTCGGTTGGCGGGCCGATACCGCCGAGACCTCCTACGAGAAGACCGACGCCGGCGACATGGACATTCCCGAGCAGGAGTACTTCGACCACGGCATCTTGATGGTCGCCATGGTCAAGGCTGGCGTCGAGTTGGCGTTCGAGACCATGACCGACGCCGGCATCATCGCCGACTCGGCCTACTACGAGTCGCTCCACGAGACGCCCCTGATCGCGAACACGATCGCCCGCAAGAAGCTCTATGAGATGAACGCCACGATCTCGGACACCGCCGAGTACGGCTGCTACCTGTTCAACCACGCCTGCGTGCCGCTGCTGGCCGACTTCATGACCCGGGTCGACACCGACGTCATCGGCCGCGGCCTCGACCTCGAGGACACTGCGGTCGACAACGCACGGCTGATCGAGGTCAACGCCGCGATCCGCAGCCACCCGGTCGAGGAGATCGGCGCCGTGCTCCGCGGCCACATGGCCGACATGAAGCGCATCGTTTGATGATGCTCGAGGGACTGTCCGTCGACTTCGACGGGCGGTTCCAGCTCCACGACATCGACTGGGAGATCGGGCCCGGCGAGCACTGGCTCATCGCGGGCGCCAACGGTTCGGGCAAGTCGGCGCTCGCGGCTGCGCTCGCCGGCAAAGGGTCGATCCTGTCCGGCACCCGATCCGGGGTTCCGCGGCGGGTGGCCTTCGTCTCCTACGAACGCCAGGC
Source organism: Actinomycetota bacterium (assembly GCA_039028435.1). Taxonomy (GTDB): domain Bacteria; phylum Actinomycetota; class Acidimicrobiia; order Acidimicrobiales; family UBA10347; genus UBA10347. Next base: position 419,795 of record JBCCIC010000002.1, on the reverse strand, counting down.
CGAGTTGATCGAGGCCGAGCGCCGCAAGGATGACGCCGACATCCTCGACGTCATCAGCGAAGGCACCCCGGTCGCCGAGGTCATCGCCGATGTCTGCGAGGACGACGCGCTCGCGGAGGAGCTGATCGACACGCTCGGTTTGCGTTCGCTCATGGGGCGGGCATTCCGCAAGCTGTCGACCGGCGAAACCCGCAAGGTGATGCTCATCCGGGCCCTCACCAGCCGGCCCGACCTGCTCGTGCTGGACGAACCGTTCGACGGGCTCGATCACGCCTCGCTGCGGTGGCTCCAGGATCACCTGGCAATGCTCGCCGAGACGGTGCCGATGGTGCTCGTGCTGAACCGGACCGACGAGTGCCCGGACTTCGTCACCCACATCGCCTACCTCGACGACGGTCACCTCGCACAGCGTGTCGATCGAACCGACACGACCGCGACGGGCGGGCTCCGGCAGCTGCTCCACTTGCAGACCGGTGGACTCGAGCTTCCCGGCGCAGACGCCGCCGACGCGCTCCCGCCACTCGACCCGGACGAGCCGCTGGTCCAGCTCCGTGGCGCCACGGTCCGCTACCACGAGAACACGGTGTTCGAAGGCCTCGACTGGACGATCGAACCGCACCAGCACTGGCAGATCACCGGTCCCAATGGCAGCGGCAAGACCTGCCTGCTGTCGCTGATCACCGGCGACCATCCGCAGTGCTACGTCAACGACATCACGGTCTTCGGATTCCGCCGCGGCACCGGCGAGAGCATCTGGCAGATCAAGCAGTACATCGGCTACATCTCGACCGCACTGCAGTGGGAATACCGGGTCAGCACGAGCGTGCGCAACGCCATCATCTCGGGGTTCTTCGACAGCATCGGGCTCTACAGCAAGGCGTCCGACGTACAGAAGGCGATCGCGGACGACTGGCTCGAACTGCTCGGCATGCGCGACCGAGCAGACGCGCCGTTCACCAGCCTCTCCCATGGCGAACAGCGCCTGGTGCTCATCGCCCGCGCGATGGTCAAGCACCCGCCGCTGCTGATCCTCGACGAGCCCTGCCTGGGCCTCGATGACATGAACCGCCAGCTCGTGCTCGCCCTCATCGAGCGGATCTGTCGATCGAACACCACGACGGTCCTCTACGTGAACCACCGAGCCCAAGATCGAATCGACGGCATCGAACACCATCTGGCGCTGTGACGCCGGGCTGACGGGACCTGGCGGGCGGGGCAAGTAACCTCAGGGTCTTGATGCGCGGGGCACTCCCACGACTCGTTCGACTGACCATGGCGGCGCTATCCGCCATAGTCGCTGTCGCGCTCCTGGCCAGCGCCTGCGGTGATCCATCCGTGCCGGTCGCGGCATCCGGTATCGACGCCCTGATCACGGCCACACCGACCGCCGCCCCGCCCACACCAACCCCGACGATCACCCCGACACCGACACCCACGCCACAGATCGGCGCCACGCCGGAGCCGACCCCACTTCCGCAGCGGCAACCCGGTCTCGACGAGGACTCGGTGCGGATCGCGGTGATCGCCGACGTGCGAACGAACGGCACGGCCGACGACCTCTTCGTCGACGCTCAAACCGCGGTGCAGGCATGGGCCATGCAGGTCAACGAGCGCGGCGGAGTAGGCGACCACGAGGTCATCGTGGCGCCACTCGACACCTCGCTCTTCCGCCACCGCGAGGCCCTCGATGTGGTCTGCAACGGCAACTACTTCGCCATCGTCGGCTCCCAGAGTCTCCAGGATTACGAGGGTGCCGAAATCCTTGGCACCGAGGCCTGCGACATCGCCGACTTCAGCGGCGACGTCCACGGCGCTCGGCGGGCGGAATCGCCGAATACGTTCGTCCCGAACCCGATCCACAACGATGTCCGTCAGGCCGGACCCGCTCGCTGGCTGTTCGAGGAGTTCCCCGACGTCACGGAGAACGTCGCGACCTTCTGGTTCGATGAACTCCAGCTCCGGGTCGAGAGCGAACGACTCGAGGAGATGCTGGTCGACATCGGCTTCAATGTCAGCGCGATCGAAACGAACCTGGCCGAAGGCGCCTCGGAGGCACTGATCGAGCGGTACGAGGAGCTCGAGAGCCAGGCCATCGTGTGGAACGCCGACCCGCACCGGTTGATCGACCTGCTCGGCGAGCTCGCCGCCAACGACCTGACGCCCACGTGGACCCTGTGCGAAGGGTCCTGCTACAGCGAGGACTTCATCCGCCAGGGTGGCGACGCCGTCGAGGGTGTCTACACCTGGATCCCCTATGTGCCGTTCGGCGGCCCCAACGAGAGTCCTGAGCTCATCGGCTATCAGTACTGGCTCGATCAGACGGCCCCTGATGCCCGTTGGAGCGCAGTGGGCGTTCAGGCGTGGATGGCGGCGTTGCTCTTCGAGGAAGCGTTCAACACGTTGCTCGAAGTCGAACCCGAACAGCCGACACGCGAGCGCCTCATCGATGCCGCACGAAGCATCGACGGCTTCGAAGCCGGTGGGTTGCTGACCGCCGACGGCCTGTACTCGTCCGTCAATGTCGGCGAGCGACAGGCCAGCCCGTGCTTCGCCCTCGTGGTGGTGCGCAACGGACGGTGGGAGCAAGTGCACCCACCGACGAGCCGCCCGCTCGACTGCAGCTCCGACAACCTGTTCGACCTGGTGGCAACCCGCAATCGCGGCCTGGAGGCGCCGGTTGCGACGTCGTCGCAGAACTCCGAAGATGCCGCGGCCGAAGTCGACGAGTAAGCCGAGGTCGGCGCGTTAGCGCTCGACCGGTAGCCAGACGAGCGCGATGTCGTCGATGGCGATGTCGGCCTTCTCCAAGCCCACCTCGTAGGCCTCGATCGCTTGCGCCTTGTCGTTGAACTCGCCGACGATCTCCAGTTCGCGTGCTTGGTAGTCCTCGAGGATCTCGGCGAGGTCCTCTTCCTCTTCGCTCAGCTTGCGCTCCTTGGTTTCGATCCGCTGATCGAGCCGGTTTCCCGAACGCCGACCGCTGAGGACGCGTCGCCCGGCGGCAGCCACCGATCGGCGCCGGCGGCGCCCGCCGAACAACCCGCCCAGCATCTCGACACCGTCCATCAACATGCCGAGCCGGTTGTCGCGCTCGGTGTCGGCCTGTTGTTCCTCGAGCTGTTCGATCTCGAGCTGGATCTTCGCAAGGAGGTCGCGTTGCTTGTCGAGGTCGCGATCTTGGCGACGCATGAGATCGTCGAGCTCGTCGTCGGCCAGGTCGTCGGCGGCCCGCTCACAACGTCGGCGGAAGTCGTCCTCGGATTCGCCGATTCGGCTGTAGAGCTTGAGCGTTTTGTTGGCGAAGAGTTGCACCGTTTCCTCGCGGTACACGTGGTCCTTGAACGCGCCCTTCGCCTGGGTGAACAGGGGACTGCTGTCGATCTCTGCCTCGGGCAGCACGTAGGTCGCTCGCTCGGGCGCACGGTCGGTGAAGTCGCGGTCGTCGTAGTCGATCAAGGTGGCGTCGTCGGGGTCGATGCGCCCGTCGTCGATCCGCACGATCGCTTCCCACTCGGCTTCGTGGCGCAGGTCGGCCTTGGTGTCATCGAACAGCAGGTTGACCCGCACGGCAAGTGCGGCGGCGAGACGGGTACCGGTCGGGTCGATGCCGGCCTCGTCAGCCCAGGGCGCTCCGCGATCCACGTAGCGGATCGGGATCCCCTTCGCGACGCTCGGAGCGAGGGTCGACTCGTCGTCGGCCAGCTCTGCCACGGGCTCAGCAGGTGCCGGTGCCGGCGAACTGCTCGGCGGCGCGACGTCAGCCGCACGGCCGGAATCGGTCGCCTCGGTCAGATCCCGGATCTGGCCTCGGCTCAGGGGGCCGGGCAAGTAGGACATGGCCCAACGGGTCGAGAACGTGATCGGCGTCGCACGGGTGGAGTGCAGCACGAACTCGCGCTTGTCGAGCTCGGAGATGGTCGTGTCGAGCACGTCGACGTCGGAGCCACCATCGCTGCGACGCATGCCGTCGAGCAGTCGGGCCTTGTCGCGCTCGGTCTGCAGGCGCCCGATCATCCAGGTGCCGGCATTGGAGATGGCCTTGTAGTCGAGGTCGACGGGATTCTGGGTCGATAGCACGAGACCGACTCCGAAGGCTCGGGCCTGCTTGAGGATCGTCAAGATCGGTTTCTTCGACGGCGGCATGGCGCTCGGCGGGCAGTAGCCGTAGACCTCGTCCATGTAGACGAGCGCCCGCAGGTCGGTGCTGCCGGGCTGGCTTCGCATCCAGGTCACCAGCTTCGACAGGATCAACGTGACGACGAACTGCCGCTCATCGTCGCTCAGGTGAGCGATGTTGACGATCGCCGCTCGTGGACCACCGTCGGGCTGAGAGAGCATCGAATCGATGTCGAGCGGAACGCCTTCGCTCCATGCCGCGAACGCCGGGCTCGCGGCGAGCCCATTGAGCTTCATCGCCAGCGCGGTTCGATCCGAGGGCGGGAACAGGGTGTCGAGCGACATCACGCCGAGCTTGCGGAACGGCGGCTGCATGACGTTCTCGATCAGGGACTCGATCGTGAGTGCCTGGCTGCGGGACCAGTAGTGGTCGACGATGTTGGCCAAGAGGATGTGTTCTCGCCCGGACAGCGGATCGCTCTCCACGCCGATCAGGCCCAACAGCGAACTGACGAGTCCGTCGACCTCGTCGTGAAGCGCTTCCTCCCAGGCCGCTTCGTCGAGGTCGGCAGGCGGGTTGGGCGCCGCCAACGAGCCGATGACGTTGAGTGGCACGCCCGTTTCCGACCCTGGCGTGTAGATCGTCATGTCACAGCGCTCGCGCAGCGCCCCAATGCGCTCGGGGCCGATACCGCTGCGCTCGAGTCCCGAACGCCAGAGATCGGCGGTCGCCGTCGGATCCGACTCTGCGTCGACCCACGGTGCAAAGTCCTCCGCAGCCAGGTCGGGGAACGTAAGGAGCAGGTTCCCCATATCGCCCTTGGGATCGATGATGAGCGTAGGAATCCCGTCGAGCAGCGCCTCTTCCAGCATGATCATCCCGAGCCCGGTCTTGCCCGAGCCGGTCATGCCGACAATCACCCCGTGGGTCGTGAGGTCGGCCGACTCGTACCGAATCGCGGTGCCGTCGAGATAGCGGTGTTCGGCCTCGGAGACACCGGGCTCGGTGGTGCCGAGATAGAGATGGTCGTCGGATTCAGCGGTCATGGGGCTCCTTCTCGGCGCCGAGTGTATGCAAGACATCAGAGCCGAACGGGCGGAAGGCGTCGATGCTGCGCCTAACCTTTGAGATCGTTGTACACCACGAAGGGGAGAACCTGATGGGTCTCATGGACAGGATCCGTGGCTTGCTCAAGGGCAATGCGGACAAGGCAAAGGATGCGGTCGAGAAGGCCGGCGACATGATCGACGACAAGACCGACGGCAAGTTTGCCGACAAGGTCGACATGGCGCAGGAGAAGGCTGAGGACCTCATCGACAACGAAGCGGAATCCGAAGAAGGCTGACCCGCTCAGCGTCGAGCAAAACGACTACGGAGGCTGCCCGTCGGGCAGCCTCCGTTTCGCGTTCGGGTCGCGCCGGAGCGCGTGCAGACCTCCGCCGAGGTCGGTCGTGCGGTCGGTTCTAGAGGTCGGCGAGTTCGGCGAACTGCTGGCGCCGCGATGCCTCGAGTGCGGCGACCCAGGTCGCGTCGTCGACATCGTTCTCGCTCGACTCGGGCCACCGCTCGGTTTCGGTGTCCTCTGGTCGGGGGGTGTGGTCGCTGGCCACGTTTGCTCTCAATCACTCCGCCACTGGAGAGTCCAGTGATACTCCTCCATCATTCAAGGCGAAATGCGCGTTGCATAGGTTGCCGTTGTGTGGCAGGCGCGTGAATGTTTGCCGCCGCGGACCGGATCGAGAAGCGCTACGGCGCGTCCGGCTCCTCGAAGATCCAACCGTTGCGGTCCATCGTGAGCCGGTGACGTCCGCCGGGGGCATCGGCATCGCCGCTGTGGTAGCCGGCGTCGCCGTGCCACACCACGATCGGCGGCTTTGCGGCGATTCGCCGGGTCAGATAGAACGGCACGGTTCGCTTGGCGATCGCCGTCAGCGCCTCGGCGGCGGTCGCGTAGGGCTCCAGATGCTTGAGCGTGATCCAGGTTGGCGGAACGAGTTCGACCTCGCCCGCAGCTTGGCGGGCGAGCGCGGCGCTCGGAGCGACCCACACGTGGTCGACGATCTCGCCGCCGTCGATGGTCACATCGCCGTCATCACCGGCCGGCGCCGCGGTCGCGTAGAACCAGGTCGAGAAGCGACGCGGCACGATGGTCGGCGGCATCCAGTGCGAGAAGGGGACGAGGTCTGAGGGGTCGATGACGACATCGGCTTCCTCGGCGGCCTCCCGGCTGGCAGCGATCCGGCTCGCCGCAACGATGTCCAACGCATCGATGTCGCCATCGCCGTCGTGATCCTCCGCGTCGACCTTGCCGCCAGGGAAGACCCAGTTGCTGGCGAACGTGCCCTCGCTGTTGCGCTGGACCATGAGGACCTCGAGGCCGTCACTGCCGTCTCGGAGGATGAGCACCGTCGCGGCCGGCGTCGCCGGTGCATCCGGGTCGTCGTGCTCGGCGATCCAGTCTGCGAATCGTTGCGCGAGGTCTGTCATCGCCGATGAACCTACCTGGTCGGGTTCTGCGCTCAGCAGCCGAGTCGTCCCGCTCGGGGGCGGCGTATCAGCCAAGTCGAAGGGTTTCCAGAGGTTCGAGGCGAGCGGCCCGGATCGACGGATACAGGCCGAAGAGCACCGAGATGCCGACCGCAGGAAGGATCCAGATGAACGGTTGTGGCCAGTCGAGCACCGGCACCCAGTCTCGGAGGTCACTGATCAGATACACCACGCCGCCGCCGACGAGCACGCCGAGTACTCCACCGATCAGTCCGACGACCAGGGCTTCGATCAGGAACTGCAGACCTATGCGGGTGCGGCTGTGGCCGAGCGCGCGACGGATGCCGATCTCACTGGCCCGCTGGATGACCGAGATCGACATCACGTTGGCGATGCCGACACCGCCCACGAAGAGCGCGAGCCCGCCCATCAGGATCACGATGTTGCGAAGGGCCTTGTCGGCCTCAGCGCTGGCGGCGAGTGCATCGGAGGGCACGTCGACCGACGTCTCCTCAGCGCCTCCGAGAGCGATGGCGTCGGGTAGGAGATCCGCCACGAACTCGGTTTCGCCCTCCGCCGAGCGCACGTAGATCCGCGCGGGCTCGGGCTCCTGGTCGAAGTCCTCTTCGGCTGCGGAGATCGGGATGAACACCGCGGTGTCAAATGCGGGATCGAAGGCGAACTCCTCGAGGACGCCGATCACCGCGTAGTCATGCTCCTCGATCAGGATCGAGCGAATCTCGCCAGGTGCGTAGGCGTACTCCTCGGCGAGGTCAGCACCGATCACCGCGGCGCGACGCCCGCCGGTCTCGTCGGCCGGGTCGATCCAGCGTCCGGACAGCATGCTCACCTCGATGACCGCGGGAAGGTTCGAGTCGACCGCAAGCACCGGCACAGGCAGCACGCGGAACGCCTCTTCGGCTGCCGCATGGGGAAGGATCTGCAGCCCCGAGATCTGGATGACGCCCGAACTTCCGGTCACGAGAGGAGCGAGGGACCCGACCCGCGCATGAATGTCCTCGGGGAACCGGGGATCGCTCTCCGCGCCGAAGGACGCTTCGCTGTCGGCGACGATCAACGTGGTACCGAGTTCGTCGAGTCGGGCCTTGAGCTCGCCCTTCTGGCTCTCGGTCAACCCGACGGCGGCCACGATGGCGCCGACGCCGATCAGCGGACCGAGCACGATGAGCAGGGTGCGGACCTTCCGTGCCGCGAGACCGGAGCCGACAACCCCGAGCAGATCGAGGAAGCCCTTCACTCGTCCTCCCCCGTGCTACGCCCGGGGTCCTCCCCCGTGCCATCAATGGTGCCCTCGGCTGACGCATGACCGTCGGCGGGCCGGTAGGGCACCGGCTGTTGCTGGGCATCGATCTCAACGCTTCCGTCGCGCATCGAGATTCGTCGGTGCGCGGTGGCGGCGACATCGAGGTCGTGGGTCACGACGACCAACGCCCGCTCCGGCGATACGAGATCGGCGAAGATCTCCATCACTACCTCAGCGTTCTTCGAGTCGAGCGCGCCGGTCGGCTCGTCGGCGAGGATGATGAGTGGATCGGTCACGATCGCACGAGCGAGAGCGACACGCTGCTGTTCGCCGCCGCTCAGCTGCACCGGTCGGTGATCCGCTCGGGGTCCGAGCCCAACGCGTTCGAGTGCCGCCCGCGCGCGATCCCGCCGCTCTTTCGAGGACAGGCCCCGGTAGAGCAGCGCCGTCTCCACGTTTCGCTCGGCGGTGAGGTGCGGAATGAGATGGAACTGCTGGAAGACAAACCCGATGCTGTCGCCTCGGAGGCGAGATCGTGCGGTGTCATCGAGGGCGGTCGCATCGGTGCCGTCGACGAGCACTCGACCCTCGGTCGGGAGGTCGAGGCAGCCCAGCAGCCCGAGCATCGTCGACTTGCCGGACCCTGACGGGCCGACGATCGAGACGAAATCACCGGCGCGCACCGCAACCGAGACGTCGCGGAGCGCATAGACCTTGACCTCGTCGCCGTAGACCCGGGAGACCGAGTCGAGCTCGAGGAGCGAGCGTTGGTCTCCGCTCAGGACCGGACCTCGACCAGCACGATCTGGCCGGCCTCGAGACCCGAGGTGATCTCGAGCCAGCTGTCTTCGCCGAGGCCCGTCTCGACGGGAACTCGAGTGACCTGCCCGGTGTCGGGGTCGACGACCCGCACCTCGTCGCCGTTTGCGCCCTGCAACACCGCCTGGACCGGCACGGCGACGACGTCGATCGCCTCTTCGACCAGCACGGTGATGGACACGTTTGCGCCATCGACGCGTGGAAGCTCGCCGGCGACCTCGACCCGGCCCTCGTACGACTCGACTCCCGCATCGTTGATCGTCGGGGTCTCGTCCAGTTCGCCGATCGATCCGCCGTAGATCGTGTCGCTTGCCTGCAGCTCGACCTCGACCCGCTGGCCGACCGACAGTTCGCTGAACTCGGTCGGGTTGGCGATCAGCTTGATCGTGAACTCCTGATCGGTGATCTCGAGCAGTGGGGTGCCGACGACCACCAGCTCACCCTCTTCGACCGAAACGGTGCCGACTCGCGCCGGCCACTCGCCCACGATCATGTCGGATGGCTCGAACCGGACGTCGTCGCTCAACACGACGATCGGCACCGTGACCGTGCGGGTGCCGGCGGCCATTACTGCCGTGCCGCTGAGCGCCTCGAAGTCGACCCCGACCGAGGCCGTACCGCTCACCGTGTAATTGATCGAGGTGTCTTGTGGGACGGCCTGGTCCGCCTCGATCACGAAGGCGGCCCCGTCGCCTTCGGCCAGCACGATGTTGCCGCCCCGCAGGGAGACCTCGGGCACATCGTCGTCGACGATCGTGACGCTGGCCGAGACCGGATCACCCAGTCCATAGCCGGTCTGGGGAATGAGGGTCAGGGTGATCGTCTCGTCGGCTTCGATCACGTCGTCTTGGCGTATCGGAATCGTCAGGTCCAGCCGGGTGGCGTTGGGCGACAACAGCAACGCTTCCTCGGTGAACACGAAGTCGACGTCTTCGGTCGCCGTGCCACCGAGCTGGGCTCGGAACGGCAAGGCCTGGGCGCTGGACGGATTCGCCGCGATCGTGAAGGTGACCGAGGCACCTTCGGTGACGGTGGCCGAGGTCGAGGTGATCGAGAGGCGGGGGCCGATCTCGCCCCGGGCATCGACGATGGTGATCTCGGCGGTCGATTCGGGCCCGGGGGTGTAGTAGGTGTTGCCACCGAAGCTGATCGTGACGGTCTCGTCCGGCTCGAGGATCTGGTCGGTAAGGGTGGGGAACACGACGGCGATACCGGACTGGCCGGCACCGATGGTCACGACGGTCTGCGGCGCTTCGTAGTCCTGGTTCAGCGTTGCGCTGCCGCCCACGCTGAGCGAAACCGACACATCGCGGATCGCTGGCTGGTCGAGGGTCAGGCTGACCACGCCTGGGCTGCCCTCGATGACGCGTCCGCCGCCGGTGATGCTGAGTTCGGGCAGGTCGTCGTCGAGCAGTGTGGCCGACGCACTCGACGGGACGCCCACGTTGTAGCCGGCCCCGGGGCTCACCGAGAGTGCCAACGACTCGTCAAGTTCGACGTCGTCGTCGTTGAGCGTCGTGATCACCACATTGACGGCTTCGGCTCCAGCGGGCAGCGTCGCGATGAAATCGTCGGGCACTTCGTAGTCTCGTCCGGCCGTCGTCGACCCTGCGAGCAGGAAGGTGACGTCGAGATCGTCGATCGAGCTGGTGTCGGCTTCGATCGTGAAGACGATTGCCGCACCCTCGTTCTGCTCCTGCCCGCTGGTGGTGACGGTGATCGTCGGGATCGTGCCGAGCCCGTCGTCATTGATGAGCAGCACCGCGCTGTCGACGGCCCCGACGGTGTAGCCAGACCCGGCCTGGATCCCGATGAGGGCGTCTTCGACGTCTTCGGTGACCGTGTCGGTCAGTGTGACGACGGGGAATGTCGTGGTGGTGGAACCTGCCGGCAGGGTGACGACCGTCGGCAGGGTCTCGAAGTCGGTTCCCGGGGTTGCGTCGCCGGTGGGCGCGAGCAGGCCGGCGCCGATATTGACGGAGATGTCGGTCAGAGGAGCCGAACTGGCGGTGATCGTGGCCGTCGCCGTGGCGCCCTCGAGGACTGCCGTCGGGTTGACCGAGATCGACAACTCGGGCACATCGTCGTCGACGATCGTGGTCGAGCCGCTGTTCGGCGCGCCGATGTCGGCCGGTTGGGTGGTCAGCCCGTCGGCACCGATGGTGACGGTCAGTACCGGGTCCGACTCGACGGTGTTGTCGTCGACGGTTTGCACCTCGAACGAGGCCGAGAGCGCGCCAGCAGGAATCGTGACCGTCGTGGCGCTGACGGCGTAGTCGGGCCCGGCGACCGCCGTACCGGAGTAGGCGATCGCGACGGTGAAGCCACCTGCGGGGGCGGGCACCGATGAGGCGACCGTGTAGTTGATCTTCGTGCCCTCGTTCGCCGTGGCCGGCGGTGTGAGAAGCGTGATGATCGTCGCCTGGGCGATGAGGGCAGCGCCGAATCCGATCCCTGTCGGCGCATCTCCGCCGGAGCCACCATCGGCCGCTGCGCCGGGCTGCGCCGCCGGGTCGATCGTGACGGCGGCGGTGTTCTGGGAGCCCAGCTCGTAGGCGCTGCCGGGGCTGAGCGAGACGGTGATCGTCTCACCGGGCTCCGGCGTTGCTCCCGGGTAGCCGTTCGAGATCTGCCACTCGGCCAGCGCTCGCCGGGTCTCGCGCGTGTACAACTCGTCGACTGGGCCCGGGTCGAAGCCGGCCTCCGCGAGGATCGTCTCGAGCTGGAGGACGTCGCGACCACTCGATCCGACATCGAGGGGTCGGAAGAACGACTGGTCGCCGACGACGGCGATCGACGTGCGGCCGTCAATCGCCACGATGGCGTCGCCCGCTTCGACCACGTCGCCGTCGTCGATGAGCAGACCGCTCACCCGCCCTTCTGTTGCGGCGTTCAGGGTCGACTGTTGCTCACGTTCGAGGACCCCGCGCACCGTGCTCTCGTCGCGCAATGTGCGGATCTCGGCCGGCCGTGTGATCAGTACCTGCCCCGCCGAGTCCTCTTCCTCGGTAGCTGCATCGTCGCCGCTGCGCTGCGTCCAGAGGAACCCGCCGAGAATCCCGGCGAGAACGATGAGGGCGACGGCGATGCGTCGTGGGTTCACGATGATTCTTCGGCGAGATCGGCTTCGACGTTCTGGTTCGCTTCGGCCAGGCATTCGCGAAGATCATCGGTGCCGATCAGCGTCTCGCCGGCCGGAGGTTCGAACTGGTCGGGGAGCTGCAACATGCCGTTGGCGTCCGGTGTCGCTTCGCCGAGGGTCCACCCCCGCACGGTGAGGCAAGCTTCGAAGTAGACGTAGCCGGCGTTGCGAGCTTCGATTTCCTCGGGGGAGAGGCTGTCGCTCGAGAAGTCGGCGTTCTCGAACGCCGACACGATGTTGGTCTCGGCGGCACAGGTCGTGAGGGCCTGGATGTAGTTCGGGTTGGCGCGAGGATCGTCCTCGGGCATGTCCGCCTCGGGCACGCCGAGGAACTCGAACCCGGCGGTGGCCAGGCATTCGGAGAAGTCGTCGATGGTGTTGAAGAGCCCTTCGGCCTGCTCGACGAAGGTCTCCTCGTTCTCGTTGAGCGGGATGTCGTCGGAGTCGTCGGCTGCGTCGGCATCGCCCTCGCCGGTGCCATCGTCGCTGCCGTCGCCCGGGTCGGTCTCGTCGGATCCATCGCCGTCGGTTGTGCCCTCGTCGGTGTTCCCGCCATCCTCTCCGTCGCCGTCCTCGGCGGTTTCCTCCGTGTCGTCCGCCGGAACCGGAGTGGCGGTCGGATCGGGTGCGGGGGTCGGGTCGTCGGGGAGGTCGACGACGATGTCCCCGGCTCCGAGGACCGTCGGCCCACCATCGCCGCCGCCTTCCGATCCCGAGCAGGCGGACAACAACAGGATGCAGATCACTGCGGCCGAGACGGCGCGGCGCATGGGGGTTCCTTCGGGTCGGGTCCGGTTGATACCGGCCTCTGTTCTAGCGGACCGCGCTCTGCATTCCCCAGTGGATGTGGGATCATCTCGCCGTGGCAATCGAACATCGAATGGTCCACTTCCGCGACAGTGATCGGGGTGAGGTGATCACGGAGCTCGAGCGAATCACCGAGGGCACCGAAACCCCCGAGTGGATCACGATTTCCCCGTGGGTCGACGACGAGGAGTTGCCGGTCTCGAGCGTGCTTCGGCGCATGTTCTCGGCTCGTGGATCGAAGATCCCGGAGGTCACGTGGGTGCCGGCGCAGGAAGGCGAACCGGCACAACTTGGGATCATCCATTCCACCGGCCCCGGTGCGTTCGAGCGGCTGGCAGAGCTGGGCGTCGATGTACCGGCGACGTGGCACAAGATCGGTGACCATTCCCGCCGCGGCCTCGTCTTCGCCGTCGACCCTGCCACGCCCGCCTCGCGGGTGGTGGGCTTCGCCGTCGATGCGGCACGCGTCCTCGCCGAGGTCGCCACCGACGATCGCTGGGTTGCCCAGGTCTCGATCGCCGGGAGCTAGTACCGCTAGTCCTCGAGCGCGGCTTGCTGCAGCGTGTACGGGTCGAGGACGATCACCCGTCCGCGAGCGGTGCGGATTGCGCCGCTGCGTCGGAGGGCGCCGAGGGCCTTCGATGTCCACTCCCGACTCGCATCAATGTATTGGGCGAGATCCTCCTGGGTGAGGAGTACCTCGCTGCCGGCCGCGCCGCTGTTGGACGTCGCACTCAACTCGAGCAGCCGCTGGGCCACGCGCGCCTTGACCGAACGCGCACCGAGCATTGAACGGGCGGTCATCTCGTTGAGACGCCGACTCTGCATCCGGAGCAGGGCCAGTGCTACCGCCGGCTGACGCTCGAGGAAGTCGGTGAAGCGGCTCGCCGTCACCATTAGCGCCCGGGTCGGTTCGACGGCCACGACGTCGGCATTGCGACGCTCGTCGTTGAGGGTGCTCATCTCGCCGACGAACTCGCCTGGCGAGCGCAGTCCGAACACCGACTCGGTGCCGTTCTGGGCGACAACCACGATCTTGGTCAGTCCCTCGAGCAGGTAGAAGACCTCGGTCGAGCTGGCGCCGAGGCTGATCAACCGCTCGCCGACGGCGAAGTGGCGCTCGACGCCCGCTTCGCGAAACGCCTGGAGCTCATCGGGGAGCAAGGTCGGATGGCGGGGGCGCTCATCGGCCATGGTGGACCTCGACGCGGACGACCAGATCATCGAACGAAGGCTCACCGAGGCCGTCGCTGCACCGCAGGAGCTTCGCAGCGCCGTCGTCTTCAACAATCATTCCGGCGTTGCCGAGCCACTCGGAGACGACGCCCTGGAAGGACCAGGCGTTCCAGAGGTCGATCGAGCGGGCTCGCTTGCCCACGATCTGGAGTTCGGCTTGCTCCGGGGCGGTGTGGCTCCAAATTGCGATCGAGGGCACCACCACGCCGTTGGCACGAACGTCGCCGCGATCGACGGCGAGCTTGATCGCCTGGGCGCGACGCCGAGACGCAGCGACCCGCGTGACCGTCAGCCGATCGCCGGGTGCGACGTCGAGTCGGAGCAACGAGTGAATCGTCTCACCGGCGTGCTTGGTGCGTCGGCCGTTTCCCTTGGCGAACGCTTGGGCGAGGCTCACGTGGAGCTCCAGGGGTCGATGTCTTCGCCCGGCCAGGTCATCCGGACGTCGCCGACCGTCGACGCAGCCCGCAGGCCATGGAGTTCGACGGCCTCGGGTTCGCCGGTCCGGGGGTTCCGTCGTACCGCAGCCCGACCAGCACGCATGCGCTCCCGGTTCGCCTCGTCGAAGTGCGAACCGTCGCCAACTTGGGCTTCGAGTGCTTGCCAGAAGCGTTCGGCCTTGACTGCTGCGGTCGGCTTGGCGTCGCCGGCGCGTGCATCGAGCGGCATTCCTGGGTGCCATGCTGTCGCTGCGGCCTCGGGGATCGTCTCCGCGATGCCGCGCCGTCTGGGCGCGCCCTCGAACTCAGCTGTCGGCTCGGGTGCCGACTCGGATTGGAACGCCGAAGGTGGTCCCGCCGAGCGCTTGGGTCGGGAGGGAAGGCGCGGCGCCGCGGCGGTCGTCGCGGCCGAGGTCGACGCTGCCGCAGTGGTGGGCGCCGGGGGCGCCGGAGCCAACGAGGCGGGAACGGTTGCCACGACCATCGGCGCCGACATTGCCGGTGCGGCCGTGGCGGGTGCCGACATGGCCGCATGCATGCCGGGCATCATGGCGACCGGTGCCATGCTCGAGGGGGCGCCGACCGGTTCGGCGCCGAGTTCGTCGTCGTAGCGGTAGATCCGCGGGATGAAGCGCCGGGTCTTCAGCGGGCGGCCGACCCAGTCGATGGCGATCGCCACCAAAGCGATGACCGCCATCAGCGCGGCGAAGACGATGAGGATTTCCAGCGTGCCCATGAGAAGCGGGTCGGGCGGGGTCAGCGCGTGTCGCCCGGAACCCCCAATCTACTCGGTCGAACCAGGCCGGTCCGGCAGCCCAGGGGAGGAGTGTGCCCTATCGCCGCTCCCGTGCTCCGGCCTCGAATCAGTAGTGGTACGGGAATCCGGACCAGTCCGGTTCGCGCTTCTCGAGGAACGCGTCGCGGCCCTCGCGGGCTTCGTCGGTCATGTAGGCCAAGCGGGTCGCTTCGCCGGCGAAGACCTGCTGGCCGACCAGTCCGTCGTCGATCAGGTTCAGCGCGAACTTCGCCATCCGTTGTGCAGTTGGGCTCTTGCCGCAGATCTCGGCGGCCCAGCGCAACGCCTCGGCCTCGAGGTCGACATGGGGTACGACCGCATTGACCACGCCCTGGGCGTGGGCCTCGGTGGCGGTGTAGGTGCGTCCGAGGAAGAAGATCTCGCGGGCGAACTTCTGGCCCACCTGGCGGGCGAGGAGCGCCGAGCCGAACCCACCGTCGAAGCTTGCGACGTCGGTGTCGGTCTGTTTGAAGCGTGCGTGTTCCTCGCTGGCGATCGTGAGATCGCTCACCACGTGCAGGCTGTGACCGCCTCCGGCGGCCCAGCCGGGCACCACACAGATGACGACCTTCGGCATGAACCGGATGAGCCGCTGGCACTCGAGAATGTGCAGGCGCCCGCTGCGACCTGGATCGATGGCGTCCGCGGTCTCGGCGTTGCCCTCGGTATAGCGGTAGCCGTCCTTGCCGCGAATCCGCTGATCCCCGCCGGAGCAGAACGCCCATCCGCCGTCGCGGGGCGACGGACCGTTTCCGGTCAACAGCACGCACCCGACATCGCTTGCCTGGCGCGCATGATCGAGTGCCCGGTAGAGCTCGTCGACGGTGTGCGGGCGGAACGCGTTGCGGATCTCGGGGCGGTCGAAGGCGATCCGCACCGCGCCAACGTCGTTGGCGCGGTGGTAGGTGATGTCGGTGAAGTCGAAGCCGGGGACCTCGGTCCACAGGGACGCGTCGAAGATCTCTGAAACCATCGCGCCACACTAGGAAGTGCGCGCCGCGTGACGGGTGCTAGAAGGCGACTTCTTCGACGTCGGTGATGTCCCAGAACTCGTGGTTCTCGACCCACTCGCTGTCGCCTGCCTGCTGGAGCAGACGCGAGGTGTCCGACGCTCGAGCGATCCGTCGGTGGCGACCGAAGAGCTCGCTGTACATGCCGCTGCTCACGAGCATGGCCATACACACCGCTTGGGAAGCGATGAAGCACGCGATGAGCACGGTCGTCCAGGACATGGAGCGACCACGATATTGGGATCGGCTCCCGCACTCAAGCTCGCCCTGTTGCCGATGTTGGCAACGTGGTTGTTGTCATCTGTAGATGGAAATGAGGCTCGGATTTCCGGGTCCTTCGACCGGCTTTCGTCCGGCTCATCGACCGCCCATCGACCGGCTCGTCGCCTCAAACAGCCGGGCCGGGTCGCTTCTGCACGGCCTCGGTGATGGCACCGAGTTCGTAGATGTCGAGGTCCGCGGCCAGATGCAACACCTCGCCACAATCGAACAGGTCCCAGGCACTGCCCCGCTGCACCGCCGGCGCGGACACGTTCCGAGATCGGGTCGGCGCGCCGGAACTGGTGCCGAGGAACGTGACCCGCATCGGCTCACGATAGGGCTCAACGCCACCCCGACGCCGCCGTATTCGGGCGCATCAGGCCGGTGCCGTAGGGTTCGTCTGATGGCACCGCTCTCCGGAATCACGATCGTCGAGGCCGCCAACTTCATCGCCGGACCGATGGCTGGGCAGATGCTCGCCGATCTCGGTGCCGACGTGATCAAGGTGGAGCCACCACGCGGGGACCCGTATCGACGGGTCGGACGTACCTACGGCGACGCATCGCTCCAGTTCCGAGCGACGAATCAGAACAAGCGCAGCGTCTTCCTCGATCTCAAGACCGAAGACGGCATGGCGGAGTTGCGGTCCCTGCTCGCCGAGGCCGACGTCTTGTTGACGAACTGGCGCCCAGGCGTGGCCGAGCGCATGGGTCTCAGCGCCGAGCAGGTCCGAGCCGACTTCCCCGAGCTGATCTGGGTTCGGGTTTCCGGCTACGGGCCCGACGGCCCTCGTGCCGATGAACCGGCCTACGACGGGATCATCCAGGCCCGCTCCGGCGGACAGCTGTCCGGCGGCGACGTGCCGATGAACACCAACAACAACATCGCCGACAAGGTCAGCGCGATGTTCGCCGCCCAGACGATCACGGCGGCAATCCACCAGCGCACCCGGACCAGCACGGGCGCTGTGTGCGACGTCGCCATGAGCGATTCGATGGCGTACTTCTACGGCACCGACTCCGCGGCCGGTCATCGCATGGCCGACAACGAGCCCGACCCGAGTGTGGGCATCGGCCTGGCCGGCGACCTGAGCGCCGAGACGGCCGAGGGCTACCTGACCCTTTCGCCGGTCACGGGCAAGCAGCTCCGCCGCGCGCTCGAGGTTGCGGGAGTCGGGGATCGGTTCGGCGATGTCATGGACGCCGACCGCAGTTCGACGATCACGGTGTTCGGCGACATCATCTCCCCGGCCCTGATGCAGCGGGCGGCACTCGAGTGGGAAGAGCTGTTCAAGGCGGCCGACGTGCCCGCCGCCGCGGTGCGAACCTTTACGCAGCATCTCGAAGACCCGCAGACCGTTCACAATCGCACCTACACCAACGTCTACGACGAGGGACTCGAAGGTGACTGGCGGATGGTGCGCTTCCCCGCGCTGTTCGACGGCGAACCCGCCGAGACCGCTGGCTTGCCGGCGCCCTCTCTGCCCCCTCGCGACGACTAGGGCTGGTTCACTGCGTCAGCTGGATCACGCGGGTCACTCCGTGGCTTCGATGCCGGGGTCAGAACCCGCGATCGGCGTGGGTACGGCTCGCTGTAGGAACAGGCCGCACTCCTCGAGCGCGTAGGCATCGAGCACTGCCGACGCCTCGTCGAGTTCCGTCTGACGCTCGACGATCAGTGCACGGCGGTCCTCGCGGGGCGACACCTGGTAGGCCTGGAAGAAGTCGATGAGCGTCACGACGGTCGTCGCGATCTGGTCGGGGGAGCGTTCGAGGAGCAGCTCCAACTCGCCGACGATCGCATCGATGCGACCAGGATCGCCGGCCACCAAGGTGACCTCGGCACCCGTCGGCCCAGTCACGATCGCCAACTGTTCACAGAACGCCTCGGTCGACCGATCGGTCGATGAGCATCCGGCGACCGCGATCGATCCGGCGGCGAGCCAGACGGCGCCGAGGACCGCGACGATCCGCCCTCGCATGAGCATGGAAAAACGGTACGTCAGGATGCGGCGGCCACGGCGTCGGCCGCCCGTTGACGGAGATCGGCCACGGCATGACCGAGCCCCTCGGCGTCGCGATACAGGGCGCTGCCCGCGACCAGATAGTTCGCGCCGGCGGCGGCGGCGCCGGCAATGGTGGCTGGTCCGATCCCACCGTCGACCTCGATGTCGATGTCGTGACCGCCGGCTTCGACCATGGTCTTGATCTCGGCGACCTTGGGTTCCATCGTGGGGATGTACGGCTGGCCGCCCCACCCCGGGTTGACCGTCATAACCAGCACCATGTCGAGCAGGTCGAGGACGTGGGCAATTGCGGTCGCCGGGGTTCCGGGGTTCAGCGCAACGGCTGGGCGCGCCCCAAGCTCTCGGATGTGGCCGAGGGTCCGGTGCAGGTGTGGACACGCCTCGGCGTGCACGATCAGCATCTCGCACCCGGCTTCGACGTAGCGGTGCGCGAGCTCGTCGGGGTCGAGGACCATCAGGTGGGCCTCGAACGGCTTCTCGGTGCGGTCGCGCACCGAGGCGATGACGTCAGGGCCAAAGGTCAGGTTCGGCACGAAGCGGCCGTCCATGACGTCGAACTGGAAGCGATCAACCCCGGCTTCGCAGAGCGCGACGACCTCGTCGCCGAGCCGGCTGAAGTCGGCCGGAAGAACCGAGGGAATGATCGACAGCGGCCGTGATGCAGACGAAGTGGTCACGTTTGCCGAACGTAGCGGCTGCCACCCTCGGGGCC
Organism: Actinomycetota bacterium; assembly: GCA_039028435.1. Lineage (GTDB taxonomy): Bacteria > Actinomycetota > Acidimicrobiia > Acidimicrobiales > UBA10347 > UBA10347. Next base: position 400,678 of record JBCCIC010000002.1, on the reverse strand, counting down.
GCGGCACCTCACGGGCGTAGCCTCAACTTCGTGCACGAGGTGCGAACACAGCGAATGGCGACCGGCGGCGAAGCGGTCGCGCATCTCGAGGACGGACGCGTGGTGTTCATCGAGGGGGCTGTCCCCGACGAGACCGTGCGGATCGAGCTCGTCCAGGAGAAGAAGCGCTTCGCCCGCGGCAAGGTCGTCGCGGTACTCGAGCCCGGTTCGGACCGCACGCCGCTGACCTGCGATCACGCCCTCAGTCGCGAGTGCGGCGGCTGCGACTGGCTGTTCGTGACCCCCGCGGCACAGCGCCGGTTCAAGACGACGATCGTCGTCGAGCAACTGCAACGCCTGGGTGGCGTCGATGTCCCAAGCGTCACGCATCACCCCGCGGTGCCGGGCCGCCGCACGGCGATCCGTGCCGCCGTCTCGGGTGACCGCGCCGGGTTTCGGGCTCGCCGCTCGGATCAGCGCTTCGTCGCCGAGTCCTGCCAGGCGCTTCATCCCGAGCTCGAGCAACTGCTCATCGGCGGGCGTTTTCCCGGCTGTGACGAGGTCACATTGCGCATCGGGATCGGCACCGCCCAGCGCCTCGCGCTCGCGCACGCGACCGGAGATGGCGATCTTGACGTGGACCGGCTGGAGCTGCCCGAGGATGTCATCCGTTGCGAACCGGGGGACGGCGCCGCGATCGAGACCGACGTGGCCGGGGAGCGTTGGCGGGTTTCGGCCGACGCGTTCTTCCAGACCTCGGACACCGGCGCCGAGGCGTTGGTCGCTGCGGTCCGGTCAGCGCTCGAGGGGTCCGAGGGCCGGTTGATCGATCTCTACGCCGGAGGTGGTCTCCTCGGGGGCGCCGCGGCGCCCGAGCGGCTCGACACCGCCGTCGAGTCGCACCCCGCCGCGGCTCGCGACGCCCGTCACAATCTCGGCCGGCTTGCGCCTGAGGCTCGCGTGGTCGAAGCACGCGTTGAGCAGTGGACTGCCGACCGGGCCTACGGGACCGTCATCGCCGATCCCGCTCGCTCGGGCCTCGGCGCTCGCGGCGTGGCGACGGTCGAGACATGCCAGGCGAGTCACCTCGTGCTGGTGAGCTGCGATCCGGCGGCGCTGGGGCGCGACACCGCTGCGCTTCGCGAGCACGGCTGGGCCCATGGCTCGAGCACGGTGATCGATATGTTCGCCGACACCTCGCAGATCGAGGTTGTGAGCGTGTTCCGACGCTGAGCGAGCGCGATCAGCGGTTGATGATCAGCGGTTGAAGACGTCGCCGGCTTCTCGGTCGGACATACCGGCGAAGAAGTCGTCCGCGTCGACCGGTTCCTGGCTCGATGCCCACATGTCGGAGAAGGCCGATGACTCGCTGCGTTGTGCACTCTCGGCGACGCTGGACTGCGAGCGGGCTTCCATGATCATCCGCTGAGCGGCATCTCGAGCCTCGGTCCGAATCTGCTCCGATTCGGTCTGGGCCGCGGCGAGCATCTCATCGACGCGATCTTGAGCAACGGTGACGATCTCGGTCGACCGGTTGCGACCGGTCAGCATCATCTCGTCGATCTGGCTCTGGGCGGTGGCCCGCATGCCGTTGGCATCGTTCATCGCCTGCTCGGTGATGTCGGACGCCCGACCGTTCGCCTTGGCGAGGATGGCGTTGGCCTCTTCCATCGCCTCCTGGCGAAGCTTGTTCGCTTCGTGTTCGGCCTTGGCCATCTTGGCCTGGGCCGCAACCTCGATCCGCTCGGCATCCTCTCGGACGCTGGCCATCTTCTCCTCGGCCGAGCGCTTCGCGGCGGTGGCGGCTTCGAGGGCGGCCGCCTCGGCGGCTGCCGAGACCTCCTGGAGGGTGTTCGCCTTGATCCCTTCCACCTCAGCGAGGAGCTCGTTCGCCTTGGTCCGCAGATCGTTGGCCTCGGCGGTGGCGTCCCGTACGAGTCGGTCGGCCTCGGCCTTGCTGGACTCGCGCAGTTCGTTGGCCCGGGCCTCGGTGATCTCGTGCAGCTTGTCGGACTCCTGCTTGCAGCGGGTGACGATCTCGCGGCCCTGCTCTTCCGCGTCGTTGATGAGCTGTTCCGACTGCTCGATCGCGGTGGCCAGCTTTGCGGCGCCGACGGCCTCGTCCTCGGCGGCACTCGCCTGAGCCTTGGTGATGATTCCTGCGGCCTTGGTGCTCGCTTCCTGGATGACATCCTGGGCGTCGGCTTCGCCCTTGTCGACGATGCCCTGTGCCTCGGTAAGGGCCTTCGCCGTGATCTCCGTGGCCTTGGACTCGGCGTCGGCTCGGGCCTTGTCGAGCGCCTTTCGGGCGGCAGCGCGGGCATCGTCTTCGATCCGGCTCACCTCGTCGCTGATGTTGGCGATCAGGTCATCCGCTCGATCCTGCGCGGCGCTCACGATGGCGACGGCGCGCTCGCGTGCAGCCTCGACGATCGTCGCGGCCTGCTCGTCGGACTCCGCCATCGTCCTCGTGGCGCGCTCCTGGGCGCTGTCGAGCAGCTGTTGGGCCTGGAGTTGGCTCTGGTTCAGCACGTCGGCGGCGCGAGAGCGCATCTCGCTGGCCTCGTCGACGGCATGATTCATGCTGGTGTGGGTCCGCTCGGCCGAGAGGTACTCCTCGGTCGAAGGCGGCGGGGGAGGCGTCGGTACCGATCCGCGCTCCAACGCTTCGGCGCTCTGCAGCATGTCGGCGATGAGGTCGTTCGAACCGCCGCGCGGGTCCTGGATTTCGGGACGGTAGGCCAGTTCCGGAGCTACGTCCTCGGGCCGCAGGTCGTCGAAGTTCATGGACACGGCGCCCCGCGACAGCGCATCACCGGGTTCCGGTGTGATCTCGATGCCGTCGTCGTTGGCGAAGCCGTCAGCCATGAGTCTTCCTTCCTGCTTGGGGAACGTCCGTAACGGGGAAGGTCGGCGTAATGCCAACGCTTGTGAGGACTCGGCGTATCAATCCTTTTCTCTAGGTCGTTCGACCTGGTGACGCGAACGGGGCGCCCGACAGCGCACGGCAACGCGCTGCGGCACCGGCTGTCGCCGGCCACTACCCACACGGTAGGTTCGGCCTCCATGAGCATCCTCGTCGAGAACCACGATCGCGTGGCCGTCATCACCCTGAACGATCCCGATCGTCGTAACACCGTCACCTCGGAAATGAACGACGCCATGATCGAGGCCGTCGCCGCCGCGGAAGCCGACGATGGCATCGGGGCCCTCGTGCTGACGGGTGCTGGAACCGCGTTCTGTGCGGGTGCGCTGCTCGATGACCTGCTGGGCGCCGAGTCCGAGACCGAATTGTCGTCGATCTACCGCGGCTTCCTGGCCGTCGCCCATTCCAGCCTGCCGTCGATCGCTGCCGTCAACGGTGCAGCCGTCGGGGCCGGCATGAACTTGGCGTTGGCCGCCGACATGATCCTCGCCGGCGAATCGGCACGTTTCGACAGCCGTTTTCACCAGATCGCGATCCACTCCGGTGGCGGCCACACCTGGCGCCTCGCCAACATCACGAACCTGCAGACCGCCAAGGCGATGGTGCTGTTCGGCGAGCGGCTCAACGGCCAACAGGCGGCCGATGTCGGCCTGGCCTACAAGTGTGTGCCCGACGACGAGCTGCTCGAGATCGCCATCGGCTATGCCCAGACCGCCGCCGCGGCGCCGAAGGGCCTCGTCGCCAAGACCAAGGCGACCTTCAACACACTGGCCGCCGTCCAGGGATCGCAGGAGGCCGTGGATCTCGAGACCGCACCCCAGTTCTGGGCGATGCAGCAGGACGAGTTCAAGCAGTGGGTCAGCGACCTCAAAGCCCGCATCTCGTCGAAGTCCTGAGCGCCGCTGACTGAGCGCTTCGAATTGGGTGGTGGCCAAGAGCTAGGTTCACGTCCATGGGAATTCGCTTTGACGACATCGACGGCATCAACGCAATGGCGGGCGAGGAGTTCGGCCCCTGGGGCGACACCTTCGAGATGACCCAGGACAAGGTGAACACGTTCGCCGAGATCACTGGTGACCACCAGTGGATCCACGTGGACATCGAGCGAGCCAACGCTGGACCCTTCGGTGGCCCGATCGCTCACGGCTTCTTCACCCTGAGCCTGATGGCGTCGGGCATCGTGTCGATCGGCTCTTTCGACGGCGTGAGCAATGGCGTGAACTACGGCGCCGACAAGCTGCGGTTCCTCTCGCCGGTGCCCGTGCCGTCGACCCTTCACGGTCGCTCGCGGATCCTGAGTGCCGAGGCCAAGGGCACGGGCACGCTGATCAAGAGCGAAGCGGCGATCCACGTCGTGGGCAACGATCGCCCGGCGGTGCTCTACGAAATGCTCACCCTTTTGATGTAGAGCCTGCAGCCGACAAGACCCGATGCGCTGGCGGCTGAGATCGTGAGCCGGCTCGGCGCGTAGTCTCGCCGGATGGACTTCGACATCCCGGCTGACATCCAGGACCTACTCGATCGCCTCGATCAGTTCATCGAGGACGAGATCAAGCCACTCGAACGCGAGAACGACAACATCCGGTTCTTCGACCACCGCCGTGAGGACAGCCGGACCGACTGGGATCGCAACGGCTGGCCCAATCCGGAGTGGGAAGCCCTGTTGCGCGAGATGCGCCGTCGCGCTGATGCGGCGGGGTTCCTCCGCTACCACCTGCCCGAGCGTTTCGGCGGGCAAGACGGCTCGAACCTGGCCATGGCGATCATCCGCGAGCATCTGGCGGCCAAGGGCCTCGGGTTGCACAACGACCTGCAGAACGAATCGTCGATCGTCGGCAACTTCCCGACCGTGTTGATGATGGAGAAGTACGGGTCGCCTGACCAGCAGGAGTACTGGATCCCCAAGATGCTCGCCGGCGAGGCTCGCATCGGCTTCGGACTGACCGAGCCACTCGCCGGCACCGATGCCACCCGCATGCACACCACGGCATTCCGCGACGGGGACGAGTGGGTGATCAACGGAGCCAAGCGGTGGAACACGGGAATGCACGCGGCGACCCACGACTACATCTTCTGTCGCACATCGGGGAATCCGGGCGAGGCGGCGGGCATCACCAACTTCATCGTTCCGGTCGACACGCCGGGCTTCACGGTCGAGTTCATGTGGTGGACCTACAACATGCCGACCGACCACGCGGAGGTCACCCTCGACGATGTGCGGGTCAAGGACAGCGACATGCTCGGCCCCGAGGGTCATGGCCTGGCCACCGCCCAGCTGTTCGTGCACGAGAACCGCATTCGCCAGGCCGCATCGTCGCTCGGCGCCGCGCAGTACTGCATCAACGAGGCGGTCAAGTACTCGCGTGAGCGCCAGATCCACAACAAGCCGCTGTCGGCGAACCAGGCGATTCAGTGGCCGCTCATCGAGCTGCACACCGAGGCGGCGATGCTGCGGGAGCTCATCCGCAAGACGGCATGGCAGCTCGACCACATCGATGACGCGACCGAGATCAGCGACAAGGTCGCCATGTGCAACTACCGGGCGAATCGGCTGGTCGGACAGGCTGCCGACCGGGCGATCCAGACCCATGGCGGGATCGGCTACAGCCGTCACATGCCGTTCGAGCACATCTTCCGCCACCACCGCCGCTATCGCATCACCGAGGGCGCCGAGGAGATGCAGATGCGCCGGGTCGGGCAGTACCTCTTCGGGTACGGCGTCGACAACGAGATGTTCGAGACGCCTTCGTTCGCGTCGCGATTCAACTCGGTGCAGCGAGGGGCGCCCGCCAGCTGGTTGGATTGAGCCGTGACTCGACAGAACGTTTCCAGCGGGAGCCCCTACGAGGACGTATTCGGCTATTGCCGGGCCGTTCGGGTGGGAGATCAGGTGCATGTTGCCGGGACCTGCGCCGCGCAGGACCAACTCGATGGCACCTCGACCTATGAGCAATCGGTGTCCGCGCTGGCAATCATCCAAGACGCGCTGGCCCAGTGCGGTGCTGGACCCGGCGACGTCGTACGGACGGTGACCTACGTGACCGACATCGACGAGATGCCCGAGGTCGCCAAGGCCCACCACGCAGTCTTTGGCGACGTCAAGCCTGCATCGACGCTGGTCGAGGTCTCGAAGCTGATCGACCCGCGCATGACCGTCGAGATCGAAGCCTACGCGATCGTCTCCGAATGAGTGATCGCCTCGGAGTTGTCAGCCGAGGCTGAAGCCGACGGTGCCGAGTGCGCCGTAGTCGGCGACATACGAACCGCCCGCTTCGGTCGGGGTCAGACCGGTGCACGTGCCGGTGATGATCCACGCGCCCTCCGGCAGCTCGCGCCCGCGGTCTCGCTCGTGCGCGATCGTCCAATCGACCGAGCTGGACGGGCCGCCGATTACGGCGTCCGCGCTGCCGCTGGCCAGCTCGGCGCCGCCGCTGTCGGTGAGGCGAACGGCGTGCGACGCGAGGTCGCCGGCGTCGGCAATGGGCATCGGCTCGCCGATCACCACGGCGCATCCCGCCGAGTTGTCGGCGATGGTGGTCAGACCGCCGAAGCCACCACTCGATTGCACGCGCGGGTCGACGAGCTCGATCGCGGGAGCGACCGCAACGACCGTGCCGGACCCATCGACCTGGAGCGCAAACTCGCACTCGATTGCGGGTGGCGCTCCGAAGAACGTGAGGGGAATCGACTCGCCATCGGCGAAGACGCCGTCGCTCGGGACACGGCCACCGATCGGATGCGGGATTCCCAGTACTTGTTGCGCCAGCTCGCTGGTGCAGCCGACCTTGTACAGCGCGATCGGCCACCCGGCGCTCTTGTGGATGGCGTCTTGGATGGCATAGGCATCGTCGACCGAGGTCGGAGCGATCTCATGGGGGAGAGCTGGCGCCTTCTGGCGCTGCACATGAAGGTGGAACAGGAATGCTGCGGCTTCTTCGATTTGGGCCTGGGCGAGCGGCATGGTGTCGGACTCCTGTGAGGCTGGTGGCGCGACTTTAGGTTGAGCGAGCCCACCCCACTCTGCAATGCTGCCCCGATGCAATTGGCCGACGCGATCCGCGCCTGGGGACGCACGCACCGTCGTGAGCTCGATGAGAGGGAACTCGAGCAGCTCGGCACGATGTACCGCAGGGTCCGAGACACCGGTCACGGCACCCTCGACATCACGACGATGACCAAGGACCACGCACGCTCGGTCATGCTCGAGTTCGACAAGGCCGAGCGAGCCCACACCGCGGCCCAACTGAACACCGTTCGCAAGTGGGCGATCGCGCAGGCGGCCCAACCAGCGGAGCCGGCCGAGGCGCCGCAGGATGCGTCGGTCAAGCCGGCACCCCGTAACCCGATGGCTCAGGAGACGACCGTCCTCCGTGCTCCGATCGACGACCTTCCACCGGTGCCCGCTCCTCCGGTGCCGACCGGGTCGCCCGGCGCGTCGTCCAGTGCGCCCGCCGACATCGTCGAAATCGATCCGGCGGCGCTCGCCCCGAGTGTTGGTGGCCCTTCGGCCGTGGCGACGGGCGGGCCGGTACAGGGTTGGCAGCCGCCCGACCAACCGATCGACACCGGACAGTTGGATCGTCGCGCGCTCGCGCTGATCGGCGTCGCTGTTGTCATCGTCCTGGTGCTGATCTGGCTCGTGTTCCTTCGAGACGATTCCTCCGACACCGTCCCCGTCAACGCGACGGTCCCGACCGTCGTCGAAGACCCCGGACTCGTGGTGCCGGTACCGGAAACCGACACCACCACCGATTCGTCCACGACCGATCTCCCGTCGACCTCGACCGACGTCGATGCGATCATCTCCGACGGCATCACCGAGGCGAATGCGTTCTTCCTGGCCGAGTTCGGGGTGGCCGACGAACTCGGTCAGTGTCTGATCAATGAGTTGGGCGAGTTGGCCGTGGCGGCAACCGATGCCGAGCAACTCTCGCGATCGGTCTGCGGCACGAGCCTGATCGAGGTCATCGCGAACGGTCGCTGATCCGTTCCGCCAACGAAAACGCCGCGGCGCCCATGCGCTGCAGTCCTGCCTCGTAGTCTCCCGACGCCAGCGCATCTGGCGTGACCCAGCGGAATCCCTGGCTCTCGTGATTGCCGACGGGCTCCGCCCCTGGTGGAGTCAGGACGAGAAACCGCACGTCGAGGTGCAGGTGGGCGTCCTCAGCCGGTGGGTCAACCTCGTGGATGTCGATGTCGATGGCGGGCGTGACCACCTCGAGCCCGTCGATACCGGTCTCCTCGGTGGCCTCTCGCCAGGCCACTGCAGCCAGGTTGGTGTCGCCGTCGGCATGGCCTCCGGGTTGCAACCACTTCTGGAGCTTGGTGTGAAACAACAGCAATGCCGCGTTGCGGCTCGGGTCGATGACGAAGGCCGATCCCGTGAGATGACCGGGCCGACAGGTGCGTATGGCGATGTCATCGTGCGCGTCGACCAGCTCGAGGATGCGTTGCCGATCCTCGTCGAAGCCGGTGCCCCGGGCATCGCCGAGCGCCCGGCGGGCGGTCTCGCGATCATCGCTCGGAGCGAGCGCCTGCGAACCGGAGCAGAGGGCGAAGTCCACGACGCCGATCCTATGGGTCCGGCGGGTCCCGCGGGCCCTACAGGTCCTGTGGGTCGGCGCCGGTGCCGCGGTCTACCGTCGGCTTCATGCGTCTCGAGCTCCGCGATCCGAACCTGCATCCCTTTCGTGACTATGACATCGGTCGGCTGATCGACGATCGTGGCGTTGCTCGCGGCGGTCATCCCTGTCTGGTCTGGGAACCGTTCGAGGGTGACCGACGCGTCTGGAGCTACGCCGAGTTTGCGGACACCGTTCGTCGGGTCGCCGCGGGGCTTCAGGCACGCGGCGTAGGCATCGGCGATCGCGTGCTGGTCCATCTCGACAACTGTCCGGAGTCGATCTTCGCCTGGCTCGGCGCTGCGGTGGCCGGCGCGTCCGCGGTGACAACGAACGCCCGGTCCGTTGCCGACGAACTGGAGTACTACGCCGAGACCGCTGCAGTGGTTGGCGCAATCACTCAGCCGCGCTTCGCCGAGCTTGTGCAGACCGCCGCCAGACCGAACTTCCTCATCGTCACGTCGACTGACAACGGGGCCGCCGCGGCGGCTGGTAACGCTCCGGAGGCGGCGGACTCGTTCGATCGGCTCTACGAGTTCGAGCCGATGACGCCTCGCTCGCCGGACCCCAATCTCAACTTCAGCGTGCAGTTCACCTCGGGCACGACATCGCGCCCCAAGGGAGTTGTGTGGAACCACGCGAATGCACTCTGGGGTGCGCGCATGTGTGCTCGAAACGAACACCTCCGGTCCGACGACGTGCATCTGACACACCTGCCGTTGTTCCACACCAACGCTCAGGCGTACTCGGTGCTCGCGTCGTTGTGGGCCGGTGCCACGATCGTCGCTCAGCCGCGGTTCTCGGCCAGCCGGTTCTGGGACGTCTCGCTGCGTAATGGCTGCACCTGGGCCTCGATGGTGCCGTTCTGCACCCAGGCACTGATCAACCGCGGCGAGCCGATTCCCGACCACTCGTTCCGCTTCTTCGGTATGGGTGCCCAAGTGCCGGCGCTCGACGAGCACTTCGGTGTCCAGACGATCAGCTGGTGGGGGATGACCGAGACGCTCACCCAGCCCATCGTGAGCGACCCGACGGTGCCGACGGTCGCCGGAGCGATCGGCAGGCCCTCGCCGGCCTATGAGATCGCGGTGGTGGGGGCTGACGGCACGCCGGTCGACGCCGGCGAGACCGGGGCGTTGCGGGTTCGGGGCATCCCGGGGCTGTCCCTGTTCAAGGAGTACCTCGGCAACTCGACCGCCACCGAGGAGACGTTCGACGACCAAGGCTTCATGATCACCGGAGATCTGGTCACGCTGTTGCCGAGCGGTGACATCCAGTTCGCCGACCGGGACAAGGACATGCTCAAGGTCGGCGGCGAGAACGTCGCCGCCAGCGAGATCGAGCGAGTCGTTCGAATGGTGCCGGGTGTGGGCGAGTGCGCGGTTGTCGCCAAGCGGGACCCGATGCTGAACGAGATCCCGGTCGTCTTCATCCTTCCGCCCGAGGGCATGACGGTCGACCCTGCCGCGCTCCCGGAACGGGTCATCGATCTTTGTTCGGAGAAGCTGGCCGACTTCAAGGTGCCCCGCGAGGTCCGCATCGTCGACGAGTTGCCCCGTTCGACGTTGGAGAAGATCGCCAAGAACAAGCTTCGGGATCTCGTCAACGCCGACGCGGGATCGGACGAGCCCGACCGCCCCTAAACGCGACGATCGCCGATTGGTACGATCGATCCCGAACGGTCACGAGTCTGCAGGCGAGGAGGGACAATGCAACGAGCGACTCAGCAACGAGCGACTCAGCAACGAGCGACTCGGCAGCCAATCGCCGCGGCGTCTGAACCGAGCGTTGCTTCGCGCCGAAACCGGGCAGGCCGCGCCGGCGTCGCGGGGCTTGCTCACCTGGCCGGCAATCGGGCGGTCGCCCGGAGGCATCAGGTCACCCGAGGTGCGGTCGGGGTGGTGCAGCGGCTGCTCGACGAAACCAATGCTCCTGACGAGGACGCTGCCATCAAGATCGCGGTCGGTGGAAGCGGCGACGAGGTCCGCACCGTCTACTTCCGCGGCTTCACCCACGAGGGCCTGGTCCGCTACTCCGAGGACGCGCCCGCGACATTGGGAAAGAAGAAGGGCAAGAAGGCCCGCACGGCGCTGGCGAAGAAGAACGCTGCTCGATCGACCAACACGATCGACGCTCGCCACGCCTTTGTGCATGGCACCAAACAGGGGCAGATCGTGCGTGAACTCGATCAGCTCGACGATGCCGAAGAGGCGCTGGGCGACCTCGATGTGGGAGAGGGCGTCATCGACCACATCGTTGAGACGCTCGGCGCCTGGGTCGAGCAGTACGGCGTCGACATCGGCGGCGTCGCGATCACGCCGAGCCGCGTGGCGCTGTTGATCGCTCGCGACTCCCAACTCGCCGAGTGGTGCGAGAGCCTTGACCTGATTGAGCAGTACCTGGAGGACGACGCCGGTCCCAAGGACCCGACGTTCGGAGACCTGGCGAGCGGCATCGGCGGCCTCACTACCAAAGCCGCTGACGGGGTCGGGTCCGCAGGAAGCGGCAAGAACAAGCCCGACTGGAAACACGACAAGACCAAGGCGCGCAAGGGCAAGATCCTCGGCGAGCTGCCGGACGGCCACATCCTCGAAGGCGAAAAAAGCACCCTGCATCACAAGATGTCGCGCCACAACATCGGACTGCTGCTCGATCTGCCGGGCGCGGAGCGCGGTCTTAGTCCGTTTCTGCGAAAGGTCAGCGAGGTCACCGGGATCGCCAACCAGGAGAAAGCGTTCAAGAACTGGCCGGCAAACATCGAGCTCGGCGTGTTCAGCGATGCGGTCGAGAAAGACCCCGGGAGTGCCTTCGACGGCAACTATCCCGACGGCATCGCCACGCCGCGCACCGAGCTGCTCGAAGGGGTCGATGCCGCACTGAGCGCCAAGGCCATCGACTGGGCCGACCTGAACAAGCGGCTCCTTGCCGTGCAGGCCGAACATGAGCGTCAGGCCAAAGAGCAAGGGGTCGACCCGACGGGCTTCACGCTTCCCTTGCTGAGTCAGTGGAAGGACTCGGGCGAGGGTGACGGCAGTTTCCTCCGAGACCGCCCGGTGGGAGCGGAGGGGCTCACGCCGAAGAAGTACTACCCGCCGACCAAGAAGTCCGCCAAGAAGAGGGGTGACTTCCAAACATCGGTCGAGCGCCTCTCGACCCTGGGTTTTACCCGTCACCCCCAACCCGGGGATGCGAACGACTGTGCAATCCATACGCTCCACCATCAGCTGACCACGGTGCACGGGCTCGATGTCGGCGACTTCGCTCCGTTCCGCGACCACGTGCGAACCACCGCCGCCTTCGCGTTCGGTTCGATGATCGACATCCTGAACAACGGTGCTGCCCTGCTCACGGCGGCCCAGTCGTACCTGCACGGTCGCGGAGTCGATGCCAACCTCACGATCAATGTGTGGTCGGGCACGGGCGACGGCGGGCTGTTTCAGTTCAACGACGTCGCCCACTCCGGGACAATCGACGACGCAACCCCCTATGCGTTGCTCTTCTACTTCAACGGCGTGAACCACTTCGACTCGCTCACCCATCCCTGACGCCAGGGTGGAACCTCGCCGATCTGCTGGTTGAGTTGTCGCTCGACGTTCCGAGCGCATCGGAGCGACGCGACGAGGAGGGCATGATGTCGTTGAGTTGGGACCAGGCGGTCGGTGCGGTGTGTGCGCCGGGCACGATGTTCGAGATCACCGAGGCGGAGATCCACGGCGTCGCAACACCGGTGTTCGCGCTTGCTCCTCCGAACATCCGCGCCGTCTTCGCGCTGGCGGCGGCCCGGGAAGATGAGTTCATCATCTTCGAAGACGAACGATGGACGATGCCCGAGGTCCTCGGCCTGGCCGGCCGCATCGGTCATGCCCTCGTCGAGGAGTGGGGCGTCGGCGTGGGTGACCGCGTGGCGATTGCCAGCCGCAACTATCCCGAGTGGGTGGCTGCCTTCGCGGCGATCGTGTCGGTCGGTGCGGTCGCCGTGCCGCTCAATGCGTGGTGGCAGACCGATGAGCTCGAGTTCGCCATCCAGGACTCCGAAAGCACAGTCGTGCTCTGCGACGACCAGCGTCTAGAGCGCATCGTGGCCGGAAGCGTCGCCGATCACGTGCGATTGGTCGCCATGCGTTCGGAGGCCGATGCCCTTCCGGTCGGCGTCATCCGCCTCGACGATGTGCTGGTCGACGGTGCGACGATGCCCGAGGTCGAGATCGGCGCGGAGGACAACTTCTCGATCTTGTACACCAGTGGCACGACCGGCCGACCAAAGGGCGCCGTTTCGACGCATCGCGCCGTGATCAACGCCTTGCTCGCGTTCGCGGCCCGAGCCACCGTGGGCGCAGTCATGGACGGCGTCGATCCGACCGCACCACCCGACCCTGACGCGCCGGTCACGACGTTCATGTTGCCGGTACCGCTGTTCCACGTGACCGGACTCATTCCGGTCATGCTCGGCTCATTCGTGACCGGCGCACGTCTGGTCATGACCCACCGTTGGGATCCCGACCGGGCGCTCGAGCTCATCGAGCGCGAACACGTCACGAACTTCGTGGGTGTGCCCACGATGAGCTGGGACCTGCTCGAAGCCGAGACGTTCGACCAGCGGGACACGTCGTCGCTGACCTCGGTCGGCGGCGGTGGCGCGCCGATGCCGCCGGAGCTGGTGCAGCGAATCGAGGACAACTTCTCCCAGGGTCGCCCTGGGCTCGGCTACGGCATGACCGAGACCAACGCCTACGGCCCCCAGAACGCCGGTGACATGTTCCTCGAGCGGCCGACGTCAACCGGAAAGACCGTGCCGGTGATGTTGGTTCGTGTGACCGATGCCGACGGCAACGAACTCGGTGTGGGGGAGACCGGCGAGATCTGGTTCAAGGGGCCGAACCTGATCAGCGGCTACTGGAACCGGCCGGATGCGACCGCGGAGACGATCGTCGATGGGTGGCTCCGCTCGGGTGATCTCGGCCATCTCGACGAGGATGGTTTCGTGTATGTCAGCGACCGGGTCAAGGACATGGTGCTGCGCGGCGGCGAGAACATCTACTGCATTGAGGTCGAGGCGGCGATCTACGAACACCCCGCGGTCTACGAGGCCGCGGTGTATGGCGTTCCCCACGAGCGTCTCGGTGAGGAGTTGGCCTGCCACGTGATGGTCAAGCCGGGTGAGTCGATCGACGTCGGCGAACTCCAGCAGTTCCTGGGCGCGCGCCTGGCATCGTTCAAAGTGCCGTCGATCGTGACCGTCGTCGACGAGTCGCTGCCTCGGAATGCGAGCGGCAAGATCCTCAAACGCTCCCTGCGTGATGGATTGACCGCAGAAAGTGGTGGAACCGACGCCGTTGGGTGAACCGATCCACCTCATGGCCGCCGCCGCCCTTGAACGATGCCCTGCCCGGGCTTAGGTTGAGCTCACTTCCGAAACGGGGTGAAGCCGCCAGACTCTGGGTGACACGGCTTCGGGTGATACGCCCCCGAATCTTTGGTTGTGTGCAGAATTCGAACGAGCGTCCCTGTGGTCGGGGCGCTCGTTCGAGTTTTGGGTCTTGAGCGTCGGCTTGCGCCGTATGCCGCAGCTACGCGTCGCCGCTCGGAGCGCAGCTAGGCATGTCGTTGACCTCGGCGAAGGTGCTGAGCAAGTCCGTGACACGCGCACCGTCGGAGCCTGCACTCAGACGGAACGGCGGATCGTCACCGGTGACGAGGATGTCGGCCCAGTTGCGCCGGTCCTGCAGGTAGATCTCGTAGTCGGTCAGCCATTGGGGAACGGTCTCGGCGCCCTGCGCATCCGCGGGCAGGCCAAGGTTCTCGAGCCCTGCGACCATTGCCTCGAGTTCGCGGGTTCCGAGTCGCACCAGCTCGCCGCGCTCGACCGGTCCATCCACCGTCGCCGGGTTCGGCAGCTCGGCGATGACCGCCTGGCGTTCGGCGCAGAGGCTCTCGGCGGCGGTGACCCATCCGGCGTCGTCGAACTCGTCGGGATGCGCGATCGACCCGCGATTGGCGAAGACCCAGATCCAGAAGATCACGATCGCCAGGAAGCCGACGATGCCCAGCACACGGGCGATCGACATCGGAACGGGCGGGCGCTCGCCGACAGGTGCGAGGTTCTCGGCGGAAGCGTCGTCTCGGGCCACGGGTGTCATTCTGCACGCGGAAATCCGGTGTGCGGTGGTCGCGTGACTCGTACGCTTCTCGCTGTGACGTCTGACCTTCTCGCCGATCTGGACGCCCGCGGGCTGATCCACGACACGACCGACCGCGACGCGCTCGCCGCGGCCCTCGATGCCGGCATGGTCACGTTGTATGTGGGCTTCGACCCGACCGCCGACTGCCTCCACCTGGGGAACTACATCGGCATCTTGGCGCTTCGTCGTTTCCAGCTCGCGGGGCACAAGCCGTTGGCCCTCGCCGGCGGTTCGACCGGCATGGTCGGTGACCCGGGCGGCCGATCCGAGGAGCGCAACCTGCTCGACGCCGAAACGCTGGCCCACAACCTGGCCGGTATCTCCGCCGTCCTCGAGCGTTTCCTGGTCTTTGACAGCGGAGCGGCCAACGATGCCGAGCTGGTCAACAACTACGACTGGACCGGCGACGTCAACGTGCTCGACTTCCTTCGCGACGTCGGCAAACACATCACGGTCAACCAGATGATGGCCAAGGACTCCGTCAAGAGTCGGCTGGAGAGTGAACACGGCATCTCGTTCACGGAGTTCAGCTACATGTTGCTCCAGGCCTTCGACTTCTGGTGGCTCTACGAGAACAAGGGCTGCACACTCCAGGGCGGTGGCAGCGACCAGTGGGGCAACATCACGGCGGGCACCGACCTCATTCGCAAGCGCTCGGGCGGGAGCGCACACGCGCTCACTTGGCCGCTTCTGCTCCGAAGCGATGGGGCAAAGTTCGGCAAGACCGCCGACGGCGCGCTGTGGCTGGCCGCGGACCGCACCCTTCCCTACGAGCTGCACCAGTACTTCCTGCGCGTTCCCGACGACGATGTCGAGCGCATGCTGCTCCAGCTCACGCTTCTGCCGGTCGACGAGATCGCCGCGGTAATGGACGAACACCGGGCGGCACCCGAACAACGGATCGCTCAGCGGCGACTGGCCGACCAGGCGCTCACCGAGATCCACGGTGCCGATGCCGTCCGTCGGGCGAACCTGGCGGCCGAAGCCTTGTTTGGCGGCGGTGAGCTGACCGGCGAGATGGCCGAGTCCCTCCGGGGCATCGTGCCCGAGACCGGCGTCAGCTCATCGGCCCTCGACGACGAACAGAGCCTGATCGGCCTGCTGGTCGACAGTGGGCTCTGCTCATCGCGCAGCGATGCTCGCCGCAAGCTCGGCGAGAATCAGATCAGTGTCAACGGGGCGAAGACCCAAGCGGAGGCCATCGAAGGCGCTGACCTGATCGATGGTCGCTACCTGCTGCTCCAGCGAGGCAAGAAGGCGCGCCACTTGGTCGTAGTCTCCTGAGGGTGACCGACGACGTCGAACCCTTCTATCTGCCGATCGGTGACGAGATCGAGGTCTTCGAGGCGGCGTACGCAGCTCGACTGCCGGTCCTGCTCAAGGGCCCGACGGGTTGCGGCAAGACGCGCTTCGTCGAGCACATGGCCTGGAGGATCAAGCGCGACCTGACCACGGTTGCGTGCCACGAGGATCTGACGGCGACCGACCTTGTAGGTCGCTACCTACTGTCGGGCGAAGAGACCGTCTGGATGGACGGGCCACTGACCCGAGCGGTGCGAGGGGGCGCCATCTGCTACCTCGACGAGATCGTTGAGGCTCGCAAGGACACGACCGTCATCATCCATGCGCTGACCGACCATCGACGGGTGCTTCCGGTCGACAAGACGGCCGAGATGGTGAGCGCCCACCCGAACTTCCTGCTTGTCATCTCCTACAACCCCGGCTATCAGAGCGTGCTCAAGGACCTCAAGCCCTCGACACGGCAGCGCTTCGTGAGTCTCGAGTTCGACTATCCGTCGGTCGATGCCGAAGCGACCATCGTGGCCGCGGAAACCGGCGTTGATGCCGACACTGCGGAGCGGCTCGCACGCATCGGTGAGAAGACCCGGCAGCTTCGTGAACGGGGTTTCGAGGAAGGGGTGAGCACGCGGCTGCTCGTGTATGCCGGTCAGCTCGTCGGCCAAGGCATCGCGCCGCGACGGGCGTGCGATGCGGCCCTCGTGCGGGCCGTGAGCGACGACCCCGATCTCCAGACGGCGGTCGCCGACATCGTCGACGTCGTCTTCCCGTAGCTTCCGGGTCGGCGCCTCCTGTGTCCACGGTCGACTCTCCTGCGATGTCGTCGCTCTCGTTGCCCGAGGTTCATGGTGCGCTCAGCCTGTTCGCCGAGGCGATCGTGGGCGAGCCGGTTTCGGTGGAGGTCGCGGAGAACGCTTGGCCGGCGACCCCGGTCGCCAATGCGGTCGCCCGGATCGCGTTGCCTGCCGAGATCGACGACTTGGCTCCCGCAGCGGCGCGCCGCTGGTTCCGGGCCGCGGCCTTGCAGCAGCTCGTGGCCCTCGAGGATCGCGGCGATGCGGCGCCGGTCGACCTGTTGGCGCTACGGCGCATCCATGCGCTCCTGCCCGAGACCTTCGTCTGGTTGGAAGACGCGCGCATCGGTGCTCTCGCTCGCCGCCGCTACCCGGGCGGTCGCGCCGACCTCGACGCGCTCACGTTGGCAGGCGCCGCGATGTCGGGCTCCGCGCTCGGAGCCGCTGCGGAACACGCCCTGATCCGAGCGTTGCGCGTCCGGTGTCTCGATGGCGCAATGACCGCGGTTGCCTCGGCCGCACTCGGCGCCAAACTCATCGCGGCGATCGATGACGCCATCGCGCTCGTCCGTCAACCCGGGAGTGACCGGGAGACGAGCCTCGCCGCGGCGGCCGAACTCCTCCGCTCGGTGGCCGGACTCCGCGTACGCATCGACGAGATAGCCGATGTGGACGGCGACGGCCCCGAGGTCGATGACCGCCGGGGAGCCGCCATGGACTCGGCGGCAACCCCGGATGAGTTCGAGGATCGAGAGGGCACGTCCGGTGGTCGTCCCGTCGACCAGGACATGACCGCGGAGCGATCCACGCCGGACGACGACGGCGACGATGACGGCGAGGACGAGCCGCTCAGCGGACTGATGCTCCCGGTCGGGAGCCGCCGCGCGTCGCCTGACGTCCGCACCTACGTCTACGACGAATGGGATTTCCGTGCCCGATCGCATCGAATCGCCTGGTGCCGAGTGCTCGAGGAGCGATTGCACGGAGACGATCCCTCATTCATCGGGGACGTTCGTGATCGGCACCGATCCCTCCGGGCCGAGATCCGGCGTCGGTTCGGGCGTCTCAGGCCCGAACAGCTCGTGCGCATCCCGCGTTCGCTCGACGGCGAGGACCTGGACCTCGATGCCGCCATCGAGTCGATCGTCGATCGCCGAAGCGGTGCACCCGCCGACGAGCGGCACCATGTGCGACGCGATCGGGCAGCGCGCGATGTTGCGACCGTCTTCCTCGTCGATCTCAGCGCGTCGACCAGCTCACCGGTCGCCGAGCCCGAGAAGGTGCCGCCGCCCGGTATTGATCCCGAGGACGATCCAATCTCGTACGCCCCGATCTGGGACCCCAACCTGCCGCCACCCGAACCGCCGCGGCGCGTCATCGACGTCGCCAAGGATGCGGTCGCACTGATGAGCGATGCGTTGGCCGAGCTCGGGGACCGGCATGCGATCTACGGCTTCTCGGGAAGCGGCCGCGAGAACGTCCAGGTGCAGGTCGTCAAGGAACTCGCCGATCCCGTATCGCCGACAACTTGGTCGGCGCTCGATGCGATGCGGCCGATGCGCTACACCCGAATGGGTCCGGCCATTCGTCATGCGACGTCGAAGTTGGTGGGCGACGCGGCCCGCACCCGGCTGCTCGTCGTGATCTCCGACGGGTATCCCCAGGACGTTGACTATGGGGAAGACGCCCGTGACCGTGCCTACGGGATGAACGACACGGCCCGGGCGCTCGCCGATGCCGAGGCCGCCGGGATCGACACGTTCTGTCTGACGATCGACCCCGCAGGCCACGACTATCTGCGGGAAATGGCTCCGGAGCAGCGCTACCTCGTCATCGACGATGTCGAGGCGCTGCCAGCGGAGTTGGCCAAGGTGTACCTGGCCCTTGCGAGTTAGGCGCTGGCCGACTCGCTGGCCTCGGCGGCTTCGATCTGGGCGCGGACCTCGTCCATGTCGAGGGCCTTCGCCTGGGTGATCAAGTCCTCGAGTGCGGCCTGGGGGAGTGCCCCGGCCTGGCGGAAGACCTGGATGCCATCTCGGAACGCCATGATCGTGGGGATCGAGCGGATGCCGAGCTCGCCCGAGAGCTGTTGTTCAGCCTCGGTGTCGACCTTGGCGAACGTGACATCGTCGTGGCGCTCGGCGGCTTCCTCGTAGATTGGCGCGAACGAGCGGCAGGGTCCGCACCAGCTGGCCCAGAAGTCGACGAGCACGATGCCGTCTGAGCTGACGGTCTCCTCGAACTGGTCAGTGGTGATGTCGACGGTGGTCATGGTTCTCCTCTTGGCCCGGTAGGTGGGGCTGGTTCGGAAACCCGACAAGCCCACTCGGTATTCCCGGTGACGCGGTCCTGGCACTCCTGGCGAAGTGTCGTGCGAAAATCACTTGCACGGCTTCGGCTTCCGCGCCACGCTCGTAGACGCAACAGGAAAGGAGGCAACCCATGTTCATGATTCAACGAATCCGCGGCAACCGGCTCACCGGCACTCGTCCCGCAGGCATCGCACTTCCGGGCTGCCTCCTCGCCATGTTTGCCTCTCGCGGCTGAGACCCGCGTTCATCCGTCGGACGCTCCCAGAGCGGCTCGGCGAGACCCTGCGTTGATGGCGGTCCAAGCGGCGGCGTGATCCCTTCGGGACGCGGCGCGCGCCTGACCGAGGCGACGCGTGCACAACCAAACCAACCCCTACCAACCGTCCCGAGAAAGGACCTGTCCAATGTGGACTGCATACCCCTATGAAACCGTCGTTGCCGAAGCGGAAGAGCGTCGAGCTCGCGCCGCCCTGGCCCGGCAAGTACATGCCGTACGCCGCGAGCGGCGCCGGCACCGCTGGGAGGAGTACCGGCGAAAATGGCACTCGTCGGAGCCCACCACGGCACCGCGGGTCAACACGGTTCCCCGCCCGGTGCGAGGTGCCTGAGTACATTCGGCCGGATGACGGCCGTTCTCGAAGCCCTCTCGATCGTGGCCGGCGCCGTGATCGTCATCGTCACCTTGTGGTCGGCGATGCTCACGGTCGTCGTGCCCCGGTCGGAGCGGCCATACATCTCCCGTTGGCATTTCGCCCTCGTCGGCTGGGCGGCCAACCTGCTGACGTCTCGATTGTCGGACCCGGCCTTGCGGGATCGATTGCTCTCTCGGATGGCGCCCTTCGGCCTCGTCACCCTGCCTTTCGTCTGGGCTCTGCACATCACCGCCGGCTTCGCCTTCATGTTCCGCGGCTTGAGCGTCGACTCGCTGCGTGACGCCTTCGTCCTCTCCGGCTCCTCGCTGACCACGCTCGGCATCGGCAACAGCGACCACACGATCACCCTCGCCCTCGTGATCTTCGAAGGCCTCATCGGACTCGGGCTCGTCGGCCTCGTGATCAGCTACCTGCCGACGATCTACGGGGCGTTCACCGAACGCGAGGTCGCCGTCGCCCGCCTCGAGGTCCGGGCCGGCCGACCACCGCACCCCGTCAGCTTCCTGAACCGCACCAACGAGATCGGTTGGCTCGGGCACATGGAGGAGGTCTGGGCCGAGTGGGAGGACTGGTTCCTCCACATCGAGGAGACCCACACGACCCACACGTCGCTGGCGCACTTCCGCTCGGCGTACCACGGGCGCAACTGGTTGGTCACCGCCGGCACGATCCTCGACACCGCGGCACTCATTCACTCGACGATCGACGTGCACGCGTCGCCCCGAATTGCCCTCTGCCTTCGATCCGGGTTCACCACCCTGGGAAGCATCTCCGACGCCCTCGAAGTCGAACATCCGAACGACCCCCACTGGCCGGAGCAGCCGATCTCGATGTCCCGCGAGACCTTCGACGCATTGTGCGACGAGCTCGAACGACTCGAGATCCCGCTGGTCGCCGATCGTGACGACGCATGGCGCAACTTCGCCGGCTGGCGGGTCAACTACGACGCCAGCCTCTACGGGCTCTTCGATGCGCTCCGGTTCGATGCGGGAGCGTGGTTCGGTGCCGGAGCGGTGACGACCCCCGATCTCGCATCAGCGGACGGCGGCTACGAGAACACGAAACCCGAGTAGTCGTCGGCCGCACACTGTTCCAGCGCGGCGAGGTAGGCGTCACTGCTCGGCAAGTTGAGAAGTTGTCGCTTCTTACCCGGGACGTTGGCGCCCATGTACCAACTGTCGGCCTGGCCGAACAAGGTGCGGTCAGCCCACGTCGCCATGGTGCGGGTCCACGACTCGGCCGCGGCCGGTTCGCTGTCGAAACGGGTGATGCCGGTGCTCCTCAGGTGCTCGAGCATCTCGACGATCCACTCGCCCTGGAGCTCCGCACACACCGGCCCGTTGCAGAACGAGGCAGCGCTCTGGGGCCCGTAGAGCATCAGCATGTTCGGGAAACCCGGCACGGCCGTGCCGAGGTGGGTGTTGACGCCGCCGGCCCAGGCATCGCCGATCGTCGTGTCGTCGGGTCCACGGAAGTCCATCCGGGTGTAGCCGCCGGTGTTGGCGTCGAATCCCGTCGCCAGGATCAGCACGTCGATCTCGACCATGCGTCCAGACTCGGTGCGGACGCCGGACGCGGTGATCGTTGCCAACGGGTCGTGCTTGAGGTCGACGAGGTCGACGTTTGCCTGGTTGAAGATGTCGTAGAAGTTCTGTTCGAGCGAGGGCCGCTTGGTGCCGAACGGGTAGGGCGGCTCCGTCGGCGCCAGTGATTCGTGCAGGGCGGGATCGTCGATGCGTGCCCGAACCTTCTCCTTCCAGAATTCGTACGAATGCCGGTTGGCCTCGGCATCGCCGATCGAGTCCGCGAAGGCGATCCAGAACGCGAACCCGCCCCAGGCCCATCGCTCCTCGAAGACGGCTTGGCGTTCGCCGTCGCTGATCTCGAGCGCCGAGCGCGGATCCCGATGGATGTCGTGGAAGCTGCCCGGAGGAGCGTTACGTCGGCGGAACACGTCCGCATAGTTCCGCTTGGCCTCGATCTGCTCCTCGACGGTGAGCGAGCGTTGCACCATCGGGAGTGCCATCACCGGCGTGCGTTGGAAGATCGTCAGGTGAGCGGCGACGGCGGCGGCTTCCTGCGCGACCTGGACACCACTGGCCCCGGTGCCCACGATGCCCACCCGTTTGCCGTCCAGTTCGAGCCCGGATTGCGGCCATCTCGCAGTGTGGTGACAAGGGCCGTCGAAGTCGGCCAACCCCGGAAGCTCCGGAACGAACGGGGCCGAACCGAATCCCGTGGCCATGATCAGCCAGCGGCAGTCGTAGCGACGTCCGTCGTCGGTACGCAGCACCCATCGCCGGTCGTCGTCGGAGAAGCGTGCGGACGTGATCAGCGTGTCGAGGTCGATGTCGGGGGACAGGTCCCACACGGCGTCGACATGGTCGAAGTACTCCACGAGTTCCTCTCGACCAGGGAACCGCTCACGCCAGGTCCAGTCCTGCCAGATCTCGGGCATCGAGTACTCGTAGTTCGGGATGTGGCAGTCGACCCGGGCGCCCGGGTAGCGATTGTGGTGCCACACGCCGCCGAGCCCTGCGCCTGCGTCGACCAGCCGCACCGACCAGCCGAGGTCTCGCAACCGCTTCAGTTGGTAGAGCCCGTTGAACCCGGCGCCGACCACCACGACGTCGTAGCTGTTGCTGCGTTGCGCAGCGTCCGAGGAGTGCACCGATCCAGCGTCGCACCTCGGATGCTCGCCGCCCGAACTTTGCGCGCTGGGCAACACCGGTGACAGGGCAACGCGCATTGTTCGACGGCTACGGTCGTCGTCACGCCGCGGCACGAGGGGAAGACCATGGCTCTGGCAATCGATGCAGGAACGACCGACGTCCCGCTGCTCGAGATGACGATCGGGGACCTGCTGGCTCGCACCGTCGCCGAGCACGGGGATCGAGAAGCGCTGGTGGTCACCCATCAGGGAATCCGTCAGACCTGGAGCGAGTTCGTCTCGGTCGTCGATCGGGTCGCCAAGGGTTTGATGGCCTACGGGGTCGACAAGGGCGACCGGGTCGGCATGTGGAGTCCGAACTACGCCGAGTGGGTCTATGTCCAGTTCGCCACGGCGAAGATCGGCGCCATTCAGGTCAATGTCAATCCGGCCTATCGCACCAGCGAGCTCGAATACGCCATCAACCAGTCGGGGATGAAGGTGCTGGTCACCTGCACCGAGTACCTGACGTCGCTGTACCGGGAGATGGTCGAGTCGGTGTCGCCGAACTGCCCCGACCTCGAGCGCACCGTCTACTTCGACACCGATGACTGGCAGGCGCTTCTCGACGCCGGGGCGGGTATCAGCGACGAGGAACTCGCATCGCGCAACGCGAGCTGCAGGCCCGACGATGCCATCAACATCCAGTACACGAGCGGCACGACCGGCTTCCCAAAGGGGGCGACGCTCAGCCACATGGCCCTGATCAACAACGCCAAGATGGTCGGCCAGATGCAGGACTTCACCCTCGACGATCGCGTCTGCATCCCCGTGCCCTTCTACCACTGCTTCGGCATGGTGATGGGCAATCTCGCGTGTTGCGTCTATGGCATCCCGATGGTGATCCCGTCACCGACGTTCAACGCCGACGATGTGCTGCGGACCGTGTCCGACGAGCAGTGCACCGTGCTCTATGGCGTGCCGACGATGTTCATCGCCGAGCTCGGGCATGCGGATCTGGCGTCGTTCGACCTCGAGCAATTGCGGACGGGGATCATGGCCGGCTCGCCCTGCCCGATCGAGGTCATGCGCGATGTCATCGACAAGATGAACATGAGCGAGGTCACCATCGCCTACGGCCAGACCGAGACGTCGCCGGTGTCGACCCAGACCCGCACGACCGACTCGGTCGAGAAGCGGGTGACGACCGTCGGCCAGGTCCTGCCGCATGTCGAGGCCAAGATCGTCGACCCCGAGACGGGCGAGACCGTCGAGAGGGGTCGTGAGGGGGAGTACTGCACCCGTGGCTTCCACGTAATGCTCGGCTACTGGAACGATCCGGAGAAGACCGACGCCGCCATCGACGCCGACGGCTGGATGCACTCGGGTGACCTGGCCACGATGGACGACGAGGGCTTCGTCAACATCGTCGGACGGATCAAAGACATGATCATCCGGGGCGGTGAGAACGTGTACCCGCGCGAGATCGAGGAGTTCCTCTACACCCACCCGAAGATCGCCGACGCCCAAGTGATCGGGGTGCCCGACGAGAAGTACGGCGAGGAGATCATGGCGTGGGTCCAGCTCGTCGACGGCGAGACGGCGACCGAGGACGAGGTCAAGGAGTTCTGCCGGGGCAAGATCGCGCACTTCAAGGTGCCGCGCTACATCAGCTTCGTGAACGAGTTCCCGATGACGGTCACCGGCAAGGTGCGCAAGATCGAGATGCGGGAGAAATCGATCGCCGACCTCGGCCTCGAGGCCCACATCGCGGAGACCGCCTGACATGGGCACGCAACTTGACATGGCCACGCAACCTGACATGGCCACTCAACGCATCGTCGCTGACGTATTGATCCCCGGCCGGGGCGAGCCGATCGAACACGGCACCGTCGTGGTCGACCCGACCGTCGGACCTCGGGGCATGATCACCTATGCGGGGCCGACCGCCGAGGCGCCTGCGGCCGAGGACGGCGAGTCCACCACCGAGGTCGCCGCCGCGCTGCCGGGTCTGTGGGACTGCCACAGCCATTTCGTCGGCATGCCACAGCCGAACATCGAGACGATCGCGATGACCGAGCCGGTCACGGCTGCCGCTCGGGCGACCGACGATCTGCGGGCAGTGCTCGACGGCGGAATCACCAGTACCCGAGAAGTCGGCGGCATGGGTTTGCACCTGTCCGCTGCCATCGCCGAAGGCCGGATCCCGGGGCCGCACGTGCATGCCGCGGGCCGCATCTTGTCGACGACCGGCGGCCATGGCGATCTGCACGGGTTTCCGATCGAGGCCGTCCATCAGCTGCTCTGCAACCACAGCTTCTCGATCCTGTGTGACGGGGTTCCCGAGGTCCTCAAGGCGGTGCGACTCAACCTGCGGAGCAACGCCAAACTGATCAAGGTCTGTGCGTCGGGCGGCGTGATGTCCGAGGTCGACCATCCGATGCACCAGCAGTTCAGTGACGAAGAGCTGGCGGCGATCGTCGGCGAAGCCGCTCGTGCCGAACGGATCGTGGCCGCCCATTGCCACGGCAAGGCCGGAATCATGGCGGCGATTCGGGCCGGTTGTCACACCGTCGAGCACGGCAGCTTCCTCGACGAGGAAGCCGCCGAGGCCATGGCCGAGAAGGGAACGATGTTCGTGCCGACTCGGTTCGTGGTCGATGCCCTGCTCGGCTCGCCGGAGAATCTGCCGGCCTACGTTTATGAGAAGGGTCAGATGGTCGCCGGCGCTCATGAGCAGGCGATGAAGATCGCCATCGCCAAGGGTGTGAAGATCGCCTCGGGTTGCGACATCTTCGTGTCCGGTCAGTTCTACGGCCAGGGCACTCGCGAGATCCTGCATCTGATCAATGCCGGCCTGACCGACCTCGAAGCGATCGAGGCGGCAACCGCCACGGCGCCCGAGACCCTCGGCCCCCAAGCGCCGGTGAGCGGCCAGCTCCGGGTGGGCTACGACGCCGACGTGACCGCCATCGACACCAACCCGCTCGACGATCGCTCGGTGTGGGGCGATGCGGATCGAGTCACCCATGTCTGGAAGTCCGGCGCCATGGTCAAGGGCTGAAGTCGATGGAGACGAGCGCTTCGATCACGATCCAGCGGCCGGCCGGCGAGGTGTTCGACTACCTGGCCGACATGTCGAACAATCCTGCCTGGCAGCGCGGCCAGCAGCGATGTGAATGGACCAGCGAGCCGCCGATCGGCGTCGGGTCGACCTATGACCAGGAGGCGAAGTTCGCCGGTCGCACCATCACCTCGTCGTTCGAGGTCACCGAGTTCGAGCCCGGTCGCCGAATCCGCATCGTGACGACCGCCGGCACCATGCCGATCGATGTCACCCGCGGGGTGACACCCATCGACGACGCCTCGTGCGAAGTCTCCGCCATCGTCCGGGGCGAGCCGCCGATGATTCTCCGGCTCCTCGGTCCACTCACCCGGCGCATGCTGCGGTCGAGTGTCGCCGGTGACTACGTCCGGCTCAAGGCGCAACTCGAAGCCGCCTGATCAGCGCGGCTGGTTGCGGTAGTGCCAGTAGATCTCGGCGATGTCGGCTACGAAGCCGTGCTCGTCACGACGGCTGTCGATGTCGAGCCAATCGGCCGGCCTGCCGTCGAGGGCCGGCGCGAGCAGGTCCATCCGTAGGTGCCAGCCGGCCAGGACCGAGTTTCGGCCGCGTTCGCCGGCCGGCCGAGTGTCCGTGAAGGTCAGCATGCATCCGTCTTCGGCGGGGGCGATCTCGAACCGGATCACGCTGCCATCGTCCATCTCGGCCTCGAGAACTCGTGGTGGTTCGAACGCCGTGATCGTGCCCGTGGTGACCGGTGACTCGGAGCGGCTGTCGCCCAGCCGCAGGCTGAGTGCGCCGCCGACTTGAGCGTCGATGGAAACCCGGTAGGCGAACCAGGCTTCGAGTTCCTCCTTGACGGAGACGGCCGCCCATACGCGCTCGGCGGTGTGGCGTAGATGGCGTTCGAACCGAAGGATGGCTCGGCCGTCGCTTGTGACGTCGATGGTGCCTTCGTGCTCGGGTGGGATCGTGTAGGTCATGGTCACGGTGCTTCCTCTCGGGGTGAGATCGTCGGATGGACGTCGAGGTGGGCCTCGAGCGCATCGAGTCGGTCCGACCAGAACGCCCGGTACGGCTCGAGCCACTCGGCCAGCTCGGCCAGCGGCGCAGCATTGATCGAGTACCAGCGCTTCTTGCCCTCGGCTCGCACCTCGACCAGGTCGGCGTCTCGCAGCACCTTGAGGTGCTTCGACACCGACGGTTGGCGGATGCCCAACTGCTCGACGAGTCCGTTCACCGTCTGCGGTCCAGGGCGCAGGGCATCGAGGATGCGCCGGCGGTTGGGTTCGGCCAGCACGGCGAACGAGCTCATGTCGCTTCATATGCCCAGCACTACATATGAATGTCAAGGAATATGTATGCGCGCAGCTCACCGCACGACCTCGCCGTTCGGCGTGACGATGTGCATCGTGCCGTCGGCTCGCCGGGTGACGACATAGCCGGCTTCTTTGACCCGATTGTGGGTTGGGCAGCCCGGGCCACCATTCGATTGCTCCGTGAGCCCGCCGCAGGCGGCGGATCTCAAGTGGTCGATCTGACATTGGGTGACAGGTCTGTGACAGCCCGGCCAGTAGCACTCCGTGCTCTGGAGTTCGACCCCCAAGCGCGCCAGGCCGGTGAAGAACCGCTGTTCTCGGGACATGTCGATCGTCACCCCTGCGGCGTCTTGCACGACCCGTCGGAACACGCCGGCCACGAGATCGACCATTGCCGATTCGCCCTGCATCGGGTTGCCGTCGAGGTCGGTGATGCCGAGGGAGTCGGGGTCGAGCGGCCGGGGAACCGCGCCCGACCAGCGGCGGAAGAGTTCCTCGGCGTTCCAGCCCTGCCAGACCAGGTTGTGGACTCGCTTGACCCGCACCGACGTCTTGCGATTCGCCGCGGCATCTTCGGCCATTTGCGTCAGCGCGTCGGCCCGTCGCTGGGCATCGGTTCGGGCGAGGTCATCTCGGGTGACCGCATCGCCGAGCTCGGCTTTGGCGGCCTCCCAGTCGACGGCGAACTCGGCTTCGACATACCCGCCGAAGACCTCGTTGAAGCGAGAGCCATCAATCGATCCGAGCTGCGCTCGCACGTGCCATGCCTTGGAGAAGTGATCTTGGGCGATCGAGGCATCGCGCCGCTCGTGACTCGGATCCGGGGTGGGGGTCGCGCCGTCGTCATCTTGGAGCTCGACCCAGCGGGCGATCCGCTTCTCGAATCGGTGCCAGGGAAGACGCTGTGCGCGGGCGATGAACCAGGTCTGGTCGGTCGTGAACTGTTCGCGCACCCGCGGGTTGGCATACACCTTCGACAAGAGCGTCGCCTGGTCGACGCCGAGGCGTCCGCAGCGCCACTCGTGCGCAATCGGATCGAGCCGAGGATCGATGACCATGCGCCGGATCTTGTCGAGCCGGTGGGCATCGCCGCCCGACAGTCCGGCAAGGTGGGCAACCATGACCTTGGCGGACCGGTGACCTTGGTCAACGTAGACCCGGCTGTCGTGAATCGCCTGCATCGCATCGACGACCGCAACGACACCGAGTCGGCGCAGTCGTTCGGCCACCGCAATGGCGCCGTCGCCCGTGGCGATCCCGGTGACCAGCGGCGCGCCGGCCTGTGCGACCCACTCCATCTCGGCTAGCGCCGTGGCGATGGTCGGTGGTCGGTCGACGAGTGGGGGAACGGACATCTGCACCTCGCAGGCTGAGTGGGGAGCTCAGTTCGGGTGCCGATCCGTTCCACCGGTCGACGGCGTGATGTCTGTGAGAGCAGCTGGGCCTCCGTCTCCTGGACTTACGCCTTGGCCACCCCGTGGTGGCCTGCACCAGTCGACGTCGACAACCCCTGCTGGGGCGAGACATCCGGGCCAGCAAGGCCCGACGCCGACCACTCTAAACGAACATATGTTCGATGTCAAGAGTATGGGAAAGCGGTCGTAGCGAGCAGGCGACGGCCGTCAGCATCCGCCCGGGACCCACCGGAACGCCTGTGGGGCCTCGTCGCGGTAGACCCCCACCACGGTGAGATCGTCATTGGCGTCGAGTGCCCCGACGCGGCCGACCGGCGCGGAGAATCGGTGTCGGAGCCCAGCGGGCTCCATGACCACCACATCACCACGCTCGGACCCGACGACCGTCCCGTCCGAGGTGATTGCGCTCGGCTGGGAATCGGCGACCGCACCTTCAGCGCGGTCGATTCGATCCAGCTGTCCCGCCGCGTGCAAAGGAATCCGGTGTTCAGCTCAGTGGTGGCCAAGCCGGTGGCGCCGAGTACCTGGCCTAACTCTCGGTGTGCCACTCATGCCGCGCGCAGCGCCGAGGTAGCACTCCGACCGGGTTCCAAGTACCCTGCATCCCGCACATTCGATGACGAAGTGGTCGTGAGAGCGTCCCACCCCGTCGCCGCCGCAGGCGCACCGGGTCCCAGTGCAGTTCCGCCCCGGGCATAACCGCCTTGGGGTAGGTGTTGTGGTGGCCCGGTAAACCTGTAAGGGTGCAACCAAGACCGATACCCACCAAACCAAGGAGACGATCGCTTACGTGAGTGATCCCCAATAGCACCGCCACGTGATTCCGGCCCCCGGGTCAATGAACAGATCCGGGCCCGTGAGGTCCGACTCGTCGGAGCAGACGGAGAACAGGTCGGCATCGTGCCCCTTCCCGAGGCCCTCCAGCGCGCCCAGCGCGCCGGTCTTGACCTGGTCGAGGTCGCCGACAAGGCGAACCCGCCCGTGTGCAAGATCATGGACCACGGCAAGGCGGTCTACGAGGCGAAACAACGTGACAAGGCCTCGCGCAAGAAGGCCACGACCGTGCAGGTCAAGGAGATGAAGTACCGGCCGAAGATCGGCAAGGGTGACTTCGACACCAAGACCCGCAAGGTGAAGCAGTTCCTCGGTGAAGGCAACCGGGTGAAGATCACGATCATGTTCCGAGGCCGCGAAATGCAGCATCCGGAACTCGGTCGCAGGATCCTCGACCAGGTGGCCGACGAAGCCGACGACATTTCCAAGGTCGAGGTCTACCCCAAGCTCGATGGCCCCCGGAACATGGTGATGGTTCTGGTGCCCGACAAGGAGAAGCAGGCTGCTGCGGCCAAGGCCGCGGCAGATGAAGCTTCCGCCGAAGCGGCTGCCGCCGACACCGCCGAGCCCCAGGCCCCCGAGGCCGAGGTCGAAGCGCCGGAACCGGTCGAGGCCGACTGAAGCCTCCGAGGCCGGCGACGGCCTCTTGTTACCGAAACCCCCCACATCCACCACTCGACGCGGCCGGGATCGGCCGGCCGCGTCGGACGAGCCAAGGTAGGACAGGTACCACCGACATGCCGAAGATGAAGACCCACAAGGGCGCGAAGAAGCGCTTCAGCCAGACCGGCACGGGCAAGATCAAGCGCCGTCAGGCGAACAAGAACCACATCCTCGAGAAGAAGGCCCCGAAGCGGAAGCGTCAGCTCCGCCCGTCGACCCTCGTTTCCGAGGCTGATGCCCCGATGATCAAGCGCGCCCTCGGCAAGCGCTGAGCAGCGAGAAGGACAAGGAGATACTGCAATGGCACGTGTCAAGAGAGCCGTCCACGGCCGCAAGCGCCGCAACAAGGTCCTGAAGCAAGCCAAGGGCTACTACGGCAACAAGAGCCGCAGCTTCAAGTCAGCCAACGAGCAGGTCATGCACAGCGGAAACTACGCGTTCCGCGACCGCAAGGCCCGCAAGGGTGAGTTCCGTCGCCTGTGGATCCAGCGCATCAATGCTGCCTGCCGCATGCACGACACCACCTACAGCCGCTTCATCGCCGGCCTGAAGGCCGCCGGTGTCGAGGTCGATCGCAAGGTCCTCGCCGACATGGCCGTCAACGACCCCGAGTCGTTCAAGGCCCTCGTCGACGTCGCTGCTGAGGCAGCGGAGAAGGTCGACGCCTAGCGGCAGTGCCCGCCCTCCCGGGGGCGGTCCGACCCTCATGCTTTCAAAACAGGAGATCGCTCGGTTGCGTGGTCTTTCTCGGCAACGCCGGGAACGACGTGCGGCCGGGCGATTTCTCGTTGAGGGCGAAAAGCTCGTCGCCGAGGTGCTGGCCTCGGGCCTGACCGTGCACCAGGTCATCCACTCGTCGGTCTGGAAGGCCCCGGCGGGGATCGAAGCCTCGGTGGCGGAGGTCGCCGACCATGTGATCGAGCGGATCAGCTCGACCTCAACGCCCCAGCCGGTCGTGGCGGAAGTCGAGATCCCGGAGGGGGAGTGGCGCGGCCTCGACCGGGCTGCGCCCGTGCTGGCGGCGCTCGACCTGAACGACCCGGGTAATGTCGGGACCATGGCCCGTTCCGCCGAGGCTGCCGGCTTCGGGGCGCTCATCGTGCTCGGGGCGACCGCCGATCCGTGGGGCCCCAAGACGGTGCGGGCCTCCGCTGGCGCGCTCTTTCGGCTCGCGGTGATCGAGGAAGCTGATGCTGCGGCCGGTCTCGCACACCTCTCCGAGCTGGGCTTTCGCCGCATCGGCACCAGGATGCACAATGCGCCACCGTGCGATTCGATCGATCTGACCGGCGCCATCGCCATCGTCTTGGGCAGCGAAGCCCACGGCCTCGAACCGACACACCACGCCGGGATCGATTCCTGGGCCTCGATCCCGATGGCGGGCGATCTCGAATCGCTCAACGTTGCCATGGCCGGGACGATCCTCACCTACGAGACCGCCCGCCAGCGGCGCCACGCCTGAAACCTGGCACCCGGATCGACGGCTGCAGCAGCTCAGCGATACGGCTCCCAAGCAACGGCGGCGTTCGACAGGTGGCGCCGCAGCATGGCAACGAACTCCCTCGGCGCGATTCGTGACCCATGGGCGTTCTCGAGTCGCGGGATGAGCCCGGACGGTGAGCTGGCGCTCCACCCCGCGTCGGCATCGATCGATTCCAGCTCGTGGGCGAGCGGACGGAGATCCACCCTCGGTAAAGGTCGCCGGCTGCGGTACTGGACCCAGGTCTCGTACCGATCGGTGTAGCAATATCGGCGTCCCTGGATCTCGAGCACTCGGAACCGATCGGTGTGCGGGTACACGGCCATCGGGTGGAAGCCGACCTGCACATCGGCAGCGAACCGGTGGGCCCGGGCCACTTCGACGCCGGCATCGATACGAACGATCGCGAGATCCAGCTCGACCATTTCCTCGATTGACACCGCTCCGGTTGCGAGCGCGTGCTCGCATCGCGCGAGCTCGGCGTCCTCCTCGCCCCAGAGCTCGCGGTACGGCGACGGGTCCGTCGCCATCTCCACGAGCGTTGGAAGCAGCGACTCGTACAGCACGACGCACTGGTCGTCGTAGGTTCCGGCGAGTGCGGCGGCGATCGGCGAGCGCTCTGGGTCGGCGTAGGCCGCGAGGGTCATCGACGCTCGCGCCGCTCGGCGGTCGCGGAACAGGGCGAAGTCACCGGCCGCCGCCACGTCGATGAGTAGGGCCTCGTGCTCGAGTGCTTGTTCACCGAGTACGAAGGGCGCCATCGACACCAGGCCGTCCTGGTCGAAGTGGTTGTTCGTGATCACCTCGGCGGAGCTCGACGCGTTGGTCCGAACGAAACGGAATGCCATCTCGGCCGAGAGATCCGCGGCCATACCTGAGGGCTGGGCGATCCCCGGCCAATGGGTGAGGACGATTTCCGTCGCGTCGTTCGGCGAACCATCGACCACGATGTTCGGCGTTCGGGTGCACTGTCGATGATCGAGGTAGGAGACCATCTCGCCCTCCGTCCGCCCTGTCTCACCAGTATGGACCGTGGGATATTGCCGGGCGGACACCACGGCCATCTGGCACGATCGAGCCATGGGTAATCTTCACGAGTCGATCACCGATGAGCTCAAGCAGTTCGCCGAATCCCAGCCGATGTTCTTCGTGGCGACGGCGCCGAGCGAAGGCGGCCACGTGAACGTGTCGCCCAAGGGTCTCGAGCCAGTCGTCGTGCTCGGTCCCCACGAGGTTGCCTACATCGACCGGACCGGTAGTGGCGTCGAAACGATCGCCCATCTCCAAGACAACGGTCGTGTCACGCTCATGTTCTGTGCGTTCACCGGCAAGCCCAACATCGTGCGCTTTGCCGGCACCGGGGAGGCGATCTTCACCGACGACCCACGCTTCAGGGAGCTGGCGGCCCGCTTCCCGGAGACACCCGCGGTCCGGTCGATCATCCGAATCGACGTCGACCATGTGCAGGATTCGTGTGGCTACGGCGTGCCGCTGATGGAGTTCAAAGGTGATCGTCGTGCGCTCGACGGCTGGGCGGCGAACAAATCGGCCGAAGACGTCACGGCCTACCACCAGAAGAAGAATCGGGTGAGCGTCGACGGTCTCCCGGGTATACCGGCCTGACCGCCCGAGAATCAGCCTGCGACCCCAACTGAGACCTTCGGACAGTCATCGGAAACCAATCGATGAAATGTTGGCCCCGGCCGACCGCCTGTCCTACACTCATCCCGGTCCGGGCAGATCTTGGGAGAGATTGTCATGTCGAGAATTGTTCGCAGCGCCATGATCATGATGATCGGTGCCGCAATGCTGCTGGTCGGAATCGCTGGTTCCGCGTCCGCTCAGAACTACCCCGTTGAGCTGCCGGAACCCCTTCCGCCGGTTGGCAACATCGCCAATGTGCCGTCGGAGCTCTCTGGTACCCAGGATGGCCTCCTCGGCAGCAGCGGCAACGTCGTGAACCTGTCCGACAACGCAGCCGCCTTCCAGACCCCGCTCATCACCGTCGACGCGGATGCGGCCGTCGGTGGAACCGGCGGCGCCGGCGGCGACGAACTCGCCTTCACCGGTGTCGATTCGAACCTTCTGACCGCGGGTGGCATGGCCCTCGTGCTCATCGGTGGTGGCGCCCTCGTTGCCTCCCGCCGCCGCGACTGATCAACCAGTCAACCTGATCTGAGAGAAGACGCCGGGCTTCGGCCCGGCGTCTTCACGTTTTGCGAGGGCCACGACCTACGCGAGTTGCTCGATCAGTCGGTCGACGAACGCAACCTGGGCCGGATTCAGCAGCCGACGTGCCTCGGCCTCGTCGACCCATCGTGCTTCGTCGATCTCCGGGATGTCGATACTCCGTCCCGACCGCGGCGGCCACTCGATCTCGACCCGATTCGACTCGATGGCCGCCGGGTCCAGGTCGCCGGCCAATGCCCACGCGACGATGCGCTTGCCGCTCTTGAGGCGGGCCTCGCCGAGCTTGATCGCGCGACCGTCGGGTGCCGGTTGGCCCAGCTCCTCGGCGAACTCCCGACGCGCCGCCTCGATCCCGGATTCCTCTTCTGGATCGAACTCGCCTTTCGGGATTGACCACGCGCCTTCCTGGCGTCGAGCCCAGAACGGGCCCCCGGGATGTGCGATGAGCACTTCCAGGCCGTCTCGCTGGCGGTAGAGCAAGACGCCGGCACTGAACACCGCCATCAGATCCGAACCCCGAGCGGAAACCCCTGATCGTCGCGGCCCGCAGGCCCGACCAGGATCGCGTCACCAGTGCACGTGCGGC
Organism: Actinomycetota bacterium; assembly: GCA_039028435.1. Classification (GTDB taxonomy): domain Bacteria; phylum Actinomycetota; class Acidimicrobiia; order Acidimicrobiales; family UBA10347; genus UBA10347. Next base: position 366,714 of record JBCCIC010000002.1, on the reverse strand, counting down.
GCGCCGACCACGCGGCGGCACAGGCGTCGAGGACATCGTCGACCGGCACTTTGGGCGGACCGTCGCGCAACAGCACGTCGATGTCGAACACCGGACGCAGGACGGCGAGTCGTTGGCCAACGCCGCGTGCCGTCTTCTTCGAGTCGAACGGGGTCCCTCGGTTCATCTCGGCAAAGGCACGCTCGGGGTGTGTCTCAAACCAACGCGTCGGATCTCGATCGAGCGGCACGCTGGCACGAAGCTCCCGGATCGAACCAGCAAGGCCCCACGCCTGTGCCGAGATCCCGGGGCCGTCGTGAGCCCGGTTGATTCTCGTGGCCTCGGACTGGTCGGCGGCTTCGATCGCAGCACGGGTCGGGGAGATGAACACCGACCGACCCGCCGAGCCGAGCTGGGCTCGCAGGTCGACCTCGGCGCGGCGCGTGCCTCGTCTCGGCAGCGCCATTGGCATATCGATGGCGATCACCGCGCAGTCCGCGACGACGACCTGCAGCGCGGTGAAGTCCGCTGCGGTGTCGATGGCCACGCCGTCCGGTGACTCGCGGACGATCACCCAACCGCCGCGCCACCGGTCGACGCCTGCGACCGTGGCGACATCATCCACCCGACGGCACGAACCGGACTCGGTGCAGCGTGGACCAGAACTTGCCGGTGACGAGCCAGGTCTCGCTCTCGGTGTCCCAGGCAATGCCGTTGAGGACTTCGGTCGGAGCGGTCCGGGGCTGTTCCAAAGTCGATGCGTCGACCACGGCAACGACGAAGCCGGTACCCGGATCGATCTGCACGATCAGATCACTGCGCCAGATGTTCGCCCAGACCATGCCGTCGACGCACTCGAGCTCGTTGATCAAGGCCAGCGGCTGACCGAGCTGGGTGACGGGAACCGAGCCGAGCACTTCGAATGTCGTCGGCTCGCGGAAGAACAGCCGATCGCTGCCATCGGACATGACCAGCCGCTCGCCGTCGTAGCAGAGTCCCCAGCCCTCGCCCTCGTACCGCGCTTCTCGAATCAACTCGAACGTCTCCGCGTTCCACCAGAATGCCCGGTTGTCCTGCCACGTCAGCTGGATCAGCTCGTCGCCGACTCGAGTGAGCCCTTCGGCGAAGACATCGCCCGGCGCATCGGCCTGCTGCAGGATCTGGCCAGAGTCGATCTCGACCCGACGAAGGTCGCTCTCGAAGACCTCGGAAGTGCCCGGATGCGCCTGCCGGCCGGTGCTCTCGATGAGCGCGCCGTCCATCACTTCCAACCCCTGCGTATACGCGCGGTTGTCGTGGGGGTACGACTCGATCACCTCGGGCACGAGCAGCTGGATTCCGCCTGCTGTGGTCGGCGTGGCACTCGTCGCCTCGGGCGTGGCGATCACGATCGCATCGGGCGTGGCGGCGCCATCGCTTGCTGATCCGTCGACGGTCGCGAGACCGTCGACCCCGGCGGCATCTGGCGTCGGGGTCGCAAGCGCGAACGAATCCTCCGGCTCGGCCGACGAATCGAAGGTGTCCAACGATGGGTTGTCTTCGGCACCGCACGAAGCGAGGAGCAGCACGACGATCACGGCCGCGCAACGAATTGCGTGGCCGAGCTTGGGGCGGCCGCGGCGGCTCGACGCATGGCGACAGGCGTGGGGGAGCACGGTCTCAGTCTGCCTGCTCCGCACGCCCTCTGTCCGGTCAAGACCGGGGCGGAGTTCACCGGCTCGGATACGCACCGAGGTGCCGGGTGGACTAACGTCGCGCCCGTTCACTCAAGTGGGGAGAAAACACGTGGCCGCTGCTGGTTCGATTCTTGGCAATGCTGTGATCCGCAAGGAAGACCCGGGTCTTCTGGTCGGCGTCAACGAGTACTGCGATGACATGCAGGTCGACGCCAAGTCGGTCGCCTTCGTCCGCTCGACGATCGCGCACGGCACCATCAGCTCGATCAACACCGAGGACGCCGAGGGGATGCCGGGCGTCATCGCCATTTACACCTCGGACAACACCGATCTGCCGGCGGTGAAGGGCTTCGACGCGTTCCCGGACACCTTCGATCGACCATCGCTCGCGAAGGGCAAGGTCAAGTTCGTCGGCGACATCATCGCCATGGTCGTCGCCGAGACCCAGACCCAGGCCGTCGACGCGGCCGAGGCGGTCTGGGCCGACATCGATGCGCTCGATGCGGTGATCGACATGGAGACCGCAGCCGCGCAGACACCCATTCATGAGGGCACCGAGGCCAACGTCTGCTTCGCCACCAACTTCCCGCTCGGCGAAGACGGCGCCCCGATCGACATCGATGCCCTCGAGGGTGCCGACCATGTCGCGACCGTCAAGATGCTCACCCAGCGCCTGGCCGGTGCCCCGATGGAGAACAACGGCGCGGTCGCCATACCGAACGACCCCGAAGGCGGTGTGACCCTGTGGTGCTCCCACCAGGCACCCCACAACGTCCAGGGCGTCCTCGCGGCGTTGCTCGGTCTCGAGCCGGAGAAGGTTCGTGCGGTGACCCCGTGGGTCGGCGGCGGCTTCGGCCCCAAGGCTGCCTTCTACAACGAGTTCCACCTCTGCGCCTTCGCCGCACTCGAGCTCGGCATGCCGATCAAGTGGTCCGAGCTCCGTAGCGAGAACATGGTTTCGATGGTCCACGGCCGCGGCATGTGGATGGAGGCCAAGCTGGGCGTGATGAACGACGGCAAGATCGTCGGCTACGAGGCCAACGTGACCGCCGACGCAGGTGCCTATCCCGCACTCGGCGCGATTCTGCCCATGCTGACCCAGCTGCTTGCACCGGCCGTCTACGAGATGCCCAAGGTCAAGTTCAACGGCATCTCGGTGATGACGAACACGACCACGATCGGTGCGTACCGCGGTGCCGGGCGCCCCGAGGCAACCCAGCTCATCGAGCGGGTGCTCGACGTTGCCGCCGCCGAGATCGGCATGGATCCTGCGGAGATCCGACGGGTGAACTTCCTCCAGCCTGATGCGTTCCCGCTCACGACGATCACCGGTGCCAACTACGACAGCGGTGAGTACGAGCGGGCGCTCGACGCCGTCCTCGACGCCTCGGGCTACAGCGGTCTCCGCGAAGAGCAGGCGGCTCGCCGGAGCAGCGGCGACGCCAAGCAGATCGGCATTGGTGTGTCGGCCTACGTCGAGACGACCGCCCCGATCGGTCTCCACGTCGAGTGGACCAAGGTCGAGGTCAACGACGACGGCGAGATCGACCTTTACGCCGGCACCAGCGTGCACGGCCAGGGCCACGACACCGCGTTCTCGATGATCGCCAGCTCGATCCTCGGCGTGCCGATGGACAAGATCAACCACTACGACTCCGACACCGCTTCGGTACCCCGCGGTGCCGGAACCCTCGGATCCCGCTCGCTACAAACGGCCGGATCCGGCGTGTTCGTCGGCAGCGAGAAGGTGCTGGAGAAGGCCAAGAACCTTGCCGCCCACCTGCTCGAGGCCAGCGTCGACGACATGGAAGCCACCGGAGACGGCCTTGCGGTCGCCGGCGTGCCGACCTCGTCGCTCACGTGGGCAGAGCTCGCTGCGGCGGCGAAGGACGAGAGCAAGCTGCCTGAAGGCATGGAGCCCGGCCTGTCGTACGAGCACGACTTCGACGGCGAGGACTCGACGTACCCGTTCGGCGCCCACGTGAGCGTGGTCGAGGTCGACACCGAAACCGGTGGTGTGGAGATCCTTCGCCACATCGCCGTCGACGATTGCGGCACCATCCTCAACCCGGTGCTGGTCGCAGGCCAGCAGCACGGCGGCATCGCCCAGGGCATCGCCCAGGTGCTGTTCGAGGAGGTCACCTACGACGAGTACGGCAACCCACAGAACGGCAACCTGATGGACTACCTCGTTCCGGCGGCCAGCGAGCTGCCGAGCTTCGAGGCGTCGAACACCGAGACGGCCTCGCCCCGGAATCCGCTCGGGGCGAAGGGCATCGGCGAGTCGGGCACGATCGGCTCCACGCCGGCGCTGCACAACGCCGTTGTCGATGCCGTGGCGCACATGGGCGTGAAGCACATCGACATGCCGTGCACGCCCAAGGCGGTCTACGCCGCCATCTCGGCAGCCCAGTCCTGAGTCGTTCGGGCCTGGAGCCCGATCGCCTCAACGCATCTGAGCCTGGAGCTCGGCCAACTCGGCGAGGATCTCGTCGGTGTGTTGGCCGAGTTCCGGCGCGACTGAGCGATGGTTGACCCGGGTTCTCGAGAAGTCGGCTGGGGTCGCGACCATCAAGACCGTTCCTCCGAAGCCGTCCGGCACCTCGACCAACGCGCCGGACGGACCCAGCTGCGGCTCGGCGAGCAAGTCGTCGAGGGTGTTGACCGGACACCAGAAGAAGTCCGGTTCGTCGGCGGCCCGAGCCTCGAGCTCGGCAAGTGTGATCTTGCCGAACCCAGCGTCGAGCATCGCGATCAGTTCGACGGCATGTTCCGCGCGCCCCGCTGGCGTGGCAAAGCGCTCGTCCTCGGTCAGGTGGCCGACACCGGCGACCCGGCAGAGTGGCGGCCAGTGCCGGTGAGGATCCATACCGACGACCCAGATCCATCGACCGTCCGCGAGTTGATAGTTGTTGGCATCGGGCTTGGTCGCCTCGGTTCGTAGGTTCTTCGCGATGTCGGTGCCCCACATGAGCTTGGTGTTCAGGTCGAAACTGATCGTGTAGACGCCCTCTCGGAACAATGAGGTCGTGATCAACTGCCCCTGCCCGGAGGTGGTCCGTTCGAACAGCGCGGCACTGACGGCGCCGGCGGCTGCAAGGCCGGTGTTGTGGTCGCCCATGCCACCACGAGGAAACGGTGGTGCCTGGCCTGGCGTGGTCAGCAACGACGCGATCCCGGCACGCGACCAGAACGCGGCGATGTCGAATGCGGGTCGATCGACATCAGGACCCTCGCGACCGAACCCGGTGACGTGGGCATAGACGAGGTCGGGAAATCGAGGTGACAGGGTCTCATAGTCGAGGCCGAGTCGTTGCAGCCCGCCCGATCGGACATTCGTGACGAAGACATCCGCCTCGGCGATGAGTCCCATCGCGGTCTCGAGGTCGTCGGGATCCTGCAGGTCGAGCACGATCGAGCGCTTCGACCGATTGTCCTGTTCGAAGATCGGGTTGGATGGCAGCTCGGCTCCGAGGATCTCGTGGAACAACCGTGAGGGATCGCCTTCGGGTGGTTCGATCTTGATGACGTCGGCGCCCCAGTCGGCGAGGATGCCGGCTGCCGCAGGCCCGGCAATCCACACCGCAAGCTCGACGACGCGAATGCCGGCGAGCGGTCCGGAAGCGGGCGGCGAGGTCATGACGTCGTCCATGGACGAACACTACGAGGCGGCGAGCACCTCGTCTGCACCGGCGTCGTCGAGGCCGATCGCGGCGTCGCTGGCCTCCTGGAGCACATCATCGGGCAGCCGCATGGCCGCGATGACGGCTTCGAGCGCTTCATCGACCGCGATGTCGATCGAGCGGATCGTTCGGGCGAACTGCACGGCAGCATCGGCCAGCACCTCGGAGCGAGTCGCGACGTCGAAGGCGACGGGTGGCGTCTCGGCGACGAAGGTGCCTCGACGCCCGGCCGCCACACAGATGCCGCTCAAGATGAGCTCGCGGTATGCGCGAGCGACGGTGTTCGGTGCGACGTCGAGACGGTCGGCCAGGACACGAATCGTCGGCAGCCGGTCACCGGCGCGGAGGCGGCCAGCAGCGACCTGCAAGGCGATCTGGGCGCGGATCTGTTCGAACGGTGGGACGGCGGTCGCGGTGTCGAGTCGGAGCTGCATGGGGCGACTGTAGCAGATTCTGTATTAATGTATTGCGTCAATCGTACAGAAGATAGGCTTCAGCCCTCAATATCTCGTTGAATTAGCACGGATCGGTAGACATTTCCGGAGTGTTTCGTCTATTCTGTATCAGCACGAACCTGATCAAGAAAGCACTCGCATGAAACTCGTCACCGCCGTCGTCAAGCCCCATCAAGTCGACGAAATCAAGGCCCAGCTCAACGGCATCGGGGTCCAGGGCATGACCGTCACCGAAGCCCAGGGCTATGGCCGCCAGGGTGGGCACACCGAGACCTACCGTGGCACCGAGTACAAGGTGTCCTTCACGCCAAAGTCGCGGCTCGAGATCGTCGTCGACGACGACCAGGCCGAGCAGGTCGTTCAAACCGTCGCCGACGCCGCACGCACCGGCAAGATCGGTGACGGCAAGATCTGGGTCACCGATGTCGCCACCATGGTCCGTATCCGGACCGGCGAGGTCGGCAGCGACGCCATCTGATCTTCAGCTCCGCGCGCCCCTGCGGGCGTCAGCGATCGACCCGACGCCCTCGGCCCGTACGGTGCGGCCGGCGGGCGTCGTTTCGCGTTTTGACCGGCGTTCGGTGGCACGCCGTCGCTTCAGGGGCCCTGTTGACAATGTTGTTACTGGGGCTTGAGTAAAGGAGCCAGTACCGCTACCCTGCTGGAGCGGGTGGAGCCGCGACGTCGTCGCGGCCAGGGTCGTGACCGACCTCGTGGAGTCCTCATGCAGCGACAACTCACCTTTTACCTGCTCGTGCTGTTCGCCGTGTACATCATCGCCAACGATGCGACCGGCAGCGGCGACCTCGCCAACTCGTTCTTCGACTGGCTCGGTGACGGGCTGGACAAGACCCGTACGTTCGTCAACGCAACGCTCGGTGACGACAGCACCGCCACCGCGGGCTGACGAACGCCGGTGAACACACCGCCTCGCCAACGTGCCACGTCCTGGCACGACGACGGGCCGCAGCGGAACTGGTGGGACATGTTCCTGCCGACACCGAACGAAGAGTTCATCGTCGACGACGAAGAGGTCGTCTACGAAGAGCGCTACCACTCGGCGATCCTCCTCCAGCCCGCCTTCGAGCTGATCGCCGCGCTGACGCTGGTGGTCTGGATCCAGCTCGACATCGGGCTCACCCGATCGAGCCTGGCCGTGATCATGGTCATCGCATCGATCTGGATTCTCGGACGCCTGGTTCTCAAGGTGCATCGATCCCGGCGGCGTAGCCTCGTGATCTTCGGCGCCATGGTGCTGCTCGCCTATGCCCTGCGAGACGACCGTGACCTCCTGGCCACGCTGGTCGTGGTGGCGTTCGGCCTGCGCTTCTTCAGCCGATGGCTGCGATGGGCCTACTACCGACGCTTGCTGATCACCAATCGCCGCGTGATCGAGGTCGATGGGCTGCTCGGAAGCTCCGTGGCGTCGATGCCGCTCTTTCGTGTCACCGACGCCCTGCTCGTGCGGTCACCAGCCGCCGAGCTTCTCGGCTACGCCCTGTTCAAGATCGAATCGGCAGGTCAGGACCAGGCGCTCGGGCGAATCAACTTCCTTGACCATGCCGACCGGTTCCACACCCTGCTGATCCAGTTGGCCACGACCGCCAAGAAGGATGGCGTGGCCGGCCTCGGCGGGCCGGCGAGCCGCAGTGCCGCGGAGCGTTTGCTCTAGGGGTGCCCGCCAGTAGGCCGTCGACGCCTGCTCGCCGGTTCAGAGCACGCGTTTCGCCGCGGCGGTGCGCCAGACTACGAGGGTGATGAGACGGGTTGGCGCAGTGGTGGTCACGCTGCTGTTGGCAGCGTCGTGCAGCGACGCCCCCGATCCCGGCGATTTGGCGGCATTCTGTGGGCTTCTCGACCAGGGGGTCGGCCTTTCGACGACCTCGACCGAGGCTGAGTTCGCGCAGCTGTCGCTGGTCGCCCCGCCCGAAATCCGGCCCACGATCGACTCGCTGCAGACCCAGGCACGTGATTTCGACGATCTTCTGAATGTTCAGCCGCCGGATCTCGAGGCGATCTTTCGGGCCAGGTTCGATCCTGCGGCGGAGAGCGAACGCGCCGAGCTCGACCGCTACGCCGCGTCCGGGTGCAACCTGTCCGTCGACCGACCCCCGACCACGCGATGGGCAACCTTCGTCCGCGAGAACCACGTCAATGCGCCGTGGCGCGATGTCACCACAGCGGAGTTCGAGACCACGGGAAACGACATCGACTCGATCACCATCTCGTTCGACGGCTCGCCCGAGCAGATGGCCCTGGTCGAAGACACGTGTGCTGCGGCCGCCGACTTCCTGGTCGACGATGGTGCCCCCGACGCGGCGATACGCGTGCGTTTGGGCACGACGACCGTGTTGGAGCAGTCCGGCGCCGCCGGTCCGTGCCAACTTCCCTGAAGCGCCTTCAGCCAGCCCCGATCCGCGTGGCAACCGCGCATAAGATCGCCATGAGCCAATCCGAGGAGTGCCATGAGCTTCAAAGTCGTCGTCGATTTCGACCTGTGCGAAAGCAACGCCATCTGCATGCAAATCGCCCCCGAGGTGTTCGAGGTGCGTGACGACGACTTCCTCTACATCCTCGACGAGACCCCGGCAGAGGACCTGCGCGAGAAGGTCGAGGAATCGGCATCTCGTTGCCCCAAGCAAGCCATCACGATCGCCGACGCCGACTAGCCGCTCCCGAGAGTCGGATCCATCCGGCTCTCGCCGCACCCGCCCGAACGGAGAACATGGAAGCCATCGCAGTCGTCGGCGCCTCACTCGCCGGACTTCGTGCTGTCGAAACGTTGCGCCGCGAGGGGTTCGATGGTGCGCTACACCTGATCGGCGACGAACCGCATCGTCCCTATGATCGACCGCCGCTCTCGAAGCAATTGCTCGCGGGTGCGTGGGACGCCGACCGCACGTGGTTGACCACCGAGGACAAGCTCGCTGACCTTGCGGTCGAGTCGCACTTCGGGCGATCGGCCACCGCCCTCGACGTTGCCTCGACGACGGTCACGCTCGATGGCACGGAGTCCCTTTCGGTCGACGGCGTCGTCATCGCAACGGGTGCGCGATGCCGCACGATCGGCGAACCGCTCGATGGTGTATTCACGCTCCGCACTCTCGACGATGCACTGGCGATCCGGGCGCGATTCGAGGCCAGCCCTCAGCGCCTTGTGGTCGTCGGCGCCGGCTTCATCGGAGCCGAGGTGGCCGCGACGGCGCGTGAGCTCGCCATCGAGGTCACGATGGTCGAGATGGCGACGGCACCGTTCGAACGCTCGATGGGCGCGGAGATCGGCGCCGTGCTGGCCGACGTACACCGGGACCACGGCGTCGATCTTCGACTCGGTGTCGGTGTCGAGGGCTTCGTGGGTGACGGTTCGGTGTCGGGTGTAGCCCTCACCGACGGCACGACCGTCGCGGCCGACATCGTGGTGGTCGGCGTGGGTGTGATGCCGAACACCGAGTGGTTGCACGGAAGCGGGCTGAACCTCGACAACGGTGTGCTCTGCGACGAGCAGTCCGCCGTCGCACCGGGCGTTGTCGCCGCGGGCGATGTCGCGCGCTGGCCCAATGCTCAGTTCGGTGAGACGATGCGGGTCGAGCACTGGGACAACGCCATCACCCAAGGCACGCATGCCGCGAAGCGGCTGTTGCACGGCGACTCGGTGGGGGCTTATGCGCCGACGCCTTGGTTCTGGTCCGATCAGTACGACCGCAAGATCCAGCTGGCCGGCCGAACGACCGACTTCGATGCGTTCGAGATTGTCACCGGTGACATCGAGAGCCGCACCTTTGCCGGGATTTACGGACGGGCCGGGCGGATCGTTGCCGTCGTGGGCTTCAATCGGCCGCGCCACATCATGCGGTACCGCGGCCTGATCGACTCCGGCGCATCGTTCGACGAAGCACTTGCCGCGGACTTCTGAGGATCGGCTCGTGTGCCGCATAAGCCTGATCGTGGCGTTGTTGTTGGTCCTCTCCGCGTGCAGCGTCGAGCGCGCACTGGATGGCGATGGGCTCGCGGCCCAGGTGCAGGAACAGCTCTTTCCGGAGCACCCCGGCCTCGTCAGCGCGGTCGAGTGCCCCTCGCTGATCGAACCACAGCCAGGCGACTCCCTCGCCTGCGGGGCCCAGCTCGGTTCCCAGATCATCGATGTCGAGGTGGTGCTGGCTGGGACGGTCGACGACCTGCGGGCCGAAGCCGTGGTCGACGATCGGTTCGTCGCCGCATCCCATCTCGCCGAACTGCTCGCCCTCACCTTCAGTGCCGAGATCGGCTTGGCGACCACGGTCGACTGCGGTCAACCGGTGCTCGTCGTCGAACCCGGTGCACCGATCGTCTGTATCGCCACCGACCCGAGCGGTGTGCAACGGTCGTTCGACGTGCTTGTCGCCGACGACGGCTCGGTTGAACTCGAGATTCGGTGAGTGCCCGCGCCGCTTCCACGCGTGCGGTCGGCGATTGGGTGCGTCTCCTACGCTCCAGGGATGGTTGCTGACGCCCTCGCTGAACGAATCACCGCGTATTTTGCATCGTGCAACGACGATCCGCCCGATGTCATTGCGGCACACTTCACCGACGATGCGGTGATCTTCGACACCAACCACGCCCCAATCCGCGGCGCCGAAGCGATCGGCGCATTTTGGGAGCGGATCCGTGGGCAGTGGGACGGCGCGGTGTGGGGCATCGACCGGATCATCAGCGACGGCGAGTCGGCGGCGATCGAGTGGTACATGCGCGGCGTTGGGACCCAAGGGCCGTTCATCTTCCGCGGTTCGGAGCACTACGCGTTCGAGGCTGACCGCATCGCCGAGATCCGTCAGTACTGGACCTTCGACCGCGACGTGCCCGACACCGGCCTGCAGGGATACGACTACGGGCCCGGCTGAGGCCCGATCGGCGTCCGGGCTCAGATCGCGTCGAGCTCTGCGCTGAAGCGGTTGCGGAGCGCGACATGGGCGTCGAGGCGCTCGCGGTGTTGCGCCACGGCGAGCTTCGCTTGCGGGACGGCGTGTGCATCGAGGAACGCGTGGACCTCGGCCGGATCGCCTGCGGTGAGCCATTGCACGCCGCCGAGCATTCGTCCGACCGTGTTGTCGGGCACCGTCGCGTTGATCGCATCCCAATTCTCGGTGATGAACGACCAGACCTGTTGGCCACGGCCTCGGTTGCCGAGGGCTTGGCCGAGGAGGAACGCGGCGTCCTGGGAACGCACGCTGCCGTCGAGCGTGCGGGCACAGAGCTCGTCGATGGCATCGGTGTCATCGAATCGGGCGAGCGAGAAGAGGTAGCGGCGTTCGATCTGCGGTGACGGTGCAGCGGTGAAGCGGCGATAGCACTCGTCGAAGTCGGCCCGATTGCCGGTCGAACCGATAACACGGACCGCCGCCGACTCGACGCTGGCGTTGTCCGTTGTGCTCTCGCCGGAGAAGAGTGTGCGAGCGTGATTGATCACCGGGATGTCACGGCTGAGTGATCCGAGCGCACTGAACAGCGTGGCTCGGACTTCGTTGACGAGCTGATCCTCATCGGCATCGGCCACGTCGAAGCCGAGCGCGGTGAGTTGCGGTCCGGCGACCTCGGCGAATATGGCACCGATGCGATCCCGTTCCGGGTCGGTGGGGGCGACTTGACCGAGGGTGGCGAAGCCGCTGGTGACCGCACTCCAAACCGGGGGCGCGGTCTCGTCCTCGAGTGCCCGGCAGAGCTGGACGAAATCGCCGACGGTCGCCTCGCCGGCGAGGACGAGGTCGAACAGGTCGTCGAACAGGCGGTACCGCTGCCCGGCGGAGAGATCCATCAGCTGGCCGGCGAGCCGTGCGGCGAGTGCACCGTCGTAGCGGGTACGGAAGAAGCCATTGCTGTCGGGGTCGACGATGACGGTCGAGGTCACATCGCTCAGGGGAACCGCGCCATGCGGACTCATCAGCACCGTGGTGGTCTCGTCACCGGCCTCGACGGTGACGGGGATCTTCCACTCGGTGTCGGCCGCGCCATCGTCGACCGACAACACGAATCGCCGCTGGTCGAGCAGGACCTGATCGCCGTCCATCGAAGCCTCGACGAGGGGGAAGCCCGGCTCGTAGATCCACTCCTGCATGACTTCGTCGACGGGGAGGCTGGTCGCCGACTCGATGGCGTTCCACAGGTCGCTCGTGACCGTATTGCCGAAGGCATGCGTCCGCATGTAGTTGCGGATGCCTTCGCGGAAGTCATCCGGGCCGACGTACTGCTCGAGCATGCGAACGACCGACGCACCCTTTTCGTAGGTGAGGACGTCGTACATGCCCTCGGCGTCGGCCGGTGATTCGACCTCGTACTCGATCGAGCGGGTGCTGTGGAGCGAGTCGACGTCGTAGGCGGCGGAACGATCGAGGGCGAAGCCCTCCCACACCTTCCAGTCGGGGCGATAGGCGTGGGTCGCCGAGGTCTCCATGAAGGTGGCGAACGCCTCCTTGAGCCACAGGCCTTCCCACCACTGCATCGTGACCAGGTTGCCGAACCACATGTGGGCCAGCTCGTGGGCGATCACCGCGACGGAACGCTGCTGCTCGGGCTGGGTGGTCGCCTCCGGGTCGACGAGCAGGAGGACCTCGCGAAACGTCACACAACCGGTGTTCTCCATCGCGCCGAAGGCGAAGTCGGGGATCGCCAGGAGGTCGATCTTGTCGCCGAAGTACGGCACGCCGAAGTACTCGGTCAGCCACTCCAGGCAGAAGACGGCTGCGTCGTGCGCGAATTGGATGTCGCGGCCCCGGCCCGGTCGATGGATGATGCGGACGGGCACGTCGTCCACCCGGCGCGCCGGAGACGCTTCGAGCTCACCGACCACAAAGGCGAGTAGGTAGGTGGACATGAGCGGGGTCGGCGCGTAGTCGATCCGCACCAAGCCGTCGCGTAGCGGGGTGCGGGTCACCTCGGACATGGCCGAGACCGCAAGCATGTGGTCGGGGACCTCGAGGCTGACCTCGAATACGGCCTTGTGTGCCGGCTCGTCCCAGCACGGGAAGCATCGTCGAGCGTTCGTCGACTCGAACTGGGTGGTTGCGATCGTGTGCTCGGTGCCGTCGTCGTCAGCGAAGGTGCTGCGGTAGAAGCCGCGGAGCTTGTCGTTCAGAATGCCGTCGAACGAGACGTCGATCATCAGGTCGCCGGGCTCGAGGGGATCGGTGAGCGAGAGGGTCAGACGCTCGGTTTCCTCGTCGAGGCTGACGGCCGGGGCCTGGGCCCAGCCCTTCTGCACGACGGTCACCGTGCCGATCTCGAGTTCGATCGCATTGAGCACGATCTCGGTCGTCTCGCTCGCGGCGGTCGCATCGATCGTGACGTGGCCGCCGAACGAGGCGTCGTCGATGTCCGGGCGGAGCGTGAGGTCGTAGCGAGTCGGAAGGACGTCGGTCGGAAGCCGGTGCGGGTTGGTCACGTTGCCAGGCTAGAGGGCGCGGGTGGAGCCGTCTCCGTGGTTGGGCGCGGACGGACACACCACCCTTTCGTGCTGCGCGACAGCAGGCTTGCGCCATCGTCGGTGGATGTCGGCTGGGCGAGTACGGTGCCCGGCGTGTCAGCAACGCAGTACGACGTCGTCGGAATCGGCAACGCCATCGTCGACGTCATTGCCCAGCAGGGCGATGAGTTCATCGAGCGGTTCGACCTCACGAAGGGATCGATGTCGCTCATCGACGCCGACCGAGCCGTCGAGCTGTACGACGCCATGAACGTCCTCACCGAGACATCCGGCGGATCGGCCGGTAACACGATGACCGGTGTCGCGTCGTTCGGCGGCTCCGCCTCGTTCATCGGCAAGGTCGCGGACGATCACCTCGGCACGGTGTTCGCAGAGGACAGTGCGGCCCAGGGCGTGCAGTTCGGCGTCGCACCATCGGCCGAAGGCGAACCGACAGGCCGCTCGATGATCGTCGTCACCCCAGACGCCGAGCGCACCATGAACACCTTCCTCGGGGCGGCGACCACGCTGTACCGCACCGACATTCCCGAGGACGTCGTCGCCAATGCCGGGATCCTGTACTGCGAGGGCTACATCTGGGACATCGACGTCACCAAGGATGCGATTCGTCACGCCATCGCCATCTCCAAGGCCGCGGGCAACAAGATCTCGTTCACGCTGAGCGATTCCTTCTGCGTCGACCGCCATTTCGACGAGTGGCACCAGCTGCTCGACGGCGAGATCGACATCCTGTTCGGCAACGAAGAGGAACTCCTCGCCCTGACGAAAGCCTCGAGCCATGACGAGGCAATCGAGGCAGTGCGAGGCCGTTGTGAGATCCTGTGCGCCACGATGGGCGAGAACGGGTCGGTCATCGTCACCGCCGACGAAACGATCCAGATTCCGGTGGTCCCGGTCGACGACGTCGTCGACACGACCGGAGCGGGTGACCAATACGCGGCCGGCGTGCTGTTCGGTTTGGCCCGGGGGATGGGTCTGGCCGAGTCCGGCATGCTCGGTTCGAAGGCGGCGGCCGAGGTGATCGCTCATCTCGGGCCCCGGCCGGAGATCGCGCTGTCCGAGCTCCTCGATTGAGCGGCGGCATCGGGAGCACTTCGTGAGTTCGCCGACCGAATCGTTTGTCTTCGGGGTCGATCTCGACGGCGTGTGCGCCGACTACACCAAGGGCTTCCGTGAGTTCTGCGCGGAGCGGTTGGGGGTAGACCCGGAAACGCTCCCGCTCGAACGGTCCTGGGACTTCCGCGAATGGGGTTTCGACCAGGCGAGGTTCGAGGAGATGCACACCGCCGCGATCACTGAGGGTCGCATCATGGCGTCGCTTGAACCGATCGAGGGCGCGGCCGAGGCGCTCTGGCGCTTGAGCGATGCCGGTGTCTGGATCCGGATCGTCACCCACCGCCTTTATGTGAACTGGGGCCACTCCGCAGCAGCGGGGGACACCGTCGCCTGGCTCGACTCCGCCAAGATCCCGTATCGCGATCTGTGCTTCGTAGGCGCGAAACGCGACGTCGGTGCCGACGCGTACATCGATGACGGGCCGCACAACATCGTCAACCTCCGGGCCGCCGGCCGTACGGCGATCATCTTCGACCAGCCGTACAACCGAGAGCTCGAGGGGCTGCGGGCCCATACGTGGGACGACGTCGAGGAAATCGTGTACGGGCTGATGGTCGACCGTGGCGTTGTCGCCGAACCGGCGCTCCCCGGCTTCGACCCCGATCCCAGCCGACTCGATCGCCGCAAGGAGTAACCCCGGCTTCGAGCCATCGCCCTCGTTCTCACCGACTCCAAGTCCGCGGCGCGGTTCTCACCGACTCCAGCTCCGCAAACCGGGCTCAGGATCGGTGAGAAGCAGAAACCGGGCTCAGGATCGGTGAGAAGTGAGCCATGCGCGGGGGAGAGGAGCGCTCCCTAGCCGTTCGGGCCGTCAGGTCCTGGGGAGGTCCCTACGCTCGGGACATGCACCATGGTGATCGCTCCCCGGTTCGCTGGTGGGCGCGGGCCCTGCTTGGCGCTGTGGTGTTCGCGGCTGGCTGTGGTTCGTCGGATGGCCCCATCGCCGAGTCGCCGCTGGACCCGACCGCGACCGCACCGGACGCGACGCGAGCGAATCCAACCATCGACCAACGTGCGGTCGGCGATCAGCCCGTAGCCGAAGGTCCGTCGGCGGCTGGGGCGGCTGCTACCGACCCCGCGCCGACGGAACAGCCCGTGGCCGGAGCGACGCCGGAGGTGGAAATCGCAGCGCCGACGCCGCTCGCGACCTCCACCCCCGAGTCCAGCCCGACGCCTGCCAGTGCATCGCTGCCGCCCACCGATGCGGTCCGTGTGTGCACCGTGAACGTCGGATTCGACGAGTTTCTCAATGTGCGCGCAGGACCCTCTCTGGAAGCGCGGATCGTCGCGCGGTCGCCGGGTCGCTCGTGCTTCCTCACCACCGGTGCCGATCTCGACGCGCCGTGGATCCCCGTGCGCTACGAGACGGCCGCCGTTCGCCATGACGGCTTCGTCAGCGCGGACTTCGTGCGGCCTGCCCAGGCAGAGGACTACACACACGTGGCGCTCGGCTGGGCCCAGGCCGTGCTCGACGGGCGGGACCGAAGCACGTTCGAGTACGAACCGTGGGTCGACGAGGACGATCTCGCCCCGCTGGCGCCGTACTCCGGTGGCACCGCTGCGCCCGTCAACGATGGCTTTGCGTACTGCGTGTTGTTCGGCGACGTCACATCGGCGTGCCCGACAGCGATCAAGGATGATGATGGCCGTGTGGTCGCCGAGATCGCCGTCATCATGCAGGGTCCGAATTCGTTATACGGCCCGGGATTCTTCCCCGACGACTTCGGCCCCGAGCCACGTGTGATCGGCGTCGAGCTCTGCCCCGGCGCGAGCGAGTGCACCGAGGTCCACTTCGATCGAATTGTCATCGACGATCGTGCGGCGCTCGCGGGCGTGCCGCTCGGGACGCCCGCCGATGTCGCGGTCGATGCGATCAGCGAGCGATTGGGGGCGACTACGGACGACACCGGCTGGATCGTCGGCTGCCCGCTCGACGGTGAGGGAGCGAACGAACGGTTCGTCGAGTGGGGTCCGATCACCGCGATCTTCGCTCGCTTCGAAGACAACTCCCAAGGCGAGCTTCGGGCATGGAACTGGGCCGCAGAGCGTGCCGCATCGGATCCGGCGGATCGATGGCCCGTTCTGCTGCCTGGCAGCGTCTCGCCCTACGACTCGCTCGACACCGTCGCGGCGGCGAACCGGCTCCTCGTTCGAACGCACGAGATCTCCGGCGAACCGGCACTGTTCGGTCTCGGCTGGACGATCTTCGGATCACTCGATGGCGAAAGGGTCGTGACGGCCGCCGTGCCGTTCGTCCCGTTCTGCGACTGAGCGGGCCGACGTTACGTGGGATGATGCTCGCATGAAGCTGGTCAGCGCGACGGCCGAGGCGACGGTGGACCTTGAAGGCGGGCGACTTGCCTCGCTGATCGTGGGTGGTCACGAATTGCTCGTCGCCGAAGGGGAGAAGCCGACCCGTTGGGGCTCGTTCCCGATGATCCCCTGGTGCGGACGCTTGCCGTATGGGCGGCTGGCGTTCGATGGCCAGGAGTACGAGTTCCCCTTGACGAGCCCGCCGCACGCCAACCACGGTCGGTCGCACCTCCAGCCGTGGTACGAGGTCGAGCCGGGCGTGATCCGCACCGCACTCGGCGAACCCTGGCCGTTCGGCGGCTATGCGGTGCAGCGGTTCGAGCTTGGACCGGCATCGTTGTCGATCACCGCCGAGGTCCGAGCCGACCACCACGCCATGCCGGCGATGCTCGGGTGGCATCCCTGGTTTCGGCGCATGATCGGTCCGGGACCCGTCGCCGAGCTGCAAATTTCGGGTGGGCGCGTCTACGCGGTCAACGACGACCTGATCCCAACCGGCGTGCTCGAGCCGGTGCCGCATCCTCCGTGGAACGCGTGTTTCGTCGGGCTCGACGCCGATCCGGTGATCGAGTGGCCGGGGTTGCTCCGGCTGACGGTCTCGTCGGACCTCGACCACTGGGTGATCTTCACCGAACCCGAGCATGCCTTGTGCATCGAACCGCAGAGCGGTCCGCCGAACGAGTTTCACATGGCGCCGAGGGTGCTGCAGCCGGGGGAGTTCCTGAGCGGCACGATGACCTTGTCCTGGGAGTTGCCCGCTAGGCCCTGAGTGCGACGGCGATCCGGGCGGCCACGTCGGCGTTGTTGCGGACCAGCGCAGTATTCGACTCGACGCTCCGGCCGTCGGTGAGCTCGGCAATCGCTGCGAGCACGAACGGGGTGCGAGAGGGCCCGGTCACGCCGGCTGCGTCGGCCCGAGCTTCGGCCTCCGCGGTGGCTTGATCGAGCAGATCCTGGTCGATCGGTTGTGGCGGCGGCACGGCCACGAGCACACCACCGAGGCCCAGGGCCTTGCGAGCCCGGATCATCTCGGCGATCTCGGCTGGATCGTCGCTGCGGTGAGGTACTTCGAGCCCACTCTGGGCGGCGGTGAAGGCGGGAAGCTCATCGGTCCCGAAGCCGATGACGGGCACGCCGAGCGTCTCGAGGAGTTCGAGCGTGCGTCCGAGGTCGAGGAACGACTTGGCGCCGGCGCACACCGTGGCGATCGGGTACTTGGCGATCACGGGCAGGTCGCCGCTGATGTCACCATGCTCTGCGGCGCCCCGGTGCACGCCGCCGATCCCGCCGGTCGCGAAGACGTCGATGCCGGCGTGCGAGGCCAGGGTGAGCGATGCGCCAACGGTGGTCACGCCGACCGGCCAGCGCTGGGCCATGGCCACGGCCAGATCCCGCGCCGCGACTTTGTCGGTCGCCGACAGGATCGCGTCGTCGTCATCGATTCCGACGGTGGGGCGTCCGTCGAGCACTGCAGTGACGGCCGGCATGGCCCCGTGCGAAGCGATGGCCTGGCGAGACGCCGCGAGCACGTTCGCATTGTGCGGCGCCGGCAGTCCGAGGGTGCTGTAGACGGTCGATTCGAGGGCCACGACGGGTAGGCCGGCGTCGAGCGCATCGGCGACGGCCGGGAGAATGTCGATCGTGCTCATGTGGCGTCCTCGAGATGTTGGGTGAATCGGGAAAGCACGTCGGGCACCTCGACGATGGAGTCGAGCCGTTCCCAACGCTCCGACGCGGCGAGGTCTTCGGTGGCGGTCTCCAAGGCCCACGTCGTCTCGTAGGGGATGTGGATGGCGTAGCCGCCGATGTCGAGGACCGGGGCGATGTCGCTCACGACCGAGTTGCCGATCATCACGAACTGCGTGGGATCGATTCCGTGGCGATCCAGGATCCGCTGATACGTGCCGGGGTCTTTCTCGGCGACCACCTCGACGTCGAAGCAGTAGCGAGCCACCCTGGCTTCGTCGATGCGCCGCAGTTGGTGGTGCAGGTCGCCCTTGGTGATGATCAGCGTGGCGAAGCGCTCGCTGACGGTGGCAAGGGTTTCGACTGCGCCGTCGATCGGGACTGTCGGGAGCGTGAGCAGGCGATCCGCGGCGGCAACGATGTGCTCGATCGTCGCCGCGTCGACCTGGTGGTCGCTCAGCTCGATCGCGGTCGAGATCATGGAGAGGGCGAAGCTCTTCACCCCGTACCCATAGGTGGTGACCCGTCGGCGTTCCTGGCTGATCAATGCCCGTTCGGCCGTTTCGGCGTCGGCCCAGGGCGCCATCAGGTCGTTGAACATCTGCTCGGTCTCGGCGAAGGCGCCCTCGTTGTGCCAGAGGGTGTCGTCGGCGTCGAACGCGACGGTCAGGCCGGAACGCATCGCGGCGAGACTACCGGGAGTGGCGCAGGCTGTTGCCCGGCTCCGGTGGTCAAATCACCCGCGCGAAGTCACCGAAGGCGACCTCGGAGATGCGGATCACGCCCTGCATCTTGGCGAAGAGGTCGTCGATTCGCGGGTCAGCATCGACCAGCGCCATGACCTCGTCATGGTGTGCCTCGTCGCGGAAGCGGGCGAGTCCGATGAATGGTCGCGATCCCTCCGGAAGGTCGAGCGCATCGCGAAACGAACGCAGTCCGTAGCGAGGCGTTTCATCGGCCGGTGCGAGCGTCTCGTCATCGAGTGCACCGTGCTCGAGATAGATCCGCGACGCCTGTCGTTGGATTCGGAGGAAGTCATCGACCCGCTCCTCCTCGACCTGGAAGAGATAGGCGAGCGTGTACATGGGTCAAGTGTCGCGCAACCGTTGAGGGACGCTGGCGCCTTCCGATAATGGCGGTTATTGTGAGGTGCGATGCCACGACATTCCGATGAGTCGGTCGATCCGATCCGCAGCGCCCTGATCGACGCCGCTGCCGAGGTGTTCGCCGAGCAGGGGTACTCCGGCGCTCGTGTCCAGTCCATCGCCGAACGGGCCGGGCTCACCACGGGCGCGATCTACAACCGCTTCTCGGGCAAGTCCGAGTTGCTGCTCGAGGCCCTCGACCGTCACACCCGGGCGCTCCTGTCCGACCTGGCCGAGGCCGAGCTCGGAGCGACCGACATCCTGCAGACGGTCGGGGTGTCGCTGCTCGACAACGAGAGCCCCGCCTCGGCCCTCCTGCTCGAGTCGTTCATGGCCGCCCGACGCGAAGAGGAGATCGCCGACCGACTGCGTCCGCGCTTGGCCGATGAGCGGGCCCGCCTCGCCAAGCTGGTCGACGCCGAGAAGGGCGATGGCCAGCTCAGCGGCGAACTCGATACCGACGCGATCGTCACGTTCTGTCAGTCGGTCGGCTTGGGCATGCGCATGCTCGGTGCGATCGATGCCGAGATGCCTGATCCAGGTGCATGGCAGCGAGTGATCGCCGTGCTACTCGCTTCGCTGGCGCCGGATCGCGTCGCCGAACTCGATGTGTCTTCGATCGTCCCGCCCGCCAATCCCACCGAGATTCCCTGATCCGACCCGAACCAACCCGACCGGCCAAAGGAGCCCCCATGAGCCTCACCGACGAACCCCGTAGTGCCGAAGACGTCCTCGGACGCAGTCTCGACGATGTCGAGTACATCACGGACCTCGCACGGGCGAACAAGGACGCCGACTCGCTCGCCCATGCGGTCAGCGACAATGCCGACGCGTTGTTCACCTGGGACTACACCAAGGGTGCGCGCCCCCGCCTCGAACGGCTCTACGAGAAGGCGAAGACCAGTCAATGGAACGGCACGACCGACCTCGATTGGTCGATCGACGTCGATCCGATGGAGGTCCTGCCCGTCATCAGCGACATTCCGCCGACACCGGAGGATCTGGGCATCGACGACCCGAACTCCCCGATCTACAAGTGGGACGACCAGCGTTGGCGGGAGTTCAACGCCGAACAGGTCCGCTGGCGCATGAGCAACTTCCTCCATGGCGAGCAGGGCGCCCTGCTTTGCACGGCCAAGATCGTCGAGACAGTGCCGTGGATCGACGCCAAGTACTACGCCGCCACCCAGGTCGTAGACGAGGCGCGCCACGTCGAGGTGTTCGGCCGCTACCTCGACGAGAAGCTTGGCGGGCAGTATCCGATCAACGTCCACCTCGGCCTGCTCCTCGACGACATCATCGAGGACAGCCGATGGGACATGACCTATCTCGGCATGCAGATCATGGTCGAGGGTCTTGCGCTTGCGGCCTTCGGGTTCATGCACATGGGCACCGAAGAGCCCCTACTCAAGCAGTTGCTTCGCTACGTGATGAGCGACGAGGCCCGCCACGTGGCGTTCGGTGTGCTCAGCCTGCAGGAGTACTACGAGCATCTCTCCACCGCGGAACTCCGCGAGCGCCAGGAGTTCGTGTTCGAGGCCTCGATCCGGATGCGCGATCGGTTCCTTGCCCAGGAGGTGTGGGAGGAGTTCGGCGTCGACACCAAGGAAATGGTGCGCCGCATGCTGGCGGTCCCGCCGGAGCGCCTCGAGTTCCAACGCCTGCTCTTCTCGAAGATCGTGCCGAACGTGCGCAAGCTCGGGCTGCTCGACGCCGGCGATGGTTGGCTGCGAGACCGCTTCACCGAGATCGGTGTGATCGAGTTCGAGCACCTCGAGGACACGAGCGAGGAGTACATCGCGCTCGACGCCGTCGAGGCCGACCGCGAAGGTGTTGAGCTCGAACAGCAGGACAAGATGGAAGAGATGGCGGCCGCCGCTCACGACGCCATCCACTGAGTTCCTCGCAATCACAGCTTCGCCTCGCGCGTTCGGTGCCAGGTTCCGGTGTCGCTTTGGCTCGCGCTCTGTAGCTCGAAGCGACATGGGTGCCAGGTTCCGGTGTCGCTTTGGCTCACGCTCTGTGGCTCGAAACGACATGGGTGCCAGGTTCCGATGTCGCTTTGGCTCACGCTCTGTGGCTCGAAGCGACATGGGTGCCAGGTTTGATGTCGCTTTGGCGTGCGACGGGTGGGCGGTCAGAGCTTGCAAGCAGGGGTGCCGCCGGGGAGGCGGTGGCGGTGCTTCGCGATGAACGGATAGATGAGACGCGCCAGGTGGATGACGCCGGGCAGCGCCAGGACGTGGCCCGTCACGCGCCAAGCGGACGGGACCGCCTGCATCGCCGCTGCGCATGCGTCGGCTCCCGAGGTGAGCTCACCATCGGCGTCGCGAAACCACACCGCAGTCGATGTGTCGTCAGCCGTCAGCCCGAATGCATCGAGATCGAGGGCCTGCCACATCTCGATCGACGCGGCAGGTCCGGCCCGGCGGCCGTACCACTGGGCGGTCGAGGTGCAGAACCCGCAATCGCCGTCATAGATGAGCAGCCCAGTGGTGCCCATCGCCGTCTGTTGGATCAGTTCCGGCCGTAGTTGGGCTTGCGGCCGTGGTTCGCCTTCTTGCGGCGAGCGCGTGCCTTGCCCTTCTGGGTGCGCTTCGACATAGGCGGATCAGGCTAGCGGCTGCGGGGGTGTTTCCCCCGGGGCGTGACGTGTGGCCTCAGCGCCCTTCGATCAGGCAGAGGGCATCCCACTCGAGCTCGGCCACGCGCCGACCGCTGGCCGCCATGATGATCGAGCGGAACGTGCCGTCGAGGTGCTGGCGTCCTTGATTGGCCATGCCGAGGCCCCACCACAACGTGCGGAAGACCTTCCACCAATGGAAGCGGTCCTCGTCCCAGTCGCCGCCACCCGCTTCGTAGCCTGCTTGCAGGTCACTGCGATTGGCGAAGCCACCGATCTCGAGCTGGTCGTTGCGGGCCCGCCACATGCGCTGCGCCAGCCAACCAAGATCCTCGAACGGCTCACCGATGTGGGCGGTCTCCCAATCAAGGATCGCCCCGAGACCGTCGCCGTTCACGATGATGTTGCCATTGCGGACGTCGCCGTGCACCGGGCACACCGGAACGGGCTCGGGTTGATTGCGGATGAGCCAGCGAAGCACGAGCTCGAGAGCCGGCGACCTCTGCAGGAGCTCGGCCATCTTCTCGTCGGCCCAGGCCAGTGCCGCATCGACGGCGGTGCCGGGCGGTCGTTCGACGCTCTCGGGAACATCATCGACGCTCGTCGCGTGCAGCCGGGCGAGAGATGCGCCGATCTCGTGGGCGACCTGAGCACCGAGGCCCGGCGTGGTTTCGCACAGCTTGATGACCCGCTTCGGGATGGTCGCGCCGTCGACCCGCCGGCTGACGAAGAATGGCCCGCCGAGAACCGCTTCGTCACCACTGGCGGCGACGACCTCGGCCACGCGCATGCCCGCGGCAGCGGCGTTGCGCAGCCACTGCACCTCGTCGAGGATCGGGCGGTCGAACGCCTCGCCGGTGTTCGGCTGTTGGGTGATGCAGAACCCCTGGGATTCCCCGTCGATCGTGGCGTCGAACAGCACGTTGATCCGACGGGCACCGGCGGTGACGGGGGAGAGGCTGCCAACGACGACGTCGGCACCGAGCTCGGAGCCGAGGTATGCGCTAAGCGACTCAGCGGTGAAGCTGGTCACGCAACGACCTCGGCTTCCGCTGCGGCGTCATGGGTGTCATAGCCAGGCTTGTTGATCGCCAACTTCGCCTGCACGAGCGCCTGAACCTCGACGAAGGCCGCTGCAGCGGTCGCGTCGTCAGCGTCGACGAGGTTCGAAGGCAACGAGGGCATCGGCTCCGGCGCCGAGCCGAGTTCGCGGGCCAGCATGCGCGCCAGGTTGGCAGCAACGCGTGCCTGATGCTGAGCGTGCGGTGCCGTCGCAGGCACGACCGAGTCGCTCAGGGTTTCGGCGATGATCTCCAGCAGCTCGGCAGCCGTCGGCCGGTCGCTGCGCAGATCCGCGTGCTGGCCGTCGTTCCCCGCACTCACGGTGATTCCTTCCCGTCGGCGAACTCGAGGCCGGCCCAGTCATCCTCGATCACGTCGGCGCAGATGTCTACATAGGCGGGGAACCCGCCGATCCATGGCATGAATACCTTGGGTTTGCCGTCGATGTTCGACCCCAGATACCAGCTGTCGCACTTGGATCGCAGCGATGGCTCGGCGACCTCGGCGACCCGAAGGACCCAGGCCGCTTCGTCATCTGCGGTGGCCTCCACGCGCGTTCGGCCGGTGGACCGCATGTGTTCGAGGCAATCGACGATCCAATCACCCTGATGCTCCATCCCGGTCAGCATCGTGGCAAACACCGAGGGGCTCCCGGGCCCCTGCATGTTGAACAGGTTCGGAAAGCCGTTGATGAGGATCCCGAGATAGTTGTGAGGGCCGTCGGCCCACTTCTGGGCGATCGTCGTGCCGTCGGGACCGGCGAGGTCCATGCGGATCACGCTCCCCGTCATGGCATCGAAACCGGTTGCGCAGATCAGCACGTCGAGCTCATGCTCCACCCCGTTCGCCACGACGCCACGCTCGGTGACGCGATCGATCCCGGCTTCGGATACGTCGACCAGTGTGACGTCGTCGCGGTTGTACGTCTCGAAGTAGTCGGTGCCACAACACAGCCGCTTGCCGCCGAAGATGTCGCCGTCGGGAATCAGCGCCTCGGCGGTCTCTGGGTCGTCGACCACCGCTCGGATCTTCGACTGCCACCATTCGGTCACGATGCGGTTCGCCTCGGGGCTGGTGAGCAGATCGCCGAACACACCGAGAAACGGGAGTCCGCCGTTACCCCAGAAGGCCTCGAACCGCTGCTCGCGCTCGGTGGGCGACGCCGAGACACACGAGTCCGCATTGCGAGGGAAGTCGAACGCGCTCACCGTGGCCCTCGCCCGCGCTCGGAGCTCGCCGTAGCCCGACTTGATGTCGGCCATCTCGTCGTCGGACAGCTGGCGGTTGCGCGCCGGCACGACATAGTTCGGCGTGCGCTGGAAGACCGTCAGATGATCGGCTTCCTCGGCGATGATCGGAATCGACTGGATGCCCGATGACCCGGTGCCGATCACACCAGCCCGCTGGCCGGCGAAGTCGATGCCGTCGTGGGGCCAGCGTCCGGTGTGGACCATCGTTCCGGCGAAGTCATCGATGCCGTCGATCGTCGGCAGGTCGATTGTGGACAGGCAGCCGACGCCGAGAATCAGATGTCGGGCCGTGAGTTCCTCGTTGGTCCCGGATGCCCCCGCAGCCGAGGTACTGATACGCCACGCGTGGATCGAGTCGTCGAAGTGCGCACGGTCCACTCGCGTCTCGAACGTGATGTCGCGCCGCAGGTCGAAGCGGTCGGCCACGTGCTGGGCGTAGGCCAGAATCTCCGGCTGGCTCGCATAGCGCTCCGTCCAGGTCCACTCCTGCTGGAGTTCGGCGCTGAACTGGTAGCTGTACTGCACGCTCTCGATGTCGCAACGACAACCGGGATAGCGATTCCAGTACCACGTCCCACCGACATCACCCGCGGTGTCGAAGGTCCGTGCCGTGAACCCGGCCTGGCGCAGCGCATGGAGCATGTACATGCCGGCGAAGCCCGCGCCGACGACGACGGCGTCGATCGCTGGTTCAGCCGTGGGCTCCATCCGCCCAACATTCTCCACCGAGGACCGGTGGAGCAAATTCGTGGGCGAAGATGGTCAGCGCGGGATCGCGCTCCAGGGGACATCCTTGTCGACGCGCACATCGCCCGGCAGGCCGAGCACCCGCTCGCCGAGGATGTTCCGCATGATGTCGCTGGTGCCACCCTCGATCGTGTTGGCCTGGCTGCGCAGGAACGCGCCGCTGATCGCCTGGCGGTAGCCGCGGCTCTCGTCGTCGCGGGTCATCGGGTAGCCGGCCTCGTGCAACATGCCGTCGGCACCTTGCAGTTCGACCGCGAGATCGTAGATGCGCTGGTTCATCTCCGCCGACCACAGCTTGCCGATCGACCCGGCGGGTCCCGCTGTGCTGCTCGTGGCTTCGGCCTTCGCCCGCTGGTTCGTCCATCGCAGGATCTCCGCCTCGATCCACAGCGACATCACCCGATCCTGCACCGCGGCCCGGGTTGTGGCGTCGAGGTCGTCCTTGCGGAGTTCCCAGGTGCGCATCAGGTCGCCGATCGGCCCCTGGCCGCGGCCGCCGTCGCCGCCACCGAGCGCGACGCGCTCGTTCATCAACGTGGTGATCGCGACCCGCCACCCGTCACCCTCGTCGCCGAGACGCTGCGAGTCGGGGACGCGCACGTCGGTCAGGAAGATCTCGTTGAACTCGGCCTGGCCGGTGATCTGGTAGAGCGGGCGGATGTCCACGCCCTCCGCCTCCATGTCGAGGATGAAGTAGCTGAGTCCCTTGTGTTTGGCGACATCGGGGTTGGTGCGGGTGAGGAGCATGCCGTAGCGGGAGTGGTGGGCGAGGCTGGTCCAGACCTTCTGGCCGTTGACGATCCACTCGTCGCCGTCGCGGATGCCCCGGCTGGGAATGCCGGCCACGTCGGAGCCGTGGGTTGGCTCGCTGAACATCTGGCACCAGATGTGCTCGCCGGTGAACATCGGCCGCAGGTGGTAGGCGTGCATCTCCTCGGTGCCGAAGGCCAACACCGTCGGCATGCCCATGCCGATGCCGATCGGGTTGTTGCCGAGCGTGTGGTAGGGGACCTTCGCCTCGCGGAACGCCGCGTCGATGACGGCCTGCTTTCCGCGGCTCAGCCCGAGTCCGCCTTTTCCCTCGGGAAAGTGAACCAGTGCCAGCCCCGCATCGAACTGCGCGCCCCGGAACTCGTGCATCGAGAGGCTGGTGTGGTCGTTGGCCTCGAGAAATGCCTCGGTCCGCTCCGTCAGCTCGGCATCGGTCATCGTCATAGTCGTGTCCCTCCGGAGTGTCCGCCCGTCCTACATCCGTCGCTCCGGACGAAATCTGGACATTTGGCGTCGGTACCCGCCGCTCGATGTCCAAATTTGGTCAGGACTTCGAGACGACGAGGAAACGCTGGTGTTCTGGATCTGGTTGGTGTCGTGCTCGTCTGGTGCCACACTGTATGGCGTCATACGATCTCGGGCACGGTCGCCGGGCCCGAAATCCGACCGCATCGCATGAGCACACCCGCACCGCACGCACTGAACACGCCTCCCTGGCAACGGGTCGAGAC
This sequence comes from Actinomycetota bacterium, assembly GCA_039028435.1. Classification (GTDB taxonomy): domain Bacteria; phylum Actinomycetota; class Acidimicrobiia; order Acidimicrobiales; family UBA10347; genus UBA10347. Next base: position 340,024 of record JBCCIC010000002.1, on the reverse strand, counting down.
GACGATGATGACCGCGGCGCGCGACATCCGATTGGCCTACGACTGTTGTTTCGAGGCGCTCGAACTCAACCTTTCCCAGGCCACCCTCATCGGCTACGTCCATGAGAACGGCCCGATGACCCAGACGCAGCTGGCCGGGGCACTCGTGCTCGGCAAGGCGTCCACCGGCTCGCTCGTCGACCAGCTGGAGCAGCGCGGCCTCGTGCAGCGTGTGCCCGATCCCGACGATCGCCGAGTGTGGCTGGTCGAGAACACCCTCGCCGGTGCGGAGCTCGCGGTGGAGATCATCGAGGTCGACCGTCGCCTGCGCACGCGACTGCGGTCCGGCATAACGTCAGCCGAACGACGCCAACTCGCCGACCTGCTGATCCGCATGTCCGAGAACGCCCAAGAAGCCTTTGCGGAGCAATCCGCGACCAAGAACCCCTAACCAGGAGAACCCCCAACCATGAGAGAAGCCGTCATCGTCGATGCCGTGCGCACCCCTGCGGGCAAGCGCAACGGCATGTTGCAGGATTGGCACCCCGCCGACCTGCTGGCCCATGTGCTCAAGGCCGTGGAAGAGCGCAACAACCTCGACCCCGCCGTCGTCGAGGACGTCATCACCGGCTGTGTCATGCAGGTCGGGGAACAGGCACTCAACATCGGCCGCAACGCCGTGCTCGCCGCCGGCTGGCCCGAGTCGGTGCCCGCCACGACCGTCGACCGCCAGTGCGGTTCCAGCCAACAGGCGATCCACTTCGCTGCCCAGGGCGTGATCGCCGGCGCGTACGACGTCGTCGTCGCCGCCGGCGTCGAGGTCATGACCCGCACCCCGATGGGTGCCAGCGTGGTTCCCGACCTCGGCTTCGCGTTCCCCGACTCGATGCAGGGTCGCTACGAGGAGACCGGCCTGCCGCCGCAAGGTGTCGGTGCCGAGATGATTGCCGACGAGTACGGCATCAGCCGCCAGGACCTCGACGCCTACGGCGCACAGTCGCAGCAACGTGCCGCCCAGGCCACCGCCGAAGGTCGTTTCGAGAACGAGATCATCCCCGTCCCGGTCGAGGTCAACGGCGCAACCGTGATGATGACCAAGGACGAGGGCATCCGCGAGGGCACGACCGCCGAGTCGATCGCCGGCTTGAAGACCCCGTTCAAGGAAGACGGCAAGGTCACCGCCGGCAACTCCAGCCAGATCAGCGACGGTGCCGCCGCCGTCCTCATCATGAGCCGCGAGAAGGCCGACGAGCTCGGTCTCAAGCCCCGCGCCGTGTTCCGTCACTTTGCCCTCGCCGGAACCGATCCCGTCACCATGCTCAAGGGCCCGATCCCGGTCACCGAGAAGATCATGGAGAAGTCGGGCATGTCGGTCAACGACATCGACCTGTTCGAAATCAATGAAGCCTTCGCCTCGGTCGTGCTGGCCTGGCAGAAGGAAACCGGCGTCGACCTGGACAAGGTCAACGTCAATGGCGGCGCCATCGCCCTGGGTCACCCACTCGGCTGCTCGGGCGCCAAGCTCATGACCACCCTCGTCAACGAACTCGAACGCACCGGTGGCACCTTCGGTTACCAGGCCATGTGCGAGGGTGGCGGACTCGCCAACGGAACCATCATCGAAAGGGTTGACGCCTGATGGCTTACGAAAACATGTACCGACTCGATCTGCAGGACAAGAGTGCGGTCGTCACCGGCGGCGCCAGCGGCATCGGCGAGGCTGCAGCCCGCCAACTCGCCGCACTCGGCGCCAAGTGCGTGATCGCAGACCTCAACGAGGAGCTCGGTCAGCAGGTCGCCTCCGAGGTCGGCGGCATCTTCGTGAAGTGCGATGTCACGTCTGAGGAAGACGGAGCGGCAGTCGTCGAGGCGGCCAACGACATGGGTCCGATGCGGGCGCTGGTCAACTCGGCCGGCATCGGCATGGCCGGTCGTACGATCGATCGGGAGAACAACCCGATGGACCTCGGCATCTTCAAACGAGTGATCGACATCAACCTGGTTGGTTCGTTCAACATGATCCGCCTGTGCGCCAGCGCCATGGCCAAGACCGATCCGGATGACGACGGCCAAAAGGGCGCCATCGTGAACATGGCATCGGTGGCAGCCTTCGACGGCCAGATCGGCCAGAACAGCTACTCGGCATCGAAGGGCGGCGTGGTGGGCATGACCCTGCCGATCGCCCGTGACCTCGCGGCCGCCGGCATCCGCGTGAACACGATCGCTCCGGGTCTGATCGACACGCCGATCTACGGCACGGGCGAGGCCAGCGACCAGTTCAAGGCCCACCTCGGCAAGTCGGTGCTGTTCCCGCCACGCCTCGGCTATGGCGACGAACTGGCGTCGATGGTCGTCGAGTTGATCACCAACCCGTACATGAATGCCGAGACCATCCGTGTGGATGGTGGCATTCGGATGCCCCCGAAGTAGCGGCGATGAGTGACGAAGCAGCGGTCCTGACCGAGGCCCGTGGACGAGTCCTGTTGATCACCCTCAATCGCCCCGATGCGATGAACTCGATCAACGGCGCACTGTCCAGCGGGCTGGTCGCAGCGATCGAGGAACTCGACTCGAACAACGATTACACCTGTGGCGTTCTGACCGGCAACGGTCGAGGCTTCAGCGCCGGCATGGACCTCAAGGCCTTCGCAGCCGGCGAGGACATCGGCCCGATGATGACCTTCATCCGTGAGGGTTGCGAGAAGCCGCTGATCGGCGCCGTCGAAGGCTTCGCTCTGGCCGGCGGGCTCGAGCTGGCCCTGACCTGTGACCTGCTGGTCGCAGCCGAGGGTGCCAAGCTCGGCATCCGCGAGGTCAAGGTCGGCCTGTTCGCCGCCGGCGGTGGTCTCCAGCGTCTACCGAGTCGTGTCGGCTTCGGCCGCGCGATGGAGATGGCGATCACCGGTGAACCGATCCTCGCCGAGGAGGCCAAGGACGTTGGCATGGTCGCTCGCGTCGCCTCCAAGGGCGAAGCGGTCAACGTCGCCATGGAGCTGGCCGAGTCGGTCGCCGAGAATGCGCCGTTGGCCGTCAAGGCATCGAAGCAGCTGATCTGGACCGCCCTCGACACAAACGAAGAGGGCTTCTACGACGTGCAGAACAAGCTGTTCGCACCGGTGTTCACCTCGAACGACGCCAAGGAAGGGCCCAAGGCATTTGCCGAGAAGCGGGCCCCCAACTGGACCGGCACCTGATCCTTCGGGATGGTTGAAGTCGATGACGGGATCCGCTTCGGCGGGTCCCGTTCTCGTTTTCGCAGCGCTGCTTAGAGGACGGCGTTCGGTTAGAGCGAGCCGGCGAAGAAGCCTTGGAGCAGTGCGACCAACTCCGGGCCGGCCTTGGCGGGAGAGCCGGCGTCGGTGATCGGCTGGGGGTCGTACTCGAGTGCGAGCTGGGCCGCCTCGGCGGCCGGTACGCCGTCGATCTCGGCGAGCAGCACGAGCGCCATGTCGATGCCGCTGCTCACGCCGGCGGCGGTCACGATGCGCTCGTCCTTGTGCATGATCACGCGTTCCTCGGAGGTGACGGCGCCGAGGTTGCCGAGCTGTTCCATCGCCGCCCAATGCCCCGTGGCGGTGAGCCCGTCGAGAAGCCCCGCGTCGGCGAGCAGCAGGGAGCCGGTGCAGACCGAGGTCGTCCAGCTTGTGCGCTGGTGGACGTCTTGCAGCCAGTCGCGGATCGGGCCGCCGAAGTGGCTCGATGTGTGGAGTCCGCCCGGCAGGACCACGATGTCGGGATCGGTGACCTCGGCCAGCGCCTGGCCGGCGGTCATGGGCATGGATCGGGTGTGGTCGAGCACCGGGCCGGCTTCGGGGGCTACCCAGAGGCACTCGTGGCCGGCGGCCTGGAGAAACTGAAACGGGCCGACGATGTCCAGCATCGTGAACTCGTCATAAAGGACGCACGCAACCTGCATGGCCGCAAGTTACCGCGTGTTCCCGCGGAGGACGTGACGCATGTCGCCGACGATCAGGGTTGCCGCGAAGCGCGAGCGAGGCTTTGCTATTACGTAATTACACACTTACAGTGTTACCTAGCAAGAAAGAGGCGCAATGACATCGCACTCACACACATCCACGAAACACCAATCCACGAAACACCGATCGAGCAAACACACCGCCGCAAAGGCCGCCCTTCGGGCGAAAGCAAGGAGCCGTCACATGGGACCAGGATCAGGACGAGGACGCGGACGAGGCCGGGGTCGCCGACAGGTCGAACCGCCGGTCACCAACGGTGCCGAGCTGCGCGCCTGGTTCGCCGGCAACCTTCCCGACGACTGGTTTCTCGAGCCGGTCTCGGTGGACTTCGACCGAGACGAGATCATCGTGACCGGCCAACTGGCCGTGCCGACGATCGACGCCGGCGACGAGGACACCGGTGCGGCCATCGCCGCTCGCGCCCGCATCCAGGCATTTCGCGAGACGACCCGCGACGACCGCATCAGCATCGCTGCTCGGGCCGAAGCGACCTTCCTCCGCAAGGTCTCCTGGGCGGTGACCTGTGGCGAGGAGTCCGAGGCGTTCACAGTCGCCAGCGTTCCCGTCATGACCCGGCTCCACATGGAGGATCGCCAGCTCCTCGACACCCTCATCGATGGGGGCATCGCACGCTCGCGTAGCGAGGCCTTGGCCTGGACCGTCCGACTCGTCGCCGAGAACGAGGCCGAATGGGTCGGCAAGCTCCGCGACGCCATGACCGAGGTCGAAGCCGTCCGCAACGAAGGACCCGCGAGCCGGGGATGAGGCCTGTTTCCTACCGATCGCGACTTCGGCCCTGGCGGGCCTCGGTCGCTCTGCGGACCGGCGGCCCGTAACGATTGGTGCCTGGCACCAAAGCGCATCAGTCGGCCGCGGCTAGCGTCGGCGCCATGAAGCATGGTGTGGCGATCTTTCCGACGGCGTATGGCATCCCGATGGCTGACCTCGGGCCGGCCTGCGAGGAGCGCGGGTTCGAGTCGCTGTGGGTGGCCGAGCACAGCCACATCCCGGCGAGTCGAGAGTCGGCCTGGCCTGGGGGAGCGGAGCTTCCCCAGATGTACTACGACACGCTCGACCCGTTCGTCGCATTGACGGCCGCTGCCGTCGCTACGTCGACCCTCAAGCTCGCCACGGGCATCGCCCTCGTCATCCAGCGAGACCCGATCCATCTCGCCAAGGAAGCCGCCAGCCTCGATGTCGTGTCGAACGGCCGCTTCCTGCTCGGCGTCGGCGCCGGCTGGAACATCGAGGAGATGGTCGACCACGGCACCGATCCCAGCCGGCGCTTCGGTCGCATGCGAGAGTCGGTCGAGGCCGCCCGCGCCCTCTGGTCCGACGACGTCGCCGAGTACCACGGCGAGCAGATCGACTTCGGGCCGACCTATCAGAACCCGAAGCCGGTGCAGGCGGGCGGCCCACCGATCCATGTCGGGGGCGTGTTCCCGGGCGGAATGAACCGCGCGGTCAAATACGCCGACGGCTGGATTCCGATCGGTGGTCGTGGCGATGTCGACCTCGCCGAGCAGGTCGCCGCGCTCGATGCCGCGTGCGCCAACGCCGGCCGGGATCGCAGCGAGATCGAGTTGTCGATCTACTACGCGCCCGCCGACAGCACTCGCCTCGACGAGCTCGCCGAGCTCGGCATCGACCGGGTGATCTTCGGCCTACCGCCTGCTGGTGCGGACACCGTCCTGCCGATCCTTGATGACTACGCCTCGCTGATCGGCCCACGCTGAACGTTCCCTCGATTTCAACCCGGAACAGGCTGAATCGAAGCAAACCTCCTCCGATACTCTGACCGGCGATGGAACTCCTGCGCGACGGCATCGACAGGGTGCCGGCATCGGTGGCGACGGCGATCTCGGTCGGGGCCTACGACGGCATTCACCGTGGGCACCGGTCGGTGTTGTCGACCCTTTGCGACCTCGCAGCCGAGCGAGGACTCGATCCTGCGGTCGTCACCTTCGACCAGCACCCGGCCGCGGTGCTTCGGCCCGAGAACGCTCCACTGCTGCTCACTGACCACGAACAGCGTATGGAGCTGTTTGCCGACATCGGGCTGGCCTGGCTGTACTTGCTGCGCTTCGACGAGGCGCGAGCCCAGACCACGAGTGAACAGTTCGTCGAACAGGTCCTCGTCGGCGCCATGAACGCGAGCCTGATCGTTGTCGGCGAAGACTTCCACTTCGGCAAAGGCCGCAGCGGCAGTGTCGAATCGCTTGAGGAGATGGGCGAGCGCCTCGGCTTCGAGGTCATCGGGCTCGACCTGCTCGGCGACGACGACGCCGTCGAGCCGATCTCGTCGACCGCGATTCGGCGGGCCCTCGTCGGGGGCGACATCGACGCAGTCAACAGCATGCTCGGACGTCGTTTCGAGGTACGCGGCGAGGTCATCACCGGCGACCAGCGTGGGCGTACGATCGGCTTCCCGACGGCCAACATCGCCTTCGAGGACGGGCGAGCGTGGCCGGCGAAGGGCGTGTATGCCGCATGGGTCGACCTCCCCGACGGCCGACGGGTGCCGTCGGCGGTCAACATCGGCATGCGACCGACGTTCCACCAGCATGCCGAGCGGCCGCTGCTCGAAGCCCATCTGATCGACTTCGACGACGACCTCTACGGCCAGCGCATCCATGTCCGGTTCGAGGCGTTCCTGCGCTCCGAACAGCGGTTTTCGGGCATCGATGAAATCAGCGCGCAGTTGAAGAAGGACGTCGAGGCCGCCCGTGCGGTCCTCGCCGAATCCGCCTAGTCGCCACCGCCGCCCGCAGTACGCTCAGCGACTCGTCGCGAAAGGAAGCCCACCATGTTCACCGGGATCGTCGAAGAGTTGGGCACCGTGTCGTCGATCGACGGGCCGCGGCTGCGGATCAATGCGTCCAAGGTGCTCGAAGAGGTCCAGATGGGCGACTCGACCGCCGTCAATGGCTGCTGTCTCACCGTGGTCGCATGGGGCGACGATTGGTGGGAGGCCGACGTCTCCGATGAGACCTTCGCCCGCACCAACCTCGGCGATCTGTCGCCGGGCGATCCGGTGAACCTCGAACGGCCGGTGCGTCTGATGGACCGACTCGGCGGCCACGTGGTGCAAGGGCATGTCGATGCGGTGGGCACGGTCGTCGAACCGGCTCCGGACCTGCGGGTGCAGATGCCGGCCGACCTGACCCGCTATGTCGTCGAGAAGGGCTCCATCACCGTCGACGGCATCAGCCTGACCGTTGTCGACGCCCTCGACGACGGCTTCACCTGCGCCATCATTCCGCACACCGAAGACGTCACGACTCTGGCCAGCAAGAAGGCCGGTGCCACCGTCAACCTCGAGGTCGACATGATGGCCAAGTACGCGGAGAAGCTGTTGGCGGGACACCTCCCGGCGATGGACTGATCTTCCTCTTCCTCGAAAACGGGTAGGTGAACAGCCCTCCGGTCGGCGACAATGGAGCCATGACTGACATCCCGCTCGATTCCATAGAGGACGCCGTTGCTGCGATTGGTCGAGGCGAGATCGTCATCGTGGTAGACGACGAGCATCGTGAGAACGAGGGCGATCTCATCATGGCGGCCGAGCACGCCACCCCGGAGAAGATCGCCTTCTTCGCCAAGGAAGCTTCCGGTCTGATCTGTCTGTCGATGACCCCCGACCGTCTCGACGAGTTGGACCTGCCGCAGATGGTGCAGCGCAACGATGAGGCGATGCGTACGGCATTCACTGTCAGCATCGACTACCGCCACGGCACGACGACCGGCATGTCGGCCTCGGACCGGGCTGCAACGATCACCCGTGCGGTCGACCCCGATGTTCTGCCGTCGGACTTCACCCGACCGGGTCACATCTTCCCGTTGCGCGCCCGCCCCGGCGGCGTGCTCAAGCGGGCTGGCCACACTGAAGCTGCCGTCGACCTCGCCACCCTCGCGGGGTGCAAGCCCGCCGGGGTCCTCGTCGAGGTCGTGAACGAAGACGGCACGATGGCCCGCCTACCACAGCTGCGCGAGTTCGCGGACGAGCACGGTCTCCTGCTGATCTCGATCGCCGACCTGATTCGCTATCGCCGCCGGCACGAAAAGCTCGTTCGCCGGGTCAGCGAGGCCCGCATCCCGACGGACCACGGCGAGTTCACCGCCATCGCGTTCGACACGCCGGTCGATGGTGTCGAGCACGTCGCCTTCGTCTATGGCGACATCCGCATCGCCGAGGAAGTCCTCGTGCGGGTGCACAGCGAGTGCTTGACCGGCGACATCTTCGGTTCGATGCGCTGCGATTGCGGCCCCCAGCTCAACCTCGCGATGCAGAAGATCGCCGAGGCCGGGGCAGGCGTGGTGGTGTATCTGCGCGGGCACGAGGGCCGCGGTATCGGCCTGGCCCACAAGCTGCGGGCTTACGAACTCCAGGACACCGGTCGCGACACCGTCGACGCGAACACCGATCTCGGCTTGCCGGTCGACAGCCGCGAGTACGGCGTGGGAGCCCAGATCCTCGTCGACATCGGGGTCAAGAAGATGCGGCTGATGACCAACAATCCCAAGAAGTTCGGCGGCCTCGACGGCTACGACTTCGAGATCGTCGGTCGCGAGCCGCTCGTGATCGAGCCCAACGCCGAGAACATCGCCTACTTGCGCACCAAGCGAGAGCGTATGGGACATCAGATCGATGGGCTCGACGAGCCCACACTGTTGGCGGACATCACCGACGCATCCGGAGACGCCTGATGTCGGTCGGTGCACTTCCGGCCCCGGATCCGGGTGTCGGTGGAGTCCAGGGTTCGTATGACGGGACCGGTCTGCGCTTGGCCGTCGTCACCACGCGGTGGAACAACCACCTGACCGGCCGCCTGTTGGTCGGTGCTCGCCGCGCCTACGCACACTGCAACGTCGCCCATGAGTCGGTGACCGAAGTCTGGTGCCCGGGAGCGTTCGAACTGCCACTCGTCTGCCTGCAGCTGGCATCCAGCGGCGAGTACGACGCCGTCATCGCGCTCGGCGCGGTCGTGCGCGGCGAGACCACGCACTACGAGATGGTCAGCGAGGCTGCGGCTGTCGGCGTTCGACGGGCATCCGAGGCGACCGGCGTGCCGGTCATCTTCGGCGTCATGACGACCGAGACCGAGGAGCAGGTCATGGAACGCTCGGGCGACGGCGAGTCGAACAAGGGCTTCGAGGCGGTCACGACGGCCGTCGAGATGGCCACCTTGCTGCGTCAACTCCCGGGAGCCTGAGTTCGGGCCCGGTTCGGGTCGGGCAACTAGCGTGCGGCAATGGCCGCTCACTCCGCTGCACTTCTGACCGTCGATGAGATCGCCGCCGCGGTCGATCTTGTCAAGAACGAGGGCAAGATCGCCGACGACACGACCTTCCGCCGCATGGCGGTGGCCCATCCGAGTGGTCAGGACGACCGCTGGATCGAGGTATGGCTCTACCACGCCGGCGCCAGGGAGATCGAAGAGCTCATCGTCTCGTTGACCGATGGGTCGATGGTGTCCTCACAGACGGTGACTGGCCAGATCCCGCAGTTCGGGTTCGGCGAAGTCGGCGTGGCTCAAGAGGCGGTGCGCAACAGCCCGCTCGTCGCCGAGGCCGTCGCGAAGCGAGGCATCACTGACCCGTCGAAACTCCAGGTCGACCCCTGGCCGACCGGCAATATGGGGCTCGAGCACGAACAGGGTCGCCGGGTCGCCCGCGGGATCCTGTTCTGGCGTGACGAAGTCGAGGACAACGGTTACGCCAAGCCGGTCGACGGGCTGATGTGCTTCGTCGACCTCGACCTGGGCGAGGTGTATCACGTCGAGGACATCGGTGAGTGGCCGGTCGCCAGCGACACGAACAACTATCACCACGGCACGGTGCCCGATCGCGAGGATCTGCGCACGATCGACATCACGCAGCCGGACGGTCCGAGCTTCACCGTGGCCGACGGCAATCACATCACGTGGGCGAATTGGGACGTTCGGGCGGTGATGGATCACACCGAGGGGCTCGTGCTGCAGGGTTTGGCCTGGACCGACGGGGGCGTGCGTCGGCCGGTCATGCGGAGGGCGAGCCTGGCCGAAATGGTCGTGCCCTATGGCGAGACTCGGGCGACCCAGGCCTTCAAGAACGCGCTCGATGTCGGTGAGGTCGGTCTCGGTCGTTGCGCCAATTCGCTCAAGCTCGGCTGCGACTGTCTTGGCGACATCACCTATCTCGACAGTGCGTGGTGCTTCGACGACGGCACACCGATCCAGGTCGATCAGGCGATCTGCATCCACGAGGAGGACTTCGGCATTCTGTGGAAGCACACCGACAGCCACGCAGGCGGTACCGATGTCCGCCGGAGCCGTCGGTTGGTCATCAGTTCGATCTTCACGGTCGGCAACTACGACTACGGCATCTTCTGGTACCTGTATCTCGATGGCACGATCCAGCTGGAGATCAAGCTGACCGGCATCGTGACCACGCAGGCCTACCAAGCGGGCGACGACCTGACCTATGCCAACCTGGTCGGCGCAGAGGTCGCAGCGCCAATCCACCAGCATCTGTTCTGCGCTCGATTCGACATGGAGGTCGACGGGCCGGACAACACGGCGTATCGCGTCGACGTCGAGGTCGACGAACCGGGTCCGGACAATCCGTTCGACAATGCGTTCCGTGCCGTTTCGACCCGGCTCGAGACCGAACAGCAGGCGATCGATGTGGTCGATGCGTCGAAAGCGCGGACCTGGCGGGTGATGAACGAGTCGGCGACGAATCCGCTCGGCCAACCGACGGGCTTCAAGCTGCTGCCCGCCGACACCGCGACCCTGTTCCCGGCCCGGGCACGCATCGCCGGACGCGCCGGCTTCGCCACGCAGAACATGTGGATCACCCCCGCATCGACGGCCGAGCGCTTCCCGGCGGGCGACCACGTGACCCAGAGCGAGCCGGACGGACGGGGCCTGCCAAGCTGGACCGCGGCCGATCGCTCGATCGCCGATACCGACATCGTGGTGTGGCACACCTTCGGACTCACCCACGCTGCTCGCCCCGAGGACTTCCCGGTGATGCCCACCGAGTACGCACGCTGCACCTGGGTGCCGTTCGGCTTCTTCGATCGCAACCCAGCCCTCGACGTGGCGCCCGGCAATCACTGTGACTGAACGATGAAGCTGTTCTCGCATCGGAAGCGCCCCGTCCACCTCGGGCCGTACCCGCTGGAGCGGCTTCGGCGCCTTGAGGCTCCCGACTCCACACCGCCCCACACGGCTGGCGTGTACCCGGTCGAGACGGGTTCGCCCGGGCCGTTCAGTGCGGGCCATGCCTATCAGCGGTACCTGGATCTCTACGACGACCAGCGTCATGGCGACGTCGCGGCGGCCGCCCCGATCCCGACGGATCCGGCCGAGCGCTCGCGCAACATCAAAGGCGGCCTGTACTTCCTCGACGCCGACATGGTCGGGTGCGGGCTCATGCCCGATGAAGCGTGGCTCGGCGAAGCCGCAGGGCATCGCTGGGCGATCGTCACGCTCATCGCGCACACGCGGCTCGTCGGCTCGCACCAGCCGGGCGATGAGTGGATCGACGGCACCCGCCAAGTCAACGCCGACCTTCGTGCCGCCGAACTCGCGGTCATCACGGCGGGCTATGTGCGTCGGCTGGGATTCGACGCCGTGGCCCACACGCCGACGGCGTCCGATGTGGATCTGGCCCGCGTGGCGCTGCAGTGCGGGGTCGTCGAGTCGGTCGGCGGGCGGCTGCGGGCGCCGTTTCTACGCACGGGGTTTGCGCTGTCGGTCGTCACCACCGACATGGAGCTCGACCCGGACGCTCCACTCGCGAAGCGCGGCCGATTGGCGGAGCTGCGATCGACGCAAGCGATCGGTTGGCTTCTCGGGCGTGGGGGAACGCGTGCGGGGTTCGGCCGACTCAACGGTGATCATCGTCCGCTCCACCGCGGCCGCTACCCGATGGAGCGCATCAAGCGAGTTCAGGAGCCGACCACACTGATCATCCCCGAGGAAGTGCGGCGCGTTCCGGTTCGGGCCGGCGGCTTTCCCCGGGCGGCGCACGGCGACATGGGTCCGAAATTTCAGGCCGATGTCAAGGTCTTTGCGTTCAAGACGCCGCAATCGCAGGCCTACATCCAACAGATCGCCGCGATGGTCCCGCATCAGGACGGCCCGGTAGCTGAGACGATCGCACCTGGCACCGACGATGCGGGTCACAACGCCGACGCGCTGAAGGCGCTCGCCTATCACCTCGGCGGTGACATGGTCGGCGTGTGTGAAGTTCCCGAATATGCGTGGTACTCCCATGACGGCCGAGGCGAGGTGATCGAGCCGCGGCACCGCTACGGCGTCGTCATCTTGCTCGACCAGGGCTACGAGACGATGGAGGGCGCTAGCGGCGACGATTGGGTGTCGGGCGCACAATCGATGCGGGCCTACATGCGCGGCGCCCAGATCGCCGGGATCATGGCGGAGCACCTTCGGTCGCTTGGGTGGTCGGCTCGAAGCCATACCAACCGCGACTCCGAGGTGCTTCACATCCCGCTGGTGCTCGAAGCAGGGCTCGGCGAGATGAGTCGGATCGGTGAGTTGGTGCTCAACCCGTTCGTCGGACCCCGGTTCAAGTCCGTCGTGTTGACGACGGACATGCCGATCGAACCCGATGGCAAGATCGACTTCGGTCTTCAGGACTTCTGCCAGAAGTGCACCAAGTGCGCCCGCGAGTGCCCGTGCGGGGCCATCCCATTCGGCGACAAGATCATGTTCAACGGCTACGAGACCTGGAAGCCCGACGTCGAGAAGTGCACCAAGTATCGGTTGGGCAACCTCAAGGGGTCGGCTTGCGGTCGGTGCATGAAGACCTGTCCGTACAACATCGAGGGTGTGCTGGCGGAGCGGGTGTTTCTGTGGGCCGCCATCAAGATGCCATTCACCCGCCGCTGGATCGCTCGCCTCGACGATCGCGTGGGCAACGGTTCGATCAACCCGATCAAGAAATGGTGGTGGGACCTCGAGTGGCGCGATGGTCGCACGATTGTGCCGGACAAGGGCACGAACGCCCGGGGCCTCGATCTCGACGGTGGCCGCATTGCCGACAAGCAGAAGATCGCGTTGTATCCACCGGAGGTCCTGCCCGCCGGCGACAATCAGTTCGTGCCGGTCAAGCTGGTGCGCAAGGAAGCGGTCGCGCGTGGCCGGCAGGCCGAATCGCCGGCTGCCGCCCGGGAGAGGCTCGCTCGGCGCTGAGTCGGGCCAGATGCTCGCCGCCCAGAGATGGGCTCGAACCAGCCGCCGGGAAAAAGAGAAGGACCACCCCGTGGCGCCTCATCGTTACCAAATCGGCGTCTCGGGATGGTCCCAGATCGGTTCCAGTCCGTCAGCCCCAACTCGTCCGGAGACTCGTTCGGGATTTCGTTCTTTCCCCTCTTCCGCCTCGGTCTTCGACCTTCGTCGCTCCGTTTCCACCTCGCTCGGGTTGCCCCTCGCTCCGCTTCTCCGGTTCGCTTCCGGCCGCTCCGTTTGCGGCGTGAGAGCACTATGGCGCACTCCGCAGAAAGGGTCAAGCGGATCACGGAAATCCCCAGAGTTGTCCACTGGTTGAGAGCGAAATCCCCAGGAGGTCCTGGGTTTTCCACCCGGTTACCCACCGGCGCAGGGCATCGCGTCGCCGCGAGGGCGCCCGGCGGTCAGCCGAGCGCCATGAGCATCTCGATCTCATCTACGGAGGCGTCGGAGGGAAGGGTGTCGGTGTGGCCGGTCGCTCGGAAGCCGAACGACTCGTACAACCGGATCGCTGGCTCGTTGTTGCGCACCACCCAGAGAAGCATCTCCCGCTCGCCCTTCGCTCTGGCCCAGTCGGCGCACGCCTGGACGAGTCTGCGGGCCACCCCGCGGCGTCGGACGTCGGGGTGCACCCACATGGCGACCAGCATCGGGGCTCGATGGTGTTCGGTGAACACCACCTGAGCCGTACCGATGGGCTGATCGTTGCCGCCGTCCCCGCACCGGTCGTTGCCATCATCGATCTCGACGAACGTGGCCATCGCTCGGCCGTCGGGCCCGACGGTGATTCGGCGTCGCCACGTGTCCTCATCGAACTTCGCCTCGCGCTCATGGGTCGAGGCGAAGGCGGGGGCGTCGATGGTGAGCGCGGTGAGCCGGATGTCGCGGTAGCGAACCCAGTCGTCCGCCGTGAGCTGCTGAATCCGCATGCCGCGACGCTACCGAGCGCCGTCGCCAGGGGTCCCGGGGTTTCCTTCAGGCGAGCGCGAACTGCAGCTCGGTCACCCAGTCGTCCTGATCCGGAGGACAGTCGAGGTAGACCTCGCGGCTCAGGGCGACGGGTCGTTCGCCTGCGTCCTGGATCCACTGATCGAGGACCTGGTAGCTCTGGCGGATCCGCCCCATCGAGCCGGCGTGCACGAGCGTGGCCGCCCGGTCGACCGCGGGCAGGTCGCGAATCGTGACCGCCGTCGAGTCGAGCCGTGCATCGGATGCGACGACCACGCCGGCGATCACATCGATCCGGTCATCGTCACGATGATCGTAGAGGCCATACGTCGGGCCGGCCGGCGCGACCCCGGCGTGGGCGAGCTCTTCGAAGAGCGCGGGATAGAGGCGTCCGAAGATCGGACCGAAGTCGACATCGAACCCCTCGGCGGGCTCGCTGACGACGGCGACGCGCACGGCGTCGAGTGATTTGACGACCACGGAGGTCTCAACATCGCTCATGGTTGCTCCTTGTAGCAAAGTGATACGTGCCGCCACGCGGGACAGACGTCGCTCCTCGTCGGCAAGGCGTCGTTGCGCCTCGGCCTGGCGAAGCCGCAGCATGCCGGCCAGCTCGTCGTCGCCGATCCCCGCATCGAGCATGCTCGTGATCTCGGCAAGGCTGAAGCCGAGGTCTTTGAGCGCCAGGATGCGGTTGAGCAGCCGAAGCTGCGAGGCGTGATACGAGCGATAGCCGGTCTGGCCGTCGACCTCTCCGGGAGTCAACAATCCGACGTCGTCGTAGTGACGAAGCGTGCGAACGGAGACGCCGGCGAGTTGGGCGAATTGTCCGATTCCGTACATGGCACCGTTGATGCTGAAGGCTTCCGTCGCGTCAGAGTCAAGCACCGATGCGCCATTCGATGCTCGGCGGCTCGGACGACGAGGTCGGGCGAAGAGGATCGGGCGGTCCTGAGGCACCGATTTGGTAACGATGAAGCACCTCAGGACCGCTGCCCGTCATTGT
The DNA here is from genome assembly GCA_039028435.1 of Actinomycetota bacterium. Taxonomy (GTDB): domain Bacteria; phylum Actinomycetota; class Acidimicrobiia; order Acidimicrobiales; family UBA10347; genus UBA10347. Next base: position 324,875 of record JBCCIC010000002.1, on the reverse strand, counting down.
GGTTGGGGGCGCGGTTCGCAACGCGGATACTCGGCGGGTTTCCCGCGGGCCACATCGCTAGCCTCGGCGCCATGGGAGAGCTGCTCGAATCACTGACCGCTGGCATGGCGATTCCGTATGGAGGGAATCGCGTCACGACGGTGTCGCAAGACCTCGCCGATGCCTTCGAGGCGGGTGATCGGCTGGTCGTCGTGCAGGACACCGGGGCGCTCCTGCATGTGCCCGCGACCGAGGCTGCGATCGCCGAGGAGGCGGTTGGGCGAGCCGTTGCCGCGTTCGGCGCTCTCGGCGCCGTCGACGATTCCGCTATCACGGCGTTCTATGAGGCCTTCGCCGAGCGCCTCGAAGACGACACGTCGTTTGCGCCGATCGCTGCTGCGAACGCGGCCGACGTCGACTCCGCCAGCGCTCGAGGTCGTACCACCACGCGGCTCGAACTGACCGACAAGATGCGCCACGACATGGTCGCCGGGCTACGCACCTGGGCGGCGACGACGTCTCTGCGCAACCAGGTCGACGAGACGATCACGCACGATGGCTGGAGCGTCGATCAGGTCCGGTCGGGTCTTGGTGTTGTCGGCTTCGTGTTCGAGGGACGTCCCAATGTCTTCGCCGATGCGACCGGGGTGCTCCGGTCGGGCAACACCGTCGTCTTTCGAATCGGGTCCGACGCGCTCGGCACCGCTCGGGCGATCGTCGACCATGCCCTGGATCCGGCGCTTCGAGCGGCTGGCCTGCCCGAGGGGTCGGTCTCACTCGTCGCCAGTGCTGCCCGCTCAGCCGGCTACGCGCTGTTCAGCGACCCACGACTTTCGCTCGCTGTTGCCCGCGGTTCCGGGGCCGCGGTCAGTCAGCTCGGCTCGGTCGCCCGACAGGCCGGTGTCCCGGTCAGTCTCCATGGCACGGGCGGCGCGTGGATCGTGGCCGCGGCAGATGCCGACGCCGAACGGTTTCGCGAGGTCGTGTTCAACTCGCTCGACCGCAAGGTCTGCAACACGCTCAACACGTGCTGTGTCGAGCGTGACCGCGCCGACGAACTCGTTCCGGTCTTTCTGGATGCACTGGCTCGCGCCGGCGAGCGGCGCGGCGTCGCTTCCAAGCTCCACGTCGTTGCCGAGCACATCGATCGCATCCCCGAGGAGTGGAAGCAGACCGTCCCGATCGGCCGCTCCGAAGGCCTCGTCGACGAGCCGCAGACCGACACGCTTGGCTGGGACGACCTCGGTCGCGAATGGGAGTGGGAGCAGTCCCCGGAAGTGACCCTCGCCATCGTCGATTCGATCGACCACGCGGTCGATCTCTTCAACCAGCACTCGCCACGCTTCGCCGCCAGCCTGGTCAGCGCGGACCCCGCCGCCCACGACGCATTCTTCAACCGGGTCGACGCACCGTTCGTCGGCGACGGATTCACTCGCTGGGTCGACGGCCAGTACGCGCTCGATCGTCCTGAGCTCGGCCTGTCGAACTGGGAGTTCGGCCGGCTGTTCGGCCGCGGGGGCGTGCTGAGTGGCGACTCGGTGTACACGGTCCGAAGCCGGGTGCGCCAAGGCGACGCTTCGGTGCATCGCTGAAGACGGTCTGAGGCCGACCCGATGATGGCCAGGCACGTGGCGGATGTCACCGCCCGGTACCGGTAGGTCCAAGCGCCCGGAATATTTCCTCCGCTAGCATGCCTTGTGGACCAGGCTGATCGTTGGAGGGCCCTATGACCGATTCGAAGACCGTTGTCGTGACCGGTGCGTCCGGGTTCATCGGCAAGCGCATCGTCAAGGAACTGCTCGAACACGGGTATCAGGTTCGAGGCTCGGTGCGCTCCGATGCCAAGGCCGAGCAGACCCGCGCCGCGGTGGGCCCCGATGGCCTCGATCGCCTGAGCTTCGTCCACCTTGATCTGAACAGCGACGAGGGCTGGGCCGAGTCGCTTGCCGGGGCCGACGCGTTGTTGCACACGGCATCGCCGTTCCCGCTCGCCACCCCGAAGGACCCGCAGGAGATCATCCGCCCAGCGGTCGACGGCACGCTGCGGGCAATGCGCGCCGCGAAGGAGGCGGGTATCGAGCGAGTCGTCGTGACGTCCTCTTGTGTCGCCATCTACAACGACACGCTCGAAGCCGGCAAGACGGCGTTCGATCACACCAACTGGTCGCCAACCGAGCAGTCATTCACGTCGGCCTACGACGACTCGAAGACGCTTGCGGAGCGGGCCGCCTGGGACTTCGTTCGTGACGAGGCGCCGGAGATCGGCCTGTCGACCGTGAATCCCGGCGGTGTCTGGGGCGTGCCGCTCGATGAGCACTACGGAACCTCGCTGGCCATCGTCGAGCGCCTGCTCAACGGCGACGATCCGATGCTGCCCAACGTGAGTCTGCCGATCACCGATGTGTCCGATGTGGCCGCCATCCACCGCGTGTCGCTCGAGAACGACGCGGCGATCGGGGAGCGCCTGCCGGCCGCCAAAGGGCAGCTGTTCATGCCGGAGATGGCGAAGATCCTCAACGACAACATCGCATCGTCCAAGGCGAAGACTCGCGTGGCCCCGAACTTCTTGTTGCGGTTGATGGCTCGCTTCAATGACGAGCTCAAGTCGGTTGCGCCGCGCCTGGGCAAGTCGTCGTTGGTGTCCAGCGCCAACACCGAGGAGATCCTCGGACGGGAGCTCATCGGCGCCGAGGAGGCCCTCCTCGCGTCCGCCCGCTTCCTCACCGAGTCCTGAGCCCCTTCGTGGCCTGGACGGCTCGCCTGGAAGGTGGGCTTGGCCTCCGTGGCCTGAACGGCTCGCCTGGAAGGTGGGCTTGGCCTCCGTGGCCTGAACGGCTCGCCTGGAAGGTGGGCTTGGCCTGCGTGGCCTGAACGGCTCGCCTGGAAGGCTTGGTGGAGCGGAGCGGCTGGGCCTCCGTCGCCTGAACGGCTCGCCTGGAAGGTGGGCTTGGCCTGCGTGGCCTGAACGGCTCGCCTGGAAGGCTTGGTGGAGCGGAGCGGCTGGGCCTCCGTGGCCCGAACGGCTCGCCTGGAAGGCTTGGTGGAGCGAAGCGAACGGCTGTGACAACGGTCACGGACGAATCGCTTGCTTCATGTAGGAAGCGCATCGTATAGTTAGCGACAGCTTCAAACCCCCCAAAGTCGCCGCCACCCAGGCAGAAGGAGAGCGTCATGCTCAACATTTCCGAAATCGCAGCTTCGACCGAAGAGCGTGTGCTCACCGGTGTCAAGGCCGGTCAGGCCCTCGTCATCGACGGTCTCAAGAACGCCGTCAGCCTTGCTGACCGTGTCATCCCCGAGCAGGTCTCGGATCGCTTCGAGGCCGGTGCCGAGCGCATCCCCGCCGCCGCCCCGGTCGCCGAAGGCGCCTTCGGCTTCGCCGGCAAGCTCCTCGACGCCCAGCGTGACTTCGTCGGCGACATGATCGAAATCTTCCAGCCCAGCGCTACCCCCAGCGCGGCCAAGAAGAGCACCAAGAAGGCTGCCTGAATCCCCCCTCCAGGCACTGCCCTTGAGATGGCGGGTGGGTGACGCACAACGCGTCGCTCACCCGCCATCAACCGTTTTGGCCCTTCCCAACCGCACGACCACCATCCCGTAGGCTGACGGCCAACTCACCGTCAGGGAGTTCGAGGGAGAGGAACGACAGATGAGCACGGAATCCGAACCCACCGAGGCCGGCGCCGACAGCACTCGGATCGACCCGTTGTCCGCCTTTGGCGACTACCTCCGTAGTCAGCGGAAGCTGGCGCAACTGTCGCTGCGTCAGATGGCCGACCTCACCAGCCTGTCGAATCCGTACCTGAGCAAGCTCGAACGCGGCCTCCACCAACCATCGGTCTCCGCCGTCACCACCATCGCCAAAGCGCTTGGCCTGCCGGCCGACCAACTGTTGGCCAAGGCGGCGGGGCTGGTGCCGGGTTTCGATTCCGGCGACGGCGAGCCAAGCATCAGCACCGAGGCAGCGATCAAGGCGGATCCGGCCCTCAGCGATGATCAGAAGCTCGCATTGCTCAGCGTGTACCGCAGCTTCGTCGACGACGAGTGAGTCGCATCTCCCGCGCCTGGGTCGGCGCATCATGAACGACCCCGCTCGCTTCGAGCTCGAGGTTCGCTTCTACGAACTCGACCCCTACGGCCACGTCAACCATGCGACCTATCTGCAGTACTTCGAGGCCGCACGTGCTCGTTGGCTCAACGACATGGGCCAGGGGCTCGACCTGCTCCAGGACGCGGGTTGCAATCTCGTCGTCACGACCGTCGCATGCCGCTTCATCTCACCGGCACTGCTGGGCGAGATGCTTACGATCGAGACCGGTCTGGTCGATGCCAAGCGAGTCACAGCCCAATGGGCCCAGATCGCTCGGCGCGGCGATGACCTCGTCGCGGCTCAACGCATCAACTTCGCCACCGTGAATCCAGCCGGCCGCCCCATGCGCTGCCCGGCGTCGCTGGCTGAGGCGATGGCCGACTTCCGGCTGCCCGAAGGTTGGCACGAGCGCGAGCTCCCCGAACTGTCGCTCTGACACCTCGCCGCCCTGATGCGCTTTGGTGCCTGGCACCAAAGCGCATCACTCGCACCCTGCGGCGGGGTTGGGGTTTCGGGAAGGTCATAGGCGCTTCGCTAGGGTGAAGCCATGACGGCCACCGCCCCCAAGCCGACACACGACGAGCTCGTCGCGTCGATGACCGGCGGAATGGTGCGCGAGGTGACCGCGTTTGCCGGCTCGGACCGGCTGCGTCCCGACGGGCGCCCCAAGGCCGAACTGCGGGCCGAATTGCGCAAGATCGCCGACGGCCGAAACGCTGTTGCCGCGGTCTTCGCCCTCGTTGCGCCCGTCGCAGTCCTGACCGCGGTGGCGGCGATCGGCAGCTGGTGGGCGTACGTGTTGGCGTTCCCGGTCATGTCCAGCCTGCAGCTGCGCATGTACATCCTGCACCACGAGGCAGCGCACCGGTTGTTGTTCTCGAACCGGCGGGCCAACGATCTGATCGGCATCAATCTGATGGGCTGGCTGCCGTGGGGGACCGGCAACCACACCTATCGCCGTATCCACCAGGCGCATCACCGCGACGAGTTCGGCCCGAACGAGCCCGACTTCCTCCTCTACAGCTTCTATCCGATCCTCCGCGACTCGTTCCTGCGCAAGATGCGGCGTGATGCCACCGGTGTCTCCGCGTGGCGTCAGATTCGGCCGCGTATCAAAGGCCTCGTCACCAAGGGCCGCCGCAAGACCGCGCTGCGCTTCTTCGGTATGCAGGCCGTGATCTTGGGTGTGTTCCTGGCGCTTGGCCAGCCGTGGCTCTGGCTCTTCCTCTGGATGCTGCCGTACTTCACCTGGTACCAAGTGGTGAACCGCCTCCGCTCACTTGGGGAGCATGGCGGAATGACACGCTCATCCGATCGTCGCGAAACGACCCACATCGTCGAGCCGACCCTGCTTTCGCGTATCTTCATGGCCCCACTGTTCGTCGGCTACCACCTGCCGCACCACGTCGACAGCGGCATCCCGATGCGCAACCTGCCGCGCCTCCAGCAGATCTTGATCGAGGACGGATACGTGCCCGACCACATCGTCTGGCCGAGCTACACCAAGTTGTGGATGGCGTGTGCGGCAGGCGCCGCCGACGAGCAGTCGTCCGCCGCCTGATTCGGACCTCCAACACGCACGTCGGCTGGTGCTCGTCGGGAGCGCCGCCCTAACCTCGCCTCGACCGTCACACCCGAGGAGAGACACGTGAAGCTCGGCTACAACACCGGCTACTGGAGTTCAGGTCCGCCCGCCGGCGCGCTCGAGGCGGTCAAGGAGTGCGACCGTCTGGGTTTTGAGCACGTCTGGACGGCCGAGGCCTACGGATCCGACGCACTGACCCCGCTGGCGTGGTGGGGAAGCCAGACCGAGCAGGTCCGCCTCGGCACCGCCATCATGCAGATGTCGGCCCGCACGCCGGCGGCAACCGCAATGGCGGCCCTCACCCTCGACCACCTCAGCGGCGGTCGCTTCATCTGCGGTATCGGTGCGTCGGGGCCCCAGGTCGTCGAAGGATGGTACGGGCAGTCGTACTCGCGACCGCTCGAGCGGACCCGCGAGTACGTGAACATCATGCGCCAGATCTTTGCCCGCGAAGACACGGTGGCGTTCGAGGGGCGGCACTTCCAGCTGCCGTTCCCGCACGGCACGGGTCTCGGCAAGCCGCTCAAGTCGACGGTGCATCCGCTGCGCAAGAACCTGCCGATCTACCTGGCGGCCGAGGGCCCGAAGAACGTCGCCCTGTCCGCCGAGATCTGCGACGGGTGGCTCCCGCTGTTCTTCGCGCCCAAGGACAACCAGTTCTACGCCGACGCCCTGCGGTCCGGTGCCGAGAAGGGCGGTCGCGACAACCTGGACGATTTCGAGGTGGCGGCAACCGTCAGCATCATCCCGGGTGACGACCTCGAGGCTTGTGCAGACAGGATGCGCCCGATGCTGGCGCTGTACATCGGCGGCATGGGCGCCAAGGGCCAGAACTTCCACTACGACGTCTTCGAACGCATGGGCTACGGCGCCGAGTGCGAGGCGATCCAGCAGATGTACCTCGGTGGCAACAAGGCCGACGCGATCGCGGCGGTGAGTACCGAGATGTGCGAGTCGATCGCCCTCTTGGGACCCGCCGACAAGATCAAGGACGAACTCGCGATGTGGGACGAATCCGTCGTGACGACCCTCTTGATCTCGGGTCCGCTCGACCTCGTTCGATTCGCCGCCGATCTCGTGAGCTGAGGAGCGACCATGGAGCCACGATCGCCCGCTGAGCGCATCGCCGGCGCCGTTGCCGTTGCGGCCGATTCGCTGGTCGGACCGGGCGACTGGCTCGACGGAGCTCAACGACGTCGTGCGTGGGTCGAGGCCCGCGATGCCCGGACGAATGAACTCGACAACGCCCGTCGCCAGGCGATCTCTCCCAACGCGGTCGCCGGTGGTCACGAGGGCAACGACGAACTGGCTGCAGCGGCGATGGAGGTCGTCCACCGCGTGGCGAGCGACCCCGGCCGCCTGTCACGTAGCTGGGCCGACTCGATGATCGAGGTTCTTGGCGACGCGGTCTACACCGAGCTGGTCGGCATCACGGCGACGGCGGCCGCACTGGACATGTTCGCGTGGGCGACGTCCGGCGCCGATCTCGAGATCGGGGCGGCGGTGGCAGGAAAAGCGGCCCAGGTGCGTCCTGACGATGTCGGCGACATCGGGGCGTGGGTTCCCCAAACGATCGGCGGCGTGCGCGCCAATGTCTCGCGATCGCTCTCGCTGGTGCCGGCCACGAACATCGCCTGGATCGGTCTCGTCGATGCGCTCTACTCGCGCGGCGCAGATTTCGTCGACCTGTCTTGGACTCGGGCGCTCTCGCGGCCCCAAGTTGAGCTCGTCGCGGCGCGGACGACGGCAGAGCTCGAGTGCTTCTATTGAACGACCGCTCACACGATGCTGCTCCGTGCGAGCGGCGAAAAGAATGGCCTCGATGTCGACCTCGAGGTGGCGATGGACGCGACTCGCGACGGCGACGCGGGTGTGCCGGACGGCGTCGAACTCTTGGCGTTCGCCAGCGCGGCGAACCACCGCAGCGCGGAGCTCGCCGGGGCGCGCGATCGACTGCGACTGGCGGTCGGCGATGAGGGCGTGCTCGAGGCGGCGGCGACCGTCGCGATTTTCAACGGACTCGTTCGGGTTGCGGATGGAACCGGGATTCAGCTCGACCCGTCGATGCTCACGGGCACCGCCGAGGATCGCGATCGTCTCGGAATCGAGCAGTTCGCCGGAGCCGCCAACTCCGCCGGTGCGCCGACCGAGGCTCGGCACGAAGCGAGCGGTGTGAGCGCGCTCTTCGCCTGACCTCTGCAGCTTGGGCGGCGCCGAGCGCAAGAGGATCTAGAGGGTGATGCCGAGCGTGCGGCAGCGGCTCTCGAAGTCCTCGTGGTTCAGATAGCAGCCGACGAAACGTCTCGCGCCGGTGTAGGCGTGGCGGCCGTGCAGCACGCGCCAGTTGTTGTTGATGAGCACGTCGCCCGCTTCGAGACGGACCGCATGCCAGCGGTCGGGATCGTCGGCCATCCGTTGCAGGGTTCCGTACGCCTCGTAGAACCGCTCCATCTCGTCGGCGGGAAGCAGCATCGGTGAGCGGTCGTAGTTGTTGAGCGAGATCTGCGCGAGACCTCCGTCGGCCGCGAGTCGCAGCGCGGGCCGGGCGGCTCGCAGCTCCACGCCGGGTTCGATGTAGTGCGCGGGGATGGCGAGACGGGTCAGTAGTTCGAAGTGTCCTGGATGGTCACGTCGCAGATCTTCGGCGATCGCGAGGCCGTCGACGACGATGGACTCGCCACCGGTACCGCTGCGTTCGACGCAGCAGAACATCTGGAGTCCCGGTGCGTCGTGGCTGTAAGTGCCGTCGGTGTGGGGCGCGAGGAAGGTCTGGGTGTAGGCCGTGTCCTCGTGGTCGGTGAGGTCGCTCGCCAGGTCCCACAGGCCGCCGAAGATCGTCTCGCGCACGTAGCCGATGCGGTCGCTGATCTGTCGAGCCTCGTCATGGCCGCCGGCGAAGCCGCCGAGCCGAGCGAACCCCCACGTGGCCAGATCGAGCATCCATGCCGTGAGCGCGTGGTCGTCGGCGAGGATCGCGTCGACCGAGTGTCGGTCGATGTCGGCCAGGTCAGCGGCCCGCCGCCAGGGTCGGACACAGCTTTCCGAAGCGCTCGTGCCGAGTAGGCGCACCAGCGTGGTGTTCGTGATCCATGTCGCCGTCGGCGCGTCGGGCCACCGCATGATCAGGCGCTCGTCGTCCATCCGAATCGACTGGGCGGGTTGTGGCGCCTCGCCGAGCACGTCGATTCGTCGTTGGCTGGTGGCGTGGTCGAAGCTCTCGGGATCTTCGCCATGGTCGCGGAGCCATCGCCAGGACAACGCATGCGTCGAACCCGCGGCGTCGAGTTCAACGCCGCGGGCGGTTCTTGTGACGGTCCAGGCCATTAGCTCGGCGGCTGTTGCTGCTGCTGTTGGAGGGTGCGCTCGATTGCGGTGACGACAAACTCGTCGTGGTGGTGCCAATCGTTGTGACCATCGCACCAGTAGAAGTGATACGGCGCGCACGACGACGGTGGCCTCGGAATCGTTGCTCGAACCTCGGGTTCGAGGGTCGCCGGGTCCGCCGGAGGTGTGTAGCGCTGGCTGGCGCGCTTCTCGGATCGTGAATTGGAGTTGCGGCGCTTCTTCGGCGAGACCATGGCCGCAGGCTACTGCCGACGAATCGCTGCAAGCGGTCGTTCGCACCTAGGGTCGTGGTCATGCGTCCCACCCCTGATGCCATCGCCAGCCACGAGGCCTCGATCGAGATCGGGGCCTCGGCCGAGGCGATCTACGACATGGTCAGCGACATCACCCGCATGGGCGAGTGGTCACCCGAAGCCGTCGGCGGGCGCTGGCTCGACGGGGCGACAGGGGCCGAGGGCGACTGGTTCGTCGGCGAGAACGAGACACCAGATCGCAGCTGGGAACGCGAATGCCAGGTAGCGGCGGCGGAGCCCGGTCGCGACTTCACCTTCGTCGTTGGCGGCGTCGAGGCCAACTGCACGTGGTGGAGCTACGAGATGGACGCGATCGATGGCGGAGCGACCCGGCTCACCGAGCGCTGGTGGATGGTCAACAAGACGCCTGCGATGGCCGCGGCGTCGCAAGAGCAGTTCGACGGGCGGGTCGCTTACACCGAGGAGATGCTCCACACCACGCTCGCCGCGATCAAGGCGGCCGCGGAGGCCTGAAGCTTGCACCCAACTGAACGACCGTCCAGGTAACGTGCGGCGGTGTTCGAGGACCGCCACTCCGGCGAACAGGCTCGCTGATGGGCGCGCTGTTCGGCTCGATGGCGGCGTTTGCCATCGGCATGTCCGAACTGTTCGGGCGCAAGGTCGTTGCCCGCTCCGGGCCGGTGACCGCGGGTATTGCGCTTCAGATCGTCTCGGTGTTGGCGACGATCCCGGTCGCGTTGCTCGTAGGCGGCTCGTGGGTCTGGGCCGACATGTGGTTCGGCACGATCTCGGGACTGTTCATGGCCGGCGGCCTGGGGTTCTACTTCCAGGCGTTGGTGCACTCGTCCTCGACGGTGGTTGCCCCGACGTCGGCGACCCTTTCTGCCATCCTGCCGTTCGGCTATGCGCTGCTGCGCGGAGCGGAGGCCAGCGGGCTTGCCGTCGTGGGCGCCCTCATCGCGTTCGTGGGCTTGGCGGTAATCGCGGCCGGGACAGCGGAGATCACCGACCTTCGAGAAGGGCTGCTCTGGGGCGGACTGTCCGGCCTCGGCTACGGCATCGGGCTGGCGATCTACTTCGAGGTCGGTGAGGAGAGCGGTGTCTGGGCCGCGCTGACCCAGCGCGGCGCGTCGACGCTCGCCTTGGTCGTCGTGGCGCTGATCATCGGCGCGAGGGTGGTGCCCGCGCCGGGAACGGTGCGCGATTCTGCGGCAGCGGGGTCGTTCGCAGCATTCACATCGATCGCCGTGCTGGTAGGCCTGCGTATCGATGCGCCATCGACGATCGTGACCTGGTCGATGTTCCCGATGGTCAGTGTGATCGTGGGCTATCTGTTGTTCAGCGACGCGGTGGCGCGACGCCAGGTCTTCGGCATCGGCCTCGCTCTTGGCGGCATCGCCTGCGTGGTGGGTGCCTGACGGTCGGTCGACGTCGGTTGAGGCTGCTCGTCGCTCGGGCCTAGTCGTCCTCCCGCTTGCCGCGGCCGCTCTTGCGCAGGCTGAGCATGGCCCGGAGACCGTTCAGCACCAGCGCACCACCGATCGCCAGCAGGCTGAGCGGCGAGCGGGTCCACTCGGTCGATTCGCTGTAGGCCGACCAGCCGAGATACATCGTGATACCGCCCGCGATGAGCATCATCAGAATGAGGGCGATCGCCCGACCGAGCCCCCTGCGGCGGGGTGGCTTGGCGTCCGGGTCCGGACGCTGCCGGGCGCCCGTCTCGGCGGCCACGTATGCCGCTTCGTCGGGCGTGACCCCAACGGTGACGAGGTGCTCGACGATGTCCTCGCGAGTCTTGCCCTCGCGAGCCATCGAGCGAGCCTCGTTGATGGCGACGTTGGGGTCCTCGTCTTCGGAGGGCTTGGCGAGGCGGTAGCCGAACTCGGTCGGATCTTGCCAGTCCTCGTCGTGCTGCGGGCCCGAGTTCGACTTGTCCGGTCGGCTTGCGTAGGTGGGCGTCGACACGTGACGCGTCTCGGACTTCGCGGTCGGCGTAGCAGATGCTGGCGCGTCGTTCGCTGCGGCGCCGTCGCCGCGGGTTGCGAGAGCCGAGGCAAGCGAGGTCGTGCGCGTGAGCGGCGAGTTCTCGACGACGTCTCGAGCTTGCCCTTCGAGCTCACTGCGGGTCTCCTCGATCACCGTCCGGGCCTGATCGATGAGGTCGTGCTGCGCCTGGTCGAGCACGGCTCGAGCCTGTCCGGCGAGCTCGGTTTGGGTTTCGTCGATGAGCCGCAGTGCCTGGTGCTGGAGCTCGTTCTGTGTGTCGGCCAGGGTCTCGACGATCGCCGGTTGGGGGCCCGCCGCGGTATCTGACCGGTCTTGCTCGAACATCGACGCCGTCGCCGCGGTCTGGTCGATCGATTGGATCGCCGGATCGGCATCCGCCGAGGTCTCCATCTGAGCGATCGTCTGCACCGTCTCCATCCCGGCGGACGAGTCAGCTGACGGTGCGGTTGCCTCGTGTGCACGCTCCAGCGCCGCTCGTGCAATCTCGAGGGCGCTGGGCACGCTTCGTGCCGGGGACGTCTTCGATGCCGATTCCTCAGGCGCAAGTGGCTGCGGAACGGTCGCCGAGGCGGCCGTCAGCTCCCAGTGGGCATCAAGTTGCTTGGCGACGGTTGGGTTGATGTCGTGGGGGCGCGGCGCACCGGCGAGTCCCAGTTCGAGGTCGAAGCGGTCCGCGAGGTACTCGGCTTCGGCCGGATCGCTGCCACATCGACGGAGGTAGTCGACCAGTTCGGCTCGATAGCCACCCTGGGCTCGGTAGGTGCGGGCTTCTTCCAACGTGGACGGCGCGAGGCCGGCGGTGGCTCCAGGTTGCTGCATGGGCTCTTGGTTCGGTCACGTTCGGCGCGACCTGAGTGCACTCTGGGTGCGCTGAGCCGTTCGACCCGGGTCAACCTGCCCGGTTCTGCCGTACCGATCGGTCGCTAGGCGGCGAAGTCGGGGTGACGCGCTTCGAGCCGGCGAAGGACCGCCATCCAATCGCGGTAGCAGTAGCCGTCGCTTGCCTCGTATTGGGCACGAGTCCGGTCGCACGTTTCCCGGTCGGGAACCACGGGCGGCGTGGATGGATCGGCGAACGATGCAAGCTGGATCCGACACGAGAATTCGGCGTAGTACAGCGCCGAGAAGGCCGACGGTACGTCGGGGCCGACCGTCAGCAGACCGTGGTTGCGGAGCAGCAGCAGCTCGCCGTCGCCGAGGTCGGCGGCGAGCCGCGGCCCCTCGGCACCGTCGAGGGCGATGCCCTCGTAGTCGTGGGTGCCGTGGCATCGCCAGAAGCGCATGGCGTGCTGGGACAGCGGCAACACGCCGTCCGGATGGTTGGCGACCGCGACCCCGGCGACCGTGTGCGTGTGCATCACCGAGCCGATGCCGGGCCGAGCGGCGTGGAGCGCGCTGTGGATGGTGACGCCCGCCGGGTTGACCTCGACGGGCTCAGCGCCTGTCCCACAGCCGGGTTCCCGGATCTCACCGTCATCGCCGATCTTGACCAGGTTCGACGCGGTGACCTCATCGAACAGGAGGCCCGACCGGAGCATCAGATACGCATCTTCGCCTGGCACCGCCGCACTGAGATGCGTTGCCCCGAGATCGGTCCACCCCTGGTCGTGCACCATGCGATAGGCCGCGGCGAGCTCGACGCGAGCGTCGCGTTCGTTCGTCGGAGGTGTCCAGTGGCCGAGCATCACGCTGGTTCTAGCAGGGCGCTGACTACTGCGGACGTTCGCCGGTGACGGCGAGTCGGTACATCTCGCGACGGAAGCCGCCGTAGTCTCCGATCGCGTAGTGAGCGGTCGTCCGGTTGTCCCAGATCAGGATCGCGTTCGGCTGCCACGAAAGGCGAGCGGTCATGGCGGGCGACGCGGACCAGTCGAACAGGAACTTGAGAATGCCGGCACTCTCGTCTTCGGTACAGCCTTCGATCTGCACGCTGTACGCCTGATTCACGTAGAGCGAGTGCCCGCCGGTCTCCGGATGCGTGCGCTTGATCGGGTGAAGATGCTCGATGCGCGTGAGTTCCTGGTCGAAGTTGATCGAGGCGTAGTCGCCCTTACGAGTGATCGGTGCCTTGGTGCCAAGCCCGGTCGCAGCGTGTAGGCAGCGACGGCCGTCGAGCATGCTCCGGAAGGCGGGCGACAGCATCGACCAGGCCAGTTCGAGATTGGCGAACAGCGTGTCCCCACCCACCGGCGGCACGTCGCGCCCCCACAACACGGTCAGACCGCCGGGTTGTTCGAGGTAGCTCCCGTCGCTGTGCCAATCGCCGCCGAAGTTGTAGCCCGTCGTGTCGGCCTCGCGGATGAGTCCCATGATCTCGGGGTGATCAGCCAGCACCGGCTCCACGTACGGATCGACCGCCAATTCGCCGAGAAAGCGACCGAGGCCCACGTACTCGGCCCAGCCGAGATCGGCGCGTTGGCCGAGGAACATCACCGCCTTGTAGCGGTGCAGCAGGCGGGTCACCTCGTCGTGTCCGGCTGGATCGAGTGAGCCGAGGTCGCACCCTTCGACATACGCGCCCATCGCTCCTGCAGCCGGAAGAACGTCCCACGACCAGTGGGTGTCGTCCGTGGTCGCCGCCGTCTGCACGGCCCAGATGTTCTGCATGGCCATGGCATCGCACGCTACAAGCCCCGGCGGGTACCGCTCAGGAACGGGTGTTGGTCAGCAGGCTTCCGGCGCAGCACTGCACTGGGCGGCGATCCACGCATCGAGGAGATCGATCCGGCGGTTCTCGTCGAGGTCGCCTGCGGCAGCGAGGAACGGTGCGAATGGATCGACGTCACCGCAGGATCCAGGCTGAGCATCGAGCTGACCGGTGACATGGCGTAGGAACAGAAACACGTCGCCCTGGTCCACCGCGCCGTTGCAGTTCACATCGCCTCGATCGTCGAATCCGACCGGTGCTACGCCGACGAACGTCTCCAGGCACGGTCCGACATGGTCGCAGCGAGCGAAGGGACCCTCGAGGAGGAAACAGTCGCCGTCGAGTTCGTAGCCGGTGCAGGTCCCGGGCTGAGGCCCGAAGGGGAGATAGCACGTGGGGACGATGATGGGCGGTGGGGGTGGATCCACGACTGGAGGGGCCGGCCGGGGATCTTGAATACCCGAATCGCAGACGTACTGGTTGTATCCGGGAAACACGATCGAGCAGAGTGCCGCAGTGCGCCATTGCTCGTAGCCGCTCGGGCATTCGAAGGCCGAGTAGTCGGCCGTGAATACGCAGGTGTCGCGAACGGGAATGGCCGACGGGTCAGTGCAGCCCAACGACCCATCCGGTTGAGTCGTCTTGAACTCGTACCGGGCACAGACTCCGCCCTGGGAGTCGTCCCAGGAGTAGGCAGCATCGCAGTCGGCGATCAGCGCTGGGAGCATGTAGAGACACCCGTCGCCATACCCGCCCCAATGCTCCCCCCAATGGGAGTTCGCTTGGTACCAACAGTGGAAGATGCCTCCGCCGAAGCCGTTCGGGTCGACGATCACACACGCGTCGTCACGGAGTTCGGTTCCGGGTGCGCAATCACTGGCGCTGAGCCGCGCCAGCGGATTCAGACACTGTCCGTTGTCGAGGGCGCCGAGGGCAGCACAGGATGCGGCGGGGAGTGCGCCATCGTCGACCGCCCAGCAGCGCCCCTCGATCAGCACGGTGGGCAACGCGGCCGAAGGACAGGGTGCGGGAGCGTGCGCCAGCAGTGTGTCGCACACATAGTCGCCGTTGACGAGGACCAAGTCAGCGACACGGTCCTCGCAGTAGTAGAGCGGTGGAGCGTCGGGCACGAGCCGCTTGCAATTCCCGTCGGCTTGCTCGATGGATTGGGTCGGGCACCGCGCGCCAGCACCGGGTGCTGCCGCAGGACCCTTGGCGACGAAGATGTGGCAGTCACCCGGTTCGCCTCGTGACCCGGTGATGCAACTCGCAGGGCGCACGTCCGCCGGCATCCGTTCCACGCACCCCTCGTCGATGAGCGGCACTGGACAAGCGAACCCGGCCGCTTCGCCACCGGTCAGGCATACGACGCCCTCACACGAGTCGTTGCGGAACTCCACGCAGGTATCGGACAGGGGTTCTCCTTCGAGGCAGATGTCGCCAGCCCCGCTGGGTGCGAGGTGGTTCGATTCGAGAATCTCGAGCGCCGGCATGGACGCTGCGTCGCCCGGACACACGACTTGTCCGGTGAGACCGACCACGCAGCGAGCGATGAGGAGCGCGTCGACGATGTCGGTGTCTCCGTCGGCGTTCAGATCGCCCTCGTCGACCTGGAGTTGGAGTGCAGCGGAGACGAGCGGGCACTGCTGGCCATCGGTGCGTAGGCCCACGCTCCATTGGGCGATCGCCAGTGCGTCGACGACGTCCATCGTCCCGCTGCAGTTCACGTCGCCCGAAACCTCGGCCGATCCCGTGAGGATCCTGCCCGACCGGCCACGTGCGTCGAGCGGAGCACCGCTCATGTCGTAGCCGGTCGCCGCAATGATGTTCACGGGGTGGAAGCCGGGTTGCAGGACCCGAACGTCGAGGGTCGCTATGACCGCTCCCTCGACGAAGTCGTTCAGCGTCACGACAGCGATCTGCGCCGTTGACGCTTCGAGGTTGCAGGACCCGAGTGTCGGCCCGGTCGTGCAGTCCTGGACAGACACGCCGGCAGAATCCCAGCCGATCGTGGCCTCGATCGCTGCTGGATTGTCGTCGGCGGCCACCGATTCGAGCACGAGCCGTACCTCAACGACATCGCCGACCGCTGCCTCGATCAGGTCGGTGGCCAGCGTGAATGTGCCGATTTCCTGAGCGCTCGCCGGTGACGCGAACGGACCCAGCGGGGTGAGTTGGGCGAGCAGAGCGGTCGCCACCGCCCCGATCGCCAGGATCGGCCGCCACCGCCGCCGTGTCACGGGCCCGACAGTAGTCATCGGGGTCGCGGTGTTCCCAGAACCCGTCGGATTTCGAGCTTCTAAGGTGGCGACATGTGCAGGAACATCACGACACTCCGCGGGCTCGAGCCGGTGGCCACCGGCGAGGAGATCGAGGCAGCGGCCCGCCAGTACGTACGCAAGGTGACGGGCGTGCAGAAGACCTCGGCTGCGACCGAGGAGGCGTTTGAGCAGGCGGTCCGCATCATCGCTGCGGCGACCGCCGAGGTGCTCGAGCACCTTCCGCCTCGCAAGGTCCCGCCCAAGACCGAGCCGCCGCTTCGTCGCCTCGCCCGGCGATGACCGGCGCGGCGACCGTTTGTCTCATCCCGGGAGACGATGCGGCGCCCGAGGTCGTGGAGCCGACGGTCGAGGTCGCCGAGGCGGCCGGCGCTCAGATCGAGTGGCGACGGTGCGACATCGACCATCGCGAGGCGACACGGCAGACGATCGACGGGACCGACACGTGCCTCTTCGGCTCGGCGTCCGGCCGGTCCACATGGGCCTTGGCCTACCTCCGTTGGGGCCGTCGCACCTATGCGAATTTGCGTCCCGTCCGCCACATTCCGGGCGCCGTCACGCCACTCGCCGCGCCGGATGCCATCGACTTCGTCATCGTCCGCGAGAACCTCGAAGACCTGTATGTGGGGATCGAGGGTGAGTTGGCCGACCTCGCTCGGCTCGAAGTGAGCGGTCGGCTCGGCGAGCCCCACGAGATGGGCGAAGGCAGCTATGCCATCAAGGCGATCACCGACGAGGGTTCGAGACGGGTCGCGCGGGCGGCGTTCCGCTTGGCCGAGCAGCGTGTCGAACGAGGCTGCGGCCGGGGCCATGTCACGATCACTTCGAAGACGAACATGCTGCCGAAGACCGATGGCAGGTTTCGCGACCGGTGCTTCGAAGTCGCCGAGGAGTTCCCTCACATCACGACCGATTTCCACATCATCGACGACTTCGCCCGTCGACTGGTCGCGCAGCCGGAGTCACTCGACGTCGTCGTCATGCCGAACCTCTACGGAGACATCCTCTCCGACGCAGCCGCTGGGCTGTCCGGTGGTCTGGGCTGTGCCCCGAGTGCCGGCGTCGGCGACGACTACGCGTACTTCGAGCCGGTGCATGGATCGGCTCCCGACATCGCCGGCAGGGGCATCATCAACCCGACGGCTCAGATGCTGAGCGCGGTCATGATGCTCGAACATCTCGGCCAGTCCGCGGCCGCCGCCCGGCTCGAGGGCGCGATCCGAAGCGTCTATCGCGCCGGAACCACGCTCACCCCAGACCAGGGCGGGTCGGCGACGACGGCGCAGTTCACGGCGGCGGTACTCCACGCGTTGGACTGAGCTGCAGTGCGCTGCGGCAAGGTCAGACGATCTTTGACTCGGTTTCACCCCAGTAGCGATCACGCAGCAGCCGCTTGTACAGCTTGCCGGTCGGAAGGCGGGGCAGCTCGTCGAGGAAGTCGATGCTGCGCGGGCATTTGTAGTGCGCGATCGCGTCGCGGGTGAAGGTCATCAGCTCTGCGATGAGCGCCTCGTCGGCCATGACACCCGGCGCCGGTTGCACGACCGCCTTCACCTGCTCGCCCATGTCCGGATCCGGCACGCCGAAGACGGCGACATCGGTCACCGACGGATGGGTGATCAGGGCGTCTTCGATCTCCTGCGGGTAGATGTTGACCCCGCCACTGATGATCATGTGGGCCTTGCGGTCGGTCAGGAACAGGTAGCCGTCCTCGTCGAGGTAGCCGACGTCGCCGAGCGTGGTCTTGCCTCCGGGAAGTGAGGCCTCGGCCGTCTTTTCCGGGTTCTTGTGATACTCGTAGCTGCCGCCACCGCTGAAATAGACCCCACCGATCTCGCC
The DNA here is from genome assembly GCA_039028435.1 of Actinomycetota bacterium. Lineage (GTDB taxonomy): Bacteria > Actinomycetota > Acidimicrobiia > Acidimicrobiales > UBA10347 > UBA10347. The sequence goes on along the minus strand of JBCCIC010000002.1, from coordinate 306,850 downwards.
GGGGTCGAGGTCGTTACCGTCTTCGTCGCAGATGTGGACCTGTCCGCGCTGCGCGCGACCCACCGATCCCGGCTTCTTGAGCCACTTGTCGGAGTTGATGAGCGTCGCCCCGTTGCCCTCGCTTCCCGCGTAGTACTCCCAGATGATCGGCCCCCACCACTCGATCATCCGGCGTTTGACCTCGACCGGGCAGGGCGCTGCGGCGTGGATGGCGCACCCGAGCGTCGAGAGATCGGGCGCCAGCCGCACGGAATCGGGCAGCTTGAGCATCCGGACGAACATCGTCGGAACGAACTGGCTGTGGGTGACCGCGTAGCGTTCGATGTTCGCCAGCGCCGCGGCGGCATCGAACTTCTCCATGATGACGAGCGTGCCGCCCAGCCGGTTGGTAGCGATCGAGAACGCGAGTGGCGCGGCGTGGTACATCGGCGCGGGGGACAGGTAAACCATCTCGGGGCCGTACCCGTACATCTCGATGAATCGACGGTTGGCGACGGTGTCGATCTCGTCGACCGGCCCTTCCGGTAGCGGCCGGAGGATGCCCTTGGGCCGTCCGGTCGTGCCCGAGGAGTAGAGCATCTGGTACCCACAGGACTCGTCGCCGATCGGCGTCGGTGGGAACCCGTCGATCACCGGCTCGTAGGGCTCCCACTCGATCGCCCCGCCGTCGGCGACGCCATCACACATGAGCCAGCGCAGCACCTGGGGCGTGGTTGCCGGGTCGATGCCGGTCGCGGCCTCCGCCTTGGCTCGACTCGTGAAGACGATCCGGGCATCGCAGTCGTCGATGATGTACGCCGCCTCGGCGGCCGTGAGGAAGCTGTTGATCGTCGTGACGTAGATGCCACTCCGTAGGGCGGCCCAGACGACCTCCATGTAGCGGATCTGGTTCTCCATGAAGAGTGCCACTCGGTCGCCGCGGGTGAGCCCGTGGTGGCGGAAGAGATGGGCGATGCGGTTCGAGCGCTCATCGAGTTCTCGATAGGTCAGGCGCTCACCGGAGCCGGCCATGATGACCGCCGGGTGATCGGGTCGTTCGACGGCGTAGACACCGGGGTAGGCCATGGCCGCGATCGTAGGGTGCGCGGCCGATGGCGTTCACGTGGGCGCGACGCCCTTGCCGTCCCTGTAACGATCGGTGCCTGGCACCAAAGCGCATCAGCTTGTTCGCTTCGCGGTCGGGAAGCGCAGTGGGAATCGTCCCCAGTTGCGGCGCGTGGTCGTTTCGTCGAGTGTCGGGGGATCGTCGGGATCGAGGGTTGCGCCGGCGCGGAGCAGCGCACTCAGCAGCAGGCTCAGTGCGCCGTCGATGTGCGCTCCGTCCGGTCCGGTCTCACGCCCGGCCGCGAGTTCTCGGCCGAGACATGCATGCATGCCGGAGCCGAAGCTCAGCCCCCAGCGGGCGACGCCGCCGGGCACTACCCGGTCCGGGACGAAGTCGTCCGGGTCGACGAAGACCGCCGGGTCCCGATTGGCCGCGGCGACCGCGATCACGACCTCGTCGCCGATCGCCAACGACCGCCGGTCGACCGTCGTGTCGGTGGCGACACGACGAACCGCGACCGGGCTCGCCGGATGGAGTCGCAGCGATTCGTGTACCCAGCGCAGTCGCAGCGCAGGATCGTCGATGAGTCGGCCCCGAAGTCCGGCATCGATCCGAAGGCGCTCGAAGACGTGATCGAGCAGGTGAAGCAGCTGTGCTGCGGTCGAGTGTGCGCCGACCCACGGGAAGTACGCCACCTCGCGAAGCACGTCGTGCGGTGAGAGTGCGAGGCGGTCGTCGTTGACCAGCAGGGTCGTGAGGACGTCCCTCGGAAGGTCGTCGAGCGAAGCGTCGCCGGCGTTCGGATCGATCAGCGCGGCGCGGCGATCGCGAGCGGGCCGGAAGAAGCGCCGCTCGAACTCGTCCAATGCCCGATCGCCGTCGGCGATGATCGACGCCTTGTCACCAGTCGCGTGCACCACCACGCTGGAGGTTGCCAAGCGGTGCATGAGCGAGAAGACGTCTTCGAATGCGGCGTCGCGCCCGGCCGGATCGTCGGGCAGGTCGATGCCGGCCACGTCGAGGGAGAGCCACATCAGCGCACGACGCGCCAGCTCCTGTGCGTCGCCGAAGCCGGCGGCCGCGGCGCGACCTACGACTGATTCGATGATCGCGGGGATGCGGTCGCGGTCGTACCAGGCGACGGTCTCGGGGGAGAAGAGCCGGTTCTCGAGCCGACGCCGAGCGGTGTGCTCGACCCCGTGCAGGTTGACGATCACACTCCCCATCAGGCTCGCGCCCTCGTCGTACAGGGCCTGGCGAAGATCCCGGTTGCGCAGGGCGGCGCGGGCGGCGTCGAACGATGTCAGTTCGAGCACGTGCGCCTCCTAGCGTTGTCGACATGTGGGAAGTGCTGGCGATCGTATGACGTCGGCGACGTCGGAACGCCAACGATCGATGCTCGTAACCGGCGGGGCACAAGGCCTCGGCGCCGAGATCGCCGCAGCGGCCCTGGTCGACGGCTACCGAGTCGGCGTGTACGACGTCGACTCGCCAGACCCACAACGCGATCCGGCCATTGGCCACTACCAGGGGTCGGTCACCGACGGGGCGGCCGTCGCCGAGGCGCTGGACGACTTCGGGACCCCGGACGTGCTGGTCAACAATGCCGGCATCGTCCGGTTCGGGCCCTTGTTGGAACTCTCCGTCGAGGACTTCCGCGCGGTCACCGAGGTCAACCTGATCGGGACCTTCGTCGCCGCCAGACTGGTTGCCCGGCGGCTGGTCGGCGAGTCACGGACCGGGGCAATCGTCAACGTGACCTCGATGAACGGTGTCGCCGCTGGCCCGAACGCCGGCGCGTATGGCTCGAGCAAGGCCGCAATCGCGCTGTTGACGTCGCAGATGGCGATCGAATGGGGCCCGCTCGGGATCCGGGTCAACGCGGTCGCGCCTGGCCTGATCGACGCCGGGATGTCCGAGCCGATCTACGCCGATCCGGCAACCCGGAACGCTCGCGAGGCCAAAGTCCCGCTCGGACGCCTCGGCACCGGTGATGACATCGCTCGCGTTGTGTTGTTCTTGGCGTCGGCAGATGCGGCGTATGTGCATGGCCAGAACCTCGTCGTCGACGGTGGGGTGACCGGTTCAGTCATCGCCCACCTGCCCCGGCCCGCGTCGGTCGACGGCGTCGGCCACGACGGCTCCTAGGAGCCACAACCGGGCTCAGTCGAGCGCAGCCGAGTCGAGTGAGGCGACGTCGGTCAACAGGCGGCGGTACTCCACGGTCGAACGGTCGGCGCGGGTGTGCGTCTCGACGCCCGGGTGCAGCGGTACGGCCGTGCTCGGAAGCCGCTCCAGCATGTCCCGGTCTTCGGCGGCGACTCGGAACTGGAAGTCGATCTGCTCGGCTGCAGTCATCCGGCCGTCGGCGATGTTCTCGGCGAGGATCACGCAGTAGAGACCGGTGCACTCGGCATCGATCGGCTGGTGGAAGAAGAGCAACAGCAAGTCACCGTCGGGGCCGTAGTCGATCAGCAGCTGGAGGTGATGCGGCGCCCAGCACCGGAAGCGCATCGTCCTCTCGACGACGGCCGCCTCGGACGCTCCTGCAGCCGCGGACTCGCTGAGCGAGCGAGCCGTGTGGCGATAGGTGGCGTCGAACCTCCAGTCGTCGCGGTCGATGTCGAAGCCATGCACTTCGATCTCGTCGGGATTGCCGATCGTGTCCAGATGGGTGAAGGGAAAGTGCGCGACATCGAGGAAGTTGTCGACCATCTGGGCAGCGCCCGCGCTCCACTCCTGACGCGGCATCGGTGCTCGCCCGAGACCGGGGTCGTCCCACCGTTCAACGCCGGGGATCCCGGCAACCGGTTCGTCGAGAGCCACCCAGACCAGGCCGTAGCGCTCCTCGACCGAGTGAGCGGGGCCGAGGTGGGCCGTAGGCGGGATGGTTGCGCCGTCGCCGAGCGCGGGGATCGCACGGCAGCGGCCGTCGCCGCCGAACTGCCATCCGTGATACCCGCAGACGACGACGTCGCCGCGTGATCCGCCCCGACGGATCGTCCCGGCATCGAGCGGCGCAAGGCGATGTGGGCACACCGCCGGAAGGGCGGTCCAGGCGTCATCCAGGCAGGCGAGCACATAGTTGACGCCGAGGAGGCGGAACGGGTGGGGCTTTGTGGGCTCGACATCGGCCGCCGCGGCGACGGGGTGCCAGAAGCGTCGGAGCGCGGGATGAAGGTTGTCGAACCACCGCTCGTCGCTTGCCCCGGCCATCGGCCGATCCTACGGCCGTGCGGCCGCTGAGACTCGACCGCGGGTCACGGAGCAGGACTACTGTCGGTCCTCGTGGAGGGGAACGGATCGGACTGCCGGACGGCGGTGCTGCTCGTCGGCGGATCCCCGCACGCGCACGACTTCGATGACATCGAGCAGGCGCTGGTCACGGTGCTCGCAGCCAGCGGCGTCGCGCCGAGAGTCGTGCGCCATCCCGACGCACTGATCGATGCGTTGGAGAACGCCGATGTCCTCGTGATGCATGGCCTGTGGTGGCGCATGCTCGGCGAGGCCTACGACTCGTGGCGAGATCCCTGGGGTTATGCGACGACGGCCGAGCTGCGTACGACGCTCCCGTGTTGGGTCGAGGGCGGTGGACGCTTGCTCGCGCTGCACACCAGCCCGATCTGCTTCGATGACTGGCCCGAGTGGGGACAGTTGCTCGGTGGTGGATGGGTCTGGGGTACCTCGTCGCACCCGCCCCCCGCATCGGTTGCCGTCCAGCTCGAACGGCACGCTCTCACCGACGGAATCGACGCGACCCTCACCGTCGTCGACGAGGTCTACGGCGACCTCGACATGGCCGAGGACATCCACGTGGTCGGCCGCGCCTGTCGAAGCGACGACGACGATCTCCAGCCGATCATCTGGACCCGCAACCACGGTGCCGGACGCATCGTGTGCGACCTGCTCGGGCATGACCGCCGATCGCTTCTCGACGATGACCACCGACGCCTCCTCGCCAACGCCATCGGGTGGCTCACGACCGATGAGGAGGCCGCATGAGGTCGATCGAGGGCATGTCGGTGCTGATCACCGGCGGTGGGTCCGGGCTCGGCGAGGGCGCGGCGCGTCACCTCACCTCAGCGGGAGCACAGGTCACGATCGCCGGTCGGCGGGCCCACAAGGTCGAAGCCGTCGCGGCATCGATCGGATCGTCCTGCGTCGGCGTCGTGGGCGATGTGTGCAGCCCGGACGGCCGGGCTGCCATGGTCGCTGCTGCCGTTGAGCACGGGGCCGGTCGTCTCGATGCCCTGGTGAACAACGCCGGGAACATGTACCGCGGGCCGCTGGCCGAACTCGACGAAGCCGAGCTGCTTGGGGTGTTCCACACCAACGTGGTCGCCGGCATGATGCTCACCCAGATGGCCCTTGACCATCTGGTCGACACGGCGGGGAGCGTGGTGTTCATCGGCTCGGTGCACTCGCAGCGTGCGTTCCCCGGCGCATCGCCCTACGCCGCGACCAAAGGGGCGGTCGAGACCCTTACCGGCGTGTTGGCCGCCGAGCTCGGCCCGCAGGGCGTCCGGGTGTCGTGCGTGCGCCCCGGAGCCGTGTTCACCGAGATCAACCAGCGGGCCGGATTGTTCGACGACGACACCGCCCGGGCGCGTCTCGAAGGCCTCGCCCCGGCCCATGCCCTCGGTCGCATCGGGACCGTCGAGGAGGTCGCCGAGGCGATCGAGTACCTGATTCGCGCCGAGTGGACGACGGGCAACGTCCTCACGGTCGACGGCGGGCTTGGTCTCGGGGTCACCGATGCCTGATCCTTGACGAAGCGGCCCCGGCCAGGAGCGAGCCAATGAGCGACGAGCCGATCACCATCACCACCTACGAGGAGGCGCGGGACACCTACCGCCAGAAGGAGCTGCGCCAAGCGTTGTACGACGCCGGCGAGGTCGTGATGGGCGATGTCCTCGTCAACCTTCACGGAGAGGCCCACCGCGATCGACGGCGTCTCGAGAATCGGTTGTTCCGTCGCGAGACGTTCGAGTTGTACGAGCGGGAGCTGTTTCCGCCGATCATCCGCGAGACGCTCGGACCCGACATCGCGGCAGGTCGGGCCGAGCTGGTCGACCTCGGACACCGGATGATGATGAACCTCGCCGCGCTGGCCGCTGGTGTCGACCGCCCGATCGGGAGTCCCGACGAGACCCGTCGGCTGTACCAGTACCTCCGCACGTTCATCGAGGGGGCAACGCTGGCGCACTACACCGGCGACCGCGACGCCAAGCGGGACGAGGTGGCCTCCGAGCTCGATGCGTTCGACGCCGAGTTCGTCACGCCTTCACTGGAGCGACGGCAGCAGCTGCTCGACGGTGGCGCCGACCTGCCGCACGACGTGTTGTCCATCCTGCTCTCCAACGACGACAAGCTTGACCTGGACCACGACGTCATCGTTCGAGAGGTTGCGTTCTACCTGCTCGCCGGCGCGCACACGTCGGCGACGGCGTTCACTCGGGTGAGCCACAACATCTTCCGATGGTTGGAGGGCGGCGGCGATCGCGAACGACTGCGCGACCGCTTGTTCGTGCAGCGGTGCGTGCACGAGACGGTGCGGCTCCAGCCTTCATCGCCGGTCGCGATGCGATGGGCCTTGTCCGACATCGACTTGCGCAGCGGTCGGTCCATTCCCGCGGGGGCAAAGGTGGTGATCGACCTGCTGGCCGTGAACCGCGACCCATCGGTGTTCGGCGACGACGCTGAGGACTTCAACCCCGACCGTTCCACGCCCCGCGGCGTTGCGCTTTATGGCTTGTCCTTCGGCTCCGGCATGCACCATTGCATCGGCCAGGACATGGCCGCAGGGTTGGTGTTCCAGCCGGATTCGACGGTCGATGACCACATCTTCGGCCTCGTCCCCGAGGCGGTGCAGGTGCTGTTCGACCATGGGGCACGGCCCGACCCCAGCGAACCGGCGGAGATGGATGAATCCACGACGCGTCCATACTTCGGCCGCTATCCCGTGCTGCTCGATTCGTGAGCGGCAGGGCAGCAGGGTGATCGGCGCATGATCGACGTCCACGCCCACACGGTGTTGCCCGGCGTAATGGGCTGTGCCGGGCACTACGGGCCCGAGCTCGGTGTCGGCGCCGAAGGCCGGCCGAGATTCAGGGTCGGCGACTACGTCCTCGATGGCGTCGATTACTCGGGCACGGCGTTCATGGACCCCGATGTGCGCCTTGCGGCGATGGACCATCTCGGCATCGAGCTGCAGGTGTTGTCGCCGAACCCGCTGACGTACTTTCATCACATCGAACCCGATGTCGCTGCGGAGTTCTGCCGGTGGCACAACGACGAACTCGCCGCCGTCGTCGCACTGCACCCCGACCGGTTTCGCGGATTCGCCCAGCTCCCGATGCAGGACCCCGACGCGGCTGTCGCCGCGTTGCGGCGGTCGGTCGAGGCGCACGGACTCGTCGGCGCGTACATCGGCACCGACTTCGGAATCGATCTCGACGATGAACGGCTCGATGCCGTGTGGTCCACTGCCGTCGACCTCGACGTCCCGATCTTCCTGCACCCGGCGCCGCAGGGGATCGACGGACCGCTGCGAGATCCTCGGATCCGGCGTTTCGACCTCGACCTGTCGCTCGGCTTCCTCTACGAGGAAACGCTCGCAGTCGCATGTCTCATCTGGGGAGGCGTTCTCGACCGTCACCCGGGGCTGGACATCTGCCTCTCGCACGGCGGGGGAGCGGCAGCATTCATGCTCGGACGGCTGGAGCACCAAGGCCGAACCCGACCGTGGGCTCGCGAGGAGCCTCGAGACACAACGGCCGGTCTGCGCCGCCTGTGGTTCGACAACCACGTGCACGACGCCGAGGCGTTGGCGCTGCTCGAGACGAAGGTCGGCCGAGATCGGCTCGTGGTCGGCACCAACCTGGCGGGATGGGATGCGCCGCACGACGCATGGGAGATCCCGGCCCACGAGGACTACCGGGACAACGCTCGTCGGCTGCTGCGGCTGTAGCTGTCCGTAGCGTCGGGCTACCGTTGAGCCATGACGACGACGGTGCACATCACCAACACGACCGTGGTCGACGGCACGGGAGCGCCTCCACGACCGGGGCTCGACGTGGTCACCCGCGGCGACGAGATCCTTGCGGTCGGCGCGCCCGAGGAGGTCGTCGATGCGCTCGGACCGAATCCGGCCGACGTGCAGGCGATCGACGGAACCGGCGCCACGACGATGCCCGGACTCATCGACGCGCACTGTCACGTGACGTTCGACGACGTTCAGTCGAACGACGAACTGTTCTTCCACCGTCCTCCGACGACGGCGGCGATGGTCACGTTGCACAACCTCCCCAAGCTCCTGCTCGCCGGTGTGACCTCGATGATGGACCCGGACACGATCATGGGCATCGGCCCCGAGGTTCGAGACATGGTCGAGTCAGGTGCGTTTCCCGGACCCCGCATCGCCACCGGTGTGCAGGCTCTGTTGACCTCGGTGGGTGGCACGGCCGGACGGCTGATTCCCGACGATGGCACCGTCGGGTATGCCGCGGTCGTCAACACCATCGACGAGATGGTCACAACCACCCGGCGCCAGATCAAGAACGGCGCTGACTGGATCAAGATCCACGCCACGGGATCGATCCCCACGCATGCGGGCGAACTCCAGGTGTGGACGCTCGACGAGATGAAGGCGGTCTGCGACACCGCGCATGCGCTCGGTGTTCCGGTCACGGCGCATTGCCGCAACGCGTCGTCGACCCGCGATGCGGCGTTGGCCGGCGTGGATCTCATCTTGCACGCATCGTTCATCGACGATGATGGCCTGCAGGCCATCATCGACGCTGGCGCCGCCATCTGCCCAACCTTCACCTTCCTGGCGAACCTCGCCGATCACGGCGAGGCCGTTGGCGCTGGCGTCGGCATGCAGGACATCTTCCGGGGCGAGATCAAGGCGACCGCCGAGATGATGCGCAAGGCCTTCGATGAGGGTGTCCCGTTGCTGTGCGGGAGCGAGAGCGGGTTTGCGCTCACCCCCTACGGCCATTGGCACGCCCGGGAGTTGGAGGTCTTCGTCGAGGAGTTGGGCCTCAGCGGCGTCGAAGCGATCCGATGCGCGACCGCGAACAACGCCATCGCCATGAAGCTGCCGGGCGAACTCGGTGTGGTGACCGAAGGCGCTCGGGCCGACGTGATCGTGGTTGATGGCGATGTCGCCGCCGATGTCCGTCGGCTGCAGGATCGTTCCAATCTCCGGGCGGTCATCAGCCGCGGCGACCCGGTCGATCTCGATCAGCCCTGGCCTTCGAGGGCCCGCACTCGGGGCGAGAAGGTCGCCACCTGGGCTGACGAGATCCTGACCTGGGATCGCGTCAACCTGCCCTGAGCCTCGACTCCGAGCCCGCGGCGTACCCACCAGGGCCGTTCGCATCCTTTTGTGTCGTTGTGACCAACGTCGCTCGGCCCGCGCACCGGTGGCCCGGATTGGGGACGTATTCTCGGGCGTCTATGGCGAGGACCACATTTCTGTCGAACAACACCACTTCTTCCACGGCGCTCGGCCGCTCGCTGCGCGCCGTGCTCGTTGCGTTGGCGGTGACGCTCATCGCGGCCGCGTGCGGCGGATCGGACGGCGTCGCAACCTTGGCGCCCACGGCGGCAGACACCGGCGACTCCGCCCCGGCGGACACCACCACGACCGACGACGGCGGTGACGGTGCCGCTCCGGCCGACGATGCGGAGCCGACTACGGCTCCTGAACCCACCGAGGTTCCGGCAGCGGATCCCGAGCCGACGGCTGTGCCCGAGCCGACGACGGCTCCTGAGCCCACCGATGTTCCCATCAGCTCCGACGCCGACCGCTTCTGCGTGCTCTACGCAGAGAACCAGCGGTTGGCCGACGAGTTCAGCCCGTTCGACCCCGTGTCGACCGAGGAGTTCATCACGACGAGCCAGCAACTCTTGGCCGAGGCGATCCCGGTTGCGCCGTCCGACATTCAGGGCGATCTGCGCGACATCCTGATCGGCCTCCAGGAGATCGCGGCCTTGCTGGAAGCGAACGAGTGGAGCCTGATCGCCATCAGTGAGCAGGTCGACACGTTGCCGAGCAGCATCGCCGCTGACGCGGCGAGCGAGCGGATCGACGCGTGGCTCGAGGTCAACTGTCCGGATCTGGTTGAGCCCGAGGTCACCGAAGTCGACTCGATCGAGGACCTCGAGGCCGAGATCGACAATGCCCTCGCCGGACTCCTCTCGACCGAAGCCGGTCGTGCCTTCCTGATCGAGACTCTCGTCGCGGACAGCGGCCTGACCGTGGACCAGGCCACCTGCTTCGTCGAGAACATCGACGGCTCGCTGCTGACCTCGTTCGCCAACCTCGACCCGAACACCGCCGGCGCCGGGCTCCCACCGCAGCTGCTGGCCATTCTCGGCACCTGCGGCATCGACCCGACCGCCTTGGGCTAAGCCACTCGACGCTGTCTGGCGTCAGCTCGGCGCGTATTCCTCGTGGAGGCCGTCGAGCTGACGCTGACGCTCGTCGTCGGGGATCGACATCGCCCGGCGCTGCGACATGTTGAAGCACACGTCGATGCCTTCGAACACGACGAGCGGCTCGCCGGTTTCGACGTCGTAGGCCCAGGTCATGTCGTGGGTGATCTTGTCGCCCAGCGCGATGAGGGCACCGAAGCTCTGAATGCGGGCGCCGAGCGGCACCGGCTCGGCTCGGACCCAACGCCTGGTCTCCATGACGGCATAGGCAAACCGATCACCGCTGGGCAGGGTGCGGATCCAGTCGTTCTCCTCGTCCGGCCGCTCCCCACCCCAGATCAGGTTGTTGGTGAGCCACGTCGGCACTGCGTCGGCGCCGTCGGTGTCTTCCTCGGTGACCGATCTCTCGTGGCGGATTTCGAGGCCCTTGGCGCGCAGCTCGTCGAGCGGAGGGGCTGACGCAAAGCCGTCGTTGTCGAGGCTGAGGCTGCGAGGCGCACCGTAGGCGGGCAGTTCGAGGGTCGGGGCTTCGATCATCGGCGCGTCGAGCTCATGGACGAACGTGGCCGCGAGATCGTCGTCGGCCCGATTGCGCAGCTCGTGGTAAAGGCGTAGGCGATTGCCGCCACCCAGCAACGCGCTACGAACCTCGAGCTCGTTGCCCTCCATCTGCTCGTGATGATGACGGGTGTAGGTGCTCGACACCGGCGGGACGGCGAGCCCGAGACATTCACACATTGCGACGGTGCCGGCATGCGCGTTCGCGCCGTACCATCGCACGTTCATGTGCCCAAGATCGTCGATCTGGTCGGGCGTGACCGTGCTGGTGTGGCTCACGATGAGTTCGGGCTGTGCAGCGTTCACGGCAGATCAGTGTGGCGGGGCGGCGCGCACTTCCGTCTGAGCGGAATGCCAAAAGGTTGACGGGAGTTTCCGAACCATGCGATTGGAGCGACGACCACGGAGACGGCACCGCATGGTGCGAGCCGTTTCGCTGTTGGCGCACGTTCTGTTCGTTCTGTCGGCGTGCGGCGGTGCTGCCACACCGTCCACCTCGTCTGCGGCATCGTCGTCCGATCCAGCCGAGCTTGCCGCCAGCGATGCCCCGGTCGCCCTACTAAGCGGCGAATTCGAGACCATCTCGGGCGATGCGATCGATCTCGGCAGCCTCGAAGGCCAAGACGTCGTCTTCTGGTTCTGGGCGCCCTGGTGACCGCATTGACGTGCCGAAACCCCCACGGTCGTGGAGGTACAGCAGTTGTATGGGAATCAAGTGCACATCGTTGGGGTGCCCGGCCTTGCTGATGTCGACGAGATGCTCGAGTTCGTGGCCGACACCGGCGTCGATGGGGTGACCCACATCCCCGACCCGGAGGGTGTGCTGTGGGATCGCTTTGGCGTCACCCGGCAGCGGACCTACGTGTTTGTGAATGACGACGGAACCACCGAGACGCTGGGCTACGGCTCCCTCCAGGCCGATGTCGAGGATCTCCTGGCCCGATAGGCGGGCGGCTGCGAATCAGCGTCAGGCGAGGACGACCTCGACCGTCCGATAGCCGCGCAGGACGAAGCGGTCCCGCACCTCGGGCGTAGTGGCCAGCTCCAGTGACGGGAACCTCCGCAGGAGCGAACCGAGCGCGATCTGGCCTTCGGAACGGGCGAGTGCCATGCCGAGGCAGTGGTGGATACCGCCGCCGAACGACATGTTGCGTGACGCGTTCGCCCGTGACAGGTCGAGGCGGTCGGGATCGGGGAACATCGCTGGGTCGCGGTTGGCGGCGCCGAGAAGACACGTGATCTGGTCGCCGGTAGGAACCTCCGCACCGGTGATCGTCATCGGCTCGAGCGGAATCCGCATGCCGAGCTGCACCGGGCTGTCGTAGCGCAGCAGCTCGTCGACCGCGGATCGATCGAGAGAGGGGTCACCCTGCCACCGCCGCAGCTCATCGGGGTTGCGTAGGAGCGCGACCAGGCCGTTGCCGATCAGGTTGACCGTGGTCTCATGTCCGGCGACCAGCAGAAGGATCACGAGGAGGATCAGTTCTGACTCCGTGAGCCGTTCGTCGCCGTCACGAGCTTCGATCAGTGCGGAGATCAGGTCCTCCTGCGGTCGTGCGCGCCGTTCGGCCAGCAGGGCGGCCGTGTAGGCCGACAGGTCCTGACGTGCACGCTCGATGGCGAGCTCGTCCTCTTCGGTGCGGAGGACGCCGGGGTCGACCATCCGCGACAGGTCATCAGACCAGGCGGTGAACGATGCGACGTCGGCCGCTGGCACCCCGAGCATCTCGCAGATGACCGCCACGGGAAGGGGCTTGGCGAAGCGTTCGATCAGGTCCTGAGGCTCGCCGGTGCCGTCGGCCAGCTCATCGAGCAGCTCATTGGTCATCTCCTGGATGCGCGTCGTCAACCGCTCGACCGTGCGCGGGGTGAACGCCCGAGTGACGAGGGAGCGCAGCCGGGTGTGGTCCGGGGGATCGGTGAACAGCATGAGCGGTTCCTGCTCGGCGAATCGCTGCAGCTTCGGATCGCTCGCCACGTTGGCGGCGAACTCGTTGGACCGTCGCTCGTCGCTCGCCACGTTGCGGGCGCGCAACACCGTGTTGGCGGCCTCGTGGGTGAAGGCGAACCACAGCCCGGTGCCGGTTGTCAGGATCGGCGACTCCTCGCGCATACGGGCGTAGAGCGGATAGGGGTCGGCACGGTTCTCCGGCTCGAAGGCCGCCAACAGGAACGCGGTGCCCGGATCGAGCTCGATCGACTCGATCGGGGCTGGGCCCTCCGCCATGTCGTGGGTGGTCTCGTCGGTCATCGTCATCGCGCCTCCGCTCAGCCTGCACACAACTCGATACAGTCGTGCACTCGATACATCGCTGTATTCAATACATTGATGTATCCTGATTGCCATGTCAAGGGCCAGGACGCGACCAACCCGCGAGGAGACCCGCGAGCGCTTGCTCGCGGCGTCAGCCAAGGTGTTCGCCGAGCGCGGCATCGCCGCCACCTCGATCGAGGACATCTGCGACGAAGCCGGCTTCAGCCGCGGCGCCTTCTATTCGAACTTCGCCAACAAGGACGACCTGGTGCTCGAGCTCCTCGAGGAGCATCTCGCGGAGAACGAATCCGAGATCGAACGGCTCTACGAGCAGACCGAATCGCCCGAGGCGTTCCTGCTGGCGATGGAATCCGATGATCGTCGACGTACCGCGGCGCTCGGCGCCTACAACATGCTGGGCATGGAGCTCACGTTGTACGCACTCCGCGACCCGGCCAACCGACCGCGGCTGGTCGAGCACCAACACCGCTTACGTGAGATGAACCGCGAGGTCATCGACCGGATTGCCGAGCAGGTCGGCCGGCCGCATCCGATGCCGGTCGAGGATGTCGTCACCCTGGTGCGGGCGTTCGACGATGGGTTGTCGCTGCATTCGCTGATCGAGCCCGGGGTGTACCGGCCGACTCAGTTCTCGGAGACGATGGTGGCGCTGCAACGCCTCTGGTTGTCGGCGCCTGATCCCGACGATTCGCCTGCGTAAACCTCAAGCCTGGAGCTTGGCCCATCGGTCCGACCAGGTGATGAGTGGCTCGAGGGCGCCGTAGAGGTCGCGCCCGATCGGGGTCAGCTCGTAGTGGCCGGCATCGTTCTTCTCGACGATCCGCGTGTCGACCAGGTCGCCGAGCCGTTGGTAGAGCACGCTCGACGACATCTCGTCGCAGCGTTGGCGGAGATCGCGGGCGCCCACCGGACCGTTGCGGAGCTCCCACACCAGGCGGAGTGTCCACCGTCGTCCGAGGAGGTCGAGCGCGGCCATGACCGGGCGGCCGGTGCTGGAGCCGCGGACGGGGCGTCCTGGCGTCGGTGCGTCGGTCACGGTGGATCTTCCTCTTGCGTTTCTATTTCAGAAACGCGACACTCTCGTAGTTGTTCGAAAAACGAAACACTACTGGAGGATGCCATGCGCGTCGAACCACTCGCTCCGCCCTACGAACCCGCAGTTGCCGACATGCTCGGCCGGATGATGCCACCGGGCGTCGACCCCATCGGGCTGTTCCGGACGTTTGCCAAGAACGAGCCCATGACTCGTGCGTTGATGGGCTGGGGCGGTTACGAGCTCTCAGCCGACCTGTCACTCACGCTCCGAGATCGTGAGATCGTGATCGATCGCATCTGCGTTCGGTGCTCGTGCGAGTACGAGTGGGGTGTGCATGTTGTGTTCTTCGCCGAGGCGGCCGGTCTCGACGTCGAGCAGATCCGATCGCTCACCCACGGCGACGCATCGGACCCGTGTTGGAGGACGGAGCGAGATCGGCTGTTGATCGAGGCCGCCGACGCGCTACACGACAGCTCGACGTGGTCTGACGGCTTGTACCAGCGGCTCGCCGCCGAATTCACCGAGGCCGAGTTGCTCGACCTTCTGTTGCTGAGTGGCTGGTACCACGCCATCTCGTTCGCCGCGAACGGTGCCGGAGTTGCGCTCGAACCGGGCTCGCCGGTCTTCGCTGACTACCGCTGATCGACTGCTGCAGAGCGGTCAGGCGAAGGAGATCTCCGACGTCGCCGCGGTTGCAGTCTCGCACCGGGTGACTGCCTGGGTCGCCCACACGGCGTTGGTGTGTGCGATCAGCTGAGCTGCGAGAGGAGTGGTGCTGTTCGGCGGATCGTCGGTAGTGTGGGCGTCGGTGACCAGCACGGTGTCGTAGCCATGGTCGAGTGCGCCGTGAAGCGTCCAGCGGACGCAGTAGTCGGTTTGCGCGCCGGTCACAACGAGCCGGCCGACGTCGAGCGACGTGAGCACGTCGTCGAGTTCGGTCTGCTCGAACGAGGACCGGAACTGCTTGTGCACGATCGGTTCGTCGCTGTCCGGGACGAGCTCGGATGCCATCTCCCAGCCCGGCGCGCCGGTCGGAAGATCGTCGTCGGCGTGCTGCACCCAAACCACTGGGGCCTCCGCAGCGCGGGCCCGATCGATGAGGGCGTTGATGTTGGCGATCACTGCATCGCGCTCGTGCGCGTGCTCCACCACCGCCGTCTGCACGTCGATCACGAGCAGTGCCGTCTTCGACCGATCCCCAGGACTCGACATGCCGCTCATCCTAGGCGAGCGCCTCAATGGCGGGTGGAGGAGCTGAAACTCGCCGCCGCGATGTTTGGCGAAGCCAAACTGGTAAGGAACTGCGCCAGCAGTTCCGACGTACGCCCCCTGGGACTTGAACCCAGAACCTGCGGATTAAGAGTCCGATGCTCTGCCAATTGAGCTAGAGGCGCTTGACCGCCGAAGCGGACCTCCCGAGGCTATCGGGAGCAAGCGGTTCCGCACCGTGACGTCTGCCCGGAGGCAGGGTCCCGGCGGGATCGCATTGGGGTGACCGAGGGGATTTGAACCCCCGACATCCTGGACCACAACCAGGTGCTCTAACCGAACTGAGCTACGGCCACCAAGGGAGGGACAGCCTAGATCGATCGGGTCCTGAATCCACACGAATTTGTGCCGCCGCAGAACCGGCTCGGCCCTACGATGAACCCACTGCCTCCGTAGCTCAGTCCGGATAGAGCAACGGCCTTCTAATCCGTTTGTCGCAGGTTCGAATCCTGCCGGGGGCGCGTCGTTCGCTTCGCTACGCAGCGAGTTGCTCGCTGGCGCTCACAGCATCGCGATGACCTCGGCCGGTGTCGGGGTTCGAGAAGGCGAGGCCCGGGCGCAGACCGGGACGAGTTTGGAGCTTCTGCGCTTTGCGCAGTTCTGCGGCCGCTACGACGACGCCGTCCGCAGATTCACGAGTGCGAGTTCGCGTCGGCTGACGTCGAACGCCGTGTCGCTCGTCGCACATTGCCAGGCTTCGATCAGCGAGAAGAACAGGTGAATCTGTCGCCAGTCCGGGAGCGGTGTGGCGGCACGGTTGGCCGAGTAGGACTGCCAGAACGTCTCCCGCATCGTGGCGAAGTCTGTCTCATGCGCCCGATACCAGCCACGACCCCATTCCTGGAAGTTGAAGTCCCGCACCGGGTTGTCGATGGCGGCCGTTTCCCAGTCGATGACACCGACCAGCGAGCCATTGGCGACCATCACTTGCTCGCCGTGAATGTCACCGTGGGTCAGTGCCGGTGCCATCGATTGCACCGCGTCGATGGCCTCGACCCATGCGCCCCCGCCCGAAACCCCGAGCACAGCTGTTGCTTCGTCCACGAGCTGCGATGGCTCAGCATTCAGACACCGTTCGAGGAGCCCAGTTGGTCTCGCCAATCCGGTGCGCAGAGCTGGGGCCAGCCCGCCAAGGGGCCAGTCGTGCCACCCGGCGATCGCCTCGCCCAGCTCCGTGAGCAGGTCGATCACGACGCTCATGTCAGCGGCCTCATAGACCGCTCCATAGAACGGTGCGCCCGGCACCCGCTCGATCTCGAGAAAGGGATACGGCGAGATGCCGTCGTGCTCATGACGATTGATCAGCCGGGGCGCGTGACCACAAGCGCGAAGAAGGGTCAACGCGGCAGCCTCCCGCTCGATGTGCGCGACGTGAGTGTGATCGCGGGGAAACAGGAAGGCTCGCCGATCCGTCAGGATCACCCGCTTCGACCATCCGTGGCAGTGGGTCTCGACGGCGCCACGAACGTCGCACACCTCACGGAACACTTCTTCCTGCCGCGAAGTCAAAACCGCGTGCACCGTCACGATGTCGACGCGGGTTGGCGCCGCTGGTGGATCGGCGCTCCGGCATACCTCCTCACTGACGCATGGTGCCACGCCTTCACCAAGATCCGAGCGAGGTCCCTATCCGTACCTTCGAGTCTCGATGTCGTTCACGAACGACGCCAGGCGGTCATGCCATTCCCGGGAGGCGGTTCGAATGCCCACGGGTGCGCTGGCCGGATCGGCCAACCATCGGCCGAGTGCCCGGATTCGCAGTCGAATGGCCTCGTCGACGAGACTCTCGTCGACCGGTGCCGACGCAGCGTTGTCGTAGGCATCCATGAACCACGTTCGGAAACGGCGGTACCGGTCGGGGCTGTTGCTCTGCCACGAGTCGAAGAGCGTCATGTACAAGCTGTTGCCGAGCTCGAACTCGATCGAACCGCGACCGGACTCATCGAAGTCGATGATCTTGAGGCCGCTCGGCGTGGCGATCAAGTTGGGTTGACCGAAGTCGCCGTGAATCAACGTGTCTCCGGCGAGCCGGCTGTCCGGCTCGCCCCTGAGTGCAGCGACCAGCGGCAGGTCGTGCGCGTTGAGCATGGCGACGGACTCGTGGAGTTCAGAAAGCGTGCGGGCCATCGCCTCGACGTCACGGTGAGTGGAGGTGCTGGGTGGCGTTCCCTCCACGAAGGGGTAGCACACGGCTTGCCATGTATCCACCTGGGTGACGAGCGCCGAGTCCAGCTCGATCGGACCAACCACAGCCGGGTTGATCTGCGCGAGCCGATGGGCGAACACTGCCCGTCGGGCGACATCGTGGGTGCCGTCGGCCTCGATCAGCTTCACCACGACTGAACCGGTCGGACCCGCGGCGCGGAAGACCCGCGATTGGAAACCCACGTGCATTTCGGTCTCCGGTCGGAGTTCGAGCTGTTCCCAGACAGCGCGCGATACCTCGGGCGATGTCGGCGGGGGGCTGCCGCCACGAGGTTGGTTCACCTCTGGAGCTTGCCGGACGGCCTGACGATCGGCAACGACACCGAACTCGATCTCAACTGGCAGATGGGTCGTCGGGTCCGAGCTGGGCGAGTAGCCAATCGTGGATCGTTCCGTTCGTCAGAACGATGACCGACGAATGCAGATCCCGGTGACCGGAGAGGTCCGACCAGGTGCCTCCTGCGGCGGCAACGATCGCTGCGGTCGCAGCGTGGTCCCAAGGTCCTCCTCCGGCGAGGACGAAGCCGTCGAGTGCGCCCTCGGCGACCAACATTGCGGCATTGGGCACCCCGGCGTCCCAGGACGGGCGCGTCGATCGGCCAGCGGTCAGTGTCTCCAGCCGGCTTTGGCCCTGGTGCGGCACGTGATCGCCGATCCGACCCGCCGGCGGCCAGCACGCCACCCTGGCGCCTCGGTCCGCGGGTGCCGCGACCTGCACGCGGGTGATCTCACCGTCCGATCCAGCCCGTACCGCTTGACCCTTGGCATCGACATACCAGCGCCTGGCAAGGGCAGGGCCGGTGCACAGCGCCTGACGAATCCCGCCGGGGTCGGTGATGGCGATGAGCGTCGACCATTCGGTGCGACCATCGGCATAGGCCCGCGTGCCGTCGATGCCATCCACGTGCCAGGTGCGGCCTGAGCTCCCGTCCGTCATCCCGAGTTCCTCGCTCACGAAGCCGTCGTCGGGGTGCACCTCGAGCACTCGATCCCGAAGGCTCCGCTCGACCTCGATGTCGACCGGCGTGACCGGGCTGCCATCTGCCTTGGTGCGGGTCGAGAGCACGCTCGACCTCCACGAGCCAAGCGTGATCTCGTCGGCGAGATCGCCGAGGCTCAACAGCAGCTCGAGATCGGTTGGCTGCTCGCTCATCTCGCCCAGATCACCATGGCCCGCCTTCGAGCGCAAGGTCGATTCGCTGGCCCCGATCGATCCGCGTGTCGTTCGCTCCGTCGCTTGACTTCCGTTTCGGAAGTGTGCGAGACTTCCGAAATGGAAGCTGTCGAAGCGCTCCGCGCTGCCAACACCGAGTTCGCATCCCGTTTGGCAACCGTCTCGCCCGACGACTGGTCGCGGCCCACGCCCTGCGACGAATGGGACGTCGCAGGTCTGGTCAATCACGTGCTCCTCGGCACCCGCATGTCGAACCAGATCCTGGCCGGCCGGGACGTCGCGGAGATCATCGCTGGACTTGACGACGACCTGCTGACCGGCGCGGATCCCCAGGAGACGTTCGCGTCGCTCGCAGAGGAGATGAGCGGCGGGTTCGCCGCGTCCGGCGGACTCGACGGCGTCGTCGACCATCCCGCAGGACAGTTCCGTCGCACGGTGTTCGTCGGCTTCCGAGTGGCCGACGCTGCAGTCCACGCCTGGGATCTCGCCACCGCGATCGGTCGGGAAACCCAGCTCGACGACGCGCTCGTGCAATGGCTGTGGGACGACGCCCAGCCCCAGCGCGACATGATCAGCGCATCCGGGATGTTCGGCGACGGCGCATCCGGCGACCTCGCGGACAATGCGCCGCTGCAGAGCCGCTACCTCGACCTCATGGGCCGACGACCCTGAACTGAGTGCTCATGCCGCAGATCCCAGCCTCGCATCGCCACTGTCCCGCCGGCCATTCGCTGGCCGTGCTCGGCGACCGTTGGTCGATGTTGATCGTGCGTGAGGCCTTGGACGGCCGCGACCGGTATCAGGAGTTCCGAGACGTGCTCGGGATCTCCGACAACACGCTGACGAGACGCCTCGGTCACTTGCAAGACGCCGGAATCCTCACGCGTGGCACTCCCGAGTCCGGCGAGTATCGCCTGACGGATGCCGGTCGAGACCTCGCGCGAGTACTCGCTGTCTTGGGGGACTGGGCGATGAACTGGATGCCGGTCGACACGCCGCTGCGACCCGTTCCGCAAGCGGTGGTCGACGCCGGTACCTCGCTGGGCCTCGCGATTCCCGCGCCCGAAGGTGAGATGCTCGGGTAGGCGCCTGAGCGCCAGCCTCGGCTTCTACGATTTTGGCCATGTTGCGTGCTGCCCGGGTGATGGTCAAGCCAGCTGCGTCGCAGGAATCGAGCAGCCCGGCCTTCGGAGTGTTGGGTCGATGACGGCCGCAGCCGAGAGCGGTCACGCTGCGGGCGAGGACATCACGACCTACAACCCGTTCGAGGGCAACCGGCTCGGCATCGGGGGAATGCCCGGGGTGATGGCAGCTCGCATCGAGGACCGCGTTGTGGTCGTCGACTTTGCCGACTGGACCGCTCGGCGATTCCACCACCAGTGGCTTCGGCACTGCTGCTACTGCCCGCTGTGTGGCAATGCGGCCGACGGCATCCGCTTCCACACGGTCGCCTCGTTCGATCGGGACCTTCGGCCGGCGCGTGTCGAGACGCCTGGTGGCGATCTGGTGGTCACGTGGCCGGACGGACACCTGTCGGCCTACGGCGCCGACTGGCTCATCCACAACAGCTACGAGCGAGTGGATCGCGATCGTCGGAGCGCATGGCGTCCGACGCTGTGGAAGGCGGAGCTGACCGACGATTTCCCGTCGATCGACTGGTCCGAGGCGACCGACGGCGGTGCCGGTCACCTGCGAGCATTGACGATGCTCCGCGACTATGGCTTGCTTCGGATCGCGGGCATCGGTCTTGATCCGGGGCGAACCGAAGCGCTGGCGGCCCTTCTGGGGCCGATCCACGAAACCTCGGTGTACAGCCGGATCTTCGAGGTCCGGACCGAGGCGGTGTCGAAGCTCGGATCGAAGACCGCAATGGCGCAGGCACCGCACACCGACGACGCCTTCTACTACTCGCAACCCGGCATCGTCGTGTTCCACATGCTCGCCAACACGACCGTCGGGGGCACGAGCACCTACGTCGACGGCTTCGCGGTCGCCGAGTCGCTACGTACCGAGGCCCCCGAAGCATTCGCCACGCTGACGGCTTTGCCCATCGACCACATCCGGCGCCATCCCGGCGAGATCGACACGAGAAGTCGCGGACCACTGATCAGTCTCGACGAGCGCGGGCAGGTCTCCGGCATCCGCTACTTCGACCGTGCGCTCGCGCCGCTCGATGTCGACCACGACGACATGGACCGGCTCTACGACGCAGTGCGCGAGTACAACCGGCGCGTCATCGACCCGGCCTTCACGGCGACGATCCAGATCCCGGCGGGCGATGGCATGTTCATCGACAACCACCGAGCGCATCACGGGCGGACGGCGTTCGAACCGACCGAACCGCGTCGCATCCGTACCTGCCACGTGCCGCGGGACGAGTTCCACGGCCGGCTGCGCGAGTTGTCGCGGCGGTTCCATCCCGAAACCCACGATCTGGCGCTGCCGCAGGGGTCCCGCCCGACCTAGTTCCTGGACCGCCCGCAAACGTTGCGCGTTGAACCACAGCATCGCCGGTTCAGTGCGCAATGTTCGGTGAGGCTGGGTCAGCCCATGCGACACTGCGGCATGGATGAGGCGGTGGTCGAGTGGCGTGGGGCGTTCGAGGACGCCGAGATCCAAGCGGTACACAACCGAGCGTTCGAGATCGACCCGCCGAATCCGGTCGACCCCTGGACCGAGTGGCTGAACCGGCACAGCCTCGGCTGGGTCACCGCCCGGCACGAAGGCCGGCTGATCGGCTTCCTCAACGTCGTCACGGATGGCGGTGTGCACGCGTGGCTGCAGGATGTCGTCGTCGAGCCCGATCATCAGCGGGGCGGCGTCGGCGAGGCGATGGTCGAATTGGCCTCACGGGAGTCCGGCGCAGCCGGGTGCGAGTGGCTGCACGTGGACTTCGACGAGCATCTCACCGCGTTCTACCTCGACCGGTGCAAGTTCCAGCCGACGTCGGCCGGGCTTCGCTACCTGCAATGACCGGTCAGCAGTGAGCGCAGGCCATGGGCGAGCGAGGGGTCAAAGGACCTCGAACGTCAAACCGGCGTGTTCGACGAGCGCATCGACGAGCCGACCGCCCATAGCGGTGGATGGCGTCCAGAAGCCACCGGGCTTGCCGGTCTTCTCGCCCCGGTTGATCGACAAGAGCGTGGTCGCACTCTCGGCGAGCATCTTGGCCGTCGAGCCGTAGCCCGGATCGCGGTCGCCGGTGACCTTGGTCGTGATCGTGTCACCACTGGCGGTTGTGCCGTAGAAACGGAGGTCGAAGAAGCCGGCAACCTGAGCCTCGGGGCTCGGCCCCTCACCCGGCTTGGGCAGCACGCGATCGAGCGCCGAGCGGATCGGTCCGATCGTGACGAGTCCCATGAACCCGCCGAGCCCGCCAGCCAGGCCTCCGGCCTTGACCGCGCCCATCGGTCCGCTGCCCATGAGCATCGCTTCGTCGTAGAGGAAGTCATCGCCCCAGGGGCGGTCGAGCAGGGCGTGGCTGCGGTGGACGACCTTGGTGTTGATACCGGCCATCACGAACGGCGCAACCCACTCGCCCGAGGCCTTGTCCTGCTTGGGCATGACGACCTCGGGCTGCTTGGGGCCGGACCGCATGCCATCGGGCGCCAGCGCATAGGGGTTCCCCAGGGTCTTGCGCAGCTCCGGATTGGCCTTCGACTCGTCGACGACGTTGAGCAGGCTGGCGACGGTGCCGCCGCTGGCACCACCCTTCATCGCCTTGACTCGCATGGCGATCTGCGAGCACGACTGACCGAAACGCTCCAGCGCCTGCCGCTGGGTGAACCACACGCCGAGGTCCGATGGGATCGAGTCGAAGCCGCACGTGTGCACAATGCGGGCACCACTCTGTTCGGCCTGCAGGGCGTGGTTGTCGATCATCCGCTGCATCCACTGCGGCTCACCGGTCAGGTCGACGTAGTCAGTACCGGCCGCGGCGACGGCCGCGATCAGCTCGGAGCCGTAGATGGCGTAGGGCCCGACGGTCGAGATCACCAGACGGCACGACTCGGCGAGCTCGGTCATGTCGTCGAGGGAGCCCGCGTCGGCCACGATGCGAGGCACGTTGGCGCCGGCGGCCGCGACCTCTTCCAGCTTCGCCGAGGATCGACCGGCGATCGCCCAGCTCAGATCGCCGTCGGTCCCGTGACGCTCGACGAGATAGTCGCACAGGATCTTCCCGACGAAGCTCGTGGCACCGAAGACGATCAGGTCGAAGGGGCGTGCGGATCGTGAAACCATGCGCAGAGGCTAGGGCAACGACGGACCGGTTGGCGGCGGCTCGCCGAGTCGATCCCGCACGATCGCCTGGATCCGCGCGTGGCTCTTGTACACGCCGCGGATCGAATCGAGGAAGACATCGCGTTCGAGGGTGAACGCCGTCAGGCCGGTCGGCCCTGCGCGGACCGTGGCCATGCGTGGCTGATCACGGACCAGTGCGATCTCGCCGAAGAAGTTGGCAGCCTCGGTCTCGACGCAACGGTCGCTGAGCTCGACGACCGCGGAGCCGTCATCGATCACGTAGAGGATGTTGCCTGGGTCACCTTCCTCAAAGACCACCTCGCCCGGGCCGAACTCGGCGCAGCCCATATGGAGCAGCATTTCCTCGAGTTCGAATGCCGGCAGTGGCGTGAAGATCGGAACGCTGCGCACCGAGGCCAACAGCTCGGGGGCGACATCCGGGCGGTCCTGGTCGATACGCCGCAGCTTCGGATACTCCAACACGAGCAAGGCGATCGGTACTGCCCCGATCATGAACAGCGCGATTGAGAGGCTGGCGGCAGAGGTCAGGCTGGTGAACGCAACACCGCCGAGCGCTCCGGCGAAGAAGGACACGCCCTCGACCACCCCAAAGATACGGGCGAGGGAGTCGTCGGCCGAGAGGCCCTGAAGCATCGTTCGTCCGGCTACGACGATCAACGGGCGCCCGATGCCGACGACGACCAGGGTCGCGGTGATCAAGGCTTCGTCGGTCAACCGACCGAGCGCGAGTGTCGGCACCGCGACCAGCAGCACGCTCAGCGTAATTGCTGCGCTCAGACGTCCTCGGCCGACGAACCCAAACGACAACAGTGCGCCAACCACCGCTCCAACCCCGATCGCGCTGGTGAGCGCGCCGGTCGCGGCATCGCCCCGGTCGAGCACATCGGTGGCGATGGCGACCACCGCTACGCCAAGTGCACCGGTGACAAATCGGCTGACTGCGCTGAGTGTGATCACGTGCCGGGGCTGCGGTTCGCGGATGAGCAGCCGGAGCCCGTCGACGGCGTCGGTCAGAACCGAGATCGTGCGGGGTGGATCCTCGATCGTCGGATTGAGGGTCTTGATCGTGGTGGAGATCACCGCCGCGAGCGCCATTGTGACCGCCCCGACCACGAAGGGGATCGCCCGATCATCAGTTGCAAGGAAGATCAGGCTGACGGCTGCGGGACCGGCGAACAGCCCGCACGTTCCGATGACACCAACGGCACTGTTGGCGGCCGACAGCTCGGTTGGGTGGTGGACGAGTCTCGGGAGGGCCGACGAGATCGTCGGGCGCGTCGCCATCTGCGAGGCCGCGACCACCAGCATCGTCGTGTAGGTGACGAGTGCGGGTAGTCCGAGCGCGATCGCCGCCGCGACCATGGCGAGCGCACCAGCCTGGGCTGTGTAACCCGACGCCAACGCTCGCCTTGGGCTGAAACGGTCGAACGCAACGCTGACAAACGGAGCCGACACCGCGGCCGGTGCCTGGATGACGAACAACGCCGTGCCGGCCTCGGTCACCCCACCCTGGTCGTGGGCATAGATGAGCATCGCGACCGTCGACCCGTTGAGCACCGCCGTGAACGCCCCATAGCCCGCTTGGGTCGCGAGCACCGATGGATTCCGCAGCACTCGGACCGTCGCCGCCGCAGTTCCCACGAATGGGACACTACATCCAACACTTCGAACTGTAGCTATCTAGACGGGTTCCGGCCGTCTCCAGGACAGCAGGAGAATCAGCGGCACCCGACGGCGTCTGGCGAGTTCGTCTTGATCGTTGCCGAAGCGCTCGGCGGCGGGCGGGCATTCACTCAACCGATCGAGCTGGAACCCCGCCCCGGGCCCGAGCATCACGTGCTGCTCGAGCGTGCGGTGCTGCCAGGTGACCGGGCGCCCGAACCACTGACGGGATCTTGGCCCCTCGATGAAGTAATCGTCGACCGTGACGGCGGTCCGGGGCTGCTCCGTGACTTGTTCGAGCTGTGCGGTGATGAGGGGATGTACGACCGTGACGACCATCCGGCCGCCCGGACGCAATGCATCGAAGCAGGCCACATAGACCGGCCGGAGGTCATCGACGTAGTGCAGCGACATCCGTGCCGCGACCAGGTCTGCGCTGCCCGGCGGAGCGCTGAACCCCTCGATCGTCTCATGTACGAACCCAACCTGGTCGCCCGCTCTTCGTTCAGCCTGTTCAAGCATCGGTGCGGAAGCCTCCACGCCGAGATACGAGGCGCATCCACCGGCCACGCACACGTCGGCGAAGTTGCCGTCGCCGCAACCGAGATCGATGACGTCGAGGCCATCGAGCGAACCGACTGCGGCGACGAAAGCCGGCTCTTCCATTACGAGGTTCGGGCTCAAACCAGGGGAGTGGCGATGGGCGAGATAGTCGGCCACCGCTTCGTCGTCGTCGTAGAACGAGGAGCCCGCGTCCGCCACGCATTCAGCATGACACAACCAATTCGTTGGAGTCCGAGGCGGCGGCAGATCTAGCGTCGTGCGATGTCACCAGCGACGCCAGCAGCACCGGTCCCGACCCTCGTCGTGGTCGATGTTCAGCAAGCGATCGACGATCCTCGGTGGGGACCTCGCAACAATCCCGAGGCCGAGGCGGTGATCGCCAAGCTGCTTGCAGCGTGGCGAGTCGCCGGTCTCCCGGTCATCCACGTGCACCACGACTCGACCGAACCCGACTCCCCCTACCGACCGGGTCACGCGGGAAACGATCCCAAGGCCGTCGCCGCACCGTTGCCGCGAGACGTGGTCGTCCGCAAGACGACCAACGCTGCCTTCGTCGGAACCGACCTCGAAGCCAGGCTCCGGGAGCTCGACGCCGCACCGGTCTACTGCGGCGTGTTGACCCACAACTCCCTCGAAGCGACCGTGCGGCTGTCCGGCAATCTCGGCTTTGCCTCGACGGTCGTGGCCGACGCGTGTTGGTCGGTCGACGTCATCGATCGGCGGGGTCGCCTTTGGCCGGCCGAGGACGTGCATCAGCTTTCCCTCACGCATCTCGACGGCGAGTACGCGGCGGTGCGCTCGTCGTCCCAGGTGCTCGCCGATCTCGGGCGAGACGCCGACCGATGACCGGCGGCTCGCTTGCACCGCTGTCGTCGCTGCCGGCCTCGGATCGAATCGAGCTCCGCATGCCCGACGAACGCGATCGTGACCTCATCCGCGATGCCTCGACCGATGACCTGATCCCGAAGATCACCTCGGTACCTGACGAGTGGACACCGGCCGAGGGCCAGGCGTTCATCGATCGTCAGGGGCAACGTCCGGTGGAAGGCAGCGGCTGGTCACTCACGATCGTTGATCGGATCGAGGACCGGCCGGTCGGCAACCTGTTCGTGTTCCTGCTCAATCGAAACCTCGGGTGTGCCGACCTCGGCTATTGGGTCGGCCCGTCGTGTCGGGGGCGCGGTTATGCCGCCGAGGCCGCGGCGCTCGCCGCAGACTGGATTCCGGACGAGTTCGGGACCGAGCAGGTGACGGCGTATATCGACCCGGAGAACATCGGATCGCTGCGCACGGCGGAGCGCTCGGGCTTTCGGCAGATCGGTGTGAACGAGCGGTGGGAGTTCACCGGCGAAGATCTGCGGCCGATGACCGTCTGGCGACGCGGCCCCGGCGGGCCGGAGAGCGAACTTGGCAAGCTCGAGCTGCGGATGTGGCAGGACGACTACCGCGGCGACAGCCGCTGGTTCGAACCCCACCTGCACGATCGGTTCGTCGAGCACGGCTGCTCGGGCAAGCTCTGGACGCGCCAGACGATCATCGAGCAGGACATCGGCGCCATCGCGGTCGAGTTTCCGTTCATCGATCTGCACGTCGAGCAGATCGACGAGGTGTCATGGATCGTGACCTACCTGGCCGTGCAGCCCGAACGAACGTGCCGCCGAGCCTCACTGTGGCAGCGCACAGGGGACGGCTGGCGACTCCGCTTCCACCAAGGAACGCCCGTGTAACGATCGGTGCCAGGCACCAAAGCGCATCACCGAAGCGCTACATCAGGCGGCGAGGGCGGGTGCGGCGTTGCTCGCGCGGCGGGCCAGGCGGAAGCGCAGGTCCTGGAACAGGGTGATGTCCCGCACGAGTTTGATGGCCAGACCCGCACACACGGCGCTGGTCAGGCAGAGCACGATCAGCGCGAGCATGACGGACTGCAGGGTCTCGAAGTTGTTCACCCGGGCCGCCCACTGCCCAAGGAGGCGGAGGCTGACTTGGCAGACGATCAGGCCGATCCACCACGCCCAGGCGATGACCGGGTTGATCGCGCCGGTATAGCCGGGCGGCGGGCTCTTCTCGCACAGCTCCTGCATGATGTGGTTCGGCCGCTTGAAGTTGATGATCGGCACGAGCCAGCCGAGGATGGCCCACCAGCTGGCGAAGCGGGTCTTCTCCCACCGACCACAGTTCGCATATGCCACGTAGAACCACGCCACGAACGCGATGCCGGCGAGCATCGTGCCAACGATGATTGCGATCAGCGAGATGCCCTGCAGCACCGCAACATCGACGATGTCCGGCGGCGGCTCGGGCAGCGCCATGATCGCATCGAGCGACTGTCCCTGGTAGCGCTCCATCAGACCGATGATGCGGACGAACACGTAGGCCTGGAAGAGATACGCGATCAGCGGAAGGGCAAGACCCCCAATCGCGAAGATGCTCCAGATGCCGAGATGGCGTTGGCCGGGGGCGGGTGCGATCGCAGCAGACGCTTCCTCGGGACTCTCGCCCATGGCGGACACGGGCGTGCCGGGATCGCGTTGGGGGAATCCCACCCAGTCGGTGCCGTTCCACAACCGGATCGTCCCTGGGGGGTCGCCCTCGGCGTGGTACCACCCGGGTTCTGCTGCCGTCATAGGACCCGTATCGGTCGGCTGCTCCCGTGTTTGAGGTACAGCGACGGGAATTGGGAAGGAAGTCCCGTGCGTCGAAGACGCAGGCGCTCCCGACGATGCGCTGCGCTAGGCCTCGCCCGCCCGCATGGCTCGGCTGGCGTCGGCGAGGTGTTGCCGCAGGACCGCTTGTGCCGCATGGCCGTCGCCGCTGGTGATGGCCTCGACGATGGTGCGGTGGTCGCCGGCTGCTGCCTGAACCTCGGGGGCAAGGTCGGCGAGGCGCGACATCAGCACGAGCGTCTGACCGGCGAGCCGCTCCCATGCCGCCCGCAAGCGCTGATGGCCGGCCCGCTCGACGATGAGACGGTGGAAGCGCATGTCGGCCTCGGCGCTGGCGCGCCCGTTGCGGGCCGCCTGGGCCGCGGCCAACTCGACGAGCACCGCTTCGAGGGCGACGATGTCATCTGGCGTTGCGGAGCGGGAGAACCGTTCGATGGCCACCGACTCGAGCGCGGAGCGCAGGCTGTAGATCTCCTCGATGTCTGCATCGGTCAGTTCGGCGACGAACGATCCGCGCCGCGGAATCGAGGTGACCAAACCGGCATCTTCGAGCGCCTTCAGTGCATCGCGGACCGGTCCGCGGCTGGTGCCGAACCGTTCGGACAACTCGGTCTCGACCAGCCGCTCGCCGGGCGAGACCTCGCCGGTGATGATCATCTCGCGCACTGCGGCGGTCACCGCTTCGCCGAGATCGGCGGGGGGAGCGAAGGCGGTCGGCGCGATCACCCTGGAAAAGCTATCAGAATTGTGTTGACGGTCAACTGTTAACAGTTAACCTCGATGCCACGGTGCTCCCGGTGCTTCGCGCCCCGGCACTCGAGACAGCGCCGGAGAGCCAACGCCAGAGGTCAAGGGAGATCGCCATGGCAACCGAAGGAACCGATACACGGATCGAGATCGAGGGCTTGGCCGTCGGTCGCGCGCTCTACGACTTCATCGAGCAGCAGGCATTGCCCGGCTCGGGCGTGGCTCGGGACGAGTTCTGGTCCGGCCTCGCCGGCTTGCTGGCCGAGTTCACCCCTCGCAATCGCGAACTTCTGGAGCGTCGCGACGAGCTGCAGGCCCGGATCGACGCGTGGCACAAGGAACGTGTCGGGCAGTCCATCGACGCCGCGTCCTACCGTGCGTTCCTGGAGGAGATCGGTTACCTGGTACCCGAAGGGCCCGACTTCAGCGTCGAGACGGCCAACGTCGACGACGAGATGGCCCTGGTGCCGGGACCACAGCTCGTGGTGCCGGTCATGAACGCCCGCTACGCCATCAACGCGGCCAACGCCCGCTGGGGTTCGCTCTACGACGCGCTGTACGGCACCGATGCGCTCGGAGATCTTCCCGAGCCCGGCCCATACGACCCGGCACGCGGCGACCGGGTGATCGCCTGGGGCCGCGCCTTTCTCGACCGGGTCGTGCCGCTGGCCGAGGGCAGTCACGTCGACGTCGAGTCCTACACGGTCGAAGCCGGTGCCTTCTCGCCTGCGCTTGCTGACCCGTCGAATCTCGTCGGGTGGACCGGGGACCCCAGCCAGCCGGCATCGCTCCTGCTGCGGAACAACGGCCTGCACATCGAGATCCAGATCGACCCCGATCACAATGTCGGTTCGACCGACGAGGCCGGCGTCAAGGACATCGTCCTCGAGTCGGCGGTCACGGCGATCATGGACTGCGAGGACTCGGTTGCCGCGGTCGACGCCGAGGACAAGGCGCTGGCCTACCGCAACTGGCTCGGTCTGATGAAGGGCGACCTGACCGAGGAGGTCACGAAGAGCGGTGAGACGTTCACCCGCCGCATGAACCCGGACCCCTTGTTCGCATCGCCGGACGGACTCAGCTTCACCCTGCCGGGGCGAGCCACGATGCTGGTGCGCAACGTCGGACACCTGATGACCACGCCGGCAATTCTCGATGCCGATGGCAACGAGGTCCCCGAGGGCCTGCTCGATGCCCTGATCACCTCGCTGTGCGCCAAGCACGACCTGGACAAGACCGGCGGCGATCGCAACAGCCGGACCGGCTCGGTGTACATCGTCAAGCCGAAGATGCACGGGCCCGACGAGTGTGCGTTCACCAACGAGGTGCTCGGCCGGGTCGAGGACATCCTCGGACTCGAGCGTCACACGCTCAAGGTCGGGGTGATGGACGAGGAGCGCCGCACGACGATCAACCTCAAAGAGTGCATCCGCGCGGTCTCGAACCGGGTCGTGTTCATCAACACCGGCTTCCTCGACCGCACCGGCGACGAGATGCACACCTCGATGGAGGCCGGCCCGTTCGTTCGCAAGAGCGATATGAAGGCCCAGGCGTGGATCGGTGCGTACGAAGACTGGAACGTCGATGTCGGTCTGGCGTGCGGGCTGCGGGGCAAGGCCCAGATCGGCAAGGGCATGTGGGCGGCACCGGATCTGATGGCCGACATGCTCGACCAGAAGATCGGTCACCCCCGATCGGGTGCCAACTGTGCGTGGGTCCCGTCGCCGACCGCCGCGACCCTCCATGCCACCCACTACCACGAGGTCGATGTGCTGGCTCGCCAGGACGAGCTCGTGGCCGGCGGGCGCCGGGCCGACCTCGACGACATTCTCACGATCCCCTTGGCCGGTGACACGAATTGGACCGACGACGAGATCCAGGCCGAGATCGACAACAATGCCCAGGGCATCCTCGGCTACGTGGTGCGCTGGGTCGACCAGGGCGTCGGGTGCTCCAAGGTGCCCGACATCAACGACGTCGGCCTGATGGAAGACCGCGCCACGTGTCGCATCAGCTCCCAGCACATGGCCAACTGGCTGCACCACGGTGTGATCGACGCCGACCGGGTGATGGCGACCATGCAGAAGATGGCCGCGGTCGTCGACGGGCAAAACGCCAGCGACGCCGAGTACACCCCGATGGCTCCCGACTTCGACGGCCCGGCGTTCAAGGCGGCGTGTGACCTGGTCTTGTCCGGTACCGAGCAGCCGTCGGGCTACACCGAGCCGATCCTCCATGCCCGCCGCCTCGAGCGCAAGGCGATGGGATAGCAATGGCCGGCTTCCTCAGCTCGGTCAAACGCCGGCTGAATCTGGAACCCGGAGGCAACACCGGATCGGGCGATCCGGTCGTCGACGAGCTGCGCTCGGCGCTCGCGCCGGCACGCGTCCGATACGACGGTGCCGAACGCTCCCTGTTGAGCCACGATGCGTCGATCTTCGACGGAGGCGTCGCCGGGCCTGTGTGTTTCCCGACGACCGCCGAGGAGGTCCAGGCGATCATGAAGCTGGCCCTCGAGCACGAACGCAACGTCGTGCCACGAGGCGCCGGCACCGGCTTGGCCGGCGGAGCGATTCCCCTTGGCGCCCCGATCGTGGTCGCGGTGACCAAGATGAATCGCATCATCGAGGTCGACACCGACAACCGCATCGCGTGGGTCGAGCCGGGCGTGATCAACCTCGATCTGACTCGACACCTGCAGCCGCTCGGTTTCCACTTTGCGCCCGACCCGTCGAGTCAGCAGGTGTGCACGATTGGTGGCAACGTCGCCAACAACTCCGGCGGCCCGCACTGCCTCGCCTACGGCGTCACCAACGCCCACGTGGTAGCCCTCGAGGTCGTGCTGCCATCAGGCGAGCTGGTCATGCTCGGGGGCCTCGACGCCGAGCCGGCCGGCTATGACCTGCGCGGCGCATTCGTCGGGAGCGAAGGCACGCTCGGCATCACCACCCGCGTTGCGGTCCGGATCACGCCCAACCCGCCGGCGGTCAAGACACTGCTGTTGTCGTTCTCGTCGATCCGCGGTGCAGCGAACACCGTGAGCCAGGTCATCGCCGCGGGAATCGTGCCGGCCGCGCTCGAGGTCATGGACCAGCGGATCACCGAGGCGGTCGAGAACTACGTGCACGCGGGCTACCCGACCGACGCCGGAGCCGTGCTGCTCGCCGAGGTCGACGGTTTGGCCGAGTCGATCGAGATCGATGCCGAGCGGATCGCGGAGATCGGCCGTGCGAACGATGCCCTCGATGTCCGCGTGGCCAAGGACGACGCCGAGCGCGCCGCGCTGTGGAAGGGCCGCAAGACCGCCTTCGGTGCCGTCGCCCAGATCGCGCCCGACTACTACCTGCACGACACGGTGGTGCCCCGAAGCCGGCTGGCCGATGTGCTTGAGGAGATCTACGCCATCGCCGATCGCTACGAGCTCCTCGTGATGAACGTCTTCCACGCCGGTGACGGCAACCTGCATCCGCTGTTGGTGTTCGATGCCCGGGAGCCCGGTGTGGTCGAGCGCGTGCACAAGGCGGGCGAGGAGATCCTGCGAGCATCACTCGACGCCGGGGGAGTGCTCTCGGGAGAGCATGGCATCGGTGTCGAGAAGCAGAAGTTCATGGACGAGTTCTTCACCGCCGACGACCTCGCCCACCAGAACCGGCTGCGTCAGGCGTTCGATCCAGGCTGTCGAACCAACCCGGGCAAGGTGATCCCCAGCGGCCACAGCTGCGCCGACATCCAGGCGCTCCGGTCCGTGCCGCGGGAGGTCTGGCTGTGAGCACGCCAATGCTGACGATCTCCGACCCGGTGCTTGTCGAGTTCGCTGAACAGGTCGACGCGGAGGATCCGATCGCGGTCGAAGGTGGCCGCACCCGATGGGAGGTCGGCGGGGCGGCCGACGAGGGCGTGCGGCTCGTGCGAGCTCCGGAAGGCATCGTCGACTACGTCCCCGACGAGATGACGGTCACCGTGCGCTGCGGCACGACGGTCGCCGATCTGCATGCGGCACTGGCCGAGAAGGGTCAGCGAACTGCACTGCACGAGCGCGGCGGAACCGTGGGTGGCGCCCTTGCCGTGGGCGAGAACGGCATGCACGTGCTCGGGCGAGGGCGGGTGCGCGAAGCCGCGTTGCAGGTTCGCTATGTGAGCGACGACGGCGCGCTGATCACCGGTGGGGGGCCGACGGTCAAGAACGTCACGGGTTTCGATCTGCCACGGCTGATGGTCGGCTCACTGGGCACGCTCGGGTTGTTGGCCGAGGTCATCCTTCGCACCAATCCGATCCCCGCCGTCACCCGATGGGTCGTCAGCGACGACGTCGACCCGTTTGCGATCCTCGACACCGTGCTGCGCCCGGGCGCGGTTCTCTGGAACGGTGAGCGGACTTGGGTCGAACTCGAAGGCCACGCGCCCGCCGTCGAAGCGGAGGCTTCGCGGCTCGCAGCGATCGGCACGTGGGAAGACGCCGAGGCCGGACCACCCTTGCTGCCGCACCGCTGGTCGCTTCCACCGGCAGCATTGCGCGACGTGAGCCGATTCGGCGGCGAACGCTTCGTCGCATCGATCGGTGTGGGCACGGTGCTGAGCGACGTCGAGCCCCCGGGGCCGATCATGGACCCGGGCGTCCGGGCGCTCAGCGACCGCGTCAAGGAGCAGTTCGATCCTCGCGGCCGGCTCAACCCCGGACGAACCCCGGGAGCGCGCTGATGGACCTCAAGCTCGACGCCGACGATCTCAACACGTGTGTGCAGTGCGGGTTGTGTTTGCCGCATTGCCCGACCTTCCGGGTGACCGGGGACGAGACGATGTCGCCTCGCGGTCGGATCAAGCTCATGCGCGAAGTCCAGGACAACGACGCTCCGGTCACCGACGAGGTCGTCGACGCCTTTGCGACCTGTGTGCAATGCCGTGGCTGTGAACCCGCATGCCCATCGAACGTTCCGTACGGGCACTTGATGGAACAGGCTCGCGAGACGCTTGTCGACGCCGGCAAGCTCACGCCGGCGTGGCAACAGGCGGCCTTGAAGCCGCTGGCCCACCCCAAGCTGCTGCGCGCCGGCTCGACGGCGTTGGCCATTGCCAACAAGGTCGGCCTGGTTCCTGATCGGCTCGGGCTTCCCGACGAGCTACCGCTGCGCCAAGAACCGCTGGTGGCATCGGGCACCGATGTGTGGATGTTCACCGGCTGTGTGATGGACGCCTGGCAACGCGACATCCACCACGCCACCCAACGGGTCCTCGAGGCCGCGGGCTTCGGGGTGGAGCCGACCGGTGACATCGCGCCGTGTTGCGGTGCGCTTCAGGCTCACGCGGGGATGGGCGACGACGCCCGTCGGCTTTCCGAGCGCCTGATCGAGGCACTCGGCGACCGCCCCATCATCGTCAACTCGGCTGGGTGCGGTGCGGCGATGAAGGACTACGGGCACCTGCTCGGCACAGAAGAGGCGCGTGCCTTCTCGGCCCGCGTGTTCGACGTCAGTGAGTTCCTGGCAGACCACGTCGACTCGCTACCGGTGGTCGAGCCCCTTGACGTTCGCGTCGCGATCCAGGATCCGTGTCACCTGCGTCATGTGCAGCGTGTCCACGAGGCGACCCGGACCGTGCTCGGCCCGTTCGTTCGAGAGCTGGTCGAGCTGAACGACGACGGCCTCTGTTGTGGAGCGGGCGGAGCCTACTCGGTACTGCAGCCCGAACTGGCCGGCCAGATCCGTGACCGCAAAGTTGCATCGATCGACGCGGTCACCCCCGACCTCGTCGCCAGCGCCAACCCTGGCTGCTCCATGCATCTGGCCGGCGCCGGCGTCGAGACCGTGCACCCGATGGTGCTCGTCGATCGCGCCGTATCCAGAATGTGAGAAGAATATTCCGACCAACGTCTCAAGTTGATGGGAGAGTCGCCGAAAGAACATCAGCGGCCAGGATTCAGCCCCCAGCGCCGCTCCCATAAGAGCATCGGCCATCAAGTCCCCTCCTGATGACCATCTCTCTCACAAGAACCCTCGGCCTCGATCCCCCCTCCACCGGCCGAGGGTTCTTTCTGTGTTCGACCAGGTGGTCAGGCACCATCGCCCGAGAGCGTGAGCGCGCCGCTTCAGAGCAGGATGCTGCGCAGTTCGTCCATGGTGGCGAAGAGCACGGCTCCGGCCTCGGCGAGTTGCGCCGGCTCGCTGAGCCCGCCTGCGAATCCGAAGCACGTCATTCCTGCGGCCACTGCGCCGGCGACGCCGTGGCGGCTGTCTTCGATCACAGCGCAGCTTTCAGGAGCGACATCCATCGCGGCTGCCGCGTGGAGAAAGAGGTCGGGCGCCGGCTTGCCGCGATCGACCTCGGTCGCCGAGTAGATACGACCCTTGAAGCGATCATGGAGACCTGTGATGCCGAGCGTGAGGTTCATCTTGCGGTGCGTGCCGCTCGAGGCGACGCAGGTGGGGATGTCGGCATCGTGGAGGGCGTCGATGAGATCTACGACCCCGGGGATGGCAACCAGGCGATCCTCGAAGGCGGCAACGATCTCCTCGGTCGATCGACGGTCGAAGTCCTCCGCCGCCTCTGAACCGAGTCGTTCGGTGATCTGGGCCAGCATCGACGCGTCGGATCCGCCCATGAACCGCTCGACCACGTCGGGGACGGCGAGTGGCCAACCGAGCTCGGTGAGCATGCGCGCTTCGACTTCGACCGTGAGCCGTTCACTGTCGACGAGAACGCCGTCGCAGTCGAAGATGACGAGACCCGGTCGCTCGCCGGGGGTCATCGTCAGCCGGTGATCTTGGTGATGAGTTCGTCGACTGCAGCGTCGGCCAAGGCGACCATCTCTTCGTCGGTCCGATCCTGGATCGGATGGGCGACGAACAAGCGAGCGGCGTTGAATCCAAGGGCAGTCGATTGTGCCTCAGCGGCAGTCACGAAGGGATCCGAGGCGACAAAGACACCCGGGACACCACGACGTTCGAGATCGGCGATGTCGTGCACACTGCACGACGTGCAGCTACCTCAATCAGCTAACGCTTCGATGACGGCATCACACTCCGTCGCGATCTCGTGGCGCAGGTCGACCGGCGCCGGCTTGGTGAAGGTCGGCTTGCGGTAGCGCTTGACCGTCGAACCGAGATCGGTGAGGCGCTCCTCGACGCGGTTCAGGAACACGTCGCCGCGTGGCTTGGAGATGTCGAGAAGGCCGACGGTGAGACCGGCGAGCGATTCGGGCCGTGTGGCCCGCTCGATCGTGGCCGGTGTGGCCTCGTTGGTCGGATCGAGAACGGTCGTCATGGCGAGATCTCCTTGTGCCCCGTCCACGGTAGTTCATCGATCGCGTCGAACATCCAATCCCAGGCCGGACGGACGGTACCGGTCAGCTCGGCGGGAAGAGCGCGGCAAGGATGAGGACGACGACCGGGACGACCAAGAAGACCAGCAAGGGTGCGAGATCGCCGCTGCCGGTAGTCGTGATCGGCTCCTCTCGGAACGTGGCGTCCGATCGTCCGCGTTTGCGGTGGTGCGACCATTCGCCCCACAC
Source organism: Actinomycetota bacterium (assembly GCA_039028435.1). Taxonomy (GTDB): domain Bacteria; phylum Actinomycetota; class Acidimicrobiia; order Acidimicrobiales; family UBA10347; genus UBA10347. The sequence goes on along the minus strand of JBCCIC010000002.1, from coordinate 270,441 downwards.
CCAGAGGAAGACCCCGGTCGCGGCGATCGCGAGTACCACCGACACTGGTGAAATCGCACGACCGTTGAGGCCGAGCGCGAACGCAAAGTGGGTGGCCACGACGCCGAGACCACTGAGTACCAGCGGGATCGGAATCGAGTTTGCGGTTGGATGCTGTGCAGCGGTCATACCTGACCATCGGCATCTACGGTCTCAATGTGAGTTCGTCGATGGACCGCAGGAGGCGATGGCGTGGGAAAGGAGGGAGGGGTGGCCTCAGGGCGTGATCGCCTGGGTGACCGGCACACTGCCGGTCGGTCCGCTGACCCAACCGGCGAACACCGACGAGAACAGCCCGGCCGGACCACCGGCGTGGACGATGTGCAACCCGCCGGGCCGGAATTTTGGCAGCTCCAAGCCGGCGAATGCCTCCGGCATGCCCTCTTCGATCCCGCCGACCCCGGCGATGATTTGGTCGGTCTGGATCATGAGCCGCGACTCGAGTTCCTCGCGGAACCGGGCTCGGTCCCAACCGGCGTCGACAAATCGCGCCATGTGTTCGGGGGACAAGACCAGAAGCGCGTCGATCCCGGCGATCATCCGCGGGTGATGCGTGGTCAGCAGACACGCCGCGATCGAGTTCGTCAATGACTCCGCCGACCGCGACTTCTGGTCGACGATCAGGCGTGGTCCCTCAGTGCAGATTGCGGTGACCGCATCGACACCGGCGTCCATACCCCGTTCCTCGGCCAGCGAGATCCAGGGCGTGCCCTCTTCGTCCTCGGGAAAGGCGAAGCCGAGCTTGGTCGCGCTGCCGTGGGCCGCGCGGTCGACCTCGCCGGGGCGTCCACCGCCGACGTTGCGCACGATCAGCTGCACGGCTCGACCGATCGTCAGGTTCGCCCGATTGCCCTGACCAAGCGCGTTGATGCCGCTGTTCATGCCAATGCGTTGGCGGATGGGCCCGTTGACCACCAAGACCGGGCCGACACTCATCGTCGTCGCCAGGATCCCGTGCATGTTGAAGTCGTCGGTGCACACTGCCTCGAGCGCCGCCAGCACGACCGGAAGGTACTCAGGCTTGCACCCGGCCATCACGGCGTTGACCGCAACCTTTTCGACCGTGATCTCGATGAGGTCCGGCGGAACGATGGTGACGATCTCGTCGGGGGAGCGCGTGGTGCCCTCGAGCATCTTGAGCACCCGCGCCGGCGTGGGCGGAATCAGCGGCAGGCCATCGGACCAGCCACGGTCGTACATCGCCTCGAAGTCGTCCTCCAGTGCTGCAAAATCCACCCGGCGCGCTTCGAGGCCGTCGCTGCTGAATCGCGCGGCGAGCTCGTCGGCCCGCGAGGGGTCGACGTTCAGCGAGCCGCAGCCGGGCCGGTGCTCGGGCAGGGTGAGGCCGAGCTCGACGTCGCCGGTGAATGCCTGCCACTGGTCGCGGTTCCAGCCGACGATGCGCTCCTCCTCGATCCCGTTCGCATCAACGCGCATGAGCGTGGGCACCGTTTCGATTTCGTGGTGCCACGAAATCGTCAGATCGGTGTCATCGACCGGCGTGAGCGATTCGGGGAACGAGACGTCGTCCTGGGTGTAGACGGTCAGCGGCTCGTCGGCGCCAGCGAGGGCGCCGAGCACCGGGTCGACGAGTTCACAGGTCGGGCAGTCGCGTTTGACGAACGCAACGAGGCCGGTGGGAAGCGTGGGGCGTGTCACGCGACGAGTATGACAGGCGCCGTTCGGGGCCCGTCAGCCGTCGTAGGACCACTCGTCGACGAACCGTCCGTCGGCGTCGACGAGAAACGCCGTGTCCCCGGCGTTGTTCCACACGGGATCCGTCGCGCACCAGAACAGGTCGACGTCCTCGGGGTTCTCATCGGACTCGCAACCGGAGCCAACCCGAACCGTGTCGTGCGGCCCGAGAAGGAATCCGGTGGGAAAGGTGTAGCGGTGCCGGGTGGATTCGTCGCGCAGTCCCCAACCGGTGAGCTCGATCGTCGCGTCGCCCCGGTTGACCAGCTCGATCCACTCGCCGTTGGGGTTGAGGTCATCGCGCCCCGGGGCATTGGCGAGCAGGTCGGTGATGGCGACGTCGGTGGACGCCGTGCAGGTCTCCCAGAGGCCGCGGCGATTCTCACTCGCTCGGGCCTGGGCATTGGCGAGCATCTCGGCGAAGGGTCCGCCGTTGCGGAGGGCAAGTGCCGCACCCGACTCGACCATCCAGAGGTTGACGAGGAAGTACGGAGGGTCGTCGGGCTCGGGCAGATCCGAAGCGACCGGAACGGTGATCCAGAGGTTCGCGAGCAGCCGTCCGAAACCGCCGTCTTCGATCTCGACGATCTCGATGACCGTCTGTTCGTCGGTTCGCAGGATGCCTTCGAGCACGTTGCGGGAATCGTTGCCGAAGCACGCGCCGAACTCGGGTGCGTTGATGCCGATCAGGCGTACCTCGTCGCGGCGCACGCCGTCGGGTCGTGGGTCGACCCAGACGAACTCGAAGCTGTCGCCATCCGCGATCCGGGTGGCAGCGATCTCCAGGGCCGTTGATGGCGGCTGTGACATCACGGCGCCCGTCGGGGTCCCCAGCGCAGCGCCTGGATCCATCCGCGGGGTCGTGTCACCGGTTCCACCGAGTGGCCCGAGGCCGGGCGTGCCATCTTCCGGCTCGCTCTGGGCCGAGTCCGTGTCGTTTGTCCACGGCTGGCGGACCACGAGCACCACGATCGTGGCGACCGCGAGCGCAGCGGCAAAGGTCAGCAGTCGTGATCTCATTGCACGTCGGGTCAGAGGTGCTCCGCCCGATCAGTCGTCGAGATTGAGTTCCTGGATCTCCGGGATGGCCTCGAGCTCGCTGTCGGCGAGCACGCCCTGCAAGACGGCACGGGTGCTGAAGAGGCGGTCACGTGCAACACGCTCCGCCTCGACGAGTCGAGCGACCTGCGCGCGACCGTCGGTCACGATTCGTTCGACTCGGTCGCGAGCAGCGCTCTCGGCTTCGGATGCGATGCGCTCGGCCTCGCTGCGGGCCGACGAGACCGTGCGGTCGGCATTGCCATTGGCCTCGGCGATGATCGCCTCCGCGTCGGCACGAGCCTTGGCGATCACGTCTTCGCGCTCGGCCTCGGCATCGCCGATCTGGCCCTGCAGGTCGGTGAGTGCCGCCTGGGTAGAGCTCAGCTCTTCTTCGGCGGCCGCCTTTGCTGCGGCGATCTCGGACTCGGCCCGAGCCTGATTTTCGCTGGCCTCGGCCTCGATTCCGGCAGCGACCTCGTCGGCCGCTTGACGCGAGCGGGAGCTGTAGTCGTCGGCCTCGCTTCGGATCGAGGTGGCTTCGGCCTCGGCGCGGGTGCGAGTCGACGCTGCGTATTGATCGACCTCGTCGCGGGTGTTCCGGCTGTAGCTCTCGACCTCGGTGCGAATGTCGGTGGCGTATTCCTCTGCACGGCTGCGGGTCGTTCGGGCGTACTCGTCGGTCTCGGAGCGAACACGGCGAGCGTGCTCGTCAGCCTCGGCGCGGGTTTTCTCGGCGAAGTCGTGGGCCGATTCGCGTTCTTCGCGATTGCGAACGTTGGCTGCCTCGGTCTCTTCGGCGATGGTCGCCCGGGCCTCGCGCAGCATCTCGTCGGCTCGGCCCGCCGCGTCCTGACGAATGCTCAGCGCACTCTCATGTGCGGACTTGAGGAGGTCCTCGATCTGGGAACCGACGGCGGTGAAGTCGTTGTCCTCGTAGGGCGACTCGACCTGGGTTTCGGTCACGGCGGTCGACGCGGCTGCGACTTCGACGATCGGGGCAGGCTCGGGAGCCTCGACCACCGGAATGTCAGGGGTGTCGGCGGTGGGAGCCTCAGGCATATCGACTTGGGGCGACTCGGCCTCAGGTACGTCGACCTCGGGGAGATCGACGGCAGGCATTTCGACCGCGGGCGCATCAACCTCAGGAACGTCGACCTCAGGAACATCGACGACCGGGACGTCGACCTGAGCGACATCGGCCTCGGGCACATCGACGGTGGGAACGTCGACCTCGGGCACCTCGACTGCGGGAACGTCGATCGCCGGAGCCTCGGCGGCGGGAGCCTCGGCCTCGGGCACCTCGGGGATGTCGACCGCCGGCGGATCCGGAAGCTCGACCTCGGGCACCTCGGGAATGTCGACCGCCGGAACCTCGCCGGTTACCGGCTCAGATGATGGCAGTTCGATGGCTGGGGCTTCGATCGATGGCGCCTCGATGGTGGGGGCTTCGATCGTGGGCGCTTCGATCGACGGCGCCTCGATGTTCGGGACATCGATGCTCGGAGCTTCGATCGACGGGACTTCGATGGCCGGAACCTCGATCGCCGGAACCTCACCGGTGGGCAGGCCCGCCTCGTCCGGAACGTCAACGGCCGGAGCCTCGACCGCCGGAGCCTCGACCCGGACGGTGTCCTCCGACGGCGGCGCAAGCCCTGCGCTGGCCTCGCGCATGCGATCGGTCATGCTCGGAGCCTCATCGCTCGCATCGTCGGCACCGGGGGCGGAGCTGTCGTAGGCGGCGATCGCATCATCGATGCTCTGCTCAGGCGCTGCCGGAGCCGACGGGGCGGGCACGGCGGCAACCGTCGTCTCCTCGTCGAGACGTGTCTGGAGTTCGTCGGCAACCTGCTGCAGGAAGTCGCGGACCTCGTCCTTGTCGTAGCCCCGCCAGATCATGTCGAACTCTTGGCTGCGGATCGCATCGGGCTGCACATAGCCCGGCAGCGCGGGCATGGGCCCGCTTTCTTCGCCGAGCACCTCGACCGCCAGGGCAATCCGACCAAGGAAGGTCGAGACCTCGTTGGGGTGGTACCCCCGAAGGCCGTTGTCGAACTCCTTCTGGCGAAGCAGGTCTGGGTCGAGCAGCGTCATGGATGTCTCCGAAGGGAGTTCTGTGGATGCAGTGCAGGTGCCGCGTTCGGCCGGGCCGAGTGAACGACGGCAATGGAGCGCAGCCTAGCCCCACCGCACCCCAGAGGTGTGATATCGAGACCGCGAAGCTGAACGGGTTGACGGAGGACGTTCCGGGGACGGAGCGGCTCCGGATTCGAGGCTCAGGGCTGGCCGTCGAGGCGGGGTGCCAGCCACGGAATCGGCCGAAGGCTCGCCCGCGAACTCGCCGGTCGAGCCGGGCGAATCCAGGCCGGCCCGAAGGCGATTCGAAGAGCGGGTGAAGGGAATCGAACCCTCATCATCAGCTTGGAAGGCTGAGGTTCTAGCCGTTGAACTACACCCGCAGGGACCGACAGCTTATCGGGTGCCGAGCGCCGCGATCGCAACCCCACGTCTCTACACTCCGAGCGGTGAAGACCACTGTTGAGGAGCTCGAGGACGACCGCGTGAAGCTGTCGGTCGAAGTCGGGGCAGACGAGTTCGAGGTCGAGGTCGACAAGGCCTTCAAGAAGATCGCCAAGGAGGTCCGCATGCCGGGCTTCCGCAAGGGCAAGGTTCCTCGCCCGGTGCTCGAGGCACGTTTCGGCTCGGGCGTCGCCCGTGGCCAGGCGCTCGAGGACAGCATCCCGCAGTACTTCATGGATGCCCTCTCCGAGGTCGAGGTGGACATCATCAGCCCGCCGGAGTACGAGATCACCGCCGGTGAGGAAGAAGGCGACCTGGCCTTCGATGCGGTCGTCCAGATCCGCCCGACCGTGGAGGTCAGCGGCTACGAGGGCATGACGATCGAGGTGCCGTCCCTCGAACCATCCGACGAGGACATCGACGCCCGGGTCGACAGCTTCCGTTCGCAATTCGGCGAACTCGAGTCGGTCGAACGAGCCGCCGCGGACGGTGACACGGTCACGATGGACATCGCCACCACCTATGACGGCGAGTCGGTCGAGGGGCTCACCGCCGATGACTACTCCTATCGGGTCGGCAGCGGCGGCTTGGTCGCCGAGCTCGACGACAACCTGCTCGGTGCGGAGATCGACGCGGCGTTGGCGTTCGAAGCCCCGCACCCGGCCCCCGACGAAGACGGCGACCTGTCGTTCGAGATCACCATCAAGGACATCCAGGAGATGGTCCTGCCGGAGCTGACCGACGAGCTGGTCTCCGACGCCAGCGATTTCGAGACCGTCGACGACTTCCGCAGCGACGTCATCGAGAAGTTGCGTGAGCAGCGTCTCGACCAGGCACGCACGATGTGGCAAGACGAGTCGGCGTCGAAGCTCGGTGAGCTGGTCGACCTCGATCCGCCGGAGTCGCTCATCGACACCGAGGTCCGCAACCGCGTCGAGGACATGGCCCAGCGCCTGGCCCAGAGCGGCATTGCCTTCGAGCAGTACCTGCAGATGATGGGCCAAGACATCGAGGGCCTCCTCGACCAGATGCGCGAGCCGGCCGTCGCCGGTGTGAAGGTCGACATGGGCCTGCGGGCGCTCGCCGCCGCCGAAGGGCTCGAAGCCACCGACGAAGATGTCGACGCCGAGTTCGAGTCGTTGGCCGAGAACACCGGCATCCCGATCGACAACCTGCGTGAGCAGATCGCCACGCCGAATCAACTCATGCTCTTCCGGGCCGACATCTCCAAGCGCAAGGCCGCGGACTGGCTGCTGGAAAATGTCGACGTCGTCGACGAAGACGGGAATCCCGTCGACAAGGAAGCGTTGCAACTCGAATCCGACGAAGAGGAATGACCCGATGCCACTCTCTGACATGACCGCCACGAACTACCTGGTTCCGACCGTCGTCGAACAGACGAACCGTGGTGAGCGGGCGTTCGACCTCTACAGCCGCCTGCTCAAGGAGAACATCATCTTCCTGGGCACGCCGATCGACGACACGATCGCCAACCTCGTGTGCGCCCAGCTGCTGCACCTCGAGAGCGAGAACCCCGAGCGCGACATCAGCCTCTACATCAACTCGCCGGGCGGCGACATCAATGCGCTGTTCGCCATCTACGACACGATGTCCTACATCAAGCCCGACATCGCCACGATCTGCTTCGGGCAGGCCGCCTCGGCCGCCGCGGTGCTGTTGGCGGCCGGTGCGCCCGGCAAGCGGCTGGCGCTGCCGCACGCTCGTGTCCTCATTCACCAGCCCTACGCCGGTGCGCAGGGCCAGGTGTCGGACCTGCAGATCGCTTCCCAGGAGATCCAACGCCTCAAGCACCAGCTCGAGGAACTGCTGGCCCTCCACACCGGACAGAGCGTCGAGAAGATCGGCGAGGACACCGATCGCGACTTCGTGATGACCGCCGAGGAAGCCAAGGAATACGGCATCATCGACGAGGTCATCGAGACCCGAGCGGCCGTCGATACGACCGGCCCGATCACCGCGGTCAACTGAGCGTCGTGTCGAATCCGGACAATGTTGCCGGATTCGAGCGCTCGCGTGTCCTACCATCGTGGCCCGGGACAATCGGTTGCATTGGGTCGGGACACCTGAAGCACCTCAACTGACCAGGAGATACGGGCGCCGGTGGCGAAATTCGGAGACAGCGGGGAACTGCTCAAATGCTCCTTCTGCGGCAAATCGCAGAAGCAGGTCAAGAAGCTCATCGCGGGCCCTGGGGTCTACATCTGCGACGAGTGCATCGATCTCTGCAACGAGATCATCGAAGAGGAACTCGCCGAGCCGACCGAGGTCGGCTTCGAGGAGCTCCCACGTCCCCGTGAGATCAACGATTTCCTGAACGAGTACATCATCGGCCAGGAGACGGCCAAGCGGATCATGTCCGTGGCTGTCTACAACCACTACAAGCGAGTCGAACTCGGCCAGGGTGGCGACGAGGTCGAGCTCCAGAAGTCGAACATCATGCTGATCGGCCCGACGGGCTGCGGCAAGACGCTCATGGCCCAGACGCTGGCGCGGATGCTCAACGTGCCGTTCGCCATTGCCGACGCCACCGCGCTCACCGAGGCGGGCTATGTCGGCGAAGACGTCGAGAACATCCTGCTCAAGCTCGTGCAGGCCGCCGACTACGACGCCAAGCGGGCCGAGACCGGCATCATCTACATCGACGAGATCGACAAGATCGCCCGCAAGAGCGAGAACCCGTCGATCACCCGAGACGTCTCGGGCGAGGGTGTACAGCAGGCGCTGCTCAAGATCCTCGAAGGCACCCAGGCTTCGGTGCCGCCCCAGGGCGGACGCAAGCATCCGCACCAAGAGTTCATCCAGATCGACACCACGAACATCTTGTTCATCTGCGGTGGTGCATTCGCTGGCCTCGAAGACATCATCGAAGGCCGCATCGGACGCGGCGGCGTGGGCTTCGGCGCGGACATCCGCCAGCCCAACGAGAAGAACCTCGGCGAGGTCTTCGAACAGGTGCAGCCCGAGGACCTGATGAAGTTCGGCCTCATCCCCGAGTTCATCGGTCGTCTTCCCGTCATCGGCTCGGTCGCCAATCTCGACCAGAAGGCCCTCATCGAGATCCTCACCCAGCCGAAGAACGCGCTGATCAAGCAGTACCAGCGGTACTTCTCGTTCGAGAACTGCGAGCTGGTGTTCAGCGAAGGCGCGCTGGCGGCCGTCGCCGATGCTGCGTTGGCTCGGGGAACCGGTGCCCGCGGCTTGCGCTCGATACTCGAAGAAACCCTGCTCGACGTCATGTACGAGCTCCCGAGTGCCGAGGACATCGCTCGGGTCGAGGTCGATGCCGGTGCCGTCAACGGCGAGCACCCGCCGCGCCTGCTCAGCGCCAAGCAACTCGCCAAGCGCGCCGCTTCCTGAGTTCTGCCCATCCCAGCTTGGCCCGATGAGGCGGTGCCGGGGCGAAGTGGTACGTGGAACGGTCGGTGACGACCGTCTTGGACACCACTTGGTGGGATCTCCGCGAAGTGGTGCGTGAAACGACCATCGGTGACCGTCCGAGACGCCACTTGGCAGCGTTCCGGTGCTGTGCTGGCGCGGGCATACTGCGCGGGTGAGTCTCGAACGCCAGTTGCGCTGGCTGGACAACCAGGTGAACCTCGAAGCCGGTGCGCTCCCCAAGGCCGGTGCGACCGCCGCACTCAGCACCGAACCGATCGAGAACCTGCTGGCGTTGCTCGGCGATCCGCATCGTGACGCGCCGGCCGTCCACCTCACCGGTACCAACGGCAAGGGCTCGACCGCACACCTCACCACACTGCTGCTCCGCGAGCACGGGCTTCGGGTCGGCACCTACGCCAGCCCGCACGTGAGCGCGATCAACGAGCGCATTCAGATCGACGCGGAGCCGATCACCGACGATGACCTCGCCATGACCCTCGAGGTCGTGCGGCTCGCTGCCGAGCAGCTCGAGCGTCCACCCACCTGGTTCGAGCTGGTGACGGCCGCGGCGTATCGAGCGTTCAGCGACGCCGCCGTCGATGTGATGGTGATCGAGGTCGGCATGCTCGGCCGGTTCGACGCAACCAACGTCGTCGACTCGACCGTTTCGGTCATCACCAACGTCGGGTTCGACCACACCGATGGCGAGGACGGCTGGCGCGAGAAGATCGCCTGGGAGAAGGCGGGCATCGTCACACCCGGGAGCACCCTCGTCATGGGTGAGCTTGACGATGACCTGCATCGCTTCTTCGAGGACGAGGGGCCGGGCACGATCCTGCGCCTGGGTCAGCAGTTCGAGCTGCTCGCCAACGAGATCGGTGTCGGCGGGCGTGTGATCGACGTGCGGACGCCCCGTGACGTCTACGAGGCGGTCCTGGTCTCGCTGCACGGGCGCCATCAAGGCGTGAATGCCGCGGTGGCGATCGCAACCGCTGAGGCGTTCATCGACGGGGGGCTCGACCGCGATCATCTCGACAGCGCGTTCGCCCAGGCACTGATGCGCGGACGGCTCGAGGTCATCTCGCCTGATCCGTTGATCGTGATCGACGGGGCGCACAACGTCGACGGCGCTCGGACCGCCGCGCGCACGTTCACCGACGCGTTCCACGTCTATGGCCGGCGCCTGTTGGTCGTCGGCATGATGGCCGAGAAGGATCCGGTGGAGATGCTCGAGGCGCTCGATGCCCGTTCCGCAGAGATTCTCGTGGTGTGCGCCGTCGACTGGCCGAGGGCGATGCCGGCGGGACAGCTCGCCGATGCCGCTCGGTCGATGGGACTCGAGCCGGAGGTCGCCGCGTCGCCGGCCGAGGCCATCGAGCTCGCACTCTCGCTGTCGACCGAGGGCGACGCCATCCTCTGCGCCGGTTCGCTCTACGTCGCCGGCGGTGTGCGCAATCGGGTGTTGATCGAGGAGTAGTCCGCGGGTCCGCGCCGACGTTGCGCGCTGACCCACGTCATTCGGGGCTGGGCGCGCAAAGTACGGCAAGCGGGTTCGTACACTGCGCGGCGTGAATCGCACTCTCGTTCTCTGCAAGCCCGACGCCGTCGAACGGAACCTCGTCGGGGAAATCCTCGGCCGCTTCGAGCGCAAGGGCCTCAACATCGTCGCCATGCGGATGCTGACCATCGACGCCGACCTGGCCGGCCAGCACTATGCCGAGCACGTTGGCAAGCCGTTCTACGACGGCCTCGTCGAGTTCATCGGCCGCTCACCGGCCGTCGCCTTCGTGCTCGAGGGCACCGACGACACCTGGTCGATGGTCCGCAAGATGATGGGCGGCACCAACCCCGCCGACGCCGAACCTGGCACCATCCGCGGCGATCTCGGCACGCTGTTCACCGAGAACCTCGTCCACGGCTCCGACTCGGCCGAGTCGGCCGCCCGCGAGATCGCACTCTTCTTCCCGGAGCTGGCCTAGCTCCGGCACCTATTCCGACTCGCCGAGTCGGCCGCCCGCGAGATCGCACTCTTCTTCCCGGAGCTGGCCTAGCTCCGGCACCTGTTCCGACTCGCCGAGTCGGCCGCCCGCGAGATCGCACTCGTCTTCCCGGAGCTGGCCTAGCTCCGGCACCTGTTTCCCCGGCCCGTGTGGGCTGGGGGAGGCGCCTCCAGGAGATCGCTCTCCCGACACGCCGCTGGTGCAGGTGGGGCTTCTGTTGCTGGTGTTGGTAGTGAGGCTGGTGAATCTTTTCAGTTTCTTTACAACCTGCCGCTACGATGGGTGAGTGTCCAATCCGCAATCGCGCCTACGCGCAACATTGTGGGTAACCCGTTGCCGTTCCAAGGCTGATCCTCGATGAGCAGCTTCCTCCACAGCGTTGCCGGCCTCGTGAGCCGGGACATGGCCGTTGACCTCGGCACCGCGAACACGCTCGTATACGTGCGCGGCGAGGGCATCGTGCTCGATGAGCCGTCGGTGGTCGCGGTCAATGTGCACGACGGCAAGCCGCTGGCGGTCGGCAGCGAAGCCAAGCGGATGATCGGCCGCACGCCGAACCACATCCAGGCGATCCGTCCCCTCAAGGACGGCGTCATCGCGGACTTCGACGTGTGCGAACGCATGCTCCGCCACTTCATCCAGAAGGTCCACCCGAGCCGCTTCGCCAAGCCCCGCATGGTCATCTGCGTGCCGTCCGGCATCACCGGCGTCGAGAAGCGCGCCGTGCAAGAAGCCGCCGAGTTCGCCGGCGCCCGCCGCCCGGCCTTCATCATCGAAGAGCCGATGGCTGCAGCGATCGGTGCCGGTCTTCCGGTGCAGGAGCCGGCCGGCAACATGATCGTCGACATCGGCGGTGGAACCACGGAGGTCGCCGTCATCTCGCTCGGTGGCGTGGTGGTGAGCCGTTCGGTGCGCGTCGGAGGCGACGAGCTCGACAACGCCATCACGCAGTACGCCAAGAAGGAGCACTCACTGGTCCTTGGCGAGCGCACCAGCGAAGACGTCAAGTTGGCCCTCGCCTCGGCTTGGCCGCTGCGCGAAGAGATGTACGCAGAGGTTCGTGGCCGTGACCTCGTGACCGGCCTTCCCAAGACCGTCGTGACCTCGACCATCGAGGTACGCGAGGCGATCGAGGAGCCCGTGTCGGCCATCGTCGATGCCGTCAAAGTCACCCTCGACAACACGCCGCCCGAGCTGGCCGCCGACATCATGGAGCGCGGCATCATGCTCGCCGGTGGTGGTGCGTTGCTCGCCGGGCTTCCCCAACGGCTCCACAACGAGACCGGTATGCCGGTGATGGTCGCCCCCGACCCGCTCTACGCCGTGGCACTCGGCTCCGGGCAGACGCTCGAGGACTTCGATGTGCTCAAGGACGTCCTGTTCTCCTCGGCCAGCGACTGACGCCTTTCCGCGTCACCGTCCCAGCCGACCGTGAGTCTCCGCTGAGCCTGCCCTGACATGGCTGTCCTCGATCCCCGCCGACGTCGTCGTTCGACGCTCATCCTGTTGCTGCTGACGTCGATCACCCTGTTGTCGCTCGACTATCAGGGCTTCCGGCCGCTCTCGTCGGTCCAGGGCGCCATTCGTGGTGTCGTGGATCCCGCGTCCGGAAGTGCGGATTCGATCACCTCCCCGTTCACGAATGCGTGGCGCTCGTTCACCGACTTCGACGACATGGAGGCCGAAAACGACGAGCTGCGTGCCGAACTCGCCGAGCTCCGGGCCAACGCCATCGAGGTCGCCGCAGCCGAAGAGGCGCTGCGCGACCTGCTCGACGAGATCGACATCGATCACGTAGGCGGCGCGGAAACGATCGTGGCCCAGGTGACCGAGCGGCCCGGCAACTTCCAGAGCTACTCGGTCGAAATCGACCGCGGCAGCAACGACGGGGTACGTCCGAACATGCCGGTGGTGACCAGCGGTGGCCTGGTCGGGCGCGTCGAGTCGGTGCAGGAGAACTTCGCGGAGGTGCGCCTCCTCCACCAGCAGGACTTCAAGCTCGGCGTGCGCGTGATCGGTAGCGGCGAGGTCTCGCTCGCCGAGGGCCGTGGGCTCGGGCGCGATCTGGAGTTCACCGTCGGCGATGGCGCGACCGAGAACACCGACATCGAGGTCGGCTCGCCGGTGGTGACCAGCGGCATCCAGGGAAGTTCGTTCCCTCCCGACATCGCGGTCGGGGTGGTGAGCGAGGTCGAGTTCGACTCGGCGGCCCTCGAACTCCGCGTGCGGGTCGAGCCGGTGGCCGATTTGCAGAACCTGCGCTTCGTGACGGTGATTTTGTGGACGGTTGATGGAGAATCTGCGTCATGAATCCGTCGTGGGCGTTGCGCGTCGGCGCCATCGCGTTCACGGTGCTGGTCTTGCACCTCGGCGTGGCCCCCAACCTGCGCTTGGCCGGTGTCGCCGCTGAGCTCCCGATCGGTTTGGCGATCGCATCGGGCCTGGCCGGCGGTGTGGAGCGCGGCGCCATCTTCGGCTTCTTCTTCGGGTTCGTGGTCGACCTCTTCTTGTTCACCCCGATCGGCCTGAGTGCGCTGGTGTTCGGCGTCGCCGGGTGGGTTGCGGGACACGTCTTCATGGACCGCATCGAGGAGTCGGCACTCGTGGCCGCCCTGGCGATCGGCGTCGGCACGGCGGCGGCGATGTTGGCCTTCGTCGGTCTCGGATTGGCGCTCGGCGAGTCGTCGCTGCTCGAGGCACCCGTTGGCCGGATCATCCTGCTTTCGTCACTGATGAACGCCGTCGCCGCGTTCGTGTTGATGTTTCTCGCCCATTGGATGTGGGCGGTCGACCCGCTGGGTGATCGGCGGTTCCGGTTGTGAACGAGCAATCGCCGCTCCGCCTGGCGATGCTCGGTGTGCTCGTGGTGGGGATGTTCACTTCGCTGTTCGCTCGCATGTGGTACCTCCAGGTCGTCGAGGAGCAGCGGGTCGAGGCGCAGACCCAGGCCGCCGAGAACCTGACTCGGAAGGTGTTCATCGATGCGCCTCGAGGACGGGTCCTCGACCGCAACGGCAACGTGCTGATCGACAACCGACTCGTCAACGAGGTCGTGATCGACAAGTTCGAATTTCGCGAGGCGATCCCGTCCGAGAGTGGCCAACGCGACTTCGCCATCAAGCTGGCCACCGAGATCAGCGCGGCCGGACGCCTGATCAAGGCCGCCGACATCGAGGCGGCGCTCAACGACCAGAAGTACGGACCGTTCGACCTCGTACCGATCGCCACCGATGTTCCCGAGCGATTTTCGATCCTGATCGGTGAGCGAGCCCACGAGTTCCCGGGCGTCGACATCCAGAAGACGACCGTCAGGTTCTATCCCTACGGCACGCGGGCAGCCCATCTGCTCGGCTACGTCGGTCCGATCTCGGAGGATCGCTACCAAGCGCTGCGGACGAGCCCGAAGCTTTATCGGCGCACCGACGAGATCGGCGAGGCCGGTGTCGAGGCGAGCCTCGAGGACATCCTCCGAGGAGTTCCGGGCGAGATCGTCATCGAGATCGACTCCCTAGGCAACCGCATAGGCGAACCGCTCAGCGAGCGCGATCCGGTGCCGGGCAACGACGTCCAGCTCACCATCGACATCAACCTGCAGGCACTGGTCGAGGACGAGCTCGAGCGTGGGGTGCGCAATGCGCGCGAGCGGCTCGACGACACCGACGAGGACAACCCGGTCGAGTACAAGGCCCCGGGCGGAGCAATGGTGCTCCTCGACCCCGACGGGTCGCGGGTGCTGGCGATGGCGTCGTACCCCACGTATGACCAGCGGTTCTTCCTGCAAACCGTCCGGCCCGAGACCGAGTTCGCCGTTCTGCGCGACGACCCGGCGGCCCCGCTGCTCGATCGCGCCAGCGCCGGCAACTACGCGCCCGGCTCGACCTTCAAGCTCATCACCGCCTACGCCGCCATGGACAGCGGCCTGCTCGGCGATCGAGGCTTCCTGAAGCTGAACCAGTTCCTGGTCGACGAAGGTGTCTGGAAGGTCGGCGGCGACGACTGTTTCGGGCCCGGCTGCACGATCGAGAACGCTGGGCAGAAGCCGCTGGGCGACGTCGACATCCGCCTGGCGATCGCCGAATCGAGCAACATCTACTTCGGCCAGCTCGGCTTCCAGTTCCAGGTGCGACAAGGCTTCACGGCGGACCAGTTGCTCGATGTCGCCAAGGACTTCGGCTACGTGAGTCGGCCCGATGCCATCACCGGGGCGATCACCGGGTCGATCCCGCCGCCGGAGACCGCCGGTGCCGCGGCCAACCTCGCGGTCGGCCAGGGTCTGATGATCGCAACTCCGCTGCAGATCGCCAACAGCTATGCCGCCATCGCCAACGGTGGCACGGTGTACTCGCCGATGTTGGCCGAGGCAGCGATCGATCAGGCGACCGAGGAGATCGTCATCGACTACCAGCCTCGGGAGATCAACACCCTCTACATGCCAGAGGAGTTCTACGAGCCGCTCATCACCGGCCTGATCGGTGTCACCACCGACGAGGACGGCACCGCGTACGAAGCGTTCCAGAACTTCCCGCTCGACCGATTCCTCGTGCTCGGCAAGACCGGCACGGTGGAGAACCCGCCCCGTCAGGACAACGCCGCCTTTGCGGCGTTCGGACCATGGCCGAACCCGCAATATGCCGCCGTCACCTACATCGAACAGGCCGGTCTCGGCGGCGAGGCCGCCGCGCCGGTGGTCGCCGCCGTGTTCGAACGGATTGCGAACGGTGACATCGACATCGTGCCGACCGAGGCCGAGGTCGACGATCTGGTCAGCGAAGCCCAGGCGCTGGCCGAAGAAGAGCGACTGCAGTCCGAGCGCGAAGCACAACTCGAGGCCGAGCGGGCCGCGGCATCCGATGGCGACGACGGCTCGTTCGCCGTGCTCGTTCCCGGTGGCGACGACATCGAAGACCGCGCCGGCGAATCCGGCACGGGCGAAACGGATGCGGGCACGGGTGAATCGGGCAGCGCTGGCAGCGAGGCGCCGGTAGCTGGCGATGCAACCGGCCTCGCCCCCGAGGAAGACGACGAGGAGCAGGATCCCTGATGGCGACGGCAATGGAGAATCGGTCGCTCAACCCGCGCAGCGATCCCGCATCACCCTGGTGGCACATCGACGTCACGCCGCTGCTCGCGGCGATGGGCCTCGGCATCGTCGGCCTCATCGCCATCTACAGCGCGACCCGCGGCCGCGATGCCGACAACTACATCACCACCTTCATCGAACGCCAGGGCATGTTCCTGGTCGTCGGCCTCGTGCTCGTCGTGCTCGTGGTCGCCATCGACTATCGCTGGCTGCTGCGGTTCGCCCCGATCATCTATCTGGGCACGATCGGACTGCTCCTGCTGCTGCGCGTCTTCGGTGTCGAGGGCGGACTTGGTGTCCGATCCTGGTTCCGGTTCGGCAGCTTCCTGCTTCAGCCGTCGGAGTTCGGCAAGATCAGCCTGGTCGTCGTGTTCGCGGCGCTCATGAGTCGCAGGACCGAGGGACCGATGCCGCTGAGCGAGCTCAGCATGCTGCTGGCCGTCGGCATGTTGCCGATCGCGCTCGTGGTACTCCAGCCCGACATCGGGACCGCCATGATCTACGTGGCCATCGTCGCCTCGATGCTGCTCGTCGGCCGAGCCGAGGCCCACCACTTGATCTTCCTCGTCGCCGTATCGGCGGTGGGGTTCGGGCTCATCCTGAACTCCCCGGTACTCGAGGAGTATCAACGCGACCGACTCGAGAGCTTTCTCGACCCCGATGCGACGGCCCGGTACAACCAGAACCAGGCCGAGATCGCCATCGGCAACGGCGGCATCACCGGAACCGGCTTCGGCGAGGGAACCCAGACCAAGTCGGGCTTGGTGCCCGAGCAACAGACCGACTTCATCTTCACGGTCATCGGCGAGGAGTTCGGCTTCGCCGGAGGCACCGTGCTGCTCGGCTGTTACGCGGCACTGCTGTGGCGGCTGTACCGGATGGCGAGGCTTGCCGGCGATCCATTCGGGGCCTATCTGGTGACCGGCGTGTTCGCCATGTTCGCCTTCCAGATGTTCCAAGCCGTCGGCATGACCATGGGGATCATGCCGGTTACGGGCATTCCGCTGCCGTTCGTGTCGTACGGCGGTTCGTCGGCGCTCACGAGCTTCTTGGCCATCGCCATCGCCATCAATGTGCACATGCGCCGCTTCGGCGCCGGCATCGATGCCGAGGTCGGCAGTTCGAGCCGCTGAGCTCTGGCTCGAACGCGGGCTGCCGATCGTCGCGGAGCTAGCGTGGCTACGCACGCGGAGGTGGGATGACGAGCGCGATGGACGACTCGGCCGAACTCGGCAGTGAACCCGGAATGCCAGGAGCCAGCCGGTACCCTGACAGCCGTTATGGGTTCGCTCTGGTCGCAACTCGAACCGATGTTGAGCAGGGTTGAGAAGCCCGCTCGTTACATCGGATGCGAAGACGGCGCCGTCACGCCGACCTACACCGACGGTGCGGTGTCGTGGTTGCTCGCGTACCCGGATACGTATGAGATCGGCCTGCCCAACCAGGGCTTGCAGGTGCTCTACGAGATCCTCAACGAGCGCGGCGATGCGGTCGCCGAGCGGGCGTATGCCCCGTGGATCGATCTCGAGGCCGAGATGCGGGCGGTCGGCTTGCCGCTCTTCTCGGTCGACACCCATCGAGCGGCCCACGAGTTCGATCTGATCGCCTTCAACCTGTCGAGCGAGCTCGTCTACACCAACGTGTTGAACTGCTTGGATCTGGCCCAGGTGCCGGTCCGAAGCGCCGAGCGGACCCACGAGCACCCGATCGTCGGTGCGGGCGGCCACGCCACGTTCAACCCCGAACCGATGGCCGACTTCCTCGATTGGGTCGGTCTCGGCGACGGCGAGGAGATCGTCGGCGACGTCACCGATGTCGTGGGGGAGTGGAAGCATTCCGGCTCGATCGACCGCGAAGCGGTGCTCCGGGAATTGTCCAAAGTCGAAGGTGTTTATGTGCCTTCGATGTACAAGGCCGAGTTCGATGGCGAGAAGTTGGTGGCGATCACGCCCCGCTATCCCGACGTCCCCGACATCGTCGAGAAGCGGACCGTCGCCGATCTGGCCGACTGGCCGTACCCCAAGAACCAGCTCGTTCCGCTCACCGAGGTCGTCCACGACCGCCTGAGCGTCGAGGTGTTCCGCGGTTGCACGCGGGGCTGTCGCTTCTGCCAGGCGGGCATGATCACCCGCCCGGTGCGGGAGCGTCCGGCCGATCAGGTCCGCACGATGATCCAGGACGGCCTGCGTCGCACCGGCTACGACGAGGTCGCCCTGACCTCGCTGTCGACGGCCGACTTCAGCGGCATCACCGACGTGGTCAAGGCCACGATCGAGGACGACACGATGGGTTGTGGCGATGTCTCGGTGTCGCTGCCGAGCCTGCGGGTCGATGCGTTCACCGTCGGCATCGCGGCCGAACTCCAGCGTGGTCGTCGCAGCGGGCTCACCTTCGCCCCCGAGGCGGGAAGCTGGCGCATGCGACAGGTGATCAACAAGCTGATCACCGAGCAGGATCTCTACGCGTCGGTCGAGGGAGCGTTCTCCCAGGGCTGGCGCCGGGTCAAGCTGTACTTCCTGACCGGCCTGCCGACCGAGACCGACGAGGACACCCTCGGCATCGCCGAGCTGGCCAAGAACTGTGTCGAGATCGGTAAGCGTTACCACCAGGGCGCGTCGGTGACCGTGTCGGTCGGTGGCTTCGTGCCGAAGCCGTTCACGCCGTTCCAGTGGTTCGGCCAGAACACGATCGAAGAACTCAACCGCAAGATCTTCCTGCTCCGCGACGAGATCAAGAAGCATCGGGGCGTGCAGATGAAGTGGCACGACCCCAAGGCGACCTTCGTCGAGGGCATGTCGAGTCGGGGCGATCGCCGACTCGGCCCCGTGATCGAACAGGTGTGGCGCGAGGGCGGCACGTTCCAGGAATGGAGCGAGCACTTCGACGTCGAACGCTGGACCCGAGCGATGGCCGACCACGGCCTCTCGGTCGAGTGGTACACCTACCGGCACCGCGAGGAGGACGAAGTCTTCCCGTGGGATCACCTCAACGCCGGACTACACAAGGACTTCCTCTGGCAAGACTGGCGCGACGCGCTCGACGAAGTCGGCCTGGAGGATTGCCGTTGGACACCCTGCTATGACTGCGGGGCGTGCACCGGCTACGGGATCGAGCATGTGGTCGCCTCGGCCACGCCCCCAGCGGGCGGAAGCCAAGGCACCGGCCAGGACCTGGCCAAGGGACACGAGGTGAGTGTCCAACTGCTTGCTCGACCCATTGGTGTCTCGTGAACCCGCCGAGAAAGCCCCAGGTCCGACTTGGGTACTCCAAGCTCGGCAAGGTGCGGTTCACGAGCCATCGAGACATGGCGCGGATCTGGGAACGCGCCGTTCGCAAGGTGCAGCTGCCGATTGCCTACAGCGAAGGATTCTCGCCCCGCGCGAAGCTCTCCTTCGGTTTGGCCCTGCCCACCGTGTTCGAGTCGCTCAACGAGTACGTGGATCTCACGTTCGATGAGCCGGTCGAGGTCGTGGGTTTGCCGCAGCTGTTGACCGATGTGCTTCCGGTCGGAGTCGAGGTCACGGGCGTTGTTGCGCTCGAGGGCAAGAACGACTCCCTGCAGGAGTGCGTCGAGTCGACCGAGTGGTCGTTGTTCGTCGATGGAGACATCGCCGACTGGACGACCTGGGCTGGCGAGACCCTCGCCGCCGACGAGCTCCTGGTCACCCGCGAACGCAAGGGCAAGTGTCGAACCGACGATGTTCGACCCGCCATCCTGGGCGTCGAGATCCACGCCTCGATCGACCCCGCGGCCCCGGCCGCGACGGTTGAGGTGCGAACCCACCTCGCGACCAAACCGCGAGCGTTGCGTCCGCTGGAGCTGCTCGACATCAACCAGCCGGCCGACACCTCGTTGGTGCTCGGGCGGCGAACACATCAGTTCATTGCGCCTTCCGGCGCCCGCCGCGATCCACTCGCGGTCGGTGCAGCCGAGGCGCCGCACAGCTTGAGTTGTGCGTCATGAGAAGGGAATACCCATATGGCCGACTCCAACGAGTCAGCATCACGCGGCCAAGGCCGCTCCTCCGGCGGCGATTCGGCCGCTAACCAGTCCGGCAACCGGTCGGGTCAGAACCGCCAGCAGGGAAACCAGCAGGGCGGCGGTGGCCGCAACCAGCGGGGCCAGAGTCAACAGGGCCAGAGTCAGCAGGGCCAGAGTCAACAGGGCCGCAACCGGGGTTCCGGGCAGCAGGGCCAGCAGAAGAAGCATAATCAGGGCAACCAGAATCAGGGCGGTCAGAACCAGGGTGGCCAGCGAGGCGGCGGCCGCAACCGCAACCGCCGCGGCAGTGGTGGCGGCAATCAACAGGCCGAGAACCCGCAGCGGGCCGGTGGGCAGCAATCAGGCAGCCGCAAGCCCCAGATCGGTGACTCCCGGCCGGCGCCAGTCTCTGCCGGTCAGAGCGGTGGTCAGCAGGGCGGCCAGCGTGGGCAACAGGGCGGCGGCCAACAACGTGGCGGCCAACCGAGTGGTGGTCAGGGCGGAGGCCAGGACCACCAGGGACAGGGCAACCAGACACAGGGCAACGCTGGCCAAGGCGAGGGCGGAGGCCGTCGCCGCCGCCGTCGGGGCGGCCGTGGCCGTGGCCGCAATCGCGGTCGCGCGAACGAGCCCCAGACCGGTGTGGAGCTCGATGAGGCGACCTTGGCGAAGCGTCGCGGCAAGGAGCGCGACGGACGACCGATCGGGCGCTACCTCATGGCCGTCCATGTCCACGACGACACCCGCCACATTGCGATCCTCGAAGGCCGCACGCTGATCGAGTACTACGTTTCGCGCCCGACTGACGACATCACCCAGATCCACGGCAACATCTACATGGGCCGGGTCCAGAACGTGCTGCCGGGTATGGAGGCGGCGTTCATCGACATTGCCACACCGAAGAACGCGGTGGTCTACCGAGGCGACGTGCAGTACGACCCCAAGGAGTTCGCGGGCACTCGCGGCGCCCCTCGCATCGAACAGATGCTGAGGGCCAAGCAGATGATCCTCTGCCAGGTCGTCAAGAACCCGATTGCTCACAAGGGCGCTCGGCTGACCCAGGAAATCTCCCTGCCGGGCCGCTTCGTGGTGCTGGTGCCGAACAGCGACACGTATGGCATCTCCAAGCGCCTGCCGGACAAGGAACGCAATCGGCTGCGCAAGATCCTCGATGGGATCAAGCCCAAGGAACACGGCGTGATTGTTCGTACCGCCGCCGAAGACGTCACTGCTGAGGAGCTCGAGCTCGACGTCGCTCGTCTCCTGAACCAGTGGAACATCATCCAAGAGGATTCCAAGCGCCAAGGCCCGCCGCGCCTGCTCAATCGAGAGCCTGATCTGGCGGTCCGCCTGATCCGCGAGGAGTTCAACAAGGAGTTCCGCGGCGTGGTGCTTGACGACAGCTCGCTCTACGAGGAAGTCGCCGGCTACATGAACGCCGTCACCCCGGCGCTGTCGGATCGCATCGAGTACTACGACACGGCCAAGGAAGGCATCGACCTCTTCGAGCGCTACCACGTCTACGAGCAGCTGCAGAAGGCCCTGGACAAGAAGGTCTGGCTGCCGAGCGGCGGGTCGCTCATCATCGAGCACACTGAGGCTCTGACCGTCATTGACGTCAACACCGGCAAGAACGTCGGATCGTCGAGCCTCGAGGACACCGTCTTCAAGAACAACCTCGAGGCGGCCCGAGAGGTCGCCCGACAGCTTCGCTTGCGCGATATCGGCGGCATCATCGTCATCGACTTCGTCGACATGGAGAACCGCAAGAACCGCGCCGAAGTCGTACGCGTGTTCCGCGAGGAACTCGCCCTCGACAAGACCCGCACCCAGGTCTACGACATCTCGGAGCTCGGCCTGGTTGAGATGACTCGCAAACGGATCGGCGAGGGTCTCCTCGAGTCGGTCAGCACCGGGTGTTTCACCTGTGACAGCAACGGTCTACTCTTCGACGACTCGCTCTTCGGGCATCGCCAGGCCCTTCCCGGACCCAGCGTGTCATCGGTCCAAGCGGCCCTCGCGGCCGGGGGATCGGGCGACGCGTCGAAGGGCTAGTCCGATAGCATGGTCCGCTTATGTACGCAGTAGTCGCCACAGGCGGGAAGCAGTACAAGGTCGAAGAAGGACAGGTGCTCGAGGTCGAGCGCGTGGGTGATGTCGGTAGCGATGTCGACCTCCGTCCGGTCCTGCTCGTCGACGGCTCGTCCGTCCTGTCGACCCCTGCTGATCTCGCCGGCGCCTCGGTCAAGGCCAAGGTGCTCGAAGAAGTCAAGGGTCCGAAGATCAACGGCTTCACCTACAAGAATGCGAGCAACAACCGTCGGCGGTGGGGCCACCGTCAGACACTCGCTCGCATCGAAATCACCGGAATCTCGAAGGGTTAGGAGCGCCTCATGTCGAAGACCAAGGGCGGCGGCTCAACACGCAACGGCCGCGATTCACGTGCACAGCGCCTCGGCGTCAAGGTGTTCGACGGCACCAAGGTGACCGCCGGCTCGATCATCGTCCGTCAGCGTGGCACCAAGTTCCACCCTGGCAACAACGTGCGCAAGGGCAAGGACGACACCTTGTTCGCCGTCGCCGATGGCACGGTCAAGTTCGGAAGCCGCCACGGCCGCAAGGTCGTGAACATCCTCACCGACGGCTGACCTCGGCGCCTCCAGAGTTCTCGCGATGCCGCCCCTCGGGGCGGCATTCGTGCGTTTTGGCGCCCTCATCGGGCTGCATGTGTCAGACCCCGCGGGGAAGCTTGTCGGGGGCCCAACCCAGATGTTGGACAGCCAGGTTGAGCGCGAAGCGATCGGTCATCCCGCTGACATAGCGTACGGCGTCGGCCGTGATCTGTTCGGCAGCGGCGCCCGACTGGACCCCACTGCCGATGTGTCCCGGGTGATGGATCAGCCACTCAGTGAGTTGCTGGAGCAGATCGATGACATTGCCGGCCTGGACCCGAGCGTCGGGTCGCAGATAGATGCGGTCGTAGTTGAAGGCCCGAAAGGCAGCGAGGGCGTCGGCCGTGGTCTCATCGCACCCGATTGCCCCAGCCTCAGCCGACGCATCGATCATGCTGGTGATGAAGCTCGCCAGCTGGGTCCGTCGATCGGAGCCGACCACCTCGGTCACCGATTGCGGGAGGTCTCCCGGCACGACGATTCCCGCCGACACGGCGTCTTCGAAGTCGTGGCAGACGTACGCGATCCGATCGGCCCACGCCACGACCTCGCCTTCGGGAGTCATCGGCGCAGGGCGGTTCCAGCTGTGGTTGCGGATCGCGTCGACGGTCTCGGTGCACAGGTTGAGGTGCTCGAGCACGACGTCGGCGCCGTACACCGCGTGGTGGTAGCCGCCGGGCACGAACGGGCTGAGCGCGTCTTCGGAGGCATGACCGGCGGGTCCGTGGCCGCAGTCGTGTCCGAGCGCTGCGGCCTCGGTCAATGCGACGTTGAGGCCGAGTGGGCGTGCGATCGACACGGCGACCTGGGCGACCTCGATGGCATGGGTCAGCCGGTTGCGCAGGTGGTCGTCATCGGGGGCGATGAAGACCTGGCACTTGCCGGCGAGACGACGAAACGGCTTGGAGTGCTTGATCCGATCGAGGTCCCGCTCGAAGCACGTGCGGAACCGATCGGGCGTTTCCGCGATGGCGCGATCCCCACTGCCCTCGGCCCGGGTGGCGCCGGGCGACATCGACGCGTGCTGTGCGTCTTCACGGGCGCCGCGTTCGGGCGGTACATGGCCTGCAGGTCCGAACGGAATCGCCTGGTGGGCCGCGATGAGCCGGGAATGGAGCCGCTCGCCACCGTGTGCATCGATCGACGTCACCGCGAGATCGTACTGGTCACCGGTGACACCCTCGGGTGATCGCTCGGCGATGAGCGAGCCCGCTGGGTGCAGT
Organism: Actinomycetota bacterium; assembly: GCA_039028435.1. Taxonomy (GTDB): domain Bacteria; phylum Actinomycetota; class Acidimicrobiia; order Acidimicrobiales; family UBA10347; genus UBA10347. Next base: position 246,793 of record JBCCIC010000002.1, on the reverse strand, counting down.
CCAATCGCTCACGAAAGGTCGCCGGGGTCCGGGCGTGATCGCCGTACCCTTGAACGGTGCGACAGAGCCAGTTCGTCGACGAATGTTCGATCAACGTCCGAGGAGGCGACGGCGGAGCCGGGTGTGTGTCGTTCCGGCGCGAGGCGCTCGTGCCCAAGGGCGGCCCCGACGGAGGCGATGGAGGCAAAGGCGGCGACATCTGGCTGATCGCCGACCACAACGTCGCTTCGCTGCTGAGCTACCGAGATCACCCGCATCGCCGCGCCGACAACGGCAAGCACGGATCCGGACAGAAGAAGCACGGCAGCTCCGGCACCGACTTCGAAGCCCGCGTGCCGGTCGGCACGATCGTCAAGAACCGCGAGGACGGATCGGTGCTCGTCGACTTGGCGAACCACGGGGACCGATGGCTCGCCGCACGTGGCGGCGATGGTGGTCGCGGAAACGCCCGCTTCTTGTCAAACGCCCGACGGGCCCCACGCTTCGCCGAGCAGGGTGAGGAGGGCTTCGAACAATGGATTCGTCTCGAGCTCAAGCTCCTGGCCGACGTCGCCCTGATCGGGTTCCCCAATGCCGGCAAGAGCACCCTCATCTCCCGCATCTCCCGGGCCAAGCCGAAGATCGCGAACTATCCGTTCACCACCCTCGAACCGAATCTCGGCGTGGTCCAGCTCGACGACTTCGACTTCGTGGTCGCCGACATTCCGGGCCTCATCGATGGCGCGAGCGAGGGTCGGGGCCTCGGTCACCAATTCCTGCGTCACGTGGAGCGAGCGCGTGCCCTCGTCGTCCTGCTCGATCTGGCACCGATGGACGGACGCTCGGCCGAGGAGCAGCTTCGGGTGCTGCTCGAAGAGCTCGAGGAGTACCAGCCGGACCTGCTCGAACGCCCCCGACTGGTCGTGCAGGCCAAGGCCGACGTCGCCCAGATCGAGCCGCTCGACGAGCATCTCCAGATCTCGGCGATGACCAACCAGAACCTCAACGTATTGACCGGCCGCATGGCCGACTTGGCTCGCCAAGGGCGTAGCGAGCTCGAGACGGCCCCGTCGGCGCCGCGTGTTCACCGCCCGCTCGCGGAGTCCGTGCGCATCGAACGCGCCGATGATGGCGCCTACATCGTGTACGGCCGCCAGGCTGAGCGTGCCGTTGCCCTCAACGACCTGACCGACCTCGAGGCCCTCGCCTACGTTCACGACCGGCTCCGAGGCCTCGGCGTCGATCGCAAGCTCGTACGGGCGGGCATCCAGCCTGGCGACACGGTCGTGATCGGCGACCTCGAGTTCGAGTGGGAAGAGGATGGCTTCGCATGACCGGGGCCAGCGACTCGCGAGTGGTCGTCGTCAAGGTCGGTACGTCCTCGATCACCCGCAACGGATCCGCCGAGCTCGACCGCGAGGCGATCGTCAAGTTGTGCATGGATATCGCCGACATGCGGGCCGTCGGGCACCGGGTGGTGCTCGTGTCGTCGGCTGCCATCGCCGCGGGCATGCACAAGCTCGGTATCCGGGAACGTCCCCGCGACTTCGAATCACTGCAGGCGTTGAGTGCGGTCGGCCAGATCGAGCTGATGCGTGTGTACGACGACGTCTGCCGATCCCTGGGGTTCAGCTGTGGACAGGTGCTGTTGGCCCCGCCGGACTTCTTCGATCGAGCGAGATACCTGCGTGCCCGTAGCTGCATCGAGCAGCAGCTGGCATACGGCGTGCTCCCGATCATCAACGAGAACGACGCTGTTGCCGACGACGCCATTCGGTTCGGCGACAACGATCGCATCGCTGCGCTGGTTGCGCACCTGATCCGTGCCGACTTGTTGGTGCTGCTCACCGACACACCGGGGGTACTCACCGCCGACCCGCGCGTGGATCGCGAAGCTTCGCTGATCGAGGAGATACTGCAGGTCGATCGGGAGATCGAGAGCTTGGCCGGGGGCGCGGCCACGACGATGTCTCAGGGCGGCATGGCCTCCAAGCTGAGCGCTGCGAAAATCGCGTCGTGGAGTGGTGTCGATGTCATCATCGCCGCTGCGCACCGACCCGATGTGCTGGCCGATGCCGTCGCCGGCGCGGTGGGCGTGGGCACGATGGTGCGGGCGCGGTCCCACCGGCTGAGCGCCCGCAAGTTGTGGATCGCGTTCGCACTCGGAAGCGCGGGCACGATCACCGTCGACGCCGGTGCTCGCCAGGCGCTGCTGGACAAGGGCGGCTCGTTGTTGGCGGTGGGTGTCACCGCGATCGACGGAGGGTTCGCCGCCGGCGATGCCGTCGAGGTCGCCGGGCCCGACGGCGAGGTGTTCGCCAAGGGCCTGGTGCCATACGCAGCGGCCGAGGCCGGAGACCTCGTCGGAGCGCGCTCGATCGAGCTGATCCATCGGGACGATTTCGTCTTGCTCCCCGACGCGGTACCGTCTCCGGGGTAACACCCCCCATTTCGGAGGCTCCCATGGCCGGCAAGTTCGTTCTCAAGAAGGGCCGCACAGGCAAATTCAGCTTCAACCTGTGCGCCGGCAACGGTCAGGTGGTCCTGACCAGTGAGACGTACAACACCAAGAAGTCGGCCGAGAACGGCATCGCCTCGGTAGGCAAGAACTGTGGCACCGACAAGTTCTACGACCGCAAGGTCGCCAAGAACGGCAAGCCGTACTTCACCCTCAAGGCCGGTAACGGTCAAGTCATCGGCAAGAGCCAGATGTACTCGTCGAATGCCGCCATGGAGAAGGGGATCGCCTCGGTGAAGGCCAACGGCGGTTCCCGGGTCGACGACCAGACCTGATTCGCCGCGCGGCGCGTGTCGCTGCGCTCGATGAGTAGAGCCGCCCGGTTTCCCCGGCCGCCATTACGTGACCGCGCCGCGCCTATGGCGCGTCATCGGCGCGCCTGGGCAGAGACCCCCGGGGCCGCGGCGACCTGAGCCGGAGGGCCTGGGCGCGAACGGGTGTGGGTCGCGTTGCCCACGAGTGTGAAATCGTCGAATCAAGCGACCGCGGCTTGCGCGGTTCGTAGGCACGCCGATGGACGGACCATGCCACTCGACGATGCGTCCGACACCATGGACCCACCCTCCGAACGCACGCGCTGGACCGGAGCCCACAAATGGGTCGCCGGCCAGACAGCGTTGATCGGTCTGGTCGGAGCCACCTTGTTCTACACGGCGTCCGGATCGGTGAAGACCGACATCTGGATGACTTCGACCGGCTTGATGCTGGCGACGATGTACCTGGGCATCTTCCGGTTCCGCCGGGCGAACCTCAAGCCCTGGCTGCTGGTGGCGGGCGGCCTGACCTCGGCCTACGTCGCGATGTTCCTGATGAACTACGGGAGCTGGTTCGGCCTCAGCTTCGGCGCCCCGTCGTTGCTCGACGGCCTCATGCTGGCGAACTATCCACTTGCGACCCTGGGCGCGATCATCATGCTCTCGCGATTCAACGTGCGCACGGGCATGCATGCGTTGCTCGAAACGGTCACGCTGACCGTTGCCGGCGGCCTCCTGATCTATGTGTTCGTGGGCGTGCGAGCCGCCGAGGCCGCAGCCGGAACCGCCGCAACGATCGTGGCGGCGCTGTACCCGGCCGGCAACGTGCTGCTGTTGGCCGTGCTCGTCGCCGTCGCCGTTCGCCTTCGCGAACGACCCGGAGGCATGCTGCTCGTGGCCCTTGGCTTCGCCGGCAACCTCGCCGCCGACCTGATCTCCTCCTGGCAGCGCCTCGAAGGAACCTACCAACCCGGTGGATGGGTCGACTTCGGGTGGCTGCTCTGCTTCATCGGTTTGTCGGCCGCACCCTCGTGGCCCGAGTCGGGCCGGGCGGTGTTGCTCAGCGAGAGCATCGACACCGACGAGGCACAGATGACGCCCGGGCGTCTCTCGATCCTGCTGTTCGCCCTCCTCTCGGCGCCGGCGGTACTGATCGGCCAACAGCTCGGCGACGCCGACACCAGCGAGACGGTGGCGGTGCTCGGCACCGTGGTGGTGTTGGCCCTCGCGCTGGGTCGCATCGCGCTGTACAACCAGGATCTTCGCCGCAAGGAGGCGGCCCTCCAGGCCGCCAACGCCGAACTGGTCCAGTCGCAGAACGACAAGCAGTCGCTGCTCTGGCGGCTGAATCGAGCGGTCGAAGAGGAGCGCAAGCGCATTGCTGCCGACATCCACGATCGGCCGGTGCAGCAGTTGGCGGCCCTGGGCTACAAGGTCGAAACCGTGTCGCTGGCACTCATGAGCGGTGACGTCGACAAGGCGAGCGATCTCACCGAGGAGGTGGCCGACGAGCTCAGCGAGCAGCTGACCAACCTACGCAACCTCATGACCGAGGTCCGGCCGCCGGTGCTCGATGAGCGCGGGCTTTGTGGGGCGATCGAGGACGCTGGTCGAGCATTTGCGGCCAAGCACGATGGCGTGGAAGTCACCGTCGAGGGCGGTGGCGGAGCGATCGATGCCGCGCTCGAGCCCGACGCGGAGACGGCGCTCTACCGAATCGCTCAGGAGGCACTCGCCAACATCGGCAAGCATGCCGAAGCCTCGAACGTGACGATCGAAATTCGTGACGTCGATGGTGATGTCGAACTGACGGTCACCGATGACGGCGTGGGCTTTCGCCTCGAGGATCGAGCGGGATTCGTCGGTGCGGGTCACTTCGGTTTGGCCGGCATGGGCGAGCGCATCGCCATGCTCGGCGGATCGATGGATGTCGAATCCGAGCCTGGCGCCGGCACTTCCTTGCGGTTCCGCCTACCGAACGATGTGCGAAGTACCACCGACGTTGACCACCAACCGCAGGGCGATCTCGCCGCAACAGGAGCATGACCATGACCGAAGCAAGCGGCGGCGCAGTCCGCGTCGTGATCGTTGACGACTCGAGCAGCATTCGGGCGGCCCTCCGCTCACTGCTCGACACGGTGCCGATGACCGATGTGATCGGCGAGGCTGCGGACGGACTCGAGGGTGTCGACGTGGTTCTCGAACTGCGACCCGACGTCGTCGTGATGGACATGCAGATGCCCAACCTCGATGGCATCAGCGCCGCGCGCCAGATCCTCGAGGAATGGCCCGGCGCGCAGATTCTCATGAACTCCGCGTACACCGACGAATCGCTCATGGCCGAGGCCGACAGCTATGGCGTCAAGGGCTACCTGAGCAAGGATCTCCGTCCCGCCAAGCTGGTGCGGGCGATCGTCGCATTGGGTCAGCTCGCACAGCACGACGACGCTCCGCTCTCGACGGCCTGATCCGTGGCCGATCCCGCCCACCCCTGCGACGAGCCGACCACCGGTGCTGGCGCGTTCGCCGAGCTCGCGGTCGCACTGGCGTCTGCCGCGTCGGCGCACGAAGTGCTCGGGGCACTTGCCGCGCACCTCGCCCACGTCGTGCCGACCGCGCGCGGTTGCTACGCAGAGTTTGAGGAAAGTGGCGTGAGCCTGACCGTCGAGCCATTCGTCGGAACCTGGCAGAACGGCGGCACTGATCGCCTGACGGTTTTCATGGGCACGGGTCCTCTGGTCGACGTTGCGTTCAGTGAGTCGACCCTCTTGTTGCCGCAGATCGCCGATGTCGACGACCCGATTCTCGGGGGTCTCGGTTCCGCGGTAGTCGTGCCGGTCATCGGCGACGATGAATTGTTGGGCGTGCTGGTCGTGGGTGCCGACGAGCCATTCGCGTTCACCGTCACCGACGTGGAGACGCTTGGGCAGGTCGCCGCGCTTTGTGCCGGCGCCATGGTGCGCATGCAGGTCGTCGAAGCCTCGATGCAGCGCGTGCGGGTCATCGAGGCGATGCGCCAGATCGTCGATGAACTCAACCAGACGCGCGCCCTCGAACCCGCACTTCAGGCCATCGCCCACCCCGTCGCCGACCTGCTTCGTGCGGCCCGATATCAGGTGCGTCTGCTCGATGACGAGGTCGCAAGCTTGCGATCGGTCGCAGATCTGGCGTTGGTCGATATCGCCGAGATCCCCGACAACCGAGTCGGGACGTCGGAACTGATTGTCGACGGGTCGATCTTGCACCAGTGTCTGGAGACCGGAAAGGCCCAGATCACCGAGGTCGACCATGAGGAGCTCGATGACGAGCACCGCGAGTTCATGGAGGAGGTCGGAGCCCCCTACGTGCTCCATCAGCCGCTGTTCAATCGCAGCGGTGTGATCGGCATCGTGTCGCTGACGGCAAAGGAGCAGCTGACCCTCGCCACGCTCGACCTTGCCGAGACCGTCGCCCGTCAGATCACGGCATCGATCGACAACGCTCAGCTCTTCGAATCCCAGCAAACGGCGATCGAGGTCGCGAACGAGGCGAGTCGGGCCAAGAGCGAGTTCTTAGCCAACATGAGCCATGAGCTCCGCACCCCGATGAACGGCGTGATCGGGATGACCGAGCTCCTCCTCGACACCGAACTCGACGAGATTCAGCGAGAGTTCGCGTCGACGATTCGTCTGAGCGGTACCAACCTGCTCGATGTCATCAACGAGATTCTGGACTTCTCCAAAATCGAGGCCGGCAAACTCGAGATCGAGGCGATCGAGTACGACCCTCGCTTGTTGGTCGACGAGAGCCTCGAGCTGGTCGCCAAGCGCGCCGCCGACAAGGGCCTGGAGCTCCTCGCGTTGGTCGATCACGGAGTGCCACCGACGCTGATCGGCGATGCCACCCGTGTTCGTCAGATCGTCAACAACCTGCTGAGCAATGCCGTCAAGTTCACCGACGATGGCGAGATCGTCGTCAAGATCCGGCGAGGGGAGAACCGCACGATTCTCATTTCCGTGAGCGACACGGGCATTGGGATTCCCGCGGATCGCATCCACCGTCTGTTCTCCTCCTTCTCGCAGGTCGATGCATCGACCACACGTCGCTTCGGAGGCACCGGCCTGGGGCTGGCGATCAGTCGGCGCTTGGCCGAGCTGATGCTCGGCACGTTGGAGGTCACGAGCATCGAGGGCAACGGCACCACGTTCGAGCTGTCGCTTCCCTTGGAGAGCGGGAGCAGCGAACCGGCGCCGTGGTTGGCCACCGACGCCCCGTTCGCTGGGTCCAAGATCGTGCTGGTGTCGCCCCACCGGGGGACCCAGGCCGTGCTCGAGTCGTGGCTCACCCATTGGGGCTGCCAGGTCGAGATCCTGTCCGACCTCCGGGGCTATCACCCGAGCGGCGCTCGCGTGAGTGCCGACATGCTGATCGTCGACCGGGTCTATGTCTCGCTCGCCGCCTCGCAGGCGGTCCTCGAAGTTCCCAACGTTCCTGCCCTGGTACTCGAGCAGTTGATGACGTCGAGCACCGATCCTCATGAGCATCGCTTGTTCAAGCCGATCAGTGCGGCGTCGCTCCACGAGCGGCTGTGTCGCATGCGTTTCCCCGAGGACGCCTCGGAACGCAAGAGCGGCCACATCGACGCAACCTTCGGTGAGACCCATCCGCTTTCGATCCTGCTCGCCGAGGACAATGCGGTGAACCAGAAGGTCGCGGTCGGGATTCTCGCCCGGCTCGGCTACGAGATCGATGTCGCCGCCGACGGACGCGAAGCGGTCGAGATGGCGGCGGCAACGCCGTACGACCTGGTGCTGATGGACGTGCAGATGCCGGTGCTCGATGGGCTCGACGCGACGCGGGAGATCCGCGGACTTGCCATCGATCAGCCACGAATCGTTGCCATGACGGCGAATGCCCTCTCCGGCGATCGTCAGCGTTGTTTCGAGGCTGGCATGGACGACTTCGTCGCGAAGCCGATCGAGTTGGCGGGGCTGCAGACGGCGCTGGCCGAGACACACCGAGCTCGGACGGTCGCCGAGTCTTAGGCCCACGTAGAGAGGTTGTTCGGTGGGTCTCTCCTGGTTCAATCCGCGAGCCCAGCCCGCCAGCGCACGCGGCGCGCTGGCACCACGATGCGTGAGGCCAGGTCGCTACAGCTGCACGACCAGCGCGGTGACACCGAGGGCGGCCATTGCCAGCCCGCCAACGCGGCTGATCACGCCGCCGGATGTCGCCCAGCGTCGGAAGCGGGTCGCGCCGGCACCGGCGGCGAGCAACGGATGCCAGAGCGCCGACGCGACCACAACACCGCTTGCGAACCAGGCGAGTGCGTGCAGGTCGTCGGCGAAGGGGAGCGCGACGAGCAACGCGATCCATGCGCCCAGCACCGTCGGTGCGAGGCTGGTGAGCAGGTAGAAGGTCCGGGCCGGCCGCTCGATCCGGTCGACCAGGGCATCGCATTGGCTCGGGCGTGCGAGCAGTGCGACACCGGTGAGGATGAGCAGTCCGGCGGCGAGCAGGCGACTGATGGCGAATGCGGTCGGCGGCAGCGACTGGCCGGCTCCGACGATCACGACGGCGATCGAGACCGTGGTCAGGTCGCCCGCCGCGATCCCCGCGGCACCCCGAATCGCCGGCCGCGGTCCGCGCTGGGCGGCGAGGCGAATGAGGGCCACGTTGACGGGCCCCGGGGGGACGATGGCGATCAAGCCGAGGGCGGCGCCGAGCAGTGCGTACTCCATGTCGAGGATCGTGCACGAGGCGGGACCGAAGGTGTTGCGGATCTCGGCCGCGCCGCGGTTGTTCTGCCGTTAGATTTGCGGTGATGGATTCGATTGACCGTGTAATATTCGGCGAACTGCAGCGAGACGGTCGGATGTCGGTGTCCGCGTTGGCGGACGCGATCGGGCTCAGTGTGTCGGCGACCGGCGAGCGGCTACGACGGCTGACGTCATCGGGAGCGATCGGCGGTTTCACGATCACGGCTGAGCCCGCGATGGTCGGTCGGCCGATCGAGGCACTCGTCGATGTGCGGTTGTCACCCGGCATGCGCCAAGACGCCATTGACGACGTCGTCCGGAACCAGCCCTGTGTGATCGACGCGGTCCATCTGACCGGACGCTTCGACGTGCAGCTCCGTGTGACGGCGGTCGATGTCGGGGAGCTCGATCAGCTGCTCATCACGCTCAAGGAAGTCCACGGTGCCGAGGAGACCAATACTCGACTGGTCCTGCGCACCCTCAGCGGCTTCCCGAGGTCACCCCTGCCGGTGTGAGGCCAGCTCGCGAGGAGGCCCGCCGTCAGCGTCAGCCTCGACGCACGCGGGCCAGCAGCTCGGTCGCCGTGGCGTTTCCGAGCGGCGCTGCGAGCAGGAGATAGACCACGGCCGGAACGCCGACGATCACCGGGGCAGCCAACAGCGGCGCGACGTCGTCGAGGAGGGCGGCAAGCGCGGCGATCACTCCGCCGGCCACGATTCCCGCGGGGATGAGACGGACGAGGGCTGGGGTGAGACCGAGCTGTCGGCCGAGTGGACCCACCCTGCGGCGAAGCAACGCGAACTCGACCCAGGCAGCGACCGCCCCACCGGCGGCGAGCCCGACCGCTCCGAGGCGGTGGGAACCCTCGAGGTCGCGGACCGAGGCGTCGAGCGGCGCGAACGCAAGATCCTCTACCTGACGGATCACACCATCGACCACGGCGAACCGATCGGCCGGCCACATCAGTGCCAGGCCGACCGCCCCGGCCAGCACGAGCCGAGCGAACGCGATTCGGGCTGGGCCGGCGACGTCGCCGTGTGCGAACGCCGCGTTCTGGAGCAAGCGGGAAAGCCCGCTACCGACGAGGCCGAACGAGAACACGGCGAGCGTCATCCAGACCGTGACGGTGTCGTCGGAGGTGAACTCGCCACGCTCGAAGAGACCGCCGACGATGCTGCGTCCGCCGAGGATGAACGCGAGCGCACTGAACAGCAGGAGCAGGGTCACGCGGTCGACCGCCCGCCGGACCCGTGCATGGGCCACGCCGGCGTCGGCGTGGGCCGCCGCAGCCTCGCGCGACAGCTCGGGAAGATCGGCGGCGGCGATCGAGACGGCGAACACCGAGATCGGCATGAGATAGAGCGTCTGGGCCTTGGTGAGCACCGCCAGGGCACCAAGCGAGAGGAACGAGGCAAGCGCCAGGTCGACAAACGTGCTGAGGGTCAACACACCGCGGCCCGCGACGCCAGGCCCGAACCGGCGCAGCACTTGCCGGGTTTCGGGCGCGTCTCGCCTCAGCGATGGAGTGATCGGCCCGGCGATGGCCAACACGCGGGGGAGTTGCACCGCGAACTGCAGGACCCCGCCGATGAACACGCCCCATGCCGCTGCTCGAGCCAGGTCGGCCGGGTCGTCGGACTGGGTGGTCCACAGGAGTACGCCGAGGATGATGGCGGCGTTCCACAGCACCGGGGCCACGTAGGAGAGGAAGAACTCACGGTGCGCATTGAGGATGCCGAGACACCACGCCGCGAACACGATGAAGCCGATGCCTGGAGCCATCAGGCGGGTGAGATCGATGATCAGGTCGGTGCGTTCGGGGCCGGCACCGCGAGCGACCAAGGCGATGATGGGCCTTGTCGCCAGCATCAGCAGGAGCACGAGTGCGGCGACCAGGGCGGCGAGCAGACCGAAGACTGCCCCCGCAAGCCGCCGTGCCGCCCGTTGGTCGCGATCGACGACGTTCGCGTACACCGGGATGAACGAGGCAGACAGGGCACCTTCGCCCAGCAAGTTCTGGAGCACCTTCGGCACGCCGAGGGCGAAGGCGAAGGCCTCCGCGGCCAGGGTGGTTGCGCCGAGCCACGCCGAAAGGACGATTTCGCGAATGACCCCGGACAGTCGGCTGCAGAGGATGCCGAGCGCCACAAGGGCGGCCGCCCGGTCGGTGCGCGCTACCTGCTCGCTGGGTTCGGCAGGTTGCTGCGGCTCGTGCTCGCCGGACATGCGGTCGTTCATGGCGAGGTCCGCATCGCTCAAGGCTATGCCCTGGGCGATACGGACCCCGTGCACCCCGGCCGTGGTGCGATGGTTCGATCCGGTGTCGTCTGGTGACGACGTGGCCTATGGCCTGGGGCCACCTAGGTGTCGCCGTGACCGATCGTCGGCGGTGGGCGCCCCTCGAGGCGAGCAGCCACCAACTCGAGGCCTTCGGCGGCGAGTGCGCCCCTGGTGATCGAGAGCTTTCCCTCGTGGTCGACGAGCACGCTGGTCGGTTGCTGGATCACGCGGAACCGGTTCCACAGGGCCAGGTCGGCGTCGACCAGGTTCACGACATTGTTCGGCGTATCGAGGCCGGTCGCTTCGACGAAGGCCTCGTACTCGGTCTGGGAGCCCCGGGAGTGGACGATCACGAAGGTGATGCCCGGGTTGTTTGCGGCCACCGCCGCGATGTCGGGTGCTTCTTCCACACAGATCGGACACGACGGCACGCTGAAGGTCATCAACACCGGGCCGGAGTTGTAGAGGGCGCGACCGCTGACGGCTTCGGCGGTGTAGAGCTCCTGGGCGAAGAACTCGAACGGTTCGGGCGCCGGGACATCGCCGGATACCACCGTTGCGGCGAGGTCGGCGTAGGGGTCGGCATCGGCCGCGGGATCGGTGGGCGTGAGGTCGATTGAGGTGGCGTTGTCACCCTCGAGGTACGCCGGCGATCCGGGCTCGGTGCTGTCGATGACCGACGTTCGCTCATCCACCGGCTCGCCCGTCGTGCAGCTCGTGACGAGCAAGACCATGGCGATCGCGGTGACGGCGACGCGGCGAGGTGACGGTCGAGTGAACTGGGTTTGGCGCATGGTTCTCTCCCCGCAGGCGGAACGTTCGGAGACATCGAGTGCCCCCTGTCCCGTCGACCAGACGGGCACCTCCGGCAGGGGTTGCACGTCAAGATTCGGTCAGACCTCGATGGGCCGAGGCCATCGGTGGGCGCGACGGGGGCCGACGCTGAGCGTCGGCCCCGCTTGGTGTCGGTGGCGGTGTTGCAAGCCGTGTATTGGCGGTTGCGTGGTGGGTGCGAGATCAGTGCGAGGCAGGTGCCGGCGCTACTCGAAGGTCACGCCATCGATGCTCGTGATGATCTGGCCGGCGGTTCCAGCGATGTCGGTGATGTACTCACCGGCTGGAGCGGTGAAGGCGAAGTCAGTGCTGTGGTCGTAGTTCATCCCGAACGGTCCGATCGTGCGGCCGGTGTCGGTCACGAAGCTGATCTGGTCGATCGATCCGCTTTCGAGAGCGCCCATGCGTCCGTACATTTCGACGATGTTCTCGCCGTCGGCGAGTTCGATGTGCTGGTACGCGCCGCCCGGGGTCTCCCAGATCTCGTAGGTGTCGGTGAGCGTCACGACTCGGAACGAATCGATGTGTGAACCGGAACGCACCGTGAGACCCGGCTGGATGGGATCGATCGTCGGTGTCTCGGGGATCGCCGTGAGCGTGGCGCTCTCGAAGGCCACAGCCGACAGCGTGGAGATGAGCCCGACGTACCCACCGATCCGGTCGGTGCGGGTCGAGGCGATGTACGCGTCGTTGAAGTAGATGTCGACCACCGCACCCCGCACCGTCACGGAGATCGTGTCGGTGCCCGACGCTGTCACCGCTGCTGAGCCGAGGAAGTCGTAGTAGCCGGCGTCGTCGTACTTGCCCCATCGCAGAACCGTGCCGCCATTGGCGAGGTCGACCACCATGGCGCCCGAGCGAGTGGTTTCGCTCGACTGGTTGAACAGAAGACCACCCTGGTTGACGCCGGTGAGCCCGCGTAGTGTCGCTTCGAACTCGAAGTGATCGACCTGCGGTGCCGGCATGAGTGCCGTGTAGTCATACCCACAGTCACGCGTCTGCTGGAGCTCGCCGTCGGTCTGGGTCCACCCGCCGCTGAGCACGACGTAGTCGACCGGGTCGTCGAAGCTGGTGTCGAAGATGACGGTCGGCGTGCCGTAGGTGGCGGCCGACACCGCCTCGCGAGGTAGCCGATCGACGTCCACGGTCGGTTCGCATGCGGGCCCTTCGCCGAGTCCGGCGTCTTCAAGGATGTACGAATCGTCGTCGCCCTGGGCCTGTGCGGCGGGTCCGCTGAGCAGGAAAACACCCTGGAGCATGGCAACGACGGCGATGACGCCGAGGATCTTGTTGCTGCGTTGCGTGGTCATGGGTCGATCATCGGCGGGGCACCTCGGTCGACCAGCAAGGCCGTCTCAAGAACCGCTCAGGATTGGCAGGCTGCGGCGGGGGCGGGGTGGTCGTGGGGGACGGCGTCTGGTGGTCCGCTCCGGTCAGCGCTCGTGAACACCCGCGAAACGGATGGTGCATCAGACCGGCCGGAAGTGAAGAGCCTCGAAACCAATCCCTCGCGCGAAATGGGTCGGACGGTCGGGCGGGATTCCTCCGTCGTTCGCATTCACCACCCACGAAGGAATCCACCGTGAAACGCACACTCGTCCTACTGGTTGCGGCCCTCGCCGCCTTGCTGCTCGCTCCGCTCACCGCATCGGCTCAGTCCGGAGGAGTTGCTGTCAGCTTCTCGGGACTGGAGCCGCTCGGTCCCAATGCCGTCTACGAGGGTTGGCTCATCATCGACGGTGCTCCCCAGTCCACCGGCACCTTCAACATCGACGCCGACGGCAACGTCGCCCTCATCAACTCGGCGACCACGACCAACATCGCCAGCGCCACCGCCTATGTGCTCACGATCGAGCCGGCGAACGACCCCGACCCAGCGCCGTCGGCGACTCACGTACTTGCCGGTGACGTTGTCGATGGCCGTGCCGATCTGACGATCTCGCACCCGGCGGCACTCGGCACCGACTTCGCTTCGGCCGGTGGCTCATTCATTGTCGCCGCCCCGACGACCGAGACCACCGATGACGATCTCAGCGGCGTTTGGTTCCTCGACCCGACCGGTGCCGATGGGCCGGTTGCGTCGCTCGACCTCCCGGCCTTGCCCGAGGGCTGGGCCTACGAGGGCTGGGTCGTCGTCGATGGCACGCCGGTTTCGACCGGCCGCTTCACCGACGCTTCAGGACCCGACGACTTCTCGGGCTTCTCGGGTCCGGCCGATGCGCCGCCCTACCCGGGTGAGGACCTCGTGGCCAACGCGCCGGCAGGACTGAGCTTCCCGACGGACTTGAGCGGTGCCACGGTCGTGATCAGCGTCGAGCCGGACCCCGACGACGGCCCCGCTCCGTTCGCGCTCAAGCCGCTCGTCGGCGAGATTCCCGCCGATGTCGAGGTCGGCGCCCTGAATTCGTTGGGTGACGGGCCGGTCGCCATCACCGGTGTCGCCCTGATCGGTGGCCAGGGTGGGGCAGACGAGCTGGCATTCACCGGTGCCGAGACCTGGTACCTGGCCGGTGGCGCTGCGGTCTTGGTGGCCGTTGGCGCCGCCTTCGTGCTGGTCAGCCGGCGCCAGCTCGCCGCCTAGCTCCGGGGTGGTGCCTGGGGGACTCGGCCCGAGGCCGGGTCCCCCTTCGGCGCGTGACGCCTTGGGGTCCGGCGATTGGGTCACTCCTCGACGACGAATTCGATGCGGCGATTGAGGGCCCGACCCTCGTCGGTGTCGTTGTCGGCGACCGGCTGGCTGGCGCCGAAACCCTCGGCAGAGAGCCGAGGTTCGGCCACGCCCTGGACCACCAGGTAGTTCACCACCGCTCGAGCCCGTTCCAGGCTGAGCGCGTTGTTGAAGATCGCGTCGCCGTCGTCGTCGGTGTGGCCGCCGACGATCACACCGATGTCAGACGCAGTCAGTGCCTCGGCAACCCGGTCGAGTGTGGCGGTCGACTCCGGCGCGATCACCGCACTCCCGCTGGCGAACTGGATCGGCTCGAGCCGCACAATCAGATTGAGGGCGGCTTCTCGAGGTACCAGGATGCCGTCGACGGTGTGCACGATGCCGTTGCCTGCGTCGGCGTCGGTCGCGCGGACGGTGACCGTGTCGTTCAGGACGAGGCGGCCGTCGTCGAGCGAGAGCGCGATCGGATCGCCGTGCAGCGTCTCGATCTCGCCGCGGCGGGCGCCACGGAGCACCGCCGTCAGATCGGCAGCGGAGTACCGGCCGGGGATCACGTGATAGGCCAGCACATTGGCCGCGCGATCAGCGCCGAACAGCTCGCCGGCGGCGTCGGGGTCGAAGGACTCGATCGTGGCGTTCGAGGGGGCGAGGATGGTGAACGGACCATCGCCGGCGAGCTCGTCGTTGAGTCCGGCGGCGCCGATCAGACCGGCCACGATGGTGAGTTCAGGGTCCGACGCCAGCACTTCGAGTACCGGCAGCGGTGTCGTGGCCGACGATTGGACGCCATCGCCGGACGACTCGGCCGGGTCTTGCTCGTCGCCCGGGTCTTCCTCGGCGGCGATGTCGGCTTCGTCCGCGGTATCTGCTGCGTCCACCGAGTCCGCCGAGTCCAGTGTGTCGGCCTGGTCGGGTTCGACGAGCTCGACCTCGACCGAATCCTCGGTGGGTGGATCATGTGGCTCGCCTGAGGCGTCGGACGCATCGGGCCCCGCCACGAGCGACTCCGCTTCCTCGGCCGTGCGGATCTCCGACGACGCGAACAGCGGTGTCGGACCCGGGTCATCCTGGACAGCCCACCACGCAACCACGGTGACAACCGCCGCGAGGACCCCGAGCACGAGGATGAAGAAGCCGGTGTCCTCGTTCTCCATCACGACCTCCCCGAGCATCGCGAGTGACGCGACGCGAACGGAATCTAACCGTCCGCGAAGCCGGGCCTGGACCAAACGGGGGACAACAAAACACGCGCGGGAGCCGAATGACCACCAAGCCGCCAGGACCGCCAAGGTTGTCGCCAAATCGGTTCGGATCGAGGGTGGACCACCCGGTAGCCTCGACTCGGCATGCGCGGCGCCCGAGATCGGGTCGCCGCCGTTTCATGAGGAGCTCCATGACCGACAGGTTCAATGATGTCGAGACGGTCCAGAAGGGACTGGCCGACGTCGACTATCTCGCTGACGATGGCATCGCCAGCATCGTGTACCTCGCCGACCGGCTCGAGAAGCCGGTGCTCGTCGAGGGTCCGGCTGGTACCGGTAAGACCCAGCTGGCCAAGAGCGTGGCCGAGATGCTCGGCGCCCGTCTCATCCGGCTCCAGTGCTACGAGGGACTCGACGAGTCCAAAGCGCTGTACGAGTGGAATTACAAGAAGCAGCTGCTGCGCATCCAGGCCGACAGCGGCGGCTCCGACTGGGAGACCATCGAAGACGACATCTTTGCCGAGGACTTCCTGCTGACCCGGCCACTCCTCGAGGCGATCACCGCCGACGAGCCCGTCGTGCTCCTGATCGACGAGGTCGATCGCGTCGAGATCGAGACCGAGGCTCTGCTGCTTGAGATCCTCTCCGACTACCAGGTGTCGATCCCCGAGATGGGCACCATCACGTCGAAGCAGATCCCGCTGGTGTTCCTGACCTCGAACAACACCCGTGAGCTGTCCGAGGCTCTCAAACGCCGTGCGCTCTACATGTACCTCGACTACCCCGAGCTCGAGCGTGAGCGCGAGATCGTGCTGACCAAGGTTCCCGACATCAGCACGAACCTCGCCGAGCAGGTCGCCCGCATCGTTCGCAGTGTCCGCGACCTCGACCTGCGCAAGGCGCCCTCGGTGTCCGAGACCATCGACTGGGCTCGCACCTTGGTGCTGCTCGGCGTTGAGCACGTCGATGCCAAGACGGCCACCGAGACGGCCAACATCTTGTTGAAGTACCGCAGCGACATCGAAAAGGCCGTGAAGGAGTTCGCCCAGAGCGAAGAGACCTTCGCCCCGGCCTCCAGCTGATCGGAGACTGACCGTGACCGACATCGCATCGGCCGAAGCCCTCTTCACCACCGAGGAGATGGCCGACCCGCTCCTCGACCTGCTCGGGGGCTTCATTCAAGAGCTGCGCGATGCCGGTCTGCCGGTCAGCCTGACCGAGAACCTCGACGCCATGCAGGCGGTACGGGCCATCCCGATCGGCGACCGGACCACGTTCAAGTATGCGCTCGGCGCCACGCTGGTCAAGAACCACCAGCACTGGCCGGCCTTCGAGACCGTCTTCGACGTGTACTTCGCCATCCGCGGCCCCGAATACGCCCTGAACAACGACGACGACCCGTTCGGCGACGGTCAGGATCAGCAGGGCAACGAGAGCCAAGAAGGCGATCAGGGCAACCAGCAGGGCGGTGGCGGCGGCGACGGCATGTCCAACGAAGAGCTCGCCGAGATGCTCTATCAGGCGCTCATGCGCCAGGACCAGATGCTGCAGCGCGCGGTAGCGCGCACCGCGGTCGATCGTTTCGCCGGCATGGAGCCGGGCCGACCGGTCGGTGGCACCTACTACCTCTATCGCACGCTCCGGAACCTTGATCTCGACGGCGTGCTCGAACGCATGATGGAGGCCGATCGCCAGCAGAACGAGGGCCGCAGCGGCCTCGATGATCGGCTGGCCCAGGACGAGTACGAAAGCCGGATCGAGAAGCTCAAGGCCGAGATCGAGGCCGAGATCCGCCGTCGACTGGTGGCTGATCGCGGTGTCGAGGCCATGGCCAAGACGCTGCGCAAACCGCTGCCCGAAGACCTCGACTTCATGCATGCCACCCGCGACGAGATGGAGTCGCTCCGCAAGGCCATCGCGCCGCTCACCCGCAAGCTGGCCATCCGCTTGGCGCGCAAGCGTCGCAATCGCAACAAGGGCGGGCTCGACTTCCGCAACACCATCCGCCGCTCGTTGAGCTACGGCGGCGTGCCGGCCGAGCCTCGGTTCAAGCACCCGCGACCGTCCAAGCCCGAGATCGTGATCCTCGCCGACATCTCCGGCTCGGTCGCGGCCTTCGCTCGGTTCACCCTGCACCTCGTCTATGCCATGTCGAGCCAGTTCTCCAAGGTGCGGGCGTTCGTGTTCATCGACGGGCTCGACGAGGTCACCGAGTACTTCGACGGCAGCGATGACATCACGGCGGCAGTGCACCGGGTCAACACCGAGGCCGACGTGGTCTGGGTCGACGGCCACTCCGACTACGGCCACGCATTCGAGGTCTTCGAGAAGACCTACATGAAGTCGGCCGTCACGCCGAAGACCACGGTCATGATCCTCGGCGATGCGCGGAACAACTACCACGCCGCCCAGTCCTGGATCATCCAGGAGATGAAGCGCAACGCTCGGCAGGTGTTCTGGCTGAACCCCGAGCCCGGCAGCTACTGGGACACCGGTGACTCGATCGTGAGTGAGTACGCGCAACACTGCGATGGGCTCTTCGAGGTCCGGAATCTCCGCCAACTCGAGACGTTCGTCGAAGCCGTTCTCTGATCGGTCCCGATCCAGGGCTTTGTGTCGGCCCGGTAACGCAAATTTGGTGATCGCGACGTGGGCCGCGGGGCCTGGGCTTCGCTTTATTGGCCCTTGACACTGCCGACCCTTGGGGCATGACCTCCGCCGCAGCAACGACCCACAACGCAGCGGTTATCGACAAGCTCAACAAGCAGCACGGTGACCTCCTCCACGAGCATGAGACCTTTATCGCTGCGTTGCGGGGCGGAGCCGTTGACCGGGTCCAGCCCGGCGCCGTGTTCAGCATGCTCGGCCCGATCGGCCGCCGCATGGAGCGCTCGCTGAGCGAGGACAAGATCGCCCACCGTGCTGGCCAGGTCAACCTGTTCTTGCATCGCCGCGGGCTGCAGCTGGTCGACCTCGGCAAGACCAAGGTCGGCTACACGGTCGCCCTCACCCAGCAGCGGATCCTGGTCTTCAACTTCACCGGGCGCCGGTTCCTGAGCCAGTCCCCGATACGGAGCATGCGACTCCACCAGTTGCGTCACGACAACGACATGAGCACGCTGTTCTTCTGCGAGAGTGGCCAGGCGGTGGCCATCACCAGCTGGGAAGACGCGGAGCTCGCTGCCGGTTTCATCGCCATCTACAACCGAATTCAGCAGGCCCTGCTCAGCCGGGCCAGCTGATTGGCCAGCACCGCTACTCGGGCGGGTGCTCGGGGGCGGAAGTCAGTCCCAGCGGGTCGGCTTCTTGCGCAGCGCCTTGGTCTGGGACGCTCGCCGCTTGGATTCGACACGACGGCGTTGTGACGCCTTGCTGGGCTTCGTCTTGCGGCGCGGCGCTTGGCGGACGAACGCCTGACGGACCTTCTCGGCGAGCCGCTGCTCGGCGATCTCCCGGTTCCGCAGTTGCGACCGGTGATCGTCGACGTCGACGCGGAGGACCTGGCCGATCTTGGCGGCAAGCAACCCCCGCTGCCCATCGGTCAGCGTGTTCGATGCGACGATGTTCCACGACAACTGCACGCGCGTGCTCGATCGGTTCGCGTGCTGGCCACCCGGCCCGCCCGAGGTCGTGTACTTCCACTCCAGCTCGGCGTCCGGGATCGTCAATCGCTCGTCGACCCGTATCGGCATGTCTCCAGGGTGCCAGATGAACTCCTGAGCGCGGCGCCGGGCCCGTCCCACCGGTACAGCCAGCCAGGTGCAGCTAGCCAGGTAGGTCACGGAGGCGGAGGTTGCGTGCCTCGCACCAGGCGGCGTCGCGGATCGTCGGGATCATGGCTGAGGAGCACGACGTCGCCGAGGCCGAGCGTCGCCCAGTCGCTCAGCTCGTCCAGGTGCAGGCTGCGTACCGGACCGCTGACGACCACCTCGACGGTGAGCGTGACCCCGCGCTCCACCGTGGTGTGGATCTCGATCCGATCCATCGGCTCGAGGGCTTGCAGATCCCAGTCGAGCCGGGAAGACACCAGAACCAGCGGACCATCAGCGGGCAGCGGGAGCCGGTTTGACTCGGTAGGCCAGCCGCCGGGAGCGAGCGCCACGACGTGGTCGAGCAGATCGTCGCCGGTCCAGCTCGCCGGGAGCACACGATCGAGATGGAAGCGTTCGACCGTGACCCGACGCAGTGATTGTTGTGGTGTCTCGAGCACGTCGAAGACCCCGGGAGTGGCACGAAGGGATGCGACGGCGTCGTCGACCGCCGGTCTCGCTCGGTCGTGGAGGGTGACCCGGAACGAGGGAGGCATGTCCTCGACATCGACCGCGTCTGCGATCTCGGCGTCGCCGGCGAACAAGTCTTGGAACTCCGCGAAGGCGGCCTCCTGGTCGACGAACTCGGCGCTTCCGCCGAATCGCCCCACCGCGTCGTCCACCAGGCCGCCGACGTTGTCGATCTCCTGCGCGGTCGCATCTGGCTCGAGGAACACGGCGACTTCGCCGACCTGGTCCCAGGGCGCAATCCACGATGGTACGAGGGGCATGACCATCGGCTCGTCCTCGACGAAACGGCCGCAAACCGGGAACGGCTCGGCGCCTCGGCGGGCATGTACCAACGCGGCGCGAGCGTCCTGTTCATAGGCCGGGGCATGAGCTGGGTTTCCGGTGCCGCCGACCGTCATCCAGGTACTCCGGGTGAACTGGTAGGCCCCGTAGAACGTGTTACCCGAGTCGATGGAGTAGTCACCGCTCGACTCGCACGTGCGGAGCCGCTCCCACCCGGCGTTGGCACCGGCGTTCGAGCCTGCATCATCGGTGGTCGCCTCGGTCTCGCCGGGGCTCCCGGCCACCGACGCCGCGACCACGTCGGCTGTGTCGAGATCGGCAGAGTCCAGGCCGGGCGCGCCGTCGGCGGTGCCCTGGGTAGCGACAGGTTGCGTCGGCACTTCGTCGGACGGCAGCACGGTCACACCGACCGCGATGCCGGCGCCGAGCACGGCGGCCGCGACAGCCAGCATCACCTTGGAGCGTCGACCGCCCGCGTGCGCTGCTTCGCGGCCAGAGAACGGGTGATGTGCCGGTTCGACAAGGACATCATCGGCGAGGCGGAGTGACTGGTGTTCGACCGACGCCACCTGGGATTCAGCAAGCTCGCCGAGGGTGGCCAAGGATTCGACGATTGAGGGCGCGGCACCGGCCTGGCCCGGCGTCGAGCCTGACGGGCGGGGAGAGCCTGATGGGCGAGGGGACTCAGTCATGGCTTCCTCCTCCTTCGGCACCCAGGCGTCGGCGCAGTGCGATCAGAGCGCGGGCCACATGCGTGCTGACGGCCGACGGCGAGATGTCGAGCGCGTCGGCGACCTCGCCATGCGTCCAGCCGCACGCGTGCACGAGCCAAACCGCGGTCCGTTGTCGTGGCGGAAGTGCCCCGACGGCGCGGATCAGCTCTGGTTCGATGTCCGGCATCGACGCGTCGTGGCGGACGATCCATCGCACGCGCTTCGGTGTGCGGATTCGACTTGCCGAACGGGCGACCCGGTACAGATAGCCGACCGGGTTCTCGAGGGTCGAGATCCGCTCCCAGTGTTCCCAGGCATAGGTGAGCGCCTCGGCAACGGCGTCGGCCGCACGATCAACACCCACGGCCCCGACCATGGCGCGCCGCAATCGAGGTTCTGCCGCGGCAACAAAGACGTCGAACGCCGCGAAGGCTTGATCCGATCGCCGCTCCGTCGGCGCAGGTGTCGGTGGGCTCGCGTCCGTGATGGAGTCGATCATTCACCAGGAAAGGCGTGGAGGCACCAAACGCGCCACAGGAGTTGCGGCGCGTGGGTCGAGGTCGCAGCGGCGTGCTGGAGCATTTCGCTGAATCCCTGGTTGACTTGGGCGGTGACCACGAATCTCCTCGCCATCTGTGGAAGCCTCCGATCGGGCTCCGTCAACGCCGCAACGATGCGGGCCGCGCTCGCCAACCCTCCCGGGGGAGTCGAACTCCAGGTCTTTGATCCTCGCGAGATCCCGTTCTATGACGGCGACGTCGAGGACGCCGGGATTCCCGCCGCGGTCAATGCGCTGAATGAGGCGATGCTGGCCAACGACGGCCTCGTGATCTTCACGCCGGAGTACAACAGCTCCTACCCGGCCGTCACCAAGAACATCATCGACTGGCTGTCGCGGCCGCCGAAGACCTGGGAGGGCAAGGGCCTGACGCTCGTCACGACCACGCCGGGCGGGCGAGCCGGGGCGGGCGTGCGAGATCACTTCGACAAGTCGATCGGACACTTCCCGGTCAAGGCCCACCCTTCGCACGGCATCGGCAAGTACTTCGACAAGCTCACCGACGGCGAGATCACCGATCAGGCGACCATCGATGAGCTGCAGGGGTTCCTGACAGCCTTTGCCGAGACCTGCGCCGCCGATCTCGACGGCTGAGCCGCCTCGAGTCGGTGGATCCGCTCAGCCCTCGACGATGGTGACGGACTCGAGGATTTGTCCTCGTCCCTCCGGGAAATCGGGGTTGCGCAGCTGGATCGCGTCGACGATTTCCATGCCCTCGATGACCTCGCCGAACACCGTGTGGTTCCCGGTGAGCCATTCGGTCGGAGCGAAGGTGATGAAGAACTGGCTGCCGTTCGAGTCCGCACCCGTATTCGCCATGGCGAGCAGACCGGCACGATCGAGCGGCGGGCCACCTTCGGTCTCGTCCTCGAAGATGTAGCCCGGGCCGCCGGTACCGGTTCCCGTCGGGTCGCCGCCCTGGGCCATGAAGTCGGCGAGAACCCGGTGGAACACGGTCTGGTCGTAGTAGCCGTCACGAGCAAGCATCACGAAGTTGTTCACCGTGACCGGGGCGCTGTCGGCGAAGAGGCGAATGCGAATCTCGCCGCCACCCGTCGCCAGCACCGCGGTGTAGGTGCCGGCAGGGTCGATCGTCATCGGCGCCGACGCGCTGTACACGCTGACCCGGGCCGGGGGTGCGACACCGGCGAGTGCACCGGTGCCGGACCAGGCCTCGAAGTCGGCAGGCACGGCGTCGAGCAGATCTTCGTGAAGGATCTCGGCGCATTCGGCGAGGTACGGCTGGACCACGAGGGTCGGCGGGCTCGAGCCGTCGATCAGGGTCGCCCAGAACTCCTCGGACACGGCGGGGTCGCCGACTCGTTCGACGAAGCACTCGCGATCGATGACCGTCTCGTAGTTCGACTCGGCCTCGGCCTGGTTGGCGAAGAAGGGCGCAAGGCCGGTGACCGGGACGCACCGGGCAAGCGTGTCGGTCATCGCTGGTACGACCTCGGGGTCGTAGCGGTACTGGAACGACAGAGCGACGAAGGTGTGAAAGAGCTCATCGCCGAGCTCGGGGTCCGCGAAGTCTTCGGCGAAACACGCAGGAGCGGTCTCGCGGACCTCGCCGGTCGGCCCCGCTGCCTCCATCGCCCAGCCACCGAGCGAGAGTGGGTCGACGCAGCCATTGAGACTGGTGGTGACGTCGTAGAGCAGATCGTCACCGAACGAGGCGAAGACCGGGTTCCCGGCGCGGATGGCTTCGTCGAGGTTCGGGCGCTGCTCGGCCTCGTTGAGGATGCAATCGACGGCCTCCGCGCTCGGCTCGACGTTGAAGAGGGCCCGCACGAAGTTGGTCGTGTCGACCTGCGGGTCGAAGGGGGCCGCAGGGGGTGCCGCGTCATCGCCGGCGTCGCCGGATTCGTCGCCAGCTTCCGCATCCCCAGCGTCGGAGCTGTCGGTGTCGGTGCCGTCCGGATTAGGAACCGGCGTGACGCCAAGTGCAGCGTCGGCGGTGTCGCCGGAGTCCGCCTCGGTCGTGGCGTTGCCGGCTGCGTCCGGGGAGGTCGAGTCAGAGCCGCCACAGGCCGAGGCCAGCAGGGCGAACAGGGCCGCGACGAGCAGGGCCCGGAAACGGGTCGATTTCACCGGCTCTCTCTATCACTGTTCTGACCCGAAGTGACATCAGGTGGGTTGGCTCAAGCCGGCTGGGACGCAACGTGGCGGCGGAGCGGCGTGGTCAGGGTGACCGCTGCGGCAAGTGAGCAGAC
The DNA here is from genome assembly GCA_039028435.1 of Actinomycetota bacterium. Taxonomy (GTDB): domain Bacteria; phylum Actinomycetota; class Acidimicrobiia; order Acidimicrobiales; family UBA10347; genus UBA10347. Next base: position 223,273 of record JBCCIC010000002.1, on the reverse strand, counting down.
GATGGTCAACGTCAGCCCCATACCGATCCCGGCGGCGAGCCCGGTGATGACGAGCGGCATGGCCATCCCGGAGTAGGCGAGCAGGTAAAACGTCGAGCTCAGGGCTCCGCGGTGCTCGGCGTCGGTCATTCCTGCGACCTGTGTGAGTGCCGACGTCGAGATGATGCCCGAGGCGGCCCCGAGCGCCGCGGCGGCGGGCCACACCAGCGGCCACCAACCAGCGGCCCAGGCGAGTGTTCCGAGCAGATAGCCGCAGGTTCCGACCACGGCGCCGTGCACGATCCCCGAACGTGCGGACACCCTGGCGAGGTACGGGCGCGCGACGAGACCGGCCCAGGGCGTGGCGATGCCGGCGATGCCGGTGAGCAGGACGTCGCTGCCGTCGTAGGACTCGGCGACCAGCAGCGGGAACAGGCTGAATCCGGTCGACGGGAAGGCGAAGACCAGGACCGACAGAGGGGCGAGCACCCACCAGAACTCGCGGCGAGCGTCGTCGGGCACCCCGAACTGCAGGCGGGGTCGCCAGCGCTCGCCGACGCTGCGGAGGGCTGCACGTGCCCCCTCGATGTCAACGGTCTCTCGACAGGAGAGCACGAGCGGAATGACGGCCAGGCTGGCGACGATGTGGATGATGAACGGCCACACCAAGGCATTCGGTACCCATCGATCCCACGCCGTGGAGATCGGCGGGCCGAGGCCGAATCCGGCATAGGTCACGATGGTCGTGATGAACGCCGCTCGGAGTTCCTTGCCAGGGCCGAGCAGCTCCTGGATCCAAGCGGCGCCCACACCCAAGGCGGCGCCACTGGCCATCCCGAGCAGGATGCGTCCCGCCATGATGAAGCCGAACGAGTCGCGGCCGACGATGAGGAGTGCCGACCCTGCGGCGGTCAGCACGAGCGCCGGGACGAGCACTGCACGTCGACCGAACCGGTCCGACGTCTGCCCAGCGACGAACAACATCGCCAGAATGCCCACCACGTAGACCACGAAGATCGACTGGGTCGCCGAAGCGCCCAGGTCGAGGCGGTCGCGGTAGGTCGCCAGGAACGGCGTGGACACATTGGTGCCGTAAGCGACCATGAGGATCCCGAGCGCGACGAGGTTGGCGTCGCGCCGCGAACTCTGGGTCATGGGCGCCACGGATTCATGCGTGGGACACGTCGCAATTGATCGCGGGATCGTTGAAGTTCGTGCGCTGGTGCGCCGTCACCGAGTTGTGGCGAGAAGGAGTGCTCAGCGCTGCAGGAGCTCCGCGACGCGGAAGGCGAGGTCGAGTGATTGGCGCCCGTTCAGGCGCGGATCACAGATCGTCTCGTAGCGCTGCTCGAGATCCTGGTGGCTGAGGTCGTCGCCGCCGCCGAGGCACTCCGTGACGTCTTCGCCGGTGAGCTCCACATGGATGCCGCCGGGCCAGGTGCCGGCATCGTCATGGGCCGAGAAGAAGCCCTCGACCTCGCGGCAGATGTCGTCGAAGTGACGGGTCTTGAGGCCGGTGTCGCTGGTGAAGGTGTTGCCGTGCATCGGATCGCACTGCCACACCACCGGGTGTCCAGAAGCCTTGACGGCCTCGAGCAGTGGCGGCAGGCCCTCGCGGACCTTGTCGGCGCCCATGCGGGTGATCAGGGTGAGCCGGCCGGGGATCTGGTCCGGGTTGAGCGCCTCGCACAGGCCAACGGCCTCTTCCGGCGTAGCGGTGGGGCCGAGCTTGCAGCCGATTGGGTTCTTGATACCGCGCATGAACTCGACGTGGGCGCCGTCGAGCTGACGGGTGCGCTCGCCGATCCAGACCATGTGGGCCGAGCAGTCGTACCATTCGTCGGTGATGCTGTCCTTGCGGGTGAGCGCCTGTTCGTAGCCGAGCAGGAGGGCCTCGTGACTGGTGTAGAAGTCGACGCCGTCGAGCCGCTGATCATGTGTCGTATCGATGCCGCAGGCGCTCATGAAACGCAGGGCGCCCTCGATGCCGTCGGCGAGCTGCTGGTAGCGCTTGCCCTCGGGCGACGCCGCGAGGAACTCCTGGTTCCAGCTCTGTACCTGCGCCATGTTGGCGAAGCCACCTTTGGTGAACGCTCGCACGAGGTTCAGCGTGGCCGCCGACTGTTGGTAGGCCTGCAGGAGACGCTCGGGCTGCGGCACACGCTTGCCGCCCTCGAACTTCGGGTCGTTGATGATGTGACCGCGGAAGGAGGGCAGTTCGACGCCGTCCTGGGTCTCGGTATCCGACGAACGCGGCTTGGCGAACTGGCCGGCGATGCGACCGACCTTCACGACTGGCAGGCCGGCCGAGTAGGTGAGGACGACGGCCATCTGCAGGATGACCTTGAGGCGGTCACGGATGCCGTCGGCGCTGAAGCTGTCGAACGACTCGGCGCAGTCGCCGGCCTGGAGCAAGAACGCCTTGCCCTCGGCGACGTCGCCGAGATAGGAGGTCAGGTCACGAGCTTCGCCGGCAAAGACCAGAGGCGGCTGGGCGCTGATCTGGTCAAGGACGGCATCGAGGGCGTCGAGATCGGGCCATTGTGGCTGTTGGGCCACCGTCCGCTCGCGCCAGGTGCCTGGGCTCCATGTTGCTGTCATGGGTCCAGTGTGCCCGATTCATGCGCCTGAGCGGCCGGGATTTCCCCAGGCAGGGGAGCGTGGCGTGCGCCGACGGTTCGGGCGGCGCTCGCTGCCGCTAACCCTGGCCGCGATTGGGGTCGTGTGGTTCGGCGATGGTCTCACGAGCGCCACCCTGGCCCGGCGTGGGCGGCACGATCGGCGGAGGCGACGAGCCGGCGTTGGGAGCCGGCGGTGCGGCGGGTGGAGGAGCGGCGCCGGTCGATGGTGACGGTGGAGCCGATGGTGGGGGAGCCGCGCCTGGAGTCGGTGGAGCCTGTGGCGGCGCAACCTCGGCGGTCGACCTCCCTGGCGCGATCGTGCCGGGAGCGGCTTGACCGGGCCGGGTCGGAGGTGAGGGTGCTGCGGCTTGACCGGGCCGGGTCGGTGGTGTCGGTGCTGTCGCTTGGCTCGGCTGATGCAGTGGCGCGGGCTGCGCCGCCGGCGGCGGGTTCTTGGCGCCGCGCGGCGGTGCGTACATGCTTACGGCGACGCCGATCACGATGCCCAGCACGACGAGCAGAATGAGCACGACCCAGCTGCCGAACGGCACGATCGAGAGCAGGATCGCCCAAAGGGCGAGGCTGATACCCAGGAGCAGGCCCCAGATGGCGCCGCGGACCGGTCGTCGAACGACTTCTCGCTGTGGGCCACCCGGGCCGGGCTGAGCATGGGGCGAAGGAGCGTTGGTGGCGGCCATGTCAGGCCCTCCAGGTGACTGCGGGGCGGGCATTGAACAGCAGGCCGAAGATGCCGGCGACACCGAGGCCGGTGGCCGCGAGCCCGGCCACGGATGCGACGGGGTTGCCGGTGTCGAACTGGACCCAGCCTGCGCCCTCGCATCGGAGGCCGTTCTGGCTCATGAGCTCGCCGGCGAACGGGAAGACGCCGCTCGGGATCAGGAACCCGCCGGCTGGTGTGTCGTCGCCGATGTCGACTTCGCCTGCGTTGCGATTGTTGCCATTCGGATTGTCGTCGCCGCCGCTGTCCAGGCTGATGCCGGCGGTCTCGGCCGACCACACGTGGTTGCGAGGGCCGTCGCCGTTGGTCGGAAGGCGGCCGAAGTACACGACGCGATCCACGACCCGGAACGGGTTGTCGGCGGTGAAGGCACGCTGGCCGGATTCGGAGGCCGGGTACAGGTCGATGATCGTGCCGGAGGCGCCGCCGCCCTCGGACGAGCCGATGCCGATCGCCCAGTCGACCATCACGCCATTGCCGTCGAAGGACATCGCCATGCCGCTGCAGTTGAACAGCAGGCTGCTTTCGTCGCCGATCGCCACCGGGTCGAACTGGAACAACGAGGCGACTGCGGGTGTGGCCTGCGTGCCGAACAGTCCGTCGCCGGGGCGCAGGTCGAGGTCGCCCGGCTCGCCGATCGGGATCTCCGGCACGCCGTCGCCGTTGGTGTCGAAGTCGGGGATGCCGTCGCTGTTGAGGTCGAGCGTGAGCATGTCCTGGAGGAAGGTGTCGGCGATGGCAGTGACCTCGGCGATGCTCGGCTCGCCCGCTGCGGGGTCGGTCTGGGCGCCGGCCGTCGGCACTAAGAAGCCCAGGGGGAGCAGGGCGAGGGTCAGCGCCGCAAGCAGGGCAACCGCTCGCCTAGCGCGGTGCACCGGGACTGCACCGTGCCAACCGCGCCCGGCGGCCCTCCGTCTCGACCGCACGTCATCGGCTTCAGCTGTCTGAGCACGTCGCATGAAGTCCCACCTTCCCTCTGCGTCATCTGCGTTCGTTGTGCATCCCGCGCCCAGCGGGATCGCGACTCGTCGTCGCGCCGCGAACCCACAGTAGTCCCCGACACGAGCCCGCTTCAGCGCGAGCGTCCCCGCGAAGTGACATCGGTGCCAGGTTTGATGCCGGCTTGGTTGCCAGAGATTGGGCGAAAGCGACATCGGTGCCAGGTTTGATGCCGGGTTTGATGTCGCGTTGATCTCGCGTCGAGCTCGGCCCTGGCGGCTTTGACAACTTCTTCGCCAGCCGTCGCGGGGCAAAACGGAGCATGGCCGGCACCGAAGTGCCGGCCATGCTCGTTTGGATCGTGTTGCCCGGTGTGTCGGGCGGCGTTGCTAGGCCGCGTCGAAGGCGGCGGGTGCGTGCTCGCGGACCGTGTTGACGGCTCGCTTGACCAGGCGGCGTGCGGCCTCGGCGGTGACGCCCAGGTCCTCGCCGACCTCGCGGTAGCTGCGCTTGCGTCCGTCGTGGAGGCCGAAGCGCTGTTCGACGGCGTAACGGGCACGCTCGTCGAGGACGTCGAGCAGGCCGGTGACCATCGCCTCTTCGGCACGGTCCATGACGACCGACTCGGGACCGGGGTTGGCATCGGGGAGGAGGTCGACGAGCTCATTGCTGTCGTCGTCGCCGATGGTGCGGTCGAGGCTGGTCGGGGTGGTCAGGCGGTGGAGGCGAGCGTGCTCTTCGTCGAGCTCATCGCCGTCGCCACTGACCTGGCGGAGGGCCGCACGGAGGCTGGCGGAACGATCGCCCGGCAGGCGGACGAGGCTGGCCTTCTGGTCGAGGGCACGACCGATGGCCTGGCGGATCCAGAAGGTGGCGTAGGTCGAGAACTTGAAGCCCTTGCGCCAGTCGAACTTGTCGACGGCGTGCTCGAGACCGAGGTTGCCTTCCTGAATGAGGTCGAGGAGTTCCATGCCCGGGGGCAGGGGGTAGCGGCGGGCGACGCTGACGACCAGGCGAAGGTTCGCCCGGATGAAGCGGTCCTTGGCCATGGCAGCATTGCGGATGTCACGGTCGAGCTTGCGGCTGCGCTCGCCGGCTTCCTTGAGCTTGCGGGCTTCGACGCCCTTTTCGATGATCTGGGAGAGCTCGCGCTCCTCAGCAGCGTTGAGGAGGGCGACCGTGCCGATTTCGTTGAGGTACTGACCGACGGAGTCACTCATGATGGAACCTTCGGGGGGTTTGTGGAGCTGGGGCGGACGGAGGTGCAGATCCAGGTGCTGTCAACGTCGTGGCCGGCTCGATGTTCCATCGCTCTGGTTGGCTCTGAGAGGCGAGTGGAGGTCGATCGGCGGGGCGTCACGGCGAAGGCCATCGGATTCGTCATCTTCGACCGTTGGTAGCCCTGGACGTCGTGGTTGTGATCGTCTGGGAGTCAGGTGGTGTCGACGCTGACGAGTGCGATGGCGCACAGCAGTGAAAGTGGTGGTTCTGCGGTCTCCTTTGACACGTTGGGCGGGCAAAGCGGACCTGGGGGGTTCCGACCCGTGTGTCGTTAATCTGTGGCTCGAAACCGAATATGTCTGCAATAGTTGCAGCGAGGTGGGTTTCTTTGAGCGATTGGATACCCTAGTACAGCAGGCGCTGGTGAATCCAGCCCCTTTTTGCGTTTTTCGGGGTATTTTCGGTCCGGCATGGTGATATTCCGCCCCTCCGTGGCCTCGAGGTGACGCAAATGGCACGAATCGGGCTCTTCGGCGGGACATTCGATCCGCTTCACGTGGGTCATCTGGCGGTGGCCAGCGCGGCCGGTCATGCGCTCGGACTCGCCGAGGTCCACTTCGTGGTGGCCCATCGTCCTTGGCAGAAGGTCGGCACCCGGCAGATCGCGCCGTCGCCTCTGCGGTTGGCGATGGTCGAAGCGGCTACCGCGCATCGCGACGACTTCGTGGCGTCTTCGGTCGAGATCGATCGAGGCGGGAGTTCGTACACGATCGACACCGTCGAGACCTTGTTGGCGACCGATGCCGAGGCGGGGATCGCAAACGAGTACGTGCTCGTGGTGGGCAGCGATGTCGTCGGTGATCTCGACACCTGGCACCGTCACGAGGAGCTTCGTGAGCTCGTCGGGTTGGCGGTCATCGATCGCCCGGGCGACATCGGTGTCACCCCTCCGGAGGGATGGAAGTTCGACCGGGTCGACGCTCCATTGGTGAATCTGTCGAGTTCCATGCTGCGGGCGAGGCTCGCTGCCGGCGAGCCGGTTGACTATTTGGTTCCGAGAGAGGCGCTCGCCGTGTTTGAATCGTGGCGGGACGAAGGTTCCGCCGAGCCCCGACCTCACCCCGAACAGGAAGCAACCGAGTGAACGCACCGATCAGCCAGCATCCGCCCGCAGACCCCGTGGTCGCCGCGCTCGCCGAGCAGCAGGCACCGTGGTCGGTGGTGGGAGCGGCGGCGGCCGACTCGAAGTTGGGCACGGCCACGCTGATCCTCGACGTTGGCGACGCCATCTCGGTGACCGATCACTTCGTGGTCACCAACGGTTCGAACAGCCGTCAGGTCAAGGCGATCGTCGACGAGGTCGAGCACCAGATCAAGCTGGTCGGGGGCCCGTCGCCGATCCGTGTCGAGGGGCTTGAATCGCTCGACTGGGTACTGGTCGATTACGGCGAGTTCGTGGTGCATGTCTTCAGCGAAGAGGCTCGTGGTTACTACCAGCTTGAGCGTCTCTGGAAGGACTGTGGCCAAATCGACTGGCGGGCCCAGGTGCCCGATGACTTGAAGGCTCGTGTCGGTCTCGGCGAGGTCTCAGACGAAGCGGAAGCAGAGCCAGAGCCAACACAAGCTGGTGGCCTGGCCGCGGTGTCTGATGACTCCGGTGAGTCGGCGGCGGCCGTCGAGGACTCCGATCTCGAAGCCGAGCTCGACCCGGTCGTCGAACGCGCCACCTGGTAGTTACCTTCCGGGTGATCCGTTGCCGGGCCCCATAGCTGGGCCGATGCGCGCACGGGCGGCCGGCTGCGCGGCATCCGGTCGATTCGTGACATGGGTGCCAGGTTTGATGTCGGTTTGTCGGCGGCGCCGGTTGTGACATGGGTGCCAGGTTTGATGTCGGTTTGTCGGCGGCGCCGGTTGTGACATGGGTGCCAGGTTTGATGTCGGTTTGTCGGCGGCGCCGGTTGTGACATCGGTGCCAGGTTTGATGTCGGTTTGTCGGCGGCGCCGGTTGTGACATCGGTGCCAGGTTTGATGTCGGTTTGTCGGCGGCGCCGGTTGTGACATCGGTGCGAGGTTTGATGTCGTTTTGCGGCGAGGGTGGTGGGGTCAGGCGGGGTCGTCGTCACCGGTCGCCTGGGCGGGCGTTGTTTGTTTGCCGGTTGAGGTGGGGCGGTGGGTTCGTCTCGGTGTGGTGGCGGCCGGTTGCGCGTGTGGGGTTGTGCTGGGGCGAGTTGGCGGTGGCTTGTGTTTGCGGTGTCGCTGTGCGGGCGTTTCAGCCGGTGTGGCTGGTCGGGTGGTCCAGGTGTTGTCCGGCTGGCGAGTGAGGGTGAGGTTGGTTTGGTGGAGGTGGTGGTGGCAGTCGGTGCAGACGAGGGCGAGGTTGTCGAGGTTGGCTTCACCGCGCGCCGGAGCGTGCCAAGGAACCGCGTGGTGGGCTTCGCAGGTGACCCAGTTCGCTCCGCACATCACGCAACCGCCATCTCGAGCGACCAACGCCAGGTATTGCGATGAGCTTGCGTTTCGGGCGGTGCGGCCGAGCCAGAGAGGCCGTGAGGTGGTGGCGTCGATGAGCATGATCGACAACTCGGCGCGTTCGAGGAGTTTGCGGGCGTAGTCGTCGGTGACGGGGCTGCCGCCGGCGATGTGGGGGTCGGAGCCATCGACGGGAACCAGCAGCATTGTCGACGGCCGAGCCATCACACCACCGCTGGTCTTGTGCAACACGACGTCGCCGAACGCGTCGAACAGTCGTTGTTCCCGGGTCCGAGGATGCTGTCCTTGAGGCACGTCGCGGCCGCCGTCTTGCTCGCGGAGTTGCTTCTCACGTTGCAGGACGGTGTTCCAGATCTCTTGCACCGTGGCGTCGTCGCCCTGCAACGTGATGGCGGCGAGCCCGGATGCTGGGTCTTCCCAGCGGCGGGCCGCTCGCATGCGTCGCTGCCGTTGGTGGAACGATTCGTCGCGGGAGCGGTTCTTGCGTTCTTTGGCGAGTTTCTTGCCGGCATCGACGGATGACTTCTTGATGCGGTCGATGAAGTCCTGATCCGTCGCCGCCGACGAATCATCGCTCGTGGCGTCGGCGATGGTGTCGAGTTTCTCCTCCGACAGATCACCCGACGCCAGGTCATCACCCAACGAGCGGTTCTTCGCGACTGCGGAAGCCCGCGCCGCCGCCTTGCGCGCCGCCGACTTCGACCTGGCGCCACCGGCACGGGCCTGGCGCCGCGCCCGCGTGTCGTCGCCATCCGCGCCGATCTCAGCCGCCAACCGGCGAACCTCAGCGGCATCCAACTTAGAACGACCCAGCACACACCGACGCTGCACATCGGCCAACGGCAAGTCGTCCAACGCGGCAATGAGCCGGTCGAAGTCCTTGACCCACTTGCTCGCCGACATGACCGCTTCCATGCCTTCGACTCTGACAGGGGGGTGTGACAATCTCGGCCCGAGAACCGCCCTCCCCGAAGAAATTCTTCAAGAAATTCTCGGCTGGGTCGCCCCCACGCGACGTTGGGGGATTCCCCCGAGGTTTCGCATCCCCGCAATCCCGCATGCTGTGTCCATGAACAGCAACCCACGTCCCGAGGCCCCGCCCAGATCCAACCGAGACCAGCCCAACCAACCCCGACCGAAACCGATCACCCGACTGATGTTCGGCGTCGTCGGCAGCATCACCGCCCTGATGCTCGGCCTGCCGGCAGTACTCATGTCCGGCTTCGGTGAACCCGGGCCCGACCCCACCGTCGTCACGCTCTGGCTCCTGGTCGGCGCCGGCGTGCTCCTCCTCGGCGTCGTCTCCGCAATGCGCGCAAGCCAACGCTGGGCGTCAGCTCCCTCGACCGCCCGCGCTCCCTAAACCCGAGCCGCCCCGCCCCGGGGCGACCCGCGCCGCACTACAGCGAGCGGCGGAACTCCACCAGCTGCACGAACGAATCGCGCAGGAACAACATGAGCTTCTTCGGAATGAGGATGTTGCGGGCACCGAACATGGTGCCCGCTTCGGTGTCTCCCCGGCGAGGACGATGCTGCACCGGCACCTCGACATGACGCTCAGGACGTCGATCCTCGAGCACGGTCATCAGCACGTGCGGCGTGTAGGCGGCGTCGGGCACCTCGGCGAGGATCTCCCGCAACACATCGGCCCGATACAGGCGGAACGGGCAGTTGATGTCGACCCGCCTCACACCGAAGCCCAGCCGCAGCATCCCCGGCAGGATCTTCGACACGACCTTGCGATACCACGGGTCGAAGCGCACGACGCGGCGTCCGGTCACCATCGGCGCCCCGCCGGACGCATGACGGAAGAGCAGCTCGATGTCCTCGGCCTCGAACTGGCCGTCGCCGTCGACCTGCAGGACCCACTCGGTATCGGTCGCCAGCGCCCGGTCGTAGGCATTGAGCACCGTCGGCCCATGCCCGCTGTTCACCGCGTTGGTCTCGAGGATGAGGTTGCCGGCGAGTTTGGGAGCGAGCGCTTGGAGGACGGAGACGGTGTCGTCGGTCGAGACATCGTTGATGATCACGAACGTGTGCTCGTCGCAGAAGAGGTCGAGCACGCCATCGAGGTCACCGATGAAGCCGGCGATGCCGTCGGCCTCGTTGTAGGCAGGGATCGCCAAGGCGACCCGCCTCACCCGGTTCCAGGAATCGTCGTTCATCACAGCGCAGTCACGCTAGGGGTTCGTCACGGAAACGGGGCCTCGCGGGGCAATGTTGCGGCTATCGTGTCGCACTGCATCGAGCCTCTGGCTCACCGCAAGCGTCCGTGCCCGAGTGGCCTAAGGGAGCGGCCTGCAAAGCCGTAATTCATCGGTTCAAATCCGATCGGGCGCTCAACAACCCTGACCGAAGGCTCGCCAGTGCGGCGGGCCTTCGGCCGTTGAGGCGGGCGGCAGAGGCGCAGAAGGTGCGGCATCGACGCCGGTGTCACACTGTGGCGGTGGACGAGCGTGCCTTCACCAAACTCATCGATCTTCTCGAGCGGATTCCATCCGTGGACCCCGGTATTGCGACCAGCGCTGGTGTCGACGGCATCGCTGGGTGGTGGGTGAAGTTCTCGATCGATATCGACCATGGCTTGGCATGGAGTGCGGTCCAGGAACTGGCCCACGTCCTCAACCTCGCTTCGGTCGATGAGCGTTTCCCAACCGTGTTCAAGCCAGTGTCGCCGCCTCCGTATCTCAACGGAGGACCGAGCGAGTTCCTGAGTTGGGTCATCGAGTGTCCGACGACCGACTTCCGTCCGGGCACATGCGCGGACGTCCTCGAAGGGCGACTGCCGAAACCGGTGGAAGACGTCGAGCAGTGGATGACGGAATAGCAGGACGCTTCTCGGCGCACCGCGTGCATATGGCTGCCGCTGACCCAGCGGATGCGGAGGCCTCACCGGCACATACCCTCGCCGCCATGGCGCGAGCGGAAGACAGCCTCGAGTTGGAGATCACGTCGTCGTCGGTGTTTCGACGAGCTCTCGGCTGGTTGACGGTGACGGTCACGGGATTTCTGTCCCTGGGCGAGCCGTGGATGAAGAACCCCGGCAGCCGACGCTTCCTCGTGAAGGACCGATCGACGGGCGAAGTCGTGCTCGACCTCAACGAATCGATCGGCGATGACAAGGCGGCAACCCTCGCCGCCCTCAATGACGATCTTGCGTCGATGACCCGCGACGAGTTCGTCTCTGCCTGGACGCCGGATCCGGCCTAGCCAGCGATCAGTCCGCCGCTCGCCAGGCGAGCACCGTTGCGTGGTTCATCTCACGCTCGCCTTCGAGCGGGCCGCGTCCTCCGACCTCGAAGCGAACGAACCCGGCATCGCGCATCTGACCGGCGATCGTGTCCGCGTGCAGCGCATACGCCGTGACCACCCGGTGGTCGAACGGCGCCCCGTGCTCCGCTGCGGTGTCGGCCGCATAGAACGGCACGAGCGCCGGACACCCGGGCTTGAGCACCCGGGCGAACTCGCCGAAGACCTGCGGCAACGACGCCGGTTCCATGTGGATGAGCGAGTAGCGGGCGACGATGCCGTCGAACGTCGAGTCGGGCACCGGCAGCGCAGCGATGTCCGCGCGATGGACGGCGACGTGGGGGAAGCGCCGCCGTGCCTCGGCGAGCAGGCGCGGAGTGATGTCGTACCCGACCGCGTCGAGGCCGAGCTCCCGGAGCAACGCCGTGATGTGACCTGGCCCGCATCCCAGGTCGCCGACCCGGCCTCCCGAGGCCACCTCCGACGCGAAGCGTTCGAGCCACTCCCGATCGCCGGTCGGATGGTCGAGGCCGCGCAAGTTGACCTTGGTGTACAGCTCGGCCAGCTCGTCGTACGCGTTGCTGACCGAACGAGCGTTGTCCCCGCTCGGCACGCCTAGGGATGCCAGTCCGGACTCGGCGCTACGGCGTGACGAGCGGCGGCCATGGCGATCCCGAAACCGCCGATGATCGTGACGGCCAGCGATGCCGCGCCGGCGACTTTGTCGGGAAGAACGAAGCTCGCCGCGAGCGCGACCGCAGCGAAGATCAGCATCAGCCTCCCGACCTGCGCCACGGCGGCACCGGCTCCTCGATTCATGCGGTCCCAGTCGTCGGGAGGCGTGTTGTCGGCGTTGAATGCCCCGAGCGCAAGATCGATGCGGCGCTCGACAACCCGGTTGCCGAGGATCATCGTGCCGAGGCCGGTCGCAGCGAGCGTGCTGATGCCGATGAGGTCCACCACGTCCACCGACCCACGGTAGGTCGACCGGCGCTGCGTCGGGGCATACCTTCCTCGGCCCGCGACCGAGCCACTAGATTTGGTGATCGGACGTCACGAGGAGCGGTTGCATGTCGAATGGTCACGGAAGCGACGTTCAGGAGGGGCCGGACTGGTGGCAGGCTTCTGACGGCCGCTTCTATCCGCCCGAGTTGCACCCGGACTATCAGCCTCCCGCCGACCCTCCGCCGCCTGCTCCATCCGCGACCCCGGCAGCTCCTGCCGCCGCGGCGCCCGCTGCTGCGACCGCTGCCGTATCGTCGCCCTCGGCCAGCAACCCCAACCTGTCGCTCTCCGAGCGCCTCCGTGCCGCCGCCGACCGCGTCGGCGAAGAAGCGGCTGCTGCCGCCGACGCCACCGGCGACGAGGTCGCCGCGGCCGCCGATGACATTGCGGGTGCCACTCTCGCCCAGAGCTCCGAAGACCTCCTGGCGGAGGCGACGGCGTCGACCGTAGACACCGGCATGGACTCGTCCGACCTGCTCGATGCCGCCCGCAGCACCATGGACATGAGCACCGGCGCTCCGGCCGTCTCACCGACGGTCGAGGCTGACGACGAGGTTCGCAGCACCGTTGCCGACGCGGCGCCGATTGCGTCTGCCGCTGATCTTGCCGCCCCGCCGTCGCCCGCTCCCTCGGCCGATGCGACCACGGTCGTGGAACCGCCTTCGGGGCCGGAACCCGCCGGCGCAACCATGATGGTTCCTGCGCCACCGTCGTCGCCTCCCGCTCCCTCGACGCCACCTGCGCCGGCTCCAGCTGCCGCGCCTCCGCTCGCCCAACCGCCGGCTGCGCCACCGCCGAGCGCGCCGTCGTCGCCACCTCCGCCTGCCGTCTCGCAACCCCCGGCTGCACCGCCGCCCTCACCCGCTGCGGCGCCACCCGTCGCCCCGCCGCCGTTGTCGGCGCCTCCGTCGCCGGGTACTCCGCCGGCACCGCCCGCAGGAGCCGCTCCGGTGCTTCCGGCGAACGCCGATCTGTCCAACCCGAACGCGGGCGGCGAAGACCCGGCGCGAGCCACGATCGCTGCGCCGAGTGGCATCACGTTCACGCCTCCGCCCGAGCCCGAGGTTCCGGCCTACGCCGGCGGTCCGTCGAACCCGCCGACCGCCGTCGTCACGCCGGACGTACTTGCGGCAGCTGCGGGTACGCCGGGCTTCACTCAACCAGCCGAGGCTGCGACCACGTCACCCGCTTCGCCCGCCAGCCCCGTCGCCGGCGCGGTCGCCGCGCTCGGCGGCATCGCCGCGATCGTCGGCAGCCTGCTGCAGTGGGGGAGTGGCTCGGTCGAGAACGCCGCCGGCATCGAGCAGGCGACGATCGAAGTCGCCGGCTCCGAGTCCAACGGCTACTTCACCCTGGCCGGAGGCGTGATCCTGCTGATCATGGCCGCACTCTTCTTCATGGGACGCCGGGAGCAGCGCAACTGGGCCATCGGCTCGTTCGTGGCCGGTGGTGCGGTGGTCGGCCTGGCCGTGTTCTCGGTGTTCGACATCCAGGACCTGAGCTCGAGGTACGCCGCCGAATGGCGGGCGTTCGAGGGGTCGCGAGACGGCGACATCATCACGACGGCTGCGTCGCTGGGATTGTGGGTCGCGCTGGCCGGAGGCGTGCTGGGAATCCTGGCCGCACCGTTCGCCGACCGCAGCTGATCGCGATCCGGATTCTGTCGAATTCCGGGTGACGCGTTCGAACGTTCGCTGCTATCGTGCAGCGCTCCGGGGCCGTTAGCTCAGTTGGCTAGAGCACCTGCATGACGCGCAGGGGGTCAGGGGTTCAAGTCCCTTACGGCCCACCAAGAGTGTTTTACTAAAACCCCGCCGCTCGATCGGCGGGGTTTGCTCGTTTCCAGCGGTCGCACCGGCCTCGGTGACGCGCCGGCCTTGGCCTGTTGACACTAGGAGTTCCCTGGCATCTGCCTAGACCTTCGGGTGTCCCTCGGTCTGTGCGACTTTGGATAAACTCCACTGGTCTTCTCGCCACGCCGATGTTCGCATGGGGCGTCAAGAACACCCGATGCCGAACCGCCCGGCCCCGTCGCGGATCTAGTCGGAATCGAGCAACGGGCTGAGGTCAACGACGTGGAGTACGTTGCTTCCCGATATCACCAGGAGCTTGCCGGCGACGATGATGTCGCCCAACGAACTCGGATCCCCCGCGGTGGCGATGATCTCGCCTGACTCAGCCTCCAGGATCTCGATGCCTCCGAGGCCGTTCGAAACGAGCATGTCTTGGAACACCTCCAGTTGCCAGATCTCCTCCAGGAGCAGCTGTCGGTCGGTGATCTCGAGGGAGGCTGGATCCAACCGCCAGAGCTCCGCCTGATGGTCCGCGGTGTCCGCGGTGGATATCCACACATCGGTTTCAGTTGCGGCGACGGCGCGGGTGTCCGTTCGCAGTGTTCGAAGCGTCCGGACCTCGCCGCTGACGACATCTACACGAAACACCTCACCATCGTTCGAGCCATTGCCGAGGATGTAGACGATGTCGCCCACGGCCTTGCTGCTATCGCCGACGAGCGCATCCAGCCGCATTGTCGCGAGATAGTTGCCCTCGTCGTCGAGTCGCGTGACGTCGGTGGTGTCGAGCCCCGACACTGCAAATGGTCCGCTCGCCGCGATACCGAAGTCCGGGTCCCAGAGGTCTTGACCCCTTACCTCGCTTGAACGGACAGACATCGTGGCGGGATCGAGGATCACGAAGAGGTTCTCGAGACGGGTTCCGCGCCATGCGGACAGTTCGACGAAGCCCCAGTCGCTGCTCCCACCCACTCCGACGCCCGAGAGATCGTCGTAGCGGTCCTGGAACTCGATCAAGAGATCGATCGTCGCTATGTTGCGCGTCTCAAGGTCGAACAAGCCGACTCTCCCTTGGATGTCGGCCGTCCATATGAAGCGGCCTCCTGTCCAGCTCACTTGTTCGAGTTCCAGAGGAATGGAGTAGCTCTGAACTGTGAGTTGTCTCGGCCCGTCTTCTGTCGCTGGCGCAGTTGACGACTCGATCGGAGCTAGCGCTTCGTCGCTCTCGACTTCAGGCGTGGTAGTGGGTTGGGCCGCCGTTGGCGTCGGGGGCGCAGTCGAATCAACCGGTCCGGTGCCTGGATCCGCGATTGCCGTTGGCGCTGCCAATCGGTTCTCTGTCGACAAGGTGGGATCGGTGGCCTCCAGCGTCACTCCAGGGGACGCCACTGCCGTTGTCTCAGCTGACTCAGCACGGCCTGTGATGAACGTGATCACAAGCGTGCCAATGGCGAGCAACCCGGCGCCCACCAGGATGACGAGAACCTTGTCCCCGTTGGACGTGTTCGCGCTCGCCCACCAGCTCCTTGCTCCTGCCCAAACGCTGCGGAGTCGATCCCTCATTGCGGGAGGGTACTGAACCCTGCATCTCGGGTGTTAGGGAAAGGGTCCAGACTGCAGGCCGTGAGGTCTGAGAGCGTGCGTGCTTACGTGGCTCGAGGCGCCTTCGTCGCAGATCAGACGGTGATTGTGGCGCCCACGAACTCCACGCCGAAGGCCTCGCACCACACCAGCACGGTGTACGAGCCAGGCGCCAGCACGGTTCCCGCGGGCAGGGTGTAGTTCTGGTCGCCGATGTTGCCCTTGAGCGGGCCGAGGTTGATCGACCCGGCTGGCAGTGAGACTTGCCCGGCCCCGGGCACGAGGTAGACGTCCAGGTCTGGACCGTTCTCGATGTCGAAGTTCTCGAAGCGCAGCGTCAGCGAACCGTCGGGGTTCTGGAAGATGCCGGCGACGCCGGTACCCCGGTGGCCGGCCAGTCCGACGAACTGTCCGGCACCGAGGAGCACCGGCTCGGTCGGTGCCTCGACGGCTTCGACCGTCTCGACAGGCGCCGGCGCCTCTGCCGCTCGGGCCGGCGGTGCGGCCGGGGTATCAGCGTCGACGGCGGCGTCAGTACCACCGTCGCTCGAAGCGGCCGGTGCCGGGTCCGGAGCCGCGGCCTCCGGCTCAGCACCTGCGTCAGTGCCGGCCGCGGCCTCTGGCTCGGCGGCCTCTGGCTCGGCGGTCCCTGCGTCGTTCGCTGCCGTGTCAGACGGCGCACCGGGTTCGGTTTCGGCACCCGGTGCGATCGGTGCGGCGCCGGCGTCAGCTGTCGCAGTTCCATCGACGTCGACGTCCGGCAGCGGAATAGGTGCAGTCGTCGGAACGGGGACAGCGACACCCGCACCGGTAGCGGACGTGGCGCCGGCGCTGTCGGCTGCGGCTAGCTGCGCGGCGATCGAGGTCGAGAACTCCTCGTCGACGACGTCATCGATGAAGTACGGCGAGAGCAACCACCAGTTCACCAACGCAAACGGCACGACGAGAACGGCGATGCGGATCGGCGCCGGGACCCTCGCCAGAAGCATGACCCCGAAGACGACGGCGGCCAGGGCGGTTCCGCCGAAGGTGAAGAGCAGCGTGCGGCTGTTCTCGAACGGCGCCTCGAGGATGTTCGGCTCGACCACGACGAGCGCCAACATCACGAGGGCCAGCAGCGCGCCGACTCCGATCTCGAGGGGAGTGATTCGGGCGAGCAGTCCTCGCCGGGCGGGGGTGGGTTGGCGATCTTCGAGCGGGTCGGTCGGATCGACGGTTGGCGGCAGAATCGTCTGTGTCACGGTTCTGAAACCCGGTGTCCACCGATCAGCGTCCCGCAGATCATTACGAGCTTCGAAACCCTGCAGATCGACGCCGCGGGGCCAGCGGCGACCGCGCAAGCGATTGGCCGTTGACGTCATTCTTCGCACGTCCCTGCCGATGGGTATCGGTGCTTCGCCGCCTCATCTCGCTCGCCCTTGCGAGTGCGTTGCTCCTCACGCTGCTTCCGGCAGGCGTGGCCCGGGCGCAGGACGATCCCGAGGACGAAGAGGTCGTCGAGCCCTCGTACTACGGCGACGCCGAGTTCATCGAGACGCTCCGCGGCTACGGCATGCTCGACGACTGGATCGCGGCCAGCCCGGTGTCCGCAGAGGCCTCGGTCCTGGCGGTGTCTTCGAGCGGGTACCTGACCCAGCGCGGAGCCTTTCTGCGCTCGCTCGACACCTGGGCTTCTCGAACCGAGCTCGTGCGAAGCGACCTCGCCCGGCTCGACGCGGCCCAAGCACACGTCGACCTCGTACGGGTTGCCGCCGTCAGTGTTCGCGAGGCACTGGGCACCGATGATCGTTTGAGCGGCCCGAGGTCGGAGACCCTGGCGACCATCGAAGCAGCCCTCGACTCGCTGGCGACCTTTGCGATCGACGAGCCGTCGCCCGCACAGGTCGAGAACCCCCGGAACCAGGCCGAGACGGAACTCATCGCCATCCGAGACCGACTCGAGACCGAGCTCGACGGACTCAACGGTTCCGAGCCGGCGATGAGTTCGTCGGGCGTGACGGCGTTCGTTGGCTTCGACGCACTCCAATCCGATCTCTACGAAGTCGAGCGCCTGATCCAGCGAGGTCGCGACCTGCTGCGTCCGGCCCAGGAAGAGGCCGAGCGCCTGGCCACCGCGGCGCTGAAGCGGATCCCCGAGCTCCATCAGAGACGCATGCTCGAAGCGACCGACGTCGCCGGGCTCAGCGTGGTCACCGTCGACGCGTACATCACCGCAGCGCAGGGAGTGGCGTGCCCGGTCGACTGGGCGCTGCTCGCCGCCATCGGGAAGATCGAGTCGAACCATGGGCGGCTCGGCGGTGCGACGGTGTCTGCGACCGGGCAGGTGTCCGCCGACATCCTCGGGCCGCTCCTCGACGGGGGAGCGACAGCTCGCGAAGCCGAAGCACCGGTCGAGGACGAGGTGCTGGACCGCCGCGGCGTACGGCGTCGCATCGCTGCCGCGGTTCTAACCCGACCGATTCTGCTCGGTTCATGGTTGGCGTCGTTCCACCTCGCCCAGGATCTACACGACGCGCAGGTCGCAGCCGACGAGGAAGAGGGCAACGGCTTCGCGGTCATCGTCGATTCCGACGGGGGAGTGCTCGACGGCAACGACCAGTGGGACCGGGCGGTCGGGCCGATGCAGTTCCTGCCCGAGACGTGGTCGAAGTGGGCGACCGACGGCAACGGCGACGGCGTGTCGGATCCGCACAACCTGTACGACGCAGCGGCCTCGGCCGCTCGCTTCCTCTGCCACCTGCGAGAGACGCGTGGTTCGTCACCGTCGAGATACCTGCTCGGTTACAACGACTCCGGCTCGTACGTGCGCAAGGTGCTGTCGACGGCCGAGAACCTGCGAGCGACGCTGCTGCCAGAGGTATAGCGGCAACGCGTAGGCGCGTGCGGCCTCGGCTCGCTCTAAATCCGGCCGACGGCGTGCGGAACTCGACGGGTGCGAAATTCGCTTCCCGTGCACATCGAACTCGCCCGTCTTGCCAGCGCACGGTGGCGCGATGCCATCGGTTCCACGATCGCCGAGCGGTTGGCGCGTTGCGGCAGAGCCTTGGTCAGGTGGTCAGATCAGTCGAGCCTCTGAGCCGTGCACCTCCGGGGACCAAGTTGGTTTGCTCACTAACTCTTGAGTGCTACTCGTTGGCGACCTCGCCCTGGGCGGAGGCCTCAGGCTGTAGTTCGCTCTTCTGCCAACCCCGCCCGTCCCGCCAGATGAGTGCGCCGTGCAAGATCGTCAGATCGTGCGAGACCAGGACAGAGTCGCCAGCTTCAAGAAAGCCGACGGCGTGCTCATCTGAGCTAGTCGCCGCGGCCACCATGGGAGAGTCAGGTAGCGACCCTTCATAGCGCAATGTGAGGTGGTGCGCGTCCGCGGGACCAGAGTTCACGATCACTGTTCCACCGTCGAGGTGGGTCACGATCGGTCTCGCAGCCAAAGCCTCAAGGACTGATGCGCGAACCGCGGTAGCGTCAGCCGAGAGCCACTGCGGGTACTCGCTCACAAGGCGAGTCCATCGGCGGTTGAGCAGCGTTCCTGTTCGGCGATAGTCGAAGCCGAGGATCAATACGAATAGCCACATCGCAGCTGCCAGCCACCAGGTGCTTGCATCGCCCTGAAATGCCCACACGGTTGCTGCAGCTGCGCCGAGAATGACCGGTGGCAATAGCGCGAAGCGGAGGAGCTGCTCGGACTGAAGTCCGCCAAACTCAAGGTCGTCTGCGAGATACCGGCGAAAGATCGTGAGGTCGTCCTCCAGGACCTCGTCATCCTCGGGGAAGGTCCACCGCGGAAGCTCGTTCTTCCGGTCTAGGACGTACTCCTCGAGCACGCCGGTGAACTCAGCGCCGCCTCTCGTGCGGAAGCTGTCGGGGCGATCCAGCGGGTTGAATCCGTACGATGCTCGGTGGCCCTGCATCAACTGCATGATGCGGTCCATGAGCCGCAAGATTCCGGAGCCGAACAGGGCTGCGGCGAACGCGATGGCGGCGGCCGAGGCGATCGGCGACAGGTCGCTGGCAAGGGACCGGAGGAAGCGGCCGACGTCGGTGTCGTCACCTCCGTTCAGCAGGCTGATGGACCAGATGACGATGAACCAGGTCGAACCGACCGCGAGAGGGTTCCGCACCTCGCGGACCGATGGGAGCAACCGGCCGAAGATGTGCGCCATCTGGCCGTTCTAGTCCGTAACGGCCGCAGTGGCCAGCGGTCGGCAGCCCGGCCGTCCCGCAAACGGTGCAGCCAAGGGTTCCGTGCAAAGCTCTGGTCGAAGCAGTCACGAATGCCTCTTGACCTTGACACGGTGGCAATTCGTACCGTCCGCTGATGCGAGCAACGTGGACGCGATGGACGAGACTCCTGACACTCGGGGTGGTCACCGCCCTGATCGCGGTGGGATGCGGTAGCGGTTCGGACGGAGGCGCAGCAGTCGCTGAGACCGCTGAACCGACGGCAACGGTCGTCGAGGTCGAAGCCACCGGTCCGGAGCCAACCAGCACCGCGGAGCCGACGGCATCGCCCGAACCGACCGCACCCGCCGAGCCGACACCATCGCCTGAACCGACCGCAGCTGCCGAGCCGACACCGACGCCCGAGCCGCCGCCAACGCCGGAGCCCGAGCCCGAGGACCCGGTCGTCGACATAGCGACGTTCGAGCAGTTCCCGCTGCCCGCCTACGTCGCCGCGCAGCTGGGTGAGGGCTTCTCGTCGTACTTCGTGGAGTTCGAGCCGGGCGTGAAGGTGCACGTGCTGGAAGCGGGCAGCGGCTATCCCGTCTACCTGCAGCACGGCGCCCCGACCTCCGGTCTGCTCTATCGCAAGGTCGCCGCCGAGCTCCCACTCGACGAATACCGATTGATCATGCCGACGATGATCGGCCTCGGTTTCTCCGGCGACGTCGACCCCGCGGAGCACACGCTCGAGAACCACGCGCGTTGGATGCAGCTCACCCTGGAACAGCTGGGCATCGATGAGCTGATCTACGTCGGCCATGACTGGGGCGGACCGGTCGGCATGGGAGCGCTCACCCGTGCACCGGAACTGATGGCGGGAGCCGTCCTGTTGAACACCTCCCTCGTCGCCCCGACCGAACCCATCGAGTTCAACCCGGCCCTGGCGCAGCTCCTGTCGCAACCGCCCGGATCCGAGGCCGCACTCAATGTCGCCATCTTCGCCCAGCTCCCGGCCGCGCAGAACGACGTCGACTCGCTGGCGCCTGATGTGCTGGACCTGTACCGGCGACCCGTCGTCGAGGGCGATGACCCACCCGACCGGGCCGGTGTCGATCTTCCGCATGTCGGCCGACGGCCCGGACCATCCGACCTCCGTCGTTCTCCGGGCGATCGAGGCCTACATCGCCCAACTCGAGGTGCCGGCGGAGATCGTGTGGGGCACGAGGGACCCGATCCTGGGCGACCGCCTCGACGCCATGATCATGCAGTTCCCCGACGCCCCGGTGACCCGGACCGACGCCGGCCACTTCCTGCAGGAGGAAGACGGCGTCCCCGAGCAGATCGCGGCCGCGATCCAGCGGGTCAGGGCCGAAATCGGGGAGTAGGTACGGCCGGGCCGAGAACGTCCTCGCACCGCTGCGATCGGAATGGCGCGCGGCCGGTTGCGTGCCGCTAATGTGCCCCCCCCGGTGTCGGACAACACAGTCACGGAAGCAGCAAAGCGCTTTGAGATGCCGGGCCCGGTGCGGTCGGCGTTGGTACTCGGGCTCATCTACATCTTCCTCGTGGGCGTCTCCTCGCTCGAGGCGGGCATCAAGATCATGGGCCAGGACACGCAGGAGAGCCTGTTCTCCGCGGCCGGCAACCCGATCGCCGCTCTGTGCATCGGCATCCTCGGCACCGTGCTGGTGCAGTCGTCGTCGGCCTCGACCTCGGTGATCGTCGGCCTGGTGGCCTCGGGAGCGCTCGGCGTCGACGACGCAGTCCCCATGGTCATGGGCGCCAACATCGGCACGACGGTAACCAACACCCTCGTGTCGCTCGGTCACATCCGCCAGTCGGCCGAGTTCCGGCGGGCCTTTGCCGCCGCCACGGTGCACGACTTCTTCAACGTGCTCGCCGTCACCATCCTGCTCCCCGTCGAGCTGGCGACCGGCCTGATCAGCAACACCGCCGAGTGGATCAGCGAACGCCTCGTCGGTTCGGCCGGTACCGAGTGGAAGAGCCCGATCAAGGCCTGGGTGAAGGAGCCCGTCTCCTGGATCAAGGACCTCTGGGACGCCCTGGGCACCAGCGGCAACGTGCAGGGCATCTTCGTCGTCATCACCGGCCTGATCATCATCCTGCTCGCGCTGACGTTCATCACGCGAAACATGCGTCAGCTGGTTGCCGACCGCGTGGAGCGGTCGGTGAACGCGATGCTCAGTCGCGGCGGTGGCACCGTCGCGCTCGTGCTCGGCCTGCTGATCACGATCGCGGTGCAATCGTCGAGCATCACGACCTCGATCCTGATCCCACTCGCCGGTGCGGGGGTGATCGCGCTCCGCAACGCCTATCCGGTCACCCTTGGTGCCAACGTCGGTACGACGATCACCGCGCTCCTGGCCTCGCTGGCGGCGTCGAGTCCCGAATCGCTCACCGTCGCGCTCGCGCACACAACGTTCAACGTGATCGGCATCTTCCTGCTCTACATCATTCCGATCGCTCGCGATGTCCCCATCTATGGCGCCGAGAAGCTCGCCGACCTGGCGGTCGAGCGTCGCACGATGGCGGTGGCATATGTTGCAGTGGCGTTCATCGTGCTGCCGTTGATCGGTATCGCACTCCTCGGCTGAAAGGCACCCCGTGGTTCTCGAGTTCTTCAGAGGAAGCTCCGGCGACGGCGAGTTCGAGCACATCATCACGCGCTCGATCGCGATGCTCGCCGACGCGCGCCACTCGTTCGACCTCGCCACGCTCGCGCTGCTCACCAAGGCCGAGCCGGGCACCGTCGCCGAGGACATCCGTCAGACCGACGAGCGCATCAACCTCGCCGAGCAGGAACTCCGGAGCGAGCTCGTGGTGCACGTCAGCGTGAAGGGCGGTGCCGACATCGGCACCGTGCTCGGCTTCACCCTGCTGCTCAAGAAGATCGAGCGCATCGGCGATCAGGCCAAGAACATCCTCGAGCTGTCCGAGAACAACGTCACTCTCGCCGGCACCCCCGAGGCCGAAGGGCTGCTGGCCGAGCGGTCGGTGCTGTCGAGCCTGTTCGCCGAGGCCGGCGAGCTGTTGGCCACCTCCGAGGTCGAAGACGCTGCGCTCGACGACTTCGGCAGCCGCATCGACGAGCTCACCGCGCGCTACCAGGCCGAGATCGATGGCTTCATGTCCTCCGACCGCCCCGGACGCGAAGTCGTACCCCTCGCCATCTACTACCGCTATCTGCGCCGCATCGCCGCGAACCTGCTCGGCGTGGTGCGCACGTCGTCGGACCCGGTGCCGCACCTCGACTACCTCGAGGACGGCACCGTCGACACCGACGACTGACGGGCTGCGTCGACCGCCGCCCGCAAACCACGCCGGGGTTCAGTCGGAGGTCTCGGCCTCGATCAACTGGTGCATGGCGACGTTGTCTTCGCCCTTGATGCCCAGCTGCTTGCGGAGCTTGGTGAGCTCCTTGAGATCGTCGCCCTCGATCGACAGCGTGCGCAGCGTGCGGTCGGTCTCGTGGATGTCGATGTCGGTGACCTCGGCGATGAGATCACCGATGTAGTAGCGCCGGCGGTGCTTGGTCACGAAGACGGCCCGGACACCCGAGTCGGGGTCGAGCTTGTCGACCTCCTTGGGCAGGTTGTACGACTTGCCGCGCTGCGGGCGGTCGAGGCGGAGCTCCTCGAACAGCTCGTCGAACGGTGTCGGTGCAGCCTTGGCCGAGCGGGGACGGTCCGACGCCCACTGCTCGAACCCCTTGCGTTCGGCCACGAGCTCCTTGATCTTGAGCTCGTTGTCGCGGACCTTGGCGTTCCAGGTCGGGTCGTCGACGAGGAGGTAGCAGTCGTCGAACTCCTCCTCGAGCACCCGGTCGGCCAACTCCGCGAGGAGCTTGCGGGCCTTTCGGTGCTTGCCCCAGACACGGAACTCGTAACGGGAGGTCCGTTCGTCGGAGGGAGTGGTCTTCGATTTCGCCATAGGACGCGGGGATCCGCGTCACAAAGCGTAGACGGCGAGTGTCGATCATGTGTGGAGGGTGAGCCTGGTGTGGTTGTTGTGATCCGTGTCGTGTCTCACGTCACAGCAATCATCGATGTTGTTAGGAATGCCTAACAACGACTCAGCGTTCTGACCGTGCACACCCCTGCTTCTCAACCATGAAGCCCAACCATGAAGGAGTCGACATGAGCAGCGCACTGACCTGTGTGGTCTACGGCACCGAGACCGGCAACACCGAGGAGGCCGCACGTCGGATCACCAAGCATCTCGAGAACCTCGGCCTCGGGGTGGACCTGCACGACATCGACTCGATCGATCTCCACCAGCTGATGCCGTACGAGTTCCTGATTCTCGGCGTGCCGACGTGGGACTACGGCGGCATCCAGAGCGACTGGGAGGAGCTCGAGGCCGCCCTCGCCGACCTGGATCTCACCGGCAAGGTGGTCGCGCTCTACGGGCTCGGCGACCAGAGCAACTACGCCGAGTTCTTCGTCGACGCCATGGGCTGGCTGCACGAAATGCTGGCGGAGAGCAACGCCACATTCGTGGGCGCCTGGCCGACGCTTGGCTACGACTTCGAAGCGTCGCGGGCGGCGAGCGACGACAAGACGTATTTTGTCGGGCTCGCTCTCGACGAGGACAACCAGGCCGACCTGACCGAGGATCGCATCGAGCAGTGGCTCGACCAGGTCCTCGAGGAGTACGTCGCCTTGATCAGCTGAGGTCCTGGTCGGCGATGTCCTCGTCCACGATTCGATCGGGCGACGGGAAGGCCGGCGGCAGTGAGTTCACGACGTCGTCGGAGAACTCGAACGTGAAGCGGACACCCTCGTCGTCGGTCGGATCGTTGCGGACCACGCCCTCGTGCAGGTCGCGGTCGTAGTAGCGGCGCTTGCCCTCGCCCATGCTCGGCGTGTCGTAGATGGCCTGGCGGACCTCGAAGGACCACGGGCCGTTTGCGCCGTTCCGGATCGTCATCTCACCGAACGCACCGTCGGACTGGCGAATCGTCCACTCCTGCGATTCGACACCCTTCGGTCGGTCGCGATCGTCGAAACCAAGGCTCCAGATCGGTTCGGCCCAGAGGGTGCGCTTCTTCCAGAACTGGAAGACGTCGTGGGCGCGGCCCTTCGCCTCGGGCCAGATCACATTGTGTGAACCGCCGTTCAACGCCGCAATGCAGAAGCCGTCGAAGTGGTGAGGCGGGTGTTGCCCTCCCTCGTCGCTCGGGTCCTCGATGATGCCGAGCCCTCGCTGGCCCTTCTTCCAGTCCACGTCGTACCAGCAGACGACTTCCTCGCCCCACAGCAGCCGCTCGATCTTGATGCCCTCACTCGGCGTGAGCGCAAGGACCCGCAGGAACGTCGGCAGGTTGTCGTTTTGGTAGTCACACTGCGCCCGGATGTTGTCCGCGATCTCGCCGATTCGCTCGTCGACCGGGTTGCCTGCTCGCTTCTCTGCCGCGACCCACATCGACAGGGCCAGTCGCTGGTAGTGAAGTGCGCCGGCGAAGAGCATCCGAGCCGATTCGAGAATCTCGGTCATCGACGGCTTGTCCTTGCTCAGCAGCCCGCCCTTCCAGACCGTCTCGACGAACCCATCCCTGTCTGCGGTCAGCGTCTTGCCGACGAACAGGTCGTTGACGATGTCGAGCTGGGCGGGAACGCCGGTCGAGCCGGCGTTGATGTCGCGGTAGAACTGGTCCAGGTCCGCCTTGCCGGTCGTTCCCGAGGCGAGGTTGCGAGCCGCGGTGCGAAGTTGGTCGGCGAAGCCATCGATCGCCGAGTAGGCGGCCTGGAGGTTCGAGGCCATCGAGTCGTGGTCGGTGCGGTTTCCGAGCGCGGCGAGCCCGGCCAGGATCAACTGCTGGTTCTTCTCGACCTCGTCGAGGCGATCCTCGACTTCCTCGAGTCCGTCCTTCTCGCCGAGGAAGATCGAGATCAGGGAGGAGCCGATCTCCTCGCCGATCTTGCCGAGCGCGCCGTTGGCGACCTCCTCGACGATCGACTCCGCCAACTCGAATGCCGTGGTCACACTCGGCCCTCCCGCTCAACAAGGCGTCGACCCGCTCGACACCAACTGCCAAAATCTAGTCCACGACTCCAACCCGACCCTCCAACCCGACGGGATGATCGCAGCGGGCTATAGCGCCCCGAGCGCCCTACCCCAATCGGCGCGAACTGTTCAGTGTGCTGACCAGTCAATGAGAGGGAAGCCTACAAACTTCATGGGGCCGCGATCCGCATCATTATGCGGATCGCGGTCACTTCCACGATTCCTGGTTCGCATCGTTCGGCGATTTGCGGCATGCTCTGCGCCATGAGTGTCGTCAAGATCAATGCCATCACCGTCCCTGAAGGGATGAGCGAGGAGTTCATGGAACGCTTCGCCAAGCGGGCCGGCTCGGTAGAGCAACAGCCGGGTTTCGAGGAGTTCCTGCTCCTGCGCCCGACCGACGACAACCCGCGCTTCTTCGTCTTCACCCGCTGGGCGTCAGAAGCGGACTTCCAGAACTGGATCAGCGGCAGCGACTTCGCTGCCGCGCACGCCCATGTGGCTGAAGAGGCCGCCGAGGTCGTCGAGCACGGCCACGGCAACTTCGACGGCGACTCCGAAGCCGAGGCGCCCGCTCATGGCGGAGGACATCCCGGTGGTCACCCAGGCGGTGCCCACGGCCACGGCGGTGAGCACGGTGGCGGACATGGCCATGGCGGTGGTCCGGTCGGTGTGTCGGCCGAACTCCTGGCCTTCGACGTGGTCGAACGGGTGACCGGCTCGGCCTGAACTCAGTCCTCGACGTACGGCGCGGTTCCTTCGCGCACCGTTCGAACGATCCGAAGAATCGCGGTCGCGACCTGATCCACCGCGTCCGGGTTGTGGATGATCGAGCCATGGTTCGCCCCGTGCACGATCTCGTGGACGCCAACCGACGACATGGCTGCCAGCGCTCGCTGGTTGTTGCGGTGGTGTTCCTCCATGGGCTCGTTGGCCCCGATGCCGTCTCCGGCGGTCAGAGTCACGAGTGGTAGATCGCCGAAGTCGTCGGGAACCGGCAATGGTTCGTCACCAAGGCGCTCGACCCACTCGAACTCGGCCCGCATCGCCGGGAACGGGCACCCCGCCGCGGTCGCATCGATCAGGCCCTCCCACTCCATGGGGGCGAAGTCGGGCGGGCGCTTCCGCTTGTGGCGATCGATCACCCATTCGCGGACGGGTCGGATTGGATACAGGGCCTCCTGCATGCGCCAGAGTGCGAGCAACCAGCTCCGCCGGAACGCGTACGTGATTCGGTCACGCCTCGACTGGAGCGCGAACAGCGCCGCCCGTTGCTCATGCGTGGCATCGACAAGGACGAGACCGGCGACGTCGTCGGGTCGGCGTGCCGCGAACGCTCGGATCAGCAGCCCGCCCATGGAGTGACCAACCAGCACGAAGGGCGGCAGGGCGTCGATGCCACGGAGCAGTCGTTCCAGTTCGTCGGCGAAGGTCTCCAGCGTCCGCTCGGCGGAACTGCGATCGCTGCGGCCAAGCCCCGAGCGGTCGTAGCTGATCGTCTTCGCCTCATGTGCAACCCTCGTTTGCACTCGAAGCCAGTGGGCGGCGACACCGCCAGATCCGGTCTCGAACACGACCGTCGGTCCGCCAGGGTGGTCGCCCATCTCGTACGCCTGTAGGCCGAAACCGCCGACATCGACCCGCACGCCGTCCGGGAAGATGTCGGTCGGTGTGTTGGTGTTCATCGATCACTCCTCGTCGCGGGTCCGTCGGAGACGCTCCCCGGTCCCAACCGGTTGACCGCGATCCTCGCACTTCGATGAGCCGCGGTTGGACGAGGTCGTGGGTGCGCCGCCGCTGTAGGTTCCGGTTCCGACGCCTACCGCCGCAGGAGCACCGTGCCCGGATCACTCGATATCGACGCCTTCAACGCATTCTTGGATGAGAAGCCGGGCTGGATCGTCCTCACGACGATCACACCTGACGGCTATCCGCACAGCGTGCCGCTCGGGTACTTCCGCGAGGGCGACAGCATCTTCTGCGGGTGTCGAGACAACACCACGAAGGTGCGCAACGCCGAGCAGAATCCCAAGGTCTCGCTCATGGTGGAGTCGGGCTCGACGATGGCGGACATCAAGGGCGCCATGGTCCAGGGGACAGCGACGGTGCACCGCGACGCGGAGTCCGTCCTCGCCATCATGCGCAAGGGAGCCGCACACCGTGGAGTGGCCGAGCAGGACCTGCCGACCGCGGCGAACCCGGGTTCGGTCTACATCGAGGTCGCCATCGACCGCCGGATCTCCTGGGACTACGGCAGCTGAGCGCCGGTCCCGATATCAGGCCGGTGCGGCGTCAGGAACCGGACGACTCCGGTTCGCCGGTGACGGTGTAGACCATCTGCGCCAGGAACATAGCGGCGTCCTCGACCGATGTCAGGGGCCGTTCGAACGAGTACGTCACCGTCTCGCTCGCACCATCGGCCAGGTCTATATCCAGCGTCATGGTCGACCGGGTGATCCCCGTCATCGAAGCTGACTGGGCGGCGTCGAGTCCCAGGTAGTGCGTGGCGTAGATCAGGCAGGCGTCGCTGTGATCGTCGTTCATGTGCTCGATCATGATCGCCTTCTCCTGCTCGGAGAAGTCCTCGGTCATCGGCGTGCTCCTTGTCGTTCGCCAGCGACCGTAGCCGCTGCCGTTAGACGGTTGCGGTGGGCGCGGCGGCGACGACGACGTAGTCGTCGAGCGACGTCAGCCACTGGGAACTCGGCGCGTCGGGCAGCGCCTTGCCGTGGACCTGCTCCCGGACCTCGCCGATCCACTTGCTGTGCTGGTACTCATGGTTGATCACGGCGATCAGCAGGGTGGTGCCGATCAGTCGAAGCTGAGCCGGCGCGCCGACTTTGCCCTCGTCGATGTTGCCGATGCGAAACCGGACGCGCTCGGCGACCGTCGATCGGTACTCGTGGATCGTCGCAACGGGCGGCAGGTCGCCTCGATCGCGCTCCAAGGTGGCCGAGTCCATCAGGCGATCGACCGGCGGGTCGATCTCGGGCTCGGCTGCGGTGAGGTTGCGGACCATGTAGTGCGCAACCGCGGCCTGGTGGCCGAGGTGCCAGCCGATCGCAGATGCCTCGGCGTCGGCCCGCCAGACGACCTCGTCATCGGTCAGGTCCGAGACCAGATCGGCCGTATAACCGAGAGCTCGGTCGTATTCGACGAGGAGTTCGGCGAGGGAGGGGAGTTGGATGGTCATGGTCGTTGGATCTCCTGAGGCTCGGGCGATGCGTCAAGTGCGTGGTTGATGGATGCGACGGCTCGCTCGGCCGCGGCAAGCGCGCCTTCGATGTGGCCAGGCGCGACGGTCGACGTTTCGGTCGATGACCAGTGCAGGCGACCGTCGAGGGTCGGTTCGTGGAAGAGGGGATGACCGTAGGTCCGGTACTCGGTGAGCTGCTCGACGCCGGGCGGCGACGTGTCGGCGTCGGTGCGCCAGTCGGCGATGATCACCTCGGCGGGGTGTTCAGCGGCCGGCCCGAAGAGCGCGACGAGCTGGGCCCGGACTTCGGCTTCGCTGACGGTTGCGTCGCCCGGCTGGCTCGGTACGAAACCGAACAGCACAGCGGGCGAAGCATCGGCTCCGCTCATGTCGTGGAGCTCGCGCATCGGACCGATGTGGCTGATGCCGCTGCCAGCCAGCCCGTCGTAGCGCCAGAACGGCTCATCGAAGTGGATGACCACCTTGGTCGTCGACCCCATCCACACCGGCGTTGCGGCGGCGAGGCCGCGAATGCGATCGGGGAGTCCGGGGGAGAACTCGATCCGGCGCACCGCCAACGCCGGCGGTAGGGCGGCGACGACGTGGCGAGCCGTGACCGCGCCGTCGTCGTGCTCAACGGCAAGCCAGTCCCCATCGGCGGACACGGCTCGGACGGCCCGGCCGCGCTGCACCGTCCCCACAGGGAGCGTCCGGGCGAGGGCCTCGGCGAGCGAGTGCGCGCCGTCACTGAACCGGTACGAGGGGACGTCGATCGGATTCCCGTCCAGACGGCGAGGGCCCGACGGATCCTGGTACACGGCGTCGCCGGCGATGTGCTGCGCGTGCGTGGCGATACCCAGCCGGTCAACGAGCGCGGCGACTCGCATCTCGCCGGGCCAGAACCACGTGGCACCCAGATCAACCGGTTGGCCACCATCGGCAAGCGTCGCACCGCGCAGACGCCCGCCAACCCGATCGCGAGACTCGAGCACCACCACAGAACGGCCTGCGTCGACGAGCGATGCGGCAGCCGCGAGGCCCGAGATGCCAGCACCGATCACGGCGACATCGACGATCGGCGGGCGGTCCGACGTCTGCTCGATCGAGGTGTAACTGCCCATGAACGCGGAGTCTACTTACTACTAGACACACTGTCTAGTAGTAAGTAGACTGCGGGGCGCGGACGGCAGACGGACGAAGGGAAGCCCATGGCTCGACCGACCGGAAGAGACATCCGTCGTGCGGTGCTCGACGAGGCCACCGTGGCGATGCAGTCCCGGGGCGTCGCCGGGTTCAGCTTCGGCGACCTGGCATCGCGGGTCGGGGTGAAGGCGCCCTCGATCCACCACCATTTCCCGAAGAAGCACGATCTCGTCGTGGCGACGATCTCGGCGTACCGCGACCACTTCACCGACCGAATTGCCGAACTTGCATCGGGCCCGCCGTTCGAGCAGCTGGAGAGCTACTGCCAGGCCTTTCTCGAGCCGACGGCGAAGGACCTGCTCTGTCTCTGCGGCGCCGCGGTTGCCGGCTGGGATGATCTCGACGACGCGGCTCAGGCGCAGGTCGGTGCGTTCTTCGACGATCAGGTCACGTGGGTGCGGGCGCGGCTCGGCGAAGCCGACGAGCGTGGCGAGGTTCGCAACGGTGTCGACCGCGACGCACTCGCCGTCACGATCGTCTCGGCGCTCGAAGGTGCGCTTCTCATGGCGCGGAGCTCAACTGCTGGCGAGCCGGCCGTCACCGTCGCAAGAACCATGCTGCAGCTGGCGCGACAAACCTGATTCGGGACCCGGCGCGGCGACCGGAAGCGGTGGGATTGCGTCAGCGTCGGGTGACGGTGACCGGCAGAGTCGAGTAGCCGTGCACGAACGAGGAGAACACTCGCTCGGGCTCGTCCTGGACCTCGATGTTCTCGAACCGCTGCAGGATCTCTTCCCAGAGGACCCGGAGCTGGAGCTCGGCCACGCGGCTGCCCATGCAGAAGTGGATCCCGTAGCCGAACGAGAGCTGACGATCGGCGTTGGGTCGGTGGATGTCGAGCGCCGAGGCGTTCTCGAACATGTCCTCGTCCTGGTTGGCGGAGATGTACCACATCAGGACTTGGTCGTTCTTCTTGATCTGCTTGCCGCCGACCTCGGTGTCACGGGTCGCGGTACGGCGCATGTAGGACAGCGGGGTCTGCCAGCGGATGACCTCGGGGACGAACTTCTCGATCAAGCCCGGATCGGCCTTGAGCATGTCGAACTGCTCGGGGAACTTGTTGAGCCCGTAGACGCTGCCGGTCATCGTGTTGCGGGTCGTGTCGTTGCCGCCCACGATCAACAACAGCAGGTTGCCGAGTTGCTCGAACGGGGTCATGTGCTTGGTGTCTTCGCCGTTTGCCAGCATCGTGACCAAGTCGAAGCCATCGCCGCCGCGACGCTGATCCCACAGCTCGCTGAAGTACGCGACGCACTCCATCATCTCGTCGATCTTCTGCTGCTGGCTCTCGACGATGCCGCCGGGCTCGGGGATGGCGAACACGATGTCGGACCAGCGGGTGAGCTTGCGGCGGTCCTCCATCGGGAAGTCGAACAGGGTCGCCAGCATGAGCGTGGTCAGTTCGACCGAGACCGTGTCGACCCAGTCGAAGGTCTCGCCCTCGGGGAGCGAATCGAGAAGCGTCGCGGTGCGCTCACGAAGCATCGGCTCGATGTTGCGGATGTTGCTCGGCGCCGACACGCTGCGCACGGTCTTGCGCTGCTCGGTGTGGGTGGGCGGATCCATGGCGATGAACGGCTGCAGGCCAGCCGGCAGTTCGTCGTCGCCCTCGGCGATCGACTTGAGGCTCAGGGTGATGCCCTTGGCCGAGGAGAACGACTCCCAGTCGCCGTCGACGGCTCGCACGTCGTCGTACTTGGTGATCGACCAGTAACGGCCGGCAGTTGAGATCTCGTTGAAGTGGACGGGGTCCTCGGAGCGAAGGCGGGCGAAGTACTCCTGCCAGCGGTCTTCCTTGAACAGGTGCGGGTTCGCCGGATTGATGTCCGAGATGTCGATGTCCGCGGCAGCGGCAACATCGGCACCGAGCTCGGCCATCTCCATCTCCGGCGTGTAGACGTCGGGATCGAAGAACGCCTCTTCGTCGGTTCTGGCGTCAACGGTGTCGGTCATCGGAGTTCCTTTGCTCTGGTGATCCGGTGGATCCCAGCCCCTCGTTCGATCGGCCCAGCGTAGGGCACCGCGAAGGGCCTGAGCCCAGCGCGGTGGGTGAAATCGAGCGGTCGACCCACCGCCCGCAGGAAACCTGAATTAGTTCCTGCAAGAGTTCGTGATAGTTCGCGTTCTCTCACTATGGTAAGCGAACCTACTAACCATCGTGAGGCTGTGAGGCTCCAGTGAAGTCCATCTCCAAGTTCGTTCTCGTCGTCGCGGCAGCGGCGTTGGTGTTCGCCGGGTTTGCTCCGGCGGCGCAGGCGCAGGACCCCGATGCGCCCTCAATCGCCGAGATCGCGGCAGAGGACGGCCAGTTCTCGACGCTCGTCGCGGCGCTCGGGCTGACCGGGCTGACGAATACCTTTGCCGACTGCGAGGGTGACACCCAGTACACGGTGCTCGCCCCGAACGACGCGGCCTTCGAATCGACGCTTGGGGATCTCGGCCTCGAGGTCCCGGATCTGATCGCCGACCCCGACCTCGTCGCGGCGATTCTCACCTACCACGCCTCGGCGCGGCCTGCGACGTCCGACCGGTTGCTCGGTGCCGACGGCTACGGCGTGCCGACGATTCAGGGTGAAGAGGTCACCATCTCGGTCAGCGGCTCCGACATTGCTTTGATCAACGGCAACCCGACCCCGGCCAACGTGATCGCCGCAGACATTCAGGCCTGCAACGGTGTGATCCACGTCATCGATCAGGTGCTCATCCCGCCAACCGTCGCTGCGGCGCTCGGTGTCGGCGGCGATGCCGCTCCGGAGGAACTCGCCGAGACCGGTGTGGAGTCGGCCCAGCTCGCCGTCATCGGTGGAACGATGCTGGCTGCGGGCTTGATGCTCGCCGGCACCGCCCGCCGCACCCGACGCGTCTGACACCACCGTCGAACCTGACCTGCAACGGCCGGTCCTCACCCTTCGGGGCGGGGGCCGGCCGTTCACCTTTCGGCGGTCGTCTGATCAGGCTTCAGCTGACGGGATCGAAGGCGAGTGGGAGCTTCGCCGGCCCCCAGATGCCCACACCATCGGGCTTCCAGGTGACGTCGCCATCGAGGCGCAGGTTGGGCATGCGGGTCGAGAGCACCTTGAACGCCTCTTGCAGCTCGGCTCGTGCCAGGTTTGCTCCGAGGCAGTAGTGCAGGCCGAAGCCCAGGGTGAGGTGGCTCGGTCCGGGCCGCTCCGTCGTGATGTCGAACGACATCGGCTCGGCGAACTTGTCGTCGTCGTGGTTGGCGGCGACGAAGCTCGGGAACACGAGCGTTCCCTGCGGGAATACGACATCGCGGTACTCGATGTCCTCCGATGCGAATCGGCCCGTGCCGCGCACGGCGCCGAGATACCGCAAGCTCTCCTCGGTCGCCCGGTTCGCCAGTTCGGGATTGTCGGCCAGGGCCTGCCACTGGTCCGGGTGATCGCAGAACGTCGCCAGTGCGCAGGCCAGCTGATTTCGGGTCGTGTCCGTGCCGGCCAGGATGACGGCCTCGACCAGCATGATCAGCTCGGTATTCGACAGCGTGTCGCCGGCTTCCTCCGCGGCGATGAGGTCGCTGAGCAGGTCATCGCGAGGATCGCCGCGGCGAGCCTCGATGAGGTCGAGAACGTAGGCGTCGATCGCCTCCTGCGCGTCGATGACCTCGTCGACATGGTCGATCAGGTCGACGTTGAAGACCTTGAAGATCGAGGTCGCCCAGTCGCTGAACTGCTTCCAGTCCTCCTTGGGTGCACCGAGCAGCTCGCAGATGATCGGGATCGGATACGGCTCGCACACGGCGCTCACGAACTCGCACTGACCGTCGGCGGCGAACGGATCGATCAGGTCGTTGATGACCTGGCGCATGAACGGCCGCAGCCGGTCGGCGGCCTTGGGGGTGAACGCGCCCCGGACCAGACGACGCACCCGCTGGTGCTCCTCGCCCTCCATCGTCAAGATCGAGGGGCGCTCGTTGCGCTTGAGATAGCGCTCGTCGGTCACACCGTTCATCTGGGCGACCAGCCTGGCGGCCTGGTGCCAGCGCTGGTCCTTGAGGATGGCGATGCAGTCCTCGTGCCGGGTGAGGAGGTAGCCAACCGGATGCTTGACCAACCAACCCTGCGCTGCGAGTTCGGCGGAATACTCGCGCGCCCTGGGGCCAGCGCCGGATCGCTGCAGGTCGAGCTCGGGCAGCTCCATGTCGGTGACGACGGTGGTCATGCGGATGCCCCTTCCGGCCCGGGTCGGGGCCGCGTCGGATCGTCATCCGAGCGTATTCCGTCATCGCAGCGGCGCCGTGCAAGGCTGCGTTGATGAGCGACGAGACCCGCCCCGCAGAGATGATCACCTACGAGGAGGTCAACGACGGCCGCATCGCCGTCATCAAGCTCGACCGGCCCGAGGCCCGCAACGCGCAGAACAAGCAGATGACCTATGAGCTCAACGATGCGTTCACGCGGGCGGCCCGGACCGACTCGGTCAAGTGCATCGTGCTGGCGGCGAACGGTCCGCACTTCTCGGCCGGCCACGACCTGAAGGGTCCCGGCGAGTACGAGGCGGAACCCGTCTTCGTCGGCGGATCCTGGGATCGAGGCGGTGCCGAAGGACTGATGGCGTACGAGGAGGAGTTCTACCTCCACATGTGCCGACGCTGGCACGACATTCCCAAGCCGACGATCGCCGCCGTGCAGGGCAAGGTCATCGCCGGTGGGCTCATGCTGATGTGGGTGTGCGACATCATCATTGCTGCGGAGGATGCGACGTTCCGAGACCTGACCGTCGAGTTCGGTGTGAACGGTGTCGAGTGGTTCAACCATCCGTGGGAGTTCGGTATCCGCAAGGCCAAGGAGCTGTTGTTCACCGGCGATGCGATCGACGCCGCCGAGGCGCACCGTCTCGGCATGGTCAACCACGTGGTTCCTGAGGGCGAGCTCCTCGAGTACACGTTGGCGATGGCCGAGCGGATCGCGGCCAAGCCATCGTTCTCGCTCAAGTTGGCCAAGATGGCCGTCAACCAAACGCTCGACGCGCAGGGCTTTCAGATCGCACAGCAGCAAGCCTTCGGGCTGCAGCACGTGGGTCACGCCCATGCCCGAGGCGAACACCTCCACGAGACCGGCGTGGACATGTTTCCCGGCGCCGATCGTCCTCGCCGCCCCTTCGAGGATTCGTAGCCCGCAGGCTCGGGCCGTGGTCAGCGCGGCGGTAGGTGCGGTGCGGGATCGACATCGGTGCGCGGCGGCAAGCCGTCGATCATGCCGAGCGTCTCGCCGTAGCGATCAAAGCCGGTGAGGCGTCGCAACAGCGGAGAGGCCGAGTCGACCACGTCCGGGTCGAGGGACGCGACGTGTGCCTCCTGCGTACGGATCCACGGCTGGCAGTAGTACGTGAAGACGGCCCGTCGCAGTTGGTCGGTGCGGTTCTCGCCGGTGCCATGCCACAGGCGTCCGTCGAAGAAGAAGAGCGTGCCGGCTGGACCGACGATCGGTACGGCCTGTTCGGCATCGGCGTAGCGCGGGTTGTGGTTGCTCCGGTGGCTGCCGGGCACGACGAGGGTCGCCCCGTTTTCGGCCGTGAAGTCGTCGAGCAGCCAGCCGCCGTTGCACACCACAGGGTGCGCAGGCCAAGGCTCCGGGTGAAAGCCCTGATCGGCGTGCAGGATCATCTTGTGGCCGCCGGGACCGGCAATGTTCGCCGTGATGCTCGACAACTGGAATTGCGGCAGGCCGTCGCCTCGACCACGGAATGCGGTGACCTCGCCGAGCAGCGCCGTGGCGAGACGAAGCGCGAGCGGGTGCTCCGCCAAGGCCACGAACTCGGGCCCGCGGTTCAGGAGCTGCCAGAGGCGCTGGTTGTTCCCCGCACTGTCGACATAGGCGCGCCCGGCCTCGAAGTCCGCTCGGGCACTCCGGTCGACGGCGTCTCGACGCGCCGCGACCTCGACAGGGTCGAGCGCATGGGCCACGAGGCAGTAGCCGTGCTGGCACAGGTCCGCCTCGGCCCGAGCCAGGTCGGACGTCGGCTCCGGCATCATTCGGCCAAGCTAGTTGGCGCCCTGTTGACCTCGGCTATGCGTTGAAGACGGGGGAGCGGTAGGCGGGTTTGACGTTGTTGGCGATCCACTCGTCCGGATCGGGCCGGGGGAGCGAGGCGCTGGTCGGGCCCTTGCAGCTGATCCGATACATGAGCCGGGCGTCGGCGGGATCGTTCACCGGACTCTTCGTCGGTGGCGCGACGTGGAGCGTGGCGAAGTTGTCCCAGATCGTCACGTCGCCGGCTCGGTGGACGTGGTCGTACCGGAACTCGGGGGCGAGGCAGTGTTGCTCGAGCCGGTCGAGGAAGTGCCTCGACTCGTCGCCGTCGAGACCCTCGACCTGCGCCGGTGCGACGCGCTTGCCGCGCGATGCCCAGATCGGACTGTGCAAGGACTTGCGCCCGGTGCGCGGGTTCACGTGCACGAGCGGCATGAGGAATCCCTCGTCGCCCTTGCGGAGCCGACGTCGGATCATCACGCCGTCGAGTTCGGTCCGCTCGGCGGCGCCGAGACCGTCGTATGCCGCAGCGGTGTCTGCGTACGCGGTCTCGCCGTTGAGCGGCAGGGCCTCGCGGCGCTCGGCGAGGAGTGCCGGGGATTCCGGGTGGTAGAAGCCCGGCTCGCGCGGCGGGTTCGTGACCCAGCTGCCGAACTCGCGGCGGGTTGTGGGCACGTGGTGGACCAGGAACATGCTGGTCGACAGCGGGACGGGCTCGAACTCGATGTCGGTGTGCCAGTGCTGGCCGCCACTGACCGCCGGAGTGGCGTCGGGGCCGCTGCCGATGAGATTGGTGACCAGGTACACGGCAGCGCTATCGCCTCCGGGGAGGCAGGTAACCGTGTCGGGAAAGGCCGCGTCGACCTGGGTTGACGGTCGTGCGCTCGGTTCCTTCAGCCGAGCAGCCGCAGCGTTGAGGTAGTCGTCGATGTTGCTCGGGTGCGGGATCGGGGCGCCGAAGTGGTTCGCCAGCCGTTCCAGGTCGACGACGGTCATGCCGTGCTCGATCTGGTCGGGGAAGCTCACGACCCGCCACGCGTCGAGGGCGCCGATGACCGCCGATGCCTGATCGGGATTCAAGGGCTGGTTCAGGGCGACCCCGTGGATGCGTCGTCCCATCTGCTTCGGGTCGCCGAGCGGCTCGAGGCGAACCTGTTCGCCAAAAGCCGCCCGCAACCGGTCCACCGTGTGCTCATCGCTCTGGCTCATGCGCGTGTCCCTTCGATGTCTGCTGCCACGCTCTCGGCGAGGGCACGGAGGCGTTCGCGATACACGTCGATCGTCGGTTGATCGGCCCGAAGTCCTTTGGCGGACAGCTGCAACAGGTCACCCCAGCCGCGTCGGCGGGCGACGATGCGAGCGCTTCGTCCGGGCACAAGCGTTGCGAGGTGTTGGTCGAGCTCGCGCCACAGGTCGGTGAGGAGTTCGCCGACCGCCCTGGCGACCTCGCCCGTCTTGGCGCTCTCGATCTCGTCGGCGTGCTCGCTGGCCGCCATGTGTTCCCACAGGTCGCCGGTGAATCGCTGCAGGAAGCCGTCGAGTTGGTCGGCGACGGAACTCTCGGCTTGGAGTTCGTCGACCGCTCGCTCGACGTGGCCTTCGAACAAGGCGACGAAGGCCGAAGCGAAGATCTCTTCCTTGTTGGCGAAGTACTGATAGAGCGCCGGTCGTGACACGCCTGCGCCGCGAGCGATGCGGGCCATCGATGCGCCGGCGATGCCCTGGGTCGAGAACTCGGCGATCGCCGCCCGATGAATTGCGGCGCGCCGAGCATCGCCACGAGTGGCCGGAGCGCTGGTCTCGTCGAGAACCTCGTCGATCGTCACCCGTTGAGCTTGACACATTCGGTGCGATCTGTCAGGTTCTGGGCCTGACAGAATTCCTTCTTCCTGTCAGGTCCTCCTCAAATCTCTCCCACCCCAGGAGCAATTCACCGTGACTCGACTCGGCTACCAGATTCCCAACTTCACCTATCCCAGTCCCGCAGGCGACGACATCTTCGGCAGCGTCGTCGCCCAGGCCAAGGCCGCCGAGGCCGCCGGTTTCGACCGAGTCTTCGTGATGGACCACTTCTACCAACTGCCCGGTATCGGTGCTCCGCACGAGCCGATGTTCGAGTGCTACACGCTCCTCTCAGCGCTCGCCCAGCACACCGAGTCGGTGCGCTTGTCCGCCCTCGTGACCGGAAACACGTACCGTCATCCGACCCTGCTGGCCAAGACGATCACCGCGCTCGATCACGTCTCGGGTGGCCGCGCCACCCTCGGCATCGGCTCCGGCTGGTTCGAACTCGAGCACGATTCGCTCGGCTACGAGTTCGGCACCTTCACCGATCGCTTCGAGAAGCTCGAAGAGGCGCTGCAGATCATCGTCCCCATGCTCAACGGCGAGACGGTCAGCCTCGACGGCAAGCACTACCAGGTCACCGATGCGGTCAACTCGCCCGCACCGCTCTCGAAGATCCCGATCATGATCGGTGGCAGCGGTGAGAAGAAGACGCTGCGCATGGTCGCCCAGTACGCCGACGAGTCGAACCTGTCGAGCGGCGGTGCCGACGAGATCCCGCGCAAGCTCGATGCCCTCGCCGCACACTGTGAACGCCTCGGGCGTGACCGCTCCGAGATCAAGGTGACCAAGCTGACGATGTGCATGGTTGCCCCGACGATGGAAGAGGCCGAGGCGGATCTGCGCGAGGTTGCTGGCGTCAAGGGTTGGCCCGACGAGGTTCTCGACATGGTGAAGGGTGTGCTGATCTACGGTGATCCAGACACCGTCGGTGAGGGCCTGAGCGAGATCATGGCGACCGGTATCGACGGCATGACGATCAATCTGCCCGGCAACGGACACAAGACCGAGCGGATCGGCCTCCTCGGCGAGCTTGCCAACAAGGTCATTGGCTGAAACGAGCATGCGGCGGGGACAGCCTGGCCGGGCGATACAGCCTGGCCGGGCGGCGCTCGGCTAGTTCGAGACGTTGACTTCCTGCCGCAGCAGTTCCTCGTTTCCGAGCCGATCCACGAGAAATGCGGCGACGTCATCTCGCGTAATCTTCGTGGTCTTGAGATCGGGCCCGTGCTCG
Organism: Actinomycetota bacterium; assembly: GCA_039028435.1. GTDB lineage: Bacteria > Actinomycetota > Acidimicrobiia > Acidimicrobiales > UBA10347 > UBA10347. The sequence goes on along the minus strand of JBCCIC010000002.1, from coordinate 183,997 downwards.
GTTGCCCCGGTGCCCGGCTTCTCGGAGAGGACGGCGGCCCGAACGATCGTCCACGAAGTGTCGCTCGCACGCACGACGTCTTCCTGGGCATTGTGGTCGGCGATGACGTTCCGCAGCATCGTTCGGAACAGCAGCCGGGAAGACCATGGGATGAGCTCCCAGCTGCTTCCGGCACCGGCCGCCGACAGAACGATCAGCCGTTCGACCTGTGCCGTTGACATCGCTTGCACGATGTTGGCCGTTCCGCGAGTCAACGTGGTCCGGTCCTTCAGGCTCACGCTGCCAAGGCAGACGATCACCGCATCTTGGCCGGTCACTGCGGCGAGCACGTCGGCTTCGTCAAACACGTCGCCCTTCGCGGGGTTGAGTCCCGGTGCCGGCTCCAGGCGGCCGACCGATCGACCGAAGGCGGTCACATCGTGGTCTCGGTCGAGGGCGGACTGCACCACGCGCGTGCCCGTCTTGCCGCTCGCTCCGAACACGACGACCTTCATGATGGTCCTCGCAGGGCCCACCAGGTGATAGCAGCCGGCGTCGCTGCCGAGAAGAACGTGCCCTCAGAAGCGATCGCGATCGCCGAGGCGAGCGGATAGTCGGCGATCGACCAGGTGGTCGTCATGGCGAGCGTCCCGTACGCGGTGAGACCGAGCAGTGCCCCCTTCTTCGCGGCGGAGCGGACGCTCCGCTCGACGATCGAGGGCTTCACCACGAGTACCAGGTTGGCCAGCCCGATTACAGCGAAGAACACTACGAAGAGGTAGAGGTGCCTCGGCGGGTCGGCGAAGATGCCATCGATCCCGGCCCGCTCGTATTGATCTGTGTTGAAGCGAATTCCGAAGGCGACCTGATACAGAACGTCGACCACGAAGTACACGACGACGATCGCGAGGAAGAGTTGCACGTCGTTGCGACGAGACGCCTGCGGTGGAGCGACGTGATCGGCGGTAGTCACGTCGGAACCCTACAGAGGCGCACCGGGCGACGCGAATGGGCAGGACTGGTGGCGGCGGGTTCAGCCCAGCAATGCGCTCCAGAACCCGCGATCGAACCCAACCGGTTCGTAGCTCCGGCTCGGCGTGACGGTGCGGGCGATCACGAGGTCGAGCGACGGAACGATATAGAGCCGGTTCTCGAGCGCGCCCCGGGCCAGGATCGTGTCGCCGGGAGCCTCGGGAATCAATGGGCCGGGCAGGTTCACCGACTCGCTGCGGGGAAGCCGATGGTGGTGCTCGCCGTTGTTCCACCAACTACGGCCCCACGCCGGGTTCTCCTCCGAGCCGGGTTGCGCGAGCGTGTCCACGTATTCCGCTGTCACGTGTTCCTGGCCGCCCCCGAGGACCATCGCGCCGAACCGGACGAGATCGGCTGCCGTGGACTCGAGGGCCGTGATCGGCCGACCGTCCGGGCGCATGACCTCCCGATCGACCCAGCGGGTTGAGGCCATGCCGAGCGGATCGAGGAGCCAATCTCGTGTGATCTCGCTCAGTGTGGCGCCCGTTGCGGCCTCGAGCGCCGTCTTGAGGTAGTTGTACGCCACGTTGTTGTAGCGCCAGGAGGTGCCCACCTCGCCGAGCGGCGCGAGCTCGTCGTCCATGCCGGTCGTCATGTTGAGCACGGCGGCGATCGTCAGACGCTGCTCGGCGGCTTCCGCTAGTGATGTCCAGCCCGCGCCGAGCAAGGCGCTGACCGGGTCATCGAGCCGCAGCAATCCCTGCCCTTCGGCCATGCCACACAGGAGCGAGACCAGGCCCTTCTGTACCGCGAACACATCGACGGGTTCGGGTTGCCACGCCTGGTCGACCAGGATGTCAGCTCCTCGCACGATCACCAGCTGGGCGCTCTGGGCCTCGGCGGCGAAGTCGACCGCCGCGGCGATCGAGGCGTTGCCGATCTCGATTCGCTCAACGGTCATAGGACCCGAGACTAGGTGGCGCACCCGGGTCCTCGAGTGGGACTCGTCCTCCGCCGCCGGTCTTGCCGGCCCTGAGGTCGGCTGCGAGCGAATCCTTGCTCGGTCGTGAGAACTAGGTTGGCGCTCACCGTCGCAACCCAAGGAGCCGCTGTGTCCGGTTCGCCCCAGGCCATGATCGTGACCGCGCAGCCGGAAGCCTCCGAGGCCGGTGCTCGTGTGCTGATGCGCGGCGGCAACGCAGTCGATGCGGCGATGGCAGCGGCGCTCGTCCAAGGTGTCGTCGACCCGCAGATGTGCGGGATCGCCGGGTTCGGCACCTGCCAGATCTACAGCCCGAAGACCGGGGTTCACGAGTGCGTTGACTTCCACGGCAAGACCCCACTGGCCGCCACGCCGGACATGTGGGAGCAGCTGCTGGTCGGCGAGACGCGTGATGGCTTCGGCTTCATCCTCGACGGCCACGCGAACGATCTCGGCTACCAGTCGATCACCACGCCGGGTTCGTTGTTGGCTTACTACGAGATGGCGCAGGACCACGGCAGCTGGGACTGGGCCGACATCTGTGCGCCGGCGATCGCTCAAGCCGATGCCGGCTTCCACGTCCGTCCACACGTCAGCCATTGGTGGACGCAGGGTGCTGCGCTCGGGCGGGCTGAGGTCTCGGACCGGCTGTCGTTCTCCGCCACGGGTCGGTCGGCATACTTCGGAGCCGACGGCGCACCCAAGGAGCTCGGTGAGCATGTCGCCAACCCCGACCTCGCTCGCACGTTGCGGCTCATTGCCGAGCAGGGGGCCGACGTCTTCTACCGCGGCGAGATCGCGGACCGGATCGACGCCGACATGCGAGCCAACGGAGGTCTGCTCCGCAAGGAAGACCTCGAGAGCTACGCGCTCACCCGGACCGAGCCCCTGCGGGGCAGCTACCGCGACTTCGAGATCGCCACCTGTCATCCGCCCGGTGGCGGGATCATGCTCGTCGAGATGCTCAACATTCTCGAGCACTTCGATCTGGCCGGGATGGGCCACAACTCCACGGAGTACATCCGCATCGTATGCGAGGCGATGAAAGCGGCGACGGCTGACAAGGACGCGCACGTCGGTGATCCGGCATTCGTCGATGTACCGGGCCACTTGACGGATCGGGCGTATGCGGCCGAGGTCGCGGGGCGCATCAGGCAGGGCGAGAGGCTGACCGTCGAGCGCTTCGGCCATGCCGAATCCAAGGACACTACCCACGTGGCCGTCGTCGATGCCGACGGCATGTGCGTGACGATGACCCACTCGCTCGGCATGCCATCGGGGGTCATCACCGATGGTCTCGGCTTCATGTTCAACGGCTGCATGGGCGTGTTCGACCCGCGTCCGGGAACCGCTCGCTCGATCGCCCCGGGCAAGAGCCGTTTCAGCTCGGTGTGCCCCACCATCGCGTTCAAGGACGGCGAGGCCCGGTACGTGGTCGGGGCGCCCGGTGGTACGCAGATCGCCATGGGCGTGCTCCAGGCACTGCTCAACGTGATGGACTTCGACATGTCGGCGACCGAAGCTGTCTCGGCGCCGCGGTTCTCATCGACGTCGAACGCCATCGACATCATGAACCGCATCCCCGGCTACGTGGTCGAACCCCTGGCCGACACCGGCTACGAGATCATCCGATCGCCGATGTCGTTCGGCATCGCCGCCGTCCACGGCATCCGGATCGATGACGGAGCGCTGACCGGCGGCGCCGACCCCGGGCACGACGGTGTGGCGCTAGGCGTGTGATGGCGCGCACCGAACTGCGGTGACTGAAGGCACGAGGTTGGTGTAGCGACACCGACAGTCGCCGTGGTCCGGATGGCTCATCGTTGGCGAAACGTCAACCACGTCCCGAAGGCAGAGAGCCATGTCGTCACCGTCCACGTCCACCAGCGGGAACCGATCCCGTCTGTTCCCAAGTACGCAGACACCGCGCTCACGAATCAGGGAAGCTGATCGTCCACGTACAAAGGGGATCGACATGACTATGTCGGAGGAGCTTCCCGCGCCCGGGCTCGAGCCCGTCGCGAAAGCTGCAGAGACCGTCGCGGACACGACCGGATCAACGCTGGTGGTCAAGCCACAGATAAAGGGTCTCAAGGGCTTCGCCTTCGCAAACTTGCACCAACGATGCACGCCGGAGATTGAGAAGGAACTCGGTCCCGACGTGCAGGGGAACATTCTCCGTCCGCACGCGCGGCGGCATGTCGCGCATGTTCTGGTGGAACTCCCCGCATCAGCGGGCGACTCGCAGGTGCTCTTGCAAGAACTGCTGGAAAAAGAGTGGCCCACGACTGCTGGGAGCCAGCGGGAGTACGCCCGACGGTACCGCGAGGCCATCCAGGCGGGTCAGGCAAAACAGGACGCCGGGCCATCATCGTTCAAGGGCCTCGCTCTCTCCTGGCATGGATACGAGCGGCTCGGCGCTCAGGCGCTCGCTCCAACAGGCGGAGCGTTCAAGCGGGGTCCCGAGGCGGCGGAGGATGACAAGCCAGAGTCGAACGGTTGGACTTCGCCGAACTTTCTTGAAGATCCGGACTTTGCGAACTGGCGTGGCGAGCTTGGCGACGTGCACCTGCTGTTGACCTTGGCAAACAACAGCGCGGAGCGACGTGACAAGGAAGTCGAAGAGCTCGAGGCCGAGCTGAAGAAGTGGGGTGGCCGAAGCCACGTGCATCGCGGTTCTTGGGACTGCGTTGACAAGAACCCAGCGATACACAGAGAACACTTCGGGTACGTCGACGGCATCTCGAATGTCGACCTCGTGGGCGGTTCGAGTGGTGCGACATGGTCGTCTCAGTACGACTTGCACCAGGCCCTGCTGCCGGATCCTGGCGGCGACGACCTGACCTCTCTCGGCTCGTTCCTTGTCTTCTGCAAGCTCAAGCAGCACGTCGCGGAATTCCGAAAGGACCATCCGAAGGCGGCGAGCGGACAGACCGTGGTCGGGCGCACAACCGAGGGCGTACCTCTGGCCCGACAAGAGGCCGGAGTTTCGAATGACTTCACCTATGGGACTGACATCGGACCCGAGCCGCGATGTCCCTATGAGGCACATGTCCGCAAGGTGAACCCTCGACACGGACAGCACCGACGGAGCCAGATCATTCGCCGCGGCATCCCGTACGGCCATCCGGAAGATGAGGACAAGGGCCTCTTGTTCGCGGCCTACTGCCGCAACATCGAGACCCAGTTCGAGCGCATTCAGCGCGGTTGGATCGCCAGCGGATTCCCGGCGCGAAGCCGAGCAACCACGCTGCCGAAGGTCGGCGAGGACGCCCTACTCAGTAAGTACGTATCGATGCGCGGCGGCGGGTACTTCTTCGCTCCGTCGATCTCCGCGCTCCGCAAGATCTCAACCTAGGAGACCCACGAAATGAACAACCAGATAGTTGCGGAACCCGGCCAGGATGGCATGGGCCAAGGGGCGATCAGCCCCCATGGCTTCTTCGAGCAGTTGGTGCTGCGTCTTCTTGAGGAGGACGAGATCTTCCTCGGCCGCTACATCGCGGCCGCAGCCGTCGCGTCAACCCAGTCGCCTGCGCTAGGGAATCAGACCATCCTCGATCTGCTGTCGACCGTCAACCTCGCCGAGGCGGTAGCCGAGCATGGCGAGCCCGAGCGGACCGACCTGCTTGAGGCCCTTCGGGTGATGGGTATTCGCCTGCGGCGCTTCGCGTTGAACAATCCCGCCGGGTTCAAGTACATGCTGCAGAGCTTCCTCGACATGGGGGAGGACGGAACGCTCTACAGCCGAGGCCTGAAGGAAGGGGACATGACCTGGTGATCCGTCAGAACGGAGAGGCCAGGTCGATCATCGACTGAAGGCGCCCTGTGACCTCGTCTTCGACGGGGAGTCGTGCGAGCGACGCCTCGGCCGAAGCGAGCTCGAGCTCCGCAGTCAACGCAACCTGAGCGATCGCCGGTGAGCCGGCGATCGCTTGCGCGACTTCGGTCCGTGCCCCCGTGTCGGTCCGCGACTTACTGACGAGATCGACGAAGTGATAACGCGCATCACCCTCGAGCGCGGCGCCGTGCACTGCGACCAGATAGGGCGGTGTCATTCGGTCCGTGCGGCGGTCGCTGGATGCCAGCTTGGCGCGGTCGGCGAGCAACTGACGCCCAACACCGATGCCCATGCCGAATCGCCATGCGGCATCGGCGGCGGTGTCGCCGGCCTCAGGGACGCACACGGTGCGCGCTGCGGCTCGTGCGAATGTGCCGATCATCGCGCCGGTCTTGCCGCGGATCGCTTCCATCGCTCGCTCGGGAGTCGGCAGTCCGGCTGCGCCCGAAGCGGCGTCGGCCATCTGGCCGGACAGCATGTGCACAAGGCCGGCTCCGAACTCGTTGATGATTTTGACGCGTGTCTCGGACCCGACCCCGAGATTTGTAAGGAGGATCGGCGGAAGGGTTGCGAGCATGGTGACCCATCCGATCACCTCAGGAGCCGACCGGTCTTCCTCGAAGTAGGAGAGGTCATGGCCGTCCATCAGGTCGTCGAGCATCCGCCCTCCGACGTAGATCGCCGCGCACGCGGCAGCGACGCCGACGAGGTCTTCGCCCGAGTGGATCGGCTCATCGACCGCGAAGGCCAGCGGTACATGGACGGCGACCAGGTTCTTCGACGATGTACGGCGAAATGTGGCGTCGACGCCATCGAGAAGATCGCTCGTCGGTCCCGCAAGAGCGCTCGCGCCTACATGGGCGCCGAGGGTGGTGCGCAGCCGCTCGGTTACGAGCTCGCACATCCGCTCGTGGTCGTGCATCACGCCGACCGCACCAGCTCGGCGAGTTCCTCGACGGACGCACGTTCGCCGATGGCCCACACGTCGTTTCGACGATCGCCGATCGCGGCCCGTGTTGCTTCGAATGCAGGGGCGAGCTCGTGGTCGAGCGCTCCCGCAACCGGTTGCAGGAAGGACCGACCGAGTGCCTCGGAGCCTGCGAACAGTCGCCATGCGTCGTCGTGTCGGCCTTCGGACGACGCAACGGCACCGGCGACAATCGTGATCCACGGAAGCTCGCCGTACGACTTCATCTCGATGGCAGCATGCGCTGCGTCCTTGACCAGGGCATGCGACTCGTCGAGCCGTCCTTGGCACCAACGCACCCGGGCAAGCCCGGCCCAGGCGCGGGGGAGTCCGTTGATACCCGGCCCATCGTGCCACCGGTCGACCGCTTCGACCGCGTAGTTGCTGGCAGCCGAGAATCGACCCCGGCGAAGCTCGCACTCGGCAAGTCGGGCGATCGCCGCACCGGACCACCATGAGGGACCGGCGGCGTCGAAGACCTCGATGGCGTCGCTGAAGCCCTGTTCGGCCTGATCGACCAGATTCTCGTTGAGGAGCACCGAGCCCACCCCGACGATGAGGACCGACCGGCCAAAGGGGTGCAGCTGAGCTGCGACTTCGATCATCTCGTCGGTTGTCGCGAGCGCAAGGTCCGGCTGGCCGTGCGCGGACTGGGACAAGGCGAGTTGTTGGAGTGCGGCGCCTAGGTTCTGGTCGACTCGGCCGCTCTCGCGCGTCACCGCGGCAGCACGTTCGGCAAGATCGCGGGCCTCAGACCGCGAGCCGCCATAGCTCGCAAGAACCGTCATGGCAACGAGTGCACTCGCATGGTGACGCGCCGCCGATGCGGTTGGCAGGTCCGTCAGCCGGCGCATCGTGTCGACTCCCTCGCTCAGATGGTCATGCCACCAGAACATCAAGAGATCGCTCGCGGTCGCGAGTGCAGGGTCCAGCAGTTGCTCGTCCTCGGCGGCCCAATCGAACAGGTTCCGGAAGTTCTCGAGCTGCGCAACCGACTCGGCATACGCCTCGTTGGCCCGGTGGGTTGCGAGCATGCCGCCGACAGAGCGAGCTTCCTGGCGCAGGAGGCGGGCGGCGGTCCGGCGGGCCTCATCAACTTCGTGGCAGCGTTCGAGCTCATCGGCCGCGACCTCGCGGATCACTCGAAGCATCGACCAGCGGTTGTCGTGTCGTCTTGCGAGTCGATGGTCGGCGAGTTCCTCAAGGGCGTCGGCGGTCTGAGCGGCGTCGAGATCGCCGAACGATCCCAGACCTTCGACCGTGACACCGCCGGGAAACAAGCTGAGCCGGCGGAAGACCAGCTGGGCGGCTTCGGACGTCAACTCGTAGCTCCACAGCATGGTGGCGGTGAGCGTGCGGTGCCGCTCGGGCATGTCGCGTCGACCGCCCGACAGCAACCCGATCGAGGCGGCGAGCTGGCTCACGACCTCGTTCAGGCCGAGCGCGCCGACGCGCCCCGCCGCCAGCTCGACCGCCAGCGGGATGCCGTCGACGAGCCGGCAGACCTCGCGGATTTCCGCCAGTCTCTCGTCGTCCGGCGAGGCGAGGCCGGCCACCTCGGCGAAGAACTCGTGCACCGGCAAGGGCAGGTTTTCTGTGGACTCCGTTGTGAGCGGCTCGATCTCGATGACGACTTCGTTCGCCAAGTTGAGCGCTGTCCGACTCGTGGCGATGATCGTCGAGTCCGGCGCCAACGCGGCAATTCGGCCGATGTCACCCGCCACCTCGACCACTTGCTCGAGGTTGTCGAGCGCGAGCACCATCCGGCGCGTTTCAAGCTCGGTTGCGATGCGCTCGATCACCGTCGGGGTCGTGGGATCGACGTCCACATTTCGGGCGATCGTGGCGATGACCAACTCTGGCGTTTCGACTTGGCTGAAATCGAGAAAGGAAGTCGGTCGACCGCCGAGACGACCGAGGGTTTCCACAGCGAGGCGCGTTTTGCCCACTCCGCCGAGGCCGCAGAGCGTCGTGACGGTGCCGCGGCCGCTCGTTGCCGTCTTCGCGATGTAATCGAGAAGCTCGTCGCGCCCGAACAGGCCCGACCCGAACAGCGGCGTTTCGAGCAGCTTGGTCGCCGGGGCACGGGGTGTGCCGCCGGGTCGACCATCGAGCACAAGCTCGTGCAAGTCCTCGGGCCGGCTGAGGTTGCGTAGCCAAAAGGCGCCGTGGTCGATCGTGCTCGTCCTGTGCGGCGCGGCACCCATGGCTTCCTTGGCAGCCGCGGACAGCAGGATCTGACCGTTGTTGGCGGCGCCCATCACGCGGGCGCCCCGATGCAGCGCCAAACCGAAGAACCCGACGTCGTCGGCGAAGCCGACCTTGCCCCAGTGGATGCCGATCCGGATCGTCAGTTCGTGGTCCGTCAGGAGCGGTGATTGCGCCAGTGTTCGCAAGGTGCTCGAAGCTGCATCGATCGCATCGTCGACGCTCTGGAAGAGGAAGAGGAACCCGTCGCCCTGGTTGCCCGCTTCGAACCCGCCGTTGCCCTCGAAGTCGCGTCGCACGATGTCGTGGTGCTCGATCAACAACGGAGGCCACGCGTCGCCCAGCTTCTCCGCGAGGTCGGTGGAATCGACGATGTCGGTGAACACCACCGCGGTCGAGGGTCCAAGGAAGCGCGGCGGAGGGGCGACGCGACGCGCCGAGACGGTCGACGAAATCTGCGGGCCTTCGATCACGCGCCTCCCCCGCCTGTCGTTCCCGGCTCCAGTCTGACATAGGTGGTCTCATTGCCCGAACTCGTTTCGCGTGCATTCGGGCCGCACGCCGCGGATTTGCCGTCCTCGACCATGCAAGCGAACATCGAGCGGAGCGCAGCTTGCGCGTCGAATCGAGAGAGGGATCGGAATGGCTGGACTTTGTGAGGGACGGGTCGCGATCGTGACCGGCGCCGGTCGGGGAATCGGTCGTGACTACGCGCTGATGCTGGCGGGAGAGGGTGCGAAGGTCGTCGTGAACGACCTCGGCAATGCCCGCGACGGCACCGGGAGCGACGATGCCGGACCGGCCCAACAGGTCGTCGACGAGATCGCCGCCATGGGCGGCGAGGCCGTCGTCAATGGCGAGGATGTCTCCGACTGGGACGGTGCCAAGCGCATGATCGACCAAGCGGTCGACACCTTCGGCGGGCTCGACGTCGTGATCAACAATGCCGGCATCCTGCGCGACCGCATGCTCACGAACATGAGCGAGGCTGAGTGGGACGCCGTCATCCAGGTCCACCTCAAGGGCACCTTTGCACCGTCACGGCATGCCGCCTCCTATTGGCGCGACCGGGTCAAGGCAGGCGAGGAGAACGACGCCCGCATCATCAACACGACCTCAGTCTCGGGCATCTACGGCAACCCCGGCCAGACCAACTACGGCGCGGCGAAGTCCGGTATCGCCTCGTTCACGATCATCGCAGCTCAAGAGCTCAGCCGCTACGGCGTGACCTGCAACGCCATCTCCCCGGGCGCACTGACCCGCATGACCGAAGACCTCGGGATGGGTGATGCCGACGAGGAGACCAAGGCGATGATGGACCCGCGCTGGGTCGCCCCGATCGTCACCTGGCTGGCCAGCTCCGAATCGTCCCAGGTGACCGGCCGGGTGTTCCAAGCGAGCGGGAGAGGGCTGGGCATCGCCAACACCTGGCATCAGGGGCCGATGGTCGATGCCATCGACGAGCCGAGCGAGCTCGGTCCCGTCGTCCGTCAGCTCATGGCGGATGCCCAACCGAACTCCGACATGCGCGGTTTGCCGAAGACCGGACCGGGATTTCCAACCGCGTACTGAAGCGTCCAGACCTCCAGGCAGGAAGTGACGTCCCGGCGACCTATCGGGCGTGCCCAAGGTGACAACGGCTCTGTGCACTTTCGGACAGAACTGACGCTCGGAAATCGCGACACTTTCTGCATGACCCCGCAGACCCACGCAACCATCTACATGCAGGAGGCGCCAGGGGCGGCGCACCAACCGAGCCCCGAGCCCCACGCAGCCCGCGAAACCGTGGTCCAGGTCGGTCGACCATGCCACGGTGCGCCCGGCTCACCGAAGTGCCTCGTCTGTGACGGGTCCGGCACGCGCCCGAGTCGACGGTTCACTTCCGAGCGCGACGATGCGGCCATGGCGCTCGCCAAGCAGTGGGCGGCACGCCAGGTCGGCGGTTATCACGTGCGACTGGTCGAGTCGGCCCGTTCGGGGCTTCTCGGCCTCGGCCGCTCCGAAGCGATCGCCGTCGCCGAGCCCCAGTCCGCGACCTGCGTCTACTGCGGCGGCTCGGGACATCGTCTCTACGTGCGCCCGAAGCGTCGGGGCTGAGGCCGCTCTTGGGTCGGAACGCTAGACGATCTCACCGGTCCAGCTGTCGGTGATGAAGAAGTCGTAGGGCTGGCGGCGGACCTTGGTCGCCCACGCTCGCTGGAGCTTCATCATCGCCTTCAGTTGGCCCATGTCTTTGTGCCGCTTGGCGTTGGCCTCACGGACCTCTTCTACGTCGAGTGGATCATCGAGGGCGTCGTTGAGCGTGGCGACGATCGGGTCGAGCCATTCGTCCAGACCCATACGGGCGGCGCTGATCGCTGCATGTTCGAGCACGCCGCGCCGGCTGCCCATCTCGCCGGAAATTCGGACGGCCTCGCGGATCGCCAGCGGCCGCAGGATCGCCGGCATGAGATCCATCGACGCGCCGAAGCCCTCATCGAAGCTGCCGTCGGCATGGAACAAGAAGGGGGTTCCGATGTCGAAGAACGTGAGCGTCGATCCGTCCCACGCAAAGTTCGAGAATTGCGAGTCGGGGATCGCCCGGCCGACCTCGGCGGCAGCAACGCAGAGGTCACGGATCATCACCACGACCGGGTGATCTCGCTCAGGTGGCGTTGCCTCGAGGATGTTCTCCACGAGGTGCTCGGAAGAGAACAACGGTTGGATCAGATAGGTGATCCACCGGCCCTGGTCGTCGTTGAGTATGCGCAGCTCACTCGCCGCGACGGTGACATGGGGTGAGAGGGCGTCGACGTACTGGCCGATTCGCTCGTTGAGAAACTCGCTCTCCGCCTTGGTCTTCGTGCCGATGAGGCGTTTGACGCAGAGCCGTGGCTCGTCGTCCGGCCAAGCGAGCGGCACACCCAGCTCGCCGAATCCCAGCGTCTTCAGACCGTCGAGCGACCTCGCGTCGAGCGCACGATGGATGCGATGATCGACCTCTCGCAGCTGCTCGTCGGTGATGTCGTAGGTGACGTCGTCCACGGTGTTCCTTCGTCGGCTCGAATCCGGGGCGCACGGTATCGACTACGCATCGGACCAAGTGGTGGGCGCCGTCAGACCGTCGAATCGACCTGTCGTTCGGCCCCGGCGTAGATGAGCTTCTGCAGTGCCGCGACCGAGCGTTGATGGAAGTCGACTGCTGCGGGGTCGAGGTCGCTGACCGGTGACTCGCCGTGCTCGAAGTGGTGGTACTCATCGACACCCCGGACGAGCGCGGCCGTGTCCCAGTCGACGAGGGTCTGGCGGCTATTCGTCGCCATGTACTGCAGCGACAGTCCGATGCGCCGGTCGCTGCTGAGATTGGGGCTCGACCCATGGGCGAGTCGACCGTTGTGGATCGACATCTGGCCGGGCTCGAGCGGCATCGCCACCGGCGAGCGCTCGGCGACATCGATCGTCAGTTCCTGGCCACGTGTCAGCAGGTTGTTCTCGTGGTAGGTCTCGACGTGGTCGAGCCGTTCGGTATGAGATCCGGGGAGCACGCTCATGCATCCGGACTCTGCGTTCGCCGAGGAGAGCGCAACCCAGACGTTGACGAGGCGGTCGGTCTCGAGCCCCCAGTACTGCAGATCCTGATGCCATCCGACGTAGGTCGGGGACTCGGCTTCCTTGATCCAGAAGATGGTTCCCCAGCAGAGGATGTCGGGGCCGATCAGGTCTTCGACGGCGTCGAGAATGCGGTCGTCGCGCATGATGTCGTCGACCCAGGTGAACAGGTAGTGCGAGCGCGATCGCTGGCCGGGCCCGATCGGATGACCGAGGGTCGCCTCGTGGGCTTCGAGCTGGGCCCGAGCGGCGACGGCTTCCTCCCGCGACAGCGCCGCGACGGGGGATACGAAGCCGAGTTCGTCGAACTGCTCGATCTGGGCGCCCGTCAGCCTCTTGCCGTCGGGGGTGTTCGACGTGGGCCGGGCCATGGCTAGGCCATCGCCTTCCAGGCCTCTTCTTCTGCGCTGCCCGGTTCGGGAAGCAGCGCCCCACCTTCCATCGTGAACGACGCCTCGATGTCTCGTGTGGTCACGGCGACCGAGCCGGCGTCGATGCCGGCGCGTGCCGCCAACGCGGCGCTCATGCCATCGGCGATCTCGGCCTTCTGGGCATCGGTGCGTCCGGCGCGGATGGTGCCCGACACGAGCGCGTTCTGGCCTTCAGGCAGGCGCTCGCCCGTGTCTTCGGTGACCAGCAGGTGCACGAACGAACGCGGTGCGCCCGTCACGCCGCAGTGGACGTCGACCACATCGCCCGAGAACTGCTCGCGCAATTCCTCGGTCAGCAGATCGGGGCGGACGAGTGCGTGGTAGAAGGGCATGGTTCCTCGGATCGGTCTAGGCGGATGGGGCTTCGGACAAGGAGACGACGATCTCGTGGTCGGTGCAGCCGGTGACGTCGGTCCACAGATCGCAGACCGCTCGCATGTAGCCCTCGCGCTCGTCGATGGTGGTCGTGTGGCCGAGTTGGCAAGCGATGATCGATGACGTGCTCTGGCGGCCCTCGGTGAACATGTGGCCGGCGGGAATCGCTCGCCACGTGACCGACGTGCTCTCCCCGGGATAGTGCGCCTCGTGCATCGCTGCGAGACGTTCCTCGAGCTGGCCGCGACTGGTGTCGGCGGCGCTGGCTTCCTGCACGAGGCAACTGAACTGACTCATCCCTCCCAGCATAGGCATCGCCGCCGTAGCGATTGCCACGGCCTACCCCAGCGGGCCCGGCAGCGGACCCGTTCTCACCGATCTGGTGCCCGGCTTGGCATTCTCACCGATCTGGTGCCCGGGTACCGGACCTGGAGTCGGTGAGAAGGGCAAGGCGAACCTGGAGTCGGTGAGAAGTCGCTCCGAGCGGGCCAGTCCACCTAGCGTGCGTCGGCATGAGCATGGCTTCCGACCGCGACGACGTCACCCTTTTTCGCGGGGCGGCCGACAACTCCTACTTCGCGGTCTATTTCAACGCACTGCCATCCGCCGGTGCCGAGGATCTCGAACCCGAGTGGCGTGAGATCGACCTACGGCCGGAACGGGACATGACCTTGCACGTCGAGATCTACAACCCCGAGGCGACGATCCCGCTCGTCGTAACGCCCGGTGGCATGGGCGAGTGCGACGGCTTTCGAGGTTTCGCCCGCAACGTCGCTGCGGCGGCACCCGACCTGCGCGTGATCATCTGGGACCGCCGCAACATGGGGCGCTCCGGGGTCAATTTCGGCACCGAGCCGTTCAGCATCGAGGAGGCCGAGGACCTCCACGTGCTCATCGACCACCTTGGGGTCGCTCCCGCAACCCTCTACGGCATGTCCTCGGGGTCACGATCCAACATGGTGCTGGCCGAGCGCTATCCCGACGACGTCGCCGCATTGGTGATCGCGCCGCTGACCGGCGGGCCGATCGCCGCCAGCCGGCTTCCGGAGGAGTACCACCTCAAGTATCTCGACGACCCCGCCCTCACGTCGATGGAAGCGGTCGGCGAAACGCCGCTGTGGAGCGCCTACCTGGCTCGCAATGGCGACGAACTCCGTCGACGGTTCCTGGAGCAAGACATCGACGACTTTCTGGCTGCGCAGCAGCGGTCAGGCGAGCATCTCCAGTCGTTCCGACACAAGGTCACCCTCGGCATGTCCGACGAACAGTTGGCCGCGCTGGAGGTGCCCGCCACGCTGATCCTTCACCACGGCGACGAGCGAGACGAACTTCACCCGATCCCGAATGGGCTTGCCGCGACCACGCTGCTCCAGAACTCGTCGTTCGTCGTCGCCGAGACCCTCGGCCCGATCCTCGAGGTGCTGTTGCCTTTCGTCCGCGAGCACACGCCTCCCATCGCCGACGACTAGCGAGCACTGCCCCTCGCGTACTGTCGGACCAGGACCGAGGAGGTGCCGCGATGGCCTGGGATTTCGAAACCGACGCCGAGTTTCAAGAGGAACTCGACTGGATCGATGACTTCGTACGCGAGGAGATCGAGCCCCTCGACTTCATCATCAAGAGCCCTTACGACCTGAGCGACCCGGTCCGCAACGAGATCATCCGGCCGCTCCAGAAGGTGGTGCAGGACCGGAAGTTGTGGGCGTGTCACCTGGGCCCCGAGCTCGGCGGGCCGGGCTACGGGCAGGTCAAGTTGGCCTTGATGAACGAGATCCTCGGGCGGGCGAGGTGCGCGTCGACGATCTTCGGCACGCAGGCGCCCGACACTGGCAACAGCGAGATCCTCGCCCACTTCGGCACACCGGAGCAGAAGAAGCAGTTCCTCGAGCCCCTGCTGCGCAACGAGATCGTCTCGTGCTACTCAATGACGGAACCGCAGGGTGGCGCCGATCCCAAGGTGTTCACGACGACCGCGGTGCTCGACGGCGACGAGTGGGTCATCAACGGGGAGAAGTGGTTCAGCTCCAACGCTCGCTACGCGTCATTCCTGATCGCCATGGTCGTGACCGACCCGGACAACCCGCCCTATCAGCAGCAGTCGATGTTCCTCGTACCCGCGGACACCCCGGGACTCGAGATCATCCGCAACGTCGGCCTCGGCTACGAGTCCGAATCCGAGGACGAGGGAAGCCACGCCTACGTGCGCTATCACGACGTGCGCGTACCGGCCGAGAACCTGCTCGGGCCTCGCGGCGGCGGCTTCGTCGTCGCACAAACCCGTCTCGGCGGCGGCCGAATCCACCACGCGATGCGCACCTCGGGTCGCGTGCAACGCATCTTCGACATGATGTGTGAACGGGCGATCAGCCGTACGACGCAAGGCGAGTTGCTGTCCAAGAAGCAGCTCGTCCAGGAGATGATCGCCGACTCTTGGCTGGAGATGGAGATGTTCCGCTTGCTCGTGTTGCGCACCGCGTGGCGCATCGACAAGTTCCAGGACTACAAGAAGGTGCGCAAGGACATCTCCGCTGTCAAGGCAGCGATGCCCGGTGTGTACCGCAGCGTGGCGACCCGAGCACTCCAGGTTCACGGCTCGCTCGGCGCATCGTGGGAGATGCCGTTTGCGAAGGAGGTCATCGAGTCGTTCCACATGGGGCTCGCCGACGGACCGACCGAGGTGCACAAGGTTCAGGTCGCCCGGCGGATTCTCGACGACTACGTGCCGTGCGACGACCTCTTCCCAACCGGCCATCTGCCCAAGCGCAAGGCAGCGGCCATGGAGAAGTACGGCGATGTGCTCGAGCGGCACCTGCAGACCCTGTGACCTCTCCACTGGTTCGGATCGGTGCCGATGGATCGACCACCGGTTCGAGTTGCGGCACGAACTAGCGTTTTGACATCGAGTCCCTCCCCGTGGACCAACCCCAAGGACCAGCGATGAGCCAGACCGCCGACAAGCCCCTCACCCGAGAGGAATGGGTGGCGCGCCGCCCGTATCGCAACCCCGAGATGGAACAGGCGATCTTCGGTGGTGACGTCGGCGAAGCCGACGAGATGGCCATCGAGGAGATCAATCCGCTCAACCCGCACCTGTTCCAGCAGCATCGCTGGCACGAGCACTTCGCCCGGCTCCGGCGCGAAGATCCGGTGCACTTCAACGAGCTCGGTTCCGCCGGACGCTATTGGTCGGCCACGAAGTGGGAGGACGTCCGGGCCGTCGACGGCGACTGGAAGACCTATTCGTCGGCCAATGGCATCACCATCGGCTCGCCGATCGGAACCCCGGTGCCGGGTGGGCTCGAGGGCTTCAGCTCGTTCATCGCCATGGACCCGCCCAACCAGACCGATCAGCGCAAGACGGTCCGAGGCATCTCGGCCCCGAGCAGCCTGCGCAACCTCGACGGGCTGATCCGGGAGCGCACGGTCAAGGTCCTTGACGACCTGCCCGAGGGCGAGACCTTCGATTGGGTCGAGAACGTCTCGATTGAGCTGACGACCTTGCTGCTTGCGACGTTGTTCGACTTCCCGCTCGAGGATCGACGCAACCTCACGTTCTGGTCCGACGCCGTCACCTCGATTCCGGGTCCCGACCAGCCGATCAAGTCGGGTAAACATCGGCTCGAAGTCATGGGGGAGTGCCTCGAGTACTTCGAACGTCTGTGGGTCGAGCGGCGGGCGAATCCCGGCTTCGATCTGGTGTCGATGCTGGCCCATGGCGAGGCCACCAAGGACATGCCTGCGGCCAAGCACCTCGGCAACCTGTTCCTACTGATCGTCGGCGGCAACGACACGACTCGCAACACCATGTCGGGCAGTGTCTATGGCCTCAACACGTACCCCGATCAGTACGACAAGCTGATCGCCGATCCCTCGCTCGTCGATCAGCTCGTGCCTGAGATCATCCGTTGGCAGACACCGCTGTCCTACATGCGGCGCACGGCCACGATGGACACCGAACTCGGCGGCAAGGAGATCCGCAAGGACGACCAGATCCTGATGTGGTACGCCTCGGCGAATCGCGACGAGGAGATGTTCGGCGACAACGCGGACGCCATCGACATCGAGCGGCCGAACGCCGATCGCCATCTGTCGTTCGGGTACGGCATCCACTTCTGCATGGGCAGCCGGCTCGCGGAGCTGCAGCTACGCATTCTCTGGGAGGAGATCCTGCAGCGCTACGAGCGGATCGAAGTCGTCGGCGAACCGGAACGCACACTGTCGTCCTTCGTCAACGGCTACACCCACCTACCGGTACGGATCACTCGCAAACGCTGAGGCGCAGGCCGCGTCGAGTCGCCCGTTTGGCTCGACATCCCGCGAGCCGCCAGCCTGGATCGATGGAGACCCCTCAGTCCTTCGGCGACCTCCGGCTCGGCGATCTCGCGGATCGTGCCGCCGAACGGTGGCCGACGCGCACCGCCGTGGTGTTCGTGGACGAGGCCGGGCGGGAGCATCGCGAGACCTACGCCGAGTTCTCCGCGTCGGTTGACGAGGTCGCCCGCGGGTTAATCGCCTGCGGCGTGGAGTCAGGTGATCACGTCGGTGTCTGGATGACGAATCGTCCCGAGTGGCTGCACCTCATGTGTGCGATCGGCAAGGTCGGCGCATGCCTCGTGCCCCTCAACACGCGGTACCGCGCGGACGACATGGCATTCACCGTGATCAATGCTCGATGCTCGCATCTCGTCGTGCTCGACCGGTCGGGCCCCATCGACTACGCCGACCTGCTCGCCGGAGCTCGCGCCGAGATCGAGGCTGCCGGGCATCTTCGGCAGGTGATCATGCTCGGGGAGAAGGCCGACGGGTGCCTGCTTTGGGCTGACGCCTTGGCGAACGGCGCCGAGGTCTCCGCCGATGCATTGGCCGCGCGCGCTGCGATGGTCGACCCCGATCAGCTGATGATGTTGGCGTACACCTCAGGCACGACCGGACTCCCGAAGGGCGTGATGCACTCGCATCGCCCGATCAACAATGTGCGTGAGCGGGCACAGATCTTGGGGCATACCCGCAACGACGTTCACCTGAACTACCTGCCGCTGTTCCACATCTACGCGTTGTCCGAGATCTCGATGGTGGCGCTGCTGACCGGCGGTGCCCAGGTCCTCTTCGACGCCTTCGATGGCGATCGCGCCCTCGACGCCGTGGAGCGGTACGGCGCGACGGTGCTGCACGGCTTCGACAGTCATTGGAACGACCTGTTGGTCGCCCAGGAACAGGCGGCTCGCGACCTGTCATCGTTGAGGCTGGGGAGCCTGCCGGCCGGAATGGAATCGACGACCCCGATTGCACTGCGAAGCCAGGCGTTCTGCCCGACGATCAGCGGGTTTGGCATGAGCGAGTGTTGGGCCTTCATCTGCGTGTCGAGCCCCAGCCACTCCGAAGACCAACGCACCACCGCATCCGGGTATCCGATGGACGGCATCGAGGTCGAGGTGCGCGACCCCGAAACGGGTGCGGTCATCGTCGACGAGACTCCCGGCCAGCTCTACATCCGGGGCTACACCGTGACCAGCGGTTACTGGGACAATCCTTCGGCGACCGCCGCCACGATCGACGCCGACGGATGGCTCGACACCGGCGACATGGCCGTGCTGCGCGACGACGGGCACGTGGTCTTCCTCGGCCGCTACAAGGACATGCTCAAGGTCGGTGGTGAGAACATGTCGCCGGCCGAGGTCGAGGGCTACCTTCTCGCCATGCCCGGCGTGTCCGAGGTTGCCGTGGTGGCCTATCCAGACGAGCGGCTTGCCGAGGTCCCTGTCGCCTACGTGGTGCGAGCCAAGGACGACCCGAATGCCCACGCCGACGACGTCACCGAGGACGCGTTGCTCGAGCCCCTCCGCGGCCGTATCGCGAGCTACAAGATTCCGCGAGCGGTGGTGTTCGTCGACGCGATGCCGATGACGCCCTCGGGCAAGATCCGCAAGATCGAGCTGCGCGAGCGCGCCCTGCTCGACCTCGCCGATCCAACGACCGGCAGCTAGCGAATCAGCCCAGCAGGTCGGGCAGCTGCGCGCCGATCTCCTCCGGCGTGACCGGAGGAGCCCAGCGAGCGATGACCTCGCCGTCGCCGTCGACGAGGAACTTCTCGAAGTTCCAGGCGATGTCGGACGTGTCACCGTCGCCCGGCTGAGCGTCCTTGAGTAGCGAGTAGAGCGGTGCTTGACCAGGACCGTTGACCTCGATCTTGGCGAACATCGGGAAGTCGACGTCGAAGTTCGACGACACGAATTCGCGGATCTCCTGGGCCGTGCCGGGTTCCTGGTCGGCGAACTGGTTGCAGGGGAAGCCGAGAACGGTCAGGCCGCCGATGTCGTGATGAAGCGTACGCAGACCTGCGTACTGGGGCGTGAGGCCTCAACGACTCGCGACGTTGACCACCAAACAGACTTGGCCCTCGAACTGGCTGAACGAGACCGAGTCGCCCTCGAGCGAGTCCATCTCCAGATCATGAAATGCGGACATGGCGGCGAGGCTAGCGGACCGTCGAGGGTGGCTTGCATGAACCTTGGCGACGTCTCGCGTTCTACGTTACGGAGATGGACAAGCAGCGTTCCAAGGACTTCCTCGCCACGATGACCGGGATCATGAACGGTGGTGCGCTGGCGTTGATGTGCAGCATTGGCCACCGCACCGGCCTGTTCGACACGATGTCGACCATGGCACCGGCTGCACCTGCCGAGATCGCCGAGGAAGCCGGTCTGCAGGAGCGGTACGTGCGTGAGTGGCTGTCGGCAATGGTGGCGGGCGGCATCGTCGATCACGACGAGCATGAAGGCACGTTCCACCTGCCGCCGGAGCACGCCGGGCTCGTCACGCGCGCCGCCGGGCCGCTCAACATGACCACGTTCTGCCAGTACGTCGGCCTTCTCGGCAAGGTCGAGGACGAGGTCGTCGAGGCGTTCCGCAATGGCGGCGGGGTGCCCTATGACCGCTATCCGGACTTCCACCGGGTGATGGCCGAGTCGAGCGGGCAACGCTTCGACCGGGCCCTGCTCGATCAGGTCGTGCCCTTGTTGCCCGGAGGGTCCGAGGCGCTCGATGTGGGCATCGACCTGGCCGATGTCGGGTGCGGAAGTGGACGAGCGCTGCTGATCCTCGCGGAGCGCTATCCCAACAGCCGGTTCACCGGATACGACATCGCCGAAGGGGCCATCGGTAACGCTCGAGCGGCTGCGGACGAGCGTCGGCTCGACAACGTGACCTTCGAGATTCGCGATGCGGCCCAACTCGAGATCGCGGATCAGTTCGACATCGTGACCTCGTTCGACGCCGTCCACGACCAGGCATATCCAAAATCGATGCTTGCGGGAATCTTCGCCGGCCTGCGATCCGGCGGCACGTATCTGTGCGTCGAACCCAAGGCATCGAGCCACCTCCACGAGAACCTCGAAATGCCGGGGGCACCGTTGCTCTACACCGTCTCGACGATGCACTGCATGACGGTGTCGCTGGCCTACGACGGCGAGGGCCTGGGCGCCGCATGGGGAGCCGAGACCGCCACCGAGTACCTGACCGCCGCCGGCTTCGCCGACATCGAGATCACCGGAATCCGAGACGATCGGTCGAATACCTACTTCCTCTCGACGAAGCCGTAGCGACGGGCTGCGGCCGTCGTCCGCCGGGGCCTAGGCTCCACTCACGCCACGAAGGGGAGCGTCCATGAACCAGGACCAAACCACCTTGAACCTCGCTGCCGCGGTGTTGTGCACCGTCGGCAGCGCCGCCTCGGTGCTGGCATCGTTGTGGGCGGGCGGCCCCCGCGATGGCACTGCCCGAGCCGCGATGGTGTCGGGTCTCCTGGGCATGGTCGGGTCGGCCGCCTGGGCGCTCGCCGCCTACCAAGACAAACTCGAAGCCGCCGCGCAGGCAGGAGCCGAAGTATGAACTCGATCTCGGTCACCAAGGTGATGGAGGCCCCCCAGCAAGCGGTCTGGGACGTACTCGCCGACTTCGCAAACATCGCCGACTGGAACTCGGGGGTGGCGACCTCGTTCCACTCGGGCGGTCCCGAGGAAGTCGTGGTCGGCACGCAGCGCCACTGTGATCTCAAGCCGATGGGCGCGCTCGATGAAACGCTCCAGGTGATCGAAGAACCCAGTCGCGCCGTGGTCAGTATCGACAAGGCGGCGAGGATTCCGATCAAGCACGGCGAGGTCGAGTTCCTTCTGGCGGCGGAGGGCGACGGCACCCGCACGACGATCAACTACACCTTTCAGCCGAAGGGTGGTCCAATCGCCGGTGTCATCGGCAAGATGCTCGAGGGTCAGCTGACCAAGGGCTTTACCGGCTTCCTCGACGAACTCGAGACGGCAGCTCAGGCGCAACCGGCCTGAGCCCAACACCGACCGAGCTTCGACCGCGTGCGCACTAAGGTCGCCGCGTGCATGCGATTCGGATAACGGAAACCGGTGGGCCCGAGGTCCTGAACTACGTCGAGATCGATGACCCGGAGCCGGGTCCCGATGCGATCCTCGTCCGGGTTGGCGCAGCGGGCGTGAACTACATCGACACGTATCACCGGTCGGGCTTGTACCCGATGCCGGCGACGTTCACCCCAGGCCTCGAGGGTGCGGGTGTCGTCGAAGCGGTCGGCTCCGATGTCGACACGTGGTCGGTCGGCGACGCAGTCGCCTGGACCGGTGTGATCGGCAGCTACGCCGAGCTGGTTGCGGTACCGGCGGCGTCAGCGGTCGCCGTACCCTCCGCGGTCAGCTCGGACACCGCCGCGGCGGCGATGCTGCAAGGACTCACATCGCACTACTTGATCGACAGCACCTACCCGCTTTCCGAAGGTGATCGCTGCGTGGTGCACGCGGCGGCAGGCGGTGTGGGTCTGCTGCTGGTGCAGATGGCCAAGATGCGTGGCGCCGAGGTGTTCGCAACCGTAGGCACCGAGGAGAAGGCCGAGCTCGCACGAGGTGCTGGCGCGGATCACGTGATCATGTACCGCGAGGTCGATTTCGCCGAGGCGATCGAGGACATCGCCGGCCCGAACCCGATCGACGTCGTGTACGACGGCGTGGGGCAGTCCACCTTCGATGGTGGTCTGCGGGTGCTGCGGCGACGCGGCACCATGGCGACCTTCGGCAACGCTTCCGGTCCCGTCGAGGCCGTTACCCCGATCGCTGCGAGCGCCGGCAAGTCGCTCTTTCTCACGCGTCCGAGCTTGTTCGACTACATCCAGACGCCAGAGGAGCTCCGTAGTCGTTCCGACGAGATGTTCGACTGGATCGCATCGGGCCGGCTCGACATCCGTATCGGCCTCGAGTTGCCCCTCGCCGAAGCCACCCGGGCCCACGAACTTCTCCAAGGACGCGAAACCACCGGCAAGGTGCTCCTCCGCCCTTGACGCGACGAGGTTAGGGCAGGGTCGCCCGCACGTCTTCGGCTGACGGCCCACCCGGAAAGAGCCATACGACCGCCCGGTCGAATCCGGCAGCGTCGAATCGTGCGAAGCGTTCGGCTAACTCGCCGAGGTCGGTGTCCGGCCCGAGGATGATGGTCGAGACGACGGCTGGACCACCACCCGCCGATCGGTACCGCGCTGCGGCCGCTTCGACCTCGTCGACGGTGCGCTTCATTCCCGACGCGATCCATCCGTCGTAGTCCTTGGCGGCCCGCTCCACGCCATGGCCCCACGTGCCGAGATAGATCGGCGGTGTGCCGCCGATCTTGGGCGGCCAGTCGCCCAGGTTGATCCCGTCGGCCGCGCCGTCGGCGAGCAGCGCCCGCAGCCCGCCCATGCTCTCGCCAAAGGTGTCGAAGCGCCGCGCGTAGTCACGCCCGAGTGCATCGAAGTCATCCCGGGTGGATCCGACCCCCACGCCGAAGATCAGACGATCGCCACAGAGCTGCTGCAGGGTGATCACTCGATGTGCCAAGTCGGCGGTGGGGTAGAGCGGCACCTGGAGCACGGCGGTCCCAAGCGTGGCGGTTTCGGTCACCGTCGCCGCGACGGTGAGGGTCATCAGCGGGTCGGGCAGCATCATGCCGCGACCGACACCGTGCGCGGTCCACAGGCTCGTGTAGCCGGATCCCTCGAGCTGACGACACTGCTCCGCAAGCGCTCGCGGGTCGGTCGGGTCGATGGCGCCGATGACTGCTCCGAGTTCCATGGTCCCAGCCTCGCACCAAATGGCCGATGTTCCGAACCGGCCCGGGTCACCGACCGAGCGGGATCACAGGCCGAGCAGGATCACAGGCCGAGCAGGATCGCCTCGACCAGTGGTGCGGCGACCCGCGCTCGGTCGCGAACCTCGTCGATCGTCAGGCTGGTGATCGGGTGCGCAACCTGTGCATACGCCAAGTCGTCCATGCCGTGCAGCTCAGCCACGGCCCGCGCGGTCGGGTTGAACGGGGTGGTGATGATGGCGGCTGCCGGAACCCCGGCCTTCTCGAAGAGGATGGCGTCGAACACACTGCCCGACGAACAACTCCCTCAATCACCGATGGCGGAGATTGCGGCCATCGCCGACTCGGCCGCAGGTGCAGCGTCCTCGGGTCGTCCGCCATAGCCGGGGCTCGGCGGCCCGACGTGGAACACCTCGCCGATGTCCCACCGGGACCGCAGCTCGTCGACGACGAACTCCATCAGCTCGCGGCCGTGCGTCTTGCCGTTGTGGATCAGCGCGATCGTGGCGCCATTGAGGGTGGACAGGCGGGGCGCGAGTGTCGGGCCGGCCTGCGCGTCGGTCGGACGTGGGTCGAGGACGAACAGCGAACTCACGAGGGCAGCTCCTTGGTGATGATCGGAACGCTACGCGCTCGACTCCAGGAAGGAAAGAACGCGGAGTGACCACCTGCGGTACCGCCGCCGACGAGCACGGTGATGTCCTGCGGTCCGTATCCCCGACGGATCAGCACGTTCTCGTCGCCGGGGTGAATCCGGATGTCACCCTGGGTTCGCCAGACCGGGTTCGTCCAGTCATTGTCGGCTTCGGGGTCATCCTCGATCTTGCCGACCCGCTTGAGCGTGGCGAGGTCTTGCACCGCGTGTTGATACAGGAACTCGGCGACGTCGTCGGCCGACCAGCCGGCATCACCCAGGCGCTTGGCATGTTCGGGAGCGAACACCACGACGGACCTGCCGGGGGAGAAACTGCCGAGCCCAGCCATCGCCCCGGCGAAGGTCAGCAGCATCGACTCGGCATCGGCTGCGCCATGGGTGACGACGTTGTGCCCGGACTCAGAGGCGAACACGGTTACCGCGCTGCGACCACCGCAGCCGAGGCGCTCGTTCAGCGGCGGCCACGGACTGGCCTCGGTGTTCTCGGCGAAGCAGAGGCTGAATTTGCCGGGCCAACCCTGGGTCGACTTGTCGAGCTCGCCGGGGATCGCGGCGAGGCAGTTCATCTGCACCAGCCGAATCGTTCGGCCGATCGTCGCGTTGGCCCGGAAACCTGGTCCGAACAGGTTTTCTCTCGCGTGCACGCCGATGGCATCGGCAACCGGGCCGTGCACGATGACCATGATCGTCGCTCCACCCGTGCTGGCCGTCGGCAGGTGGAGGTGGAAGTCGGGTTGCCCGATCGCCTCGAGCGCGGTGCCGATGACCGGGAAGTACTCGGTCCTGGCCCCGGCCATCACCGCATTCACGGCCGCCAAGTACGCGGTGACCGTCACGTCGCGTGTCGGCACCTCGGCGAGCACGGTGTCGGGCGACCAGGGACCAGCCTCGAGCATGGCGGCAACCAGATCGGGAGTCGGGGGTACGACCGGCAGTCCGTCGGTGAGGCCGAGGGCGTACATCGCTTCGGCCGGATTGGTACTGGCCGGCAGCTCGAATCCGGGTCTTCCTCCCGGGTGCTCAGCGACCAACCGGTCGATATCGATCGAGGTCATGCTCTGCTTCTCGGCAATCTACGTGGCACCAGCAACTCCTCGGTCCGGCCGGCTAGTGCTTGGTCGTGAAGTGCAGGCGGCCGTCGTCGTCAGGCAGGAGCTCGCAGAGGTCCCAGGTCTTGCTCGGACTGTTCGACTCGTAGCGGTGGCCGATCACGGCGCGTTCGCCGTCAGTGCGCAGATAGATCGCGCCATAGGTCTGCACGGTGCGTTCGATCGTCGCGTCGACCGCTTTGCGGAACTTGGCTTCGGCCTTGCGTCTCTCCGCGGGGGTTCCCTCCTTGGCCGCGGTGATGGCTTCCTTGTGGAGCGCCTTGAGCTCTCGCCGTTCCTTGCGCGGATCCCGCACCTTCTCCTTCACCGACCGTGCGAGTTCGGTGCTGTAGATCAGCGGGCGCTCGCCACGAGAGCAGGCGCCGATCGTGCCGAGCGTTTCGGCGCGCGGATGAGAGTGCTTCTCGGCGTCGCCGCTCGAGATCACCGTGGCGATCGGGTTGACGCACTCGAGGAAGAGCGACGAGAAGTCGGCACTGCCATGGTGGCAACTCTTGGCGACGTCGACCTCGAGTTGGGCTCGCGCCTCGGCGATGAACTTCTCCCGCTCCCGCTTGTTGCCGTGGGGGAGCGGACGGCCGACGATCGTCTCCAGCAACAGCTCTTCGCTCGGGATGTTGAGATCGCCACCGAGTAGCACGCGCACGTTGCCGTAGGTGAGCCGAAACACGACCGAATGGCCGTTCTTCGTCATGCCGTCGTTCTTGATCCGCCGAAGGCCGGTCTTGCCGGCGTCGTTGGTCTCGACGATCGGACCGAGTACTTCGATCGTGATGTCATCGTCAGGGCCGAAGCCAGGCATGAACTCGTCGTCGGCGCAGAGCATGCGGAAGCTGTTGAACGCACCTTCGTTCATGGCCTTGCGCAACATGTCGGGATACAGCTTGCGACCGGGCTTGATGGCATCGGCATCGAGGATGGTCTTCAGCCGTCGCTCGGTCTTGACCAGGTCGGTGTGCACCTTGGGGTTGCCCTCTGCGAGCGGGCCGAGCGTGCGATCACCCTTTCGCTCGACGAGGCCGTTGTGGTACACGTGCTCGAAGGTCACGCCCTTGAGACCGAACACTTTGCCGAAGCCCTTGTAGTGGTCGCTGTCGGGATGGGTGATCACCGCCGCGTGCAGATGCTGGGGACGACGCTCGCTCGGGTAGAAGAGGCGCCAGCGCAGGTAGCGGCTCATGTTGTCGTGCTCGCCGGCGTCGATGACCATCATCTTGCGGGTCTCTTCGACGCCGTCGTCACCCGGCGTGTAGACCACACAACCGTCACCCTGTCCGATGTCGATGAACGTGACCTCGAGCAGCGGATGCTCGAGTACGTCGTCGCGCTTCATCCAGCCCTCAACCAGCTTCGCGCCTTCGCCGGTGCGGCATCGCACTCTGACGAAGTCGCCGTCGCCCGAGTCGTCGAGCAGGTCGAACATGTCGCCCCACAGCAGGCTCTCGACGGCCTTGCGGCCCTTCTTGCCGTCGACGTCTTCGTAGACCTTGGCCGTCGGAAAGCCCGCGTATCGCCAGTTCGGCATCGTGTCCCCACAGTTCGTTCGACCGGTCCAGGCCGCTGGACCGCCGGTCAACCATGACCGGTTTGGGGCAGTGGGGTCAAGCGTTAGCCGTCACCCTCGGCAGTTGGTGTGGCGAGAGCCTCGACGGCGGCGCGTGCCCGTTCGAGCAGCTCGAACGCTTCGGGATCCTGTCGCTCGGTCAGGTCCAGCTCGGCCAAAGCGAGGGCTCGATGCGGGTCACGGCTGAGGAAGAACTCGGCCAGATGGCGTCGTTCAGACGGGAAGCGGTCGATCGTCTCCTCGGCCAGTTCGAGGGCGATTCGCTCCTGCTCGGCCGCCCCTTCGTGATCCCCTTGGAGCGCGAGGATCTCGGCATAGGTTCCGTGCAGATCTGCGGCTGCGCCGATCTGCAAGGCTTTGCGATAGCGATCGGCAGCCGCATCGAGGTCGCCGGCTTCGAGGTGCAGTCCGCCGAGTAGCTCCACCGCGCCGAGATGGCGTGGCTCGATGGCCACCGCAGCCTCGGCGAATTCGATCGCCTCCGCGGGTCGCTCGGCCTCGGCGAGGAAGTGTGCAACCTGGAAGCGGTAGAAGGCCTGAGTGCTGGGCCGCAACGGCGAGGCATCGCTGAGTACGATCGCCTCCTTGGCCAGTTCGACGGCACCGGCGGCGTCGCCGGCCGCCGCGGCCACCTTCGCCAATCGGCTCAGCATCGGCGCGGTGCGCTGCGACCGCGCAAGCTCGTCATAGACGGCGGCTGCCGCGTCGCGTTCGCCGAGCTCCCATTGGGCGTCGGCGAGCAGCAGACGGGCGTCGCTGCGATCGGGCGCCGCAGCGAGCACCGAACTCGCCAGCGCCGCAGCCTCGGCAAATCGGTGTTGGGCGTGGACGGCTTGGCCGAGCCCGAGCTGCGCCGGTGCATGGCGCCGATTCCGGTCCAGCGCAGCCGCGAAGGCGTTCTCCGCCTCTTCGAAGCCGACCAGATCGTACGTCTCGCGGGCTTGGGTAAGCAGCGCGAATCCGAGCTGGGTTCGGCTCAGGTAGTCGCTCGGGCTGGCGTCGGCTCGAAGCGCCCAGAAGTCAACGATGCGGGTCACAGGCGCGAGCCCGCTCACCGGGTCGAGTCCTTCGGCGAGCGGGCGTGGCTCCGCGTTTGCCGACGCCGTGCCGGGAGTCCCCGGGGCCGAGATCAGGCCGATGATCGCGGCGATGACACCGGCGAGCAGGAGGGCAATCGCCGGGCGAGCAGGCGGGCGATTCGCAGACTTCGAGCGAAACATAGCGGTCCTTCGTGACGTGACGGATGGGGGCGGGCCCCGGCCGCGAGCGGAATCGCGGCCAGGGCCCCTTCTGGCAACGAGCTGGGCTAGAGCTCGTGGGCTTGGGCCAGGTACGGGAACTCGTCGAGGAAGTCGACGTCGTTGCCGTCGACGCAATCGCTGGTGAGCACGGGGCTCTCGTTGGCCCCGAGGCCACCGGTCACGACGGTGAGCGACAGGTCGATCACGTCGTCGGTCAGGCCGCGGCCATTCAGGTATTCGGCCGCTTCGGCGGTGTCGTACGTGAGCACGTCGGGGAGCAGGAGCTCGGTGATGCCTCGTGCCTCTTCCTCGGTGTAGCCGCTGCCGTCCAGGCCGCTCAGCGCCAAGAGGTTCGCCTCGACCTGCGGGCCGAACGTCTCGAGGTCCTTCTCAGGGCTGCGGCTGTTGAAGCCGTCCTCGCTGCCGTCGTCGATCAGGACTGTCGCGATGCCCGGGCGGCCGACTCGATCCAAGCGGCCGTCGTTCCACGTCTCGGCCCACACGCCGAGGGCCGTCTCGCCGTTCGGGACCAGGCGGTTGGTCGGAACCTCGAGAACAATCGCCGACACATTGGTGCCGGCGAGAAAGTCCGCGGCCTCGTCGTCACAAAAGGTTCGCTCACCGCCGGCGGCCTTCACCTGATCCTGGAAAGCCTGCAGGTCGAAGAAGAACGGGTCGTCGAACGTGCCGGCCACCGCGTGGCCCGAGCTGCCGAGGTCGATGATCTCGCCGGTCGTTCCGGAGCCACTGCCGCCGGCACCGGATACGCGGAACGCCTGGGCGCCGTCGTCGGCGGGCTCCTCGAACCGCACGACGATGCTGCGGTTGCGTTTGCCGTCCGCATCGGTGTCGATCGCAAAGCGGTACAGGGCGTCTTCGTCGAACGTGGTCGGCGAGGCGATGCCAGCGAGCGGGTTCACCGTCATGATCAACACGGTGTGATCCGGGTTGTCCGGTGACTCGAAGACGTAGAGGTCGTTCAAGTCGGTTCGCCCGTCGAGTTGGGCGAGCGGCGCCTCGAGGTGGTCCGCCGCAGGGCTGGGGGCGGCGCCGATGGCGAGGCCGGCGAGTAGGCCGGCCAGGCCGAGCGCCAAGGCCAGGGTGCGTTTGAAGGGCTTCACGGTTGTGCTCCTTGATTGGGTCGCGTTCACCCAAGGTTCGGAGCCGACCGTCGGCCGGATTGGAAGTTCTTGTCGAAGTGTTCGGGATCTACAGGCTTCCCGAGAACAGCACCGGTGTCGTCGGTGCCGGGGAACCCTCGGCCGGTTCGACCGTGATACCCCACCCCACCGGCGCGCCGATTGTGAGATCGCCCGCATCGTCGACATCGATGACCGTCGAGATCGTGCCATCGGGTCGTGGCGTGAACAGCGCCGCCGGTGCGACGCCATCCTCGAGGAGGAACCAGAGGGCGTAGGCCGAATCGGCGTCGATCGCCTCCAGTTCGGTGCCGATGATCGCGACTTGGTCTTGCTCGTCGGACCACACGATCGTGAGTGAGCCGGCTTCGGTGTCGGAGGCCAGCACGGCCACCGCCGCGTCGGGAGCCGACACCACATCGTCGGTGGTGGCGTTGCCGCCGAGGCGCGGGATGACGAGGACGCCGGCGAGAAGCACCACGGCAGCGGCGGTCGCGAGCAGTGCCCGCCGCACGATCGGTGTGGGCGCAGGCTCCGAACGGTCGAGCCGGGGAGGAAGTTGGGGCGTGGCGGCGATCTGGGCGAGCACCCGATCCCGAAGATCCGTCGGCGGAGGTGTCGACTCGGCCGCAGCCAAGGTCGCCGCAACCCGACGGAAGTCTGCGACCTCGTCCGCCGTGATTTCCGAAGACGGATAGTGCGCCTCGAACCGTCGTCGCTCGACCTCGTCGAGGGCGTCGAGTGCGTAGGCGGCGGCGAGATGGTGCAGGTCGTCGGTCATGACTTGCCTCCCATGATGTCGCGCAATCGGATCAGGCCGTCGCGGATGCGAGTCTTGGCGGTTCCCTCCGGCAGGTCGAGGAGATGGGCCACCTCGCGATACGTGCGACCGCCGTAGTAGGCCAGCGTCACGGCTTCGCGTTGCGAATCGGTGAGTGCGGCGAGTGCCTCGCGAACCCGTACCCGATCGAGGGCCTCTTCGACCCGCTCGGCAGTGTCCGGCTCGTCGGCGGCGACACGCCGTTGCTCGTTCTGTTCGCGGGCACGGTGCGACTCCTCGGAGCGCACCCGATCGACGGCCTTGCGATGGGCGATCGTGGCCAGCCAGGTGGTTGCCGAGGCGACCTCGGGGTCGAAGCGTGCGGCGACTCGCCACGCTTCGACGAAGGTCTCTTGGGCGATGTCTTCGGCCATCTGGGGGTCGCGGACGACCCGGAGGGCAATTCCGTAGACCATCGAGGCACAGGCGTCGTAGACCTCGGCAAAGGCGTCCTCGTCGCCGCGGCCGGCGCGACGAAGGGCGTCGTCCGGCCCGGAGTGGTCTTCGCGACGTCGCACCGACCGGGATCGCAGACGCACCACGTCAGCCATGATGGCACCGACGCACGGCTCGCAGGGCGGTCGTGTTCATGTGCCAAGTTCGGAGCCAAGCTCATCGCGGATTGGTTTGGGGCCGATCGGCCCAGGTTCTGAGTGCGTCCGGCTACATCGGGTGCAGCACGCATCCGTGATGTGCGGAGCTGACCAGGCGGGTGTATTTCTCGCGCACCGACCCGGGGCGAAGGCCTTCTGGTGGCCGCGGTGGCGTCCACGCCGCCAGCCGGGCTGCGACCTCGTCGTCGTCGATCCCGAGTTGCAGGGTTCGTGTGGCGGGATCGATCGTGATCGTGTCACCGTCGCGAACTGCGGCGATGGGGCCACCTCGTGCTGCCTCGGGGGAGATGTGTCCGATGAGAATGCCGTGCGACACGCCGGAGAAGCGTCCGTCAGTGATCAAGGCGACCTCCTTGCCCAGCCCACGGCCTTGCAGTTCGACCGTCAGCATGACCATCTCCGGCATGCCGGGCTCGCCGATGGGGCCGACGTTGCGGACGACGATCACATCGCCCGGTTGGACCACGTCGGCGCGAATGGCCGCCATCGTCTCGGCCTCGCTCTCGAAGACCCGCGCCGGGCCTCGGAACACGCCATCGGTCAAGGTCTTGCCGGACAGCTTGAGCACGCAGCTCTCGGGGGCCAGGTTGCCGGTCAGCACACTGATGTGATTGTTCGGTGGTGCGAGTGGCCCGTCGACCGGGAACACGATGTCCTGGTCTCCGAGCTCGTCGAGGGTCGGCGTGTCGGCCAGGTTCTCGGCGACGGTCGCTCCGTTGATGGTCGGGGCATCGCCGTGGAGCAGGCCGGCGTCGAGGAGTTCGCGCATCACGATTGGCACGCCGCCGATGTGGTGAAGCGAGACCATCGCATAGGGACCTTGCGGTTGCAGGTTGGCGATCAGGGGGACACGTTCACCGATGCGCTGGATGTCCTCGATCGTCAGCGGGATGCCGGCCTCTCGAGCGATCGCCAACAGGTGCAGGTACATGTTCGTCGACCCGCCCATCGCGTAGGCCACGGTGATCGCATTCTCGAACGCCTGCATGGTCATCACGTCGCGCGGCCGGATGCCCGCGGCCATCGCCGCGAACAGTGCATCGACGGTCGCGGAGACCATCGCACGCACGTCAGCATGCACGTCGCCCGCGGCGTCGACATCGGCCGGCACCGACGCGCCGCCCGGAAGCAACATGCCCATCGCCTCGGTGATGGTGGACATGGTGTTGGCGGTGAACATCGCGCCGCAGGTTCCGCTACCCGGCATGATGCTCGATTCGATCTGCAGGAACTGGTCCGCGCTGATGCGCTCGGCGCGATGTGCCGCGCGAGCCTCGGCCCAGTCCAGGATCGTGAGGTTGTTGCCCTTGGCCGCCCACGGCTCGAAGTCGACGCATCCGGGCGAGCTCGTGCCGGGGTAGATCACGATGCCGACGTCGTTCATTCGGGCGAGCGGCATCATCGCCGCGGCGCCGACCTTGTCGCAACCCGAGATGACGATGGTTGCGGTTGCGTGTTGGGCCCGATGCCCGAGTTCGATCGAGTCGGCGATCAGGTCGCGTGAAACCAGGCTGTAGCCGGCGTTGGGCGTGCCCTGCGTGAGTGCATCGGAGACCGCCGGTGCCCCGACGATCAGGCCCTGCCCGCCGCGTTCGGCGATCTCCTCGACGAGGAGATCCGAGATCTCGCGCACCCGGTTGTTGCAGCGATGCGCATTGGTATACGGCGCGGCAACGGTCACGAGCGGGGTGCTCGCGATCCGGTCCGGTTCGAATCCGGCGGCTCGCAGCTCGACCCGGTTTCTCCGGAAGTGCTCGGACGTGTCGTTTGGTGCTGATTCCTGGCTCACCCGGCCGACGCTAGTTCGGCCGGGTTTCGCAGCCCGAGCGTCGGCTTCAGTGAGCGAACGTTGCGGGCGCTGCGGTGGCCAGGAAGGTGGTGACCGCGCAGGTCACGGGGATGATGCGGTACAGGAGTTTCTTCACGAAATCCGCCTTTCGATGGTGATTCGCCGGTGGGTCCGCCGAACCCACGTCCATCGTTCCAGGTGCGGAGACGGCATTCAAGATCGAACCCGCCGAGCCGGACGCGCGTCGAGGGCTACGTTGGTCTCCGTGGTCGGAGCGCAACGGTGACGGCACTGCGCGTGGCCATCACGATCGGTCCTGCGGTGCCGAGCGGCATCGGTGTCTATTCGTTCGACCTCGCGCTCGCCCTGGACCGCCGCGATGACGTCGACGTCATCCCCGTCGGGACCCCGCACGCGCTGGCCCAGCTCGACGATCGGAGCGCAACGAGCTTTGCCGCAAGGCTCCCGCTCCCAGGGCAGCGCTCCCTCGAGCAGTTCGCGACCCTGCTGCTCAGGCGACGCCTCGATCGACTCGGGATCGACGTGTTCCACGGCACGCGTCAGGTGGTACCCGGGATGTGGCGAGGGCCGAGCGTTCTGACGGTGCACGACGACTATCCGTTGTCGCGGCGCGCCGAGTACGACCGAGCCAAACGACTGCTGCTTCCGCCCGTGTTCCGCCGATCGGTGCGGTCGTCGGATGCCTTGATGGTGCTCGCACCCCATGTGATGCCGATTGCCCGTCGACTCGCCCAGGGAGACACCCCGGTCATCGATGCCGGCGGTGGCGTATCGACCGCCCTCGCAGCTGCGGTTCCCGAGCCGCCTGCCGCTTGCGATACACAGCGTCCGTTTGTGCTCGTCGTCGGCGATGCCGGGCCGCGAAAGCGCATGGGCGAAATCGTCGAGGCATGGCCATCCGTCGCTTCGGCGAAAGACGTTGACCTCGTCATCGCAGGTGGACGACGGGCCGGCGACGGGCTGCGTGCGTCGGTCGAAACCTCCCATGCGATGCACCTGCTCACCGAGGTGCCTGACGCAGGCCTGAGCTGGCTGTACCGCAATGCGCTCATGGTGCTCGACGCTGCGGCCGACGAGGGCTTTGGCATGGTCCGAGCGGAAGCAGCGCACCTCGGAGCCGCGTACCGAGAACTGCGAGGAGCGATCGACCCCAGCGGACTCCAGGATTTGGTCGCCGGGGTTCTCGGTGACCGAGACTCAGGCCCTCCCAAGGCGTCCGACCTGACGGCAGCCCTCGAGCAATGGGACGACGTTGCCGATCGCACGATCGACGTCTACCGCCGCGTCCTGCAATCACACGAAGCCCGGTAGTGTCGCCGGGGTGCTGCTCGGCCGGAACGACGCAACCCACGACATGGTTGCACCTGGCGAGGTCCACGACACCCCAGGACGACGAGTTCGAGCCGTCGCCCGTAGTGTCGACGTCTTCCTGGCGGCGGTTGCCGTCTTCCTGCTCGCGGTTCCTGTGCTCGTCATCGCCTTGCTGGTCAAGCTGAGCGACCGGGGCCCCGCGCTGTTTGCCCAGCGACGAATCGGCCGTGACGGCCGCGCGTTCACACTGCTCAAGTTTCGGACGATGCGGGTCGGGACCTTCACGATCCTCCAAGATCCGATCGAGGGAGCGCACTATCGAGCGAACGGGTTCAAGCTCGACGCGAACGACGATCGCATCACGCCACTCGGTCGGGTGCTGCGGAGGACCAGCATCGACGAGCTTCCCCAGCTCATCAATGTGCTGTGGGGCGAGATGCGCATGGTTGGGGTTCGGCCGCTCCTCGCCGAGGAGCTCGCACTCCGCTCAGCCAACGACCAGGAGGCGTATCGCCGCTTCGCCCCGGGTATGACCGGCCGGTGGCAGGTCGACAGCCGTCACCTGATCGGCGACATCGATCGGGGCGCCAACGACCGCACGTACGTCGAGGAGTGGTCGCTCCTCGGCGATCTGCGACTGTTGCTCCGCACGCCGGCGGCGCTGCTGGCGGGCGATCATGGTGTCGTCAACGGACGGCGTGCCCGGCTCGCAATCGCGTTTGCTCTTCTGGTGTTGGTCCTGCTGCCGCTCGGGGTCGTTGCGGTCTGGGGGATCGGCGCGCTCGTGGTGATGGCCGTATGCGGCGTCGTGTGTGTCGGTGGCGGATCGCTGCGCCGCTATCGACCCGCTTCGCCCTAGCCGCCGATCAGCCGTCCTGCGGCGCAATCCCACCCTCGTCGGTCATGGGTACTCCGACGAGCAGGACCAGTGCAGCGCACTCCAGGGCGAAGCAGAGGATGATCGAGGGCACGTAGCTGTCGAACCCGTCGATCATCGCTCCGGCGATTGGCGGCCCGAGCAGGCCACCCAGCCCTTGCGTCGTGTAGAAGAGCCCGAGCATCGACCCCAGGCCCACGACGCCCATTCGCTCGGCGATCACGATCGTGCTGAGCGCCACGAAGCCGCCGTAGCCGACACCGAGCACGAGCACGAAGATCACGAGCACGGTGTAGCTCGATCCCGCGACGAGCCAGATGAGGAAGCTCACCGCGAGCAGGGCGAAACCCAGGCGGTAGAGACGAAGGCTGCCGAAGCGTCGTACAGCGGAGCCGAAGCCGATGCGAGCGAGCACGCTGGCCCCTCCGAGCAGACCGACGAGGATCGCCGCGGCGACCGAGTCGACGCCCCGGTCTCGCGCGTACTCGCCGACGAATACGAAGGGGACGAAGAGGGCCAACCCCGACGCCAAGGCGGAAACTTGGAGCCGTCGGAACACTGGCGACCGCAGGGCCTCGCCGAAGCGGGACGGCTGGCCGCCTTCATGGCCAGGAGGCCGATCGACGAGGAGTGCGCAGACGCCCAGCACCGCGGCGCCGCCGAAGGCGAGAATCACGTAGGTGTCGCGCCAGCCGTAGCGATCGATCAGGGCGGCCGACAGTGGCGACATCACGAGGGTTCCGGCCCCGATGCCGGCCACGGCCAGACCGACCGCCGTCGCTCGATGCTGCTCGAACCAACCACCGACCGCGGCGACCATCGGGATGTAGCCACATGCGGCGGCGACGCCCACACCGAGGCCGATCGTCGCGTATCCGGCCGTCAGCGAGTCGACCCGACTCGTCGCCAACAGGCCGACCAGGAGCGATACGGCCCCGAAGAGCAAGACGGGGCGGGGACCGTGACGGTCGGCGAGCCGACCCGTCACCAGACTGAGCCAGAAGAAGGCGAAGGTAGTCAACCCGAAGACCACCGACGTCGCAGCGCGGTTGGCATCGAACTCCTCGGCCATGTCGTTGAAGAAGGCTCCGAAGCTGTAGGCGATTCCCAGCGTCACGAACGATGAGAGGAACGTCGCGACGACGATGAGCCAGGCGCGACGGGAGTCGATGCCCGGCGGAGATGCGGCGGTGACCATACTCATCGCCGCCGACGCTATGGCCTGACGTTGCCGTGCATGGAACTGTGCCGACGCGACAGACGCCCACAGCGGGCTCTGCCGCTTGCGCGGTCTACGATCGCTGGCCGAGGGGAGCGCCATGACGAGTTCGCACGCAACCACTGCCACCGATGCATTTCGCGACGAGGTCCGCGGCTTCTTCGACGAGGTTCTGCCCGGCGTGCTCGACGGGGTCGAGGGCACGGTCAACCGAGCCAAGGCATGGCGGGCTGCGTTGTTCGACCGGGGTCTGGGGGCGCTCGACTATCCGGCCGATGTCGGCGGGCGCGCCGCGGATCCGGAGCTGATGCAGGTCTGGCGCCAGGAGAGCCGAGGCCGCATTCCGCGCGAAGACTCGGTGTTCGGCATCGGTGTGGGCATGGCGATGCCGACCGTTCGGGATCATGGCTCGGAGGAACTGCGACGCCGCTTCATCGCCCCCGGGCTTCGCGGCGACGAGATTTGGTGTCAGATGTACAGCGAGCCGGGCTCGGGTTCGGATCTGGCTTCGCTGACCACGCGGGCCGACCTCGATGGCGACGAGTGGGTCGTTACCGGCCAGAAGGTGTGGACCTCGGGCGCGCATCATGCCGATTTTGCGATCCTGCTGGCACGGACGGACTGGACGGCGCCGAAGCACCGCGGCATCACGATGTTCGTGCTGGCGATGGACCAGCCGGGCGTGGAGGTTCGGCCGCTCGTGCAGATGACCGGCGTCTCGGAGTTCAACGAGGTCTTCCTGACCGAGGCACGAGTGCCCCGCGACTGGGTCGTGGGCGAGGTCAACGGCGGCTGGTCGACCGCCGTCGCGTTGCTTGGCCACGAGCGGCAGCAGACCGGCACCAAGTCGATGAGCGGTACCGCCGACAGCCGCAGCAAGGCCGGTCGGTCCCCGATCCCGATGGCGCAGTTGCGCGAGCTCGCCGAGCGGGCCGGCCGGACTGACGATCCGATGATCAGACAGGAATTGGCTCGGCTCCACTCCGGCGAGCAGATCGTCAAGTGGATCGGCGCCCGCGGACTCCACCCGTCCATCGGCAAGCTGTGGCGCACCAAGCAGGGGCGCGCTGCGGCCGAGGTGGCGGCCGCGTTGGCGTTTCCGGGCAGTCCGGCGTGGCGATCCGAGGCCCTATCCCAGCGCGATATCGACGACGACTACTTCGCCTATCACGTTCTGAACTGCCGAGGCATGAGCTTGGGCGGCGGCACCGACGAGATCCAGAAGAACACGCTGGGGGAGCGTGCCTTGGGGCTGCCGCGCGAACCAGGCCCCGATCGCAACACGCCCTTCGACGAGTTGGCGCGTAACTGACGAAGGTGGATTGCCGGTCAGATGCCTACGGCGTCCGTCCGTAGAACGTCTCCATCGCCGACTCTGACAGCGAGACGCCCGGCCGCTCGTTGTATGCGAAGACCGCCAGCAGCCGACTGACTGGACCCACACTCGGGGTCACGCGATGGAGGCTGTCCCGACCGCGGAAGATCACCAGGTCACCTGGGGCGATGGTCAGATTCTGGATCGCACGGTCACCGTTCAGCACGTCGGCGACGGCGGCATGGCCGTCATCGCCGGTCGCCGAAGATCGGACCTCGGGGACGAACTCGAACACGCCGCCGGCTTGTGGTGCACGAAAGAGTGCGGTCACGGCAAAGGCCGAGTTGTCGAAGTGCCATCCCAGCTCCTGGCCGTCGCGGTGCACGTGCATGTTCACCGACGACAGCGGGTCGGCATAGGGGTGAATCTGGTCGAGCCCCACGGTTTCGGCGATCAGGGCACGAAACGCTTCGTCCGACGCGAGCTTCTTGAGGGGTGATTCCGCGCTGATCTGATCGTCGGCCCAAAGCCCCTTGGTGCTCACGACCTGACGGTTGAAGACGTGGTCGGCGCCGAGACCCGGGTCGGGCGGAGTCAGCCACACGTTGTGGGTCGTGGTCGCGTAGAACGCCTCGGCTTCGCGGTCCTCGAATGCCCGCACGACGGCTGCCACCGTTTCGGAACGAACGAAGCGGGTGAGCACGACAACTCCGGTCCGCGCAAGCTCACGCTGACACGTGCGCCTATAGCCGGGGTCGTGAATCGGGTGTCGTTCGAGGTCGACCACGTCGGCAAGCACGCGTGCACCGTAGGCGATTGCCCCGGCCGCGCTGGGCCCGCACGGTCAGCCGAGGGTAATGATGGAGAAGTTCCGGAAGTCCATGGCGGCCAAGCTCGTGACCAGTCCGACGTACCCGGCATCGCCGACGTCGTCGGACGCACCGACGAACTCGCCGTCGATGAAGAACTCGGCACGACCATCACGGACCTCAACGGCGATTGTATGCCAGTCGTCGGGGTCGAAACCGGCGCTCGTGCGCAGACCGCCGACATAGGAGAACACGCCGTTCTGGTCGTAGCCGGCCCAACGGATCACCTGACCATCGTCGACGATGTCGAACAGCTGACTGTTGGCTCGTTGGCCGAACGTCTGGATGTTGAACAACACACCACCGCTGAAGATCGAACCCTCCTTGGCTCGGAGGTCGACCTGTACCCGGTAGTCGTCTTGCTCGAAGTTCGAGAAGTGCACCATCTGGTCATAGGCCTGACCGTTGCCCTGCGTCAGCAGGCCATCGGTGGCCGTCCATTGGCCCGACAGCAGGTTCCACTCACGGAGCTCGTCGTCGAACACGACGTAGTCGATGTCGCCGTCAAACCCGTCGCCGACCTCGATGCCGTCACCGGTGTTCGGCCGGAGGTCGACGAGGTCGCCCGGCGCTTCCTCGGTCACATCGGTACCGATGGGCTCGCCGCCGGGCTCGGTGACGAAGAAGTCCTTGAACTCGACGTTGGCGACCGAGACGACGAGGGCGACTTCCTGGCCGGCCTCGACCGGATCGAGGGTCGCGATGAAGTTGTCGTTCAGGATGACCGAGGTTCCCTCGGGACGAACCTCGAGCTTGAGGTTCTGCCACTCGTCCTGCGGCAGACCCGGATCGATCGGCGCACCGCCGATGAATCCCCAATCGCCGCTTTCGGGGTCGTACTCGCCCCATCGCAGATAGGTGCTCTCGGCGGTCAGGTCCACGACCTTGCCGCCGTGCTTGCGGCCCGAGTCGGGTAGGCCGTAGATGATCCCGGCGTTGAGGTCGCCATTCGGCGCACGCATGTCGACGCTCACGTCGTACCAATCGGGCAGGTCGCCCTGGTAGCCAGCCGAGTAGCCGAAGCCGGTGGCGTCCTGCTGGGAGTACACGCCGTCTCGAAGGACCCAGGAGCCGAAGTTGGGGGAGAAGTTGTCCGGATTGTCGAAAGCACTGACGACCCGGAACTCGCCATCACCGAACCCGCCGATTCCGTCGTTGCGGCCGTCGCCGTTGTCGGCGCTGTTCTCGACCGGCTCGGGTTCCGGGGCTGGTTCCGGGGCTGGTTCGGGTTCGGGTTCGGGGTCGGGGGCCGGTTCGGGTTCGGCGGCCTCGGGTTCCGGGGCTGGTTCGGGTTCGGCGGCCTCGGGTTCCGGTGCCGGTTCCGGCTCGATCGCCGGCTCCGCTTCGGCAACGGGCTGCGCCTCGGCCTCGGCCGTGTCCTCGGTGTCTGTCGTATCTTCGGTCTCCGTCGCGACCGGTGGTTCCGGCGCGGCCACTGCGACCTCGTTCGACTGGAACGAGGCTGGTGCCACGAGCTGGTTCCAATCGCGCACGCTCGTGCCAAGAGCCGCCACGGGCAGTGACCACACGCGGGCGTTGTCGCCTTCGACCTCGTTGATCGTGACGACGATCGACTCGTCGGCGGGCATGATTGCCAGGGTCTCGGCGAAGGGGTCCAGGTGGTTCGAGACCCATTGCTCGGTCGGCGTGTTGCCGGTGTCGCCGAGCTGCACCGTGAGCACGATGCCAGTACCCGGGAGATAACCGCCGATGGCGTCGATGGCATTGCCGTCGCTCTTTGCGCTGGTCACGATGTCCGACGCGATCACCGCCAGCGCTGCGGTGTCCGCATCGGCGCTGCGTGGGCTCGAGGTCGCACCGCTCAGATTGCCGATGGCGATCACGGCCCCGAGCAAGACGACGACCGCCAGTGCGCCGTACTTGAGGTTGTCCATCGCCGTGCGCCCAGACGCCGTCGGTGGCGGTGTGTCGATCGGCGGGGCTGCGTCGGCAGTGGACGGGGTGTCGACCGCTGACGAGTGGGCCTCTGCGGATTCGTCCGCTGGCCGGG
Source organism: Actinomycetota bacterium (assembly GCA_039028435.1). Lineage (GTDB taxonomy): Bacteria > Actinomycetota > Acidimicrobiia > Acidimicrobiales > UBA10347 > UBA10347. Next base: position 143,966 of record JBCCIC010000002.1, on the reverse strand, counting down.
TTTCGGTTGGGGCCGTCATGTCAGCCTCCTTTCCACTGCGAGGTCGGTGCCGAACCAGGAGCGATTCATGAGCCAGCGACCGCCTGGCGGACGTTGATGAGCAATTCGACGATGTGTGACTGGGTCGTTTCGTCGGTCCAGGACTCGGTCACACCGGCGGCGATCACCAGATCGTCTTCCCAGGACCACTGCACAGTTGCCTGACCGCCGTTGTGACCGATGCTCGCGACGACCTTGTTGCCGTCGTCGTCGAGGTAGCAGGGACAGACCGGGTAGCTGCCGAGTCCGGCCGACCACGGGTTGTCCAGATTGATGACGGCCTCGACCGCCTCGTTCGAGATCACGGTGCGATCCCGGTAGAGCGCAGCACCCCAGTTGAGGAGGTCGCTGAGCGTGGAGCGCACGCCTCCTGAAGAGAATCCGACCCAACCTTGGTACGGCGTGGTGTCGAGGAAGCTGTTGGGCATGTTCGCCCGGGCGAACACCCGCTCCTGGAGCGCGGTCTCGTAGTCGGTGCCGAGGAGCTGTCCACCGACTAGGCCGAGGGTGATGTAACCGGTCGACGAGTAGCCGACGTCGGTTCCGGGCTCCCACGCAAGATCCTGCGTGCTGGAGAGATCGAGCGCATCGAGCACCGTGAGCTCACGTTCCCACCAGCCGTCGCTGGTGTACACGTCGGTCTCCTTGTAGGTCGTGATGCCGCTGGTGTGCATCAAGAGCTGTCGATACGTGACCCGGCCGGCGAAGGGGTAGCCCGGATACACCTCGAGGTCCGGGATCGTGTCGTCGAGACTGATCACGCCGTCATCAACCAGGGTCATGATGAGCGCGGATGTCATTGTCTTGGTCACCGACGTGATGTCGAAATCATCCTCGACGGTCATCGCCGATCCGTCGGGGAGGGTGCCGGTGGTGAAGAGCAGCTGATCACCGTTCGGCATCGAGACACCGAGATACATGCCGTCGATGCCCTGGCCGGCGAGCCAGTCATCGATGGCGACCTGTACCCGCGCTTGCACCTCGTCGTAGTCGCCTTCGACGAACGCAAGCTCCTCGGGCGCTTGGCCGACGGCCGACTCCGCCGCATCTTCGAACACTGCTTCCGGCGGCTGTTGGGAGAGTTCGGGGGCTTCGGCCGTCTCGAACTCGACCTCGGGTGGTTTCGCCGAGGGCGCAGGTGGGAGGGCCAACCCGCCACCGCCGTCATCGTCGTCGGCAGGCGGTGCGTCGCCGAAGGTCACCTCCGGCGGCTTCGCCGAGGGTGCGGGCGGGAGTGCCAGGCCGCCTCCACCGGAGTCGCTGCTCGAACCGGCCCCGCTCGCCTGGGCCGAACCGGTGCCACCCAGAAGGAAGCCCATGGCGATGATGCCGACCGTCAGGCCGCCGAGGGCACCGACGTAGGACCGCCGCTTGTCGGTCGCAAGGCCGTTCCAGCGATGCTGCATCGGCCGGCCCGGCCACCACTCGGCGGGCTTGCCAGCCGAGATGTCCTCGACCCAGCCGAACAGCAGGGAGAGGAACATCGTTCCGACGAGGATGATCGGGATCAGAACCAGCCGGCTCGACTCGGGCGCAAACTGGGCGCGAGCCCAGTAGGCGAAGACGATCGCGGTCGTGTGCCAGAGGTACACGGTCATCGCTCGCTGACCGATCCAGCGCATGACGGGCGCGGTGTATCGCATCGTCTGGAGCTTGGCGATCTCCTGTTCGAAGGCCAGGAAGAAGCCGAGCCACGCAATGCCCACGAAGAGCAGCATCGGATAGCTGTTGTTGACGACATTGTCGATGACGTCGATACGAGCGATCCAGAGCAGCGCTGCGGCCAGACCGAGGGCCGCCCATTCGAGCCGATCGCGTCGGCTCAGCCGCTTGGCGGCGCCGTCGTGGTGGGCGAAGCCGAGCATGAGGAAGAACGAGTAGGTGAACAGGTCGCCGAGATACCACTTGTAGGTCGTGAACGTCTCGGGTGCGATCTCGGGGTGGCGGATCAGCCAGTCCACGACGAACACGGCTGCGAACGGCACCATGAGGACACGGGCGCCCCATCGGCGGTGGGCCGAACGAAGCAGCGGCGAGAGCAGCAGGAGCCAGAGGTAACAGCGCAGATACCACAGGGGAGTGGCGACCCAGCCGGCTTCCCACGCGCTTCCCCGAGGGTCGACGATCGGCACGAGCCAGGCGAAGAACTGACCAAAGCTCATGTCGGTGGTTGCGCTGGGGTCCATCCGGTGGACGATCGCCAGCACGAGGAGCAATGCGCCGCCGAGCGTCCAGTACGGAATGAGCAGCCGTTTCATCCGCTTGTTGAGCAGCTGGTCGAATGGGCGCTTGTCGAGCGAGTAGGCGAGCAGCGAACCGGCGACGAAGAACATCGCGGGCATGGTCGTGATCGTCCAGGACAGGAACGCGCTGGCGAAGGCATGCCAGAGAACGACACGGATGACGGCGATTCCGCGCACGGCGTCGAGCCAGTGGTTGCGGCCCGGTGATGACTTCGGCTTGGCCGCCGCTTCATCCTCGGTCGGTGTGCTCGTCGGCGAGGGCGCTGCGACGTCCGCGGCTACCTCGCTCGGTGCGGTCGCCACGGCAACGGCACCGGCAGGCTCTGTCGCCGCTTCTGCAGCCGAAGCCGCAGGCTCGGCTCGGTCGGAGCGGCGCATGAATGGCACCGCAGGATGGGAGTCGGTCATCGATCAGTCCTCCGCCTGGGGCTCAAAGGTCGGAATCAGCGGTGCGGTGGAGATTGCGGGCGCTTCCCGGACGACCACCGAACCGCCTTGGATGTCGGTGCTCGAAACCGCGACAAGTCGACTGACCCGCTCAGGTTGGGCGATGTCGAGGAGGAAGATCACTTCCTCCGTCTCGTCGAGCTGGCCGGCGATGAGGGTCTCGCCGCGTAGCGCATTGCCGGTCCAGGTGTCGATCTGGGCGGAGGTCAGTTCCTCGATCTCGGCGGTGATCACCACGCCGACCCCAGGGACGAAACCGCCGGTCACACGTGCGACATCGTCGGCGGCGGCGATGCGGTTCACGAGATCGTCGGTGGCGACCGCGAGGCCCGCGGTGTCTCGACCGGTCGTCACCGAGGCCGTGGCCGAATCGCCAGATCCGGAGAGGGCGAGGAAGGCGGCCACCAGGAGGGCTACGGCGACGCCGACGGTGCGAACCGTCCGCAACATCGGGGGGACGTCGTCGACCGAGGGTGGAGGCGCCAGCGAAACCGAGGCAGTCATGGGGAGAACGTCGGCGCGGTTCGAGCCGAGCGAAGTGCGCCCCGGCCAGCTATGAACTGAGAATCATGTCTCAAGCCCTACCTGTAGCGCGGATGGGTGATGTGCTCACCCAACTGGCGTATGGCGCGGAGACAGGCCGGCGATCACGCCCCGTCGGCCGGCGTGGCGCCGAAGACGTTGCCCTCCGACGATGCCGCGTAGGCGCCCGATGCCTCGGGATCCGCACCGATGGCCGCCGCCGGGCTCGCCCCGTCGACGTGGCCCATGATGCCGCGATACAGCTCGAACCCGAGCAGTTCCCGGAGCCGCTTCGGATAGTCGGCGACCTGGTCGTGCGGGATACTCAGGTACTGGTTCTGCTGGGTGCGGAAGAAGCCGCGGACATATTGCACGTTGAGGCCCAGGCGCCAGTCGTCGTCGCTCGAGTTCGGTCCACCGCAGTGCCAGAGTTGGCTGTCCATCACCAACACGCTTCCGGCCGGCATCTCGGCGGCAATAGCGCGGGACTCGTCCTCGGCGGTCGGATGCTCGGGTTCGCGGTGCGACCCGGGAACGATGCGGGTCGCACCGTTGTCGGCGGTGAAGTCGGTCAACGCCCAAATCGTGGTGACCATCATCGGCCGGTGCGGGCGACCGATGGCGAAGAAGCCGTCGTCGGCATGAAGGCCCTGGAGGCGTTCGCCGGGCCCGATGTCCATCGCCGTCGTGCCAGACAGAATGAGGTGCCGGTCGAGCAGCCCTTCGGCGACGGCCAGAACGTTCTCGTAGGTCGGCAAGCGTTGGAAGACCTCGGCGCGGGGCACGAGGTTGTAGAGGCGTTTGGTGGCGTAACCCTCGGCTCGATTGCCCTTCGGTTCGATGCCGAGTTCGCTGAATTGGCCGCGCACGGTGTCACGCAACTCGGCGTTGAACGCGGGATCGATGGCGCCTTCGAGGATCGAGTAGCCCTGCTCTTCGACTTCGTCCAGGGTCGCTTGGAGATTGTGGGTGAGGGTGGCCATTGGTCGCCTCGTGCAGCTGGTCGTTCGCTTCGGATCGTAGGTGGTGCGAGCTCTCGGTCAGATGGCGTGGATCGCCTCGATGACTTCGCCGGGTACATCGTTGTCGACGCCGACGGCGTCGACAACACCGCCGAAATGGGATGCGATCTCGCCAGCGATCGCGTCGTGGGTGCCGTGGGCGCAGAACAGCTCCAACACGTCGTCGGTCACGGCGGCGGTCATCGCGTCCCACTCGCCTGCCTTGGACATCGCATTGAGCCGGTGACCGAGATCGAGCAGGTCATGCAGTTCGAGGACAGGCCAGTACGAGGGTGTCGATCCGTAGAAGCCGATTCGTTGGCGCACCCACTCGATCGAGCGGTCGACGGCTTCGTCATCGGTTCCCGTGGCGATGAACCCGCCTCCGGAGATGGCAAAGTCCGCGCGGGTTCGTCCGCTGTCGGCCAGCGCGGACTCGAGTCGAGGCACGATGACGTCGGTCAGGTAGGGGCGGGTGCAGAACGGATGCAGGTTGGCGCCGTCGCTCACGCGTCCCGCCGTGGCGAGCATGTTGGGCCCCACGGCAGCCAAATGGATGCGGGGCGCCGGACCGTCGAGCGGCGGCGGCGTGAAGTTCGGGGTCATCAAGGTGAACGTGTAGTGGTCACCCTCGAAACGCAGGCGCTCGCCGGTCTCCCACGTCGAGAAGATCGCCTTCATCGACTGCACGTACTCGCGCATTCGAGGTGCGGGGGCGCTCCACGGCATGCTGTAGCGCCGTTCGTTGTGCGGGCGGATCTGGCTCCCGAGGCCGAGCGTGAAGCGTCCTCCGGACAGCGACTGAAGGTCCCACGAAGCGACGGCCGCAACCATCGGGCTGCGGGGAAACGAGACGGCGACATTGGTCGCCAGACCGATCCGCTCCGTCCTCGCTGCGGCGAGCGTGAGAGGGATGAACGGATCGTGTCGCCCCTCCTGCGACTGGAGTTCGTCGTAGCCGCGGTCCTCGAGCTCGGCGGCGGTGGCGCCGATCGAGGCGAGATCGTCAGTGGTGATGGAGGTGGCGACGCGCATGGCGCCAACGCTAGGCGAGCGGCCGCGGTTGACCTGGATCAGCTACGGAGCCGCGGTCAACGCGTAGACGTCGCCGGTTTCGTGATCCACCACCAAGACCCGATCGCCATCGACCAGGAGCGATTGCGGACTCTCGATGCCGGAGATGACGATGGTGCCGGGGTGGGCGTTGGCACCCGCTTCCACCGGCACGCTGACGACCGTGCCGGGGATCCACAACGTCACCAGGAAGACCGAGGCATCCCACGGTGCAACCACGAGCCCGGTCGGCGTCGCGCCCGGTCCGAAGAGCGCATGCGAGCGCGGCGATTCGGCGCACAACTCCGTAGTCCCACCGAACTCGATGACCGGCACGTTGTCGTCGATGCAGAACGGCCAGCCGCCGTCGCTCCCCGGTTCGATCCGAACGAGTTTGTCGCTCGCACGATTGCCGTCGAAGGTGCCGTCAGTCATCTCGACCGACCACAACGATCCGTCGGGCGTGAAGGCGTGGGCGTAGGCGTGCTTGAAGCCGGTCGCAACGGTGGTCATCGGGCTGGCGGTTCCGGCGCTCGGGTCCTCGACCCGGAAGATCGCGCCGGACCCTTCGGTGCGCACGGCACCTCGCTTGCGCCCGGAGGTGTTGTAGAGGAGCGCGCCATCAGGGGTGACGGTGAGGGTGCCTTCGCTCCGGCCGTTGTTCGGGAGATCGGCGGCGACCACGTCGAGCTCGGCGTCGGGCTCCAGCGAGGTCACGCTGAGCCGGTCGCGTTCCATGATCCACAACTGTTCGCCGACCACGGCGATTCCCGTCGGCTTGTCCAATCCGGATTGGAGGACGACCCGGCCGTCAGGCTCCTCTCGATCGATGCGCACGATGCGACCGATGCCGCCGTTCTCTTCCACGACTTCGGCGGCGATGAAGTCACCGTCGCTCGTCATGGCGATCTGTGACGGCCGCTCCAGCCCGCCGAACACGAACTCGAGCTCGAAGTCCTCGGCGACCTCGATGCCCTGCGGAAGCGGCATCGGCGCAGACCCGCAACCGGTTGCGAGCAGCGTGGCGCCAAACAGGACCAGCACGCCGACCAGATGACGAGACCACGGGGCAGACATCCGCCCGAGTATGGCCCTTGGACGCGAAGCCGAGGTGGCGCGGCGGAGCGCGGCAGCGCCGCGGTGCCACCGGTTGGCATCGGTGAGGGATTGGGGGAGGCGTCCCCAACGACAGGTCGGGGCCCGATCCGTACGTTCTCCCGATGCAACAACTGCGTGGAGGAATGATGAAGCAACCCAAGCGTGCAGGCGTCGGCCGGCTGGTGGCAGTCGTCGGCATCGTGCTGGTGGTGGCCGCCGCCTGTGGCGGTGGGGGCGCGAGCGACGATGAGCTGATCGCGGCGCTCGAAACCGTGATGGCCGAGGACGCCATCCCCGGTCTCGAGTACGACGCCAACTGCATGGCGAGCGGGGTCGTCGACGCCCTCGGTGGGGCGGACCAGATCGAGTCGAAGTACGGCGTGACGGCGGCAACGGTCGAGGCGACCGGCGACATTCAGGCTGAACTCGATCGAGCCACGGCGGAAGGCGTGGCCGATGCCGTCTGGGACTGCTCGGACTTCGTCGGACTGATGGCGTCGGGATTCCTCGACAGCGGTGCGACGCAGGAGCAGTCGGACTGCATTACCGCGAAGATTCCCGAAGAGCCGGTGCGCCTGATGATCGCCTCGAGCTTCATGGGTGACGAGGGCAGCACGGTGGCTGAGGAAGCGACATCGCAGCTCTTCGAGGTCGCCTTCGACGCCGCCGCCGAGTGCGGGTTGGGCTAGCGCTCTTCCTCCCAGCTCCTACGTCGCTGGTCCCGCTTGTTTCGCTGGGCTCGCTGGTCGGGCCGGGTCGGCGGCATGCGCACGCCGCCGGCTCAGCCCCGACCGCGTAGGGAGGCGATCCAGCGGTCCGCGGCGCTCAGGCGGCGCGTCAACCCGGAGATCGTGGCCTCGTTGATTCGCTCGACGCCGGACTCGCGATTGAGACGGCTGTTGACCTCGGGGTAACCCATGCCGGTGCGGGCGACGATCTCACGGACACGGTCGCTGTTCTGGTCGCGAAGGTCGGCCTTGATCTGCGCCCGAGATTTGGCCGGCTCGTCGCCGGTCGATGGTGCGCCCGACGCCCACGGATCATCGGTGACGTCGATGTCGCGTCCGGGAAGTGGTGGCGGCGGTGGGAGATCGACCGCGAACCCCTCGAGGTCGTCTGGCAGTACGACCATGGTCTCGTCGCGATCGAGGCCATCGTCGGGAACGACGGCGTCGGTCGCCGTCGACGACAGCGCAGCGAAGAGCGACATCTGCTCCTCGTCGCGCTCCTGGGCGATCGGGTCGAAGCCCTCGTCGGCGACCCGTTGCTGACGGATCTCGATGCTGTGGCGCCGTTGCTCGGCGATCGCCGACGCATGGTGACGCAGCCGAGGGTCGTCCGGAAGGTACATGTACGCCTTCTGCTTGGGTACGCCCGCGGTCCATCGCGCGATGCGTCCCACCGCCTGGCGAAAGAACATCGCCGTGGTGGTCGTGGTCGCGAAGACCCCGACACGCAATCGGGGGATGTCCACGCCTTCGCTGATCATTCGGACCGCGACAACCCACTCGTCGTCGGAGTCGACATAGTCCGCTATCACCTGGCCGGCCCGCGGATCATCGCTCAGCGCGACTCGAGCATCGACCCGGTGACGCATCTTGAGCAGGTCGACGATCGCTCGGGCGTGCTCGTGATCGGTGGCGATGACCAACCCACCAGCGTTCGGGTGGGTCTCGCGAATCTCGCCGAGCTTTGCGTGGGCGCGGTCGATGACGGTGCGAATCCAGTTGCCGTCGGGCGAGAGCGCCGTACGTAGGCGAGCGCTCCACTCGTTGCCGATGAGTTCGTCGCTGAACGACGCCTCGACCACATCGCCGTCGGCGTTCATCCACTCCATGTGGCCGTCGAAACGAGGGAAGTACACCGGACGCACGACCCCGCCGTCGACGAGGGCCTCGCCATAGCCGTACTCGAAGTCGGCGACGGCGTCGCCGTAGTCGCCCCATGAATAGCGCACGAAGGGGATCGGACTGTCGTCGGTGCGGAACGGCGTGCCGCTCAACAACAGGCGACAGGCAGCACCACCGAACGCATCTTCGACGCCGGTTCCCCAGGAACGCTCACTGGCCGCGTGGTGGATCTCGTCGAGGATCACCAAGCCATCGCGGATGTAGGTCGCAAGCGGGCCCGACGATGAGGCGGCCTGGGCGTACGTGACGACCACGCCGTGCATGTCGGGGGCCGGTGGACCATCGGTTGCGGACCACGCGGGATCGAGATGGAAGCCGAACCGGAGCGCCGAGGCCGCCCACTGCGCCTTGAGGTGCTGGGTCGGAACGACGACGACGAACGGACGCCGCTCGCCTGCACACCATTGGCGAGCGGCCACCAGCGCAAACGACGTCTTCCCCGCGCCGGGACAGGCGACGGTGAGGAACGAGTCGCCGTTGTGCGCGGTGAAGGCACGCAGCGCCTGCTGCTGCCAAGCCCGCAGGATGACGCTCTGTTGTTTCGCTGCAGGGCGGCGAGGACCGGTCCGCGAAAGCGTGGACTCTGGTGACGTCATGTGGCGGTGTTCGGTGCGGTCACGTGTCGCGGGGTGGGGTCATCGGACGACGGACACTACGAGAGCCGACGGGCTGCGCCGCGGCAAAGCATGGGAGAATCTGGCGTTGTGACGAAGAACCGGGTGACGAAGAACCGGCTGACCAAGAACCGGCGTGCGCGCCGTCGGTTGGCGCTCGAGGAGCGGTCGAGCCGTTCGCTAGTCCCGCTCGAGGGTCAGCATCACCCAACCGACCAATGACGCGGCCGCCCCGAACACGATCGCGGCCCAGTAGTCGACCCAGTCGAGCAGTGATCCGGCGATGAACGGACCGAGCAGTGCACCGAATGCTGCCGCCGTGTACCACGTGCCCAGCACCCCGCCCAGTCCCTGGAGCCCGAAACGGTCGGTGGCGACCGCCGGCGCGAGGGCGATGAAACCGCCATACGACGTGCCGAAGATGATCGCAAACACGACGAGGATGGCGTAGACCGAGCCGCCGGCCAACCAAAGCGCCTGTGCGGCCGCCATGACGAGGAACGAGCTGCGGAACAGCTGGCTTGCCCCGAACCGTGCGGCGAGGCCACCGATCGCCAAGCGCCCGCCGATGCTCGCGCCGCCGATGATGCCGACGAGGGCGGCCGAGGCGAAGTCGGAGAACCCCTCGTCCTTGGCATAGGGCGCGATGAACACGAACGGTATGAACAAACCGAACGAGGTTGCCGTCATCGACAGATAGAGCACACGGAAGTCCGCCAACTGCCAGAGCTCACCAAGCGAGCGGCGTTGCGGGGCGGCGACACTTGCCGGCCCTGGCCGCACGATGACCGAGACGATCATGAGGTTTACCGCACCGACGATGGCGAAGATCACGAAGGCGGTGCGCCACGTTGTGGCGTTGATCAGTGCGGCAGCGATGGGCGAGGCGACGAGCGTGCCGAGTCCGATTCCGGCGACCGCCACACCGAGGGCCAGCGAGCGCTTCTCCTCGAACCACCCTCCCACGACCGCAACCATCGGCACATAGCCGCACGCGATGGCCAGGCCGACCAGGAGGCCGTAGCAGGCATACGCCAGCCAGATGTTCGGCACCACCGTGGTCAGCAGGAGACCCGCGGCCAAGGCGGCCGCAGCGAGCTGGGCGACCGGGCGCGGCCCAATGCGATCGCCGAGTGCTCCGGTGAACGGGCTGAGGACGAAACTCAGGCAGATCGTGATCCCGAACACGATGGCCGTTGCACCGCTGCCGACCCCGAAGTCCTCGGTGATCGAGTCGAAGAAGGCGCCGAAGCTGTAGCCCACACCGAACACGGTGAACATCGACAGGGCCGCCCCGGCGGTGACGATCCAACCGCGGGTGCTGTCGAGTTGGTCTGCTCCGCTCATGCGCGGACCCTAGGCGCTACTCGGCACCCAGAAGCGATTTGCGGACGCGGTTGGAGTCGCGCTACTCGATCGTGAAGACGACGAACCCGCGACCCGCGCCGGCGACGAGCAGGCCGTTGTCGGCCACCGTGAGAACCGGATTGACGATGCCCGGGATGTCGACCGCGGTCGCCGAGTCGGCATCGGGGTTCTGGAGGTCCCAGACCCGCACCCGGCCGTCGGTTCCCGTCGAGATCAGGCGTCCGTCCGGGAGGGCTTCTACGGTCAGGATCGTCGACTGATGCCCGGTGAGTCGAATGTGATCCAGTCCCATGTCGTCGACCGACCAGACGAAGATGCCGTCGCTGCCCGCGGAGGCGATGCGGCCGTCAGGAAGCTCGGCGAGCGCATCGACCGGGCCGGCGTGCAGATCGAACACGCGCACCAGGTCAGGGTCGTCGAAGTCGAGCACCCGCACGGTGTTGTCCTCGCCGGCGGAAGCGACCAGGCCGCTCTGGAGGCCGAGCACCGCATTGACACCACCCACGTGAGCCGGAATCGATCCGACCTCGGCCGTGAAGTCGGAGAAGCGCACGGTGCCGTCGGCGTGGCCGGTGACGATGCCGAGTTCGCCACGATCGTCGAGTGCGGTCGCCCCGGGGGCCACGGCGAGTTCGAATGGCGGGACGTCCTCGGCGCCCGCCTGGAAGAGACGGAGCCGGCTGGCCGCATCGACGCTCACGATGTCCCCGTTCGGCATGACCGTGAGGCCCACGACGGGCGCATCGTGGCGGGTCAGTTCGATGGGTGCCGAGGGCGGCGATGTCGATGACAGGGTTACCACTCCGTCGACGCCGCCGGTGACGATCTGGCCGTTGCGGAAGGCGACGAGGTGCGACAGGTTGGCACTGTGCGGGGGCGCCACAACGGTGCCTGGTTCGAGGGTGAGGTCCCAGACACGGCCGGTTGCATCGCTGGAGGTCGAGATCAGGCGGCCGTCGGGCAACTGGTTCAGCGCCGTCACGCGATCGCCGTGGCCATCGAGCTGTTGCCACTGGATGCCGGTGTCGAGGGAGAAGAGGCGAATCGTCGTGTCCTCGCTACCGGTGGCGAGGGCGAGCTCGCCGGCTTGATCCTCGAACTCGAAGAGGGCTCGTACGGCACCGTCATGGGCGTCGATCACCAGGTCGGGCTCCGCGCTGTCGGCGGCCGCCACGACGAGGATGCGCCCGTCGACGAGCCCCACGGCGAGCCGGCCGTCGGACAACGCGGCGAGTGCGGTTGCTGGCGTGGCCAACGTGTCGATCGTTGCGACGGGGGTTCCGCCGGTCGGGAGCCAGATGCGGATCAAGCCGTCGACCGCAGACGTGGCGATCGACCCGTCATCGAGCGCCACGATGGCGGTGACCTCTGTCGCATGCGATAGCAGCAGGGTGTCTCCCGGAGCCTCGGCCGCCAGCACCGCAACGTCGCCGTCAACGGATGCGACGGCGAATCGGCCGTCCTGGATCTCGGCAACCGCAGCGATCGCCGACTCGTGGATTGGAAGGACGAGGGGGTCGGTGGGTGTGATGAGGTCGATCACCGTGATGTTTCCGGCCACGTCGCCGGCGATGATTCGCTGATCGACGGTCCGGGTCAGGGCGGTGAGGGGTTGGGCCACGTCGAGGACATCTGGGCTCGCCAGGGTGACATCGGCACCCCAGTCCACGAGCCGGCGGTCCGCACCCGACGTGAGCACGCGCCCGTCGTTCGAGACGGCAATTCCGGTGATCGCATCGGTGTGGCCAGTGAGCACCGCCCGGTTGGTTGTGCTCACCGGGTACGTCGAGGCGGCGATCGATCCGGTACCGGCGTTGAGAATCGTTGCGGTATCGGCCCACGCCTCGCGTTCGGTCGGAAGTGCGGGGACCGGGCTCGGTGTGGGGACCGGAGTTGGCGTGGCGGCTTCGGCGACCGTGAGGTCGGCAGCGGTTTCGGTGTCGGCGGACTCCTCGGGTGCGACCACGACGTCGGCGTCGCGGGAGTTCGCCCACCACCACACCGCGACACCTGCACCGACGAGTGCCAACACGCTGAGCACCGCGAGGATGATTCTCACGTAGGAGCGGGCAGAACCGAACAGGCGGGCCGTGTCGTCCTCGTCGACACGGTCACTGCGAAGGAAGGCGGGTGCACCGATCTCGGCCGGGTCCTCCGTGACCGGCAGGCCGGACGACTGCTCGGTGACGGGAACGGACGATGGTGCCACACGCGAGCGCACCTCGGCGACGGTGGTGCGCGGTGCTTCCGATGGCAGGGTCCCGGACCACTGCACGATGATCTCGATCAGTGTTTCGGCTCGCTCCGCACGCTCATCGGGGAAGATCTCGTACAGCCCGTCGAAGAAGTCCGGGCCCAGGGCGTGGACCTCGTGATCGCGTAGCGAGGAGGCGTCGATGATCGACGCGATCACATCGACCTCGGAACGGGTCGACGCGCTGAGATGTCGATTGTGTTCTGCTGCCCACCGATGGAGGGCCGCTGGCACCCGCAAGGTGTCCACCTTTTCGAATCGCAAGGCTCATGTTCGCAGCTCAGCGAACCCGACGTGTGTATAGGGTCTGAGGGTGGTTTCCCACCTGCTGCCGTCCTCCGATCAGGCCCCGTTGTGCAGCGCATTCACGAAATCGATGGGCCTCAGACCCGCAGGCACGGGACTGTCCCTCGATCGCATCATTCTGGTGTCGGTGCCGACACCGTGGCCGAAGCCGGCGCTCGCCCACCCGTGGCTCAAAGCAGCGTCGCGGGCGGTTGTAGCGAGCGCCGTGCCCACGCGTCTGTTTGCCGCCGAACCATGGCTTCCGGACGACGAGATCGGCATCGAGCTCTACGAGCGCGATGGTGTCGGATTCCGGGGGTACCGGTGGGTCATCGAGCAGGCCGACATGCTCGAGGATCCGGGCGCCGTCGTGGCCGAACTGGTGCAGCGGATCGCCTCGGCACCACACGGAACGCACGGCATGGCGCCGATCGATGTCACCGTGCCGACCTTTCTGGTCTGCACACAGGGCAGCCATGACGAGTGCTGTGGACGTTTCGGCGAGGACCTCGCCGGTCGTATCGAGGTCGAACGCCCGGGCTATCGCCTTCGACGGGTCAGCCACACGGGTGGTCATCGGTTCGCTCCGACGTTTCTCGCGCTGCCCTCCGGTCGGATGTGGGCGTATGCGGACCTCGCGCTCGTCGACCGGGTCGCCAACGCGTCGGTCACCATCGACGATCTGCTGATGCTCTGCCGAGGCTGGCTCGGAGCGTCTACCGGCCCGGGGCAGGTCGCGGAGCTGGCCGCCCGTATCGAGGCCGGCAACCCGTTTCTGACCGAGCCGATGATCTCGGTCGCGCCGGCGTCGTCTCCCGAGGGCGACGACGTGACCTCGTGCGAGGTGACCGTCGACGGCACCACCATTCACGTCGGGGTGCACAAGGGGCGCGAGGTTCCAACGATCGCGTGCGAGTCGCCGGGAGGGCTACCGGTCAAGGTGACCAATGAGTACGCGTGGACCGTGCACGTTCCCGCGACCGAGGAGGCCTGATGACCGCTGTTCCCGCTGAGGCGCAGTTGAGCGAGGTCGAGGCGCGGGTCGTCGGCTGCCTGATCGAGAAGGCGTTTCTCACGCCGGACGTCTATCCGATGACGACCAATGCGCTCGTGTCAGCGTGTAACCAGAAGACGAACCGCGAGCCCGTGATGTCACTCGATGCGGTGGCGATCGACGGTGCGCTGATGGAGCTTCGCCAGCGCAACATCGTCCGGCGGGTGCACATGCAGGGTTCGCGCTCGACCAAACATCGCCATGCGCTCGACGACGTACTCGAGCTCGACGACGAGGCGCTCTCGATCGTCTCGGTGCTGCTGTTGCGCGGGCCGCAGACGGTGGGCGAGTTGCGGCTGCGAACCGAGCGCTACGTCGGGTTCGATTCACTGGACGCCGTCGAGGGCTGCCTCGAGTCGCTCGCCGGCCGCAGTCTGGCGCGCCAGCTCGGTCGCCAACCCGGCCAGAAGGAGGCCCGCTGGGAGCACCTGTTGGGCGACGGCTCGGAACCGATCGCCGCCGCCGTGAGCCCGGGGGCCTCGAGCGCGACCTCGCCGAGTCCGACTTCGGTGAGCCCCGCCGCGGCACCGGCCGACTCAACTGGATCGCCGTCGCCACCACCCTCGCCCTCGGTCGGTGCGGGTGGTCCGGATCAGGACCTGGTCGAGCGCGTCGCGACACTCGAAGGCGAACTCGCCACGCTGCGCGCCCAGCTCCACCGACTCGCCGACCAACTCGGCGAGTCCTTCGACTGAGCAGGCTCGGTGCAAGCCATCGTCTTCGCCGCCGGGCAAGCGACCCCGGACGGGCTCGCGACGCTTGCCCCGATCATCGAAGCGGCAGAACTGGTCGTAGCCGCCGACGGCGGAGCCGTCCTTGCCGCACAGGCCGGCACCGGTGTGGATGCGGTATTGGGTGATCTTGACTCTGCGCCGGCCGAACTCGTCGATGAGCTGCGTCGCGGCGGAACCGAGGTCGTGGAGGTCTCGCCGGACAAGGACGAAACCGACCTCGAATTGGCGCTGGCATACGTCGCCGCGGCCGGTGCGGATCAGGTGACCGTCGTCGGTGCTCTCGGTGGACGTGTCGATCACGAACTCGCCAATGTGGGGCTGATCGCCGCACGGCGATGGCACGATGCCGGCATCGCCATGACGATCGACGATGGCGTGTGCCGCATCGTCGTCGTCCACGACTCGGTCCTGCTCGCCGAACCGCCCGGCACCACGATCAGCGTGATTCCGTCGGCCGGTCACGCCCGCGGGGTGAACGAGCGGGGCATGCAATGGGATCTGCACGACGCCACGCTGCTCGCCGGATCCCCACAGGGCATGAGCAATGTCGCCGTCGCCGAGACCCAAAAAATCTCGGTCGAGGAAGGGTGCCTCCTCGTGATCATCGACCGGACGGAGTAAGTCCGGCCGCATCGGTCAACCTTCGCCCTGTTTGGCCAACCCGGAGACGATGACCTCCAAGACGTCTTCGATGGTGAGCAGGCCGACCGGTTCGTCACCGGCGGTGGCGAGCACGAAGTGGGCGCGCTCGGCCTGCATGCGTTCGAGCGCGTCCTCGGCGGCCATGTCTTGATCGACGAGGATGAAGCGGCGTCGGCGGTGCTGCGGCAGTGGTTCGTCCCAGTGGTTGTGGTCGACGGCGAGCAGGTCCTTTGCGTGGCACCAGCCCATCGGCTCGTCGTCGTCGCCGACGAGCACCAGCCGGCTGTGTCCGCTCGCCGCCATGCGAGCCTCGACCTCGGCGATCGGCGCCGCGGCAGGCGCCCGGTCTACATCGGCCCACGGCACGATCGCTTCGCGAATCGAGGCACCGCCGAGTTCGAGTGTTCCGGACAGGAGCCCGAAGTCGTCGTCGTCGAGCACGGCGTCGCCGTGGGCCTCTTCGAGGAGCATTGCGAGCTCCTCGGGAGTCTTGGCCTGGGCGCGCTCGTCGACTGCGGTGATGCCCATCAGCCGCAGCACGCCATTGGCCATCGAGTTGAGCAACCACACGAATGGTCCGGCGATCCGCACGAACAACGTGTGCAGCGGGCTCAGCCACATCGCGGTCGCCGGAGCATCGGCCAGGGCGATGTTCTTCGGGACCATCTCGCCGATCAGGATGTGGAGGAAGGTCACGAACGACAGGGCGATGATCAGGCCGAGGGTGTGGCGAGGGCCTTCTGCCAGTCCCGAGAGCACGGTGTCCTCGAGGAGGTGGGCGACCGACGGCTCGGCGATGAGGCCGAGGGCGATCGAGGCCATCGTGATGCCGAGCTGCGCACCGGCGATTTGGGTGTTGAGATCGGTGATCGCCGCCATGGCCGTGCGCGCACGGCGGTTGCCCTGCTTGGCCTTGTCTTCGAGTTGGGACCGTTGCGTGCCGATCAGGGCGAACTCGACGGCGACGAAGAACCCGTTCGCCAACAGCAGAAGGAGTGCGAGGAGCAGGGCGACGGTGGTGCTCATTCGGCGACCTCCGCTTCGGCCTCGGTGCGACGGAGGGGTTCGGGGGCCACGATCCGGAGCTTCTCGATGCGCCACCGCTCCATCTCGAGCACGAGGAACTGGAAGCCCTGCCAGTCGAAACTGTCGCCCTCGTCGGGGATGCGTTGAAGCTGGTCGAGGGCAAACCCGGCCACCGTTTCGAAGTCGCCCTCAGGGAGAACGATTCCGGTGGCCTCTTCGAGCTCATCGGGGTGGATGGCACCGTTCACGACCACGGTGGTGTCGTCGAGTTCCTGCACATCGTCGACGGATTGCCGGTCGTACTCGTCATCGATCTCGCCGACGATCTCCTCGACGATGTCCTCGATGGTGACGATGCCGGCGACTCCGCCGTGTTCATCGAGCACGAACGCCAGGTGGTAGCCATCTCGGTACATTTCGCCGAGCAACGTGTCGAGCTCGCGGGTCTCCGGCACGACGAAGGCGTCGTTCATATGTCGCTCGACGCTGATTGCGGTCCGTTCGGCCGGCGGCACACCGAGTGCGGCCTTGACGTGGACGAGCCCGAGCACGTCGTCGGTGTCGGTGCCGATCACCGGGAAGCGCGAGTGGCCCGTGTCGTCGGCCACGCGACACAAGTCCGCAAGGGTGTCTTCCTTGCCGAGTACGTCGAGATCCACGCGTGGCACGAGGATGTCGCCTGCGGTCTTCTCGGCGAAGCGGATCGTGCGGGTCAGCCGAGTCACATCCTCCGGGTCGAGCGTGCCCTCTTCGCCCGACGCTCGGATGACGTGCTCGAGTTCGGTCATCGACGTGATGCCGGCGAGTTCGTCACCGGGTTCCATGCCCATGCGCGCCACGATCCAATCGGCCATGTCGTTGATGACCGAGACGACCGGACGGACGATGAAGCCCCATACGGCGATGCCGCGGGCCAGGATCCGTAGCACGCGGATCGGCTCCGCAATAGCGACGGTCTTGGGCACGACCTCACCCATCACGACTTGGAGCATGTTGGCGAGGATGAACGCCAGCGGGACGATGAGCCAATCGGTGTTGCCCTCGCCGAAGATGCGGTCGAGGAGTGGCGCCAGGATCGCGCGGCCCACGGGCGCGGCGATGAAGCCAACGATCAGCGACGAGATCGTGATGCCGACCTGGGCCGCCGACAGGTGGAACGAGAGTTCGCGCAGCAGCTTCTGGACCGTTGGCCATGGGCGTTGACCGTCGGCGGCCCGCAGGTTCACCTGCGAACGATCGACGGCGACGAGGGCGAACTCGTCGGCCACGAAGAAGGCATTTGCTCCGATGAGGGCGATGACCGCGAGCACGGACAGCAGGGTGGACAAGAACCGCAGTCTAGGGGTGCGCCGCGTCACCGGGAAGATCGGCGCCGGCGCCGAATCCAGTCGCATCGGGCCGCCGGAGGCCGCACTACGGGTGGCTGCGGTTGGCGCCCGCGACGGAATCCGAGTGCTGGTCAGCGATAGTCTGATCTGATGCGCCTGCGGCTCATGTTGGCCGTGTTCCTGGTGGGGTCAGGAGCACTGCTCATCGTCCCGACCGTGGGCGCACCGACGGCGGCCGGCCAGGACGATCTCGAAGCGGCGAGGGTCGAAGTCGCCGAAGCCACCGAGCGCCTCGAAACGCTGTTCGAACGCCTCGAAACGACCCAGCAACGCGGCAACGAACTGGCCGGCGAGTTCTGGCAGGTCGAGTCGACGTTGACCCTGATCGATGGCCAGATTGCACTCGCCGAGCAGGACCAGGAGACCCTCGGTGCCGAACGCGCCGAACTGGTCGAACAGGTCCGCGACATCGCCCTCTCGCAATACGTCGCCGGCACCGATCCGATGGGACTCGATGCCGAACGATGGGCCGACCTCGAATCGATGGCGATCCGAGAGACGAGCCGGGCCTTCGCCGAGCTGGTCGTCGGCTCCGAGCAAGACGCGATCGATCGGTTGCTCATCATCGACGCCGAGTATGAGCGCCAGCAGGACGACCTGGAGGCCCAGCGAGTCGAACAACAGCAAACGCTCGCTGAGGTCGAGGCGACCCAGGCCGGGATCGTCGAAGAGCTGGCCGAGCTCGAATCGATCCGTGCGGCCCTCGAAGGCGAGCTCGAACGGCTTGAAGACGCGCTGGCGGCACTCGAGGCGGCCGAGGCCGAGCGCCTTGCCGAGGAGGAGCGCGTCCGGTTGGAAGAGGAGCGTCGTCGCGCCGAGGAAGCCGCAGCACGGGCGGCCGCGCTCGCCCGCGCCGTGCCCACGCCGGCGCCCATTCCGACACCCGTGCCGATCCCGACCTCGACACCCGTGCCGGCCCAAACGCCCGAGCCGACGGGAACCGCGATTCCCAATCCCACGCCGAGCCAACCGTTCCCGACCGCGACCGCGCTCCCCGGACAAGCGGAACCGACGGCATCACCCGTTCCGAATCCCACGCCGAGCCAACCGTTCCCGACCGCCACACCGATCCCGAATCCCACGCCAAGCCAGCCGTTCCCTACCGCCACACCCGTACCGAACCCGCAGCCGGTTCCGAGCGGCGGCGGAATCGTGTGTCCCTTGGCGGGCCCGTTCACCCACACCGATGACTTCAACGCGCCGCGAGCTGTCGGCGGGGTCCACCGAGCGAACGACCTGATCGCCGCGTCGGGTGTGCCGGTGCTGGCTGTCGCCTCGGGAACCGTCGAACACCGTGACAGCAGCGTGGGCGGGCTGTCCGCTCACCTACGCGGGGACAACGGCGACTACTACTTCTACACCCACCTCAGCGGCTACGAGAACGTCGGCGCCGGCCACGTGCCTGCGGGCGCGGTGATCGGCTACGTCGGTATGACCGGCAACGCACCGATTCCGCATCTTCATTTCGAGATCCACCGCGGCGGCTACGGCAACTACGCGAACCCCTTCGGCCCGGTGCGTGCCGCCTGCGGGACCTGAAGCTGAGACACTGTTCGGATGCCCTGGATCGGTTCATATCTTGAGAGGCTTCGACGCAAGGTCGGTGCGGACCTGGTCCTCATGCCGGGTGCTGGCGTGCTGGTCGAGCACATCGACGGTCGAGTGCTGTTCGTGCGGCGCGCGGATGACGGCCGCTGGTGTCACCCTGGCGGCCATGCCGAGCCCGGGATGAGCTTCGTCGATGTCGCCGTGCAGGAGCTGGCCGAGGAAGCGGGCATCGTGGTCGCGCCGACCGACCTGGTGCCGTTCGGGGCGGTGTCGGAACCCGAGGCTCAAACGATCACGTACGCCAATGGTGACGTGACCCAGTGCTACTCGATGGTCTACGCCCTCGTCGGTTGGAACGGATCCGATGACGATCTGGCCATCGACGATGAGTCGACCGACATTGCCTGGTTCAGGCCTTCCGAACCGCCATCGCCGATCTCGCCTGCCGCTGCGCTCACCATGCAGCTGTGGGCCGAGTTCCGGCGTACCGGCAACTTCCAGGCCCGCTGATCAACGCTAGGTAGCCGCCTGGAGCGAACGGATCGCACCGTGGACCTGCACCATCTGCTCGGTCTCGATACCGATCGGGCGCTTGAGCGTCAACATCTCCAGGACGTCGGCGCTGCGATACACGGACTGCCATCGACCGAGGCCGACGACCACCAACTCCGCCGTGACGGTCACGGAGCGCAACAAGTACAGGACCGGGTGCGCGATCCCGAGCACGCCGACCATCAGGAAGATCCAGCGCCCCGGACCATCGAACGCGATACACGCCGCGATCCCCACCACGACCTGTAGCGATCCGAAGATCGAGGCGAGCCGCGCATGGCGCGGCGGGCGGACGATGAGCGACGGAACTGGAGGCGGCTCGGCGGCGAGCTTGGCCGAGCCGTCGGTCACGGCGCGTCGCCTTCAGGCGCCCATGGCGTGATAGCCGCCGTCGACGTGGATGATCTCGCCGGTCGTCGCCGGGAAGAAGTCGCTGAGCACGGCGACGGTGGTCCGGGCAACCGGTTCGGTGTCACGGATGTCCCAACCGAGCGGCGCTCGACCTTCCCAGGCATCTTCGAACTCGCTGAAGCCGGGGATCGACCTGGCCGCGGTCGAGCGGATGGGTCCGGCGGACACCAGGTTGCACCGAATGCCCTTCGGGCCGAGCTCGCGGGCGAGGTAGCGGTTGGTCGACTCGAAGGCCGCCTTGGCGACCCCCATCCAGTCATACGCGGGCCAGGCGACCGTGGCGTCGAAGTCCATGCCGACGATGGAGCCGCCGTCGGGCATCAGCGGCACGCACACCTCCGCGAGCGTCTTGAGCGAGTAGGCGGAAATCTGCACGGCGACCGAGACGTCTTCCCACGGGGCGTCCATGAACCCTCCGCCCAGGCAGGACTGCGGAGCGAAGCCGATGGCGTGCACCGCACCGTCGAGCGTGCGGCCGCCCTCGCCGATAGCGTCGCGAACCTCGGCGACGTGGTCGGGGTTGGTCACGTCGAGCTCGTACAGCTCGGTTTCTCCGGGCAGCTTGCGCGACACACGCTTGGTCAGGCTCATCGCACGGCCGACCGAAGTGAGGATCACTTCAGCACCTTCCTCCATCGCCGTCTTGGCGACACCGAAGGCGATCGAGGCATCGGTCAGCACACCGGTCACAAGGATTCGTTTTCCGTCAAGAATGCCCATTGCGCGCCACGCTAGCCTGGCCGCCGTGCCAGCCGAGACCGCACCGATGATGCTGTACGACACCAAGGCCAAGGCGGTGATCCCGTTCGAGCCTGGCCCGATCGTCACGATGTACACCTGCGGAATCACTCCGTACGACTCGTCGCATCTCGGGCATGCGACGGTGTATGTCACCTACGACGTGCTGCAGCGGCGCCTGCGCGACCGGGGTTACGAGACCCGGTGCGTCCGCAACGTCACCGATGTCGACGACGACATCCTGCGCAAGGCGCGAGAACTCGGCGTGCACTATCTCGATCTCGCCGCCAGCCAGATCGCGATCTTCGACCGCGACATGGAGTCGCTCGGCTTGCTCGAGGCCTGGTCGACACCTCGAGCCACTTCGGCGATTGCCGAGATCCGCCGTCTGATCGGGCACGTGCTCGACAACGGCCACGCCTATCAGTCGGGTGGTGCGGTGTACTTCGATGTGAGCTCGTTCGAGGGCTTCGGCTCGATCGGTGGCTACGACCGCGAAGAGATGATCCGTCTCGCCGGGATCCACGGCGGTAACCCCGACGATCCGAACAAGCGCGATCCGCTCGACTTCATCCTCTGGCAGCCGTCGGCTCCCGACGAGCCCGCGTGGGAGTCGCTCTGGGGCCCGGGGCGGCCGGGCTGGCACATCGAATGCTCCGCTCTGGCGATGCGCGAACTCGACAGCCCGACGATCGATCTCCACGGGGGTGGCGGTGATCTCGTCTTCCCACACCACGAGTGCGAGTCCGCCCAGAGCGAAGCCGCCACCGGCGAGCCGTTCGTCCGTCATTGGATGCATCAGGCCATGGTCTTCATGGACGGCGAGAAGATGTCCAAGTCGCTGGGCAATCTCGTCTTCGTCCACGAACTGCTGAAGACCCACGAGGCCGAGGCGATCCGTCTCGGTATCTCGAAGCATCACTACCGCGATGAATGGTCCTGGAACGACGCTGTCATGCCCGAGGCCGACGAGCGGTGGGCAGCGTGGAAGGCCGCCGGCGCAGGCGACGGTGCGCTCGACGAGGTTCGAACCGCGCTCGACGACGACCTCGACACCCCGACCGCGGTGGCGGCGATCGACGCAGCGGTGGCCGCCGGCCACGGTGTCTCGCAGGCTGCGGAGCTCCTCGGAGTCCGTATCGCTGGGTAACACGCCGCGTCATCTGCGACAATGCTCCCGATGTCTGGGGAGAACGGTTCCGAATTCGGACGGGCCGGCGTGCTGCAGACGATCGTACGCCGGGTGATCGGCCCGCTGTTCCGGGCCGGCTTCAAGCTGGACATCAATGGCACCGAGCATCTTCCGGACTCGGGGCCAGCGATCATCGCGGCCAACCACACCTCGGTGCTCGACTCGTTCATCGTCCCAGCCGTGCTTCCTCGACGGGTCACCTACGTCGGCAAGGCCGAGTACATGGACGACTGGAAGACCAAGCACATCTTCCCGGCACTCGGCATGATCCCGATCGATCGGTCGGGCGGCGATGCCGCCAAGGCCGCGCTCGACCTGGCCGCCCGCGTGCTCGACGACGGCGAGTACTTCGCCATCTATCCCGAGGGCACCCGCTCCCGCACCGGCGTGCTCTACAAGGGCCGAACGGGTGTGGCCCGGCTGGCGCTTCGTACGGGTGCGCCGATCATTCCCGTGGGTCTGAAAGGCATGCGGGAGATCCAGCCTCCCGACGCGCCGTTCCCGAGATTCTTCAAGCCGGCCACGATCAGCTTCGGCGAGCCGTTGCTCCCCGGCGAGTACGGCGACCCGACCGACAATCCGCTCGTATACCGCGCGATGACCGACGCCCTCATGTTCCGCATCCGCGGGCTCTCGGGCCAGGCCTACGAAAATCGCTATGCGCCGAGCGCGGCCGAACTCGCCGAGGAAGCTTCGCCGGTGCAGGAACGTCCCGATCCGGTCGTCGAGGCACCGCTCGCCGAACGCCGCACCGCCAGCTCGCTCCTCACCGGCGCACCCTTGCCCTCGGTGTAACGATCGGTGCCTGGCACCAAAGCGCATCAGGTCGCTCGGCTTCGCCTCGCTTACACCGTTTGGGCTGCGCCGAAACGATCGACTGTAACGATCGGTGCCTGGCACCAGAGCGCATCAGGAGAGCCGATCGTTACCGCCGAATCGCCAGGTGGTTGACTTGGTCCATGACGGTTGAATTCTGGACCACGCAGGTTGCCGCACCGAGGCGGGCAGCCCGTCAGGCGGTCGAGATGGAGCAAGCCGGCTGGACCGGGATCGCCACCGTCGACTCGCAGAACCTCTCCGGCGATCCGTATCTCTTCCTCGGGTTGGCTGCCGCAGCGACCGAGTCGCTCGGAGTGATGACCTCGGTGACGAACCCCGTAACCCGTCATCCATCGGTCACGGCGAGTTCGGCGATGTCGGTGCAGCACCTCTCGAACGGCCGCATGGTGCTCGGGATCGGGCGCGGCGACTCGGCGCTTGCCTACCTCGGGCGCGCCCCCGCGCGACTGGGGTACTTCGAGGACTATCTGCGAAACGTGCGGACCTACCTGCATCTGGGCGACGTCGCCTTCGACGACTGCCACCTCGACGATCACATCGCCCGCCCGCTGGACTCGCTCGAGTTGGCGGACCAGCCCGATGTCAGCGCGGTGCACTGGGCCCGCACCGCCGACGTCGCGCCGGTTCCGATCGAGGTCGCCGCGACCGGTCCCAAGATCATCGGCATGGCCGCCCGCCATGCCGACCGGATCCTGTTCGCGCTCGGGGCAGACCCCGACCGAGTGCAGTGGGGTATCGACACCGCTCGCGCCGCCGCAGAAGCCGCCGGGCGTGATCCGTCCGAGGTGGCGTTTGGGGCGTACGTCAATGTGGTCTGCGAGGATGATGTCGCCCGGGCCCGCGACATCGGACGGGCCGGTACCAGCCTGTTCGCACGATTCTCCGTGATGCATGGCGAGGTGAGCGGTCCCGCCTCGAACGCTCAGCACGAGGTATTCCAGAACGTCCGAGCGAGCTACGACATGAACAAGCACGCTCGGGGCGGCAGCAAGCAGAGCGAGCAGTTGACCGACGAATTCCTCGACAGCTTCGCGATCATGGGATCCGAGTCGTTGTGCGTCGACCGGCTCAACGCGTTGGTGGACCTCGGTGTCGACAAGTTCTGCGTGTCGGGCGCGCCCTTCGGTGCTCGAGACCCAGAGCTTCAAGAGATCTCGAAACGGGTGATTCGCGACGTCGCCCCGCAGGTGGGATGATCCTGGGGTGACGGCGATCTCGACGGCCACCTCGTTCTACGACACCGTTCCGACCGGGGAAGCTGCCGATGACTTCCTGGCCGAGTACGAGCGGTTTCTCGGTGAGCGCAATGGCGCCCTGGACCTCGTCACCGGCTTCGAGCGTCGCAACGGATTGATGGACGACTTGGCCACGATGCCAGGTGACTACGACGGCGCCCTCGACCTGGGGGCGTTGCGAGCCGGATACGCAGGCCGCCAGCCCCAGCGCTTGTCCGAGGAAGAACTCGCCATCTTGTCGTTCGTCAAGATCAACGCTGGCGAGGCGTACGGCGTGGAGGTCACGACCGAGGCGCGGGCCAAGCTCCAGGCCCGTGATGAGCCGATCTTTCGCGTCGAGAAGGTCCTGGCGCACGAGGAGACCTACCACACGCGCATGTTGCTCGGGATCACGCAGCACTTCGGCGATCTCGACCTCGGTGACGGATGGCGGCCGCCGATGCCGCTCAAGGTCTTGATCTTCGCCCTGGCCAAGTCGCCGCCGGCGCTGTTCCATCCGATCCTGCTCGGGCCGAGATCGCCGGCGTGTTCACCTTCAACTGGCTGCTGGAGCGGACCCATCAGCTCTTCCCCGACGATCCCGATATCCGCGAGTCGATGGAACGGCGCCTGATCGAGGTCCTGATCGACGAGGTCGGACACATCGCCTACAACCGCATTGCGATCCGTGATGCCGGCGTGAAGGTTGCGAAGCCGCTTGCCAATCAGGTCGTGAAGGGACAAGAAGTCATGAATCCCGAGGTCGTGGCGCTCGGACTCGACGACGAAGCCCGGCAAGGCTTGGCGTCGTTCGACTACTCGTCGCTCCCCGAGGAAGTCCGACGACGGGCGTTCTTCGTCTGACCTGACCACTACGCCGAGCGCTGCGCTGGTGCCCGCTGCGTGAATTGCGTGTTTCGACCCTGTACCGCGTGCCGGATCATCGGTACGGTCACGGGTCGTGGAGCCGCGACCCGGACACTATGACGAGATGGTCGGCAACGGCTCGGGCGTGCGCGATCCCTACCGCGACTACCGCCGATGGTTCGACACCGAAGAGCCCGCGCGCCTACTTCGCAAGCTCGATGAGGCCGAGGCCCTGTTCCGTCGGACGGGCATTACGTTCAACGTCTACGGTGACGACGACGCCGATGAACGGCTCATCCCGTTCGACATCGTGCCTCGGATCATCTCGTCGAGTGAGTGGCGGTTGCTCGTGCGGGGGATCGAGCAACGGGTGCGCGCGATCAACGCGTTCCTACATGACTTGTATCACCGGCAGGAGATCCTCCGCGCCGGGCGGATCCCGACCTCGCTCATCGCGGAGAACGAAGCGTTCCTGCCCGAGATGATCGGCGTGACGCCCCCAGGTCTCGTCTACACCCACATCGTCGGCATCGACCTCGTCCGAACCGGCGAGTCGGAGTTCTTCGTCCTCGAGGACAATGCCCGGACCCCGTCCGGCGTGTCGTACATGTTGGAGAACCGTGAGACGATGCTGCAGATGTTTCCGGAGCTCTTCTCCGACATCCGGGTGGAGCCGGTCGGCGACTATCCGCTGCGGCTTCGGGAGTCTCTCGCCGCGTGCCAGCCACCGGACGCCTCGGGGAACGGAACGATCGCGGTCCTGACCCCCGGCGTCCACAACTCCGCCTACTTCGAGCATTCGTTTCTCGCCGACCAGATGGGCGCCGAGCTCGTCGAAGGTCGCGACCTCAAGGTCGTCGACGGCAGGGTGACGATGCGAACCACCACCGGCTATGAGCCGATCGATGTCCTCTACCGTCGCATCGACGACGAGTTCATCGACCCCCTCGTGTTCAACGCGGAGTCGGTGCTCGGCGTGCCCGGGATCATGGACATCTACCGAGCGGGTCGAATAACGCTGGCAAACGCGCCGGGTACCGGAGTCGCCGACGACAAGGCCGTGTACTCCTACATGCCCGAGATCGTCGAGTTCTACACCGGCGAGGCACCGATACTGAAGAACGTGCCGACCTGGCGCTGCAGCGAGCCGGTCGAGCTCCAACACGTGCTCGCGAACCTCGAAGACATGGTGGTGAAAGAAGTCCACGGATCCGGCGGATACGGCATGCTCGTCGGACCGGCGGCGTCCTCGACCGAAATCCAGGCCTTCCGATCCAAGCTGGAAGCCAATCCCCAGGGCTACATCGCCCAGCCCACGCTCGCGCTGTCGTCGGTACCGATCCTGACCGAGGCCGGCCTCGCGCCGCGCCATGTCGACCTCCGACCCTTCGTGTTGATGTCACCACAGCAGATCCACACCACGCCCGGCGGCCTGACCCGCGTGGCGCTCGAAGAGGGCTCGCTCGTCGTCAACTCCAGCCAGGGCGGCGGCACCAAGGACACGTGGGTGTTGGAATGACGGTTGTGCGATGACACCGTGTCTTCGATCGGATGTCCCGTGATGCTCGGCTCGACCGCCGGCGGCTTGTTCTGGATGTTTCGGTACCTGGAACGAAGCGAGAACACCGCACGTCTGATCGAGGCGGGACTGCGCATGGCGCTGACTCGGTCCTCGGCAGCCGACGACGAGTGGGCGTCCGTGCTCACCACTGCGGGCGTGCGCGCTCGATACGACGAGCTACACGACGACTACGACGGCCCGACCGTCATCGATTTCCTCCTTCGCGATGAGCGCAACCCATCGAGCGTGCTGACGGTGATCGGCGCGGCACGCCAGAACGGGCGACGGGTGCGTGCCGCGCTGACCCGCGAGGTCTGGGAAGCCACGAACGATGCGTGGAACGCCTTGTCGGCGGTGCTCAGGACACCGGTCGACACGCGTGACCTGCCTCGGGTCCTCGGCCTGATCCGTCAAGAGAGTGCAATCGTGCGCGGCTCGCTGCACGGCACGATGATGCGCAACGAGCAGTACGACTTCGCTCGTCTCGGTACGTTCATCGAGCGAGCGGACAACACCGCCCGGATTCTCGACGTCAAGTACTACGTGCTGCTGCCCTCAGCGCTTCATGTCGGCAGCCGGCTGGACAACGTGCAGTGGGAGACGATCCTCCGCTCGGTGTCGGCCCAGCGCGCCTATCGCTGGCAACACCCGGGGAGCGTGAACCCGAGCAACATCGCCCACTTCCTCATCCTCGACGGTCGCATGCCGCGATCGTTGGCCTTCTGTTTCACGAAGATCGACGACAACCTCGGCTACCTGCACCGGAGCTATGGCGAGTTCCTCGAGAGCCACGAACTGGCCGAACGGCTGCGGTCCAAGGTCACTGAGCGAACGGTCACGTCGATCTTCGACGAGGGGCTTCACGAGTTTCTGCAGGATGTCATCGCCGCGACCAGCGGACTCGCTCATCAAATCGAAGTCGACTACCGGTTCAACGAGTGATGTGATGCAGCTCGATATCCGTCACCGAACGACCTACCGCTTCGACGGGTCGGTTTCCGGCGCGCTCCAGGAGCTTCGCCTGCGCCCGTCCACCGGCGCGACCCAACGGGTGGCTGAGTGGGAGGTCGAACTCGATGGTGGGATCCACGAGGTCGCCTTCGCCGACCATCATGCCAATGCGGTCGATCTGGTCAGCCTCGAACCCGGGGCCGTCGAGCTTCACGTGACCGCACGCGGCGTGGTCGAGACCATCGACACCGGCGGAGTGGTCGGCGGCACTTCAGGCCACGCGCCGAGCTGGCTCTACCTGCGCTCGACTGCGCTCACGGCGGCTGGACCGGGCCTCGAGGCGTTGCTGGCAACATTCGAGGTCGACGCCGAACCGATCGCCACGGTGCATGCGTTGAGCGCCCACGTCCGCGCCGCGATCGACTACGAGCTCGGTTGGACCGATGCGGCGACGAGCGCGGAAGACGCCATCGCCGCCGGTCGGGGGGTGTGCCAGGACCACAGCCACGTGTTTCTCGCTGCGCTTCGCGCGCTCGGCGTTCCCGCCCGCTACGTGAGCGGCTATCTCTTCCTGCCGGACCAGGCCGACCACGATGCCAGCCACGCGTGGGTCGAGGCCTGGCTCGAAGGGCTCGGCTGGGTCGGATTCGACGTCGTCAACGGGATCAGCCCGGACGAGCGATACGTCCGCGTTGCCATCGGCCTCGACTACCGGGAGGCTGCGCCCGTGTACGGCCTACGCTTCGGTGATGCCTCCGAGAGCCTCGACGTCGCCGTGCAGGTTCAGCAGTGACCCCTCGAGGCGAAGCCCCGGCCGTCCTGGGGCGGTGAGGTCATGACCTATGCGGTCGGGTTGAAGCTCGACGCGGGACTCGTGTTCATGTCGGATACCCGCACGAACTCGGGTGTGGACAACATCGCGAGCTATCGCAAGCAATTCACCTGGTCGGTTGAGGGCGAACGGGCGATCGTCCTGTTGACCGCCGGCAACCTCGGCACCTCCCAGGCGGTGGTCAGCCTGTTGGACGAACGATCAAAGGCGCCCGAGGATCGCAAGCCATCGATCCTCGAAGCCCCGACGATGTTCCAGGTCGCGACCCTCGTAGGCCAGACGCTCCGCGAAGTGATCGCCCACAACGCCGAGTCGGGCCAGCAGGCGGAGACCTTCAACAGCACGCTGATCGTCGGGGGCCAGATCGCCGGCATGGAGCCTCGGCTCTTCCTGATCTATCCCGAGGGCAACTTCATCGAGGCCTCGGAGGAGACGCCCTTTCTCCAGATCGGCGAGACCAAGTACGGGAAGCCGATTCTGGTTCGTGCGCTCAACCATGCGATGTCGTTCGACGAGGCAGTGAAGCTGCTGCTCGTCTCGTTCGACTCCACGCTCAAGTCCAACCTGTCGGTCGGGCTGCCGCTCGATCTGCAGCTGTACTCGGCGGGCTCGTTTTCGCTCGGAACGAGCCGTCGCTTCGAGACCGACGATCCGTACTACAAGTCGATCTCGAATGGCTGGGGTGATGCGCTGAAGCAGGCGTTCGCTTCGCTGCCCGACCTCGACCTCTGACCCAAGGTCTGACCCCGACGTCTGGACGGCTTGTCGCCGAGCGGCACCGGTGGTCTGAGGCAATCTCGCGGCGTCGGTTGCGGGCGCGTCCTAGGGTCGGCGTATGGCCACAGGTGACCTCGAAACAGCGATCGGCGAACTCTGGGCGGCGCGTGAGTCGCTGACGCCCGATGCACGCGCAGCTGAGCGTGAGCCGATCGAGAATGCCCTCGATCTCCTCGATCGTGGCGAGCGGCGGGTCGCCGAGCGAGCCGATGACGGGACCTGGCAGGTCAACCAGTGGCTCAAGCAGGCGGTGCTGCTCGGCTTTCGGGTCGAAGCGATGGAACCGCAATCGGGCGGACCCCAGGGCGGCGGCTGGTACGACAAGGTCAATTCGAAGTTCGCCGGGTGGGGCGAGCCGGAGTGGAACAATGCCGGGTTCCGTGCGGTACCGACCTCGGTGGTCCGGCGGTCCGCCTACGTCGCTCCCGGTGCCGTCCTCATGCCGTCGTTCGTCAACGTTGGCGCCTACGTCGGCGAGAACACGATGGTCGACACCTGGGCCACCGT
The DNA here is from genome assembly GCA_039028435.1 of Actinomycetota bacterium. GTDB lineage: Bacteria > Actinomycetota > Acidimicrobiia > Acidimicrobiales > UBA10347 > UBA10347. The sequence continues at coordinate 114,298 of JBCCIC010000002.1, read as the reverse complement.
CGGCAGCTGCGCACAGATCGGCGCAGGTGTTCATCTCTCCGGCGGCGTGGGCATCGGAGGTGTGCTCGAACCGCTGCAAGCGACACCGACGATCATCGAGGACAACTGCTTCGTGGGCGCACGGTCCGAGGTGGCGGAGGGCGTGATCGTCCGTGAGGGTGCGGTCCTCGGGATGGGGGTGTTCATCAGCTCGTCGACTCGCATCTTCGATCGAGAGACCGGCGACATCACCTACGGCGAGGTCCCGCCCTATGCAGTCGTGGTGAGCGGCTCGCTGCCCTCGACGAATGGGGTGCACTTGTACTGCGCCGTGATCGTCAAGCGGGTCGACGAACGCACCCGATCCAAGGTCGGGATCAACGAACTGCTGCGCGGCTAGATCAACGACGAGCAGAAGCCCCGGAGCTCGCTCGCGAGACGCTGATCCGTGGCGAACAAAACGCCGCGGTGATGCATGAACGCCGAGTCCGACCGGTTGAGGTCGAGCGGCGCGCCGTGGATGTCGGTGGCGACCGCACCCGCCTGGGTGAACCAGCAGGCGGTCGCGGCAAAGTCCCAGAGGCTGCCGCCCCCGGCGCTGGATGGGAGCTTCAAGTAGCAGGCGGGTGGTGCCTGAACAACCCCGAGGGCGTTCATCACGGCACCGGCGCCCATGTGCAGTCGTATCGCGTTCAGCCCTCGATCGTTCGCGATCGATTGGAGTCCTTCGACCATCGCGTCGTGGTACCCGGCCGTCGCGAAGCTCCGGTCGGCGAAGACCGAGAGCACATCTGACGGCTCCGGCGACCCCGTCCATGGGTAGCCGTCTCGGTAGGCGCCGCCGCCCGCGACCGCGTGCCACACCGACGACGACGTCAGGTCGAACATCACACCGATCACGGGAGTGCCGTCGCTGGCGACCAACGCGATCGAAACTGCCGAGCCCGGCGTGTCCTCGATGAACGGGAGTGTGCCATCGAGCGGGTCGACGCACCAGAAGTAGTCGCGCTCGAGCCGACTGCCCTCGTCGGTCGACTCCTCCGTGAGCAGACCCAGTTCGAACCGTACGAGCGTCGGCGCGAGGTGCTCGATGATGATCCCTTCGCTCCGCCGATCGATCTCTGTCACGACCTGCGAGGCCAGGCTTGTGCCGTCGGTCTTGTGCGTCACGGTCGCCGGTCGGGACTCGCCGATCAAACGACCTGCATCGGTCGCCGCCGAGATCGCCACCCCGGCCAATTCGTGCAGATCCTGCGTGGCAAGCCTCATGGCCCTGACGAGCTGTCGATCGATGCCAGCACCTCGCGAGCCAGACGTTCGCTGTACCCGTGCAGCTTCCAGTGCCCGGGGCTCCATCCCATCAGGAAGCGGTGGAAGTCGGTCCACGCGACGGGGTAGAGCGGCCGCCAATCCGCCTCGACCGCTGCGGGGTCGACGGTCGTTGGCGCCTTGCGCAGGGAAGTGGCGAGCAGTTCGAAGTAGCGGTCGAGGAGCGTCGGCGCCCGGTGCTCGCACTCGCGCTCATCAAGACAGCTGCCGATGAAGTAGGCGACGTCCTTCATGCCACAGCCTCCGCCGACGTACTGGAAGTCGACCGCCGCCACCCGCCGACCGTCGTCGGAGAAGCAGAAGTTGGCGAGCTTGGCATCGCCATGGACCAGCGTCTGGAAGCGGGTAGCCGAGAGCGCTCGGTCGATTGCCGGCGCAGCCGCTCGCAACATGTCGTCGTCGAGCGCCTCCAGTTCCTCCGGCCGGGTTTCCAGATGCCAATAGGTGCCGGTTGGCCAGAGCTGCTCGGGTCTGGTGCCCATGAACGTGGCATGGAAGTCGGCGAGCCAGGCCAAGCACGCCTCGAGTTCGGCGGTGCCAACCCGCTGGCGCCGCCCCGCGAAACCCGACCCGTCGAGGTCCTCGAAAACGATGAAGACGCCGTCACCCTGCGTTTCGATCGCCAGACCGCTCGGCACCCGGCAGCGGTCGGTGCACTGCGCGGCGTACCGCTCGTAGAAGGCCGACTCCACTCGATACGAACGCACCTTGCGCTCGTGCGAGATGTCCGACGTCCAGCCATACGGATGATCTCGCTCGTGTGGCCACCGAATGAGCTTGACGATGACGGAGGGGCGGTTCGCGCCCTCAAGGCGACACCGCAGAAGCTGGCCATAGCCGCCCCACAGCGACTGCAGGACCTCGGTCCCGGTGATTGCCCTCGCTCCGCTGGCCCGGAGGACCGTTGCCTCGGCGTCGCCGAGATTCGCATCCGCCACGAGGCGAAAGGGTACGGCCACGGAGAGGCGGCCACATTGCCGGCCGTCTCGGATCGGGCCCAGGACGGTGTCGGATCACACCGCGACGGACTGTCAACATGGCAACATTGCATGCATAGAGCCGAGAGCGCAGGAGGTGGCGGTGCGGCGGCTGGCAGGTTTCTCATTCGTGCTGTTCGCCCTGGCAGCGTGTTTGGGCGTCCTCGGGTGGCCGCAGGCGGGTGGGGCCCAAGGGTCCGTGCCGATGATCGGTGACGTGAACTGCGACTCCCAGGTCGACATCGTCGACGCATTGCTCATCGCGCAATACGCCGTGTCGCTGCGGATCGGTGTTGAGGCGTGCCCACTCGGCAACCCAACCTCGGAGATCGTCGTATCCGCCGGTGAGCTCGACGGCAGTGGGGGAGTCGACGTTGTCGATGCGCTGCTGCTCGCCCAGTGCGCGACGCGGATCGGGAACATCGCATGCCCGACGACCGTCATCGACATCGATGAGCCGGTCACTCGCGACACCCTTGGTGTCCTCGGCGCCGACGGCTTCGTGCCGGTCATCGTCGGCGAGCGGGTCTACCTCATCGCACACCACAGCACCGAGATCAACTGCATCTCGCTCGACGGTGAGCTGTGCTGGCCGGAACGAACGCTCTATGACGGGCCCGAAGACGCCACGAGTATGAACGTCACGCACCCACATCTGGTCGGTGACCGGATCCACCATCTGTTGTGGCTCGGCGACACCGGCCAATTCCCGTCGGTGCCAGGAGAGCTGATCCTCACGTGTTGGGACACGAGCGCCGACGCGCGATGTTCATCGTCGATCTCCCTGGGGTTCGTCGGGCATGCGGTGCTCTACGGAACGACTGAAGCGCTGTATGTCTTCGCCGCCAACCAGCGGGTTTACTGCTTCGAGCCGGCCGACTATCAACCGTGCGTCGGCTACGACGGTGGACTCTCGACGGCCATCGACGACCTCCCACTCGACCGACCGTTCGCATGGAACAGCGATCGTGTGGCGCTGAACGGGAAGGTCTACGTGACGCTCGCCGAGAACAATGGGGTGTGGCTGCACTGCTGGGACACGACCACGGCGTCGCCATGCTCAGGGTTCACTCCGAGCGTCGTCAATGGCAGCGAAGTCGGGTGGGCCGAGAGTTGGACGAGCGGACGTCTGTTCTTGGCGCGGGATACGGCGGGTGTTCCGATCGCCATGTGCTCCGTGGGTCGCATCGAACGCGTCGACTGTGTCGATCTCGGTTCGGGCGCGCCTGAGCCGGTTGTGGAGCAGCAGTTGGCGCCCGCATTGGCGGACCTGTCGATCCCGAACCCCAGCTTCATCGGCGTGACGACCTATGACCCGGCGACGAATCGCGAGATCTTCGTGGGCGGGCTGTTGGACTCGATGATTGCGTGCTTCGACTACACCGTCGCTGGGTCGTGCGGGGAGATGTATGTCGGCGGCGCCTTCGGACCGGCGCATCCGTATGGATACGTGCCGATCGATGAGTGCCACCTGGGTGGCGGCCACGCCGGCGTCGTGCACTGGATTCGCGCGGAGCCGTTCGGGCTATGCGTCGAGGACGTCCTGATTCGCCACGACATCGAGCGCAGTGACGGCATTCGGACGTGGCCTCGCGTTCGAATGATCGATGCCGACGGCCTCTACCGCGCCACGCTTCGAGTGCTCGATCCCGGCGGCGATCAGCTCTGGCCGGAACACGGCCTGGCTGAGGACCTCCTGCAGGCAGAGGTGGATCTCGCCTTGCTGCTGAGCGACGACGGCGCGGTCACGATCGAGGTCGAGGTGACCGTGGATCCGACCGAGAATCCGTGGTCGCAAGATCCGCCGTACCTCCTGCTGGACTGACGCCCCCGGCGGGTGGCGCCGAAGTTCAGCGGGGCACCGCACGGTGGTGAATGCGGCCCCAAAAACGCCGGGGCGAGGATTCGAGCGCCGATAGCCTTGGGCGCCTATGTCGATCTCCGTGCAACTTCCCGATGGCTCCAGTCGTGAACTGGGCGCCGGGGCCACGGCTGCCGATTTGGCAGCCGACATCGGCCCCGGGCTGGCCAAGGCTGCGCTGATCGCCACGATCGATGGCGAGCAGGTAGACCTCAACGTGGAGCTCACGGACGGCACGACGGTTGCGCTGATCACCGATCGTCAGGACGAAGGGCTGGAGACGATCCGGCACTCGACGTCGCATGTCCTGGCCCAGGCGGTGCTGGAGTTGTGGCCGGGTTCGACCTTTGCGATCGGTCCGCCGATCGAGCACGGCTTCTACTACGACTTCGAGCTGCCCGGCGGTTCGACCTTCACCGACGAAGACCTCGAGCGCATCGACGCCAAGATGCGCGAGATCATCGACGCGGATCAGCCGTTCATCCGCTCCGAGATGAGCGCGTCCGACGCGCTCGAGCTGATGGCTGATCACCAATACAAGCGTGAGACCATCGAGCGTGTCACCACCGACTCGGGTGATGGCCTGGGCGTCCACGACGACGACTTGTCCGAGGAGGTCTCGGCCGACGGCACCGTGAGCTTCTACCGGAACACCGACGCGTTCATCGACCTGTGCCGAGGGCCGCATGTGCCGTCGACCGGTCGCCTCGGCCACTTCAAGCTCATGTCGGTTGCCGGCGCGTACTGGCGTGGCGACGAGAAGCGTCCGATGTTGCAGCGCATCTACGGCACTGCGTGGGCCAACAAGAAGGACCTCAAGGCACATCTCCACCGTCTCGAAGAAGCGGCGAAGCGGGACCATCGCAAGCTGGCCAACGAACTCGATCTGGTTTCGTGGCCGGCCGAGCTCGGTCCCGGTCTCGCCGTTTGGCATCCGAAGGGTGCACTCGTCCGCAAGATCATCGAGGATTACTCGCGAGACCGCCACGAGCACGGCGGCTACGAGTTCGCATATACCCCGCACATCGCCAAGTCGAACCTGTGGGAGACCTCAGGCCACCTCGACTTCTACGCCGACGGCATGTACCCGCCGATGGAGATGGATGGCGCGACCTACTACCCGAAGCCGATGAACTGCCCGTTCCACGTGATGATCTACAAGTCGTCGCAGCGGTCGTACCGAGACCTGCCGATGCGGATATTCGAGCTCGGCACCGTCTATCGCTATGAGCTGTCGGGCGCCGTGCATGGGCTCTTGCGGAGCCGTGGCTTCACCCAGGACGACAGCCACATCTTCACCACCCGCGAGAACCTCCAGGAAGAGCTCACGTCGCTGCTCGACTTCGTGTTGTCGATCCTGCGGGCGTTCGGTTTCCACGACTTCCAGGCCAAACTCTCGACCCGTCCGACCGAGAAGTCGGTCGGCGACGACGAGATCTGGGACATGGCGACGGAGGGCCTCCGTCAAGCACTCGAGAATCACGGCCTCGACTACATCGTCGACGACGGCGGGGGCGCGTTCTATGGCCCGAAGATCGACGTCGACGTCAAGGACGCCATCGGTCGTGCTTGGCAGTTGTCGACCATCCAGGCGGACTTCAACCTGCCCGAGCGGTTCGAGCTCGAATATGTTGCCTCCGACGGTGAGCGCAAGCGTCCGGTCATGATCCACCGTGCGCTGCTCGGCTCGGTCGAGCGGTTCTTCGGCGTGCTGCTGGAGCACTACGCGGGCGCCTTCCCGGTCTGGCTTGCGCCGATGCAGGTGCAGGTCTTGCCGGTCGCCGAAGTTCATGCCGACTACGCGGAGACGGTGCGCGCCCGCCTGGCCGACGCCGGTTGTCGGGTCGACGTCGTCGATGCGACCGATCCGTTGGGCAAACGCGTGCGCGCCGGGAAGACCGAAAAGGTGCCGTACGTGCTCGTCGTCGGCGACGACGACGTGGCGAACTCCACGCTCGGCGTGAATGCTCGGGGCCAGGACGTCGAGCGCGACGTCGCGGTCGATGCGTTCATGGAGCGAATCGCGGCCGACATCGACAACAAGGTCTGACCGTGCTCGAGCGGCTCTGGGCGGGCTGGCGCAACCAGTACGTCCGGAGCCTCGACAACGCTGCTGGTGTCGAGGAGCGCGAGGAGGGCGTGCCTCGGGTCGAGGGACAGACGCTCTTCGAGAGCATCCTGGCGACCGAGGGACGCGATGCCGAGCTCGGCATCGTTCACCGCGGTGAGCTGGTCAGCGTGATTCTCAACATCTACCCCTACGGCAGCGGGCATTTGCTCGTGCTGCCGAATCGTGGTGTCGAGCGACTCACTGAACTGACCGCCGACGAGGTCACGGCGCTCTGGGCGACCGTGAACACGGCGGTCGGCGTCTGCGAGGCGGAGTACGACTGTCCGGGGATCAACGTCGGGCTCAACCAGGGCAAGGCCGCCGGCGCGGGGATTCCCGAGCACTTGCACGTGCACGTGCTGCCTCGGTGGCACGGCGACACCAATTTCATGACCTCGCTCGCCGAGACTCGAGTGCTCCCCGAAAGCCTCGCCACCACCCACGAACGCCTCACCGCCCGCTGGCCCTAGCGCAATCAAACCTGGCACCCGTGTCGCTTTGCGCCGCGGAGCGTGGCGCAAAGCGACATCGGTGCCAGGTTCGATGTCGGGTGAGGTCGCGGTGAGTGGTCGTGTGGCACGACGCAGGTTGGGGCGCACGAGGTGGGGGAGCGCCGCCTAGCGTGGTGGCGTGAGCAACGAGGATCAGGCTGGCGCCCTCGGCGACGACGAGGTTCGGGACGAGCTTCCCGAGGACCTCAACGCGTCGGAGTACGTCGGGCCCTATGTCTTCCCGAACAACAACCGCCGCCGTATCGCCGCCAGCCTGTATCTCGTGATCGGTCTCGTGTTCGTCGTGCTCTGGCTCTTCGTCGGCGACTCGCCCCTGGTCAACGTCGGCTTCGCCTGGGGCGGTGGTGCGCTGATCCTGGTGGGGCTCTACGGCATGGTCGCCGGCTGGAACCTCGATATTGACGAGAACGACGCTCTGGTGGCCGCAACCCGATCGGTCGGCTTCCCCATCGGCCATGCGTCGGCACAGCTTGGCTGGCGTGGCTGGTTCAGCAGGCCGACGTGGCGCATCCTGCTCTACTCCAACGAGGCCCAGCCCGAGCACCGTGGGCTGGTGCTGGTGGACGGTAACGACGGCGAGGTGCTCGACACGATCGTCGAGAACAACCCCGAAGACTGGAGTTCCTATGTTTGATGGCAACTTCCGCGAGGGCGTCGCCAAGGCGACCGACCCGGTCGGTCGGGGCCTGAACTCGGTCGGCATCACCGCCGATGTTCTCACCGTCGTCGGTGTGTTGATGGCGGGTGTGGCCGCATGGGTGATCGCCCAGGGTGAGCTGTTCTGGGGTTTCGTCTTGATGCTCGCCGCAGCGGTTCCCGATCTCCTCGACGGTCCCGTGGCCAAGGCCGCCGGCACGACGTCGAACCGTGGCGCCTTCTTCGACTCGTCGATGGATCGCGTCAGCGACGCACTGATCTTCATCGGTATCGCCTGGTATCTCGACGTCAACGAGCCCGGGCGCATCGTGATCCTGCCGATGGCGATCATGGCGGCGGCGATGGTGACCTCGTACCTGCGGGCCAAGGGCGAACTGCTGGGTTACGACGCCAAGGGCGGGTTGATGGAGCGCGCCGAGCGCTACATCGCCATTTCGGTTGGTCTGGTGTTCAGCGACATTCTCATCCCCGTGCTCTGGATCATGTTTGCCCTGATCTGCATCACGATCGTGCAGCGCTTCTTCAAGATCTGGCGTCAGGCCACGGCCGAGATGCGCCAGCCGGAGCCGATCTCCGGCTGACGGCGAGATGGGGGAGCGGTAGACGATGGCGCCCAACCTTGCGCTGCTCGGCTTCCGTACCGTGGCGCTCGCGGCAAGGACTCTGCCGCGAACGGTGATGAGCGGCATCTGTGCCGCGGTCACCGCGGCGATCCCGCGACTCGACCCGGCCCGCGGCGAGATCGCCGCCCGGAACCTCGAACGCAGCCACGGTCGCCGCCTTGGCGACGACGAGCGTCGCAGCGGGGTTCGTTCGGTCTTCCGCAGCTACGCCCGTTACTGGACCGACTCGACACGCCTTCCCAGTGTCGCGACGGTCGATCTCGATCGCGGCTTCAGCTACGAGGGCTACGAACACATCGAGGATGCGCTGGCGACCGGCAACGGGATGATGCTGGTGCTGGCCCACCTTGGCGGATTCGAATACGCAGGCAGCTGGCTCTCCAAGGTCGCCGGTCACGATGTCAGCGCAGTCGTCGAGGCCCTCGACAACGAAGAGGTCCGTGAGTTCATGTATGAGTGGCGCAGCGGCGCAGGCATGCAGGTCCTGCCACTCGACAAAGGCTTGGCGGGTGAGTTGGTACGGCGCCTCAAGGCCAACCACGTCGTCTGCTTGATGAGTGATCGCAACCTCGGCGACGGCGGTGTCGAGGTCGAGTTCTTCGGCGAGACGACCGAGCTTCCAGGAGGTGCAGCGACCCTCGCTCTGCGCACCGGAGCCCAGATCATCCCGGTCGCGATTTATCACGACGGCGACAAGAACCACGCCATCTGCGAGCCCGCCATTCCGGCCGAGCGTCAGGCCAAGCGCATGCGCGACGACGTCGCCCGCATCACCCAGGACATCGCGCACGTGCTGGAGATGCAGATCCGGCGAGCGCCGACGCAATGGATGCTGCTCCAGCCGAACTGGCCTTCGGATCTACCCGACGATGTGACGACCAAGGCCGCTGAACCATGAGCCTCGACTCGGCGCGGATCGGCATGGTGTGTCCCTACTCGCTCACCGTCTATGGCGGCGTGCAGGAACAGGTGTTGTCGCTGGCGCGAGTCATGCGTCGCCGCAGCGTCGACGTTCGCGTTCTCGCGCCGTGTGACGGACCGCCACCAGACACCGGCATCACCACACTTGGGGCGAGCCTTCCGACCGCAGCGAACGGGTCGATCGCACCGATCGCCCCTGACCCGCCCGCGATGTTCCGCCTCGTCCAGGCGGTCATGAGCGAGAAGTTCGACCTGCTGCATCTTCACGAGCCGCTCGCTCCAGGCGTCGGCATCACGACGGTCCTGATGCAGGCGGCGCCGATGGTCGGCACGTTCCACGCCGCCGGTCGGAGTTCGGCATACCGCTGGGTCAATCGGGGTTGCCGTGCCTTGCGCAAGCGCATCGACATCGCCTGCGCGGTCAGTGCCGATGCCGAGGCCCTGGCCACCGAATGGCTCGGCGGGAGCTACGAGCGGGTGTTCAACGGCATCGACACGGATCGATTTGCGACTGCCGAGCCGGCAAGGTCGCAGGGCCCGACGATCTTCTTTCTCGGGCGACACGATGAGCGAAAGGGCCTGCGGGTCCTCCTCGATGCCGTGCAACGCCTGGGCGACGAGGTCCGGGTGTGGATCGGCGGCGACGGCGATCTCACGACTGAGCTGCGCTACGAGTACCGCCATGACGAGCGGCTCGAGTGGCTCGGGCAGATCAGCGACGAGGAGAAGCGGGCCCGGCTGCGTGGCGCCGATGTTGTCTGCGCGCCCTCACTCGGTGGGGAGAGCTTCGGCATCATCCTCCTCGAGGCGATGGCGGCCGGTACACCGATCGTGGCTTCCGACATCGACGGCTATCGGATGGTCGCCCGAGAAGGTGCCGACGCGACGCTCGTCGAGCCGGGCAATGCACGAGCGCTCGGCGTCGCCCTCGGCGACGTGCTGCGTGGTGGGCCGACGGTCGACGAGCTGGTCATCTCGGGGCGCAAACGGGCCGACGAGTTCTCGATGGAGGCACTGGCCGACCTCTACCTGGAGAAGTACGAACGCTTGCTCTGACCGGCACCGCGCGGTTGGCTACCCGGCGATCTCGACAGTCCCGCCGATCTCGACGTCGAGGAAGGCGGCGCCGGGCGCCGGGGTGCGGATCACCGATCGCCGGTTCCCCACACTCAGCACCCGCTCGAGCGCGATATCTCGTTTCTTCTTCTTGTAGGTCGTGTTCTGCGAGATCTCGTCTTGGGTGTAGGTCATGTGCAGGGTGAAGTCGAGCTCGGGTCGCGTCTCGAACAGATAGGTCAACGCCGCAGGGTCCGGGTTGCCGTGGCCCCCGTCGCCGGAGACGACGTAGTGGTCGGCGCGAACCTTCTCGAAGAACTCGGCGGTCACGTTGCGGGCACTCCCGTGGTGCGGCAACTTGAGCACGTCGAAGTGCACGGTCGCCCCGGCATCGCCGCCGCTCTCGACGATGTCGTTGAGCTCACCGACCGCGCGCAGCCAGTCGAGGATCATGTCGCTGCGTGCGTCGCCGGTGAGGAGCACGCGAGCATCGTCGTCTTCGGCGATGCACACAAGACTGGCGAGGTTCGTCACCGATCGATCGATGCCCGATGCAGCTTCGGTGCGTGCGGGGTTCTCCTTGTCGAGGATCTTCTTGAGGTCCCGCTTCCAACGCACCCGGAGGTCGTCGATCTCTTCCTGCGTCGGACCGATCACCGAGACCGATAGTCCACCCTTCTTCCACTCCCGACGCCGGGCACCCTGGATCGCATGCCCACCTTTGAAGCGGCGGTTGGTGTCGACGGCGAGCGTTTCGAGATCGTCACGCAACCGACGTCCCTGGCTCACGCTGGAGAGTACGAGCGATGACTCGTCCTCGGAGATCATGAGATCGGTGACCGTCGATGCGGTACTTGCTGCCGAAGCCTCGGTCTCGCCGGTCGACGCCGCCGCATCCGCCAGGAGGTCGGAGAAGCTGTTGTGCCAGGCGTCGCCGATGGTGACGAGTGGCGTCTTGTCGTCGTTGCGGGCCTCGATCATCTCGGCGGTCATGTCGAGGATGCCGACGATGTGATCACCGTCGATATGGCTCACCATCATCAAGTCGATATGGCCGTCACGCGGTAGGCGCGTGAGCGCATCGCGCAGCGACAGCTTGTAGGTGCCTGACGGCCCGCCGTCGATCAAGACCGTTGCGGCGCCCGACTCGAGGATGATCGCGTCGCCGTGTTTCGCCTTCAGCGCTCGTAGTCGCATCCTCGCTCCGATCAGACCGACTGCAATGCCCGGAGCGCATCGACCAGGCCATGGCCTTGGAAGTACCGTTCGCGACCGAGGTCGGTCGCGGTGTCGCACAGGATCTGCTTGATGCGATCCGGCTTGCCGATGAGTTCGGTGTGGCGGGCCATCAGCAGCGCTGCGGCCCCGCTGACGTGCGGTGCCGCCATGCTCGTGCCGTCCTTGAACTCGGACTGGCCGTTGGGCGTCGGTCCGCTGATCTTCTCGCCCGGCGCGACGAGGTCCGGTTTCAGGCGGCCGTCACCGGTCGGACCTCGGCTCGAGAAGTAGCTGACGCCGTACTCGTGGGGACGCTTGCGGTGGGTCGCCCCGACGGTGATCACCCGCTCGGCATTGCCCGGGTCGGTGATGGAGACGGATCGGTACGAGTCCGACGCCGTGACCGCACCGAAGTCTTGCGAGTCGAACCCGCGGTTCCCGGCGGCGACGACCACGGTCATGCCGAGCGCGGTCGCCTCGTTGCACTCATCGCAGATGGGGGTCTGACCACAAGCGAAGCGTCGCACCTCGTGGATGAGCGACAGGCTGAGATTCGCCCCATGCACGAGCATGTTGCCGGCGCGGCTGTTCATCCAGCGCAGGTACTGCAGGGCGGCGAGGAGCTCGAACTCGTCGGTCAGGCCGTCCTCGCGGAACACGCGCACATCGATCAGGTTGATGTCGGGGCACACCCCGGTCATGCGCCGGGTGCGAGAGGCCAGCGGAAGCGATACCTCGTGATCGTGATCCTCGATCCAGTCAGCGCCCAGGATCCCTGCGACGTGGGTGCCGTGATCGTTGGTCGGAATCGGTGGGCGCTCGGCGACGATGGCGTCCTCGAGGTCCTGCCAGTCGATGTCTTTGCCCTCCTTGATGCGCTGGCGAAGACTCGCCAGGAGCTCCTCGGCCCGCTCGATCAGGTCATCAGGCACGCCGCAGTCATCCGGGCTGAGGTCGCATCGACAGGTTTCGCCCCACATCCGACATGCGATCTTCTTGGCCAACCGGAGATGGCGTTCCTCGGCCTCGTCGGCGTGATTCTCGGAGTCGTACTCGATGTCGAAGTCGAGCAGTTCGCGGAGGTAGGTGAAGTCGAGGGTCTTGATGATCCGGTTGTCGAGCAGTTCGAGGGGGAGGTCGCCTTCGGGTGGAAGTTCTTCAAGCGCCGCGACCCGCTGACGGATGTGGTCCGGAGGGTTGCTGAGGCCGGCGGGCGCGGTCGTGCCTTCGCGTTTGGCGCGCTCCACGGACAGTGCATCTCGGACGATCTCCTCGTGGCGGGCGTTGGTCAGCCGGAAGGCCGGGTGATTGTGGTCGATTCCGCTGTCGAGCACCGCCCAGGTGATGTCGCTGCATGAGATGTCGAACAGGCTGCGCGCCGCATCGGCCTTGACGGTCAGCGCGGACTTGTTGACCGCCAGGTGCACGCGCCGATTCTTCGTCACCCGCCAAACCTGGCGTTCGGTCGGGAAGCGATCGTCGCTGGCCCAGTCGCGATAGATCTCCTGAAACGACTCGACGATCTGGCGGCGGGTCTCCCGAGCCGTATCTCGGTCGACGCCTCGCTCGACCAGGCGCTGGTGGCGCTCCTGGCTCGTTTCGATCCGGTCGCCGAGCCGGCCCTGCACCTCTTCGTAGAGGGCCTCGCCGGCTGAGCCGGGCTCGGCGACCCGTTCGTTGTTCAGGAACGCTTCGGCGATCGGACCGGCCACACGAATCAGGCCGAGCATGCCGGACGGCAATGACCGGATGTAGTTGCGTCGGGCGCGCTCCTCGGGCGTCGATTCGTCGCGGTAGTGATCGTCCACGTCGATGAACGGGTCAACGTCGCGCCGGAACAACATGAGCGCATCGACGAGGTCGGCCGTTCGCAAGTCGGTCGGGTCGGGGCGCGGAAACTCGAACCAGTTGCCGAACTCGTCATCGTTGTAACGATGCTGGCTCGACCGCAAGTTGTCGTAGGCCTCGTGCCACCACGGCGTGAGCGGAAGCACGACCCGCAACAACTCGTCGAAGTACACCTTGCATGCGATCTGCCCCGGGATGTACGCGACGCGGGCGCGTTGACGTGGGATCGGGTTGCCGTCGCGATCGAAACCGATGTGGCCCCGTGAGTCCGCGAGCTGGTCACGTAGTCCACTCAGGCGATCTCGCAGATGATTGGCGATCAAGCCGGTCTGCTCGCCGCTCACGGTGGTCAGGATCAGCTCGGTCTGGCGGAGCGGCTCCTCGGCGTAACTGAGCCAGACATGGGGCAGGATCGGGCTGTCTTGGGTGAAGCGGGTTCCGCTCGGCGTCTCGAAGAGCAGGTGCGACACCAGCCGATTCACATGCGCGCCGTGCTGTTCAGCCCGGCCGTCGTCGGTCCCGAACGCCATCGCTCACCCCCGCGGTTTGCTTCCCGTCCACTTGAGACAGTAGCTCCAACGCTATGCACGCGTGGGAACGCTCAGGAGGGTGTGGCAATCGGGTGGGCTGCGGAGCGGGCCGGTTCTCGTCTGGGGTCCTAGAGCTCGTGCAGCAGCTCGAGGCGCTCGGCCAACCCGAACCGGCCGATCTCGCCCGTATCGGCATCGCCGACCGCCCAGAGATGGTGTACCGCACGGTTCGATTCCGGACGCTCCATCTTCGACAGCGCTGCGGACATCCCCGGGGGATAGCGGGTGATCTCGATGCCGTCGAGATCGGTCTTTGCGTCGTGGTCGCCGCCGCGGATCCAATGCAGCATCCGAACGCCGGCGCTGCCGAGGATGCCGAACGGCAGGGTGAGGAAGGTGACCCCGAGCGTGTCGACCGTGGTCGCGCCGGACCGGGCGCGGGCCAGCTCTCGGGCGACGGCCGCCTCGAGTTCGACGACGGTCAGCTCGTCGCTCAGCCCATCGGTCACGACGAGTGCGGTCGACTCCCCACGGCCAACCGACGCGATCGCCGGTGCTCCCGCCCCGACTGTGTAGAGCGCGGGCTCGGCGATGCCAGCCTTGGCGCAGAGTTCCTCGAGCTGGTTGCCGATCATCTGCGAGCCGCCCTCGAGAAGCGGTCGGGCGCGGAGCAAGCGCAGTGCAATGCTCTCGGCGAGGAAGTAGGCCAAGGCGGCCACGATCGCCGCCACGATGACGAAGCCGATCAGACCCCAGAGCCACGAACCCGTGATCAGACCGATCACCACACCACCGATGAGCCCATCGACGACGGGCAGCGGCACGAGCATGAGACCGATCGGCGGGTTCTCCATCACCGCACGAGGCTATCGCCGCGGCCGATGCCAGCACCGCAGCCCGCCCCAGAGCTTGGGTCGAGACGTCGACAGGCCCGAACATGGGCCCCATGAGCGAGAGCACCAGTGCCAACAACAGCGACACCGTCCTGATCGATCATCCGGCCGAAGGCGTGACCCGCCTCACCATGAACCGGCCCGACAAGCTCAACGCGCTCACCCTCGAGCTCGTCGAGGCGCTGCACGCCGCGCTCGATGTCGTCGACGCCGATCACTCGTGTCGGGCGGTGATTCTCACCGGCGCGGGCAAAGGGTTCTGTGCGGGGCTGGATCTCACTGGTTTCGGCACGGTCGCCGGCACGGAGGATCTCGGTCGCGTGCAGCAGGGCATGGCGACCCAGCAAATCATCGCCGAGGTGGTGCACCACATGCGCGATGTTCGCCAACCGATCATCTCGGCGATCAACGGCGCCGCAGCGGGCGGTGGTTTCGCCTTCGCGTGCGCGAGCGACGTGCGCTACTGCGGCGAGAGCGCCAAGTTCGGCACGGCGTTCGTGCGGCTCGGGATCTCGGGGTGCGATATCGGCGTGAGCTGGATGCTGCCCCGTCTGATCGGGGCGTCGCGGGCGTGGGAGCTGCTGCTGACCGGCCGCGTGATCGATGCTCACGAAGCCGATCGCATCGGACTCGTCAGCCGGGTCGTGCCCGACGATGCGCTGATGGACACCGCGCTGACGGTCGCGGCCGAGATCGCCGCGAACAGTCCGTTCGGCGTGTGGATGACCAAGGAGGCGATGTGGTCCAACCTGGAGATCCCCAGCCTTCGTGCCGGGATCGACCTCGAGAACCGCAATCAGATCATGGCGTCGCAGACCGCTGACGCCCGACTCGGACTCAGCGGGATGCCTGGTCAGAAGCGCGAGTGGACCAACCGCTGATCGTCGGATCGTCGGAACGGTCGAATTCCGGTCGGCCGGATGTCAGCAGGATCGAGAGCCGACGACGCACTGAGCGACGAACAACGCATCGACGATCGACACGGCGCCGTCACGGTTGACGTCGGCCTTCGCGGCATTCATCTGTGTGGCCGCGTTCGTGATGGCACACGAGCCGACGCTGGCGCGAAGTCCGACGTCGAACTGGGCGATCATCAGGGCGTCGGTGATGTTGAGCTGGCCATCGCAGGATGGGTCGAACTCTGGTACGGCCGATCGGCTGAAGAGGTGCGTCGCGAATCGCTCGACCCCACCATTCGCCGCGGAGAGGCTGGCCGTGCCGCTGCCCATGTGGGTGTACGAGGCGGTCTCGATCGTCGAGCGGTGTCCGGGGCTCGTCAGCCAGAGACAGATGAGCATCTCGGGTGTGGAGTAGTCCATCGACGGCGCGCAATACGAGGGGAGCGGGCCGAGTGCTGTGGACCACGTCTTGGCGAAGAACGTGCCGGGGAACCCGCAGGAGAAGACGATATTTTCGGCGAGTCCCGTGGTGCCAGGGGGGTTGGCTGGATGGCCGAATGGGTGGTTCGAGTGGCCCCATCGACTGCCGGATCCCGAGCAGTTGGCGGGGCTCCCTCCGGCCATGAACGTGCTCCACGATTGGGCCGCGCCGGACAGGGGATCGTGGGAGATCAGCCGATCGAGCCCTCGTGACGCCCGCCAGTCGTTGACGAGCTCGATCAGGCGTTCGTCGAAGTCGGAGGGCTGAGCTTCGGCGCGCGGAAGTGAAAACACTGCTCCTGCGAGCAGGAGCAAAGCGAGGATCGAGGCGAGGGGGGCGCGCCCAGGTCCGGCGGTCACGGCGACTTGTGTAGCACCTCGCACCATGCGGATGGCGGCGCCAACGGGGAAGGATTTGGTGACAGGTCGGCCGTGGCAAGTTAGAAGCTCTAATTTGGGCTTCGCGGGTGCCCCAGACGGTTCTAGACTCCCGGGCATGACCGAAAGCCAGAACCGCCAGTACGGCACCTACGAGGTCAAGCGTGGCCTCGCCGAGATGCTCAAGGGCGGCGTGATCATGGACGTCGTGAACCCTGAGCAGGCCAAGGTGGCCGAAGACGCGGGTGCGACCGCCGTCATGGCGCTCGAACGGGTGCCCGCGGACATCCGTGTCGACGGTGGCGTGGCTCGTATGAGCGATCCCGAGATGATCGAGGGCATCCAAGAGGCCGTCACGATCCCGGTGATGGCCAAGGCGCGCATCGGTCACTTCGTCGAGGCCCAGATCCTGCAGGCCCTCGAGGTCGACTACATCGATGAGTCCGAGGTCCTGACCCCGGCCGACGAGAAGCACCACATCGACAAGTTCGCGTTCACCACGCCCTTCGTGTGCGGCGCAACGAACCTGGGCGAAGCGCTCCGCCGCATCGCCGAGGGTGCATGCATGATCCGTTCCAAGGGCGAGGCCGGTACCGGCGATGTGGTCCAGGCGGTTCGCCACCTGCGCTCGATCCTCGGCGACATCGGCAGGATCACCAAAGCCAACGATCAGGCCGAGCTGTTCGAGTGGGCCAAGCAGCTCCAGGCGCCGCTCCCGCTGGTGCAGGAGATCGCCGAGACCGGTGAGCTGCCGGTCCCGCTGTTCTGCGCCGGTGGCCTCGCCACCCCGGCCGACGCCGCGCTCGCCATGCAGCTCGGCGCACAGGCCGTGTTCGTCGGCAGCGGCATCTTCAAAAGCGAAGACCCCGCACCGCGCGCTCGCGCCATCGTCGAAGCGACCACGAACTACATGGATGCCTCGATACTCGCCAAGGTCTCCCGTGGCCTTGGTGCACCGATGACCGGCATCGGCATGGACGACCTCGACGTCCACTACGAAGACCGCGGCTGGTAACTCCCCGTGGCCAATCGAGTCGGCGTCCTGGCCCTCCAGGGTGCCTTCCGAGCCCATCTCGACGCGCTCGTCGAACTCGATCTCGATGCGATCGAGGTCCGCAACGCGGCCGAGCTCGCGACGTGCGATCGGGTGATCATCCCCGGGGGTGAGTCGACGACGATGTCGATGATGCTCGATCGCAACGAGCTGCGCGAGCCCCTCGCTGCGGCTCTGGCCGACGGCATGCCGGCCTTCGGCACATGTGCCGGGATGATCCTGTTGGCGACCGATGTGAGTGACGGGCGGCCTGATCAGGAGAGTTTCGGGCGCATCGACATCGGTGTCCGCCGCAACGGCTATGGACGCCAGAACCAGTCGTTCTCCGATGCGCTCGCGGTCGAAGGCATCCCGGACTTCGGCGACGACTTCCATGCCGTGTTCATTCGCGCACCTCGCGTCGAGCGACTCGGCGAGGCCGTGGGTGTCCTCGCTCGCTACGACGGCGAGCCCGTGCTGTGTCGACAGGGTTCGGTGCTCGTGGCCTCGTTTCACCCCGAACTGTCACCCGATCGCCGCCTGCACCGGTATTTTTGTGACCTGAGCTGACGGCGAAGCCTCGCGCTGCGCCCGTCGAACGCCGATCCAAGGGGACACAGCGATGTCGGGTCACTCCAAATGGGCAACGATCAAGCACAAGAAGGGCGCGGCCGACAAGAAGCGCGGCAAGCTCTTCGCCAAGCTGATCAAGCAGGTCGAGGTCGCGGCTCGTTCCGGCGGCGGTGATCTCGATGCCAATCCCACGCTGCGCACGATGTACCAGAAGGCGCGCGACAACTCGGTGCCGCTCGACACGATCGAGCGGGCGGTCAAGCGGGGGACCGGCGAGCTCGAAGGTGTCAGCTACGAGCCGATCACGTACGAGGGCTACGCGCCGGCCGGCGTGGCGTTGTACATCGACGTACTGACGGACAACCGCAACCGTTCCGGCAGCGAGATCCGATCGTTGCTGTCGAAGAATGGCGGTTCGCTCGCCGAGCCGGGCGCGGTGGCATGGCAGTTCGATCGCAAGGGAATCGTGCTGCTCCCCAAGGGTGACCTGACCGAAGACGACGTGATGCTCGTCGCCATGGAGGGCGGCGCCGATGACCTCGAGGCGATCGGCGACAGCTGGCAGCTCACCTGCGAGCCCACCGATCTCAACGGACTACGCGACACGCTCGAGGACGAGGGAATCGAGTTCACGTCCGCCGATCTCGTGATGGTGCCGCAGCAGTCGGTCGAGCTGGAACAGAGCGACGCCAAGAAGGTGCTGAACCTCATCGAGCTGCTCGAGGACAACGACGACGTCCAGGACGTCTTCTCCAACTTCGACATCAGCGACGAGGTCATGGAGGCCCTCGCCGCCGAGTGAGCCGGCTTCACGCGCTCAACCGGCGGAGTCGGTCGGTTCGTAGGAGATCCAGGTCCGGTTGACCAGGTAGACGCGGTGTCGCCCTTTCGGCGGAAGGAACGTCGGGGCGATGGGTCGCGCAGTCTTCCAGAGGTCGGGATCGGCGACGTGTCCCTGCGCGGCGCCTTGGAAGTAGGTCCCTGCCGGTTTCTTCCGTCCGAATTCTCGGTGCTTGGCGGCGCGCCAGCTGAATTCTCCCTCGAAACACTCGATCGCGCGATCCGGAATGGCCCGCCGCTCCGCGAGGCACACGCCCGCGACGATCACGACGAGGACTGCAGCTCCGGACCACGCGATCGTGGCATAGGTCCGGGTGGCGTCTTCGGAGCGCGTCGTGATCCAGGCGATGAACCACGCCATGGCGCCGAGCATCGCCATCACGACGAGCGCGACGCGCAGCGTGTAGGCCCGAAGGATTGCGACCTGGCGCTCGGTGATGTGCCCCGCCCGGTTGGCAACGAGATCGTCGTCGGTGAAGTCCCGCTTCCAGCCGCCGAAGATCGCCGCAGGAATCAGCGCCACGAGCGGACCGTACCGCGGGCGGAGCCGTCAGTCAGACGTAGGAGCGGGTTGCGTTGCGCGCGTTGAAGCCGGGCACGATGCGGCTCCACGCCCCGTAGGCGGGTACGACGAACAACGCCAGCGGCAGGCAGCCGGAGAGGATGTCGATGCTGTCGACATACTCCTCGCTCTGCACGGCGTTGGGCTGCATGATCTGCTCGCGCACAAGACCCGGTGTCGCATGTGGGCCGCGCAGCCGGAAATGCGCCGCACAGATCGGTCCCATCTGGAACGCGAACCACATCCGGCGGTTCGTTCGGAAGAGTTCGAACAGGTCGGGCGCACAGCCGATCTCGTTGCGGGCCACCGAATAGGCGAAGGACAGCGTGGTGCGGGTCGGTTGGTGGAATCGACGGATGTGGTGACGCATCGAAGTCATCTCGCGTCGCATCGTGTCGTCGTCGGGCAGCGCTCGCTTGCCTGACAGGACCAGCGCCCACCACCGCGCCTGCATGTCCGTGCTCAGGGTGATGGCGCCGATCTGGCCACGAGCGAATCCGATCGCTGCCACGTTCGGGTGATCGGGGAGCATCGTGAGCTTGTAGAGATCGCGAGCCGACTTCGGGGCGTCCGGCGCATGGGCGCCTTCCTCATCGGGCGGCAGCAGGGACTCGCCGGGCCGGTAGCCGCTGCAATAGATGATCGCGTCGATGTCTTCCTCACGCCCGTCGGCGAAGTACGCCCGGTGCTCATCCAAACGCATCACGTCGCGCACGACGGTGGCTTGGCCGTTCTCCAAGGCGAAGTAGAGGTTGTCCGACTTCGTCCAGTTGAGTGAGCCGAAGCGGTAGAGGCGCAGTTTGTTTGGATGGTGCATGACCAGGATGCGGAACACGTTGCGGAACTTGTGCACCTTGACCCGGGTCGGGCGAAGGATGGGCCACAGTCCGAACGGGGCAACACCGCTCACGAGCATGGCGAAGCGGTGGAACATCGGTCCGTCATGGATCAATCGGTTCTCGATGTGGTCCGGCGGCAAACTTCCGACGTCGCGCGGGATGACCCAGGTCGGCCCGCGCTGCGACACGTAGACGTGCTCTGCGCCGTTGTCGGCCAGGTCCTTGACGACGTCGGACGACGTCTCGCCCATGCCTACGACGAGCACTCGCTTGTCGACGAAGTACTTCGCGTCGGTGGGTCGGTACTCCTCGACGTGGATCTGTGGGCCCTTGAACTGGTCCTGGCCGGCAATGGTCGGGGTGAACGACTCCTTGTTCAGGCCGGTGCAGATGGTGACCGCGTCGAACTCCTCGTCGCGAACGGCGTTCTCGACCCGGTCGCGAACCCGCAACGACCACCGGTCGCCGGGGAGCCGGGTCATCGCCTCGACCTCGGTGTTGCAGTGCAGGGAGTGATCGAAGATGTCGTGATCCGCTTCGTACTTGACGAGTACGTCCAGGAATTCACCACGGTTGAGGTGGTGGGGGAACATCTCGTGCTCCGGGTGATGGATCGGCGCGATCGAGCCGGAGAGCGCGGTGTTCAGGGCGCCGGTCGAGGTCATGGTCGAGTCCCACGCCACGCCACCGCGGGACTTGCTGGCGGCCCACACGCCGCCCGGGCCGTCGGTCCGTTCGAAGACGACGACGGTGTGGCCCTCCTCCCGCAGTTCCTTGGCGGCGACCATGCCGGCCATGCCGGCGCCGATCACGGCCACGCGCTTGCCGTCGGACACCGGGATGTCGTCGGCGGCGATCTGGTCATCCCAGCGTCGGTTGACGCTGCGGCCGGCGAAGCCCCGGAGGAGCCAGATCAGGTAGAAGGCTCCGAAGGCCCCGGCGAACCACGCGGTCGCCGTTCCGATGTCCGTCAGCTCGACGATGCCTCGCGCCGCCCACCAGATCGGCGTCCACATCACCAGGAGCGCCAGCCAGAGATAGATCTGCACGCCGATGGACGGCAGCAGTGAATTCCAGATCGCGGAGAGGGGAGCCCGAGCACCGAACAGGCGCCGGTACTTCGGCCGCAACGTGTTGAACAGGACGAGCCCGACGAAGTGGGCGAGCGCCGCAAATCCGATCAGGGGCCACAGCCAGCCCGGATAGCCCAATACGCCCACGACCGCCATGCCGCCTTCTCCTCGTGAGATGTTCTCGCCACCGGCTGCCCTCGAGAGACCGCCGTCTCGGTGCCAGTATGCATCGCCTTCCGCACGTCGGTCCAAGTACTGGTACGCAGAACATCGCTGGGGATGGACCGATCGTCGACTGGCTCGGTGCGGCTCGGGAGTGAGCCGTCAGTCTTCGAAGCTCTCGAGGTACGCGTCGTTCGCTTCCATCGCCATCGTGAATGCGCCGCTGCTCGTTTGAGACGTACCGCCGCTCGGCTTCGCCGTGGTCGTCAGGCGAGAAGTGCCGGCTCGAAGGGGAAGGTCGACAGGATCTCGAGACCGGCCTCGGTCACCAGGCAATGCTGCTCGAGTTTCACGCCCTCGCCGCCCGACTCGTCGCCGATGAAGCTCTCGACGCAGATCGTCATGTTCGGCTCGAAGACGCCGTCGTAGCCGGCGGCGGCGTAATCGCGGTGGTGGTAGAGGTACGGGTACTCGCCCGTCATGCCGACACCATGGGCCGACAGGTAGTAGCGATGCGCGTCGAACTTCTTCGGGATGTCCCACGCCCGATCCGAGTACTCCTTGAACGTCACTCCGGGGGCGATGATCGACATGTTGTGATGCACCTGCTCGTGCGCGACCGCATAGAGCTCGCGTTGGGCGGCTGTCGGTGCATCCGGGCCGACGTGAAAGGTTCGGGAGAAGTCCGCGTAGTAGCCGAAGCACCCGACGACATCGGTGTCGAGGGCGACGAGTTCGTTCGGCTGGATCACGCGGTGGCTGGTCTCCTGGAACCACGGGTTCGTGCGTTCGCCTGAGCTGAGCAACCGTGTCTCGATGTAGTCCCCACCTTGGGCGATCACGGCTTGGTGGAGGACGCTCCACAGCTGTTGCTCGGTGAGTCCCGGCTCGATCGCCCCGCGGAGCGCCTCGACGCCGCGCTCGGTCGCTCGAATCGACGAGCGCACGCACTTGAGCTCTTCATCGGACTTGATCGCCCGGGCGCGTTCGACCGGTCGTTGCGCATCGACCACCCGGAAGTCCTCTGCGGCGAGTGCCATTGCCGCTCCCGCGTTGACGCGCTCGAGCCCCACGGTGGCACCCGCACCGCAGTGCTGGCGGATGACGGCCGCGATGTCCTTCGCCCACCCACGTTCCCGCTCGGCGATGTCATCACCGGCGGCCACGAAGCTGGCGGTGATCGCGTGGCGCACCTCATCGATCGTCGCCAGCCCCTCGGCGAGGTGTGCGCAACCGGTGAACTCCCAGAGGAGGGTGGGCCCCTCGAGCGGCAGAAAGACGTAGCGAGCCGGATTGCGTGCCGTGAACACCTGCATGTTGCGCGAGTCCGTGGCGTAGCGGATGTTGACCGGGTCGAACAGGATGCAGCAATCGACGCCGTGCCGGGCCATCTCTTCGCGCACTCGATCCTTGCGGTAGAGACGGACGGCCTCGATGTCGATCAGGTCGTCGGCTGGATCGCGGTCCATCATGCGCTGCGAGCATATGGACCGCGGCGGGTCGACGATGCGTCCCGGCGCAGGATCTCGGCCCGGCGTCAGCGCCGTCGGAACAGTCGACGCCGCTTCTTGCGAGCCGGCGCCCGTTCGGCGCCGAACGACATCTGCCGCACACCGTTGTCGGTCGGGGTGTAGGTGATCTCACCGCCGGGCGTCCGGCCCGGGAGCAGTGGCCGGTGGGTGAGCGGCGTCTCGCGCTCGTCGGCTTCGTACACGCGCTGGATGGGCTGCCCGGCGTCCGGATCGGTGTACACGATCTCCGCCGCGACACCGTGGCGACGCACGACCTCGAGCTCATGGTGCTCGAGCTGCGGGTCATCGAGCTGCGGGTCATCGAGCTGCGGGTCGTCGCCGCCGCCAGCGGCAGTGTCTCCGCTGACATTACCGATGTGTCGGCCGTCGGTATCGCAGCGCTCACCCATGTCGGTGACGGTAGTCCCTTGAGATCGGGGCGCTCAGATCGCCCTGGCCGAATGACCCGGTCCGTTCGACCAACCCTCCACGATTGCGAATTAGCGTTGCGGTGGTGGACTTTCAGACGCTGGTGCACGACCGTCGATCGACTCGAGGGTTTCGTGCCGATCCGCCGCCCGAGGAGCTGATCCGCGAGATCATCGCCGACGCCGTCCAGGCGCCGAGCTCGATGAACAGCCAACCCTGGAACTTCCACGTCATCGGTGGCGATGCGCTCGACCGCATCCGCCAAGGAAACATGGAACGGATGATGTCCGGGGCCAAACCGAATCGCGAGATTCAGAGCCACGGGGGCTACACGGGCGCACATCGCGATCGACAGAAGGCGGTCGCTGCACAGCTGTTCGAGGCGATGGGCATCCCCTGGGACGACAAGACGAAGCGCACCGACTGGGCGATGCGGGGGTTCCGTCAGTTCGAGGCGCCACTCTCGGTCGTGGTCACGCTCGACGCGAATCTTGCGCACAGCCACGTGTGCTACTTCGACCTCGGAGCGGTCACCTATGGGATGGTGCTCGCCGCCTGGGACCGCGGTGTCGGCTGCGTGATCAACGGCCAAGGGATCTCGCAGAGCGATGTCGTGCGCGAGTACTCCAACATCCCCGAAGACCAGCTCATCATGATCACGGTCGCCATGGGCTGGCCACTCGAGGACTTTCCGGCCAACGACGTGCAGTCCGCTCGCCGACCGGTCGACGAGGTCGTCACGTTCGTGAGTTAGCATGGAACACATGTTCGTATTGGGGATCGACCCCGGGCTGTCCAGGTGTGGCTACGGCGTGGTCGAACAACGCGGCCGCTACCAGCGAGCCGTCGCCGCCGGCGTGATTCGCACCGAGCCGTCAGAGAACACGCCCGACCGGCTGGCCGAGCTCCAGAGCGAGGTGCGGTCGCTGATCTCGGACTTCCGGCCCAGCGTGGTCGCTCTCGAGCGCGTGCTCTTCCAGAACAACGTCCGGACCGCCATGTCGGTGGGCCAAGCCAGCGGCATCGTCATGGCCGAGGCGATCAACGCACAGTGCACCGTGATCGAGTACTCGCCGAACGAAATCAAGCAGGCGATCGCCGGTGATGGCTCCGCCGACAAGGAACAGATGGAGACCATGGTCCGACTGCTGCTCGACATTCAGCAACCGCTTCGCCCGGTCGATGCCGCCGACGCGCTTGGTGTCGCGCTGTGCCATCTGGCGCGCCACGGCGTCCCTGAGGGCATGCGCGCATGATCGGCTCCTTGCGCGGCACGCTCGCCGATCGCCAACCCAACGAGGTCCTGATCGAGGTTGCCGGGATCGGCTATCGCGTGACGATCGGCCCCGAGGTCTCGGCCAAGCTCGGCGAGGTCGGCAGCGAGTGCTACCTGCACATCCACCATCACTTCCGCGAAGACGACCAGACGTTGTACGGCTTCTCGTCGATCGAGGAACGATTGATGTTCGAGACGCTGCTGTCGGCCCACGGCGTCGGCCCGGCGTTGGCCCTGGCGATCTTGTCGGTGCACGGCCCCGATGGGTTGCGCCGCGCGGTTGTCGAAGAAGACGTCGCAGCGCTCTGTCTGGTGCCGGGCGTCGGCAAGAAGACGGCGCAGCGGCTTCTCGTCGAACTGTCGAGCAAGGTCGATGCACCGGTGGGCGGCATCGAGAGCACCGGTGGGGTGCCCGGCGGCGCAGGGTCCTCAGGTCGGGCCGACGTGCGCGACGGCCTCGCCGCGCTGGGCTACAGCGACGAAGAGATCGCCCACGCCCTCAAGGAAGTGCCCGACGAGGGTGACACCGCGGCCCAGATCCGCCAGGCGCTCAACGTGTTGGCATTCTGATGGCGCGCGACGAGCTGCTCGACGCCGCGGCGATCGACGAAGACTTCGCCGCCGACGGCCTCGAAGGCGCCGGTCTGGTCGCCGACGTGACGGGGTTGCGGCCGACCACGCTCGATGACTTCGTCGGTCAGCCCGAGCTCCGCCGCCACCTCGAGATCATTCTCGGCGCCGCCCGCAACCGCGGCGAGGCTGCCGATCACCTGATGTTCGCCGGGCCGCCCGGGCTCGGCAAGACCACGTTGGCCCACATCGTCGCCTCGGAGATGGGTTCGGCAATTCACACGACCTCGGGCCCTGCGCTCGAGCGGGCCGGTGATCTGGCGGCGATCCTGACCAAGCTCGGTCCCGGCGACGTCTTGTTCATCGACGAGATCCATCGTCTGTCCAAGCAGATCGAAGAGGTCCTGTACCCGGCGATGGAGGACTTCGAGCTCGACATCGTGCTCGGCAAGGGGCCGGCGGCGCGTTCGATTCGACTCGAGTTGCCGCCGTTCACCCTCGTCGGGGCGACGACGCGGATCGGCCTGATCACCGGACCCCTGCGCGACCGCTTCGGCGAGGTAGCGCGCCTCGACTTCTACGATGTCGACGATCTGCAGACCATCGTGACACGCGCCGCCGGGATTCTCGACGTCGAGATCGACGACGAGGGCGCCCGCGAG
Organism: Actinomycetota bacterium; assembly: GCA_039028435.1. Classification (GTDB taxonomy): domain Bacteria; phylum Actinomycetota; class Acidimicrobiia; order Acidimicrobiales; family UBA10347; genus UBA10347. The sequence continues at coordinate 88,497 of JBCCIC010000002.1, read as the reverse complement.
ATTGCGATCCGGGCCCGAGGCACGCCCCGAATCGCCAATCGACTTCTGCGCCGGGTCCGAGACGTTGCCGAGACCGACTACGACGGGGCGATCACCAACGAGGTCGCGTCGGTGGGACTTGAACTCTTCGGCGTCGACGCGCTCGGCCTGAACAAGGTCGATCGCGCCATCCTCTCGGCATTGTGCGAGCGCTTCGGCGGCCAGCCGGTGGGCTTGTCGACCTTGGCGATCTCGGTGAGCGAGCCGACCGAGACGGTCGAAGACGTCCACGAGCCATTCCTGATTCAACAGGGATTGTTGATGCGCACACCGCGGGGCCGGGTGCCGACGCCGGCGGCGTGGACACACCTCGGCCTCGCCCCGCCGATCCAATCCGACCCCACGTCACGGACCAGCCTCTTCGAGAACGACTAGCCGCCGGGACCGTCGCTTCCAGGGGCACACTGCAGCGGTGGTCTCGATCGACGAGTTCGCCTACGACCTGCCCGACGAGCAGATCGCCCAAACGCCGGCGGAACCGCGCGACTCGGCACGACTGCTCGATGCCACGGGTTCGGACATCGTCCACCGGGCGGTCGACGAGCTGCCCAGCCTGATCCGGCCCGGCGATGTCGTGGTCGTCAACGACACCCGGGTCATCCCGGCGCGGCTGGCGCTGCAGAAGGAGACCGGTGGCGCGGTCGAGGTGTTTCTGCTCGAGCCCTTCGATACTCCGACGGGGGAGTGGCGGGCCTTGGTCCGGCCGAGTCGACGGGTGAAGCCCGGCTCGACCGTTTTCGGTCCCGACGGCACTCCGGCGGTCGTTGTCGGCCAGGATCTGGGCGATGGTGTTCGGGTCGTCCACGCTGCGACAGATGAAGCACTGCTCCACCTCGCCGCCCGCCTCGGGACGGTGCCTCTTCCGCCCTACATCACCGCCGAGCTCGACGACGCGGAGCGCTATCAGACGATCTATGCACGCAACGAGCGCTCCGTTGCGGCGCCCACCGCCGGGCTGCACCTCACCGATGCGGTTCTCGCTGCGGTCGAAGCCGCCGGAGCGGCAATCCACACGGTCGAACTTGCCGTCGGCCTTGGCACATTCCGTCCGATCCTCGTCGATGACATCGCCGAGCACGAGATGCACGGCGAGCGGTTCCTCGTCGACCCAGCGGTGGTCGAAGCGTGCATGGCCGCAGATCGGGTGATCGCCATCGGCACGACGACGGTGCGTGCCCTGGAGAGCGCTGCAACGTTCGGCATCGGCGACGGCACCACCGAGCTGTTCATCAGCCCTGGCTACGAGTGGAAGCTCGTCGACGTGCTGTTCACCAACTTCCACCAACCCCGATCGTCGCTCTTGGTCATGCTGGCCGCGTTCGCCGGCGAGCGATGGCGTGACATTTACACCGAGGCGCTCGCTGAGCAGTACCGCTTCTTGTCGTTCGGCGACGCGATGATCGTGTCACGGCAGGAGGTTGGCTGATGTTCGCATTCGAGGTCACGGCGACGAGCGGCCCGGCCCGCACCGGCCGTATCACCACGCCTCGGGGCACCATCGAGACCCCGGTGTTCATGCCGGTCGGCACCCGGGCGGCCGTGCAGACACTGACCAGTCCCGAGGTCGAGGCGCTCGGCGCCGAGATCATCCTGGGCAACACGTACCACCTGATGCTGCGGCCCACCGCCGAGCTGGTCGCCGACATGGGTGGGATCCATCGGTTCATGCGCTGGCCGAAGCATGTGTTGACCGACAGTGGCGGCTACCAGATCTTCAGTCTGGAACCGAAGGTCGACGACGAAGGCGCGTTGTTCAAGTCGACCTACGACGGGTCCAAACACAAACTGACGCCCGAAGGTGCGGTCGACATCCAGACCAAGCTCGGCAGCGATATCCAGATGGTCCTCGACGTTTGCCCGCCGCTTCCGTCGACCGAGGAGACGATCCGGTCGGCGATGGACACGACGCACCGATGGGCCGAGCGCGCTCGCTCGGCGTTTCTGGACCGGCCGGAACGGTCCGATGGCATGCGGGCCCAGTTCGGCATCGTCCAGGGCGGGCTCGACACCGGCCTCCGCCAGCAGAGCGCGGAGTTTCTCACCGGCATCGGCTTCGAGGGCTATGGCATCGGCGGGTTGTCGGTCGGAGAGAAGCGGACCGAGATGCTCGAGCCGCTCCGAGCGACGACGGATGTGCTTCCGCTCGATCAGCCGCGCTATCTGATGGGCGTCGGCGACCCGCTGAGCATCGTCGAAGGCATCGCCAACGGCGTGGACATGTTCGACTGCGTGCTCCCGACACGTCTGGCTCGCCACGGCACCGTGCTCACGACCGCCGGCCGTATGAACCTCGGTGCGGCCCGCTTCGCCCGAGACACCGGTCCAGTCGATCCGGGTTTTGCGGAAAGTCCACTCGCTCCATACACCCGCGCGTACCTCCGTCATCTGCTCAACGTCCGTGAGCCGGCGGTGCAGAGGCTGCTGACCCTGCACAACATCGCGTTCTTGTTCCGCTTGGTCGACGAGGCGCGCGACGCCGTTCGTGGCGGCACGATCGAGGACCTGGTCAGCCGGGTTGGCGAGGTGTGGAGCTAGCCTCGACATCGCTTCGGCAGCCGCCGTTGCCGCTGTCGTATCGGAGGATGCCATGGGTGTCATCATCTTGTGGGCCGTCATGCTCGGCGCGCTCTATCTCTTCCTGCTCCGCCCGCAGCAGGCCCGTGCCCGGGCCCAGCGGGAAATGCTCAATGCGCTCGAGGTTGGCGACGAGGTGCTGACCGCCGCCGGTATCTACGGCACGATCGCCGAGTTCGACGGCGGCACGGTGTTCCTGGCCGTCAGCGACAACCTCGAGATCAAGGTCACCAAGGAGTCCATCTCCGAGCGGGTGGTCTACGCCGAGGCTGACGCCGAGGCCGACTGACCCCGACATGTTGAACCGTCCGCTCGTCGCACTGGTCGGCATCCTCGTGGTTACTGCGGGGCTGTTCACCTGGTCGCGCCTCGCCGGCCAGGAACCGCTGCTCGGTCTTGACTTGCAGGGTGGTGTCGAGGTCGTTCTCGAGCCGGTCGACACCCCCGAGAACCGGGCGTTGGCCACGCAGGAGAACCTCGACCTCGCCGTCGAGATCCTCCGCAGCCGTGTCGATGCCATCGGCGTTGCCGAGCCGGACATCACGACCCAGACCGGCGAAGAGAACTTCATCATCGTCCAGCTGCCGGGCATCGAGGACCAAGACGAAGCGGTTGCCCTCGTGGGCCAGACCGCCGAGCTGCAGTTCCGTCCGGTCCTGTTCGATCTCGTCGATGCCTTCCGCAACGGCATCGCGATTCCGGACGAAGAGGTCTTCGGACCCGAGGTCACGCGCGGTGGTCCCGGCCTGCTCGATCTCGCCAACGGCGTCGTGAGTGATCCGAACTTCGCTCCTGCCGATCAGAGCGCGATCTTCCTCACCGCCAGTGACGACGCCGACAACCCCGGCACGCCGGTGCTGGTCGGCCCAACCGAGTTCACCGGCTCGGCACTCGACGGCGCCGAAGCCCAGTTCATCAACGGCGGCTGGCTGGTTCAGGTGACCTTCAAGGCCGGCGCCGAGGGTCTCGAGCTGTTCAACCAATCCGCCGCCAGGTGCTTCAACGGGGCATCCCCGAGCTGCCCGACCGGTCGGCTCGCATTCGTGCTCGACGGGGTCGTCGAATCCGCACCGAACATCAACGCCCCCGAGTTCACCGACCGCCGCGTCGTGATCACCCGTGACAACGGCTTCCGCGAAGAAGACGCCAAGAACTCCGCGCTCGTGCTCGAGTTCGGTGCCTTGCCGTTGGCGTTCGCCGACCCGGCCGACCCCGAAGCCGGCCTGGTGCGCACCGTCTCGGCCTCACTCGGGCAAGATTCGCTCGACGCCGGTCTGATCGCCGGCCTCGTGGGCCTGGCGCTCGTGGCGCTCTACATGCTCTGGTACTACCGCCTGCTCGGACTCGCCGCCATGCTCAGCCTCGGGGTCTCGGCCACGCTGCTGTGGGTCATCGTGTCGTACCTGTCGGCGAGCCGAGGTCTGGCCCTCACCCTCGCGGGTGTGGTCGGTCTGATCGTGTCGATCGGTGTGTCGCTCGACTCCAACGTCATCTTCTTCGAAGATCTCAAGGAGCACTACCGCTCGCCCGGTGGTGCCCAGGCCGTGTCGTCGTCGGTCAACCAGTCGTTCCCGCGGGCCTTCAGCACCGTCTTCTGGGCCAATCTGGCGACCCTGATCGGTGCACTGATCCTGTACTTGCTGACCGTCGGTTCCGTGCGTGGTTTCGCCCTGATGCTGGCGCTGGCGTCAGTCCTCGACCTCATCGCCACGTACTTCTTCATGGGCCCGTTCGTCAGGCTGATGGTCGATCGATTCAAGGATCGGCCCGAGGTGTTCGGCATCCGCCAGCAGCGAGGAAAGACCGACGAGACACTTGCGGGGGCAGACGCATGAACGTGCTCGGATCCATCGGCGCCCTGCTGCGCAACGAGAACCGCATCGAGTTCCCCCGGTATTGGCGACCGGCCGCCATCGTCTCCGGTGTCATCGTGGCCATCGCCGCGATGTCGCTCATCGTGCAGGGCCTCAACCTTGGTATCGAGTTCGAGGGCGGTGCCTCGTGGGAGGTTCGCAGCCCGACGGTCGAGGCCGACGAACTCCGTGACGCGCTCGAACCCCTGGGCCTCGGTGACGCCCGTATCCAGCAGGTCGCCAACGAGCTCTGGAGGGTCCGCGCCGAAACCGAGAGCACCGCTCAACTCGAAACGGTCAAGGGGGCCCTGGCCGAGGCCGCCGGCATTCCGGCCTCGGACGTGACTTCCAACGCCGTCGGCGCCAGCTGGGGCAATCAGGTCACGAGCAAGGCGCGCACGGCGTTGATCGTGTTCTTCATCGTGCTGTTCATCTACATCTCGATCCGGCTCGAGTGGAAGATGGCCGTCGGTGCGCTGGCCGCCGTCGTGCACGACATCCTGATCACGGTCGGCATCTATTCGCTGTTCCAGCTCGAGGTGACCTCGGCGACCGTCATCGCGTTCCTCACGATCCTCGGCTACTCGCTCTACGACACGTTGGTCGTGTTCGACAAGATCCGCGAGAACGAGAACCGGGCCCAGGGTGCGGCCGCCATGACGTACACCCAGGTCACGTCGTTCTCGCTGAACCAGGTCTTGATGCGCTCGGTCAACACCACGATCACGTCGGTGTTGCCGGTCCTTGCGGTGTTGCTCGTCGGACGCTTCATTCTCGGCGCAGTGACCCTCCAAGAATTCGCCATCGCCCTGCTGGTCGGCCTGTTGGTCGGCACCTACTCGTCGTTGTTCGTCGCCACGCCAATTGTCGCCCGTCTCAAGGAGCGCGAAGCGGCCAACGTCGAACGCCAGATCGCGGCGGCCAAGCGCGGCACCGACGATGCCGACATCGCTCGTGCGCTCGCCGATGCCGATCGCGCCCGAGTCGTCCGCAGCGGCGCTCGCGGCGACGGTCACCGGGTCACCGGAGTCTCGGCGAATCGCGCCGCAACCCGCACGGCTGCGGCCAAGTCGGGGTCGGGTTCTCCGACGGTCACCAAGCGCAAGGTCGCCGGTGCGTCGGACCGTGGCAAGTCGGCTTCGGGCAAGACACCGGAGCGTGCGCCACAGGGCGAGATCAAACCTCGCCCGCGCAAGAAGAAGCGCTAGGCGAGTTCTGTCACCCCACGCGGGGTACCGTTCACCCATGGATTGCGACGTCGAGTGGCTGCGAGCCCTGATTCGCCACGTCGACGATTTCCCCGAGCCCGGCATTCGGTTCGCCGACATCACGACCGTTCTCGGCAACGCGGACGCGCTTCGGTGTGCGGTCGAGTTGCTGGCCGACGAGTTCGTCGGCCGCGGTGTCGACTCGGTGGCCGGGATCGACGCCCGCGGCTTCATCCTCGGTGCGCCGGTGGCCTGTCGACTCGGATGCGGCTTCATTCCGATCCGCAAGCCCGACAAGCTTCCCGCCGACACGCTCCGCGTCGACTACACGCTGGAGTACGGATCGGGCTCGCTCGAAGTCCACGCCGATGCCGCCGCCGGCGGACAGCGCGTGCTCATCATCGATGACGTTCTCGCGACCGGCGGCACCGCTCTGGCTGCGGCCCAGCTGGTCGAGCAAACCGGAGCCTCGGTCGAAGCGATCGGGTTCTTGGCGACGATCGCCGGCCTCGATGGCCTGGCCCAGCTCGACAGCTACGAGACGGTCAGCATTCTCGGAGAGGTCTGAGGGAGAACCGCGTGTCGCTCATCGAACGGGTGATGCCCTGGCAGCGGGGTGTCGAGTCGCCTGATTCGCAGCTCGCGAACCTGCTGCGTATCCACGGCCAGCATCACCCTGACGAGGACCCGGCGCACATCGTGCGGGCCTTCGAATGGGGCATCAACGCACACGACGGTCAGATGCGCAAGTCGGGCGAGCCCTACATCCAACACCCGATCGAGGTGGCGACCATCGTGGCCGAGCAGGGTCTCGATGCCGCGGCCGTCGCCGCGGCGATCATGCACGATGCGGTGGAGGACACCGACATCGCGCTGAGCGAGATCGAGGATTCCTTCAGCGCCGAGATCGCGGCGATCATCGACGGCTGCACCAAGGTCGACCGCCTGCAGTTCGACTCCAAGGAGGAGCAGCAGGCCGCGACCGTCCGCAAGCTCCTCGTCGCGGTCGCCAAGGACATCCGGGTCCTGATCATCAAGCTGGCCGATCGGCTCCACAACATGCGCACGCTTGCCGTGCTGCCCGAATGGAAGCAGCAACGCACGGCGGGCGAGACGCTGCACGTGTTCGCGCCGCTGGCGCACCGCCTCGGCATGGAAGAGCTCAAGACCCAGCTCGAGGACCTCTCGTTCGCTGCGCTGCATCCCAAGTGGTACGCCGAGATCGATCACATGGTCGCCCTCCGCGATCCCGAGCGTGACATCTACCTGACCCAGTTCATCGGCGAGGTCGAAGCGCGACTCGCCGAGCTCGGCATCTCGGCCGACGTGATCGGGCGCTCCAAGCACCTGTGGAGCATCTACGAGAAGATGGTCGTCAAGGGTCGCGAGTTCGACGACATCTACGACCTCGTCGGCGTACGAGTCATTTGTGACTCGGTACGCGACTGCTACGGCGCGATCGGCTCGATCCACGCCAACTGGCGGCCGGTGCAGGGACGGTTCAAGGACTTCATCGCGATGCCGAAGTTCAACCTCTATCAGTCGCTCCACACCACCGTCGTCGGGCCGCAGGGCAAGATGGTCGAGTTCCAGGTGCGAACCAACGAGATGCACGCCCGGGCGCAGCGCGGCATGGCCGCCCACTGGGCGTACAAGGACTCGCTGCCGAGCGACGACCTCGAATGGCTCAACCGCATCGTCGACTTCAGCGACGGCGCCGATACGCCGTCACAGTTCATGGCGAACCTGCGCGACGACCTCGAGCAGGAGGAGATCTCGATCTTCACGCCCAAGGGCAAGATCATCACCCTGCCCGTCGGTTCGACCCCGGTCGACTTCGCCTACGCCATCCATACCGAGATCGGAAACAACGCGGTCGGCGCGCAGGTGAACGGCCGCATGGTCGGTCTCGATCAGAGGCTCGGTACCGGCGATGTCGTCGAGGTGTTCACGTCGCAGACGGGATCTGCGGCGCCGAGCGAAGAGTGGCTCAGCTTCGTCACGACCCATCGCGCGATCAACAACATTCGGCGCTGGCACAGCCGTGAGCGACACGAGGACCAGCTCGCCACGGCACGCGACGATGTCGCCAACGAGCTTCGCCGCAAAGGCCTTCCCGTCTACGAGGTCATGCGCTCATCGACGCTGACCGAGATCGCCGACGACATGGGCTATCAAGACGCCGACGCGCTCTTCGCGGCGATCGGCGCCGGCCATGTGAACCCCGGAGCCGTCGTCTCGCGAGCCCAAACCCGGCTGCAGGGCGACGACTCACCCAAGGCTGACGAGCGGGTGGCGACCTCGGCGCTTGCGCCCCGCCCGAACCGTGGCGACCGCAAGGGAGCGGGCGTGCACGTCGAGGGTTTCGATGAGCACCTCGTGCGGCTTGCCAAGTGCTGCAAGCCGGTTCCGCCCGACGACATCACCGGCTTCGTGACCCGGGGGCGTGGCGTCGCCATCCACCGCACCGACTGCACCAATGCGGTGGCCCACGACGACTCGGCAAGCGATCGTGTGGTCGACGCCGAGTGGGATGTTGCGGGCGTGGGATCGTTCGTTGCCACGATCGAGGTCCGGGCACTCGACCGCATGCACCTGCTCGTCGACGTCGCCCAGACGATGACCGACCAGCACGTCAACATCATCGCCGTGTCGACCCGCACTCGAGAGGATCGTGTGGCCGTGATGCAGTTCGACTTCGAACTCAGTGATGCGGCCCAGATCCAGGCGATCCTGCAGATTGTTCGCGACATCGACGGCGTCTACGAAGCCCATCGCGTGCTCAACGACTCCTAGCTTCTGGGGACTCGTTGCGGTTCAGGCCTCGCGCGCCGGCGTGGTCTTGGTGCCGGCCGCTCGGTCGGGCGGTGAGAGCACTGCGACATTGACCTGAGCCCCGATCAGGATTCCGCTGGCCATGATGTAGAGCCAGATCAGGAGGCCGACCGAGCCGCCCAGAATGCCGAGCACGTCGTTGAACCCCTGACTGGTCAGGTAGCGAGCCGTGATCCATGAGCCGCCCAGCCAGATGGTGACCGCGACCGCGGAGCCGAGGAGATCGTGGGTGACCGGGGTGCGCTCGGCGGGTGAGGTGTGGAGAAGCCATGCGGCGAAGAAGGTCAGGCCGATGGCGACCATCGGCCAGGTGAGGATCGCTGCGATGTCACTCCACGGCTGCGGCAAGCCGAAGCCGGTCCGGCCGACGCTCACGAGTACAAGCAAGGCGACCAAGGCCGGCACCGACAGCAATGCGGCGCCGAAGCCGGCGATGCGAGTGGTGATCCAGTTCCGACGCCGCGGTCGTCCGGTGATGTGGTCGAGGCCACCGATGAGCGAGGTGAAGCCACGGGACGACGCATAGATCGAGGTGATCAGACCAAGTGTGAGGCGGGTGGCATCAGGACTGTCGAAAAGCTCATCGATCGCCGAGACCGCCTGGTCGCCGATGCCGAGGAGGTCGACGACGGCGGAGCTGAGGCCCGAGCGAGCGTCGTCGGCGACCTCGATGCCGAACAGCGAATCGATCCAGCCGAGCGCCGACGCCGAAACGAGCAGTAGGGGAGTGATGCTGAGCACCGCCCAGAAGGCCACCTCGGCGGCGATTCCCATCACCCGATTGCGACGCACGAGGAAGATCGTGTCGAGCAGGGTGCGGGTGAGCCAGTTGTCCTTGAGCCAACGTGGCACCCGCGCCCAGAAGACCCGCAGGATGGCGAGCACGGGCGCCAGCAATGCCGCTCGGACGCGCCCGACGATTCCCGGCGGAGCGTCGACGTCTTCGGGTTCTGCCGCGTCAGGCACATCGCCGGCCGGCGCCCCGTCCTCGGGCTCGTGCGGCTCCGACTCGTCCTCCACCCAATCGATGGTACGACGCGCCCCTCGGATGGGGTCAGACCCTTGGGTGAATCCCGGGTTCGAGGCGGACGGCGCCGATAGCCTGGCACGTTCATGGCACAGGCCAGCTTCCGCAGCCCGAAGGGCACTCGTGACATCCTGCCGGGCGAGGCCGAGCGCCAACGCGCCGTCGTCAACGCCTTTGCCGATCAGGCGCGCATGGCGGGCTTCGGCCATGTCATCACGCCGATCTTCGAGGATCTCGGTGTCTTCAAGCGCCTTGGTGAGTCAACCGATGTCGTCACCAAGGAGATGTACGACTTCGTCGCGAAGGACGGCAAGCACTACGCCTTGCGGCCCGAGCTGACGGCCGCGGTGGTGCGAGCATTCGTTCAGCACCGTCCCGCGATGCCCTGGAAGGTTTGGTACGAAGGGCCACAGTTCCGCTACGAGCGGCCGCAGGCGGGCCGCTATCGCCAGTTCAGCCAGATCGGCGTCGAGGCGATCGGTACCGAAGACCCTGCGATCGACGCGGAGATCATCGCCCTCGGCTGGCGTTTCTACGAGTCGCTGGGGCTCCGCCAGGTCACCCTACTGCTCAACAGCCTGGGCGATCCCACCTGTCGACCCGCCTACCTCGAAGCCCTGACCTCGTACTTCCGGGCTCGTCACGGCGAACTGTCCGAGCAGAGCCAGCACACGCTCGAGGTCAACCCACTGCGGGTCCTCGACTCCAAGCGACCCGAGGACCAGGCGATCATCGATGACGCGCCGGTGATGGTCGATCATCTCAGCCCCGAGACCGCCGAGCACTTCGATGGCGTCCGCCGGATTCTCGACCGACTCGAGATCCCGCACGAGATCTCGCCCCGGCTGGTGCGCGGGCTCGACTACTACACCCGAACCACGTTCGAGTTCGCCGGCCACGCCCTCGAGGGCTCGCAGAATGCGCTGGGTGGTGGCGGACGCTACGACGCGTTGTCGAGCGATCTCGGCGGTCCCGACGCGCCGGGTATCGGCTTTGCGCTCGGCGTCGACCGCATCCTGCTCGAGTGCGACGCCGAGGGCGTGTTCCCCGCCGCCGACGCACTTGCGGACGTATTCATCATCGATACCACCGGCGGCGATGAAGCCTCGGTCCTGCAGCGCCACCTGGCGACGGCGGGGATCGCCAGCGACCGGGCCTACGATGCCCGCTCGATGAAGGCCCAGTTCAAGGCTGCCGACCGCAGCGGCGCCCGCGTCGCGTTGATCGTCGGCGACGACGAACGGGCTGCCGAATCCGTGACCATCCGACCGCTTCAGGGCGAGAACCGGGACCAGACGACGGTTCCGGTGACCGCCTTGATCGACAACCTCTCCACCCACCTGAGCTGAGAACCATGAGCGACGAGTACTACGAAGACGACCAGGCCGATTGGGGCGAAGGCGGCGACCCCGCCGGTGCCCGCGGCATGCGCACCGACTACTGCGGCGAGCTGGGCCGAGACGACGAGGGTCGCGAAGTCACCCTTTGCGGCTGGGTCGACAACCGCCGCGAGCACGGCGAGAAGTTGGCGTTCATCGACCTGCGCGATCACAGCGGCGTGATCCAGTGCGTGGTCGACGAGAAGCACGACCTGCGCCGTGAGTACGTGGTGCAGATCACGGGCACCGTGGTGGGCCGGCCCGAGGGCATGGAGAATCCGTTCCTCGCCACGGGCGCAATCGATGTCCAGAACTGCACGGTCGAGGTCCTGAACAAGGCCCAGACGCCGCCGTTCCCGCTGAACTCCCGCCAGGAGATCGACGAGAACCTGCGCCTCAAGCATCGTTACGTCGACATGCGTCGCGAGAAGATGCAGCGCAACCTCCGCTACCGCGCCCATACGATGTCGGCGATTCGCAACGCGATGGAGGACCAGGGCTTCATCGACGTCCAAACACCCTTGCTCATCGCCTCGACGCCCGAAGGCGCTCGTGACTTCGTCGTGCCGAGCCGCAAGGAGCCGGGCTCGTTCTATGCGCTGCCGCAGAGCCCGCAGATCTTCAAACAGCTCTGCATGGTCGGCGGGATCGATCGCTACTACCAGATGGCGGTGTGCCTGCGCGACGAGGATCTTCGCGCCGACCGCCAGTACGAGTTCACCCAACTCGACGCCGAAGCCAGCTTCGTCGGCCAGGACGAAGTCCACCAGTTCATCTCGTACGCGGTCGCCGCGGCGACCGACGCGGTCCGCGGCTTTTGGCCCGAGGACTTCCCGACGATGCCGTGGATCGACGCCATGGAGTACTACGGCTCGGACAAGCCGGACACCCGCTTCGACATGTTCCTCGTCGAGCTCACCCCGCTGTTCGAAGGCACCGAGGCCAACGTCTTCAAGACCGAATGCGTCAAGGGCATCAACGTCCAGGGCGGCGCCGAGACGGTGGCCCGCAACCGCATCGACGAGCTCACCGACATGTGCAAGAAGTGGGGCGCCAAGGGTCTGGCGTGGTTCCGTGTGCTCGAAGACGGCGAGCTCGACGGCGGTCTGACCAAGTTCATGACCGAGGACGAGATCGCCGGCCTGATCTCGATGATGGAGGCCGAGCCCGGCGACCTGCTGCTCCTGCAGTCGGGTGACCGTGGCCCCGTGCGCGACATCCTCGGGCGTCTGCGCCTCGAGGTCGGCGGACACATGGCCGATCCGGATGCCTTGAACTTCGTGTGGATCACCGACTTCCCGCTCTTCGAGGGGCTGCGCGAGAACGGCGACCCGATCGCTGCGCACCACCCGTTCACGATGCCGCACCCCGACGACGTCGACTATCTGGTTCGTGGCGGCGGCGAGTCGCTGCTCAAGGTCCGCTCGCAGGCCTACGACCTGGTCCTCAATGGGTGGGAGCTCGGTTCCGGTTCGGTGCGAATCCACGACCCGGAGATCCAGCGTCGGGTGTTCGCCGCACTTGGCCTGAGCGACGAAGAGGCGGAGACCAAGTTCGGATTCCTCCTCGATGCGTTCAGCTACGGCGCCCCGCCGCATGCCGGCTTCGCCTTCGGCATCGACCGCCTGACGGCCCTGCTGCTCGGCGAGACGAACATCCGCGAGGTCATCGCCTTCCCGAAGACCCAGTCTGGTGCCGACCCGTTGACCAACGCTCCGACGCCGATCGATGACGGTCATCTCGACGAGTTGGGCCTCCGGGTCCTGCCACCAGCTGAATAGTCGCTTCCGGCTCACATCGATGGGCCGTCCGGCCGATGGGGGGACCCATGGACCGGGCGGACTCCTTCGTCGACCGAATTCGACGAGCTGATCGGGTGGCGCTCGTTTGGCGCGCCCTGACGGCCCTAGTCGCTGCCGCTGGCGTCGCCGTGTTGGTGGCGATGGTTGTGGGGCTCGGGCTGGAGTGGTCCGATTTCGAGGGCGAGACCCTGAGTGGCGAGGGCGGTGTGCTGCTCATGCTGATCGTCTTCATCTTCGTGGTGCCGGCCTTCATCGCCGCCCTCGCACTGGTCCTGTCGTTCGTGTCGCTCCGGCTTGGCGCGTGGGTCAGCCTGCTGCTTCCGCTCGGAACACTGTTCTGGGTCACCATGTACGCCCAGGCGCCAGGTGGCTGGAACCTCGGCCAGGTGCTCACGGCGTGCGTCGCGGTCGGGTACGCGGCGCTCACAATCGCCATCCTCGTCCGACCGAGGCCAGGGCCGAAGCCGGGGTTGTCGAATCCAGTGTCGGCTCCGAGGGTCGAGCAACCACCACTCGTGGCCGCAGGCCCGGTCGTCTTCCCGGAAGCCCCGCCGTATCGCGATGGGTAGGCCCAAGCGCTGGAGGAGGTTCCGCTCGGTTGCCGTCTTGGCACTGCTGATCGCGGCCTGCACAGGCGCCGACGAGCTTGACCCGGTCGTGGCACCCGCGGTCAGCGGGGAGCGCGAGGTCGAAAGTCTGCCCACAGCGGCCGCAGCGCCAGAGCGCCCGTCCACACCGACTCCGACCACCGCGACCAGCCCGACCGAACTTCGCCAAGCACCGGAGGTGATCGAGCACTACCGGTGGCGAGTGTCCTTCGACCTGTACGACAGCGAGACCGGGCGAATGCGGACAGCCGAGAACGTTGCCTCGATCAGCGTAGACCGCAGCCGCGGAGCCGCGCTGATGGCGATCGACGCCGAAGCCACCGAGCGGCTCGGCGGCTACGACTTCCCAGGCGACCCAGCGGTCGTCTTCCTGCACGACGCGGTGCTGGTGCGCGGCTACCCGGCCGAAGCGCTCGGTTGGGAGGGCCCGGGCGAGCCCGATCCCGAGCTGTGGCATGACATCGAGCCCTTGGGGAGTTTTGGCCTGCCCGACATCTTGCCTGAGGACGGCAGGCTCACATCGTTGTTGGCCGAGCTTGGCGTCGTAGCGACCGGGGCCGAGCGGATCGAGTTTGACATGGAGACTGCCGAGGCGTTGACCGAAGCTGGCGTGCCCTTCATCGCCGCATTGGAGCGGGTGAGTCTCGAGCCTCGTTACGGATTCTGGCTCGACTTCGAGGTGGACGACGCCGGTCGCGTGCTCAGTTGGATCCAGGGCTCGCTCGACGCCGAGGATCACCATCGCGTCGACGCCCGCGATCGCGTGATGGTGCGTATCGACTACGACGCCGAACCCGTCCAGGTCCCGCCCCGCGACGAGGTCGTCGCCGTTCCCAAGTTCACCGAGCAAGAGCGTGAGATCGCGGAGATTCTCAACATTCGCAACGAGGTCGCACTTCAACTGTCGGCGCGCGATCCGGACACCGGGCCAGAGGTCGTCAATGTCATCCTCACGCCGCGGGGTGAGCTCATCACCCTTGAGTGGGCCGGGCCGTGGGCAGTCCCGACCCGGAGCGAGGTTCGGTCGGTCACTCAGCAAGGCATGGAGCGGATGGTCGCCGCGGTGCTCGACAACCCTGCGGTGCAGGCGAAGGCGCGGGGCGCCCTATTCGAGCGGGACATCGGTCTGACGATCGGTTCGGGTCGGGGTGGCTTCAGCGCGGCAGCCGAGCCGGTTGCGCCGGACGCCCACGACGATCTTCAGGACGAGATCGCCGAGGTGATCACACTGCTACTCAATCCGACGTGGCTGGGGCCTGACGTCGAGTCCCAAGCCCGACCGTGGGCGCCTGAGCGTGTTGCCATCACTGCCCAGCGCAACGTTGCACCAATCGAGGCGGACTGGGCCTTCGATGAGCGGGTCACCGAGCTGGGAACCCGTGATGAGTTCCACGGCGAATATCAGTACAACCTGTGTCTCGAGGGCGAGGACGCCGCGATCGCATGGGGAATGCTGATGGCTGCGGAGTCTGGCAGCAGCATCGCAGTGAACGACGGCGAGCCATGGACCCTGCACTATGACTACCGCGTGCCGGGTTACCCGGTACTGCGAGACCATTGCAATGTCGCGGACCGGCCCTTCCTCGAATTCGAACCCGGCGAGTAGCCGGCGAGTTCAGTCCTCGGCGCGGATGCGTTCGATGATCGGCGTCATCGCCTCGATGTTGCGGGTTACGAAGTAGGACAGGCCCCAGCGCTCCCGAGCGGTTAAGAACTGGTCGGCGATCTCGTCGTGGGTTCCGAAGGCGACGTAGGGGCTGCTCAGGGCCTCGTCCACCGAGAGTCCCTCGGCCTGGTCAGCGAGGGCGGTCGCCGCAGCTTCGCGATCGTCCGTGATCTCGATCCGCTGCACGAGGGCATTGAGCTCGGGTATCTCGCCGTGATACGCCGCGCCGTCGTGCACCCAGCCGATCTGGCGCTCGAGGCGGTCGATGCTCCAGCCCACCGAGTGCCGGTGGCCGTCATCGAGCGTGCGACGGAGACCGTTCAGCCCGACGATGTCGGCCTGTCGCCCCGCATCGGTAAGCAGTGCCTGCCCGTTGCCGCCGATCATGATCGGCAGCCGGTCCTGCGCAGCGGGCTCGATCGCCGCGCCATCGACCTGGTAGTGCTCGCCGTCATGCGACACCGTCTCGCCGTCGAGCAACCCTCGGATGATATGGACGGCATCAGCCAGGCGGGCCTTGCGATCAGCGGCTCCGGCCATGTCGATGCCGGTCGCAGTGAACTCGTGGGGCGTGTGACCGGCGCCGATGCCGAGTTCGAAGCGCCCACCGCTCAGGCGATCCAGTGTGGCCGCTTCCCACGCCAGCTGGACCGGGTTGCGCATCTCATTGTTCAACACGAAAGTGCCGACCCGGATGGTCGAGGTCTCGCGTGCGATCGCTGCGAGCAGTGGTAGGGGTGAAGCCATCGAGGTGCCGATGTGGTCCGGCACCGTGATGACATCGAACCCCGCGGACTCCGCGGCCTTGGCCTCGACGACGAGTTCGTCGAAGGGTGCGGTGGGAGCGATCTGGTGACCGAATCGGATTGGTCGTTGCACGGGTTGTGGCATAGGCCGATGTATACCACAAACGATATGGTCTGACCCCGGCTCGGGCTAAGGTGTCGGAGTGCCGCCCACCGTGTTCCCCGGATTCGATGCGTTCGAGTCGCTGCCGGGCGATGTCGGGCGCGCGCTTGCCAAACAGCGGCGGTCCAGGGGTCTGAGCCAGCAAGCAGTTGCCGAGCTGATGGGGACTTCGCAGCCGGCAATCGCACGGCTCGAAAACGGGGCGACGAACGCGCGACTCTCCACGCTGGCGCGCTATGCCGAAGCGATCGGCTGCCGACTCAACGTGTCGCTCGAGGGCCAGTGATGGACCTACCCGACCCGGTCGCCGACGCCATGCTCGCCCAGCGTCGGGTGATGATCTCGGGCGTGCTCGACGACGCCACGGTGGCGACCGCCGTCGCGCAACTGATGATGCTCGACGGCCAGTCGGACGAACCACTCTCGGTGCTCGTCAACGCCGATGGCCCGGACCTCGGCACCGGGTTGCCGTTGCTCGACACACTGCGGCTGCTTCGGGCGCCAGCGACGATCGACGTCATCGGCCGAGCCAATGGCGCTGCCGCCGTCGCCGTCGCTGGGTCGACGGGTGAGCGCCGTATCGGTGCGGCCGCGTCGATGTCGTTGCGCCTCGAACCGCCTCGGTCCTCGGCGGGCACGGCCGGTGATCTCGCTGCAGCCGTCGACGCCGAACAACAGCGGCGCACATCGGCAGCGAACCTCATCGCCCAGCGAACGGGGCAGGCCGTCGAATGGGTCATCGACGAGTTCGAATCGGGCGGATTCCACGCAGCTGGTGCGTTGGTCGAACTGGGGCTCGTCGACAGCGTTCGCTAACGCACGCACAAGGCGTGCGACGATGAACGCAATGATCACCGACGAGCAGCGCCGCTGGAGACTCGCGCGGCGACACCGCCTGATTCCGGGCAGCCGAACCGATGACATTGCCGCGATCGCCGATGACCTGATCGGCCTCCACTCGTCGGATCCGGCGACCGTGTTCCTCTCAGCGTTCGTGCGCATGCGGAAGCCGTCGGCCGAGCTGGTACACGCGGCGCTCTATCGCGATCGCTCCGTCGTGCGGCACCATGCGATGCGGCGCACGATCTGGGTCATGACCCCCGACATCGCTCGTCTCGCGCACGGCGCAACCACGGCCAAGATCGCTGCGAAGGAACGTCGGCGGACAATCGGGGCGCTCGAGGAGACGACCGAGGTGGTCGACGGCGAAGCGTGGATGCGCGCTGCGGGGGAGGAGATCGCGGCGTTGCTGAACACCGAGGGTCCGATGACCACGCGCGCGATCGGCCAAGCCCTCCCACATCTGGTTGTTCCGATGCGCATGGGTGCAACGACGAAGAACCCGGCCACCCTCAACGCCCACTCGAAGGTGCTCCAAGGAGCAGGATTCGACGGCACGTTGGTCCGCACGTCGCCCACGGGCGACTGGACCAATGCGGAATACCGCTGGTCGCCAACCGTCGACTGGCTAGAAGGTGGTCTCGCCGGCGGGGACGAGGAGCAGTGCGCGGCGGACCTGCTCGCCCGATGGCTGCTCCGGTTCGGACCGGCGACCGACACCGACATTCGATGGTGGTTCGGCTGGACGGCTGGCCTGGCTCGCAAGTCACTGGCCACCATTGGGGCCGTGGACGTCGAGCTCGAGGGCGGCGACACCGGCTGGCTGCATCCCGATGATCTCGACGACCTCGACGAACTCGGCGGTAGCGCGGATCCCGGCCCATGGGTCCGGCTGCTACCCGGACTCGATCCCACGGCGATGGGTTGGAAAGAACGCGACTGGTATCTCGATCCCGCCCTCGTCGGTGAGCTGTTCGATCGGTTCGGCAACGCCGGGCCCACCATCTGGGCCGACGGGCGAATCGTCGGTGCCTGGATCCAGGGTGCCGATGGCGGGATCCTCACGCGACTCGTCGACGAGCTGGGGCCTGAGCATCGGCGTTTGCTCACCGAATCGATCGACGAGTTGCAGGCGGCGCTTGGTGACGTGATAGTCCGTCCTCGGTTCCCGGCGCCGGCGCAGCGCGACCTGCTGGCCGCCGACCGGTAGACGGGTGCACGACCAGAGCGCCACCAACCCATACCGTTCACATCCGGTTCACATCGCGACCCGTACGTTCGCCCGATGTGGCAACGACACACCCCTGTTCGCACCCTTGCGGCCATCCTGCTGATCTGGGCCTTCGTGGCCTCGGCCTGCGGGTCGGATGCGCCGCCGAGTTCCATCGAACGGGGCAGTGCGAGTGCAGAGCGTCCCACGCCGGACTCGGCTGCCGATGGCGCCTCGGACGCCGACTCCGGCTCGGCCGCCGATGCCGCCGTCGACCAGGCCACGGACGACGACGCGGATGGCCACACGGGCGACAGGGACGACGACACGGATGGTCACACGGACGACGACGAGGTCTCGAGCGAACCACCCGTCACGTGCGACCCCGGGATCGACGCTGCCCTCGCAGGATGGGAGTCCGTCGGGTTCTCTGGCTCGGTTGCGTTCCTCGGTGGCGAGCAGGAGTGCACCGCCGCCTATGGCCTGGCCGACGCCGACTCGGGACGTCCGATGACCATCGACACGACGTTCAGCATCGGGTCGATCACCAAGTCGGTCTCGGCCGCCGCCATCGGTCGCCTCGCAGCCGATGGACGCCTGTCGCTCGACGATCGTGCGGGTGACCTCGTCCCGGGCCTGACGGGCGCAGTCGGTCAGGCAACCGTGGCGCAGCTCCTCCTGCACACCTCGGGTCTGACCGGATCGCACGGACGCGACCACGAGCCGCTCGAACGGGCCGACGCCATCGCAGCCCTGTCCTCACTCGATGCGGCCGCGCCTGCCGGGTCGGAGTTCCTGTACTCCAACGCCGGGTTCGCCACCGTCGCCCTGATCATCGACGAAGTCACCGGCGATTACCGGCGCTACCTGGCCGACCAGATTCTCACCGTCGATGGCTCGCCGATCACTGCCTTCGGTGGGTTCTGGGACGGCGAACCCTCGGCCCCGACACCGCGGGCCGTCGGCGTGACCGACGCCGGCGAGGCCGGCCACGACGGTTCGTTCGCCGGGCCGCACTGGGCGCTCGACGGTGCGGGAGGCGTGGCCATGACCGCCCAGGATCTCGCCCGGTGGACCCGGGCACTCTTCACGGGGGATCTGCTTCCCAACGACGGCGTGTCATCGCTGCTCGAGCTGAGGTTCGACCAGGGCGATGGCACGGTCGAGGTGCCCGGCTGGGTCGGGATCGACGAGGAGCCGTTCGGCGAGCCTGTGTACGGCACATCGGGCGGTGGCGGAAGCATCGGCCACGAGATGACCGTCGCCTGGCTGCCCGAGTCGGAGCGGGTGTTCGTCATCGCCTCGAATCAGAACGAGGTCCCAGCGGAACAACTGCTGCTCGAGCTCTTTCACGACCTTGTGGCCGGTCGGACGCCATCGCCGCCGGACGCGGTCGATGATCTTCCGGCCGACGTCGCCCAGCGGGCCGTGGGGCAGTGGGTGCTCGACGGGGTCCCTGACGGTGGTCGTGTGGCAGTTTCCGTGGACGGCGATGCGCTGCTCGTCACCGCACTCGATCCCGGCGCCGTCGCCGCAGTGCTCCCGATCCCCGACGTGGCGGCAGCGTCGATCCACGAAGCGTTGGTACTCGACGTCCTCGGCGGATCGACAGAGGAGGGCCGCCGCGAGCGAGAGCTGCTGGAAGACGAGCTCGGATCCGTGGTCGGGCTGGATGTGTTCGGGACCTGGTTCGCCGACATCGAATATCGCACGTATCTCAGGGTTCGCTTCGAGCGAGGTGCGGAGCTGCTGATCTGGGTGGCGGTTGACGATCGGGGCGGGATCGCTGCCGCCGCGGTGCCGGTCGACCCTCCGTCGCTCCGATACGTACCGCGTCCCGATGGCACGCTGGCACCCCTCGACCGGGCCAGCGCCATGGTCGACCTCCACCTACAGTTGACCGATGACGGGCTGCTCGTGATCAATGACGGCATCGAGTACTCGGCCACCGCGGACCGCTAGTCGGCGGGCCATCCGGAATCGACGAACGACGACGAGGAGCGGTCGGTTGCGCATCCTGCTGGTCGAGGACGATGCGGCGTTGACCGAAGTGCTGGTCGAAGGCCTGCGAGACGCGACGTATGCCGTGGATACCGCGGGTGGGCTGAACGAGGCACTGGAGGCTTGCCGTACCACCGCCTATGACCTGGCCTGCATCGACCTGGCGCTCCCCGACGGCGATGGGCTCGACCTGTTGCGGCGGTTGCTGAGGTCGACCGATCAGCACCGCCCGCATCGCATCATCGTGATCACGGCTCGCGATGCCGTCGAGCAGCGAGTCGCCGGGCTCGACGCGGGCGCAGACGACTATCTGGTCAAACCCTTCGCCTTCGCCGAGCTCGTGGCCCGAGTCCGCGCGGTGTCTCGGCGGGAGGACCACGTCGACGCGATCCTGCGCTGGGAGGATCTGACGCTCGACACGGCGACGATGATGGTCGTCCGCGACGGCCACGAGGTCTCGCTCACGGGGCGGGAGTTCTCGATCCTGCGGTACCTGCTCCAGGACCCCGGTCGCGTGGTGTCGGCCGAGGAGCTCCTGGAGCACGTGTGGGATGCCAATGCGGATCCGTTCACGTCGTCGGTACGCGTGCTGATGAGCCGGTTGCGACGCAAGCTCGGCGCGCCGCCGATGATCGAGACCGTGACCGGCGCCGGCTATCGGATCGGACCCGGAGGATGAGATCGATGGACCCAGCGGCGCCGAGGTCCCTTCGATGAGGTCGGCACTGCGATCGCTGCGCGTGCGCTTCGCCTTGGTGGTCTTCGTCGCGATCTACCTGCCCGTGCTGGCGCTGTTCTTCGTGTCGGTGATCTCGGAGCAGGACACGACGGTCCTGATCGAGACGGATCGAACCTTCACCACCGACATCGAGGAGGACGTCGTCCTCCGTCGCTCGCGACCGGTGGCGGTGCCGCTGACCGTGATCGCGATCGCACCAGTCGCTACGGCGTTGGCGTGGTGGCTCTCCGGTCGAGCGCTCCGACCGATCGAGGCGGCCGCTGAGGTGCAGCGGAGCCTGGTCGAGGAAGCGAGTCACGAGCTGCGCAACCCCCTCGCCGTGCTCGTCAACAACGCCGAGGTGTTGCTGGCCAAACCCGAGCCCTCGATCGATGAGTTCC
Source organism: Actinomycetota bacterium (assembly GCA_039028435.1). Taxonomy (GTDB): domain Bacteria; phylum Actinomycetota; class Acidimicrobiia; order Acidimicrobiales; family UBA10347; genus UBA10347. Next base: position 67,427 of record JBCCIC010000002.1, on the reverse strand, counting down.
GCCGAGGCATCGAGCGGTCGGGTACAGCGGCACAACGCATGCGCGACACGGTCGACGGCCTCCTCGTCGATGCCCGTGGTCGGGCCCGGGTGATCGAACGCCGCCCCGCCGACGTGGTGACTCTGGTCGCGTCGGCGGTCCGAGCTGTCGGCGCCGAGGCCGACGCCCGCTCGGTTCGAGTGGTGGGTCCGGTCAGCGATGCACCGATCACGGCGCCGGTCGACGACGTGATGGTCGAACGGGCCGTTGTGAACCTGCTGTCCAACGCCATCGAACACTCCCAATCCGACGACAAGGTGACGGTCGGCGTCGCGATCGAGGGGTCGTCCGAGGATCCGACCCGGCTCGACCGAGCCCGTCGCCGCAGCTCCGGCTGGGTCGTCGTCACGGTGACCGATCAGGGCCCCGGTGTGGCCGCGGAAGATCGAGATCGGATCTTTGAACGCTTCTGGACCGATCGGCCTGAGGGCACGGGCCTCGGTCTTCCCGTAGCGGTCCAGATCGCCGAAGCCCACGGTGGCTCGATCTCGCTCGAGAGCCCCGTGGGCGGAGGACGAGGATCCCGGTTCGAACTCCGACTGCGTCGCTGACCGGCCTTTTGTCGGCGTGAGTCAGAGGCGGTCGATCGCCTTGGCAAAGGCTTCGATGGTGACGTCGAGTGCCTCGTCGTCGTGGGCCGTCGAGGGCAGCCAGGTGTTGTGATAGGTGATCACTCGCTCTTCCCAGAGCAATGCGCCGAGCCGGTCGGCCGTGGCGTGGTCGCGCTCGCCGATGACGGTCCAGAACGCGGTGCCATGACCTTCGGCCTGGAACGCGAGCCCGTTCGCCGCGGCGGTTTCGACGAGGGCGTCGCGAAGTCGGTTGCCCCACGCATGCATCGCACGATGCCGCTCGCCGTCGACGGTGGCCTCCACCGTGGCGATCACCGCGGCCATTGCGGCGGTATTGCCGTTGTAGGTGCCCGAGAGCCGGACGCGATCCTCGGCGACGCCGTCGAATAGGTCAGCGGTACCCGCGACCGCTGAGACCGGCCAACCCGAACCGAGCCCCTTGGCGAAGGTGGCGAGGTCCGGTGTGACCCCCATCATCGACGCGCATGAGCCGGGCTGGAGTCGAAAGCCGGTCACGACCTCGTCGAAGATGAGCACTGCATCGTTCCGGGAGGTGATGTCGCGCAGGTGCGCGAGGTAGCCATCGTGAGCCAGGTTGCCGCCGAAGATGTTGACCGGTTCGGTGATCACCGCCGCGATGTCGTCGCCCCATCGCTCGAATGCCTCGTCGACCGCGGTGGGGTCGTTCCATGGCAACAGGATAGTTTGCGCACCACTGTCGGGCGATTGGCCGATCGTGCCGGGCACGGCCGACCGCGGGCCATCTCCCGCCCTCAACGAGACCGTGTCGATCCAGCCGTGGTAGAGGCCCTCGAACTGCACGAGGAGCGAGCGGCCAGTTGCGGCCCTGGCGAGACGAAAGGCCGCCTGCACCGCCTCAGTTCCGCTGCTCGTGAACCGCAGCTGATCCGCCCACGGAATGACCGAGAGCGCGGCCTCCGCCGCTTCGACTTCGAGCGGTGTCGCCTGGCCGAGAGTCAACCCGTCGGAGATGGCCCTGGCCACGGCATCGTTGACCTCGGTCGGGGTGTGGCCGAGGACGGCAGGCCCCCGTCCGAGCATGTAGTCGACATAGCGCCGACCCTCGACGTCGAAGAGCCACGGTCCGTCGCCTCGAGCGAACACCGTCGTCGCCCCGCCGAGGCGGGCGTTGGAATGCACGCCGGCCGGCGTGAGGGCGCGGGCCCGATCGTGCCAACCGGCATTGGTCTGGGTCTCCGTCGACGTCATGGCGTCCGTGCTAGTGGCCCTGACTCCGATCGGTCAACCGCACGGCGGGGAACCACCCCGCTGTCGCACCCTTCGACCAAGATGTCCTGGTGAGCGACGACCTCTTTGCCGCAGCTGCCCAAGAGCGCCTCGAGCAGCGTCAACCGCTCGCGGCGCGCATGCGGCCGGTGCGGCTCGACGACATCGTCGGCCAGAAGCATCTCCTCGGTCCGGGCAAGCCACTCCGAAGCCTCATCGAGGCCGATCGCTTGTCTTCGGTCGTCTTGTGGGGACCGGCCGGAACCGGCAAGACCACGATCGCCCGCGTTGTGGCGCGTTCCACGGCAAAGCAGTTCGTTCAGCTGTCGGCGGTCACGGCCTCGGTCAAAGACGTCCGTGAAGAGATCGCCAAGGCGCGACAGCGACTGGGTGAGCGGGGGCAGCCGACGATTCTGTTCCTCGACGAGGTGCATCGATTCAACAAGGCCCAGCAGGACTCCCTACTGCCGGCGGTCGAAGAAGGACTGATCACGCTGATCGGTGCGACGACCGAGAACCCGTACTTCGAGGTCAACGCCCCGCTGCTGTCTCGCTCCACGCTGTTCCGGCTCGAGCCGCTCGACGACGAGGCGGTTGGCGAGCTTCTGCATCGCGGACTCGAGGTCGAGGGCGCAACCGCTGATCCCGACGCGATCGATCACCTGGTCGCCCGAGTCGGTGGCGACGGCCGCCAGTCGTTGACCGCACTCGAGGTCGCCGTGGCACTGGCTTCAGCTCGAGGTGAACCGATCCACGTCGGGAACGATGATGTCGAGGCGGCCCTCAACGTCAAGGCCTTCCGCTACGGGCGAGACGAGCACTACGACACGATCTCCGCGTTCATCAAGTCGATCCGGGGAAGCGACCCCGATGCTGCGGTCTACTGGCTGGCCCGCATGCTCGAGGCCGGCGAGGATCCGCGGTTCATCGCCCGTCGCCTGGTGGTCCACGCCAGCGAGGACATCGGTATGGCCGACTCCCAGGCCTTGTTGATCGCTACCGCCGCCGCCCAGGCGGTGGAGTTCGTCGGCCTCCCCGAGGCTCGCATCAACCTCTCCCATGCGACGGTCTACTTGGCGACTGCGCCCAAGTCGAACCGGGCCTACATGGCATTGAACAAGGCCCAGACCGCAGCGCGCACGGCCGGTGGCGAGGTCGGCACGCACCTGCGCGACGCGCACTACCAGGGGGCAGCATCGCTCGGCCACGGCGAGGGCTACCTCTACCCACACGACGACCCGCGGGGATGGGTCGACCAGCAGTACCTGCCGCCCGAGGTCGCCGATCAGCGCTTCTACGAACCCTCCCGCCTGGGCGATGAGTCCGAGATTGCCGATCGGATGAACCAGATCCATCGCTGGCGCCACGGCCGCGAGTAGCCGCGAGGAGTCGCACGGAATTCGCTAGGGTCAGGGCACTGTGTTCAAGCGATTGTTCTGGTTCAGTAGCGGTGCCGCCACCGGCGCCGCGGGAACGATGTGGGTGAGGCGCCGCATCCAGGAACAACTACGCCGGTTCACGCCTGGTGGTGTCCGGGAGCAAGCCATCGCCAAAGCGCGCCGCGCGGCGGGTGATGCGCAGATCCTGGTGCAAGAGGGACGCACCCTGGTCCAGAACCATCGAGCCCGCCAGGAGCAAGCCGGGCGCTGATTGTCGATCGGTCGCCCGAACTGCGGCCTGGTGCTGTTCAGCTGCGGAACGCGCTGAACAAGCCGGCGAATCCGAGCAACCCGACGAACGCGGCCAGCATCCACCAACCTGCTTCGCCGATGTTGCGATCGGCGATGGCGGCAGTGCCGATCACGATCATCGACACGCCGATCAGGGCTCGCACCGCCCGCATCAGCCGGCCCTCAGCTCGGCGACGCCGAGTCCGACCTCGATGTCGAGGTCGAGGGTCCCGCGATCGCCTGGCAGCGTGATGCGCGTGATCTCGACATCGATGCCCTCGTCACTTCGGTCGTCGCTCGCGCCGGGCAGGTCGATGCTGAGTTCGCCCGCGATGGCCTCCATGCGGGCGATGCCGCCGACCTCGGCAGGCACGAACACTTCGACCTCGCCGATGCCCAGGTCGATCTCGATCGTCTGTGTGGTGCCATCAAGGTCCAGCTCCCGCAGATCGACGGTGAGTTCGCCGACTCCATGTCGGTACTCGGATTCGAGCTGGGCGAGGGTCGTGGGCCGGTGACTGACCTCGCCGATGCCGTCGGTGGAAAGGTCCTCGATGGCGATCGTCGGGACAAGCGCGAACACGGCGATGATGCCTAGTGGGATCATGCCGCGTGCCTGGCCACCACGGATCGCTCCGGCGACCACGCCGGTACCGATGATGACGATCGCGATCCCGAGGAGGCGGGTGCCGCTGACGTCCCACCAGTCGCCGACACCGGCCGCGATGCCGAGGCCGATCAACAGCGCAAGCAGCGACAGGACGATTCGACTGATGCGCTGCGGTTCCGCGGGCGACGCGGACGATGCGGGCTGCGATGGGCCAGGAGGGGGAGGTGGCGTTTCCCAGGCCCAGCCGGTCGAAGCTGCCGGGTCGACCGGCGGGTGCGATGCCGTACCCGCCGTGCCGGTCGCACCTGCCATCGCAGGCTCGCCCACCCTCCCCATCTGCGGCGCTCGGTCGGCGGGTGGCGTCGTGTTTGGAGCGCTTTCGTCCGAGAGAGGCGGTCGAAGCTTCGGCTGTTCGCTGAGCAGCCAGATTCCTCCGGCGATCAGCACGAGTGCGAGCAGGAGCCAGCTCTCGTTGAGGATGGCGACCGCAAGTCCGATCGATGCGAGCCCGACGGCGATGGCGAGATTGCGGTCGGTCTCTCGCGGGTGCCAGACGGGCTCGGGCTCGCCAGCCGGATGCTGGGGGATCAGGATCCAGGCGGCGAGGTAGATGAGGATGCTCGTTCCCGTGAGCGCAAGGATCACGAAGACGATGCGGACGACGGTCGGATCGACACCCAAGTAGCGGGCGAGGCCGGCGGCGACGCCGCCGATCTTCCGATCGCTCCGCGAGCGGAAGAGTCTCCGGGCGTTGCTCCCGGCGACGACCGGTGCCGGCTCATACGGCGGTGGCGGCGGCGTTGCACCGTCGGTTGCGGCGCCGGCAGGTGCCGGCTCATAGGGCGGTTCGTACGGCGGTTCGTAGGACACCGGGTCGTGCGGCTCGGCGGACTGCTCGGAGAGGTCGGTTGCCGCTGCCAGCAGGTCTTCCTCGGTGATCGAGTCCTCGAGGCTGCGCCCGACGGTGTCCGCTTCCGCCATCTCGGGTCCGTCGGCCGCGGCGTCGAGATCGGTCTCGATCTCGGGCGGGCCCTCGTCGTCGTTTGGGGGGAGTGGTTCGGTCATGACGTCATCGTGAACGGCTTCCGCCGGCGGCGGTATCGGGGCCTCCCCTGATCGTCCCCTGACGTGCGCCGATCCCCTCAGGGGCGTCTCAGGGGCTTCCCCGACGGGAAGTTCCGTCCGATCATGCCACGATGGAGGACATGACCTCGACCGTTCCACGGCCGGCGCAGCTCTCGGGCCCATCCGATGACGCTTCGGACCACGGAACCACCCATTCCCTCGATGCATGGCAAGTCCCCCCGCTCGTGCCCGAGGAGGGTCTCGTCGTAGGCGTGGCGGCCGGTCTGGGTCGCGAGGTCGGCATCGACACGATCTACGTGCGGGTCGCCTTCGTCGTGCTCGCCGTGGCCGGTGGGTGGGGAATTGCGCTCTACGGCCTCGCCTGGCTGGTCATGCGTCAACGCGGGGTCCCGATCGGCGACTACCAGCCGCGCCCCAAGGCGGTGTCGAGCCGGCGGCGCCACGTTGGATTCGGCGCACTCGTGCTCGGCCTGCTCCTCCTCACCACGGTCTTCCAAGGAGCCTTCCAGCCAGCCTTGGTGTGGCCCGTGGCCTTGGTCGGCGCATCGATCGCGGTGGCCTTCGATCGCGGCCAGATCGACTCGAGGACACTGACTGACTCTTCGGACGGACGCCAGGTGCAGCTCCGGCTCGCCGCGGGCCTGGGCCTGTTGTTGGCCGGGGTCGTCGCTGCGGTGGCACTGAACTTCAGCTTCTGGCAAGCCATGCGCGGGGTCATCATCGCCGGGCTCGTAGTGGCCGGCGCAGCGGTCTTGCTTTCGCCGCTGCTCAGCCGGCTGGGCAATGAGTTGTTCGACGAGCGTCGCCGCCGCATCCGATCCGAGGAACGGGCGGACATGGCGGCGCACCTGCACGACTCGGTGCTCCAGACGCTGGCCCTCATCCAGAAGCGCTCGGACGACACCGGGGTCGTGAGCCTCGCTCGGCGCCAGGAACGCGAGCTCCGTACCTGGCTGTTCGAGGGCCAATCGCACGGGGAGGCGCTCGGTTTTCGCGCAGCCCTGGCGGTAGTGATGGCCGAGGTCGAGGACCTCCACGAAGTGCCGATCGAGGTCGTCGTGGTCGGGGATCGCACAGCCGGCCCCGATTTGGATCCCATTCTCGGAGCCAGCCGCGAGGCCGCGACCAACGCGGCACGCCATTCGGCAAGCCCACGAATCGACGTTTTCGCCGAGGTCGCCGACCACCGCGTCGAGGTGTTCGTGCGCGACCAGGGCGTGGGATTCGATCTTGACGACATCGACGAAGATCGCGCCGGTATCCGTGACTCGATCCGGGCGCGGATGGAACGCCACGGCGGCGAGGCCGTGATCTTCAGTCGCGCGGGTGGCGGTACCGAGGTCGAGCTGGTGCTGCCGCTCGCCCCTCAGGCCGAGGAGGCGCACGATGTCTGAACCGACGCGAGTCGTCCTCGTCGACGACCACAGCCTCGTGCGGGCGGGTGTGAAATCCGAAATCGGCGATGCGGTGCAAGTGGTGGGCGAAGCCGACGACGTCGACGGCGCGATCGACGTGATCGTGGCTTTGGACCCCGATGTCGTCTTGCTCGATGTCCATTTGCCCGGCGGCAACGGCCCAGCAGTGATCGAAGGGGTCAAGGCCGCCGGCCTCGAGACCCGCTTCCTCGCCCTGTCGGTCAGCGATGCGGCCGAGGACGTCATCGCGGTCATTCGGGCCGGTGCACGCGGCTACGTGACCAAGGCGATCGCAGCCGACGAACTGATCGACGCCATTCGCCGGGTCGCCGCCGGCGATGCCGTCTTTTCGCCGCGCCTCGCCGGTTTCGTCCTCGATGCCTTCGCCGGTCAGATGACGGTGGCCGACGTCGACCCGGAGTTGGACCAGCTCACGAATCGAGAGCAAGAGGTCCTGCGTCTTTTGGCCCGCGGCTACACCTACAAGGAGGTTGCGGCGCGTCTGACCATCTCGGTCAAGACGGTCGAGACCCACGCATCGTCGGTCCTGCGCAAGCTCCAGCTCTCCAACCGCAACGAACTGACCCGCTGGGCGGCCCATCGCCGACTGATTTGAGCCCGCCTCGTTTGCGCCGCCACCGGGCGGGCGGCTTGACTCGCCCTACGAGGAGGACCAGATGAGCGACGAGCCGGTGCTGTATGCCAAGGACGGACACGTGGTCACGATCACGTACAACCGTCCCGAGCGAAAGAACGCCATCAATGGCGCGATGCGGGATGCCTTGAATGAGGCGTGGCTGCGCTTCCGAGATGACGAGGACGCGTGGGTCGCCATCATGACCGGCAGCGGCGACGTCTTCTGCGGTGGCGCCGACCTCAAGGACGGCACCAACTCGGCGGGCACGTTCGCCGGCACGTTCTGGGAGAAGCCGACCGTCAACTCGTTCGAGAGCGGGCTCGAGCTCTACAAGCCGGTCATCGCCGCAGTGAACGGTCCGTGCGTGGGCTATGGCTTGACCGGCGTGTCGTTCGCCGATTTCGTGATCGCCAGCGATCGAGCGACCTTCTCGTACCCGGAAGTGCGAATCGGAATCCCCACGATCGTCGGTTCGATCCGTATGCCGCAGCGCGTGTCGTGGGCCCATGCGATGGAACTGCTGCTCATCGGCGAGCCGGTCGACGCCGAGCGCGCCAAGGAGATGGGCCTCGTTTGGAAGGTCGTCGAACACGAGGTGCTGATGGGCGAGGCGCACGAGCTGGCGGCGCGCCTGGTCAAGTCGGCGCCCCTCGCCAGCCGGGTCGTCAAGGAAGTCGCCACGCGCACCCAGGACATGGGCTGGACCGAGGCAGTGCGTTTCGGCGAGACGATGCGCCTGGTGGCCGGGCGCACCAACGACGCCCGCGAGGGTCGAAACTCGTTCGCCGAGAAGCGACCGCCCGAGTGGACCGGTAGCTAGCGCACTCGCAGGGTCGCCCGCACCGCGAGGTGGTCGCTTCCCTGATCAGCCATGACCTCGCTTTCGATGATGTCCAGCCGGTCGCTCACCAGGATGTGATCGATCTGGCTGTGCGGACGTGCTGCCGGCCACGTCTTGCCGTCGATGGCGTTGCGCAGCGGCCGGGCGTCGCGGTTGATGAGCGCAGCCCACATGTTGAGGTCGCCGAGAATGATGTCGTTCTGCAGCGCGTGACGACGGAAGTCGTTGCGCTGACGCTGCCAGATGTCCGGGCGTGAACGGAGTGCGTGAATGCCGTCGAGGTGGGCGCCGGCGATCGTGATGTCGTGGTCGGTGAGGCGCATCCGCACCATCCGGCGTTCGCGTTCGGCCATCCCGAGTATCGGCACGTCGTCGAGTCGTTCGGCGGGCAACGTGGAGATCACGGCGACCGTCCACTTGGCCGGATACCTGTGCATCGGGGTGGGCGAGGTGTAACGAAAGAGCTCGCCGCCGAGTGCGGTCGCCACCGACTCGGCGAGGTCGCTCTCGGCTTCGCCATACCACCAGGCTTCTTGGAGCACGATCACATCGGCGTCGAGGCGCTTGCACTCGGTCACGATGTCGTTGCGACCACCGTCGTTGTGCAGACCCATATGGACGTTCCACGAGGCGATGCGAAACTCGTTCGGTTGGCGTGCAGGGTCCACGGCGCAAGTGTGGCATCGCCGAGACGATCGGCAACGTCACCGAGCACGCGGTTGAGCCAGGTGTCTCAAAGCGGGATCACGCGCGGTGGTTGCGGCGTCACCCTGTCGCTCGGAGAATGGACCTGCGATCCGCAGTGAAACGCCTCGTACGGGATCGCATCGCGCCCGTAGACTTCGCTCCTTATGGAAGCTCGCCAACTTCGCAAAGCATTCAGGGACTTCTTCGTCGACCGGGGACACGAAGCGGTCGCGAGCGCGAGCCTGATTCCCCACGATCCGACCGTGATGTTCACCGTCGCCGGCATGGTGCCGTTCAAGCCGTACTTCGTGGGCGAGGAAACGCCGCCGTACAACCGCGCCGTCACCGTGCAGAAGTGCGCCCGAGCGGGCGGCAAGCACAACGATCTCGACGAGATCGGTCGCACCAAGCGTCATCTCACGTTCTTCGAGATGATGGGCAACTTCAGCTTCGGCGACTACTTCAAGGAAGACGCCATTCCGTTCGCGTGGGAGTTCGTCACCGAGGTCCTCGGCCTCGACCCCGAGCGGCTGTGGGTGACGGTGCACCTCTCCGACGACGAAGCCGAACAGATCTGGATCGACAAGGTCGGGGTTCGGCCTGAGCGCGTGCAACGCCTCGACGAGGACAACTACTGGAAGATGGCCGACACCGGCCCCAACGGACCATGCTCGGAGATCTTCTTCGACATGGGCGATGCGTTCGGTGAGGGCGGCGGACCCGCCTACGGCGGCGACGAGCGGTTCCTGGAGATCTGGAACCTGGTCTTCATGCAATATGAGACCAAGGAAGACGGCACCAAGATCCTGCTGCCGGCGCCATCGATCGACACCGGCGCCGGGCTCGAGCGCATCTTGACCGTGCTGCAGGGCGTCGAGTCGGTATTCGAGATCGACGAGATGAAGCGCCTGGTCGACAAGGCATGCGCGCTCACCGGCGTCGAGTACGGCGCCGACGAGAGCCGCGATGTCTCCGTGCGCATTCTTGCCGAGCACAGCCGGGCCATGACGTTCCTGATCAGCGACGGCGTGTTCCCTTCGAACGAAGAGCGGGGCTACGTGCTGCGCCGCATCATGCGACGAGCGATTCGCCACGCCTATCTGCTCGGTGCCCAGGACCTGATCACGCCGACGATGATCGACGAGGTCGTCGAGATCATGGGCCCCGACTATCCGGAAATCGTCGAGAGCCACGACTTCGTGCGCGGTGTCGTCGAACGCGAAGAGGAGAGCTTCCGCCGCACCCTCAAGCAGGGCTCCGTCATGCTCGACACGGCCATCGATGAACTCGGGGTGGGGGAGAAGCTGGCCGGCACGACGGCCTTCACCCTGCACGACACCTACGGGTTTCCGCTCGAGGTCACGGCTGAAATCGCCGCCGAGCGCGATGTTGAGGTCGACATCGACGGATTCGAGGCCGAGATGTCGGCCCAGCAGGAGCGCGGTCGCGCCGATCACGCCGCCAAGAGCGGCGGCGCCAGCGATGACGTCAGCGCCTATGTGGCCCTCGTCGACGCCAACGGTGAGACCGAGTTCCTGGGCCGAGACGACTACGAGTCGACGGCGACCGTGCTCTCCGTCACCGATGCCGGTGTGATCCTCGACCGGACCCCCTTCTACTCCGAGTCCGGTGGCCAGATCGGCGACACCGGCACCCTCGTCGGGCCGAACGGGTCGGTCACGGTCACCGACACGACCTACGCCGTGCCAGGTCTCCATCTCCACCACGCGGAGGGCGCCGCCACCGTGCTGTCGGTTGGTGACTCGGTGACTGCGTCGATCGACGTCGAGCGCCGCCGTGCCATCATGCGCAACCACACCGGCACGCACCTGCTGCACCATGCGCTGCGCGAAGTGCTCGGCGATCACGTCAAGCAGCAGGGTTCCTGGGTCGGTCCGGATCGTCTGCGCTTCGACTTCAGCCACTACGAGGCGATGACTGCTGAGCAAATGCAGGCGATCGAGGACATCGTGGCCGAGGAGATCCTCGCCAACCCCGACACCGAACACGTCGAGATGTCGATGGCCGACGCCACCGAGAAGGGTGCGATCGCCTTCTTCGGCGACAAGTACGGCGAGCAGGTTCGCGTGCTCCAGGCCGGTCCGAACAGCATCGAGCTGTGCGGCGGCACCCATGTCGGGCGCCTCGGGGACATCGGTCCGCTCAAGATCCTGAGCGAGGGCTCGATCGGCTCGAACATTCGACGTGTCGAGGCGGTGACCGGCACCGGCCCGCTTCTGGAGCTGCGCACGGTCAATGGCGCGCTGGCCGACGCTGCCGGCGAGCTCGGTGTGCCGGTCGGCGAGGTCGTCGACGGTGCTCGCAAGAAGACCGCCGAGATCAAGTCGTTACGCGACGAGATCGCCGGACTACGACGCCAACTGGCCGTCGGCCAGGCCGGCACACTGGCGGCCAAGGCCGTCGACGGTGTGGTCGTGGAAATGGTTGAGGGTCTCGACCGCGACGGCGTTCGTGACCTGGCTTGCGCTATCCGTGACGCCGACGGTGTCGAGGCCGTCGTGTTGGGTGCCGCCCCTGATGGCGGCGGTGTCGCGCTGGTCGCCGCGGCGGAGAAGGGCGGACGGTTCCACGCTGGCAACCTGATCGCCGACGCCGCCAAGCTCGTCAAGGGCGGAGGCGGCAAAGGCGACGACCTGGCCGTCGCCGGTGGCAAGGACCCCGAGGGTCTGTCGGCCGCACTCGAAGCGGCGCGAGCCTCGGCAACCGAGCAGGCCTCCGCCTAGGTCGCCACGCGCCGTGACCCAAACCGCAATCAAACCAACCGCAATCAAACCTGGCACCCATGTCGCTTTGGCGCGCGCAGCGTGGTCTGAAACGACACCGGTGCCAGGTTCGATGTCACGTTCGATGTCATCGCTCGTGCCGTGACCGGGCGTGTGGTCGGGGTTGACCTCGGCGACAAGCGGATCGGGATCGCGCTCAGCAATCCCGATCGGACCATCGCAAGCCCGCTCACCGTGATCAAGCGCAGCGGTCGCCTGCACAGGGACCTCGCCGATCTCGTCGACGAGTGGGAGGCCACGGCGGTCGTCGTCGGTCTGCCCCTGTCGCTTGACGGCTCCGAGGGTCCGGCGGCGCGCAAGTGCCGCAAGGAGGCTGAGCAGCTGGCTGCCACCCTTCGGGTACCCGTCGAGACCTACGATGAACGTCTGACGACGATCTCTGCCGAACGTCTGATGTCCGATGCCGGCCTCGACAGCCGGAGTCAGCGTCAGGTCGTCGACAAGATCGCCGCATCGATCCTCCTCCAAGCGTGGCTGGATCGTCAGGCCAACGAGCCCCCCGCCCCCGCACCGTCGCCAGAGCCCGAATGACCGACCTCACCAGCCGAAACGGCAGCCGCAATGGCGCTCCCGATCGCGCCCGGTCGACTGACACGCTCGATCCGATGCTCTCACCTGGCGGCTCGATGACGCCGATCGAGTACGACCCGACACTCGACCCGTTGTCGCCCGAGTTCGTCGACCCGTACTACGACCCGGAAGAGTGGGAGCGGCTACCGCGACGTTCGAACTTCTTCGTGCGCACGACGCTGATCGTGGTTCTGATCTTGATCGTCGGCGCCTTCATCTTCAACCGCGCGAACGGCTGGCTCCAGGGTCAGCTCGATCCCGCCGGTCCCCAGGGTGATGCGCTGGTCGTCGAGATCCCATCCGGCGCGAGTGACAGCGACGTCATGCGCATCCTGGCCGAGGCCGGTGTGATCCCGAACTCGACCGTCGCCCAGTATTGGATCCGCTACAACGATGTCGGGGATTTTCGCGCTGGTGACTACCTCTTCCGTGAGAACAGCTCGCTCGACGAGGCCGTCGCCGTGCTCGACGCTGGCCCCTTGCCTCCGGTCTTCAAACGACTGACCCTGCCCGAGGGTCTGTGGACGGGCGACATGCGCAATGTGATGCTCGACAACCTTGAGTTGCTCGACGCCGAGGAGCTCAACAACGCCTTGAACGGCGGCGAGATCCGAAGTCGCTTCCAGCCGCGAGACATCGACAGTCTCGAGGGCCTGATGTTTCCGGCGACGTACCAGATCGGCGAGGACGAAGCCGCTAACGAACGCGCCATGGTCCAGCGGCTGGTCAACCAGATGGATCAGGTCATCGTCGAACTCGGCGCCGACGAGGGCCTGGTGCTCGACAATGGCCTCGAGCTCACGCCGTACGAACTGTTGATCGTTGCGTCGATGATCGAGGAGGAAGCATTCCTCGACGAGGATCGCCCCAAAATCGCCCGGGTGATCTACAACCGCCTGATCGACGGCGAGGCGCTCGGCATCGACGCCACCACGATCTACGGCGTGCATCTGCGCCGCTGCGCCGAGGATCCGATCTGCGCAAACCCGAGCACCCAGTTCGACTGGTATGACCCCGAGCTCTTTCAGAGTCAGCTCGATGATGCCACCGATCCCTACAACTCCCGCATCGTGCCCGGCTTGCCACCCACGCCGATCTCGTCGCCCGGACGCGCCTCGATCCGGGCGGCGCTCAATCCCGAACCCGGTCCCTGGAAGTGGTACGTGCTGGTCGATACCGACGGCAGCCACTTCTTCACCGACAACTTCGCCGAGTTCGAGCAGAAGGCTGCAGAAGCCCGCGAAAACGGCGTCTTCTAAGGCGCTCGACTGATGGAACGCCGCGGCTCGATCTCTGGTCACACCCAACTGGCGACCGTCATCGGCGACCCGGTGCGCCACTCGATGTCACCGGCGATCCACAACGCCGCGTTCGCCGCGACGGGTTTCGACGCCGTGTATCTCGCCACCCCGGTGCCACCAGGCGAGGCGAGGGCCGCGGTCGACTCGATGCGCCGGTTCGGCTGGCTCGGCATGTCGGTCACGATGCCGCACAAAGCCGACGTGCTTGCCGCATGCGATGTGGTGGCCGAGACGGCCCAGGCGCTCGGCGCCGGCAACTGCATCCACTGGGTCGATGGCGTGGTCGGCGGCGCGGTTCGGGCGGACAACACCGATGGTGAGGGTTTCGTGCGGGGCCTCGCCACGGAGCTTTCGGTCGAGGCAGCTGGACTCAAGGTGGCGATGGTCGGCGCTGGCGGAGCAGCCCGTGCGGTCGTGCGCGCCTTGGCCGATAGCGGTGCAGCACAGATCGTCGTCGTCAATCGCAATACCGATCGGGCGGCCGAGGCCGTGTCGCACGCAGCCGGGATCGCTCGGGTCGGCTCGCACGACGACCTGAGCGATGCCGACGTCGTCATCAACGGAACGCCGCTCGGGATGGCCGGTGCTGGCTTCCACGACGCGGTGCCATTCGATGTCGAGGTACTGCGTGACGACGCGGTGGTGAGCGACCTGATCTACCACCCGGCCGAGACGCCCCTGCTGCGGGCGGCCGCCGGCCGAGGGCTTCGTCACCAAAACGGCTTGGCGATGCTGGTGTTCCAAGCGGCCGTCGCATTCGAGCACTGGACCGGGATCGACGCACCGGTCGCAGCGATGCAGGCCGCGGTTGTGGACGCGCTGGCCTCCTGACGGCCACCCCGCGTGAGCCGAAACGACATCGGTGCCAGGTTTGATGTCGGGTTGCGGCACGGAGCGTGAGTCGAAGCGACACCGGTGCCAGGTTTGATGTCGGTTGGGGTGGGTACGCTCGGGGCGTGATCATCGTCCCGGTGGAGCTGTCCGACGGCCGCAGCTACGACGTCATCGTCGGCGATGGCGCGATCCACGAATTGGGAACGCTCATGCCGTCCAAGGCCAGGCGTGCCGCCATCGTCACGCAGGCCTCGGTGCCCGTCGACGTGGCGACCGGCATCGAACAGCGGGTCTTCACCATCGGCGAGGGTGAGCCCGCGAAGAGCCTTTCGACGATCGAGGAACTCTGCCGCGGTTTCGCCGAGTGGGGGATGACGCGCAACGACGTCGTCGTCGGAGTCGGTGGCGGCCTGGTCACCGATGTCGCCGGCTTCGCCGCATCGGTCTACCACCGCGGCATCGCGGCGGTCTATGTCTCGACCACGCTCCTGGGCCAGATCGATGCCGCGATCGGTGGGAAGACCGGGGTGAACCTGCCCGAGGGCAAGAACCTGGTCGGCGCGTTCTGGCAGCCGAGCGGGGTCATCTGCGACACCGCCACCCTCAAGACCTTGCCCGAGCGCGAGTTCCGCAGCGGGCTCGGCGAACTCGCCAAGTACCACTTCCTCGGCGGCGGACGTCTCGATGCCGAGGAGCTGCCCGAGCGTGTTGCAGCCTGCGTGCGCATCAAGGCCGACGTCGTTGCCGCCGACGAGCGCGAAGGCGGTCGCCGAGCGATCCTCAACTACGGCCACACCCTCGCCCACGCGCTTGAAATCCAAGGCGGCTTCGACCTGCGTCACGGCGAGGCGGTGGCCATCGGCGTCATCTATGCCGGCGAGGTCGCCCACCGGCTCGGACGCATCGACGCCGCGCACCTGGCCGAGCATCGGCGCGTGGTCGCTGAGTACGGCCTCGTGGATCGAGTCCCCGCCGACAGCGATGCCGAGGAGGTCTTGGCCCTCTTCAGCCGGGACAAGAAGGCCCTCGACGGTGTGACCATGGTGCTCGACGGACCGAACGGTGTCGAAACCGTCGTCGGCCCGGATCCGACGGTCCTTCGCGACGCCTTCGAGGCGCTGCGTTGACTGTGGCCGTGACCCCGTGACGTCGCTCGTCGCCCAATCGCTTCCGCCGGTCGACGTCGCCGACCGTGAGCATCGTGCGCGCGCCGCCGTCGCCGCAGCAGGCGTCGAAGCGCTCGTGGTCACGGGGCTGAGTAACGCTCGCTGGTTGACCGGTTTTGCCGGGTCCAATGCGACCGTGCTGATCACGGCTGATGAGCTCGTGCTCTACACCGACAGTCGCTACGCAGATCGCGCGCCCGTAGAACTCGGAGCGGTCGGAAGTAGCGCTCGGGTCGTGATCGCACGCGCCGACTTGGGGGATCGGGTCGCCGAAGAGCTCGAAGGCACCACCCGGGTTGGCCTCGAAGCCGAATACCTGACCTGGGCGCGTCAACGCAGCATCGCGACCAGCTGGCTGCCCGGCCGCGAGCTGATCGCCACCGAAGAGGTGCTCGATCGGGTGCGGGCCGTCAAGGACGACGCCGAGCTCGCGCGAATCGAAGCCGCGGCGGCGATCGTCGACGGCGCGCTGGCCGCCACGGTGCCGATGTTCACCCAGCGGCCGACCGAGCGCGAGTTCGCCGTCGCGCTCGAAGCTCGCATTCGCTCCGACGCCTCAGCGATTCACGGCGCAACCGGTGTCGAGACCGATATCGGCTTCGACACGATCGTCGCCTCGGGCCCGAACGGCGCGATTCCGCATCACGCGCCAGGGGAGCGCACGATCGATCGCGGCGATCTCGTGATCGTCGACGTCGGAGGCCGAATCGACGGCTACCGCTCCGACATGACCCGCACGTTCTCCGTCGGTCCGATGAGCACCGACCAAGCCCGTCACTACGACACCGTGATCGCTGCGCAACAAGCTGGGGTCGAGGCCATGACGGTCGGCGCGGAGACCAATACGGTCGACGCGGCGGCTCGTCAGGTCATCGAGGACGCCGGATGGGGCGACGCCTTCGTGCACGGGACTGGGCACGGTGTGGGGCTCGATATCCATGAGCTGCCGCGGGTGTCGGCCATCTCGGGATCCGACGATCGCTACGAGGCCGGCACGGTCGCAACCGTCGAACCGGGGGTGTATCTCCGCGGTGTCGCCGGAGTACGAATCGAGGACACCTGCGTCGCGACCGCCGAGGGTGCGCGCCGCCTGACCGGCTATCCGAAGGATCCCGAGCTCGGCTCCTGAGGCAGCAAAGCTCGCCGGACCCAGAGCTCGTGCCCGGCGCCATCGTTTCGGGCGTGCACGAACCGGGCTCGCCTCGCCACGCCCTGCGACGCCAGGTTGGCGGCACCGCATTGAGCGACGAGGAGTTGGAGTCCAAGCCCTTCCGGGGACAAGGCCCACTCGGCGACGGCGTCGACCGCTCGTCCGGCCAGACCGTGTCGCCGGGCATCGGGGAGAAGCCAGTAGCCGATCATGGCCGCACCGCGGTCGGCGTCGAAACCGGAAAGACCGACCTCGCCGACTGGTCCTTCGCCGCCGATCATCGACGCCTGAATGCAGAGATCGAGTGAGTTCCCGTTGGCGAGGCGCGCCTCGCAACCGTCGATCCATTCGATGGCCCGTTCGACCGTGGCCTCGGGTGGCACGGGGTTCCAACGAGCGATGGTCGGGTCGGTCCACGCCGCGAACAGAACGCCCGCGTCCTCGGCCGCCCAGGGTCGCAGCAATGCGCCCTCCCATCGCAACGGTGGGTCCGGAAGTCGCAGCTGCATGGAGTCGGTGCGGGGCTTGGGGTCAGCCCGAGCGGACGACCGAGGCAATCGCGTCGAGCACCCCATTCACGAACGCAGGTGAGCGTTGCGTCGAGTAGTCCTTGGCGAGCTCGACGGCCTCGTCGATGACAACTGCCGTTGGTACGTCGGGACGCGATCGGAGCTCCCACACCGCCAAGCGCAGGATTCCTCGGTCGACAGGGGCGAGTCGATGGACCGGCCAGTCATCACTGTGGGCCTCGAGCAGCTCATCGATTGCCACCCGGTCGGCCTCGACGCCGGCAAAGGCTGCGGACGCGAACGGGTCGGGCGCGAGCGGAAGGGCATCGAGGATGGCCGCCGCGGTCTCACCCCGTGCCTCGGCCTCGTAGAGCAGTTCGAGGGCCCGCTCACGAGCTTCGTGACGGCCGGGGCCGACAGGGGCGTCAGACATCGAGGACTGGAGCGAGTCGGTCAGGCGCGGCCGAGATAGTCGCCGCTGCGAGTATCGACCTTGATCGTCTCGCCCTGCTCGATGAACAGCGGCACCTGGACGACCAATCCGGTTTCGAGCGTGGCCGGCTTCGATGCGCCGGAGACTCGGTCGCCCTGCACACCGGGCTCGGTGACGGTGATCGTGAGTTCCACGGCCGCCGGGAGATCGACGCCGATGATCTCGTCGCCGAACATCATCATCAACGCGTTGTTGTTCTCGATCAGGTAGTTGGCGGCATCGCCAAGCATGACCGGCGTGACGGACAGCTGGTCGTAGGTCTCATTGTCCATGAACACGTAGTTGTCGCCATCGCGGTACAGGTACTGCATCTCCCGCTTGTCGATCATGGCCCGCTCGACCTTTTCGCCGGCTCGGAAGGTCTTGTCGACCGTGGACCCGGTGCGGGAGTTGCGGAGCGTGGTGCGCACGAAGGCATGGCCCTTGCCCGGCTTGACATGCTGGAAGTCGATGACCTGCATGAGGTTGCCATCGAGTTCGAGGGTCATACCGGTCTTGAGGTCGTTGGTCGAGACAACTGGCATGGCGAGCAGGCTAACGGGCATGCGCCCGGACCCGGGGTTGGGTCGCGGATCGGCCGGACCCTCGCTCGGCGAGCGAAGGTCCGACGATCACATGATGCGGGTGACGCGTCGGCCCAGCGGAGTCAGACCGCCCCGGCGGTATCTCCGCTGCGAGGGCTCGGTGTCGATCCATCCCAGATGGTGGTGACGATCGCTTCGTCGCCATCGAGTTCGGTCCACAGGTTGTTCGAGACGGGGCAGGCGAGGGCACAGCATCCGAGCGCCTGGACTTCGGCGACCGTCAGGCCGCAGCACGTGCCGCCGGGTGTGATGACCCCGATGGTGCAAGCCGGGAAGCAGTCGCCACCCGGGCGATCCAGTTCCTGGCCAGGTGGGCAGGGGTTGTTGCCACCGCCACCCGGCGGCCCGCCGGTCGAGAAGCAGGCATCGCCGATGCCGTCACCGTTGGCGTCGACCTGGTTCGGGTTGAACAGGGTGATGCAGTTGTCGCACACATCGCCGATGCCATCGCCGTCGGAGTCGGCCAAGCCCGGATCCCAGTCGTTCGGGCAGGTGTCTTGTGTCTCCGAACAGTGCAGGTCGCCGTCCGTGTCGGTACACGTGTCGCAGGCGTCGCCTTCGTCGTCGTTGTCGACGTCGGCCTGGTTGGGATTGGCGACCTCTCGGCAGTTGTCGTCGGGGTCGCAGACGCCGTCGCCGTCCTGATCGGGACACGCAGGTGTCGGTGTCGGTGTCGGGGTGGGTGTCGGCGCGGGCGGCGATGTTGGCCCCGGTGTCGGCTGGGGCGCAGGGGTCGGTGTCGGCGTAGGCGCCGGTGTCGGCGTCGGCGTCGGCGTCGCTTCGGGCTCGGCGCCGACGAGCACCGGGTCGATGCAGTTGGCGAGCGCCGCTCGTGCATCGACGGGGACCCAGAATCGACCGGTCGCATCCTCACCCCGAGCAAGGACCTCCATCCACTCGATGCCGTCGCTCTCCACGGTCTCCAGCGGTCCGCCGGCTCGGACGAACTGGGGCTCGCCGTCGACGAGCACCTCGGCGAGGAACCGCACGGTGCCGCCGACCTCGACCCGGTTGTGGCGAGGCAGCTCGACACAGATGGTCGGAACGTCCTGGATCGGGTCGGCTCCGCCGCCGATCTCGCACAGGAAGTCCGATGCCGGATTGTTGAAGGCGGGAGTCATCGCCCAGCCACGCTGTCCCTGGACGATGACCGGGCCCCAGGCCTGCCCGCTGCCCAGCCCGCCCGGGCCGGTGAAGAGGGTCGCCCCAACCTCGAGGTAGTACGCCCCGTCCGGTGTCGGCACGACCGGTGCGGAGGAACTGGGTTCCTGATGCACCACGGTTCCGGGCTGCACACAAACCCGCAGCTTGGGACACTCCGAGAGTGGATAGTTCTGGTCGGCGTTGGTCCAGACGACCGGCCCGGCGGGTGGCAGCACGACCTGTCGGCGACCATCTTCATTGACCTCGCTGAGCACCGTGGCGGGAATGCGACCGAGGATGCCGATCCAATCCGAGTCTTCGGCGTCCTCGGTTGCCCAGATACCGGCTTCGAAGAACTCGTTGCCGATGCAATCGCCACGGTTGTCGTCGACCAGGTCGTCGCAATCGGTCATGGGAAGCGGCGTATAGAAGTTCGTGATCCAACCCGTGCCGGCGGTGTCGGCCAGCCGGACCTCAGTCCCGGCGATCGGTTGGCCGGCGAAGTGTCCACTCAGCTCGACCAGGGCCACGCCACCGGGGCCAAGGTCGATGCCACCCGCTCGACTGCGGATCGGGCCCTCGGTGTGGAGGCAGGTGACGGTGCCGCCACAGTCGCCGTCTTCCAGGTCATCGGAACGGACCCATGCGCTGTTTCCGGTACTCGGCGCCGGTGGAGTGAAGTCGATCAGCACATGGCCGTTGTCGACGAGTGCATCGCCGCCTCCGGGAACCGTCACTCGGGCGTCGCGCTCGAACGACGCTTCGACGGTGTTGATGTCGCCTCCGAGACGGCCGATCTGGTCGTTTCCGGCCGAGCTTGCCCATACCGGCGTTCCCGCGACGGCGCACCGGCCGATCGGTTCGGGGGGCGCGATGCAGATGCCTTCGTGCAGGTTGGCGGTCGGTGTCCAGCCATTGGTCAGGTTCGGCTCGTCGCCCCAGATGACCTCGCTCCACTCGGTGCCGTCGAGGTCGGAGGTCGCGGTGCGTCCGGAGATGAGCACGGTTGCCGGGGCTCCGGCCAATGAGTTGCGGCGCCCCGGTTCGACGAAGACCAAGGCCGATGTCACGACACACCGAGGTGGCCGATAGGTGGCCTCGCGCGGGGTGATCGGATTGCCGCAATAGCAGCGGGCCCGGATGTCGTTGTTCTCGTCGACCAGCACCGCGGTGCCGGCGCCGAGCGTGGTGTCGACCGGAACCGGCGCTCCGGTGACCGGATCGAAGCCGTGGTTGATGACCGACGCGTCGGCGGCGAGTACCCGCGGCGTGAGGCCGCGGATGTACTCGGGCAGTTCGCTGAACGCGATGCCTTGCACCGACGCCCATGCCTCGCCCTTCTTGGGGTTGTCCAGGAGGTAGCTGATCAGGCGTTCCGGGTCGCACGTCTCCTCGGCGGTGCCGCCGAAGAGGCCGGTTTCGATCGCCGCCTCGTCGACGTCGTCGCCAGTTTCGGTCTCGAACACGACGACCTGGCTGCGCAGGGGAAAAAACGGCTGCTCGCCATCGACGAAGCTGGGCTCGAACACCGGCTGCGTCGGCGCGGACTCGGCGAGCTGGAACTCCTCATTGACGTCGGTCGGGATGTCGACCGCGGTTGCGGTCTCGGACGTGACGTCGGAACGGTTGGCCACGAAGTAGAGGAGCGCTCCGAGCATGCCGGCCAAGACGACGAGAAGGAGGACGAAGAACCACGTAGGTGGTCGCCGTGAGCCGCCGGTTGGTGGTGTTGCCGGCGGCGGGGTCCCGCCATTGCCTCCCGATGGCTGAGTCGTCACTGTTTGTGGGGCGTGTTGCCCAGGTTCCCGCATTGGCGCAGCATGGCACAGGTCCGCGCACTCGGACTGCGCGCTGCTGCACAGAACATCGGTGACGTCGGACCGTCGATCGTTGGCATGAACGCGGGCGCTCCGCGAGTTACGCGGCCGGTCCCACCGGGCGCCGAGATGTCAGGCGCGATGGCGCTTCACGCCGCGAAGTTCACCCTGCGAAGTTCACGCCGCGATGGCGTCGGTGATCTTGCCGACGATGTCGTCGACCGAGTCCGAATCGGGATCGATCGTCATCGGCTCACGGATCTCCACATTGAGCCGCACGCCCTTGCGTTTTCGCTTCAGGCCAGTCTTGTCGAACGCGTCACGGAATCCGGACACTCGGATCGGGATGACGACAGGTCGGTACTGCTTGATGATGTGGGCAGTGCCCTTTCGAACCGGTGCTCCCGGCCGCGTGGTTCCCTGGGGGAAGGTCACGACCCATCCGTCGTTGATCGCCGTGCCGATGGCGTCGACGTCTTCGAGACGCATCGCTCGGTCGACGTTCTTGTCGCCATCGCGCCAGGTGCGGTCGACCAGCACCGCTCCGCCGACGGCCATGATGCGCGGCAGCAAGCCGCGGGTCATCGTTTCGCGGGCGGCGATGAAATAGAGGTTCAGCTTGGGGTTGCGGAGGAACCGGCGTTGCGGCAACGGCTCGTCGGCGCCCTCGTCGTTGGCCAGAAACGTGTGGTACATCGCAATGACGTCGGTGAACACCGTCTGGTGATTCGACACGAACAGCACCCCCTGCGCGGGGAGTGCGTCGAGGCGATCCATGCCGGTCGCGGTCAGCTTGTTCGGGCGGAACATCCAGGCGCGTGTCACCAGGTCGAGTGTCTGGAAGACCTTCTTCTTCAACCACAGGGGTTGGCCGAACACGTTGCGAGCGGGCACGGCTCAGTCACCCAGCCCGATCACGAATGAGGTCTCGGGGAGATCGCCACTCATCTTCGCCTGCGAGTCGCTGACCGCACCCTTGAAGATGCCCTTCGCCATGAGCGAGGTCTCCACTCGGCGCCGAGCCGTGTAGATCTGTACCCGCGCCTCGTGGGCCGCACGGGACTCGGGTTCGGCTGCGATCGCCAAGTCGATGAGATGACACGCCAGCCGGTGGTCGCCTTCGCTGCTGCGCTGGGTCGCCCGTTCGATGATCGCCTCGATGGTGCCGATCAGGTCGACGATCTCGCTGCCGATCGCTTCGTCCGACGCCGGCTTGAGTCGAGCGGGGCTGCCATCCCACCAGCCGCCATACAGGCGCCAGATGTTGCGGACGACGAACTCGGGCTCGTCGTACATCGGGCGCAGGTATGGGATCTCGAGCGTCTCGGGATCGACGTGGACCGAGTGCACGATGTCGTCGAGCACCGCTCCGGCGTTCATCGCGCCGACGACGTCGGCGACCAGCTTCTCGAGGGTCTCGGCGACGGTCAGCAGGCAGGTGCGGATCCGGTCGTGGCCGGCGATCGGCAAGCCGTGTGAGGGTACGAACAGCTCGACATCCTTCGCCGCCATCGCCCGCATGGACTCTGCCCACTCGAGCGGATACCGCTGCACCTTCTGTGGGTTGCCGCAGTTGGGGAACATCCAGATGAACTGGTCGCCGGCGGCGATCATCTGGTGATCGGGGATCCATGTCCAGGTGTGGTCGTCGGTCTCGCCGAGGCAGTGATTGAGCTCGAACTCGGTGTCGCCGACCGTGATCGTCATCTGGTCGTCGTAGGTGACGTCTGGTTCGAGTACCGACTCGGGTAGGAACGGACGCTCGGTCGCGTTGGCCAGGTCGGTTGCAGCGCCGCCGAACTGGCGCAGGTTGATGATCCGGTTGTATCCCGAGGTGTCTCGATAGCGAGCGAAGCGCGGTCCGACGGCTTCGTGGCACACGACCTGCGGGCCCACCTCGCCGCGATCGGCGGCATCGGCCGCGAAGGCACCCGATCCGCCGACATGGTCGAGGTGACCGTGGGTGTAGACGACGCTGTCGAACGGGGCGTCGGACCAGTTGCGCAGGGCGGCGACGACCTTGGGGCCTTTCGCTTCGACACTCGTGTCGAAGACGACAAGACCAGCGCCGGTGTCGACGGCGATCGAGTGGCTGAACGACTCGACGATGGCTACCCCGTCGGCGAGTTCGCTCAGCTCCTCGGTGACGCGATTGACCGGAGTGTCGAGCGCGCCCGAGTCGATGATGCGGGTCGACGCGTCGACCGGATGTTCCCCCATGATCGAAGCATGGTACGGGCCCGGAGGGTTTCCTCCGTCATCCCCGCCGCTCGTCCTCGTCCCAGCCGAGTCGGGTCGCGACGAGTCCAAGCGCAACCGTCAACGCCGCCGAGATCAACATCGCGAGCCGCCACCCGTCGACAAAGCTCGGAGCAGCGCCGGGCGTGTCTTCGATATCGCCGAGCGGGATGTCGAATCCCTGATCTCGAAGGACAGCCACCACCACCGCAGCGGCGATGGCCTGCCCGAAGACATTGCCCATCGTGCGGGTGACGTTGGTGAATGCGCCGCCGACGCCGAACGACTCAGGTGGCGTGGCGCCCATCATTGCGCTGTTGTTCGGCACGTTCCAGAGGCCCAGCGCGACGCCCTGGATGAGGGCCGCGACGGCGAGCCAACCCCACGGTGTCGAGGTGTCGACGAACGCGATCGCAGCGAGCACGGCGCTTTGCAGACCGAGGCCCACGATCGTCGCCATGCGTGGGCCGCTGCGGTCGTAGAGGCGGCCCGACACCTGCGCGGATACGCCGGTGCCGACGGCCATGATCGACAGCACCACGCCCGTGATGACTCCGTCGACCTCGAGTACCGAGAGCAGCAGGATCGGCAGCAGCAGTGTGATCGTGGTCGCGGCGAGGAACCCGATCCATCGCACCATGACGGCCGTTCGGTATGCGCCGATGCGGAACAGCCGCAGGTCGAGCATGGGGTCGGTCGACGCCAGTTCCCAGCGCACATAGCCGCCGAACAGTACGAGCGAGATCGCAAGACCGACCGCAATCGGCACCGATCGCCACGACCAGTCGAATGGGTTGTTGATCGTCAGGGTCAACGCAGTGATCGCTCCCGCAGACAGCACGGCGCTTCGCAGGTTCACCCGGCGGATGACCCCGGCTGTCGGTTCGTCCCGCTCGATGAGTCCGACGATGGAGATCACCGAGACCGCAGACGGGATCGCCAGCAGCACGAAGATCGCGCGCCAGGAGATCACATCGAGGAGGACACCGGTGAGGAGCGGTCCGGTAGCCGAACCGACCGACACTGCGGTCGTCTGTGCGCCCATGGCCAGACCTCGCTCGGCGGAGGGAAAGGACCCGACGAGCAAACCGGTACCGATCGATTGCACGAGCGCATTGCCGATCGAGGTGATGATCCGAGCGACGATCACCAGGCTGAACGTCGGAGCGAGGCCGGTGAGGACACATCCGACTCCGAACAGGGCCATACCGGCGGCCAGCACGCGGCGACGCCCCAGCCGATCTCCTACGCCGCCGAGTGGGAGCAGCAGCGCGGCAACGATCAGCGACTCGACGATGACCACCCACGAGACCGCGCCGAGCGTGACGTCGAATTCCTCCGAGATCGATGTCAGGACCAGGAACGACATCGAGGTCGCGAACACGATCGTGACGAAGACCAACGCGATGGCGCCAAATGCTCGCCACTTGGGATCCAGATGGAGGAGCCCGTCACGCGTCGCCGATGTCACGCGGTGACGCTAACCGTGGGGGCCTGATTCGGTCGTGATCGCGATATCCCCAGGAAAGGTGCGCGCGCGATCGGGGGAGCCGCGATAGGTTCGGATTCTGACCGTGAAGTGGGTCCTGCGAGGCCCGAACGGACAGGAGGTACGGCCGATGGCCGAACGCGAACGGAAGGGCGCGCCACCGTACGGCGGCACCTTTGTCGCCAAGGCATCCGTGATGGATGCCGATCAGATCCGCCGAGCCATCAAGCGAATGGCCCATGAGATCCTCGAGCGCAATGGCGGTCTCGATGATGTCGTGATCGTCGGATTGCAGACCGGCGGGATCGAACCCGCGCTGCACCTCGTCGAGGCGCTCGAGACGATCGAAGGGGAGCGGCCTCCACTCGGCAGCGTCGACGTCGCCTTCCACCGCGACGACATCGGCTTGCGGCCCGTGCTTCCCGAAGCACCGACTGACATCCCGACCGAATTGACCGGCAAGACCGTCGTGCTGGTCGACGATGTGCTCTTCACCGGGCGAACCGTGCGGGCCGCCCTCGATGCCCTCAACGACTTCGGCCGACCACGCAGCGTGCAGTTGGCGGTGATGGTGGACCGCGGCCATCGAGAGCTGCCGATCCGCGCCGACTACGTCGGCAAGAACCTGCCCTCGGCCCGCAACGAAGTCGTCAATGTGACGATGCATGGCGTCGAGATCGGGGAGATGCAGAAGTGAAGCACCTGCTCTCGATCGACGAACTCACCACCGAGGAGCTCGAGGAGCTCCTCCGCATCACACCGTCGTTCGCTGAGGTTGCCAGCCGGCGCATCGCCAAGGTCCCGGCGCTCCGAGGTCAAACGGTCGCGACCCTCTTCTACGAGGACTCCACCCGCACGCGGCTGTCCTTCGAGGTCGCTGCCAAGCGGCTGTCGGCCGACGTGCTCAACGTCTCCGTCGCGAGCAGCTCGGTCAACAAGGGCGAGAGCCTGCGGGACACCGCCGAGACCATCGAGGCGATGGGGATCGACGCCGTCGTGGTGCGCCACGCCAGCTCCGGGGCTCCCTGGCAACTCACCAAATGGCTTGACGCCTCGGTGATCAATGCCGGTGACGGGTGGCACCAGCATCCGACCCAGGCCCTGCTCGATTGCTTCACACTCCAGCAGGAGCTCGGCGACCTCACCGATCGCCACATCGCCATCGTCGGCGACATCAAGCACAGCCGCGTGGCCCGCAGCGACGTCGGCGCCTTCACCCGGCTGGGGGCGACGGTGACCTTGGTGGCGCCGCCGACACTGCTTCCCCCGGCCATCGAAACCTGGCCCGTCAAGGTGTCACACGAGCTCGACTCGGTACTCGACGACGTCGATGCCGTCTACCTGCTGCGCATGCAGAAGGAACGCATGGGCGAGGCACTGGTGCCCGATCTGCGCGAGTACACGGCCCTCTACGGGCTGACCGCGGCGCGAGCGACCCGGCTCGGTCCGACGATCCCGATCATGCATCCCGGCCCGATGAACCGCGGGGTCGAGATCGCCGCCGATGTTCCCGACCTCGATCAGGTTGTCGTCGTCGACCAGGTACGCAACGGCGTGGCGGTCCGGATGGCCGCACTCTTCATGTTGCTCGGTTCTGGCGCGGGCGCTGTCCCGTTGGCACAACCGGATCAGGTCGCCGAGGTCAGCGAGTCCGAGGCGGTCTCGGTATGAGCGTGCCGACCGACCACTTCCGGATCCGCGGCGCCACGTTGCTCGACGCGGCCGGCAGCCGCGTGGAAGACCTCGGCATCGCCGATGGTCGCATCGTCCCCGTCGATGAGCTCGACGTGCAAGCGATCGAGATCGACGCCACGGACTGCCTCGTGTCGACCGGCCTCGTTGACCTCAAGGCCCATCTGGGCGAACCGGGCGACGAGGCTGCCGAGACGATGGCGTCGGGCGGCGAGGCCGCGGTTCTCGGCGGCTACACGACCGTACTGGCCATGCCCGACACCCACCCGCCGGTCGACACCGCAGCGGTTGTCGAGCACATCCGCATGCTCGGTGCGTCGGCCTTGTGCGGCGTCGAAGTCGCCGGCACCGTCACCGTCGGGGCCGCAGGGGAGCGGTTGGCGCCGCTCGCCGAGCTGGCGCAGGCCGGTGTTCGTTTCGTCACCGATTGCGGTGCGGGTGTGCAAGATCCGCTGCTCCTGCGCCGGGCGCTCGAGTACGCCAAGCCGCTCGGGCTGACCATCGCCCAGGCCGCCGACTGCGTGCCGCTCAGCCGTGGCACCCACATGCACGAAGGTGAGTGGTCGAGTCGCCTCGGGTTGGCCGGTGCACCCGCTGAGGCCGAGGAGATCAACGTGATGCGCGACATCTCGCTGGTGCGCCTCACCGGAGGACGGCTGCACTTCCAGACCCTGTCGGCGGCCGGCTCGTTTGCCATCGTGAGCGCCGCAGCGCAGTCCGGGCTGCCGATCAGCAGCAGCGTGACCACGCACCACCTGCGGCTCTGCGACGCCGACCTTGCCGGCTACGACACGTGCCTCAAGGTCACGCCACCCCTGCGTGCAGCCGGCGATGCCCGTGCGGCCATGAGCGCGGTCGCCGCCGGACGCGTCGACGTGATCGTGAGCGATCACAGGCCGCACACAACCGATCGCAAGGAGCGTCCGTTCGATCACGCCGCCACAGGCTCGGTCGGCCTCGAGACCTCCCTCGCCGCTGCGCTGTGCAGCGGGATCGACCACTCGACGGTGCTGCGGGCGATGAGCTGGCGTCCGGCCCAGCTGGTGGGTCTCGGCGATCCCGAAACTCGCTCGCTTCGCCCAGGCGCACCTGCTGACATCGTCATCATCGACCCGACCGAGACCTGGACCGTCAGCACCGCGTCCATGGCAACACTCGGCACGAACTCCGCATTCGAAGGAACCGAACTCACCGGCCGTGTCCGCTCCACCTTCGTGGGCGGGCGACTGGTCGTCGACCAAGGAAAGGTGGCGGCATGAGCGCCGCGTCAGGCACCCCGCGGGTGCAACCGATCGAGGCCGCGCTGGTCCTCGCCGACGGCGAGGTCTTCGAGGGCGAGGCGTTCGGGGCTCGACCCGACGACGGTATCTCCAGCGGAGAGGTCGTCTTCAACACCGTCCTCGCCGGCTATCAGGAGGTCATCACCGACCCCAGCTACGCCGGTCAGATCGTGACCTTCACGTATCCGCACCTCGGCAACTACGGCGTGAACAGCGAGGATCACGAGAGTCGCTCAACGTTCCTTCGCGGTGTCGTGTGCCGAGACCTGCCCCGTCGTCACAGCAACTTCCGAGCCGAGACTGATCTGGAGAGCTTCCTGATCAGTCAGGGCGTCGCCGGCATCGCCGGCATCGACACCCGTCGGCTCACCCGACACATCCGCGATGCCGGTGCCATGCCCGGTGCATTCGGCGCCGCCGACGAAGCCGCGCTGCGCGCTGCGGCAGCGGCCGAGCCCGGAACCGGCGGCATCGACCTGGTCGCCACGGTGACCTGCGACGCGCCCTACCACCGGGCGACGACTCGAGACGACGGCGGACGTGTGTGGAATGTGGTGGCCCTCGACTACGGCATCAAGTCCACGATCGTCGAGCAGCTGAGCAGGATCGCCAACGTCACGGTGGTGCCGGCGTCGACTTCGGCCGAAGACATCCTCGGGCACCACCCCGACGGTGTGTTCCTCTCCAACGGCCCCGGCGACCCCGAAGCCGTCGTCGGCGCGACCGACACGATCGGCGGCCTGCTCGGCAAGCTGCCGATCTTCGGGATCTGCCTGGGGCATCAGCTGCTCTCGCTGACCCTCGGGCTGTCGACCTACAAGCTGCCCTTCGGCCACCACGGCGGTAACCACCCGATCCGGAACCTGCGGACCGGCATCATCGAGATCACCAGCCAGAACCACAACTTCAATGTGGTCGACGAGATGGTCGATGGGGTCGAGGTCACCCACGTGAACATCAACGACCACACGGTCGCCGGGATCGCGTGCACCGATGTCCCGGCGTTCAGTGTGCAGTACCACCCCGAAGCCGGGCCCGGCCCGCACGATTCGCGCTACCTGTTTGCCGACTTCGACGCGATGCTCGCCGACTTCCACGGAGGAGAGAACTGATGCCTCGCAGAGACGACATCGAATCGATCCTGCTCATCGGCTCCGGGCCGATCGTGATCGGCCAGGCCTGCGAGTTCGACTACTCCGGAACCCAGGCGTGTCGGGTGCTCCGCGAGGAGGGCTACCGCGTGATCCTGTTGAACTCGAACCCTGCGACGATCATGACCGACCCCGAGTTCGCCGACGCGACCTACGTCGAACCGCTCACGCTCGAGGTGCTCACCGAGATCATCAAGGTCGAGCAGCCCGACGCACTGCTGCCGACACTCGGTGGTCAGACTGCACTGAACCTGGCGATGGAGGCGGTCGAATCCGGCGTGCTCGACGAGCACGGGGTGGAGCTCATCGGCGCCGATGCCGAGGCAATCGCCACGGCCGAGGACCGGGAGAACTTCAAGGTCGCCATGCTCGAGGTCGGCCTGGACTGCCTGCGCTCGGGCGTGGCACACACGATGGAGGAGGCGCGGGAGGTCATCGCCGAGATCGGCCTGCCGGTGATCATCCGGCCCGCGTACATCCTCGGTGGTCGTGGGACCGGCATGGCCCACACGATGGAGGAGTTCGAGCGGGTCGCGAGTTACGGCCTCGATGCCAGCCCGATCAGCGAAATCCTCATCGAGGAGTCGATCCTCGGCTGGAAGGAATACGAGCTCGAGGTCATGCGTGACCATGCCGACAACTGTGTGATCATCTGCTCGATCGAGAACCTCGACCCGATGGGTGTCCACACCGGCGACTCGATCACCGTCGCACCGAGCCAGACGCTCACCGACATCGAATACCAGAAGATGCGCGACGACGCCTTCACGTGCATGCGTCGGGTGGGTGTGGAGACCGGCGGTTCGAACGTCCAGTTCGCCGTGCATCCCGAGACCGGCCGCCAGGTCGTGATCGAGATGAACCCGCGTGTGAGCCGATCCTCGGCGCTGGCGTCGAAGGCGACCGGCTTTCCGATCGCCAAGATCGCGGCCCGCCTGGCGGTCGGCTACACGCTCGACGAGATCCCCAACGACATCACCGAGAAGACCCCAGCCAGCTTCGAGCCGACGATCGACTATGTGGTCACCAAGGTGCCGCGGTGGGCGTTCGAGAAGTTCCCGGGCACCAAACCGGTTCTGGGCACGCAGATGCAGTCGGTCGGTGAGGTCATGGCCATCGGCCGGACCTTCACCGAGTCGTTGCAGAAGGCGCTTCGTTCGCTCGAACTCGGGCGCTTCGGCCTGAACTGCGACGCCGGCGAAGCCGCGTACGACGACATGCCACTCGATGAGCTGCTCGACGCAGCGTCGGTCGGCACGCCCGAGCGCATCTTCCAGCTCGAGGCCTGCCTGCGTCGCGGCAAGACTGTCGACGAGGTCTACGCCGCCACGAAGGTCGACCCATGGTTCCTCGACCAGATGCTGGTCATCAGCGAGGAGCGGGCGCGTCTGGCCGAGGTCGGGCTTGCGGCCATGAGCCGCCTCGACTGGCGGCGGGCCAAGCGGCTCGGGTTCTCCGACGCCCAGCTGGCCTATCTCTGGAGTGCTGACGGGGCCGATGTCGCCGCGGTCGCGGCCGCCCGGCGCGAAGCCGGCGTGCTTCCGACGTACAAGACCGTCGACACGTGCGGCGCCGAGTTCGAGGCCGACACGCCGTATCACTACTCCACGTGGGAGGACACGACCGAGGTCGCGTCGAGCGATCGCCCCAAGGTCATCATCCTTGGGTCGGGCCCGAACCGGATCGGTCAGGGCATCGAGTTCGACTACTGCTGCGTGCACGCCAGCTTCGCCCTGCGCGACGCCGGGTTCGAGACGATCATGGTCAACTGCAATCCGGAGACCGTGTCGACCGACTACGACACGAGTGATCGCCTGTACTTCGAGCCACTGACGCATGACGACGTCATGAACATCATCGAGGCTGAAGAAGCCTCGGCGGTCGCCGGCGGCGGTCCCGGCATCGCCGGCATCATCGTGAGCCTCGGGGGTCAGACCCCGCTCAAGCTCGCCGGCGACTTGCCGGCAGGATTGGTGGCCGGTACCAGCCCCGAATCGATCGACTTGGCCGAGGACCGCGAGCGCTGGAACGCGCTGTGCGAGCGTCTCGGCATCGCCCAGCCTCCAGGCGGCACGGCGAAGGATCTCGACGAGGCCCTCGCCGTCGTCGCCGAGGTCGGCTACCCGGCCTTGATGCGGCCGTCGTACGTGCTGGGCGGTCGGGCCATGACCATCGTCCACGACGAGGAAGGTCTGCGCGACGCCATGGCTGAGCTGGCCGCGTTTGGCTCGCTCGGCAAGGAGGGCGGCCTCTCCGCGGAGCGCCCGGTGCTTGTCGACCGCTTCCTCGAAGATGCGATCGAGGTCGATGTCGATGCCATTCGTGACCACACTGGCGAGGTCATCATCGGCGGGATCATGGAGCACGTCGAAGAGGCCGGAGTGCACTCCGGTGACTCGGCATGCATGATTCCGCCCCAGTCGCTGTCGGCCTCGGTGCTCGCTGAGCTCGAAGCGACGACTGCGGCGTTGGCCACCGAGCTCGAGGTCGAGGGCCTGCTCAACGTGCAATATGCCGTGACCGCCGCGGGTGGCGACGGATCGGTGTACGTGCTCGAGGCCAACCCGCGTGCGTCGCGGACCGTCCCATTCGTGGCCAAGGCCACCGGCCGACCGCTCGTGAAGATCGCGACCCGGGTGATGCTGGGCGCGACGCTCGCCGAACTCCGCGAAGAAGGCATGCTCGGCGACATCGCCGAAGGCGACCACATTGCCGTCAAGGAAGCTGTGCTTCCGTTCAACCGGTTCCCGGAGACCGATCAATTGCTCGGCCCGGAGATGCGTTCGACCGGCGAGGTCATGGGCATCGACCTCGAGGTCGGGCTGGCGTTCGCCAAGAGCCAGATCGCTGCCGGCGACTTGTTGCCGTCCGAGGGGGCCGTGTTCTTCTCGGTCGCCGATCGTGACAAGGCCGCGGGGTTGGCGGCTGCGCAGGCCTACCGAGGACTCGGGTTCGACATCGTCGCGACCGCGGGAACCGCAGCAATGCTGCGCGATGCTGGGGTCGACGTCTCCGGTGTCGCCGCCAAGATCGGCGCTCCGCCCGACTCCGACGAGGGCTCGGTCGATCTGCCCGATGTCGTCGAGCTCATCGAGGCCGGACGCATCCAGATCGTGGTCAATACACCGCGTGGTCGCGGCGCTCGCGCCGACGGCGCATACATCCGTAACGCCGCCAGCCGTGCCGGCCTGCCGTTGTTCACGACGATCGCCGCGGCAGCGGCTGCAGCACACGGCATCGCCGACATGGCCGCCCACCCGCTGCAGGTTCGCCCACTCCAGGCTTACCACGAGGGTGTGCACAAATGAGCGTCGCTCGCTGATGCGCAATCCCTTCACTCGAGCGGCCGCGCCTGAGCGCGCCGTCGACATGACGGTGTCGGTCGGTTCGGTCGAGCTCGACGCGCCGCTCATGTGTGCCTCGGGCACGGCCGGTCATGGCGCCGAGCTGGCGGCCTACTTCGACCTTGCCGATACCGGTGCGATCGTCGTCAAGTCGCTGCTCCATGAACCATGGGCCGGCAACCCGGCGCCGCGGGTGCACTCGACCGATGCGGGCATGATCAACAGCGTGGGGCTCCAGGGCCCGGGCGTCCAGGGGTGGATCGATCACGACCTTCAGCCGCTCGTCGACGCGGGCGCGACGATCGTGGCCAGCATCTGGGGACGGTCCGTCGCCGAGTACGGCACCGCCGCCGAGCTGTTGGCGCCGGTCGCCGACCGGCTGACGGCGCTCGAAGTCAATGTCAGCTGTCCGAACGTCGAGGACCGCAACAACATGTTCGCCCACTCGCCGACGGCGACCCGCGACGCGCTGGCGGCGACGGCCTCGGTCGGCTCGCTGCCCCGTTGGGCCAAGCTGAGCCCGAACATCATGGACCTGGTGCCGATCGCCGAGGCCGCGGCCGAGGGCGGGGCCGAGGCCGTCACCGTCGCCAACACGCTGATCGGGCTGGCCATCGATCCCGATACCCGTCGTCCGCGACTGGGCAAGGGTCGAGGCGGTCTGTCCGGTCCCGCTATCCGCCCGGTCGCCGTGCGCGCCGTGAACGATGTGGCCACAGCACTGCCGGAGCTTCCGGTCATCGGTTGTGGGGGAGTGGCGCACGGTGCTGACGCCCTCGAGTTCCTGTTGGCCGGAGCCTGCGCTGTCCAGGTCGGTACGGCAACTTTCGCGGATCCACGCGCGGTGGTACGCGTTCGTGATGAGATAGAGGGTTGGTGCCGCACCAACGAGATCGCGGCCGTGCGCACATTGACCGGTGCGCTCGAAATCTGAAAGGCATCCATGACCGACGACATCGACATCTCCGAGCTACGCCCCAAGCTGGCCATCGCCCTCGACGTCGACGATCTCATCATGGCCACCCGGCTCGCTCGGGCCGTGAGCCCGTACTTCGGTGTCGCCAAGATCGGCCTGGAGCTCTTCAGCGCAGCCGGCCCCGAGGCCATCGGGGTTATGCACGACCTCGGTATGGACGTCTTCCTCGATCTCAAGCTCCATGACATACCGAACACGGTCGGTGGCGCAGCCCGAGTGCTCGGTGCACTCGGTGCTCGGTATCTCACCATGCACGCTCGCGGCGGTCCGGACATGCTGACCGCCGGAGTCGAAGGCCTGCGCGAAGGTGCCGAAGCTGCCGGTGCCGAACCGCCGGTTGCGTTGGCCGTCACGGTGCTCACGAGTGACGACAGCGCGCCCGACCACATCGCGCCGCGGCGCATGCGCTTTGCCATCGAGACCGGTTGCGGCGGCATCGTATGCGCTGCCCGCGACCTCGCCGACGCACGTGCCATCGCCCCTCGCCTGGTCAAAGTGGTACCTGGGATCCGTCCCGAAGGAACACCTCAAGACGATCAAGCCCGCTCGGCGACGCCCCAGGAGGCGATCGACGGGGGAGCGGATCTGCTCGTCATCGGCCGGGCGGTCACCAGGTCGGATGATCCCGAGGGAGCAGCCGAGGCGTTGGCGATGAGCCTCACGCTTCCGTAGTTGCGTGGGGGACTTCTCGCACCCCGAGTGGAGCAGGATCTTCGCGTGGGCCGACCACGCTCGGGCTGCCAACGAGTCGGTCGTCGAGTCGGTGCGGGCCGGTGAGTTGAGCCTCGATGCCGCACACGCCCGCTCCGACGCCGACCCGATGACGGCACGCGTGTTCGCGGTCAAGGTCTACGAAGCCGTGCCGGGGATCGGCAAGGTCAAGGCCCGCCGCACGATGGAGTCGTTCGGCCTCGACGAGGACGTCACGCTCGGTGACGTGTCGAGCAGCGATCGGCAGGCGATCGTCGACCGGTTCGCCGAGATCGAGGGTGTGCCGCTCAGCGAGCTCTGAGCGCGGCTCAGTCACCCGGTTGTACGGCGGTCCCGCGGGTCGCTGTCGACCACGCGTCGGCGAAGCCGCCGGGCGTGTAGCGGATCGCTCGACCTCCTGCGGCGAGGAAGTCGTCGACGTTGTGCTGCTTGTTGTCGACCAGCAATGACGTACCGAGCCCAGGGGCGAGGCCGAGGAGTGATCGTGCTCGCTCGGTCATGACCGGCTTGGACAACGAGCCGACATCGGCGCTTGTGACGATCACATCGACCAGGGGCTCCAGTCCACAAGCGACCGCCATCGCCGCGAACTCGTGTGGGTTGACGGTCACAATCGCCTGGAGGACGCGACCGTCGAGCTCGGTGAGGAGCTCGCGCATGCCGGGAAGCCATTCGATGCGGTGGAAGACCGAGCGCAGGTGTCGAGCGATCGCGGCACGCGACATCGGCACCCGCTCGGCCATCGGCGCAATGAACTCGTGGAGCGCTGCGGAACCGCGGTCGAGCCGATCGACGACTGAAGGATCTTCGGCGAACATCTCCCGATACGCGGCGGGCCATTCGGGCACGCCGTCGGGCGGGTACTGCATGAAGGTCTCGTCGACGAGGGTGTCTCCGAAGTCCCAGCACACCAGGTCGATCGTTCCGGCAGAATCCACGACGGTGACCCTATGCGTCGCGTGGTGGCGACGGCCTGGGATTCGCTGGTCACGGCGTCGCACCCCGTGGGTTGGTCACCCTCGATGGGTCTCGAAACTCACCGGTTTTCGGCGCTCCGTGCGCTCTCTGCGGCCGAGTTGCTTCGGTGCGTGGCGCTGCCGTGAGGCTGCCTGAGCCAAGGCTCGGTGGCTTGCGCTGACGGACTACGGTCTGGCCGGGAATCACGCGGTGACAGTGGGATCAGGGCAGCGAGCATGACGAATTCGGGAGGGCAGACGGTGCGGTCGCTTCGAGTCGTCGCGGTCCTCGTCGCCATCGCGCTTGGCGTGGTGCTGGGTGCGGCGCTCGCAACCGGATCTGCCGAACCCGGCTCGGCTCAGGGGACCCCGGTCATGCCGGGCGCCGATGTGAACTGCGATGCGGAGCGCACCATCGTCGATGCGCTGGTGATCGCCCAGTACGAGGTCAAACTCCGCACCGATGCGGGGTCCTGCCCGCTCGACAATCCGGTGACCCAGATCTATGCCGCAGGCGGTGATGTCGACGGCGACGGCCGCACGACGATCGTCGACGCGCTGGTGATCTCGCGCTGTGTCGTCGGGTTGGAGGACGGCCGTTGCGCGCCGCCGCCCACGCCCACGCCGACCCCCACGCCCACCCCGACGGAGACTCCAACCCCGACGGCGACACCGGTCCCGCCCACGGCGACCCCGACGCCGACGCCCACGGAGACGCCGACGCCCACGCCGACCGAAACCCCGACCCCGACGCCCACCGCGACGCCGACGGAGACACCGACTCCCACCGCAACGGCGACGCCGATTCCGCCAACGCTCACGCCGACGGAAACGCCGACGCCTACACCGACAGAAACGCCGACGCCTACACCGACAGAAACGCCGACGCCTACACCGACAGAAACGCCGACGCCGACGCCCACGCCGACCGAGACACCGACCCCCACCCCGATCCCGCCGACCGCCACGCCGACTCCGGTGCCGCCGACGCCGACGCCTACCTCGACCCCGACACCGGTCCCGCCGACCCCCACGCCGACCGAGACGCCGACCCCGACTCCTGTCCCGCCAACGCCGACGCCGACACCCATTCCTCCGACGCCGACACCCACGCCGATCCCACCAACCCCAACGCCCACGCCGACCCCGACCACCGTCCCCATCGAGCCGGGTGAACCTGGGCCGATCGTCGCCAACGCGTCGAACCTCTGTCTCGACGTCGCCGGGGCCTCGGCATCGGCCGGTACCGACGTCTTGCTCTGGCCGTGTGGCGATCCGCAGCCCGACCACCGACGGTGGAACGTGATCGAAGTCGAGCCGTCGATCTTCGAGTTCCGGGCCGTCCATTCTGGCCAGTGTCTGAGTGTCGACGGCGCCGCCGCCGGTGCGGGCGTGGTGCAGTGGCCGTGCGATGCCGATCCGGCCCAGCGATGGACCCTGCTCGGCGACACGATCCGGGCGACCCACAGCGATCTTTGCCTCGACGGCGGCGACAGCGCTCAAGGAACCGTGCTGACCCAGCAGCCGTGCGACGGCAGCCTGGACCAGAGCTTCCTCGTCGACGCCGGCTCGGTGCCGCTGTCGGCACGTGCTTCGGAGGGCTTCTGGGGACCGGTGGTCAACACGCCGCTCGTAGCCGTTGCCGGTGGGGCACTTCCCGACGGTCGGGTACTCATGTGGTCGGCCCACGGCCGCTTCAGCTTCGGAGGCTCCCGCGGCTACACCGAGACGGCGATCTTCGACCCCAGTTCGGGTGCCTCGACCAATCGGCGGATCTCCAACACCGGTCACGACATGTTCTGCCCTGGCATCGCCAGCCTGGCGAACGGTCAGATCCTGGTGAACGGTGGTTCGAACGCCAGCGAGACCTCCATCTACGACCCGGCAACCGACACGTGGATCGACGCCGACGACATGAACCAGGCTCGCGGCTACAACGCTTCGACCACGTTGTCGAACGGCGACGTGTTCACCGTCGGCGGTTCGTGGTCGGGCGGGCGTGGCAACAAGAACGGCGAGGTCTACAACTTCGCGACCGACAGCTGGCGTTCGCTCCCCAACGTCCTCGGCAACACGATCGCCACCAGCGACGTGCAGGGCATCAACCGCGGTGACAACCACACGTGGCTGTTCGGTTGGGAGAACGGATCGGTGTTCCACGCCGGCCCGTCGCGCAACATGCACTGGATCCAGACTGGTGGCAACGGCACACTGACCTCGGCCGGAACACGTGGCACCGATGCCGACGCGATGGGCGGCAATGCGGTGATGTTCGAGCCCGGGCGCATCCTCACGGTGGGCGGTAGCCCGAACTACACATCGGGCGCTGGCAGCTCACGAGCCCACATCGTCGACATCACGAGCGGCACCCCCGTCGTGCAGGAACTTCCGGCGATGGTGAACGGGCGCGCGTTCCAGAGCAGCACCTTGTTGCCGAGCGGCGAGGTCGTCGTCGTCGGCGGCCAGTCGCAGGTTCGACTCTTCCAGGACAGCAACTCGGTCATGGCCGCCGAGATGTTCGACCCGGTGACCGAACAGTTCAAGCCGCTGGCGACCATGTCGGTGCCGAGGAACTATCACAGCATCTCGTTGCTCCTTGCCGACGGGCGAGTGCTCGCTGCGGGTGGCGGTCTCTGTGGCAATTGCAACACCAACCACCCCGACGTCCAGATCTTCACACCGCCGTATCTGTTCAATCTCGACGGCACGCCGGCGGACCGCCCAGTGATCACCTCCGCACCGACCGCGATGACCTACAACCAGACGATCTCGGTCTCCACGGATCGCAACGTCGACTCGTTCGCCCTCGTGCGCCTCGGCACCTCGACGCACGCCACGAACTCGGATCAGCGACGTATCCCGCTCAGTGTCTCAGGCAGCAACGGCAACTATCAGCTCTCGGGACTCACCAGCAGCGGCGTCGCGCCGCCAGGCCAGTACATGCTGTTCGCCATGACCGCCCGAGGGACCCCGAGCATTGCCCAGATCGTCACGGTGAGCTGATCGGTGGTGTATCGCAGTGTCCTTGCCGTCCTGGCGGGACTCCTGCTGCTGACGGCCTGCTCCTCCGATGCGGAACCGGCGCCACAGGCGACCATCTTCGACGGCAGCGTGCCGCTCGAGACCGTGCTGGTCAGTTCGCCCGACTCGATTGCGCTCGGTGAGCAACGCCTGATCTTCCTGCTCGAGCGCGGCCCGATCCGCGTCGGCGGTCCCGACGCGGCCGCGACGCTGGAACTCAAGGGATTGGGAACCGACGAGGTCACGATCGACGCCGAGTGGGTGTGGAGCGACGAGGAACGCGAGCTCGGGGGAGCGTGGGTCGCGTGGTACGAGTTTCCGTCCACGGGCACCTGGCGCGCGGCCCTGACCGTCGATGGTGAGGTTGGCGAGTCCACAACCTTCCCCGTTCAACCGAACACGCCGATGCCCCGTACCGGTGACCGGGCGCCCCGAAGCGCAACCGAAACGCTGGCCGATGCGCCGCTCGAATCGCTGACGACTGACCTTCAGCCCGACGAGCGCTTCTACCAGCTCAGCGTCGAGCAAGCGATCGAGTCGGGCCGACCGACCGCCCTGGTGTTCTCCACGCCGGCGTTCTGCACGACCGAGGTCTGCGGACCGCTCCTCGACGTGATCAAGACCCGCATCGACGAGCACGGCGGCACGAACTTCGTCCACGTCGAGGTCTACGAGGATGTCAACGCCAACGGCGGCGAGCTGATCGCCCGGCCGTCAATCCTCGAATGGGGAATCCAGACCGAACCGTGGATCTTCTTCATCGACGCCGATGGCGTCGTCACGTCGGCCTACGAGGGTGTGCTGAGCAGCACCGAACTCGATCGAGAGCTCGACGCGCTCGGTTGATTCTCGGGTCGCGGGTCAGTCGGCAGTGTCGCCGTCGATCGCCTCGCGGATCAGATCGGCGTGTCCGCAGTGGCGGGCGTACTCCTCGATCATGTGGATCAAGATCCAGCGCAGGTTCCAGTGTTCGCCGTCTGGATTCGCGCCAATGGAGAGCTGATCGAGCGAGTCTGCCGCTGCGGTTCGCCGGCGCGAGTCCTCGACCGCCTCGTTGAACAAGGCCACGAGCTCGGTCGAAGTGCGCGACTCGGAGTGAGTCATCTCGGCGTCGTAGTCATCGCTGAAGTCGAGCGAGGCCCATGGTTCGGCCATGCCCTCGCCGTCGAAACGGTTGCGGAACCAGTTGGATTCGACCATCACCATGTGGCCGACCAGTGCGCCGATGCTCAGACGGCTCGGCGGGTGTCGGTAACGCAGCTGCTCGTCGCTCAGACCCCAGGCTCGGTCGACCAGCGCGGCTCGGTAGTAGTCGAGGAAGTCGATCAACAAGGTGGTCTCGTCGCCCACCAACGGGATGTCGGGTGGCTCGGGGCGGGCGGCGTCTGCGGACATCCGACAACCGTACGAGACGGCACCGAGGGGGGTCACCGAATTGCGGGGGAGGCGGCCGATACCCTCGGCCTGATGACGACGAGCGTGTCTGCATTCCCGGTCACCTTCGTCGTGTCGGGCCCCGGAGGTGTTGGCAAGGGAACGGTCGTCGAGCGGTTGATGGAGACTGCCGACGGGGTGTGGCTGAGCCGCTCCTGGACCACCCGCGACCCGCGTCCAGGCGAGGCATCTGACGCCTACAACTTCGTGACCCGCGACGAGTTCTTGGCCCACGTCGAGGCCGGCGGTTTTCTCGAATGGGTCGAGTTCCTCGACTATCTGCAAGGCACCCCAATGCCGACACCACCCGCCGGTCACGTGGTGATCCTCGAGATCGACATCCAGGGGGCCGCCCAGATTCACGAGATGAATCCCAGCGCCCACCTCGTGTTCATCGACACGCCGTCGCTGGAGGAGCAGGAGCGTCGTCTGCGCGGCCGCGGAGACAGCGAGGAGCGGGTTGCGATGCGGATGGAGAAGGGCGCCATCGAACGTGCCTCGGCCACCGAGCTCGGCTGCACGTTCATCGTCAATGACGGCCTCGACGACACCGTCGCCCAGCTGACCGCGCTCATCGAAGCAGCCCGCTGACCGGACCCGCTCCTCGATGGGATCGCGGACAGGAACCCGCCCCGCGGACTGATATCGTTATCCCGCTTCCCAGCCAAGAAATCAGGTTCTGACATGGCGTACGAACACGACTCGATGATGGCGACCAAGATCGAGGATCTCCTCGATGTCACCGGCTCGAAGTTCTCCCTCGTGACCCTGGCCTCCAAGCGGGCCCGCCAGATCAATGCCTACTTCGGCCAGCTCGGTGGCGGCATCGGTACCTCGGTTCCGCCCCAGGTGACCTCGGTTGCCCACAAGCCGCTCACGATCGCCTTCGAGGAGATCGGTGCCGGAAAGATCATCATGGGCGACCCCGAAGCGGTCGCAGCCGCCGAGGCCGCTGCCGAAGAGGCCCGCCTCGCCGCCGAAGCCGATATGGCCGCGCTCGAGGCCGAAGCCGCCGAGGGCGAAGGCGACGACAAGGGCGGCGACTCCGCCTGATCCCGCATACGTCACGGCACTGACCGCATCGGGGAGGGGATCATGACGGCGATCGACGGCAAACGGATCGTCCTCGGCGTCAGCGGTGGCATCTCGGCCTACAAGGCGATCGAGGTCTGCCGACGGCTTGTCGACGCCGGCGCGCATGTCGTGCCGATCATGACCGAGAACGCCAAGAAGTTCGTCGGGCCCAACACCTTCTCGGCGCTGGCCAGCGAGCCGGTCCACGACGACCTGTTCGAGGACTGGCAGGGCCCGATTCCCCACACCCGGTTGGGGCAGGAAGCAGATTTGATCCTGGTCTGCCCGGCAACGGCACGCGTCATCGGCAGCTATGTCGCCGGGATCAGCGACGACATCTTGACGAACACGCTGATCGCCACGAGGGCTCCGGTCGTCGTCTGCCCGGCGATGCACACCGAGATGTGGGAGCACCCGGCGATCGAAGCAAACATCGCCACCCTGCGTGAGCGAGGCGTGCACATCGTCGCCCCCGAAGAGGGTCGCCTGGCCGGGGGTGACATCGGCAAGGGCCGGTTGGCTGCCCCGGCGACGATCGTCGACTTCGTGGCCGAGGTGCTCGATCCGTTCGAGCTTGATCTGACCGGTCTCCGAGTCATGGTGACTGCGGGGGGCACCCGCGAGGCCCTGGATCCTGTCCGATTCATCGGGAATCGGTCGACCGGCAAGCAGGGCTACGCGTTCGCCGAAGCCGCGGCGCGTGCCGGCGCCGAGGTCGAGCTGATCACGACGGTTCGCACGGAACCGGCCGCGACCGGTGCGACGAGTGGCCCCGGCAGCATCAACGTCACCCGAGTCGCCACCGCGGCCGAGATGCATACGGCCGCCGTCGCCATCGCCGAGAGTTCCGACGTCGTGGTGATGGCTGCTGCGGTCGCCGACTTTCGCCCCAAGGAAACGAGCGAGACCAAGATCAAGAAGGGCGACGGCGTGCCAAGGATCGAGCTCGAACGCACCGTCGACATCCTCGCCGACCTCGGATCACGCAAGAGGCCGGGCCAGCAACTGGTGGGCTTTGCCGCCGAGACCAACGACCTGATCGCCAACGCCGAGCGGAAGCTCGAGAAGAAGAACGCCGATTTCATCGTGGCCAACGATGTGTCTGCGCCCGGAACCGGGTTCGCCCACGACACCAATGCCGTCACCATCCTTGCCCCTGGTGGCGTGCGCGATAGCCTCGCCCTGGCCTCGAAGTTCGAGATTGCCCGGGCTGTCCTTCGCACGGTCGTTGCTGCGCGAACGCCCTCCGACTAATCCACCCGTTTCTTTCGGAGTCCAGCAATGTCCAACAACTACACGTTCACCTCTGAGTCGGTCACGGAGGGCCATCCCGACAAGATGGCGGACCAGATTTCAGACTCGATCCTGGATGCCCTGCTCGAGCAGGACCCCCAGAGTCGAGTGGCGTGCGAGACCTTCGTGACCACCGGCCTGGCGGTCGTCGGTGGCGAGATCACGACCCAGGCCTATGTCGACATCCCATCGATCGTTCGCAACACGATCTGCGAGATCGGCTACGACAACGGCGACATCGGCTACGACGGCAAGGCCTGCGGCGTGCTGATCTCGCTCGACGAGCAATCACCCGACATCAGCCAGGGCGTGACGACATCCGAGGAAGTTCGGGCTGGCGAAGCCGGTGAGCAGGACGATCTCGACAAGCAGGGCGCCGGCGACCAGGGCATGATGTTCGGTTACGCCTGCGACGAGACCGACGTGCTCATGCCGTTGCCGATCCACCTGGCGCACCGCATGGCAGAGAAGCTCGCCGAGGTCCGCAAGGCCGGTACCGTGCCGTACCTGCGCCCCGACGGCAAGACCCAGGTGACCTTCCGCTACGAAGACGGCAAGCCGGTCGAGCTCACGACCGTCGTCGTCTCGACCCAGCACAACCCGGGGATCGCCCGCGACAGCATGATCCGTCCCGATCTGATCGAACAGGTGATCAAGCCGGTCATTCCCGAGCAGTTCGCCGACGATGACTACACGGTCTGGGTCAATCCGACCGGCAACTTCGTGATCGGCGGTCCGGTCGGCGACGCCGGTCTGACCGGCCGCAAGATCATCGTCGACACCTACGGCGGCATGGCTCGGCACGGTGGCGGCGCGTTCAGTGGCAAGGACCCGTCCAAGGTCGACCGCTCCGCTGCCTACGCCACTCGCTGGGTCGCCAAGAACGTCGTTGCGTCCGGCGCCGCCAGCAAGTGCGAGATCCAGGTCGCCTACGCCATCGGCGTGGCCCATCCCATGTCGGTGATGGTCGAGACCTTCGGCACCGAGACCGTCGACCCGTCGGCGATCGAGGCTGCCGTCAACGATGTCTTCGATCTGCGCCCCGGCGCGATCCTGCGTGATCTCGACCTCAAGCGGCCGGTGTACCGCCAGACGGCGGCGTACGGTCACTTCGGCCGTGAGGGCGACGGTTTCAGCTGGGAGCAGACCAACAAGGTCGACGATCTCAAGAGCGCTCTGGGGCTCTAGTTCCGGGACAGCTGCCGCCGGTCGTGGATTCGGAAGCAGCGCCTTCCAACCCGGTGTCGAGCCACGGTGCTGCGGTGCCCTCGGTCGTCCGCGTCCGCCCCGATGTCGCCGCGGTCTCGCGAACCTTCGACTACCTCGTTCCGGAGCTGTGGCGCTCGTCGCCCGGTGATTTCGACCTTCGCGTGGGCGGTCGAGTGCGGGTCGAGCTCCATGGCCGCCGGGTTGGGGGCTGGATCACCGAACTCGACCCGGATACGCCCGATGGCATCGAGTTGCGGCCACTCAAGAAGTGGTCGGGGCACGGACCATCGGTAGACGTGATCGAGCTTGCCGACTGGGCGGCGCGTCATTGGGCCGGCTCACCGGCCAAGCTCCTGCGAACGGCCTCGCCGGCTCGAAACGTGTACCGCCTGCGTGGCGCCAAGGTCGAGCGGTGGCATGGCGACGTCGAGCCCTGGGCGGCCGCCGCCTTCGAGGGCTCGGGGTCGACGCAGCTCGTCGCTCCGGCGGCGGACCGGTGGCCCATCGTGGTCGCGGCGGCCAAGTTCGGCAATCCGCTGCTGCTCGTCCCCACCCTCGACGCAGCCGCGCAGCTGGCTGGTCGGGTGCGCCGAGCGGGGCTCCACGTTGCGCTGTTGCCCGATGATTGGGATCGCGCCGCCTCGGGTGCGGTGGTGATCGGCACGAGGGCCGCGGCGTTCGGGCCGGTGCACGAACTGGGTGCCGTGGTGGTGTTCGACGAGCATGATGAGATCTGGCGCGAGGAGCGCACTCCGACGTGGCACGCGAGAGATGTCGCCATCGAGCGCGCTCGTCGTGCCGGCGTGCCATGCGTGGTCGTCTCGCCGGCGCCATCGATCGACGCAGTTCGCGCCCTGCCACTCCGAGAACCGGACCGCGCCGAGCAACACGCGGGTTGGCCGGGCGTGGTGCTCGTCGACCGTCGCGAGGAACCACCGGGGCGCCTCGGGCTGTTCAGCGACAACCTGGCTCGGTCGCTTCGCAGCCAGCATCGGGTCGCCTGCGTGTTGAACCGGACGGGCCGGGTGCGACTGCTGGCCTGCACGGCGTGCGGCGAGCTGACGACGTGTGATGTCTGCGGTGGACCGGTGCGCCAGGTTGACGACACCTCGCTCACGTGCGCCCGTTGCGGCGCGTCGCGCCCGCCGGTCTGCTCACACTGCGGCAGCGCTCGTTTGAAGAATCTGGTGCTCGGTGTTGCGCGGGCCAGGGAAGAGCTTGCCGCGTTGCTGGGTGAACGTGTCGGCGAGGTCACGGCGACAGGGATCGAGGACGACGATGCCCGCGTGATGATCGGCACCGAGGCCCTGCTCCGTACTACGCCACCGCGTGGTTCTCGCTACCGCACGATCGCCTTTCTGGACTTCGACCAACACCTCTCGGCCGTACGCCAGTCGGCGGAGGCCGATGCCATGTCGCTGCTTTGCCTTGCGGCCCGTCAGGTTGGTACCCGTCGTGGTGGCGGTCGCATCCTTGTCCAGACGCGCATGCCCGAGCATCGTGTGCTTCAGGCCGCCGTGCGTGGAGACACCGCGACGCTCACCGCTGAACTCGCGGAGCAGGCCGAGGCCATGTCATGGCCACCGGCCGTCGCCCAAGCGGAGGTGTCCGGCGCCGGCGCTGAGGACTTTGTCGCCGCGCTCGGCCGACCGCTGGGCTTGAGCGTGCTCGGACCGCGAAACGACGCATGGCTGATTCGCTCCGCTGACCGTGAGCTGCTCGTCGACGAACTCGCCCGAGTCGACCGTGGCGAGGATCGCCTGCGCATCGCCCTGCACTGAGCGCACGCGGCGATCAGAACTGGTTTGTGAGCGTGCA
Source organism: Actinomycetota bacterium (assembly GCA_039028435.1). Classification (GTDB taxonomy): domain Bacteria; phylum Actinomycetota; class Acidimicrobiia; order Acidimicrobiales; family UBA10347; genus UBA10347. The sequence continues at coordinate 22,565 of JBCCIC010000002.1, read as the reverse complement.
GGGGTCCGAGGCGAGGCGGTCGCCGTTCGTCGCATAGACGTCGACACGCACCCATCCGTTGGCGTTGAAGCGGAGCAGTCGATCATCGAGCGATGTGCCGTCGGTGTAGGAACGCCAGAAACGTTCGAGGTCGTTCTCGGTGTAGCGCCACTCGTAGTCCTCCAGCTCGAAGCACACGACGAATCGGTCGTCGGCGAGGATTCCGTCCGCGGAACGAAGGAAGTCCGAGTCCCACCTTGCGTACTCCTCCTCACCGGGATCGAGCGCACCGCTGGGCTCATCTCGCACACGCTCGCCGATGATGGTGAGGTGATCGGGTCGGTTGACGTAGTCAAAGGCCGGAACCTGTTCACGGCTCACATCGAAGAACTCGTCGAATCCTGCTGCGGCCTGGGTCTGGGCGCTCTCGGCAGCCCACTCCGGGAGCACGGATAGCCCGGTCGGTATTCCACGGCCGCCCTGGTCGAGGAACTCGCGCGGCTCCGGATCGATCTCGATGTCGACCGTCAGGCCGCCGCCGTCCGGGTCGCGGGTATGGAGCCGGAACCGCCACACCCGACCTTCGGCGTCGGCTCCGATCGTGACCTCGAAGACCTCGTCGGAGCTCTCTGAGACGATCCAACCGAAGATGCCGTCGCGTTGTGTGCTCCGGTAGTTCCAGTAGTCCGGATCGATGAAGCCTCGGGTGACCCGGTAGTCCGGCCAGTCGGCAAGCTCGACGACTTCGGGCACTGCTCGCATCCGACTCCACAGGTCGAACTCGCCGTGGACCGGAAGGACATCGGCCGGGGATCGGAACGGATCGTGATGGTAGACCTGCTCGGCGTCGACGTCGGGATCGGCCCAGTCGGGTACCAACTCCGGGAAGAGGCCGGTGGTGTAAATGACCGACTCGTAGCCGTGACGATGCACGATCTGGTCTTCTGGCGCCGAGATGGGGCCGAGTTGTGCCAATGCTGCAAAGTCGCCCGCGGTCATGCTGAGCGACGGATACCCCTCGTGAATCCGGCCGTCGATCGTCCACGGCCCGAGTACGGGCTCGGTCCCCGAGTTTTGGGCGGTTCCCGTACCGATCCAGGTATAGGTCTCGACCCGTGGCGAGCGCACGAGTTCCTGGGCGGGAATCAGTACGTCGGTGATCGCCGGGACGGGAATCTCGCCACCACGCTGGTCGACCGCCACGCTTACGGATGCGTAGTGGGGGTGGCTCAGAAAGGTGATGTCGACCCGAGCGACCAGTCCGTCGGATCCGGTGGTCGTCGTCACGGTCCCAGGTGTGGACAGCCTTCGATCCAGGGCGCTGGCGGCGGCGAATCCGAGCGTGGAACTACGGACATGGTCGAGCTCCGCCCGATGGATGGTGCGGCCCTGCTCGTCGGTGCTCGCCGTCGGAGCGACGTCGGTGAAGTCGTCCCAGAACTCGGACGGCGTTTGTCGGGAGAACTCGGTGTCGACATGCCCGAGGAGATTGCCGCCCTCGTACCACCGGTCCTGTGCATAGGGCAGACCGGTGCGGCCGCCGTAGCCCGAGCCAATGCCCCGCGACCACGCCGAGCCGTAGTGCTCGCCGAGGGCGACCGTCTCGATGATTCCGGGCTCCACCGGCACGGTTGTTGGTTGACCGGTCCGCCGTTCCCACGCCGATCGCAGCGCGGCCCGGTCGCCGAGGGTGTGGACGTATCCCGTGTCGTAGTTGACATGTGCGGTCAGGGTGTGCGGTTGATCCGGTGCGTCGATCAGGGCGATCGCAGCCGTGATGGTCGCGGTGTTCCCGGTTGCGCTGGTCGTCAGAACGGTCGGGTCGGGGAGGTTGTCACTGGCCGCGTCGAAAGGGTGGGGAACCAGGACATCGAAGATCTCCCGTTCGATCCCTCGCTGCGCCGCCTCCCGGTCGGCCTTCTCCTGGCGCTCCGCCTGGAGCAGTTCGTCGAACTGGGCGGTGGGATCGGAGGGTTGGGCAACCAGCGCGAGTTGCGCCGGTGCTGGCGCGGTATCGACGGCTTCGGGCTCGGTCTGCGCAGCCGGCGCCGCCCGCGCTTCGGGCTCGTCGTCCCTGGGCTCGTCGGCTGGTGAGGCGCTCGAGGTCGGCGGGCGAGGTTGGCCGGCGGCATCCTCGATCACGGCTCGACCCCCACACGCGCCAGCAGCGAACACGATGAGAACGAGAAGCGGGGCGAGGATCGGGAGCCCGAGTGCTCCACCACGAGATGGCATGTCCCATCCATCGGTGAGTGTTGCCCAGTCGATGACTCGAAGCGGTTCGACAGGCCATGTTTCCCGGGCCGGATGGACTAGAACCGCACCATGACCGACACGCCTTACGTGCCCGAGGAACGCTCACACGCCCAGCGATTGATGGACGGGATCTACTGGTACGGGATTCCGACCCTGTTCCGTGCGCCCCACGACGCGAACCCCGCCAATGCCGACATCGGGTTGGTGGGTGTGCCCCACAGCACCGGAAACGGCACGACGCAGCGGGATCAGCACCTGGGGCCGCGGGCGGTGCGCAACGTGAGCGCGATCGGGCGTCGGGCACACAATGCGTTCGAGATCGACCCGTGGGATCTGTGTCGCATCAACGACCTGGGCGATGTTCCGCTCAGTGAGGGCAACAACAACGAACGGTCGATCGAGATGATCACCGACTACTACAAGGACCTCGACGCCGCCGGGTGTCGGCCCGTGTCGATCGGCGGCGATCACTCGATCACCGGCGGCATTCTCCAGGGGATCGCCGGTTCACACAGCACGCTGACCGGGGGAGAGAAGGCCTGCCTCCTCCACTTCGATGCCCACACCGACGCGTTCCACAACGTCGACCACTTCATGGGTGCCATCAAGTCGGCTGCCCACTGGGCGAGCTATCTCGTTCGCGATGGTCATGTCGATGCCGAGCACTCGGTGCAGGTCGGCATCCGCGGAAACGTGCGCAGCCTGGACTGGCTCGACCCGAGCTACGACCTCGGGTACACGGTCATCAAGAAGACCGAGTACGACGAGATGGGACCCGAGCGAGTCATGGAGATCATCGACGAGACGATCGGTGACCGTCCGCTCTACATCACGTTCGATCTCGACTGCCTCGACCCGATGGTCGCGCCCGGCGTAGCGAACATCGAAGCTGGCATCGAGGGTTTCGGCATCGACGAAGTCATGCAGCTGATCCGCTCAGTCCGAGGCAAGAACGTGATCGGCGGCGACGTCGTGTGCCTCATGCCAACCGTCGACTCGCCGAACCAGATCACCAGCTATCGGGCGATGGCCGTCATGTTCGAGATCCTCAGCCTGATCGCTGACGGTATTTCTTCGCAATCACCGGTTCGGTCCTAGCGGACCTCTGCCTGCCCTGCGGATGCCTTCCTCGCGATCACAATGCCGCATGGCCCAGAGCGACTGCGGCTGACCTCATCAGGGACGCGTAGCGGCCGATCGTTGTGACGCTCGGCACCAACCCCAGCTCAAGCCATCCGAACCCCTATCCTGCGCCGCTGGCCTGAGCTGATCTCGGGCCGACGTGCACCCCCCAATCCACCCCTGCGAGAGTCTCGAATGACGACGACCACCGCGCCATCGCCGGCGCGCTCAAACCTGCGCGCCGAGTGGTTCGCCAATCCCCGGGCCGACCTCCTGTCCGGCCTCGTCGTCGCGCTCGCGCTGATTCCTGAGGCGATCTCGTTCTCGATCATCGCCGGTGTCGATCCGAAGGTCGGCCTCTACGCCTCCTTCTCCATCGCGATCATCATCGCCTTCTCCGGCGGACGCTCCGGCATGATCTCGGCCGCCACCGGGGCTATGGCGCTCGTGCTGGTTCCGCTCGTGGAGAACCACGGGGTCGAGTATCTGTTCGTCGCGACGGTCATGGCCGGCGTGATCCAGGTCGCGCTCGGCGCGCTCGGCGTCGGCGAACTGATGCGGTTCATCCCTCGAAGCGTGATGATCGGCTTCGTCAATGCGCTGGCGATCCTCATCTTCCTCGCCCAGGTTCCGCACATCGTGCTGAGCGACGATCCGGATGGAAGCCGGCTGCCGCTCAATCTGCTCTTCATCGCCGCGGGTCTGGCGATCATCTATGGCCTCCCGCGGATCACCAAGGCGATCCCATCGCCGCTCGTCGCCATCGTCGTATTGGCGTCGGTGGCGATGACCGTGGGGCTCGATCTGCCGACCGTCGGTGACATGGGAGAGCTGCCTTCGTCCCTACCTGGTCTCTCGCTGCCCGACGTGCCGTTCACCTTCGAGACCCTTCGGATCACGCTGCCGTTTGCCTTCACCCTCGCATTGGTTGGCCTGCTCGAGTCACTGCTCACGGCGCAACTCCTCGACGACATGACCGACACGCGTTCCGACAAGAACCGGGAATCGAAGGGCCAGGGCGTAGCCAATGTGATCACCGGCTTGTTCGGCGGCATGGCGGGTTGCGCCATGATCGGCCAGTCGATGATCAACCACCGCAGCGGCGGCCGCACTCGGTTGTCGACGCTCGCGTCTGGCGTGTTCTTGCTGATCCTCATCCTGGCGCTCGGGGATCTGGTTGCCCGCATCCCGATGGCGGCACTCGTCGCCGTGATGATCATGGTGTCGGTCGGCACCTTCAACTGGCGAAGCATCTCGGTGCCCGCACTCAAGACGATTCCCCGAGTCGAAACAATCGTGATGGCCGCCACCGTGGCGATCACGGTCCTGAGTCACAACCTGGCTTACGGCGTCGGAGCCGGTGTCGTGCTCTCGGCGGTCTTCTTCGCCCGAAACGTCTCCGGGGTCGTCAAGGTGACCAGCGTGGCCGACCCGGAGCACACCGAGCGGCTCTACGCCGTGAGCGGGGAGTTGTTCTTCGCCTCGACGAACAACCTGGTGACCCTCTTCGATTACGACGCCGTCAAGGCGCCTCGGGTCGAGATCGACCTGTCGAACGCTCGGATCTGGGACACCTCGGCCGTCGCCGCACTCGATGCGGTCGTGGCCAAGTTCGCCCAGCGAGGCATCGAGGCCGAGCTCGTCGGCCTCAACCGCCACGCCGCATCGCTCCACCAGAAGACGACGGGATCCGTCTCTTCACACTGAGTCGCCTCGCAATCGCAGCTTCGCTTCGCTCGGGCTGCTCTGCGGACTCCCTCGCAATCGCAGCTTCGCTTCGCTCGGGCTGCTCTGCGGACTCCCTCGCAATCGCAGGCCCGGTCCTGCCGGACCTCAGCCCCAGGCTGCGCGACGGGCTTCGTAGATGGCGATCGAGGTGGCGGTCGCGACGTTGAGCGAGCCGATACGGCCGAGCTGGGGAAGGAATACGACCTGGTCACACTCGGCCAGCGCGTTCTTGGAGAGCCCGCGGTCCTCGTGGCCGATCACCAGGCACACCGGGCCATCAAACGATGCCTCGTGCATCGGAACCGCTCGGTCCGCCAGCTCCAGTCCGACCAAGGAGTGGCCCGCTTCGCGCACCACACCGGCCGCGGCAGCGAAGTCTTCGTGCACCGTCCACGGCACATAGCGGTCGGCGCCGAGCGCGGTCTTGCCGACGTTGGTCGAGGTCGGGTCGATCTGCATCCCGGCCAGGTAGAGGTGCTCGACGCGATAGGCAGCGGCTGTTCGCAGGATCGATCCGAGGTTGAACGGACCGCCCAGCCCTTCGAGCATCAGCGCGAGGCGCGGTGGCTCGTGCTTGCGCCACTGGCGATGCAACCGCTTGAGCTCGGTGCCGGTCAGCTGTTTCATGTCGCGTCCGTCTTGGCTGAACTGACGAGAATGCGATAGCCACCTCGGCTCAACAGTCGCTCGGTCGGCCAACCCTGGGCGTTGAGCCACTTCGCCAGCGAGTCGCTCCCCAGGTGCTTCTGCACGACCAGCTCCGCCCGGCCATTCGGCGCGAGCTGACCCAGCCAGCGCGCCAACAGCGCATGGAGGTTCGCCTTGCCGATACGAATCGGCGGGTTCGACACGATCAGGTCGAACCGGATGTCGCCGGCCACATCGTCGGGCGCTTCGACACGGACATCGATCCCGAGCCGTTCCGCATTTGATGCGGTCAGGGTCCGGGCACGCTCATTGACGTCGACGGCCCAAACCTCGGCATCCGGGCAGCGCGTCGCAGCCGTGCAGGCGATCGGTCCGTAGCCGCAGCCGACGTCGAGCACGCGTTGCCCGGCGACCGGTCGGCAGGCCTCGAGCAACAGCACGCGCGTGCCTGAATCGATCTGATCGGCGCTGAACACGCCGCGATCCGCTTCGAGATCCATCGACACATCTGGCAGGTGCAGCGGCACCCGGCGCACCTCGCTGGCGACATCGGGCTGTTCGCTGAAGTAGTGGCCGGCCACCGGGCAACCGTATCGCCCGGATCGCGGCTGACCGGGCGGGCTCGGCGATCGACCCCATAGCCTTGGGCGGGTGATTCTCACCGAACTCGAAGCGGTGCTGGCCGACCGGCGCACCGCCGACCCGGAGGCGTCCTACACCGCCCGGCTGCTGGCCGACCCCGAGTTGAACCAACGCAAGATCATGGAAGAGGCGTTCGAGGTATGCCTCGAGCTGCAGCGCTGCGCCGCCGATCGCGGCACGGCCGAACATTCGGAGCGGCTTGCGGAAGAGTCGGCCGATCTGATCTACCACCTGCTTGTCGGACTCGTCGGTGCAGATGTCGCATTGGACAAGGTGTTCTCCGTGCTCGAAGGGCGGCGACAGTGACCCGCATCGCCGTCCCGTCCAAGGGCCGACTGCGCGAGTCGGTACTCGACGTGTTGAGTCGGGCCGGTTACCGCACCTCGGCCTTCCGGGGCTCGAATGCCTCCGCGGTGATCGAGGGCATCGAGTTCATCGAGATGCGGCCCCGCGACGCCGCGGCATGGCTTCGGGCCGGGCGCCTCGATGCCGCGTTTATCTCGACCGACACCGCTTTGGAGAACGAGGTCGAGGACTGGCCGACGATCGAGCTCGGGTTCTCTCGATCGGACATGGTGGTTGCCTGTCGTCAGGACGCGCCCTACACCGGCGCTGCGGATCTGTCCGGCGCGATGATCGCCACGCACCTACCGAATTGGACCGCACGCTGGCTGGCCTCGGCCGGAATCGATGCCGAGGTCGTGGCCATGGGCGGTTCGCTGGAGGGCATCTGTGCTCGTGGGCTTGCCGACGCCATCGTCGACCTGCGGGAGACCGGCGGCAGCCTCGCCCGGAACTCGCTGCATGCCATCGAGGAGATCGTTCCCTGCCAAGCGGTATTCACGACCGCGCAGGAACCCGGCGGCGACGCGGCCCAGGCGCTGGCCGACATGCAGCTTCGGATCGAGGCTGCCGACACCGCACGTGGGCGGCAGTACCTGGTCCTGCACATCCATCCCGACAAGGTCGACGAGCTCGGCACGGTGTTCCCCGGGCTGGCCTCGCCGACCCTCGTCCCGCTGGCCGGGCGCGATGATCTCGTCGCCGCACACATGGTGGTCCAAAAGGCCAATCTGTGGGCCCGGTTGTCAGACCTGCGCGCCCTCGGAGCGACCGGGATCGTCGCCCTTCCGACCGACGCCATCCTCGAGTAGCTGGGGCCGCTGGGCCGCGGAGCGGACATGGAACAGGTCGGCGCTGGGCAGCGTTAGCCTGGCCACGATGGCCAAGCGCATTCGCACCTACGGGGACCCGGTGCTCAACACCCGGGCATCCGATGTCACCGAGATCGACGGCAAGTTCGTCAAGCTCTGCGATGACATGTTCGTCGCCATGTACGACGCGCCCGGGATCGGCCTGGCGGCACCCCAAGTCGGTGTGCAGAAGCGCTTCTTCGTCTATGACCTCGACGACGACCCGCAGGTCCTGATCAACCCGACGATCACGGAGAGCGACGGCGAGTGGGTGTACGAGGAAGGCTGCTTGTCGATCCCCGACATGTCGTTCGAGATCGTGCGCCCCAAGGAGATCCTGGTCACCGGTGTCGATCTCGACGGAAACGATGTCGAGATCGAAGCCGACGAGCTGTTCGCCCGTCTGATTCAGCACGAGATCGACCACCTCGACGGTGTGCTGATGACCGAGCGGCTCGAAGACGATGCCCGCAAGGCCGCACTCGCTGAGCTGAACGAGCGGCGTCTCCGCGCCGAGGCGCGCCGCGCCGAACGGCTCAAGGCGACCGGCGGTGCCGTCGGCGGCCTCGAGCTTCCCTGATCGCTTGGCCCGACCATGACGATCCACGACGGCGGCCCCGCCCGCCTCGTCTATCTCGGCACGCCCGAGATTGCCGTGCGGCCGCTCGAAGCCCTCGTCGCGTCCGGTCACGACGTCGCCCTCGTGGTGACGAATCCGGACCGCCGCCGGGGGAGAGGCAAGGAGCTGATGCCGACCCCGGTCAAGGCCGCAGCCGAGCGGCTCGGCGTGCCGGTCAGTCACGACATCGATGAGGCCCTGACCGTCGGCGCGGATCTCGGTGTCGTCGTGGCGTTCGGTCACATCATTCGTAGCCACGTGCTCGATGCGTTGCCATTGGTCAACATCCACTTCTCACTGCTGCCGCGGTGGCGTGGCGCGGCACCACTCGAACGGGCGATTCTGGCGGGCGACGCGCAGACTGGCGTCTGCCTGATGCAGATCGTCGAAGCGCTCGACGAAGGCGCGGTGTATGCCCGCCGAACCGTCCCGGTCGGCGACTCCACGCTCGACGAGTTGCGCGACGCCCTCGTCGACGCCTCGTGCGATCTCCTGGTCGAGGCACTCGCCGATGGTTTCGTCGAGCCTGAACCGCAAGTTGGCGAACCGGTCTACGCACGCAAGATCAAGCCAGAGGAGCACCAGCTCGATTTCGCTCGCCCGGCGGTCGAAGTCGTCAGGGTCACCCGCCTGGGTCGGGCCTGGACCACCCTCGCCGGCAAACGGTTGCGTGTGCTCGGTGCCTCCGTCGATACGAGCCCAACCGATGGCGCTCAGCCCGGCGAAGTGCGGGGTGATCGCGTAGCGACCGGCGACGGGTGGCTCGTGCTCGAACGCGTGCAGCCCGAGGGCAAGAAGGCTGTCGACGCCGCCGATTGGCTGCGTGGCGCACGCATCGACCCGGGGACGCGACTCGGTGGTTGAGTCGGGCGGCGAACCAGCGCGGGCAGGACAGAGCGCTCGTCACGTTGCTTGGCGTGCGCTGTTGCGTATCGACCACAAGGGAGCATTCGCCAACCTCGTGCTCGATGCTGAGCTGCGCAAGTCCGAGCTCAGCGACCAAGACCGGCGCTTTGTCACCCAGCTCGTCTACGGCACGACCAGGATGCGGCGGGCCTGCGACTTCCTGATCGACCGGTTCTTGCTCCGCTCGATCGACGACGACGTGCGCACCTTGCTGCGCTTGGGTGCGTACCAGTTGCACTTCCTCTCCACGCCCGACCACGCCGCCGTCGATGCCACCGTGTCGATCGCGCCACGGAAGGTGCGTGGTTTCGTCAACGCCGTGCTTCGGAAGGTTGCGGCCGCAGACGTGGTGTGGCCCGACGACGCCACGCGTCTCAGCTATCCCGACTGGCTCGTGCAGCGGTTGGCCGAAGACGTCGGTTCCGCCGATGCCATCGCGATGCTCGAGCGCATGAACGTCGAGCCCACCGTGCACGAACGGTCTGACGGCTATGTGCAGGATCCCGCCAGCCAATGGGTATGCGATGTCGTCGACGCCCAACCAGGCGATCTCGTTGCCGACCTGTGCGCGGCGCCCGGCGGCAAGGCCACGTTGCTGGCTTCGACCGGCGCGACCGTCATCGCCGGCGATCGGCGCATGAGCCGGGCACGACTCGTCGCGGGGAATGCCCAGCGTACGGGTGCAACCGGAGTGCGTACCTTCGTCGCCGATGCCACCTCGCCGGCGCTACGCGGCGGTGCTTTCGACCGTGTGCTCGTCGATGCGCCGTGCTCGGGTCTGGGCGTTCTCCGGCGACGGCCCGACGCCCGTTGGCGGATCGACGCGGACGGCATCGATCGGCTCACCCGCTTGCAAGGCGAGCTCATCTGTGCCGCTCAGGAGCTCGTGAGACCGGGTGGTCGGCTCGTGTACTCGGTCTGCACCGTCACGTCCGCCGAAACGACCGGTCACCTCGACCGCGTCGGCGACCGCTACGAGCCGGTCGAGATCGCCGACCCGGGCTCTGAAGCGCCATGGCGACCGCTGGCGCGCCATGGTGGCATGGTTCTCCCACATGACCACGACAGCGACGGCATGGCGGTCTTCGCCTGGACTCGGCTGCGCTAGATTCTCGCCAATGCCCGATCACGATACGAGTGGCCTCCAGGCCAAGGTCTTGACGGTTTCCGACGGTGTCATCCATGGCACTCGAGAGGACAAGTCCGGTGTCGCGCTGGTCGAGCTGCTCACCGGTTACGGATACGAGATCGTCGACCAGCGTGTCGTCGCCGATGGCGTGGACAATGTCGCCCCGGCCCTCATCGAAATGGCCGAAGACTTCTCCGGCGTTGTTGTGACGACCGGAGGCACGGGATTCGGCCCTCGCGATCTCACCCCCGAGGCGACCCGTACCGTGCTCGAACGAGAGGCGCCGGGCATCGCCGAGGCCATGCGGTTGGTCAACCCGCTCGGGCGCCTGAGTCGCGCCGTGGCCGGAACCCGCGGCAACGCCCTCATCGTCAACGCGCCGGGTTCACCCAAGGGCGCGGTGGAGACCGTCGAGGCGGTCATCGATGTCATCCCGCACGCCATCCGTCTGATGGCCGCGTCGCCGACGGACCACTAGCGCCATGGCGGACCGGTTCGATGCGGACTACATGGGCCGAGCGATCGAGGCTGCGGACAGCGCACGCCTCATCGCACCACCGAATCCGTGGGTCGGTGCCGCGGTCGTTGCGAACGGCCAGGTGTTCATCGGGTCGACAAGCCAGCCCGGCGGCAATCACGCCGAGATCAACGCCATCCACGAGGCCGGCGACTTGGCTTCGGGTGCGACGCTCTACAGCACGCTCGAACCGTGTTGTCATCACGGTCGCACCGGCCCGTGTACGACCGCGATCATCGAGGCCGGTATCCGGCGGGTTGTCGTGGCAATCACCGATCCCGATCCATTGGTCGCAGGCAAGGGCATCACCGAACTCCGCGACGCCGGCATCGATGTCGAGATCGGGGTTGGGGCGGCCCGCGTCGAGCGCCAGCTGCGGCCCTACCTCCATCACCGAAGAACCGGGCGCCCCTTCGTGGTGCTCAAACTCGCGGCCACCCTCGACGGATTCACCGCAGCACCCGATCAGAGCAGCCAGTGGATCACGGGGCCCGAGGCCCGAGCTGATGGGCACCGGCTCCGCGCCGAGAGCGATGCGATCCTCGTCGGTGCGGGCACGATTCGTGCGGACGATCCTGCCCTCACCGTCCGTGACTTTGCGCCGATCGGGATCGACGGTAGTGAGATTCAGCCGATGCGAGTGGTGCTCGGAACGGCCCCGATCGACGCCCGAGCCCAGCCGCTGGTGGAGGTATCGGGCGAGCTGCCCGACGTCCTCGAGGAGCTCGCCGAGCGCGGCGTCCTCCAGCTCATGGTCGAGGGCGGCGCAACCGTCGCCGGCGACTTTCACCGCGCCGGCCTCGTCGACCGCTACGTCGTCTATCTGGCGCCGTCGTTCTTCGGTGGCGACGACGCCCGCCCGCTCTTCAACGGGCCGGGCGCACCGACGATCGCGGACATCTGGCGCGGCGAGATCGTCGATGTGCGTCGGCTCGGCAACGATGTTCGCATCGAGGTACGCCCGGCCCGCGACTGACGGCCCCGACCTCGTTCAGACCTCGCGGCCCTCGGCGGCTCGGTTGCGCTCCCAGCGTTCGACCTTGACCAGCAGCACACCCGCGCCGATCAGCAGTGTGGCGATCACGACCAGAAGCGCATAGTTCGTCGAGTCCGTCTCGGCGATGGCCTCGCCGATGGCGCCGGGCCCCTCGCTGCCCAGGACCGGATTGTCGCCCGGGACCTCGCTCGCCTCGCCGTCAGGGTCGAGCACCGGGTTGCCGGGCGGGAAGTCCTCATCGATCTCCGGCCCCGTGGAGCACGCCATCACGGTGCCGAGCATGAGGAGCACGGCGATCACGGCCGTCACCGGCCGGGGGAGGGCAGACATTCGACCGAGAGTGTGGCACGGCTTCAGCCGTCCGGTGCCGCGCCACCGTTACCCTGCGTGCGTGCTTCGACTCGTACTTCCCAAGGGCTCGCTCGAGCGAGCAACGTTCGAGCTCTTCGCCGATGCGGATCTGCCGATCCAACGTGACTCGTCGGTCAGCTACAAGGCGACGATCGACGACCCCCGCATCGGCGAGGTCCGAATCCTGCGCCCGCAGGAGATCGGCCGGTACATCGCCGACGGACTGTTCGACATCGGCGTGACCGGACGCGACTGGATCGAGGAGACCGAGAGCGAGGTCGAAGAGCTGACCGAGCTGCGCTACTCCAAGGCGACCAGCAAGCCGGTGCGCATCGTCGTTGCCGCGCCCGCCGACAGTCCCTACGAGTCGGCGGCCGATCTACCCGACGGCGTTCGCGTGTCGAGTGAGTATCCGGAACTGACCAAGCGCTTCTTCGACGATCTCGGCGTCGATGCCGACATTCAACTGAGCTATGGCGCGACCGAAGCGAAGGTGCCCGACATCGTCGACGTGGTCGTCGACATCACCGAGACCGGCCGCGCGCTCAAGGCCGCAGGCCTGCGCATCATCGATGAGATCCTGACCAGCTACACGCTGCTGATCGCGAATCCCGAGGCGGCCGCCGATCCCGAGAAGCGACGGGCGATGACCCAAATCCAAACCCTGCTCCTCGGGGTCCTCGATGCCCGCGGCAAGGTCCTGGTGAAGATGAACGTTGGTTCCGACTCCCTCGATGCCGTGGTCGGCCAGCTTCCGTCAGCCAAGTCGCCGACGGTCAACGAGCTGCACCAGGGCCAGGGCTATGCGGTCGAGACCGTCGTGGCGAAGAACGAGATCAACCTGTTGATCCCCGCACTGCGGGAAGTCGGCGCGACCGACATCGTCGAGATGCCGATCGCCAAGATCGTTCCGTAGGGCGCCTTCGCAGCGGGCGACGCTGGCTCAGGCTCCGCCTTCGGTGGTCTGCTGGCTCAGCTCGACATACGCCAGCTGAATCTGGCTGCGGGCGGCCTTGAGGGTGTCTTCGTGCTCGCCGAGGCGCCCGGGAAGCGCGTCGACGATCGAGCCCATCGCATCGATCGCCACCTTGGCCTCGGTGAGGTTGGCGGGCTGATTCGACAGGTGAATCGCGGCAAGCTCGTACAGGCCCATCGCATGGTTGGCGACGACGATCGCGGCCGGCGTCTCGGAGAGCCGGGCCCGAGCTTCGGCGAGCTCCGCGGCCATGGCCTCGGCTTGGGCGCGCTCCTCGGGGCTTAGATCGTCGAGCGATGGCGCTCCGGGGATGCCGTCGGCGCCGGGCTCGGGTTGGCCCTGCGGGCTGCTCGGTTCGCGAGGAACTTCATGTTCGCCATCTGGTGTCCACAGGCTCATGTCGGCTGATCGTAGACTCCGCTTCGCCCAAAGACGTCGGAACCCGGGGGAAACCGTGCGCATTTCGATCGGCAGCGACCATGCCGGCTATGACCTCAAGCAGCACCTGATCACCTTTCTCGAAGGGCAGGGACACACCGTTCGCGACCACGGCACGGACAGCCCCGACTCGGTGGACTATCCCCCGTTTTGTGCCGATGTCGCTCGAGCCGTGGTCGCCGGCGATGCGGACTTCGGCATCGTGATGGGCGGTTCAGGTCAGGGTGAACAGATTGCCGCGAACAAGGTGACCGGTGCCCGGGCAGCCTTGTGCAACGACCTGTACCTGGCGCGCATGGCCCGAGAGCACAACAACGCCAACGTGTTGTCGATCGGTGGCCGTGTGGTCGGTACCGGCCTGGCCGAGGAGATCGTCAGCCTCTTCCTCGCCACGGAATTCGAAGGCGGGCGCCATCAGCGTCGCATCGACCTGATCAGCGAGATCGAGTCGTCCTGATCATCGCTGATCAACCGCTGATCACCGGCCGGTCATAGCCCTCGGCTTCGATCCCGAACGCCCGGTTGAAGCGCGCCCGGGCGTTCTCCCAGGCGATGAAGTTCGTCAACTCGACGATCTGTTTCGTCGAGAACGCCGCCTGCATCCGGGCCTGAAGATCATCCGAGACGGTGACCGGGTTCGAGGTGAGCGTCTCGGCGAATTCGACGACCAACTTCTCGATTTCGGTCAGGTCCGTCGTGGCACGCCAGTCGGCAACGGCGTCGATGGTTGCTTGATCGAGGCCCAACTCACGGCCGAGCGCAGTTGCGATGTCGTGTCACCAGAGGCACCCGATGAGCGAGGCTGCTCGTAGCTGTGCGATCGTCTTGATGCGCAGGTCCACCGAGCGGCCGAACATGATCCATCGCTCCATGGCGAGGCGACCGAACATGGTCGGCTTGTGCGGCACGGAGGCCTTGAACGGTGCGGGGAGGACCGGACCCCTCATCAGCACCTTGGTGCTGGTCCACATGCTCATCAGTCGATCTCCTGGAGCGCCGTCGTCGATTCGATCGTTCGGCCGGTCCACACGAGTACTGCTCCGGCCGCCACGTAGACCGCCAAACCGGTCAGGCTCGCCGCCGCGTCGCCGGCGGCGAGACCTTCGGTGTTCACGAGGTGGTAGAGGAAGTGGGGGAGTCCCCACAGGATGGCTGCGCCTCCGGCCACGACCACGAGGTCGCGGGAGCCTCGCCATGCTGCCGCGACGAAGAGCAGCACGAGGGCCAGGTTGAGTGCGCCGACATCGCGGACCAGGTGCTCGTTGAAGGGCCCATCCACCGACACCCAGGTACGACCCAGTCCGGGGAAGTCGTCATAGAACGACCGGGGCGCGAACAAGGCCCAGATCCCAAGTTGCAGCGAGATCAGCGTGAGCCAGCCGAGCGCCAGCCGGGTCATGCGAACGACGGTCATGGGACCAATGTACGTCGCAGGTGGTCTGACAGGCCAGACCATTCGCGCATGATTTCTCAGACCACTGCACGAGAGCGTTAGGGTCTCGACGTGTTGGAACTCCACCTCGAGCTGCCGCCCGGACGTGGCCGCCGTGCTGCGATCGAGGCTGCACTTCGCGACGCCGTGCGCGCCGGCCGGCTCCAGCCGGGCACCCGGTTGCCATCGTCGCGCTCGCTCGCATCGGACCTCGGCGTATCGCGATCGACCGTGGTCGAGGCCTACCAGCAGCTGACCGCTGAAGGCTTCCTCACCAGTCAGCAGGGAGACGGCACCGCCGTCGCCGCCGTCCGCCCCACCGAGTCGGCCGAGCCCGACGACGATCTGCTCGGTCCGAACCCGACGTGGGATTTCCGGCCCGGTGAGCCCGACGCGTCCAGCTTTCCGGCACGTGAGTGGCGGCGTTCGGTTCGGCACGCCCTCGAAGACGATGGCCACCGAGCGGTGACCTATCCCGATCCCCGAGGGCGACCGGAACTGCGGCGTTCGCTGGGCGACTACGTCGCTCGGACCCGAGCGGTCGTGGCGGAACCCTCCAGCGTGTTCGTCTATGGCGGGTTCGCGGCCGGATTGGGCTTTCTCGCCGACACCTTCCGACGTATCGGTCTCGTTCGCGTCGCCGTCGAGGAAGCAATGTTGCCGCTTCATCGGATGGTGCTGCGCATGGCGGGACTCGAGGTCGATGTGATTTCGGTCGATGTTGAGGGCCTCGTCGTCGAGCAGTTGGAGCAGAGCGAAGCGCGAGCGGTCCTGGTGACACCTTCGAACCACTACCCGTATTGCGTCACGATGAGTCCCGCCAGGCGGGCCGCCCTCGTCGCGTGGGCCGAAGCCGTCGACGGATGGATCATCGAGGACGACTACGACGGTGAGTTCCGCTACGACCGCCGTCCGATCGGTGCGCTCCAATCACTCGCCCCGCACCGTGTCGTCTATGCCGGCACGGCCAGCAAGTCGCTCGGTGCGGGATTGCGCCTCGGTTGGCTGGTGGTTCCTGAGCCCTTGCGCCAGCCACTCACGGCCACGGCGAACTTGCGGGCCGGAGTGTCGGCGATCGACCAGCTTGCGCTGGCCGACCTCATCGAGCGAGGCGCACTCGATCGACACGTCCGGTCCATGCGTCGCACCTATGGCGAACGGCGCACCGCCCTCATCGAGCGGCTCGCCCGAGACATCCCCGCGCTCACGCCTGCGCCGTCACAGGCCGGCCTCCACCTGACGGTCCCGGTCCCGTCGCCCGACATGGAGGCCCGCCTGGTCGCCGTGGGGGAGACGAACGACGTCGGGCTCCTGGGTTTGACGGGCTTTCACCGCGCTCCGCCTGAGCGCGCCGGCCTTGCCATCGGGTTCAGCCGTCCGGCCCAGCACGCCTTCGCCGTCGGGCTCGACCGGTTGGTCGAGGTGTGCGCCGAGGTCGTGGCCGAGTTCAGCTGATTTCGCCGTCGGGGCCCACAACCCGCGTGTCACCGGAGGTCACGGCAACCCATGCGAACCAGAAGGCCGTGGTGCTCGGCACCGGTGTGAGTTGGTCACCGGTCGTGCTTCGACCCGCGGCATCCCACACCACCTCGTCGGCATCGACGAACCCACTATCGGTGACGTTCAGTGGAATGGCCCCGGGGGCCTCGAACACCGATCCGCCACCCAGGCCGTCGAGTAGGACCACCACACCGCCAGCATCCAACACATCGACCAACACGACCGACGGAGACGAACCGACGACGGGCACCGCCACCGAGCGGCCGCCGACCTCGAATCCGATGATGCGGGTCGACGGCGATAGGCGCGCGTCGTCGAACACATCCGGCGAGACCGGGAACGGCACCCGCCCGGCCTCGACCGATGTCCCGTAGTCGGTGAACGGGTCGCGCTCGTAGCGGGGCCCGCGACCCTGGTCGTTGCTCAGCACCTGGGTATTCGGGTGGGTGGCCATCCACGCCTGCCACGATGTCGTGGTCGACGGGAGGGTGACGAGCTCGCTACCCGTGAGGTTGCCGACGAGGCCGCGGCCCGCGACCTGCCACCAGTACGTGTTGGTCTCGGCGTCGACCATCACCATGTCGTTCTCGTAGAGCGCACTCGTGTTGTCAAAGGTCAGCGTCCCCTCGTGTCGAAGATCGTTGGGACGTCGATCGAACACGACGCCGCTGGCGCACAGCGGGCAGTACGTGATGGCGACCGGCCGGTCGGCGACCGTCGTGTTCACGATCTCGTGGAAGTTCAGGATGCGGTGTGGATGCGCCCAGGCGGAGCCGTCCTCTCCGACGTAACCGAGGATCAGGTCGTCGGGCCGCAGGTACGTGGCGTCGGCCGCGTCGATGTAGACGGGCTCGTCGAGCGGCGGGATGGCATTGAGCAGGTCGAGCACCTGCTCTTCGGTTGCCTCGTCGAGGGTGATCGAGCCGCCGTCGAAGGTGTCGAACACGACCTCGGACAACGCGACATCGGCGATGGCGATGTTGACCCCGGCAAAGATCTCGCGTTCCTCCTCGGGTTCGGTCGCGTCCTCGGAAGCGCCTGCACAACCGGCCGCGACTGCGGCACCGATCAGGAGCGCGAGGAAGAGTTGGGCCAACCTGCCGATGCGTGGTTTGTCATTCACCGCATGCGGAAACCCGCCGTCGATCGCGGCTTGTTCCCGTAGGCTGGCTCAGGCGAGAACGGACTCGGCCCAGGCGCCGATACCGAGCACGCGCCCATTGGCCGCACCCGTGACCTGAAGTCCGATCGGCGGGCCGTCGGTTGGTGCGGGAACACTGAGCGCCGGAAGTCCGACCACATTACCGAGTCTGGTGTTCGCGACGATGCGCTGCGGAAGTTCGGGATCGGCCGCATCGGTGAGGAGCGGCGCAATGATCGGCACGGTGGGGGACGCAATCACGTCGACGCTGGCGAGCGTTGCACGGACCTCGGCGATCAGCTGACTGCGGAGGCGATGTGCTGCGGCGACCTCGGGCCCGGTCAGCTGTGCGCCGAGGTCGAGGCGTCCGGCGATGTCTGCGCCATAGCGGTCTCGATGGTGAGCGAGGCCCGAACCGTGGATTGCCGAGGCCTCGCTGTACATGATCCCCGTGCTGGCGATGAAGCTCGCCTCGGGGTCCGGCCAGGCGACGTCGACAAGCTCTGCTCCTGACTCACGCAGGCGATCCAATGCGGCCTCGATGGCGTGGCGGACGTCGTCGTCGGCGAGCTCGAGATCTTGACGAGCCACGCCGATTCGGCGCGGTGCCTCGACAGATGCTGTCGGGTAACCCAGGCTCTCATGGATCCGAATGAGGTCGGCGACCGTCGGCGCGTGGAATCCGACGTGGTCGAGCGTGGTCGAGAGGGGGAAGACGCCATCGGCGGGATAGGTGCCGTGAGCCGGCTTGAAGCCGGCGATGCCGCAGAACGCCGACGGGATGCGTACGGACCCGCCGGTGTCGGTGCCGATGGCGAACGACGCCGAACCATCGGCGACCGCCGATGCACTTCCGGAGCTTGAACCACCCGGGGCCCGGTCGAGGGCCGCGGGATTCGGCGCCGTGCCGGACCACGCGTTGACCCCGGTCACCCCGAAGGCGAACTCGTGCATCGTGACCGTGCCGAGCGCGACGGCACCGGCGGCCTCGAGGCGGGTGACGATCGGTGCCGTGTGGGTTTCCGGTGGGGCGTCGGCGCGCACCGAACTCCCCGCCGTCGTGACGTGTCCCTCGATGGCCACCAACCCTTTGACGGCGAAGGTGTCCATCGCGAGCGGCCCGAGGTCGGCGCCGCCCTCGGCCGCAAGCCGGCCGGCGAGCCGGTCGTCGAACAGCGATAACCACGGCCCGCCCTGGTCGACCGTGCGCGCGCGGGCGCGTCGGCGCTGCACCTCGGCGCCGCGCTCGGCTGCGTTGACCGGGGCCGCCGCTGCGGCCACGGGCGCAGGCGAGGCGATCGCATGCTCCGGCCACGACTCCCATGAGGGCCACTCGAGTCCGGCTCGCAGGCGCGTCATCAGGGGATTCTCGGTGTCGCTCATCGGCGCCAGCCTGTCACGTTGGAAGCCTCGGCGGAGAGACGAAGTAGGTTCGCTGGCGTGAGCACGCCAGCACTCGGAATCTTCGGAATCAACTTCGGGCCGATGGCCGACCCGGCCGTGATGGCCGCGGTCGCCCAGGCCGCTGAGGCCGCCGGCTACGACTCGGTCTGGACCGGGGAGCACATCGTGTTGCCGGACCCGCAAGCGCCGCCGTCGCCGGCTGCGCCCGAGACCGACTTCGTCGATACCGCGGCCGCGCTGAGCTACCTGGCTGCGGTCACCGAGACGATCAAACTCGGCAGCGGGATCATCATCCTTCCCCAACGACAGCCCGCGGTCCTCGCGAAGTCCTTGGCATCGGTCGACCATCTGTCCGGAGGTCGGCTCATGTTCGGACTCGGGGTCGGCTATCTCGAACCGGAGATGACGGCGTGCTCGACCCCGATGGCCGCCCGCGGCGCCCGCGCCGACGAGTACCTGGCCGCGATGCGCACCCTTTGGGCCGCTGATGCGGCGAGCTTCGAGGGCGAGTTCGTTCGCTTCGAGTCGGTCACCGCCAACCCCAAGCCCGCCCAGGCGGATCTTCACACGGTCATCGGCGGCCACAGCATGGCGGCTGCGAAGCGGGCCGTTGCTTCCGGCCATGGTTGGTACGGATTCATGCGCGACCCCGACACCACCGAAGCCGATCTCGAGATGTTGCGCCGAGCGGCCGACGAGGTGGAGCGACCGAGCCATCTGGGCCGCCTCGAGATCTCGATCACGCCGGCACACCACCTCGATGCGGAAGCGCTCCAGCGCTACGCGGACCTCGACGTCGACCGCTTGATCCTGCAGCCCGGCCGCCGTGCGGTCTCGAGCGAGGATCTCCTCGGCTTCGTCGAGAGCAACGCGCCAGCGGCCTGGGCCTGACGCCGCAGCCTTCGCACCGAGGCGGCTTCAGTCGGCCCAGCGATCCACGAACCGACTGATACGTGGCATCTCCGCGGCGATGCGGTCGGGGGCGACCTCGCGCAGGTGTCGATAGACCTCGACCGCCGCTTCGTCTTCTGCGGTCTCCACGTGTTGGTCCGTGACGTCGAGAAGCGCGCGTGCTATCTCGTCGGCG
>JBCCIC010000001.1:0-850204 GCA_039028435.1 Actinomycetota bacterium | reverse complement strand
GATTCCGGTTGGGATCGATGGGACGATGGATGCGTATTGCGACATTGCTCGTTCGCATGCCGATACTGATGTGATTGCGTTGGAGGTGTTGCGTCTTGGCACCGGTGAGATCCTGACCGGCTCCCTCAACGGCGCCCCCCTTGGCGCTTCCTTCTCCTTCGCCCCCGAGGTCGAAGAAGCCACCGGCCAGGACATGGGCGACGCGCCCGTCTACACCGACTTCGTCGTCGTCGCCGACGACGGCAGCGAGGTGTTCGTCGAGGTGCCGGTCCAGTGGGCCGACACCGATGGTTCGCCGGCCGAGTTCGGGCCGAGCATCTTCGCGGCGCCGAACCTCGACGGCTTCCTCGAGACGTGGGACGTGCCCGGCATCATCGTCGAGCTCAACCGAGACCTCGGCCCGGCCGATCACGGTTCGGTGCTCGATGCCTGGAGCGGGCTGCAGTGCGACTCGCAGGGTCGTCAACCGTTCGAAGATGCGGCCTACATCGGTGAGTTCGAGATCTGGATCAACTGTGGTGGCACCACCACGGAGGTTCTCACACTCGCCGCCAGCCTCAAGTCGGGCACCCCTGGTGTGGTCCGCATGCTCATCCAGGTCGTGTCGCCGATCGACATTTCCGCTGCCGACCAGGCGCTACGGACCTTCGACTTCAACATCGGCACCTGATCCATCGGGGTCCCGAGGATCCCTACGAACCCTCTGATCGCGACGAACCACGGATGACCGCCGGCCTCCCTCCCAACTGAGGAGGCCGGCGGGTCCGCCGGGGGACGGGCGCAGGTCGCGGACGGCCGATCCCCCGCCCAGCCGAGCGGGTCAGCCGAAGACGGCTTGAGCGTCGGGGCGCTGCCAGTTCGGGTTGGTCATGATGGCGGTTGCCCACTGGCCGTCCTCGGCGGCGATGAGCATCGAGATCTCGTCGAAGTCCGGGGTGCGGGCCATGTGGCAGGTTGCGGCGAGCTCACCACCGCCGGTGGCCTTGCCGAAGAAGATCGGCTCACCCTGCGGCGTCTCGAAGATGTCGCCGACGCAGACCTGCAGTGGTTGACCACGCCAGAGCGCCCACAGCTGGGCGCGCGGGCTCTTGGAGCCGGCTTCCCAGAAGAGGAAGAAGTCGACCGTGCCGAAGGCGCGGCCGTTCGCCCAGACATCGCCCCACATCGGCACGACGTGCCAGTCGTGCGGGATCTGCGGTGCCGGTTCGGCCGTATCGGGCCCGACGAAGACGAAGGCATCGTCGGAGGCGACCGGCGTCGGCGGTTGGAAGCGAGGTTGGGCGTCGGCGGAGATCGTGGTGATGCCGAACAGCATCATGACCGCGACGGCGGCGAAGGCCAGTTTGCGCATGGTGGTGGTTCCTTGTGGTTGCAAGCCCGCAGGGCCTACACGCACGACCACGGCGCTTTGGTCCGTCTCCCGTCAGGATTTCTGCGGCTACTGCGCCGGGAGGAGCGTCCGGTAGCGCGTCGCGTCGGCGGCGACGATGCGATCGAGGCCGATCGGCTGGAGCTCGGTCAGTCGTTCGGCGATCTCGCTCGGTGCCGCAGGGGAGAGGAGAAACGGCGGCGCCGGCCAGTCGTGCGTGGTCGTCAGGACCCGGAGCCCCGCAACGGCGTGCGGCTCGGCGGCCACGACCGAACGCCAGATCGTCTGGTCGACGGCGACGACGTCGCATGCGTGGCTTGCGACCGCATCGATCGAAGCGCGGTGGGAACCGGTCACGGACTCTTGCGCGAACCAGCGTTCGATGCCCTCGTGGGCGAGGAATGAGCGAAGCCCGTGGTGGCCACTCCAGGAGTCGGTTTCGTTGATGCCCACGCACCCGTCGAGTGCCTGGTTGATGATCATCGGCCCGTCGTCTCGCACGACGAGCACCGAGCGGTAGACGGGGTCGGCCTCGCCGGGGAACACGGGTGCTGCGACGATGTCGTGGTCGAGCGTTCCGTCGTCGAGCAGCACTGCAGCGAGCGAGCCGCACATCCATACGAGGTCAACGTCCCTGGCGTGCTGGCGGGCGTCGGGAGACGAACGTCCAGCGGTCCGGTCGACGGTGATGTCGAAGCCGTCGGCTCGCAACCGCTCGACCAGATCGTCGAGGATTGTCACGGTGTTGTCCCCGAGATACGTCGTCGCGCGCAAACCCACCTCCGCAGTATGACGGTATGGCGATATGACGGGGTCAGACCCCTTCGGGGTCCTCCCGGGCTGCCTAGACCCAGGGGCAGTTGGAGTTGCGATCGCCGAAGGTGGCACCGGTCGCGTAGCGATCGAGGGTGAACGGCTCGAGCTCCCAGGGCTTCTCGCCGGAGACCATCATCTGGGCCGTCAGCTTGCCCACCCCGATCATCTTGAACCCATGGTTGGAGTCGGCGATCATCCACGCGTTGTCCGTGACATAGTCGAAGACGGGCACGTTGTCCGGGGTGAACGCGCCGATGCCACCGTTGCGTCGGTCTTTGAAGTACGGCCGGATGCCCTCGAGGCGCCCGAACAACATCTCCAGTGTCTTGCAGTAGTACTCGGCGAACCACTCGTCGGCCTGCCACGCGTCGTTGAGGTGGCCGTAGGGTTCGACGGCGGCCTTGGGCCCGATCTTGATCGGGATGGTCCCGCCCTGCAGGCCTGGTGCGCCGACCCGCTCCGCGGCATAGCGCGTGTAGGAGTAGAAGTGGTCTTGGATCATCTCGCCGTCGGGGCCGTGCACGGGCGTGTTCATCAGCTCCACGTGCAAGACCGGTGAGTCCTTGCCCTGGGCGGTGCGGAAGTCGACGCCTTCGGGCAGCAGCACCTCGCCCTCGAGCAGGCGCCAGTAGGTCCACATGTCCATGCCGGCCTCGACGTGGCCGTCGGGGTACACGACATCGAGGGTCTGCGGACCGCCCAGCCACTCCCAGTGCTGCGGCGTCCAGGCGCCTGCTCCGACGACGACCTGCTCGCAGGCGATCGCGCCTTGGTCGGTCTCGACGTGGGTGACCGAGCCCGTTGCATCGAGGGTGTACCCGGTCACCGTCGTGCCGTAGGCGCGTTGCACACCCCACTGGTGACACTTCTGGTCGAGTCCCCACACCGCCATGTGGGTGCCGGCATAGCCGGAGCGATGCTCGTGCAGAACGACATCGCAATTCTCGGTTTTGAAGTCGGGCCACAAGGTCGTGAGGAACTTGTGGGCGTCGTTCCCGACATAGAGGTCAGACGGATAGCCGCTGGCGATCTGCGACTCGTTGAGCCTGATGTAGTCGGCCTCTTGGTTGGCTTCGCCGACCGACACGTAGCCGACCTGCTGGAAGCCGAAGTTGACCGGATCGGACTCCCAGACCTCGACACTCGCTCGCAAGATCGCATGCAGTGGACCGGTCATGTAGAGGTTGCGAACGCACCCACAGGCCAGTCCGGTGGCTCCGGCACCCGGCCCCTGCTTGTCGATGAGCACGACGTCGGAACCCTTGCCCTTGCCCGAGCGTTCGAGGAACATCGCCAGGTGGTACGCGGTCGACAAGCCGTGCACGCCCGCGCCGACGACGACGAACCGAGCGCTCGGGGGAAGCGGCGCCGCATCGAACACCGGGACGACGGCGGGGTTGGCCAGCGCTCCGTCGACTGCCGGCGGAAGCGGCCGGTTGGCGAACGGGTACCACTGGTTGTGTTCGGTCGGATTGGGGACGGTCATCGTCGTGCTCCTTCGCTGCGGGTCGATGGTGGGTGGTCGAGTTGCGTTAGGCGGGCTCGAGCGTGCTGCCCGTCAAGGTCTCGGTGGCACCGCCCGGCAGCGTCCGCACCGCGTGCCACGTCGGTGCTGCGTCGTAGTCCCAGTACTTGGTGCTCTCGATGATCACGGTCCCGGAGCCGATCGGTCCGGAGGGGATGCATCCGTTGTGGATGCGGACCGAGTGGTACACCAGCGGTGCGAGGTCTTCGGCCGCCTCGATGTGCACCTGGCTCGCTCGCCAGTCGGTGCGATCGGACGCATGGCGATGCACGACGAGGTTGGCCCACTGGTCGTTGATCAGTTCGATCGAGCTGTAGCTCAGGATCCCCGGGTAGCGGGCGAACTCGCCGATCACGTCAAGCTCGGCGGTGTCGACCTCGGCGGCCTCGCCACTCTGGCGACGATCGCCGAAGAAGCCGACCATCAGTACGTCGTCGGCATCCAGCAGCGCATCCGGGTCGCACACGACGGTGCGTCGTTTCAGCCCGTGAACGTCCCAGGTGAAGCTCTGATAGGGCGTGATCTGGGTGTGGCCGGTTGCGGCCTTTCGCACCAGCACCCGGAGGTCCTGCAACAGGTAGTTCAGGAGCGCGATGTCGGCGTGATAGAGGGCCGGATCGGCGCAGGGATGCGCTGCGGGAAACTCGTTGACATCGAGGTGATGTGGCTCGAGTGGCATCGGGCGGCGCAGTGCGGCTTCGTGCAACGGTCCTCCCCGGAGCGGTGGGTCAGCGAGTCTGAACGCCGAGCAGTCTGGCCGTGCTCGCCTAGAGTGTCAACCAGCAGAAAAGAGTTTCAACTAATGAAAAGTCGATGACGGCCAACGAACCCACGCTGCATCGCTCGCGCTCCGCCGGGCGCGTCCTCGCGCTGCTCGATCTGGTCGTAACCGACGGCCCTCTGACGTTGACGGAGCTCGCCAGGCGCGTCGAGATGGCGACCAGCACGACCCTCCGTCACCTGCACGTGCTGAGCGATGGCGGCTATGTCGTGAAGACCGAACATGGTCAGTACTCGGTCGGGCCGTCCTTCCTTCGGCTCTCGCTCTCCGCCTTCCGTGCGGGCCCCTACGCCGATCTGACCGCGGCCGCACGGCCCGGTCTGCAGCGACTCGTCGAGCTCACCGAGGAGTCGGCCTACCTCGCGGTGCGCGACGGATCGGAGGCGGTCTACATCGACACCGTCGAGGGAACTCGCGCCATTCGACACGTCGGGTGGGTCGGTCGCTCGGTGCCGATCGCGGGAACCGCGGTGGGCGACGCACTGCTCTCGCCGGTCGACGGGCACAACGAGGAACCAACCGCCGTGCTCAACACCGGTGCCATCGAGTCGGATGTCACCGCGGTCGCAGCTCCGATCTTCGGTCGCGATCAGGTGCTCGGCGCGTTCTCGATCCTGGGGCCGTCCGACCGGCTGAAGGGAAGACACCGGTCGGCCACCGCCGACGCCGTTGCCGAGATCGCCGGCCAGACCGCGCGGGCTCTCCGTGGCTCAGCGTGGCCTGGGGGTTGAGGTCCGCTGAAGCTCGCCGGCGAGCGCCTGGGCGATGCGTGCCGCCCGCTCGTCTCCGGGACGAGTTGCCGCATGCCACGGCACGTCGAGGCCTCCGTTGCCGCAGCGCACCGACCGAATGCGTCCCGAGTCGAGCATCGGAGTGAGGGCCCAGGAACTCAGGATGGAAACGCCTGCGCCAGCTGCGACCAACTCACTGATCGCGCTGGTTTGGGGCACGACTCGCGCGACTCGCGGGTAGGTGCCTGACGGTCGGATGAACCGGTCATACTCGAAGCCTGGCGTGGGGCGCGAGCTGTAGGTCAGGTAGGTCTCGTCGACGAGATCTTCCGCGTCGACGCGATCCCGCTTTGCGAGTCGATGGCCGGGTGCGGTGATCAGGACCAGCTCATCGTCGAACAGTGGGTGCAGCTCGAGATCACCTTCGGGTTGTCCGAGGACCAGTGCCAGGTCGACCTCGCCGGCGCGTAGCGGTGGTCCAGGGGTGTCGTCGACGACGACCAGCTCGAGGTCGATGTCGTCAAAGGTGCGATGCACGTGGTCGAGGAAATTCGGAAACCAGTGGTAGCAGTCGTAGCTGCCAACGGCCATGCGCAGCATGGCGCGCTCGGATGTTTCGGCGCCGTGGATGCGCTGTTCGAGTCGTCCGAGTTCGAGCAGCGCGCGTGTGGCGGCCTGGTGCACGGCGAGGCCGTCGCGTGTCGGGGTGAGGCGTCGGTTGTGCCCTCGTTGGAAGAGTGGGGTGCCGAGCCGCCGTTCCGCTTCGGCGAGGCGGTGACTCAGGGCCGATTGTGTCGTCGCCAGGTGTGAAGCGGCCGCGGTCATCGTCCCCAGGTCGACGATGGCGACGATCGTCTCGTAGTGGCGAAGGTCGAGCAGGAGCGGCTGCATCGAATCGAGGCTAGGTGATCGCGAGCGATCTCATGTGACTGATTCATGAGAGGTGCTTGGAAAGATCAATTGGACAAATGCCTGGTTCTCTGGCCTCCTGACCCCCAACCGGTCCGAGTCGCAACCCATCTGACTCGCAACCCATCTGACTCGCAGCCTCACGACAGGAGCACGCATCGCATGGCCCTCATCACCATCGCCGATCCCGAACTCGGCGAGCTCGACGAAATCGTGGACACCGATCGCTATCGGCTCGGGGACCTGGAGTCGAGCGCCGCGCTCGGGGTCGAGGTGGCCGCTCGACTACGCCGTGAAGGCGCGGTCACGTTGCCAGGCTTCCTGCGGCCCGAGGCCCTTGCGGCGGTCGCTGCTGACCTGGAGGCTGCAAGCCGACACGTACCGATCCGACGCCACCGTGCGAGCGTGTACCACCGCAGCGATCTCGAGGCCAGACTCGAACCCGACGATCCGCGATGCGCCTCGCAAGAGTGGCTGGCCGGCCACGTCACCCGCGACATGATCCCCGCCTACTCGCCGGCCGCACAGCTGTACGTATCGCCGTACTTCAAGCGCTTCATCGCCGCATGTGTCGGCCAGACGCGGGTGTTCGAATACGCCGACCCGATCGCCGGACTGGTTGCGACGGTGCTTCCTCCGGGAGGTACCTATCCCTGGCACTACGACACCAACGAATACGTCGTCACGATCATGGTGCGCGAACCCGAGTCGGGAGGCCACTTCGAGTTCTGCAAGGACCTCCGCTCACCCGGCGACGAGAACCTCGACGGACTCGGCCGTGTCTTGTCGGGTGCGGACCCCGAGTCGATCCGCACGACGAGCGTCGGCGAAGGCGACCTCCAGTTGTTCCTCGGTCGGTACTCGCTGCATCGGGTCACCCCCGTGATTGGAGACCGCGCTCGACACGTGCTGGTGCTCTCCTTTGCCGATCGCCCGGGGGTGATCGGACCCCTTGATCGCACCCGGTCGGTGTACGGACGGGTGACCGAGGCCCACCTCGTGGCGTCGGAGGCGAGCGCGGTGGCACCCGACGGGTTGGTGTTGTGAGCGCCCTGGACCTTGGACGGCTCGCTCGCCTGCGCGCAGCGCTCGCCGACGCCGGCTGCGATGCCGGGCTCTTCTACGACCCGGTGAACATCCGCTATGCGACCGGCACCTCCAACATGCAGGTCTATTCGCTCCACAACCCGTGCCGGTATGTCTTCGTGCCGGTCGAGGGTCCGGTAGTCCTCTTCGAGTTCAAGGGCTGTGAGCACCTCAGTGACGGGCATCCGGTCGACGAGGTACGGCCTGCCGTGTCCTGGTACGACTTCGTCGCCGGGGGGCGGGTCGCCGAGTTCGCTCGTGCCTGGGCAGACGAGATCTCGGCTCTGCTCGGCTCGGCGTCCAGCGATCCGCGAGACCTGGCGGTCGATCGCCTCGACCCGCTCGGAACCGACCTCTTGCAACGCCGTGGCATCCGGTTGCACGACGGTCAGCGGGTCGCCAACACCGCCCGGGTGTGCAAGACCCACCAGGAGGTCGATGCGATCCGGGTGGCCGTCGACGCGTGCGACGCGGCGATCGAGGACATGCGTCGCGTGCTGCAACCTGGACGGACCGAGCGCGAGGTGTGGGCCGAGCTCCATCGGTCGAACATCGCTCGCGGTGGCGAGTGGCTGGAAACGAGGCTGCTCACGTCGGGGCCGCGGACCAACCCGTGGTATCAGGAATGCAGTGACCGCGTCGTCGAATCGGGCGACCTCGTCGCATTCGACACCGACCTCATCGGCGTCGGCGGCTACTCGGTCGACGTGTCGCGGACATGGGTCGCCGGCGAAGTCACCCCGACCTCCGCGCAGCATCGGTTGTGGGAAGCGGCCGCCGAACAACTCGAGCGCAACATCGCCTTGATGCGCCCCGGCGCGTCGTTTGCCGAGATCTCACGGGATGCGTGGCTGCCGAGCAAGGAGGTCCATTCTGTCACCAACGCCGCCGTCGCCCACGGCATCGGCTTGTGCAACGAGTACCCGCTGATCCTCAACCGCGACCACTTTGCAACGGCCGGCTACGACGGGGAGGTCCACGCAGGCATGGTGCTCTGTGTCGAGGCCCTCGCCGCGCCGCCGGGAGGCGCCGAAGGCGTCAAGCTCGAACAGCAGGTGCTGGTGGCCGATGCCGGTCCCGAGGTCCTCAGCGCACAGCCGATCGGGCTCTAGGTGAGGACGAACCAGTCGTCGAGGGTGGCCTTCACCTCGTCGAGGTGGTCGATGTACGCATGGAAGCCGCCGTTGTAGTTGCCGTCCTGGCGGCGGTTCTCCTGGCCCTCGAAGTTGTAGTAGCCGGGGGTGCACTCGGCGTTGCGGTTCGTCTTGCCGCGGTGCGAGATGACCTCCTGCACCCACCATTCCTCGCGATCGTCCTTGGCGTCGAGCGTGGCGTGCTCGCCGCGACGAACGAGGTCGATGCAGTCGGCGATGTGGTCGCCTTGCACCTGCAGCAGGTCGGTCAGATTGAACTGGAACGACGCCTGGTAGCCGCCCATGATGAACAGGTTCGGGAAGCCGGCGGTGTGGATCCCGAGCAGTGTGCGGATGCCGTCGGCGTACTTCTGCTGGAGCTCCACGCCGTCCTGGCCGACGATCGAGTTGTAGATGCCGGTCTGTTGCACCTCGAAGCCGGTCGCGTAGATCAGCAGGTCGACCTCGTACTCGGTGCCCTCGAAGATCGGGCCGTTCTTGCCGATCTCGGTGATGCCCTTGCCCTCGGTGTCGACCAGGTGCACCGACGGCAGGTTGAAGGTCGGCAGGTACTCGTTGTGGAAGCACGGGCGCTTGCACATGAGCATGTACCAGGGCTTGAGGGCCTCGGCGGTCGCCGGATCCTCGACGGTCTCGTCGATGCGCTGGTGGATGCGCATCATGGCGTCGATGTTGGCGTTCTCCTGGCGGCGGATCTTCTCCTCGCGGGTGATTCCGGTCAGGTTCGCTCGGCGGTCGGCTTGGGCGCGGAACTTGTCGATGATCTTCTTGCGCCGCTTGGCCTGCCAGCCCGCCTGGAGCTTGGCCGCCCATTCGGCGTCGGTCTCCCAGTCGTCGCGGATGTCTATCGACGACGGCGTGCGTTGGAAGACATGCAGGGACTTGGCGATTTTGCCGAGCTCGGGCACGATCTGCACCGCGCTCGCACCCGTGCCGATGATGGCGACCCGCTTGTCGGCGAGGTGTTCGAGGTCGGCACCCGTCCACTCGTAGTCCCAGCGGCTGGTGTGGAAGCTCTTGCCCTGGAAGCGCTCCATGCCGTTGATCACGGCGAGCTTCGGCTTGGCCAGCGTGCCGTTGGCGCACACGACGAACTTCGCCGTCATCTCGTCGCCCTGGTCGGTCCGCACGGTCCAGTGCTGGGCGGCTTCGTCCCAGGTGGTCGAGGTCACGGTCGTGCCGAAGACCGCGAGTTCGTAGAGGTCGTAGCGGCGGGCGATCGCCTGGCAGTGGGCGAGGATCTCCGGCCCGCCGGCGTAGTGGCGGGTCGGCACGTACTCCATCTCGTCGAGGAGAGGGAGGTAGTCGTAGCTCACGACGTCGCAGGCCACACCCGGGTAGCGGTTCCAGTACCAGGTGCCGCCGACGTCGGCGCCTCGCTCGACGATCCGGATCGACTCCACGCCACGCTGGCGCAACCGCGCCGAGGTCAGCAGCGCCGAGAATCCGCCGCCGATGAACAGCACCTCGACGTGATCCTTGACCGGCGCTCGTTCGGGCACCTCGTCGGCGTAGGGGTCGGTCTCGTAGTGGGCGAACTGGCCTTCGGCCGCTTGGTAGAAGGTGCTTCCCGGAGGGCGGTACCCAAGCCGCAGCTCACGCTCGTCGGCGTACTTCGCCTTGATGGCGTCGTAGTACTCCTGGGGCTGGCGTTCCTTGCGCTTGGAGATGTCGGCGTTCATCTGAAAACTCGCCGACAACTCCTTGTCGTTCTTCGCGTTCTTCTCGGCCATGGCGTCCAGTCTCGCCTCCCAAGCACCCCAACACGAACTTTGCGCGCCGACCACACGCCGCTGCGGTCAGCGCGCAAAGTTCGGCGATGGAAGGTGGTCGCGTAGAGTCGCGACATGGGGGAAGCAGCTGGAGGAGCACCGCAGCCGTTGGCGGGGATCAAAGTGCTCGACATGTCCCGGGTGTTCGCCGGCCCGGTGGCCGGGCGGGTTCTGAGCGACCTAGGCGCCGACGTCGTGAAGGTCGAGCCGCCCGAGGGTGACATCACCCGGCTGTGGGGACGCAAGGCCGCCGGCCTGTCGACGTACTACGTGCAGCAGAACGTTGGGAAGCGAAACATCTCGATCGACTTGCGAGCCGAGGGCGGGGCGGAGCTCGTCAAGCGCCTCGTCGCCGAGAGCGACATCGTCATCGAGAACTTTCGGCCCGGGATCATGGCTCGCTTCGGCATCGACTACGAGTCGCTCAAGGCGGTCAAGCCCGACCTGGTCATGGTGTCGATCAGCGGGTTCGGCCAGACCGGACCCGAGGCACAGCGCGCCGCCTATGCCGCCATCCTTCATGGCGAGGCGGGCGCCATCAAGGTGCCTGCGGTCCCGTCGGAGTCGCGCGACGTTAGCTTCAGCGCCGCCGACGTGATGTCGGGCCTCCACGGCGTGATCGGCCTGCTCGCCGCGCTACGCGTGCGCGACCAGACCGGGATCGGCCAGCACGTCGACATTGCGATGATGGACGTCATGACCTTCTCGAGCGACGGGAATCAGGCGATCATCGACGATGCCGGCCACGAGCCCCGCGGCGGCCAGGTCTTCGACGCGGTCGGCGGTCCAATCCTGATGTCTGGGGAGGTCCGCTGGTTCTGGCATCAGCTGTCGAACATCCAAGGCTTGCAGGATCCCGGTGCCAAGGATCGACCCGTCGAACAGAAGAAGGCCGACCGTCGCGACCTCATCGAGGAGTGGATGATGGCCCAACCCGACCGGGCCACCCTCACCCGCAAACTCGATGAGGCGAACCTCGCCTGGGGCAATCTTCGTGAGCTGGGCAATGTGCTCGAATCGCCGACGATCCAGCATCGCGACACCGTCGCAACGATCGACAACCGCGACGGCGGCACCCGCAACGTGATACGCAGCCCCTATGTGATGTCGGAGAGCGCCACGCGGGAGCCCGGTGGGATTGCGGTTCGTGGCGAACACAACCATGACGTGCTCGTCGACTGGCTCGGCGCGTCGTTGACCGATGTCGATGGGCTGATAGCCGACGGCGTGCTGGTGCGCGACGAGTGGGCGGAACGCCTCGATGAGTAGAACTCGACCAGACAGGAGAAACCCATGAGCCAGGTGAGCCCGATGCGATTGCAAGGCCGGACGGCGGTGATCACGGGCGCCGCCAGCGGCATCGGTGCGGCGACTGCCCGACGTTTCGTCGAGGAGGGTGCCAACGTCCTCATCGCCGACATGAATGAGGAGAAGGGCGAGGAGCTGGCGACCGAGCTGGGCGACCAAGCCGGCTTCCTCAAGGTCGACGTCTCCAAGGAGGACCAGGTCGCCGCAGCCGTCGACACCGCGGTCGACACCTGGGGTGCGCTCGACGTCATGTTCAACAACGCCGGTTTCGGCGGCGCGCTCGGGTCGATCGAGACGACGAGCGTCGACGACTACGACCTGACGATGGATGTCCTGGTCAAGGGCGTGTTCCTCGGGATCAAGCATGCGACCCGGGTCATGCGGCCGCAGGGGAGCGGTTCGGTGATCAGCACGGCATCGGTCGCCGGGCTGCAGGCCGGCTGGTCGCCCCACCTCTACTCGGTCGCCAAGTGCGCGGTCATCCACATGACCAAGTCGACGGCGCTCGAGCTCGGCGAGTACGGGATCCGCTGCAACTGCATCTGTCCGGGCATCATCGCCACGCCGCTCGCGGCCGGCCATCCGAAGACGACCGACGAACAGCTCGACAAGTTCAAGAACTCGCTCGGCAAGACCCAGGTGCTCGGTCGGGTCGGCGACCCGGTCGACATCGCGAACGCGGCGGTGTGGTTGGCAAGCGACGAGTCGAGCTTCGTGACCGGCCATGCCCAGGTCGTCGACGGTGGTGCCTACGCCGGCAAACCGTGGAAGCGCCAGGGTGACTGGATCACCCAGGACAAGCCCATTCGCATGTATCGCCCCGAGGACCGATGATCATGGAGGAGCTGTCGACTGCTGATCGCCTCGCGCTGCACGAGCTTCCGGGTCGCTATGGCGACTCGATCGATGATCGCGACTGGGATCGGCTGCGGACCATCTTCACCGAGGACGGCGTCTTCGACCTGACCGGTGTTGGGTCGCGTGTGTGCACCGGGATCGACGACATCGTCGACTTCATGGAGAACGAGGCGGCCCATCCGCGCACCCACATGATGACCAACGTCTGGGCCGAGCCGACCGAGGACGGTGCCGAGCTGCGGTTCCGGATCGTCGCACTGCTCGGCGGGGGCAAGACCGGGACGGCGAGCTACTACGACCAGGTTGTGCGTACGCCCGATGGCTGGCGGGTCAAGCATCGCGAGGTACATCTGCGACGCCGCGACAAGCGGGAGGCCGCCGTCGATCGCGATGGCATTTCGCTCTAGCTGAACCTGAACCCGTGTCCGATCAATCGGTCGGGTCGGTGCCATCCCACTCGTCGAGTGGCGCGCAGTGCCAACGCCAGCGTTCCCGCTGGGGCTGATCACCGAGCGCGATGCGGCCGTTGCACCAGCGGAGCCGATCCCAGGCAGAGCCATCGGGCGCGCCCCAGGGGAAGAGGCGCTCGCGAACCGTCGCCGCAATCTCCTCCGGTGGCGCGAAGTCGGCGCCGAGGCCGCGGGCCGCGTCGTCGGTGTGGATCAGGAGTTCGTCGCACGCGATGGCGGCGAAGCCGGAGGGATCGGCAGTTCCCCACGGATGGAAGCCGCGGTCTCCTGCGTCAGCCGCACGGAGTACGCGGGCGAGGACCTCGGCATAGGTCGTCAGCGTGTCGACGATCATCGAGGCCGGTTGATCGGTTTTGACCCGGTGCTCCACGGTGAGTAGATCCTGGCCGGCGGCGACGAGGTCGATCGAGTACCACAGGCACGCTTCCGATGCATGGGCGACGACGCGAGCGACCGTCATCTCCATGCCGGGAATCGTTGTCGTCCAGTCGGCGTCGACGTGCCTGATGAGGAATCGTCGACAGACCGCGGCGGTCTCGGTGACCAGATCGGCATCGGCCTGGGACATGGGCCCAGCTTGTCACAGGTCGGCGCTCGCGCCGAGGGATGTGCAACAATCTGTTGCGCAACGCAACAGTGTGTCCTACTCTGCAACAGTATGTTGCAAACAGACACATCCGAGGCCGGCCAAGGCCATCCGAACCGGTGGCGCATCCTCGCCATCATGTGCTCCTGTCTGGTGTTGGTCGTCGCCGGGGTGAGCTCGCTCAACATCGCCATCCCGTCGATTATCAACGACCTCAATCCGACGTCGACCGAAACCCTCTGGATCGTCGACAGCTACGCACTCGTGTTCGCCGGACTGCTGCTTCCGGCGGGTGCGCTCGGTGACCGGTATGGCCGCAAGGGCGCATTGCTCGTCGGGTTGGCGATCTTCATCGGCGGTGCGCTCTGGTCGGCGTGGTCGGGTGATCCGACGATGTTGATCATCGCCCGAGGTTCGATGGGAGTGGGTGCTGCGTTGATCATGCCGGCGACGCTCTCCATCATCGTGTCGGTGTTCTCCCCCGAGGAGCGGGCCAAGGCCATTGCGGTCTGGGCCGGCTTTGCCGGCGCCGGTGGTGCGATCGGCATCATCGGCGGTGGCGCCCTCCTCGAGGCGTTCTGGTGGGGCTCGGTCTTCTTCATCAACGTGCCGATCGCCGTGCTCGCCGGCGTGATGATCGCCGCGATGGTGCCGACGTCACGAGATGAGCACGCCACGCCGCTCGACCCGGTCGGTGCACTGTTGTCGATTCTCGGTCTCGGTGCCCTCATGTTCGCGATCATCGAAGGTGGCGAGAGCGGTTGGGGCGCCGGCATCACGATCGGGTCCTTCATCGCTGCGGCTGCGCTGTTGACGGCGTGGCTTCGATGGGAAAGCACGACCAGAAACCCGATGCTCGAGCCCCGCTTGTTCCGCCGCGTTCCCTTCAGTCTGGGCAGCCTGACCATCACCTCAGGCTTTGCCGTGATGTTCGGCATGTTCTTCCTCATCACCCAGTACTTCCAGTTCGTGCAGGGCCATTCGCCGCTCGAGGCCGGCGTCCGCAACCTGCCGTTCGCCATTGCCATGATCGTCGTATCGCCTCGGTCCCCGGCCGTCGCCGAGCGGGTCGGCAAGCGCGGCGCCATCGTCATCGGCTTGACGGTGCAAGCGATCGGCTTCGTCCTCGTGGCGCTGCACACGATTGACACCCCGTACTGGGTCACCGCCGTCGCCCTGAGTCTCATGGCCGGTGGCATGGCCTTGCTGATGCCGCCGGCGTCGGAGGCGATCGTCTCGTCGCTCCCGCCGAGCAAGGCGGGCGTCGGCTCGGCCTGGAACGACGCCACGCGAGAGATCGGAGGCGCCCTGGGCATTGCCGTGCTCGGCACGCTCCTGTCGATCGGCTACCGCTCCGGAGTCGAGGATTCGGTCGAGGGCCTTCCTCCCGAGGCTGCGGAGTTGGCCGAGGAGGGAATCGGTGGCGCCTTCCGAATCGCGGAGTCCACCGGATCGCTCGAACTGATCGACAGCGCCCGCGAAGCCTTCGTCGACGGGATGAGTCTGGCCTTCTGGGTGTCCGCCGTCTTCGGCGTCGTCGTTGCAGCCGTCGTCGCCGCTCGCTACCCCGCCAAGGCCGATGAGCCAGCGCAGGTGAGCGAGGCCGATGTGGTTCACTTGTGAGGTGACGCCCAGCCCGCCTGATGATGGCGACCGCCCACTCGATCCTCGGGTGGCCCAGACTCGGCGAATCGTGGTCGAGGCGGCCGCGGCCCTCCTCGGCGAGGAAGGGTTCGAGCGACTGACCCTCGAGAGCATTGCCGAGCGCTCGGGTGTCGCTCGTTCGACGATCTATCGCAACTGGCCCGACCGCGCCGTCCTGCTCGCGGATGCGTTCGACCAGCTGTGTGTCTTCCCTGAAGTCCCTGATCTCGGGTCGATGGTCGACGAACTGCGCCTGCTGGCCGAGGAGCTCGCCAACGGACTGCGGTCCGACGAGTGGGCGAACGCACTGCCGTCGCTCGTCGGCGCAGCACACCACGACGAATCGCTCACGCAGGCACAAGCCCAGTTCTCGCAGCGGCGTCGAGCGATGACCGCAGTGATCTTCGAGCGAGCCGCCGAACGCGGCGAGGTCTCCAGCGCGCAGGATCCCAGCCTGTTGGCCGAGTACTTCGCCGCTCCGATGTTCTTCCGGTTCCTCATGACCCGCCAGCCAATCGACGACGACTTCATCGAGCGGCATATCGGGGTGATCGTCGATCTGGCGAAGCGTTGACGGTGACCGACGCCCGCAGCCCTCACCGGATAGCCGTGATCGGCGCTGGCGGAATGGGCTCATTTCACGCCCGCACCCTCGCTGGCATTCCCCGCGCCCATGTCGCGCTGATCGCCGACCCGTTCGGCGACGCCGCCGCCACGCTGGCCGCGGAGTTCGGTGCCGAGTTCTCGCTCGATCCGATGCAGGCCGCGGTGGCCGACGGCATCGATGCGGTCGTCATTGCCTTGCCAGATGAGACGCACGCCGAGTTGACGCTCGCCGCGATGGCGGCCGGCAAACGGGTCCTGTGCGAGAAGCCGCTGGCCACGACGGTGGCCGACTGCCAGGCGGTCGTCGACGCCGAGGTCGCCCTCGGCCGTCGCGTTGTCCAGGTCGGCTTCATGAGGGAGTACGACGTGCCGCATCGCCAGGTCGTCGACGCGATGGCCGCCGATGTCGCTGCTGGCACACCGCTCCATCTGCTGCGATCCCTGCATCGCAACACCAATGCCGACTCGCGGACCGACCTCGCCGTCGTCGGTCAATCGATCGTGCATGACCTCCACAGCATCCGTTTCATGAGCGGTCGCGAGATCGGTGCCGTGACCGCGTACGCCGCCCGTCGCGATGACGGCGGGTTGGTCCACGTCGTGTTGATGTGCGAACTCGAGGCCGGCGGTCACGGGCTGGTCGAGTTCGATGACGACGGGTTCGCCTACGAGGTCATGGTCGATGTCACGATCGGCCACTCGACGATCACGACGGCGGGACCTGTTCGGGCGACGGAGCGTCGCGACGCCGGCGTCACCCAGACCATCGGGCGCGACTGGTTCGGTTGGTTCGCCGATGCGTACCGAATCCAGGATCGAGCGTGGGTTGCGTCGCTCGGCGACCAGACCGCTTCCGGCCCGAGTACATGGGATGGCTTGGCCGCACAGGTGGTGGTCGAGGCGGCCCTGGCATCACTCCAAGACGGCAGTCGTCAACCGGTCGCCTTGCCGGTACGACCGGAGTTGTTCGACGCCGGCTAGGCGACACTCGCCCGCAAGCGGGTGTCCATCAGGTCGCCGAGGCTGACCATGGCGATGAGACCGCCGTCGTCGTCCGCGACGGGCATGTGGCGGAACCGGCCGTCGAGCATCTGCCGCGCGATCGCTTCGAGTGAATCCTCGCGCCGGCAGGTGATGACGTTGCGGGTCATCAGGTCCTCGACCTTGATGCGCAGCGTTCCTTCCTGCTCGTGCGCGAGGTAGCGCACGACGTCGCGCTCGCTGATGATGCCCTCGATCGTGCGCCCATCGGTGGTCACCACGACCGCGCCGATGCCGAACTCGGCGAGGAGGTCGACGGTGTCGGCGATCGTGTCGCCGGGCAGCACCGTGTGCACGATGCGGGGGTCGGTACCGAGTGCGTCAGCAATGATCATGTCGTCTCACCTCGTGACCAGAATGGCACGTAGAGTGACTTTTGTCACGCGGGACGGCCGGACGAGCCCTCAGGCGATCATGGCACCATCGATCACGAACTCGTGGCCGGTGCAGTACGACGAGTCGTCCGAGGCCAGGAACAGCACCAGTTTTCCGACCTCATCGGCGCCGGCGGTGCGGCCGAGCGGGATGCGCTCCTCGACCGTCGGTAGCGCTTCGCCGAACTCCTGGATCATCTGGGTGTCGATGATGCCGGGGTGCACGGAGTTGACGCGGACTCCCGAGGGGGCGAGCTCGACGGCGGCCGACTTCGACATGCCTCGGACGGCCCACTTGGTCGCCGAGTACGCATGGGCGAGGCCTGCGGACTTCATGCCGGCGATCGAGCTGATGTTGATGATCGATCCCGAACCGTTGGCCTTCATCACCGGCGCGACGGTGCGCATGCCGAGGAAGACACCCGTCTGATTGATGGAGACCATCTGCTCCCACATCTGCAGCGAGGTCTCGATCAGGCCGACCACGCGGAAGATGCCGGCATTGTTCACGAGCACGTCGACCCGTCCGTGGCGATCCACCACCGTGTCGACGACCGTCTGCCACTCGTCCTCGGACGTGACGTCCTGGTGCAGGTACTCGCATGCGGCGCCGAGGCGTTCGGCGGTAGCGGTGCCCTCGTCGTCGAGGATGTCGGTGATCACGACCTGGGCGCCCGCATTGACGAACAGCTCGGCCTCGGCCGCTCCTTGCCCTCGCGCTCCGCCGGTGATCAGTGCGACCTTGTCATCGAGTCGATTCATCGCGCCGTTCTAGCAGCCCCTCGGCACCTGCTTCTCACCGACCTCGAATCCGGCGTGTGCTTCTCACCGACTCCAAGTCCGGCGTCTGCTTCTCACCGACTCCAGCTCCGGAAACCGGGTACTGAGTCGGTGAGAACGGTGGGGCGGGTTCTCGATCGGTGAGAAGGTCCTGCGGGCTACGAGGCGACGGCCTGGATTGCCTCGGCGGCGGTCGAGGCGATGCGATCGATCTGGTCGTCGGTGACGACCATCGGGGGTGCGAACAGCAAGCCGTCGTTCACGGCAGGGCCGGACCCGCCGGGATAGATCCAGACGTCACGGTCGAGGGCTGCGGCCGTGACATCGGCCGACACCACGCCCTCCAGCTCGACGCCGAGCAGCAATCCGCGGCCGCGGACCTCGTTGACCTGGGGAAGCGGAAGGAGTGCGTCTTCCAACGCCGTCCGTAGCCGAGCCCCCTGTACGGCCGCTCGCTCCATCAGTCCTTCGGCTTCGAGAATCTGAAGCACCGCGAGTGCCGCTGCGCACGACGAATCGTGGGCGCTGTAGGTGAAGAACATCACCGCCCGTCCGGACTCGGCGAGAGGCTCAACCACCCGGTCGTGTGCGGCGACCATCGACAGAGGCGCATAGCCACCGGTCAATCCCTTCGCCGCGACGATGATGTCCGGCTGCCAATCATCGTTGAAACACCCCCACGGCACGCCGGTGCGCCCGAAGCCGGTCATGACCTCGTCGCTGATCATCAGCACACCGTGTTCGCGGCAGATCTCGCTGACCTCGGCCCAGTAGTCGAGCGGCGCGACCAGACCAGGCCCCGAGGCGCCGATCACCGGTTCGGCGATGAAAGCCGCGACCGTCTCAGGTCCCGCCGATTCGATGGCCGCGGCGACGGCGTCGGCCGAGTTCCATGGCACCTTCGGGTGCTCGGTCAGCATCGGGTCGAAACCATCGCGGCGGGCCATGTGCCCGCCGATCGACAGGGTGGCGAGGGTCGAACCGTGGTAGCTCGGCACGCGTCCGATCACGCGGTGACGCTGCTCGTCCCCGCGGGCGAGGTGGTACATGCGGGCGAGGCGCATCGCCGTGTCGTTGGCCTCGCTCCCGCCGCCGGCGAAACCCACCTGGCCGAAACCCTCGGGGAGCCATTGCTCGACGAGATGATCCGCCAACACGATCCGGTTCGGCGTCGGCCACGGTGGCAGCACGTAGTTGACCGATCGCATGGCCTCAGCGACAGCCTCGGCGATCTCCGGCCGACCATGTCCAATGTTGTTCACCACAGCGCCACCGGCGGCATCGAGGATGGTTCGGCCTCCGTCGGTGAACAGCTCGCAGCCCCTAGCCCGCACGATCGTGCCCGGCGTCGGTTGTGGGGTGAGCGTGAAGCGGTGTCGATCGGAGTCCGTTGAACGCATGGCCCCATTCTGCACATCGGGTAGGTTCGAGGCGTGAAACCCGGAGACATTGCACCGGAGTTCGAGCTTCCCGATCAGCAGGGCAACCCGGTCTCGTTGGATGACCTGCTGAGCAATGGGCGCCTCGTCCTCTACTTCTTTCTCAAGGCCAAGACCACCGGTTGAACGATTGAATCGAAGCACTTCCGGGATCTGTCATCGGAGTTCGAAGAACTCGGCGCACAGATCGTGGGAGTGAGCGCAGACCCGGTGGGCCTGCTTCAAGAGTTCGACGAGGAGAACACCCTCGGCTTCAAGTTGCTGAGCGACGCCGACAAGACCGTCGCCTCGGCGTTCGGTGTCAAGCGGCGCGGGCCGCTACCCACGAAACGGGCAACGTTCGTGATCGACACCGATCGCAAGATCCTGCATCTCACCGCGAGCGAGATTGCGTTCGAACGCCACGCCGACGAGGCGCTCGAGGTGTTGCGCGGACTCGACTGAGTCCGCGAGAAGTCAGCCGTCGACGGCCAGTGCTGCCTGGTGGCGAACGGCGTCGGCGAGCAGCCATGCACGCCGTTCCTCGGATGCTCGAATGTCGACGTCGTCGATCGAGACTCCCAGTTCGTCGAGAAGAATGTCGACGCGATCATCGGTGATGTCGAAGTGAGTGTTGCGTCCCGTCATCGGTGCTCCTTGCCAGCGCCCTTCCGCAGTTCGAGAACGTAGTCTCGGATCTGGACGATGTCAGGGATCAACGGACCTCTGGAGCCGGAATCCCCCACAGTGGCGACGGATTCGTGTCTTCACCGCTTGTCGAGCTGGTCCCCGGGCCCTAGGGCATTCGATCGACTACCCAATCGAAGAGACCGGCGCAAGGTCGAGCACGAGCGGCGCGTGATCGGAGGGCTTCTCACCCGTATTGGTGGGGGTGCGTTCGTCGGTGTCGATCGCTACTGCCGTCACGATTTCGGCCGCGTCCGCGGAGCACAGCGCCAGATCGATTCGCAGGCCGCGATTGCGTTCGAACTGCCCAGGCCGATAGTTCCAGAAGGTGTAGACCCCTTCGCCGGGGAGATGGCGTCGGGTGACGTCGGTGAGCCCGGTGTCGAGCAGTGCCTGAATCGCGGCCCGCTCGGGCGGACTCGCATGGGTCGTGTGCCGGAAACGCTTCGGGTCATAGATGTCGAGGTCAGCCGGGGCGACGTTGAAATCACCGAGAAGGATGGTCGGCCGGGACGGATCGTGGACCGTCCGCAGCCGTTCCAGCCACACAAGCTTGAACAGGTAGTGCGGATCGTCGAGTTCTCGACCGTTGGGCACATAGACGTTGTGGAACCGAATGCCGCCGCAGGTTGCCGTGATCAACCGCGGCTCGTCGTAGGGCTCGCGGTTCTCGCCCGGGAAGCCGTGGGCGATGTCGTCGAGCCCGACTCGGCTCAGGATCGCGACACCATTCCAGTGGTTGACGCCGTGATGGGTGATCTCGTAGCCCATCGCTTCCCAAGGTGCGCTGAGCGGCGCAAACACTTCGTCGGAGCATTTCGTCTCCTGGAGGACGACGACATCGGGCTCATGGCGCTCGAGCAGCGCGCTCAGCCGGGCGGCCCGCGAGCGGATCGAGTTGACGTTCCAGCTGATCACGCGCATGCCGGCCTCCTGGTGCGGACCGCAGGCTAGGGGAGCGCCGACCCGTTGCTAGGTTGCAGCCATGAGTGATGCATTGAGCTTCAACGAGAAGGTGATCGCCGAGTTCCGGGCGAACGACGGCGTGTGCGGCGGCCCGTTCGAGGGCATGCCGATGATCCTCGTGACGATGACCGGCGCGAAGAGTGGCCGCGAGCTCTGCTCGCCCCTCGTGTACTCGCTCGACGGTGACGACGCGGTGATCATCGCGTCGAAGGGCGGGGCGCCGACCAATCCGAACTGGTACCACAACCTGGTCGCCAATCCGAGCGTCACGGTCGAGATCGGCACGGACCGCTACGCGGCCACAGCGGTCGAGGCCCAAGGCGAGGAGCGCCAGCGTCTCTACGACGCGCAGGCCGAGCAGATGCCGTTCTTCGCCGAGTACGCCGACAACGCCGCACCCCGCGTGATCCCGGTGTTCCGCCTGGTACGGGACTCGGCCTGATCCGATCGCCGTCTGGCCAGACGCTCTCGGGTTTACTCCAGTCGGCTCGAGACTCGGGCGGCCGCGGCCAT
Organism: Actinomycetota bacterium; assembly: GCA_039028435.1. GTDB lineage: Bacteria > Actinomycetota > Acidimicrobiia > Acidimicrobiales > UBA10347 > UBA10347. The sequence goes on along the minus strand of JBCCIC010000001.1, from coordinate 828,810 downwards.
CGCTCCAAAGCTCGGTCCACCCCAGAACGCGCACGCCAAGGCGACGCCGAGTGCGGTGGCCGGGTCGCCCGACGTCGCCCACGTGGCCGCCCCGATCACCAGGAACGACACGAGTGTCACTATCGCCACGGTGCTGATCAGGATCGATCGGAAGGGCACCTGGGCAATCCGTTGATCGAAGGTGTTCGGTAGCGATGCGTCCAGTCGCGGCGCAGCTGCGACCAGTGGCTCGAGCGGGGACAGCAGGTTCGTCATGGGTCGACTGTCGATGAAGCGGCCCGACGCGGCCAGGGACCTTGGTCCCGATCGTCGGTCGCTGGTCACGGAAGGGCCGTTGAGGGGACCAAAGACCCTGGCGACCCGAGCCGTCGTGCAGGAGGGTCCAGGTCATGCACCGATCGGGCGACCCGAACCGCGCCACCAGACGGTCAACCACCCTGCGCGCCACCATCGCGTACGCCATCCTCGCCGTGCTCGCAACGAGCCTCCTCCTCATCGCGACGTCCGCGTGCGGCGATGGTGGTGCCGAGTTCAGCGCCAACTGCACCTTGCGCCCGTCGCCGCTCGGCCCGTTCGGCGACGACACGGCTCTCGGGAGCTCGCTGAGTGAGCCCGAGGCCCTGGCACGGATGGCCGCGACCGGATACGAGTCGTGGATCGAGATCGAGGCTGGCGGGTCATGGGAGGTCGGGTGGAACGTCGCGACCGAGGAGCTCGGACCGGCGATCCACACCGATCTGGCCTGGCTCGATGTCTCCGGGCGAATCTCCGGGCTCTACGAGCCCGGCGAGGCCCTCACCTTCGAACCGATCCGGGTCTCGCGGAGCTTCCAGGGCAAGATCGAGACGGCCGACACGACCTCGATCTATGTGGGGGTGGCACCGGGGCAGCGTCCTGACCTCACCGCCGATTGCACGATCAGTGCGGTCAGCGTCGGCACGCCCGGCAACGCGCAGCTGCTCGATGTCCTGGATGTCGTCGCAGTGCTGCCATAGCGTTGCCCCATGGGGTCGGTCGAAACCAGCGCAGACCGCATCCGGGTTTTGCTGCTCGACGATCACGAGATCGTGCTTCGAGGCGTGGCGGATCTGCTCGAAGGTGCCGAGGATCTTGATGTCGTCGCCATGGCGACCACAGGCGCCGAAGCACTTCGGCTTGCCGAGTCGGCGAGGCCCGACGTCGCTGTCCTCGACATCCGTCTCGGCGACGGCAACGGAATCGATGTCTGTCGTCGAATCCGGACGGCCAACCCCAGGATCGCCTGCGTGATCTTCACCGCATTCCAAGACGACGCCGCGCTCGTCGAGGCGGCCGATGCGGGCGCCGCCGCGTATGTCTTGAAGCAGGTGCGCGGCAACGAGCTCGTCGACTCGATTCGCAAGGTTGCCTCAGGGAGCGTGTTGCTCGACGCCGCCAGTGTCCGGCTCGGCCGCCGGCGGCTGCAAGAAGCCGAGGGCGAGGCGCTGCACACCTTGACCGCGCAGGAGCGCAAGGTGTTCGATCTGATCGGCCAGGGCTACTCGAACCGGGAGATCGCCGACGAGCTGTTCCTGGCGGAGAAGACGGTCAAGAACTATGCGTCGAACATGCTGGCGAAGCTCGGCCTCCGGCGACGCACCGAGGTGGCGGTCTACGCCACCCAGCTCGAGGAACGACGACGCCGACGCTATGACTGAGGTCCTGCGGCTCGAATCGTTGGTCCGGCATCCGCTGTGGTCCGCTTCCTCGGAGGGTTTGGTGGTCGTCGACGCGGCCGCGGCGATCGAGGTCGCCAACCCGGAGCTCGAGCGGTTGTTCGGCTACGAGGCCGACGACCTGATCGGCCAGAGCGTGTCGGTGCTCATCCCTCCCGAGGCCCACGAGATCCATGCGACCCACGTCGCGTCCTACTCGGCGAACCCGACCGCTCGGCCGATGGCGGCGAGCCGGCTCCTCGAGGGTCAACGTCAGGACGGATCACGGTTCCCCGTCAACGTGAGCCTGATGTCGATCGACACCGACCAGGGCGCTCGAACCGTGGCGGCGGTCCGCGACCTCACGCTGTGGGTCGCGTCGGAGCGGTCGGCCGCCGAGGCCAAACGGCAGCACGCGATGGCCGACGATCGCGATCGCATCGCACGCGAGCTCCACGACACCGTGATCCAGCGGTTGTTCGCGCTCGGCCTCGGACTGCAGGGCCTGCCGGCCCGCCTCGACGACGAGGCCGTCATCGCCGCCGTCAATCGGTCCGTCGACACCGTCGACCAGATCATCGGCGAGATCCGATCGACGATTCACGGACTCAAGACACCGCCAGCTGCGGATGTTCGTACCCGCCAGCGGATCCTGTCGCTCATCGCCGAGATGGAGGACACGCTGCCCGCGTCGCCTCGCATCGCCTTCATCGGTCCGATCGATGACCTCGATGCCGGCGGAACAGTGGAGCAGGTGCTTCCGGTGCTTCGCGAAGCCCTGGCCAACGTGGCCCGCCACGCCGAGGCCACCACCGTCGACGTGACCATCACGGTCTCCGATGCCGAGTTGGTTGTCGAGGTCGTCGATGACGGGCGCGGCGTGCCCACCGACGTGAGCCGATCGGGTCTCGCCAACCTTGCAACACGTGCCGCAGCGTTGGGCGGACGCCTCGAGATCGCTCCCAACGAACCCCGGGGCACCAAGGTCGTATGGATGGTGCCTCGAACCTGGAAGGGCGACTCCGGCTCCTCCTGACGAACCGCGGACCAAAGTCCCTGGTCGGTGGCCCCTGCAGCAGTGATGCTCAGACCGGAGCAAGCAAGGAGCACCGCCCATGACCATCGTCGATCCTGCGATCGCCGTCGACCCCAGCGACCTGTCCCCCGAGCGACCACCGATGCTCGGCGGTTATCGCTCGGCCTTCTCGATCCCGAACAGCCCCATGGAGCTCCGCCAGCATCAGCAGCGCTACCTCGATGAGCCGGCCTACCGCTACGGGCTCCCGGCGCGACTGCTCTTCTGGGCGGCCGACAAGGCCTTTCCGCAGGGTCGGAGCTTCGAGTTCTTCGCGTTCGTCGAGCTCGTGGCCAGGGTGCCCTACATGGCCTGGGAGCACGTCGCGCACATCGCGCAAACCCAGACCCATCGAGATCATCGGCTCGGTCGCAAGATCCAGGATCGGGTCTTCCTGGCTCGCGACGAGCAGGACAACGAGTTCTGGCACCTGCTGATCATGGAGGAGTTCCTCGAGGCCGAGGGATACGAGCGGCGGTGGTTTCTCGATCGCGTCTTCCCGCAGGTGCTGTCGTTCGTCTACTACCAGCTGTCGTGGTTGCTCTTCGTGGTGCGGCCGAAGTGGTCGTACCGGCTGAACTCCGACTTCGAGGATCATGCGATGCGCCAGTACGCCCGCTTCGTCGAGGAGCACCCCGAGTTCGACGAAACGGTCTGGCAGTCGGACTACCGCGAGGAGTACGGGTTCCACGTCACCGTCGGGGACATGCTCCGACAGATCGCTCGCGACGAGGAGCAGCACAAGGAGCACTCGGAGGACTTCATCCGACGCGGTGCACGCTTCTCCCGAGACAAGGGCTGATCGTGACCGCCGACCTCACCGATCGCGATGGCGAGCCCGGATGGCTCGATGGCCAGCTGGACACCCGCCCGGCGGGAACGGACTCGGGCGAGCCGCGACCGTCGACCTTCATCCACGACTTCGTGCCGTTGGGCGCCGCGTTCGGCCCCGCGGCGGCTCGGGTGCTGGTCGCACTCAACCCTTGGTCGCTCCCGCGGGTCATCGCCGATGCGTACAACGTCGAACGATCGGCCGCGGCGATCGAGCTCGGCGCCGGTCGAGTTGTGCCCGACGAGGTCACGGTGGTCGTCGGACGACCGCGATGGCGAGCCGATGCGGTCGTCGTGCCCGTGGCCGTCAGAGCCGCACCGCGTTCGGGACTCCCGATCGAGCTCGAGGCCGATGTGGAGGTCGCGTCGTTCGGGAGCGATCGTTGTCACCTTCACCTCCTGGGCCGCGCGAAGCTGCCCGCGGGAACGGTGCCGATGAGTGCCGAGGCGAGCATCTTCGGCCGACTGGTCGTGGCCGTCGTGCGCCATGCGCTCGACGCGCTGGCACCACGGTTGGTGGATTGAACGTGACCCGGGCTGACGGGCCACGCGGTCGCCGGGTCTCGTCGCCGCAACGGATGGCGCAGGTCCGAGGTGCGTGAGATCAATTCTGCGGGTCCTTGACCCATTTCTAGGACTTCTGATACCTTTTTTGGGCTGGCGGGCGGTCGTCGGGGCGGGAAGGCGCGGGCCGTGTCCAAAATTCGGGTGGGAGTGGTCGACGACCACGAAGTATTTCGACGCGGGTTGCTCGCCTGTCTCGGCGAGGACCGATTGTTCGAGGTCGTCGACCTGCGGGGCACGGTCCCCGGGGCAGCGGGGACTCATGCAACGGAGGCGATGGATCGCCCCGAGGATGCGGCGAGGCATCGCGTCGACGCCGTAGACGTTTTTGTCACGTCGAGCCATTTTGCGCTGGCCAACGCCGAGCTCCCGGCGCCGACGGTCGCCTGCTACGTGTCCGAGGCCGAAGCGGCGCGGCTCGCCGAACGCCCCGACGTGTTGGCCGTACTTCCGCGACACAGCCTCACCCCAGACCAACTCATCGCCGCCGTCCATGCCACCGCGGCGGGACTGCGGGTGAACGGTCCGTTCACGCGTCGCGGCGCGGTGAGCGATCGAGGTCGAGCCGTCCTGCGGCTGTTGGCGGGTGGTGCCGACACGCGGGAGATCTCGTCGACGCTCGGCTATTCGGAACGCACGATCAAAGCGTCGATCGCCGAGGTGCAAACCACGCTCGGCACGCGCAACCGGACACACGCGGTCGCCGAGGCCGTACGCGCCAACCTCATCTAGGCGTAGCCGAGGCGCCTGGCGAAGTCCGGGCGGTGGTCAGGGAATCTGAGTGTTCACCTGGCCGGCGAACGTGATCTGGATGACACCGCCAAAGGCGCAGTTGCACACCGACGAGTCGTTGAGTGCGGGCATGTTGGCGAGCGGCACGGTCACGGAACCGGGGGCCCAAGGCGCGGGGGTCACGGGCGTGCACGGCATCGGGGTGAGGACGCCGAGCGCGGCCGCCGTCGCCGAGGCCACCGATGGGTTGGCCAGGCTGTTGCACATCCCGAACGGCGGGATGTTGACGAAGGGCTTGTTGTCCATGATGTTGGCGGCGGGCACCTGATTGCACATGACCCGGTTCACCGGCAGCACATTGAGTGCGCTGGGCGCGACACCGAAGCTGCACTGCATCATCGCGCCGCTGACGACTTGGAAGCCCATGGACCGACCCTACGGGTTGGCCGGAAGGAGCGAGGGCCGACCTTCGGGCACCCGCAACCGTCCACTCGGGCCGATGATTGCCCAAAGGGGCAACCGGATTTCCCCAAGATCTGTCCGGCTGGCCGTAGACCGCGCACCCGGGCCTCTGCTTCGCTGAGGGACGAGGGAATGGCCCCTCAGGGGACAACGCGGCAACGACTGCGGGAAGACGCGTAGATGAGTGGCACCGACGGTGTGACCCGAGTTTGGATCGATGACCGCCACCCGGTGTTTCTGCGCGGGGTGCGGTCGATCCTGCAGTCCGAAGATTTCGAGATCGTCGGAGAGAGCGCAGCGTTCCGGCCCGAGCCGGAACCCCAACGCTTCGACATCCTCTTCTTCGAAGCCGACGCCTGGGGGCTGCAACATGCGGTTCAGCTGCTCCAGGATCACGATGTCCGGTTGGTCGCGCTTGTCGATGAGGCCGAGGAGCGGCTGATCGCCGATCTCGCCGAGGCCGGTGCGGCGGCCATCGTGTTTCGCCATGATCTGAGCCCAGCCAAGTTGGTCACGGCCCTCCATGCCGTCGCCGCGGGCAACTCGGCACTCCCGGCCGACCTCCTGCCGAAGATGCTGGAGCGCGCTGCCCGTGGTGCACATGGTGGTGTCGGCCAGCTCAGCGATCGGGAGCTCTCCGTTCTCAAGCTGCTCTCCGAGGGCGAGGACACGAACGACATCGCGGAACGGCTTTCCTATTCGTCGCGAACGGTGAAGAACATCGTCCACGATGCGCTCATGAAGATGAACTGCCGCAACCGCGCTCATGCTGTGGCCCAAGCCACGCGGCAGGGACTGATCTAGATCGTGTTCGGCGACCCGCCAGCCTGGGTGGTGCTGGCCGACGCCGTCCTGCAACGCGAGGCGCTCATCGCCCGCGTCGGACGCGGCGCGCCGCCCAACGAGTTCGCCGGCCTGTTCATCGACGACGACGAGGTCGAGCGATTGCTCCACGAACTCCCCGGGATGGACGGCGCCTTGCCCCACGAGGTCATCGCCGTTCGCGAGCAGTTCGCATTGCACACCGAGCAGGCGAGGCGCGAGCTCGTCGCCTCGATGGAGGATCCCAAGAACCAGTTCAGTGTGATCTGCTGGAACGCGGGGCTCTCGCCCGGTGAGGCCGAAGTCTTCGCGCTGCTGGCGGCCGTCGAACTGGAGCCGGCCCGCCAAAAGCTGATTGGCTACATCCAGGACAACGTGACCTTGCCTCGCCCGACGCTGGCTTCGATCGGGCGCTTCTTCCCGGAGGGGCACGAGGGCGCGCAGGCGGTGTCGTCGGACTCCCGGTTGCGCCGAGCGGGATTGATTCACGTGCCGGAAGAGGGACCATGGGGCGCCCGCATGGTGTCGGTGCATGCGCCGGTGATGTGGTCGCTGATCGACGATGGTTCGCGTGATCCGGCGCTCCCGGTCGGCGTCGAGTACGTGCGCCACGACGGAGATCCTGGCGGTGCACCGCTGTTGCTCGTTGCGGGTGGCAACCGGGCGTCACGACTCGCGGCCGCGCTCGACCATGGCGCTGGCGTCGTGTTCGCTCGTTCGCCGATGCCCGAGCGCCCCGACGAGTGGGAGGCGCTAGTTCGCGACTCGACGCTCAAGGGGCTGACCGTCATCGTGGACTTCGACGGCGATGGCTGGTTGCCGCCGTTGGCCAAGGAATGGATCGAACGGGCCTCCCATACCAACTTCGTGATTTCGTCTACTGATGAGCTCGCGCTCGAGTCCCTGCCTTCGAGGCCGTGGCGCGAGGTCCGTGCCGTCGACGGCGAGGCGTCCGACGAGGAGTGGATGACCGGCCTGGGCGTCGAACGCACCGGGGGCCATCGACTCGACCACGAACAACTCCGCTTAGTGGCGTCGGCGCTGCCGGCCCTCGACGGTGATCTCGATGCCGCCGTGCGACGCCTTGCGGGAGGACATCTGGATCGGCTGGCACGCCGGATCCGACCCCGTCGCGGCTGGGACGATGTCGTGCTTCCCGTCGACCAGTCCGCGCAACTACGCGAACTCATCGCCCGGTATCACTACCGCCATCAGGTGTACGACGAATGGGGCTTCAAGGCGGTGCCGTCGGCTGGCCTCGTTGCCCTGTTTGCCGGACCGAGCGGCACCGGCAAGACCCTCTCGGCCGAGATCATCGCGGGCGAACTCGGGCTCGACCTGTACAAGATCGACCTGTCCTCGGTCGTCAGCAAGTACATCGGCGAGACGGAGAAGAACCTCGAGCGGATCTTCACCGCGGCGGGCGCCGCGAACCTCGTCCTGTTCTTCGACGAGGCCGACTCGATCTTCGGCAAGCGTTCCGAGGTCAGCGATGCCCACGATCGGTACGCCAACATCGAGGTCAGCTATTTGCTCCAGCGGATGGAGAGCTACGACGGCCTGATCATCCTGGCGACCAACCTGAAGAAGAACATCGACGAGGCGTTCCTGCGACGCATTCACGTGGCGATCGAGTACGCGCTCCCCGAGGTCGAGGAGCGGCGTCGTATCTGGGAGCTGGCCTTTCCAACGACGGCGCCGACCGTCGATCTCGACTTCGACGTGCTGGCGCGTCAGTTCAAGATCGCGGGTGGCCAAATCCGCAATGCCGGACTGAACGCCGCCTTCTTGGCCGCCGAGGCCGACACCGACATCACGATGGAGACCGTGATGCTCGGCCTCAAGCGCGAGTTCCAGAAGATCGGTCGGCTACGAACCGCCGAAGAGTTCGGCGACTATCACGATTTCGTGCGGGGTGGCGGATGATCCGGTTGCTCGACGAGTCGCTCGAGGCGTTCCTGCGCTCCGAGGTGCCGCTGCCCCAGGGCGAGATCGACATCGCCTTCGACACGCCCGACCCCGAGTGGGCGAGCACCGTGAACCAGCCGACGGTGAACGTGTTCCTCTGGGACGTGCGGCGAAGCCCGGACGAGTCCCGTTCCGGCATGGTCCGGGGTTCGGGGAGCGGCGGACGCCAGATCGTCCCGCCGCGGATCCAGTGCCGGTATCTCGTCACCGCGTGGGCGACCGACATGCGCGACGAACATCGCATGTTGAGCTCGGTGCTGACCACGCTTCTACCGACCCATGCGCTGCCAGAGCAGTTTCTCGAGGGACAGCTCGCTTCGGTACAGCCACTGCCGAGCTTGCAGACCGCGTCGGCCCATGTGGGTGACTTCGTCGACTTCTGGTCAGCCCTGCACGGCAAGATCAAGGCCGGGATCGACTTGCAGGTCACGATGACCGTCGATGTCGGCATGAAGCTCCCGGCCGCACCGCCGATCGGTGCACTGGGTATGGACGCAGACAATCCACCGTCGATGCCAAAGCGCCGGGGCGGCCGCGTCGACGATCCGATGGCGATTGGCGCAATCGTGCAGGCCCCCGACGACGCGACACTCGTGGCCGACGATGGCACGTTCTGGATCGACGTGTGGGCCGGCGAGGAGCTCGTGGTCCATACCGACCCGCCAATGCACATCACCGTGCCGGATACGGGGCCGATTCTCGTGGAACGTTCCGCGCAGTCCCCGAGCTAGCCGCGCCTGCCCGTCCGGGCAGACCATTCGTGCAGACCTTCGGACTTGCGGTTTACACCGGGTTGGCGGGTCACTACGTTCGAGGTGGACCATCCGGCTCGTCGACGAATGCAGGGAGAGGCCATGGGACTCGGACAGCGCCAGACCGGACAGCAGCATCGATCGGTTGACTCCGAAGCGCCGTCCTCGACGCGGCCCGCGGCCCCCGATGCATTCGCGCACGTGAAGGACCTCCAGCGCAACGCCGGCAATCGCGCGACCCAGAACCTGCTGCAGCCCAAGCTGAGCGTCGGCGCGGCCGACGACGTCTATGAACGCGAAGCCGACCAGGTCGCGAGCGAGGTCATGAGCGACATCCAGCGCATGGACGAGGAGGAGCTGATGGCCAAGCGGGTTGAGGATGTGCAGCGGGTCGAGGACGAAGAGCTGATGATGAAGCCGGCCGTGCAGCGGATCGAGGACGAGGAGTTGATGGCCAAGCGGGTTGAGGGTGTGCAGCGGGTCGAGGGCATCCAGCGGATGGACGAGGAAGAGCTGATGATGAAGCCCGCCGTCCAACGCGATGCGATCGGTCTCGAGGGCGGCGAGCTCGACGCCGAGACCGACCAGCAGATCGAGCAGGCCCGCGGCGGCGGGAGAGAACTCGACGGTGGACTCCGACGCAAGATGGAGGGCAGCTTCGGCGTCGACTTCTCCGGCGTGCGCGTCCACGACAACGCCGGGGCCAACGACCTCAACGAGAAGATCCAGGCCCGAGCCTTCACGACCGGCTCTGACATCTTCTTCCGCAGCGGTGAGTACGACCCGTCCAGCAGCGGCGGTCAGGAGCTACTCGCGCACGAGCTCACCCACGTCGTGCAGCAAGGCGGCGCCGGGTAGCGACGCGACCGGCTGCCGGTCGGCCGTCACGCGGATGGGGGCACGTAGTGGCCGCGCTCCTCTTCGAGGCTGGCGAACAGGGCGAGGTCGATCCAATCGGTGACCTCCGGACCACCGAAGATCTCGCTGATGGCGTTTTCGGGGGCGCCGTAGGGGATCGTGTGGAGGCGGATGCCCCAGACGTGAGTCGTCTCGTTGAGGTGTTCGTCGCCGGTGTAGATGTTGAGGGCGTCGAGGATCCCTTGGATCTCACCGTTTCCGACGTCGCCGTCGAACGTGGCCGCGGCATCGCCGGCCGCCCACTGGAGGTGCTCCGCTCCGACGCCGTGCTGGATCAATGAGTCCCAGAAGCACTGGCCCTCACCACGGATTCGCTCGTCGGCGGGGTCGAACCAACGGCCACCTTTCTGGACGACGTCGTGGCCGCGGCGTGCCTCGACGTTGGACGGCACGCTGGTGCCCGACGTCAGTTCGCCCGTTGGTCCGTGGCGCGCCGGGTTGGCAAAGGCCAACGCTCGAGGCGGCCGCACAAGCAGATCTTCGATGCCCTTCATCCCGATCGAGAAGATCTGCCCGGGCTCCTTCGCCGCCCGGAAGATGTCGTTTTGCTCGGACTTGGCGTACACCCCGCTCGAGGATGCCCGACTCGCTTCGCCGCCGGAACCGGCGACGCCGAGGATGTTCTCGTCGGTGATCGTGAGCTCGAACTCCACCAGCACCGAGTCGTGCTTCTTGCCGGCAGTCGTGCCGTAGCTCTTGCGCGACTCGGCCAGATAGTGGGCGGCTTGGCCGAACGAGCCGCCGTGGCCGTACCACTCCTGTTTCTCGAACGCATCGACAGGCATCGTCCGGTAGATCGTGAGGGGTCTTCCGGTCTGGATCGGCGCCTTGCCGGAGTCGAGGTGGAAGCCTTCGAAGTCGTGACGATCCTCGCCCACGAATTCCGGAAGCTCCTTGGTCAACAGCATCGCGTCGCGGATCAGGCGACCGATGAACTGTGATTCATCTCCGAAGACTCTTGCCCGGTAGCCGTGTCGCTCTGCGAGTCGGCCTGCGATCTCCTCGGCAGCCCGCCTTCGGGCCCCGCCAGAGCCGACGGACTCGGTGAACACCGTCTGCTTGAGCAGGCGGTCAGCGAGATAGGTCACGATGTCCTTGTCGGCGATCTCTTCGTCGCCGATGGTCAAGCGCTGGACGAGGTCGAGACGTGGATCGGTGCGGCGGACCTGAGGCGTCGCGCCATCGTGGACGAACCGTCGAGCGGCCGCATTCCCGGCGGCGGCGCCGATCGAGCGAACGTGTAGCCGGCCGCCCGGGGTGCTGGTGGGCCTGGCACGAGGCGCGTCCGCCCGCCCAGGAGTGCTCGGCGGTCGCACGATTCGACGCATCGATTCACCATGGAGGACGCCGGCGCGAACGACAAGGGGGCAAGGCACCTTTGCCCGATCGTCTGCCCTTCTGACCCTGGGCGCGGGAGGTCCGTTTCCGTACGTTCGCTTCATGACGGGAGTTCCGTCGTGGAGGACTGCATGAAGCGAGTACTGATCGGAGAACTCGGGGGCATCGTGACCCTCGGACTTCGGGAGCTCATTCACAATGACGATGGCTGCCGCATCGTCGGCGAGCCCTGCCCGCCGGCCAACGTCCTCGAGGAGATCACCGAGCATCGACCCGACGTGGTGCTGCTCGACCTCGATGACAGCCAGCGGTCGCGCGAGACCGCCACGGCGATCATCAGCGCTCATCCGGCCGTCAAGGTCATCGCTTGCTCCTCCTCGGAGCCGCGCATGCGGGTGTTCCCACCCTTCCACCGAGGCGAGTCCTACATCGCTCGGATGAGTCCCGAACAGCTGATCGACGCGCTCAAGACGAACTAACCCCACCGACCGACACCCGGGAGAAGGAAACCATGCCGACCTACCACGCACCAGGCGTTTACATCGAGGAATTCGACTCCGGGCCCGTCCCGATGTCGGGCGGGGCGACCGCCGTACCGGCCTTCATCGGCTTCACCGAGAAGCTGCCCACCGAGAACGACAAGGATGGCGCCCCCAAGGACTTCAAGCCGCGTCTGGTCACCAGTTGGACGCAGTACCGCAGCTACTACGGCGGCTACGCCCGCGGTGACTGGGAAAAGGGGCATCGCCCGATGCTTCCGGTCGCTGTTGCGGGGTACTTCGACAACGGCGGCAAGAAGGCCTACATCGTGCCGATCGAGTGGGAGACGTTCAGCGGTGACCCAGAGAAGGACCAGGCAAACCTGAGCATCGCCGCGTTGGTCCCCCCACCGCTGACGGACGAGCAGATCGCCGAGCTCGAGGAAGCAGGCGAGACGCCGCCGGAACCCACTCCGCAACCGGTGGACGACGAAGGCAACCCGCAGCCGGCGCTCAAGGTCCGTACCGACAACCGTGAGGACACGATCTCGATCTCGATCGAGCCGAACGACGAAGAGCCCGAGGACGACACCAAGTTCGGGATCCGGGTTCGCCGCAACGGTGCCGAGGTGCTGAACATCCCCGGCCTACGAGCCGGCGAAGCGGGCCAGGCTGTGAGAAACGCGGTGAAGGACGCGAAGGATCTCAGTGACGAGTTCCTCATCGTCGAGGACGGCGCCGGCAACCCCACGAGGGACCACTACGTGCTCCAGCTGCCCGAGCCGGTGCCGGCCGACGTCACCGATGCCGACATCAAGGGCCGGACCATCGAGCAGACGGGCATCAACGGGCTCCAGGTGTTCGAGGACGTGACCATGATTGTCGTCCCGGACCTGTACAACGTCGCCCGATTCGAGTCGATCAAGCGGGCTCGGCGGATGGTGGATGAGGCGGACGAGGCCGTCAAGGAACAGGCAGCGCAGGACCTCGCGGACATCAACGCCGATTGGCGAGAGGTCCATCTCCCGACATGGAAGGCGGTTCAGACCGCCATGATCACCCACTGCGAGCAGCAGACGAACTGCATGGCGATCCTCGACCCTCCACCGAACAAGGCACGGGCCGACCTCATGAAGTCGTGGCGCATGCACTCAGCGATGTACGACTCGCAAAAGTCGGCCCTCTACTTCCCGTGGCTGCAGATCGCCGACCCGATCGGCGAGGACAACATGTTCGTGCCGCCCAGTGGACACATGGCCGGCGTGTGGGCCCGAACCGACGCCACGCGCGGCGTCTGGAAGGCACCCGCCAACGAGGTCGTCCAGGGGATTGTCGGCGTTCAGTACAAGATGACGAGCGCCGAGCAGGAAGAGCTGAACCCGAACGGAATCAATGCGATCCGACCCTTCCCCGGCCGCGGCGTCCGGGTGTGGGGTGCCAAGACGCTGTCGTCGAACAAGCTGTGGGAGTACATCCCGGTGCGCCGACTCTTCTCCTATGTGGAGAAGACGATCGAGGACAACACCCACTGGGTCGTCTTCGAGCCAAACGATCAGGTCACATGGGACCGGGTCACGCGCACGGTGTCCAACTTCCTCACCGGTCTCTGGCGAGACGGTGCCCTGTTCGGCGCGTCCCCGGCCGAGGCCTTCTACGTGAAGTGCGACGCGGAGACGAATCCGCAGGACTCCATCGACCGAGGCCAACTCATCTGTGAGGTTGGCATTGCCCCGGTCAAGCCGGCCGAGTTCGTCATCTTCCGTGTCACCCAGAAGCAGGTCACGTCGTGATCCTGTGCCGAATCTCCGACGCCCCAACCATCTTCGAGTCCAGGAGCAAGTAAATGGCAAACGTACTAACCAGCTGGGAACAGGATCCGGTTGCGTCCTACCTGTTCGGGGTGACCGTCGATGGCCAGGACGGCTTCACCGTCTTCTCTGCCGCGGCGGGGCTGAGCGAAGAGAACTCGGTGATCTTCTTCCGTCAGCGTGGTTCCGACGGAAAGCTGCAGGTCAAGAAGGTGCCGGGCAACTACACGTGGAGCGACATCACGCTGAAGCGGGGCATCACGACCAGCACCGACATGTGGGACTGGCGCCAGAAGGTTCTCGCCGGCGACATGGAAGGCGCTCGGGCCAGCGGATCGATCACGATCTACAGCCCCGACCTGAACCCGGTGGCCAAGTGGGAGTTCACCAACGGCTGGCCGTCGAAGTGGTCGGGTGGTGACCTGAGCGCGGACTCCGACGACACGTTCATCGAGGAACTCACGATCACGCACGAAGGGCTCTCGTGGTCGGCGTAGGACTGCGGACGCAGTTCGCCTTCCTGTTGCCACTCGGCTTCGTCGACGAGGCGGGCCGGCGGCAACGGCGAGGCGAGATGCGCCTGGCGACCGCACGCGACGAGATCGAACCGCTTCGCGATCAGCGCGTCGCGCAGAACGACGCGTACCTCACGATCCTCGTGCTGTCGCGGGTCATCACTCGCATCGGCGACATCACCGATGTCACGCCGGAAGTCGTCGAGAACCTCTTCGCCGCCGATCTGGCGTACTTGCAGGACTTCTATGGCATCGCCAACTTCGGCGACCAGTCGCAGTTGGCCCTGGACTTCCCCGACGAGATCGACGAGACGGTGTTCGTGCTCGACGGCTCGCCTGACAGCGAAGAAACGGAGCTGGAGATTGCGACCGAGCCCGAACCCGACTCCGACGCTGATGAGCTGGCTCTCGCCGCCGCAGCGGCTGGTCGACCCCGACCGCGCACCTCCTCGATCGAGGAGCTTCCCGTGATGGCGGAGGCCTGATTGGCTCACGAGATCCCCCTGGACGAACTGGAGACCTGGGCCGAGAAACTCCGCGCCGCGTTCGATCGAACGGGGCCCGGCGGCACAGCGGGAGCCGCCCAGGCGGTCGTCACGAGTGACGACGGCCTGAGCCACTACCGCGCCCAGGAGCTGTGGCAGGAGATCGCCTATCTCGGCTACCACCTGCACTGGGACCTCAACACGTTGCTCGACATGGAGCACAAGGACCGGCGCTTCATGGTGCGTCAGGTGGCCGAGCTCAACGAGAAGGCATGGGAGGAGGTGCGGACCCGTGGCGCTTGAGTGGACGGTGACGAACTCGCACTTCGGCCTGAAGATCGATGGCATCACCGGGAGTGGTGACCTCGGACGCTTCCAGAAGGTCTCCGGTCTCGGGGTGAAGATGGAGACCGAGCCGGTCACCGAAGGTGGCCAGAACCAGTACGTCCACCAACTGCCGGGCCGGCTCAAGTGGAACGACCTCGAGTTCGAGCGCGGCGTCGTCTCGACCGACAAGCTCTTCGACTGGCTGATGGCCAGCTCCGGCGATGGGTTCGGTTCCGCGGGCAATCACGTCGTGCGCCACACCGGCACAATCACGATGTACAGCGCCGACGGCAAGCCGCTTCGCAAGTGGAACTTCAGCGGAGGCATGCCGGTCGGTTGGACCGGGCCGAGCTTCGACGCCGACGGCGACACGATCATCACCGAGAAACTGACCCTCGCGCATGACGGCCTCGTCCCGGCCTGAGGGCGCCACGCCCAGCGACGCTCCGGCGTCGACCGCGGACCTCTCGGGGTTCGCCCAGCAGGTCGCGCACCGGCACCCGTCGACCCGTTCGTGGTCCTCTTTCCCGCAGGCCGGACAGGCGGGGGCTCATGCCCAGCGGTTTCCCCGTCCGGCTCCGTTGGCCCGTCGCCGAGCCGGCACGGGGGCCGACCCCGGCTGGAGCTCGGGTGACCCATTGGTACGCCCACCCTCCTTGTGGTGGGGGAGCGCACATGACGGCCAGGAGCGAATCGTTCCGGAGCCTTCGCTGCAGCGCCGCCCGAGCGATGCCCCGTCGGCCGCCTCTGCGACGGAGCCGCGGCAGTCGCAGGATCACTCCACGGCCGCTGCGCACCTGCTCGGGACCCAGCGGTCAGCGCAGGGAGCAACTTCTTCCCGAGGTGGTCGGGCGGGGCCCGACGCACCGTTTGCGGACCAGGTCGTCCGTCGAACCACCGTGTCCGGGCCGACGATGGATGGCGAAGCAGTCGCGGCGGGCGGAGCAGGCAAAGCACACCGAACGGGACACGCGAGCGAGCAAAGCGGCGGCACCGAGCCAGATGATTCGGAGGTTGATCATGGCCAGGGACCTGTCTCCCCGTCCGTGCTCCAGCGTGCCGACGCCGCGTCGGTGACCGCAATCCCGACGATGGCGCCGCCAGCCGGTGCGTCGGCGACCCCACGGGCCTCGGACCTTGGGCGATCGTCGGAGTCGGATCCCGGTCCGGTTCGCCGAGCACCCACCGAGCGCGGCGAAGCCCCGCACCTCGAGATTCCGGATGTGCCTGCAGCGTCCGCGTCGGGCGATCGGGCCGAGGTGCCTTCGTTCGCGTCCTCTCACGCATCGGGCCCCGAAACGGGCTCGGGAGCTGGAGAGGTCGGCTTCCCGACCGTGCCCGACCGTGGCGCAGCCGCCACCGAGGGAGGGTCGCTGCCCCTGATGCGGCGCCTCGTCGCTCCACCAGTGATCGTCGAGGGAGCGGTCGACACTCCAGCAGGGACTTCGCACGCCGACGGCTCGCAGAGCGTCGGCCCGGATCGGCGAAGTACGGCTGCGCGCCGGCCGGCCGCCGACAGCGAACGTGGAGCCGACCGGAGGGCATCCGCGGAGGTGACGCCGGTCCTCGGCCAGCGGCCGACGACCACCGAGGGGGCGGCGCCGGGGCCCACCGAGCGCGGCGAAGCCCCGCACGTCGAGATCGCCGATGTGCCTGCAGTGTCCGCGTCGGGTGATGGGGCCGAGTTGCCTTCGTCCGCGTCCTCTCTGGCATCGGGCGGGGCTACGGGCTCGGGTGTTGGAGAGGTCGGCTTCCCGACCGTGCCCGACCGTGGCGCAGCCACCACCGAGGGAGGGTCCCTGCCCGCGATGCGGCGCCCGCTCGCTCCTCCAGCAACCGTCGAGGGAGCAATCGATACTCCTGTAGGGAGCTCGCAAGCCGGCGGTTCGCAAACCGGCAGCCGGCAGGAGGGAAGTTCGCCAGTGCGCCGGTCGGGAGCCGAGGGTGAAACCGGAGCTGACCGGGGGGCGTCCGCCGAGACGACGCCGATCCGAAACCGGCCGCCGAGCACGGGTCGACCGAAGTCAGCCGAAGGTGGCGAAGTGCGCGACGCGACTGGCGTCGGGACCGCATCCTCGCCAGCCGTTCGGCGCTCTGCCGCCCCGGACCTCGGCGCAGGCGAGTCGAGCGGATCGGTGCCCGCGCCTTCACGACCTCCTGCGGCTCGCCGCAGCGGCGGGGATCATGCTGGTGCGGCGGGGTCGGAGACCGACGGCGCCGAGGTCGGCGGGTCGGCGCCGCGAGCACTTCCGGTTGGTGATCCCGACCAGGGTGGCGAGGTGTCCACGGACGCCACGGCAACCAACCTGGCACGCGACGTGTCGGCGTCTCGTGAGGATCGCGAGACCGTGCGGAGGGCAGTCGTGGGCTCCGAGATCTCGACGGACCGTCCTCGACCACGGTCTCGGCCCTCGGCGGAAGCGGACGGCCCCACGCCGGCCGTCCGGAGCTTGGTCACCGACTCCATTCGATCAGCCGACGAGTTGTCGAGCAGCGCGCAGCGAGCCTCGGCCGCCCAGCGGGATGACGACCCCACCACTGGGTCGCGTGTGCCGACCAACGAGACGGATGCGCCCCATCGATCGATGCCTGCAATGCCGCGCACGCCGGCGATCCCATCGGGAGCGTCCCTTCCGGGTCGTGTAGCTCGGCCGGACTCCACCGGCGCTGCCTCTCGCGCCGTCGGCCCCGCCCCCGCTCGTGCCGCCTCGGTGCGGAGCACACCAGCCAACTCGCGGCGCGGATCCCTCTCGTCATCGAGGAGCGACTCCGCTGAGGCACCGGTTCGACGGGAACCGGGCGCACCTGGCGGATCGGGCTCCGACGAGATCAGCACCGTCGGGCCGCCGGTCGCCACTCCGACCTCGGTCGATGAGGGAGCGCAGGGCGCATCGCGGCCGGAGGCGGCCCCGCTGAGCTCCGCGTCGACTCAGGAGCGAACCCAAGCGCCGTTGCACGGGCCGCGGTTTGCGCCGCAACCGCGGTCGGACTCCGACGTGGCTCGTCACGGGGTCGACGACGTGGCCGAAGAACACACATTGCCATCAATCGTCCGGTCCGCGCCGACGATCCACGACATGATCGCTCGGGCGACAGGCCAGTCGGCGCACGAGTCGATGCCTGCAGCCCCACCATCCCCGCCGCCGATGGGAGCCCGGACACCTCTCGACACTTCTCGTGCGACGAATGAGCGCGTGCACCCCGTCGACTCGAGCGGGGCGTCAACGGCCATCTCGACTCCTCGCGGCAGCACGGACTCGCAGCCGACGCACAACGCCACGGCGGCTCGCGGACCGGTCGACACCGGACCAGCCCACATGCCGCTCGGTCCGCCGGCCATCGTTCAGCGACAGGAGGGTGAGAAGGGCGCATACCGACCGACGACCCGAACTGCGAACCGCGGCGATTCAGCACTATCCGAAGTCACGAGCACCCGAGCCTCGGCTTCTGACGGCGCGCGCAGCTCGCGCAGACGCACACGTTCGCTCGACCCGTCGCCTGCCGGCTCATCGGCGGGTAACTCGAGGATGGTCGACGGTGAGAGCCTTGCCGGGCTGATCCAGCGTCGCGCCGCGCGCCGAGTGGATCCGGCCTTGACGGCTCCGTTCTCCGTCAGTGCGGCGCTCACGCCGGTTGTCGACACGACGCCCGCGGCGGCGGCGAGCGAAGCCGGCCCCGCCGCAGACTGGACGAGCTTGTCGTCGGTCAGCGTCGCTCGACCCACGACTGCGCCGGCGGCGACGGCGGGCACTTCAGGCGAGATCGAACGAGCGGTGGAACTCGCGGTTGCTCGTCAGCTCGACGCCCGCGGCGCGCGTTCCCGCGCTGACCAAGCGACGAACGGGCCGATGTCTCCACCGATGATCGGCGCGAGTGGTGCAACGACGATCCCGAGCGGCAAGACGACGATCACCCGGATCTCGGCGCCCGTTTCAACATCGGTCCAGCGCATTGCCGGCGATCTGCCCGACCTCCCGGGCGTCAGCGAGATGGATCGCATCGTCGATGCCGTCGAGGAGCGCGTGCTTCGAGAACTCGAGCGCCGCGGTGGCCGATTCACGGGGGCATTCTGATGGCGCTCACCAAGGCCAAGCTCGTGTTCGAGGACAAGAGCGAGGTGCCGTTCCAGTTCAATCCGAACGAGTTGGCACTCGCCAAGACGAGCAGTTGGAAGGACGTTCCGGCGACTGGTCGCAGTGTTCCAACGACCACCGAGTACGTCAGCGGCGGCGGCTACACCCTCACCGTCACGATGCTTCTCGACACGACCGACACCGGCGAGGCGGTCACCTCCCAGACGGAGAAGCTGAAGGAACTCGTCGAGATCGACACGACCAACTCCGCCTACGACTCCGCGAAGAAGATGGGTCGCCCGCCGTGGGTGAAGCTCCTGTGGGGTGACATGGTGCCGTTCAAGTGCGTGTGCACGTCGCTGAATCTGACGTTCAACTACTTCGCCAGCACCGGCGAACCTCTCCGAGCAACGGCGAAGATCAGCCTCCAGCAGTGGGCCGATCCGGACAACCCGCCGAACCAGAACCCCACATCAGGCACCCCACGGCCGCACCGCGTGCACACGGTCGTTCTCGGCGAGAGCCTCGACCGCATCGCCTCGAAGCACTACGGCAATGCCGCCAAGTGGCGCCAAATCGCTGATGCGAACCCCCACGTCGAGGACCTCTTCCGCTTGCGGCCGGGCACCAAGCTGCTGATCCCCGACAAAAAGCGTGCCGGGGGCGGACGACGAGCGAGGTCGCGGCGATGAGCAACACCGAACGACCGACGATCAAGGTCGATGGCATCGAGATCGCCGAGGACCGATACGAGATTCTGACCAGCGTCGTCGTCGAGCAGTCCGTCCACGTGCCGGACATGTTCACCATCGTCTTCTACGACCCGGACTTCGAGCTCTTCGACGAGGATGCCTTCACGATCGGAAGCGAGATCGAGATCGCCTTCGCCGACAGCGACGAGGAAAAGACGATCACCCAGTCCGAGGTCACGGCGATCGCGGTGCAACCCGCGCCGTCCGGGCGCCACGAACTTGTCGTCTCGGGGCTGGGACGCGGTCGTCGATTGGCCAGCGGTTCGAAGATCAAGATCTTCGAGGAGGTGACCGACAGCGACATCGCTCGGGAGATTGCCGGTGAGTATGGCCTGACGCCCGACGTCGACACGGCGAGCACCACCTATCCGTGGGTGATCCAAACCACCGACGACTACTCGTTTCTGTCCGAGCGAGCGCGACTGTCGGGCTTTCAGTGGTGGGTCGAGGACGAGACGCTGTACTTCAAGAAGAAGATCAAGGACGGCTCCAGCCCGAAGCGCACTTGGCCCGACGACCTGTTCAGCTTCAAGGTCCGCTTCTCCGCCGCCGAGGCCGTCGGCGATGTCACGGTGCGCGGCTGGGACCCGGAAACGCAGCAATCGTTCACGGGGACCTCGAGCGTGACCGCAGGAGCCGACGAACTCGGCACCACGGCCAGCGCCGCCACCGCCGCAAATACCGCGATGGCAACGTTCGAGGCGGAACCCATGACGGGGCTCGCGCCCGTCGGCAGCAGCGTCGAAGCCGACGCGTTGGCCGATTCGATCAAGCAACTACGGATCGCCGAGGAAGTTGAGGCCCGCGGCATCTCGCTCGGCGATCCGTCGATCGTTGCCGGCACCGAGGTCGAGATCGATGGCATGGGCGAAAAACTCTCGGGCAACTACTTGTTGACGAGCGTCGACCATGTCTTCAACGCTGGCGATCGCTACATCACCCGCTTCCGGTCCGGGGGTCGGCAGCCGGCTTCCCTCGTCGACATGCTCGGCGGATCGAGCGGGACGCAGCTCGCGGCTTCGGGTGATGCCGGGTTGGGTGCGCGAGTGATCTCTGGCGTTGTCATCTCGGTTGAGGATCCGGACGCGCAGGGTCGTGTGCAGGTGAACTTCCCGGCCCTCGGCGACGACGTGTCGAGCTCGTGGGCGCGCCTCTGCGCCCCGGGGGCCGGTGAGGAGCGCGGATTTCAGATCGTGCCGGAGGTTGGCGATGAAGTCCTCGTCGCATTCGAGAACGGCAACCCGCGGATGCCGATCGTCCTCGGTGGCGTGTGGAGCAAGAAGCTGAAGGCGCCCTGGGCTCAGGCTGAGGCGGTCGAAGGCGGCTCGGTCACCAAGAAGGGCTACACGAGCCGGGTCGGTCACACGCTCCTGTTCGAGGACGGCGACTCGCCCGATGCCAAGGCGGTCGCCGTCGATCTGAGCGACGGCGCGACGAGGTTTCGCCTCGGCGAGGATGCGGTCGACCTCGATGCCGCCAAGGCCATCACGATCACCGGCCAGGAAGACATCACGATCAAGACCGACACGAGCGGCGTCACGATCGAGGGCTCGTCGATCACCATCAAGGCGACGGGCGACCTGTCGCTCGAGGGCGCCAACGTCAACATCAAGGGGACAGCCGGGGTGACGGTGCAGGGCGCGAAGACCGATGTGAAGGCCGACGGAATGCTCAATGTCCAAGCCGGTGGAATCGCCGCCGTCAAGGGCTCGATGGTTCAGCTGGGCTAGCGGAATCGGAGGGGAAAGCGATGACAGAACTCGACTACATCGGTACCGGGCTGACGTTCCCGATGGGGGTGAACGTCCAAGGCGGTATCAGCTTGAGTGGTGGTGACGCGCTCATCGAGCAATCGATCCGGATCATCCTGTCGACCGCGCTCACGGAACGGGTGATGCGGCCCGAGTTCGGCTGTGCCGTCTGGGACCACGTGTTCGCGCCGCTCACCGATGCGCTCGTTCTCGAGATCGCCGACGCGACTCGTGAGGCGCTCAAGCGGTGGGAGCCGCGCATCGACCTGACCAATGTGGACGTCGTGCCCGATCCAGCAGACCAGAGTCGGGTCCTGATCGATCTCAGCTACGAGATCGCCGCGACGAATGAAAGGCGCAACCTCGTGTACCCGTTCTACGTGATCCCGGGTGAAGGAGCGAGCGCATGAGTCGGTTCCCGATGCCGGTCCTCGATGACCGGTCGTTCCAGGACATCGTCGACGAGGCGAAGCGTCGCATTCCCCACCACACGCCCGAGTGGACCAATCACAACCTGTCCGATCCCGGCGTGGCGTTGATCGAGCTCTTCGCCTGGATGACCGAGAGCCTGGGCTATCGCCTGAACCAGGTTCCCGATCGGCTGTACCGGACCTTTCTGGAGTTCGTCGGGATCACGCCGTTCGCCGCACGGCCGGCCACAGCGATCGTCACGTTCTGGGCCGAGCCCGACCCCGAACGTCGGACGCAGAGGATTCCGGTGGGTCGACGCGTCAGCACCAGCGGCGACGGCACCGATGCGCCAGTCGATTTCCTCACCACGGCGCCGGTCGAGATCCGCCAGCCAACGCTCGTCCAGATGTGCCGAGGTTCCGTGGCCGCGCCCGAACCCGTCGACGCGTCGATCCAAGACGCGACAGCGAGTTGGGCTGCCGGTGAGGAACTGGCGCTGTTCCCGGGTCTCCAAGTCGGCGAGACCGTCGCATTCGGCTTCGCCCTTTCGCTTGCCGGCAACGTCGTGGAGCTCGAGGTCTCTGCGCCGATCCGGGGCGTGGGTGTCGATCCGGCCAATCCGCCCCTCGTCTGGGAGGTCTCGACCGCTTCAGGAGTCTGGACGCCGGCCGAGTCGTACGCCGACGAGGACTCGACCAACGCGTTCAACACCGACGGCCGGGTCCTGATCCGAATGCCGTCCAACCACTCGGAAGTGCGCTACGGCGAGACAGGCGAGCGTGCGTTCTGGGTTCGAGTCCGACTGGTCGATGGGCCGCATCTCTACACCGAATCGCCCCGGGTGAATCGGTTGGCGTTTCGCAGTGTCGGAGGAATGGCCCCGGTCGAGCAGGGCCAGACCGTGCCGCGTGAGGAGCTCGGTACGGCCGTTTCCCGACCTGGTCAGACGTTCCGGCTGCGGCAGGGGCCAGTGTTGCCGCGTCGTGCGCACGAGACGATCGAGATCGTCGGTGCCGACGGAGTGAACATCGCGTGGACCGAGGTATCGGACTTCACTGCCAGTGGTCCCGATGACCGGCACTTCACCATCGATGACGCCACCGGCGAAGTGGCCTTCGGGCCCCATGTCCGGATGAGTGATGGGTCGGTCGCGCGCCACGGCGCGGTTCCGGAGGAAGGGTCACGGGTGTTCATGACCGGCTACCGCTCCGGCGGCGGCAGTCACGGCAACGTCGTTGCAGGCGCGATCAACACCTTGCGATCCCAGATCGGTTTCGTGCAGCGGATGGACAATCGCCATCCCGCGACCGGTGGGGTCGACGCCGAGTCGGTCGACAACGCGAAGCTGCGGGCTCCGCTGGCGCTCGCGAGCCAGGACCGAGCGGTCACCGCGGCGGACTTCGAGTACCTCGCCCGATCGACCCAGCCCTGGATCGCTCGGGTTCGGTGTCAGCCCGCGACGATCCCGAACGAGCCGATTCAGTTGTTTGTGATCCCCGAGTCGGCGCGCGTGGAGCGTCCTGCCTACCGAGCACTCTTGGTCCCCGACGAACAACTCACGGCGCTGGCTCGCACGATCGACGCTCGGCGCCTGGTGGGAACGGCAATCGAAGTCGGGCCTGCGGACTACCGCCCGGTCTCCATCACCGCGCGGGTTACTGCGCTGCCGCAGGTGGACCCCGATCGGGTGCGGGCGGCATGCGAGGCGGAGCTCTACCGATACGTTCACCCGCTGACGGGTGGGGTCGATGGCGAGGGCTGGCAATGGGGTGAGACGCTGACCCGATCCGCGGTGGTCAGCTTGCTGGAGTCGGTGCCCGGCGTCGTCAGCGTCGGTGACCTGATGTTCTTCGATGCGAACTTCGACGACGCAGAGCCGTACGCGAGCCGGTCCGGTGTTGGCACCCAAGACTTCACGATGCGGTCGTCGGAGATCGCTGTTTCGGCGACGCATCGCGTGATCGTGCGTAATGGTCGGGGGGCGGTCCGATGATGACCCACGTCGGCGAAGGTTCGGGCGACGATCCGATCGTGTTGCCCGCGGCCGCGGCCGGCGATGCCGCCTCGGCGTGGTACGGGGCGCACGGCCCCGACTGGATGCTCGACGAGTTGCCTGGAGTGCTTGCCGGTGATCCGTTCCTGCAGCGGTTCCTGCGCATCTTCCAGGATGTCGCCGACACGGTGCGCTGGCCCACTGACCATCTCGATCACTACGTGCGCCCGGACATCACCCCGCTGACGGTCCTGCAGTGGTGGAGCGAGGGCCTCGGCGTCGCGGTGGATTCCGCGTGGCCCGAGCGTCGCCAGCGTGAGTACGTGCAGCAGGCGGCGCCACTCGTGCATCAGCGAGGCACGATCGAAGCCCTTCGCCAGCAGATCGAGGCCTTGACCCGCGGCCGGGTCGAGATCAAAGAATCCGGCGGCGTGCGCGTTCGCCGCCGCCCTCGAACGGTCGAAGGGCGTTCCACCGCCGAGCCGGATCCGCTCGAGATTCGCGTGGAGTCGTTCGGGGGCTTCGAACCGTCGGAACTCCATGCCGCAGTGCGAGCGCTGGTGCCTGCGCATTGCGTGTTCGTGATCAAGCCGTTCGAGTCGGATGGCACTGGACCCGAGGAAGGAACCCCGGCATGACGACCCCCACGGAGACCACACCACGCCCGGTCGCGGCGCGGAGCTTCATCTGTCCGTCGTCGGGTACGGCCGTCGTGGTGTGCGTGCCCCCGCGCCACACCAAGGACGAGTTCTGCCCGACCTGCGACTTCCCGATGTTCTGGTCCGAGGACGTCGAACGCGCCACGCGCGAAGTGCTCGCCCGGGAGGCCGAGCAGGCACGACTCGAACGCGAGCAGGCGGTGATCACGCGTGAGCGTTTGGCTCGAGCCGCGGAAGAGCCGCCGCGGGCGGCCTGCCCCAACGCCGGGTGTGGTCTCGGGAACCCGGCCGGCGCCAGGTTCTGCGCACATTGTGGGGTGTTGATGCTCGACGCTCCCGCACCTGCGCCCAAGAACGACATATGGCTGCTCATGCTTATCGTCACCGTCGCACTGGTGCTACTGGCGGTCGGCGTTGCGCTCTGGCAGGACTGGCTGTAGCCGAGCTTCGGCTCGAACCCGTCACCAACCCATCGAGCAGGCGTCGGGCGAGGCGATGGCTCGCACCAGCTCGGCGGGGTAGTCACCCGCGGTTGGGTCGCGGTCGCCGAGGCGCAATCCGTCGGCGTCGGCGAGTTGCCAGCTTGGGTGGTCACGCGAGAGATCCGGGTCGAGGTTCGCGGACAATCGGTAGGCGGCGATCACCTGGATCTGGGCGGGTACAGGTGTGGGTGTCATCCCGGGGGTGGCGTTCGGGTCGGGGGTGACGGTCACCACCGGAGTGGGAGTGGCGGTCGCTGCCGGGTCGACGGTCGGTGTGGGCGTGGGCGTCGGCCCCGGGGTCGCTGTCGCAGTCGGCGTGGGAGTAGGCGTGGGAGTCGGCGTTGGCGTCGCGGTCGGTGTCGGGGTGGGCGTCGCGACTGGATCCGGCGTGGGCGTGGGGATCGGTGTCGGGTCCGGTGTCGGGAGTGGATCCGGGTCGGGCGGTGGTGGATCGACGTAGGTGATGACGACGGCCAAGACCCCGAAGTGGACGATGCGGATCATGGTGTTCGCGCACGTGCCATAGGCGCCGGTCGACACGATCGGACCGGTGTCGTTCGTCGGCACGCCGAGCGTCTCCTGCAGCTGCGCGAGTCCGTCGAGTGCCGGCGTACCGAAGGCGATCGGCCCGATCCCGTTCGCGCCGAGCACAAGGTTGTCGAGCGGAATCGGCGCGGGCGCGTCGAGCACCGCTTCGAGCTGCACCCGCTCACCGTCGGCCAGCTGCTGCAGGATCTGGGTCGTCATGTTGCCGATCGTGAAGGTGATCGCATAGGACCCGGGCGGCAGCCCGTTGAACTCGAAGGCACCGACCGGATCATCGGACGTCTCGACCATGAACTCGTTGGTTCCGTCGGTGCCCATCACCGTCACCCCGGCGAGCGGTGATCCTTGGGTGTTGACCACGGTGCCGAACAGTGCCGAGAGGTCGGTTGCGCGCACCGGCTGCAGCGTGATTTGGCGATCGAACGGCACGCCTGGCGACAGGTCGACGGCGATCACCTGACTGATGAACCCGCTCTTGACGAAGGTGATCGTGTACGAGGCCGGCGTCGCGAGGTCGGGCACCGAGTACCCGCCGAACTCGTCGTCGGTGCTTGTCGGCAAGGTCGTGACCTGGTTGCTGACGGTGACCGCCACGCCGCCGAGTGGCGCCCCCTCCGCGTCGACGACCGTGCCGCGAATCTCCGACGGCGTGCCGCCGAGGAGGATGTCGACGTCAGCGGCAGGCACGTCGGCGGTCAGCATGACCGGAACCGATACCGAGCCGAACCGCTCCTGCGACGCCGAGAGCTTGTAGGCGCCAGGCTCGAGTCCGGGAATCGCAAAGGACCCGTCCCCGTCGAGGGCAAATGTCGACGGACCGGGGTCGCCCACGCCGGGGATCGCCGGAGGCCGCTCGATCGTGGCGACGGCACGGCAGCGGGCATTGGGATCTGGCGGAAGCACGCGTCCGGTGATGGTCTGGGTTCCGGGTACGAGGGTGATGTCGTGGCTGGCGTTCACCCCGTTCTGCGCCGCGATCAGGATCGTCTGAGATGTGGCACCGATGGCGCTCACCGTCAGCTGGTACTGGGCCGGCGATGGCAGGTCGGGGAACACGAATGCGCCGTCGGCCGTCGTGCGGATCGGCGCGGCGATGGGCGGCGTGGTGGTCGGGTCCGGAATCGAGCCATCGCCGTTGAGTTGGACGATGGTCACGACGGCACCGGCCAACAAGTCACCGGGCTCCGGCGGGTAGTCGACGACAGCGCATCCCTGGGCGTCGATGCTTGGCCCCAGCGGTGTCGTCGGTGTCGCTTCAGGACCGGCTTCGTCCGCGGTGTCGAGCCGGGCATTCACGGCGGTGACGCGTGGACGGAGGCCGTCGAAGTTGATCAGGGGCCCCGGGTTCGCCGTGCCTGCTGGCTCAATCTCGCTTGACTCGAGCGAGACCGCTGATGTCGTCGAATCGGATCCGTCGCATGAGGAGTCGACTGTCGGTGGGTCACCGGCGCGTAGCGCGAACGAAATCGTGCCGCAGACCGTGATGCGGTTGTTGAACTCGACGTTCAGGCTCTCGTGCGAGACCGCGCCGCTCTCGGAGATCGACACGACCGTTGCCTCGGCCGCCGATGCAACACCTCCGGCTGGGCCGAACCAGATCGAACCGAACTCGGTCGACACGAAGAGCAGGCGGTACAAGCCGGCGGGGAGCTCGTCGAGCACATAGTTGCCGTCGTCGGAAAGGGTGTAGGTGCCATCGGGAAGGAGTGAGAGCGGTAGCGGTGGGCCGGTCAACCCGATGTCCGCGGCGGCGTCGGGAGACTCGAGGGGAAACGCGCTGACGACCACCCCGTTGAGCGGTGATCGCGTAGCGCTGTCGATGGCGTTGCCGGTCACTGTGAAGAGCTCGACCTCCTCGGCCACCTCTTCCTCGGGCACGATGCGATCGATGCCGAACAGCAGCGCTCCAAGCCACGCGAGGAGAAGGATCAGCACCGCCAAAATCGACATCAGCCACGCCGGGATGCGCGGCCGCTGCATGAAGGTCACCAATTCCTCGAGCGGCTCGGTGCGTCCCTTCGCCATAACCGTGATCAGCCGAGGCGCTGGTGAGCCGATCCACGGCCGTCGCCCGCGCGCCGTCATTTTCGAGGTCACGGTCTTGCCGGCCGGAACGGTCACTGTTGGCCGGTCGAATCCGGTTGTCACCGCGGCCTCGGGGTCGGATGTGCCGAGTGAGAGACCGACGTCGGTGTTCCCGTCGTTGCGGATGACCACGTTGAACCGGGCGCGGGTTCCGCCTGAGACGGTGCTCGGTACGACGCTCAGCGTCGCCTTGACCTGGTCGGCGACGTCGAGGGTGAGCAGGATCAGGGCGACCTGAGACTGTGATGAGTCGGCGGTGACCATCACCCCGATCTCGTGGACTCCCGCCGGATAGTTCGAAGGCAGCGTGAGGGTCGCCACGGCGGTGCCGTGTGTTCGCGGAAGCAGTCGTACCGGAGTCGGATCGACCCGCAACCAGTCGGCGTCGAGGCCGATGAAGCGGATCGAATAGCCCTCGACGATCTCGCCCTCGTTGGTGATGTCGATGGTGAAACGGGAGGGCTCACCAGGCGTGATCTTGATAAACGTCGGATCAACGATGACCCGTGCCGTCCCCACCACTTGTCAACCTTCTCTGCGTCGCCGCAGCTCCCGAACGTCCCGTCGCAACGAGAGTACTTTCTCCACTATTCGGGACGCGGGATCCCTGGTCTCACTGTTGGTTGTGAGCCTCTACCGTTCTGGAGTGGAAGGTGGTGATGGTGGGGCCAAGAGTACGCCCGGTACGCCTCAGAATTTGCCGGAGTTGATGCCGTCGTCGACGGCCGGCTCGGAGTTGTCCCAGTGTTCGACGACCTTGCCGTCCTCGAGCCGGAAGATGTCGACCTGGGCCAGTGGTTCGTCGTTCCAGCGCGCTTTGCAGAGCGTCGCCACGAAGTTGCCCTGACCGACGAGCAGCACGATCTCGTCGTAGTTCAGGGGCCGGTCGGGGGCACTGGCGAGGGCTTCGAAGGCCGCACGCCCGTCCGCGACCTCGGCGTTGTGCTGGATGTACTCCTCGGCGACGAGCTCTCGGATTCGGCTGACGTCGCCGCCGGGCATGAGTGCCTCGGTGATCAGTGTGCGCACGATCTCCTTGTTCTCTGCGGTGCGGTCCAGGTCGGTGATCTCGGTCGGACCGTCGATCGACGTGTGACCCGACGGTGTCGATGGGGAGAACGCACCGATCACGTCCCAGTGCTCGATGATCTTGCCCTCGTCATCGGTGTCGAAGAAGTCCGTCGTGACCCACTCGGCCTCACCGTCATTCAGGCTCTGGAAGACATGGAGAAGCACGTGCTGACCGTCCTCGATGCCGCGGATGACCTGGATGTCACGCACCGGGTTGCGCTCGAGGAACGGTTCGAAGAAGGCAACGAAGCCCTCGACGCCGTCGGCGACCCCTGTCGAATGCTGCGTGTACCGAGCACCCGTGTACTTCTCGACGGCCCGACGAGCGTTTCCGTCGCGGATTCCTTCCATGTAGAGGTTCATGGCGTTGTCGAGTCGAATGCCCATGCGAATCGCTCCTTGGTCGGCTGATGTCCTGTGCTGTGCATCTTCGGACGTCCGATCGCACAGAACCAGGTCTGCACTGGACTTCATGTGATCCAATATGGACATCGACCCACGACAGCACGTTCGCCAAGTCACCTGGTCATCGGCCAATGCCGACGACCCCATCGAGTGCTTCACGCGGTCCGAACTCCTCGCTCGGTTCCCGCTCGAGCACTTCGAGCGAGTCGAGCGGCTGCACTTTCATCTGGTCATTCTCGGTCGGAGCGGCGTTGGGAGTCACGAGGTCGACTTTGCGCACACCGAGGTTCGACCCGGTCGCGTGCTGCACGTCGAACCCGGTCAGGTCCATCGATGGAGGCCGTCAGTGGTCTTCGATGCCGACGTCGTCTTGTTCCGGGAGGCACCGGTCGATCTCGTACCCCGCTGGACCGATCAGGCGACGGTCGTCGACCTCGATCCTCTACAACTGCGTGAGGCTGATGCCGTCCTGGCCATGATCGCCGACGAGCGCCGCCCCCATCGGAGCCCGACCGAGCGGCGCGCCGCGCTGCGTGCGCTGCGGGATCTGCTCTTCGTCCGTCTCGGGCTGGCGGGCGATCGCGGTGCGCCTGGCGGAGCCCCACCCGCGTATCGGGCGTTGCTCGACGATCTCGAACGCGACCTCAGCGTCGAGGCGAGCATGAACGCACGAGCGGCCCGCCTGGGCTACTCGGCGCGGACGCTGTCGCGGGCAAGCCGGGAGGTCACCGGCCGCTCGGCCAAGCGGCTGGTGGACGAGCGCATCACCCTCGAAGCTCGGCGCCTGCTCGCTCAACCCGATGCCACGATCGCCCAGGTCGCCGCGACGCTGGGATTCACCGAACAGACCAACTTCGCGAAGTTCTTTCGCCGAATGACCGGGTCGACGCCCAGCGATTGGCGGGCCTCGGTCGTGGCCACCGACCCCTCGTTGCGAGGGTGAACTCGCGGCTCTGCCGCGGCTGATTCGAGCGACCCAGACGACGCTTCGCGGGGAACCGACGACGGCCGGCCATGCGTCGGAGTTGCCATGCGAAGTTCCCGTTTCACCGCCGTGCTGTTCACCGTCGTGGGCCTCGCGGTACTCGCCGTGCTCGAGATGGTCACGGCACCCGACGCCCACGCGTGCTCGCCCGAGGAAGAGTTCCGCCTGGAGCTCGAGGTACTCCAAGCGATGACGCCCGAGAACCTCGACGATCCCGCCGGGCCACTTGCCGTCGCGCTCCGGGACGACGACCGGAGCGAGGAACCGGTGACTCCACCTTCGTTCGAGTCGATCCGTCGTATCCGTACGGTGATCGAAGCGGACTCGGACACGCTGGGGATCTCCAACGGTCGCATCACGGTGGTCGAGGCGTACTGGGGTGTCGCCCCCGACCTCGAACCCAGGGTGTGGGGTCTCCAGGACAAGGAGTGCACCTTCGAGCCGGCGGCGCCAATTGCCCGTACGTCGTGGCTCATCGACACACAGCCGGGCGCGAACATCCGCATCTGGTCCTCGCCCACGGAAGAGCAGTCCTACGAGGAGGAACTCACGAGGTTGTTCGGTGAACCGGTTCGTCCCGAGCGCGACGCCGACGCCGAGCGGGCGGCGCTCGAGGAGCTTCGAGAGCGGGCGGACGAGTGGCTGGGGAGCCGGCTCGGTCGCACGGTACGGGTGGACCTCGATCCGTCCAAGGAGCTCGCTGTCGACGACCGCATCGTCGTCGTCGACGACTCGCCGCCGCTGGCGTTGGTGCTCGGAGGAAGCGTGGCACTGCTCGTCGCGGCCGGTGTGGCGGTGATCCGGGTCACCCGTGCCGCGGCCACCGACTGATGCCAGAGTTCATTCGTCCGGGATCATCGTGGCCGTTGCCGTAGGCGCCGATACCGCAACCTGATCGATCAACCTGATCTATCGCCGGGTCACGCCGTCGAGGACCCGATCGACGAAGGCCTCGAGCACATCGCCCTCGAAGGTGCGGTGGGAGAGCATGACCTGGAAGATCGTCGTGGCGACGAGGTCCTCCATCACCGCCCGGCCATCGATGGCCGGGTCGACCTCACCGCGCTCGATCGCCCGCCCCCACATGCCGTACATCGCATCGCGATCGGGGCCCCAGCGGTTCTCCCAGACCTCGTCGGCGAACGAGCGGTCCTGAATCATCTGACCGAGCTGTGCGGCCGTGAGGACCCGATCGCCCTCCACCATCGAGTCGACGAGCCGGATGACGGCATCGACGAGGTCGGCGCGCAGTGAGCCGTGGTCGGGGAAGCCGCCCTCGACGCTCCGGCTCGTCTGGGCTTCGAACATGAGGGCTGCCCGGCTCGGCCAGCGCCGATAGATGGCGTTGCGGCTCACCCCGGACTCGGCGGCGACGGCAGAGATCGTCACATTGGCAACGCCGATCCGCTCGCTGAGGTCGCGAAACGTCGTGAGGATTCGCTCGTCGAGCAACGGATCTCGGGGGCGCCCCACCGGCCCAGCTTATGGGCGCTGCCCCACCTGGTTTGGTGACCGTTACGGAACACTGTTACGATACAGCGTACTCAAATTGAGTGATGCCCACGTCGTTGAAAGGCGGGCGGGGGCTCCGCGGACAACGCCGCGGACAACAACACAGCGGACAAGAACACAGCGGACAAGACCAAGGTGGGAACAGGTGAACAGCGGAACCAAGCGCGGGTGGGTCGCGTCGATTGTGCTGGCGATGGCACTGTTGGCGACAGCATGCGGAGGTGGGTCGTCCGGTTCGGACGATGCCACAACGGCGGGCACATCCGACGGGACTGATGCGACTGCGGACAGCAGCGCCGACGATGCAACCGGAGCAGCGGCGGCGCCGGAGCCGACCGAGCCGCCGGTCGAAGAGGAGAGCGCATCGTTCGAGCCGGGCCCGATCGAGTATCGAGCCGTCAACCTGCTTGACCGCCCGGTCGACATCTATGTCCGTACGACCGGTCTGGTCGAGGCCATGTTCGTCATGGCGCTTGCATCGGGTGCGGTCAGCGATTTCGTCGCGCCGCCCGACCGCGGTGTGTTCCTGGTGACCGAAGCCGACGCCGGCGACCCCACCTGTGTCTCGGGCTGCGATCACTTCGTTACGTCGTTGAGTGCCTTCCCGGAGGAGGGCCCCTACCGCACAGTCGTGCTCTACGAGGATGACTTCAGCGGAACGACCGGCTTCGAGCTCTGGGAGCAGCCGACCGCCGATCGCCAGGCGAACTCGAACTCGATGACCCCGGCCCAGGCGGGTCGCAAGCTGATCACCGTCACGGCGGTTGCCGTGACCGATGCCGACTTCGGCCTGCGCATCTCGACCGACCTCAGTGGCGGTTGCCTCGAGCCGGTCAATCTCGAGAACATCCTGATCGGCGGCAACCAGACGCCGGCGTTCTCGATGGGCGAGGCGAGCAGCTTCTCGATCCACGCCAACGACGACCGCGAATGCGCGGCGCCCGTCGATGGGCCCTTCCCGTTCAGCGCCGACGCCGACAGCCGAACCCACGTGATTCTTTCCGGTTCGCCCGGGTCGCTCCAGGTGATCCAGCTACCGATGACCGTGGGTGAGGTCGTGGAGCCGCCGGCCGGGAGTGGTGGTGACCGAGATGCGGTCGTGGCGCTGCTCGCCGAGGATGCGGTGCTGACGTTCGGCATTCCCGAGGATCAGGCGACCTGCCTGGGTGGCCTGATCGTGGACGCAGTAGGCGCCGACGTGATCTTCGTCGACGGCGAGTTGGTCGAACTCGACTTCCTCCCAGCCGAGGCCGCCGAGCGCGTGGGTGCGGCCATCGTGAGTTCGCCTGACGCCTGTGGCATCGACCCCGCGGTGTTCGGAGGCTGATCAGGCCATCGCCGCCGGTGGTCCCGTTCGCCCGGGACCGCCGGCGGCCGTCAGGCCGCTGGCTCGAAGTGCCGTTCCCGAGCTGTCGCCAGGTCGGGCCAGTGGAAAAAGATCTCCTCCGTTTCGAATCGATCGACGGCGCTCGGTCGTCTGAAGGTCTCGACACCTCCGAGATGGCGGTAGAAACCGCAGCTGGTGTTCTCGCGGATGCAACCGACGACCATCGACGTCGCGCCGGACTGTTCGAGTCGAGCTGCCGTTGCCGCGACGAGTCGCCGTCCGACTCCAAGGCCGTGCTGCGTCGGCAAGACGTACAGGCCCTTCAGCTCGCCCTCAGTTCGTATATCGCGATGCGACGATCCGGCCCAGGCCAAGCCGATGGCCTCGGACGGAGGCGAGGCGGCGTCGCGTTCGGCGATCAGGAAGAAGTCCCGCTCGGGGGCATCATGCATCGAGCGCCGCCAGCCATCTGCACTCTGGCTTGGTTGCCAACCGAAGTCGATCAGGTCTTCGGGTACCACGCCGAGAAACGCATGGTGCGATGCACTGACCGTGATCAGTCCCATCGCTTCAGCGTCTCCGGGCATCGCGTCTCGGATCGTCATCGCGTCAGCTGCGACCGACGGTGCGTGTCGTCTCGTCGTCGCGATCCGCATACACGAGACGCACCGCATTGGGATCGGGGTTGCCGGCATCGGGGCCCGTCCAGAGCTGGTGCATGCCGATTCGTTCGGCGACCTTCCACGACGCGACGTTGTGCTCGAGCATGTAGGCAACCACGGGCCAGCTGGGTCGAACCGACGTCGCGGCCGCGATCGCCTCGGTCGCGAGCTCGGCGGCGTAACCGTTTCCCTGCACCTCGGGGCTGAATCGGTAGTAGAGGTTCCAGCGCCGATCATCCGTGACGATCCGGCAACCACCGCAGCCGACGATCGTTCCGCCAACCTCCACCCGTACTGACCAGTAGCCCAGGCCATCCCGATCCCAATCGTCGATCGCGGCTGAGAGGGCCGTCGCCGTCTGCTCGAGCTCGGTGTGACGACCGGTGGGGAAGTGCTCCCACACCCGCGGGTCCGCATGGATGCGATGCCAGTCGTCCATGTCGTGCGAACTTGGTCGATCGAGGATCAGCCGGTCGGTGCGATGGCGGGCCCAGTCGTCTTCCGACGCTCGGGGCTCGGCTGACTCGTCAGGCAATTCGGGCACCCAGACGACGCTAACGCCGCATCGCCAAGGCCTGGTGGCCGACGTCGATGGCGGCCTGAGGGTCGCTCGCTCCCGAGAGGCCGCCCCCGTCGCCGTGGTACGTTGCGGACGGGCCTCGAACAGGGATAGGTGAGCGGGTGGACACCGACGCGCGACGACGTGTGTGGGATGGCGTTGCCGACGGCTATGCCGCGGCCGAGGCGCGAGGAGAGGAGCAACTCGGCGCGGTCGCCGAGTGGTTCATCGAGGTTGCCGATCCGCACGCCGGTCACGTGATTCTCGACCTCGCTGCAGGTGCCGGTGCGTTGTCGCACCAGCTGGCTCGCTCGGTCGACACCGACGTGTCCATCATCTGCAGTGATTTCGCGCCCGGCATGGTCGAGGCGGCGCGAGCCATTGGTGCCGATGCTGGTCTGACGAACATCGAGTACCGGGTCCTCGACGCCGAGCAACTCGATCTCGAACCCGACTCGGTCGATGTCGTGCTCTGCCGCTCGGCACTGATGCTGATGCCGGATGTTCCAGCGGCCCTGGCGGAGGCGCGTCGAGTGTTGCGTCCCGGTGGCGTCTACGCGTGCTCCGTCTTCTCCAACCCGGCTTCGAATCCGTGGGTGGTCACACCGCTCCGGGTCTTCGTCGAGCGGGGCCTGATCGAGCCTCCGATGCCGAATGGTCCTGGCATGTTCGCGCTCGGCTCGCCGGGCACGCTCGATCAAGTCATGGTCGCAGCAGGCTTCGACGAGGTCGACGTTCGTCCCATCGACTTCACGTTCCGCTGGGCCGACGACGATGCGATGTGGCGCGTGCTGGCCGAGATCAACGCGCGCCTCAAGCCGGTGATCGCCGCGATGGACGCAGAGGAGAAGTCATCGACGCGAGAAGCGGTCGCCGGGGCGTTCGCCGCGTTCCGCCATGACGATGGCGCCTTCGAGGTGCCGGCGCAGGTTCTGGCGGCGACCGGACGCTGACGAGACCTCGTTCGATGTCCTCGGACGTCGACCTCCTCGAGATGCTCGGCCAGGGCGCCGTTCTGGCATGATCGCCTCGATGGACACCGCACGACTCCGCGAACGTATTGGACCTTGGGGCGTGGACACGTTCCGCACGAACTTCCTGTCGCCGTCCGAGGCCGCCCTCTTGGCTCGCGGCCTCGACGAGCAGGGATGGCCGGTGCTGTGGATCCCCGAGATCGGCCTGACCGAGGCGTTCTCCGAGGCCGGGCACCTTCTTGCGAACACCGATCAGCTGATGGTCGTGAGCGCGATCGCACGCGTCGGCGATCGGTCGCCGGGCAACGCCGCGGCGGCGCACGCATACCTGCGTCGCGCCTACGGCGGCCGCCACGTTCTGGGCCTCGGGCTCGGCCCGCTCGCCCGGCAACCTTCGCCGATGCAGGTGCTCAACGACTGGCTCGACGAGTTCGACGCCGCCGACGAGCAATTCGGAGGCGAAGCGACCACCATGCTTGCCGCCTACGGGCCCAAGATGCTGCAGCTGGGTGGCGAGCGGTCGCTCGGGGCGATGACGTATCTCGTCACGCCCGAGCACACGATCAACAGCCGCCGGCTGCTCGGAGATGAGTCCGTGCTGGTCGCCGAGCAGGCCGTCATCTTCACCGAGGACGAGACCGAGGCCCGGGAGATCGCCCGCGCGCACACCGCGCCCTACGTAGGATCGCCACCGCACGAGCGCAAGTTCGCTGCCCTGGGCTTCGAACCTGAGGACTGGACGGGCGGGCACAGCGACCGGCTCATCGACGCACTGATCGCCTGGGGCTCGGTGGAAGATTGCGTCGCCCGGCTGCAGCAACATCGCGACGCCGGCGCCGATCACGTTGCGTGCTGCATCCTCGGCACCGACGCGCTCGAGGACGACCTCGCCGCGCATGCTCAGCTCGCGGCTGCGCTGGGCGTCTGACCGTTCGAGCGTCGAGCGCTCGCATGCTCGAAAGGGTGGTGTGGATGATCACGTCATGACTACTGACGTGATCCAAGACACCGACTCGATCTACCTCCATGGCCCCGGCGAGGGCCGGCACCTCCACGTGCTCGACAACCTGGCAACGCTGAGACCCTGGTGCTCCATGCCAATGGCGACCGAGTCACCCCGCTCGAGTGGGGTCGGGTGCTGGCTCGCGAGATCGAGAACGCGGAGCTGCACGTCTACGAGTCGCCGGATCATTTCGCCTACGGCGACGTCGCATGGGTCGATGAGATGGAGCGCTTCGTCACCGGCCGGGTTGCTGCCCGTCCGGTCGAGCTTCTCGAGGCACCCGGTCGGGCACGGATCACCACGCTCGGACGCTTCGCCGTCACGGTCGACGGTGCCGAGGTCCCCAACTCGGCCTGGGGATCGCGCCGGTCCCGCCAGCTCTGCAAGCGGTTGGTGGTCGCTCGCGGTTGGCCGGTCAGGCGGGAGGAACTCGCCGACATGCTGTGGCCCGACGAGGCGGACGAGCGCAAGCTCGGGTCGCGCCTGTCGGTGCAGCTCTCGGCGGTTCGTCGGGTCCTCGGCGGCGGGGTGATCGCGGACCGTCAGGCAGCGATGGTCGAGATCGACGTCGAGGCCGAGCCCTTCGACCGAATCGTGTAAACCGGTCGCGTGACGATCGCAGCGGTCAACGGACTCGACCTGTGGTTCGACGAACGCGGCGAGCCGGGTGCTCCGGTGTTCCTTCTCGGCGGAGCGAACAGCCAGGGCACCATGTGGTGGACGGAGGAGTTCCTCGCCGAGCTCGTCGCCCACGGACTCCGGCCGATTCGGTCCGACTGGCGTGACATCGGGCGCTCGTCGTGGATCGACCCGGCGACGCCGCTCTACGACCTCGACGATCTGACGGCAGACGTTCTCGGCTTGATGGATCATCTGGGTCTCGAGCACGCGCACTTCGTCGGGTTCTCCATGGGTGGGCAGGTCGCCCAGACGATCGCCCTTCGGGCACCTGAGCGAACCCGGTCCGTCACCCTGATCGCCACGACGACGATGGACCCGAGCCTGCCGCCGATACCCGCCGCAACCATGGAAGCGATGGCGGCGACCGTGGCGGAGCCGCCCGAAGACGCGATGCTCTCCCGGCTCCGTTTCCTGATCGGCAACGAGGATCGGTTCGACGAAGCGTGGTGGCGGACGCAGATCCACGACCTCTTGGCACGAGGCCTGAACCCGGCGTGCCGCCACGCGGCGGCCGTGCAGTCGACCGGCGACCGGACTGACGCGCTGGCCGCCATCAAGGCGCCGACCCTCGTCATCCATGGCGCTCGGGACCCGCTCCGTCCGCCGGCGCACGGCCGTGCGCTTGCCGCAGCGATTCCCGGCGCATCACTGCTCGAGATCGAACCGATGGGTCACGAGGTGCCGGTCGATCTCGCCGACTTTCGTTCGGCGCTTGTCGCCCACTTGACGACGGTGAGCCCTCAACAAGGACCTATCTAGCTCGCGGTTGCGGGAGGACTGCCTATCCGGGCCGGTTGATGACGACGGTGGCGACGTTGTTGGTCGGGTCGGGTTCGTTCGTCAGGGCGTTGAGCTCGCTGGTAGCGGTAACGGTCACGCTGGCGCTCAGCGCATCGGTCGTGAGCACGAGGCGCGGCCCGATCCATCGCGTCGGGATGAGGCCTTGGTCCTCGACGATCTCTCCCGCATGGTCGGGTAGTTCGCAACGGATCGTCAGCGATTCCTGGGTGCACCCGGCCCAGCCCTCGAGGAGAGCGCGCACTCGATCACCGTTGAGCGAGTTGGCATAGACACCGTCGGGATCAACCTCGGCGATCGTGATTGCCGCAGCGTCGTCCAACTCGATGTCGATCACTGGACTCAGGAGCGCGAGTCGGTCGAGGGATCGCACACTGGGTCGCAGCTCAAGTGTCCCGTCGGCTAAGAACTGCCCGCTGATCGACGCCTCGATGTCGGTTCGGAACGCCTGCAGCTCTGCGATCTCGGCCTCATCTTCCGACTGGGCTTCGGCGCCCGATGCCGGGGCAGTCGAGCGGGCTTCGATCGACGTTGCATCGCCATCGCTTCGACCGCAGCCGAACGAGACCCCGACGAGTGCAAGCATTGCCACACTGGCGGCCCAGGCCTTGAGGTGTCGCACCCCTCGGCTAGCTATCGACGATGATCTCGCAACGGGTCGCGGTTTCTGTCGGTGTGAGATGGCATTCATCGTGTCCGTTTCCTCCGTTCGCGCTGTCAGTTCCGTCTCCTGTGACGATGAGATCATCACCGCGGTTCCCGTACAGCACATCATCGCCGCTTCCACCGCGAACGATGTCGTTGCCCCTGCGGCCACGGATGGTGTCGGCACCCTGGTTGCCGTTGATGCGCAGTCGCTCAACGCCACTCGAAGTGTGTTGATCCCAACAACAACAAGGACTGTGTCTATCACTGCACTGATGTGCGGAGATCGCCACGCGGCGAGGAAACACATTCATACGGACAGCGCCAGGGCGTAGGTTGCAACGCTCGCCAGCGAGGTCACGGTGCGAAGCGTGTTCAGCCTGGTCCAGCTCGTCAGATACCGAGCCCAGTACGACTGGCCGGCCGGGCTCCTGGCGTCGACTCCATCGAGGGCGTTGTTGCGAGGAACGTTGCTGGCCGCAGTGATGAGGAACGAGCCGAGTGACAAGACGACCCCCGCCACGACGTAGCGGACGGCAGTTTCGTCGAGGCGGTCCAGGTTGGCTACCACGACCGGCACGCCGACCAGGCCGGCGGAGACAATAGCGCTGACGAAGGTTGGCGTCGGTGCGGCCACGTTGATGGCTTGCATCGCCGCGGCGCCGTCGCCCGGCTGCAGTCTGGCCAGCGCCGGCATCACGAAGTTGGAGAACGCGAAGAACGCCCCGCCATTCACGGCCGCGCCGGTCAGTCCGATGACGACCAGCGCCACCTCCCATCCTGCGCTCATCGGTCGGCCTTGACCTCGCCGTGGACGCGGACGTCGACCAGTCCACCGGCATTCATCGGGTCGCTGATGAACTGGCGCAGCGGCATGCCGAGCCCGTAGGTGACGAGGCGAGCCGGGACCGGGATGCGAAGGAAGCAGCCGTCGGGCATGTCGAGTTCACCGTGGCCAGTGATCGACCCCAGATGGCCGTCGGTGACCAGTCGCTTGATCTCGGGGTCATCGAGATCGAGCACGGTGGCGTCGGTCTGGAACTGCACCGTCGACGGTGGGCCGACCGGTAAGCGGCGGACCGGGATCACCACGGCTACCCGAGGGTTGGCCAGCACGTTGCGGGCCTTCCGGCTCGTGCGCAGCGTGTTGACGTAGAGCACGTCGTCGACGATGTCGAAGAGGACACCCGCGACGTGGGGTCGCCCCGCCGCCGACGCAGTGCCCAGCGTGGCGAACGAGCGCTTCTCGATGGTCCGTTGGATCTGTTCCGGGTCCGGTCGGTGGATGGCGGTGGGGGATTGGATGGCATTCGTTGTCTGCATGAACACCAGGATGAGGGGCGATGATGAGATGAACAATGACTGAAACGATTCGGTTCTTGCCCATTCGTCCAGGTCGGTGGACGTCGGCGACCTCAGCGACGAGACTTGTGGTCATGAGCGACATCGCTGTGCCGGCCATTGGCGAGGCCCTCCGCTACATCCAGATGTCCGGCCTGTTCTACTGCCCTTCGGAGCTCACTGAGCCTTGGGGCCTCGAGTTGCCTCCCATGCCGGACTGCGTCTGGTTTCACGCCGTGCTCGGTGGCGACGCCACCCTCGAGGTTGAAGGCGAGATCCGCAAGCTTCGTACCGGTGACCTCGTGTTGGTCCCCCACGGAACCGGGCACCGCGCTTGGGGCATCGACGAGGCCCCCACCCCGAGCGTGTTCGACCTTCCGCACGACTACGTCACCGATCAGTACGCAGTCCTCCGCCACGGCGGTGGAGGTGACCGCACCGACATCGTCTGCGGCGGTATCCGCCTGGAGCACCCGGCCGCCCGCCAACTGGTGGCCTCGCTGCCGCCGATCATCCACATCGAGGGTGCACGCTCCACGAGAGCCGACTGGATGCGGGCCACCCTCGAACTCATGGCCGAGGAAACGCAGCTGGCCCGCCCGGGCGGCGAGGCGGTCGTGAGCCGGTTGTGCGACATCGTCGTGATCCAGGCCATCCGTACCTGGATTGAGCGCGACCCCGCCGCTCAAACCGGCTGGCTGGGGGCGCTCCGCGACGAACAGATTGGTGCCGCCATCGCCCGCGTGCACCGCAACCCCGAGCGCGACTGGACCGTTGCGATGCTGGCCGACGAGGTCGCTATGTCGCGTTCGGCTTTCGCCGCCCGATTCACCGAACTCGTCGGTGAGCCGGCGATGCGCTACGTCACACGCTGGCGCATGCACGTTGCCCTCGACCTGCTCCAGCGCACCGACAGCAACGTCGCCGCCGTGGCCAGCGAGGTCGGCTACGACTCCGAGGCCGCCTTCAGCCGGGCGTTCAAGCGGGTCATCGGGGTGTCGCCGCGAGCAGCCCGGCAGCCGGATGACATGCCGGTCGCCCCCGCCGCCACTCCGGCATGAGCCGATCTGATTCGATCGGGCCTGATTCACTACGGTCGCAGTCATGAGTTCCGATTCCCTGCTGCAGGCTGGACTCGACCTCGGGACCTCCGACTGGGTGCTGGTCGGCGCCGACATGAACCAGGTGTTCGCCGACGTCACCCTTGACCCGATCCTGGTCGAGATGGATGGGCGGACGTTCGCCCACGGGATGTTGACGGTGTCGCTGTTGCCACATCTGTTGGCCAATGCAATGGAGGTCGGCCCGTCGAGCTATGTCGAGGAGGGCTACCTCCTCAACTACGGGTTCAACAAGCTCCGGCTGATCGAGCCCCTGCCAATCGGTTCGCAGGTTCGCGGCCACTTCCGCACCTCCGACGATGGTCCCGACGACCGCGGCGCCGTGGTGCTGATCCCGATCGACGCCACGATCGAGATCGAGGGCACCGAACGCCCTGCACTCTCCGGCCAGATCGTCGCGGCGTGGCAGCGCTGACAGGATCAGCACCCACCGACATCGTGTGCGAGGCTGCGGCGTGACCTCGCACGACCACGAACCCCGAATCGCCTGCTTCCTCGACTACGAGAATCTCGCCATCGGCGCTCGCGACAACCTGGGTAAGGCCTTCGACTTCGGGCCTGTCGCCGACGCGCTCGCCGAGCGCGGCCGGGTCATTCACCGCAAGGCGTATGCGGACTGGTCGTACTTCGACAGCGATCGTCGCATGCTCACACGACACCAGGTCGAGCTCGTCGACATTCCGCAGAAGATGGGTGGCAGCCGGAAGAACGCGGCGGACATCAAGATGGCGATCGACGCGATCGAGTTGGCTCTCGACCGGGACTACCTCTCCACGTTCGTCATCTGCACTGGCGACAGCGACCTTTCGCCCCTGGTGCAGAAGCTGCGCGAACTCGATCGAAGCGTGATCGGCGTCGGCATCCGTCAGTCGACGTCGAAGCTGCTCCCGCCGGCGTGTGACGAGTTCATGTTCTACGACAACCTCGTCACCGATGACGAGCCGCCCAAGAAGCGGCGCCGCCAGCCGGACGACGACGGCCCGCCCCAGCCAGCCACCGACATCTCGATCGTGACCAGCACACTCGCCGGACTCACGTCGGCATCGGGCACGGTGCGCTCGTCCGCCCTCAAACGGGCTCTGCTGCGAAAGGACCCCACCTTCTCGGAGTCCGCGTTCGGGTTCCGCAACTTCAGCGCCTTGCTGTCGAGCCTCGCGGAGCGGGGCCTTGTCGAGGTCGGCGGGG
The DNA here is from genome assembly GCA_039028435.1 of Actinomycetota bacterium. GTDB lineage: Bacteria > Actinomycetota > Acidimicrobiia > Acidimicrobiales > UBA10347 > UBA10347. Next base: position 787,040 of record JBCCIC010000001.1, on the reverse strand, counting down.
GCAACGATCCGGAGGTCAACCTGAGCGCGGCGACGGTCACTGCGGTCGACGAGCTCCTTGCTTCGCTGCTCGCAGACGGCCCGCTCCCGCTCACCGGTCTCAAGGATGCGCTGCGCAAACGCGATCAGGACTTCGACGAGCGCACGTTGGGCTACCGCAACTTCGGCAGTTTCGTCGCCGCGGCGGAAGCACGTGGTGTCATCAAGGTCAGCGGCAAGGACGACGCTCGCACTGTCGCCGCACCAAAGCGCCGGCGACGCCGCTCCGGCTGAACCCTGGCCGATGGCCTCAAACTCGGCGGGCGAGGCACGGCCGGGCGACGCGGTCCTCGCGGGACAACGTTCGAACACCTCACGTAGGGCCTTGGGGAGGGTGCAAGACACCCGGGTCCCACACGTGTTCGGCGATGGCGCGATCACGAACCTCGTCCAGCACTCGCGCAGCTTCTTCGTCGTAGCCGTGCAGGCGCAGGTAGTGCCCGTAACAGACGAACGTGAGCGGATCCTGCACGCCTAGAGCTATCAACCGGCGGTAGCTGTTGATCACGAGCGTGACGGGGACATCGAGTGTTCCGTCAAGCGCGAGCACTGCGTACAACACTGACGCCTCCCGCTCCGCCTCGATGAGCTGAACAGCTCGGTCAAAGGCCTCTGGGTTCGGTGCCCAGTCAGCAAATACGCCCTCAGGGCGCCGGACCGCGAACACAGCTTGCTGTTCCTGAAGCATCGACTCGACGATCGAGATCAGTTCGGACGCAACCCCGTCGGCCATCGGCCGAGCCTCGCACATCACCGCACGAGCTCTGCCCCCAAGGGCCGAAACTCGGTGAGCGAGCCTAGCGAGCGACGCGGTCCGTGGGACAACGTTCGAACCCCGAGCGGAGTTCACCCCAATCATGCGCGAGGACGAATCAGGGAGCAGCAACCTGGAAGGTTGCAATCGGCCGGCCGGTCCGATTTTGCCTATTGTGTAAGCGTTGTTCTGCACAATGTCCCACTGTGATGTACTTGCGACGAGGTCGATCTCGTCCTTGAGTCGTCCGACGGTCGCTCCGTTTGCGTCGAGGTGAGGGTCGCCGAGAACGTCGGCGTGTCGGAGTTCCTCGGCATCGACGCGTTTCGCAAGTACCACGCGACCGCCTTCCACCGCGGGTTTGTCTTCTACACCGGGAAGAACGTTCAGCCGTTCGGTGAGGATCGGTGGGCGATCCCGTTCGGAGCGCTCGGACCGGAACCCGCAGATCATGAGGATCCGAATGGCAGCCGTGATCGCAGCTATCGGTTCAAGGCGCCGCGAACTCTCAGCGCAAACCGACCAACAGGCCGGCAAAAGTCAGCTTGTTGCCGCTCAGCGTCAACTCGACGTTCTCGGCTCAACGCTCGATGGCTTCGACGCTGATGCACGGCTCGTGGACGGGGCGGCCGTACTGCTCGTTCGACACGATCGAGCTCCGTCGATCGGGTCAGAACCCCCATTCGAAAGTCCATCGACGACCGAGACGCTCAAATCGTGGTCGCCGAGGTCCTCGCCGAACTCGTTGACGACCTCGCATTCGAGCTCACCCGCATCGAGCAAGAACTCGGGTAACGCCGCCTTGTGTCAGTCGCAATACACTTCCACTTGCGCTCGTAGTGGGACCACGTTCGACACGTCAGGTTGATAACACGTCCTTGGAGCGACGCAATGCGGCGAGCGCTGCGTCCTGTTCGGCTCGCCACTCCTCTTGCAAGGCCCGTAGCCGCCCGGCGTACTCCGCGGCGAGGTCGAGGTCACCGAGCGTGACTGCGCAGCTCACGATTGTGCTGATTCGATCGATCTCCTGAGCGGTCGTGGACTCGATGCGGTTGCCGGAATAGGTCGACACGACTCTTGGTCCGAGGAACTCGGCCTGAGGCGGGTCGGCCAGCAATCCGGCAAGGGTGCCTTCGACGTCGGCGAGCGGAGCGTGAAAGTGATCGAAGGCTTCGGCGAGCCGTACGGCAATGTCGTCCAAGAGCATCTGGCAGTAGTCGACAGTCGCTTCGAGCATCAGCCAGTTCTCATGGCGCAAGCGAACGTCACCGTTCGGGACACCGTCGGGTTGTTCCACCGTCTTCAGCAGAGCCTCGCGACGGCCAGGCATTGCGAGATTCTCTCGGATCTCGACCTGTCCTTTCTTGTTCGTCCACTTGGCACGGTCTTTCAACGTCGGCCGAGCGTCGTTGAGACCAACGAAGAGCTGCGCCGGGAAGTAGGTGGTGACGTGAGCTGACATCGTGAACTTCGGGAAGCCCATCACCTCGCGGTGATAGTTCGAGAAGCGCTCAAGGTGAAACCGATGCACGACGTCGTCGTGCGGGTGGCGAAAGCTCCAGGTAGTCCCAACACTCTCAAACCCGCGCTCGCGCAACACCGGCGCGATGGTCGACCGAACGAGTGCGGCTATCTTGCTCGCCGTCAGCTCGGTCCCACCCATGTTGCGAGCCTATAGCGAGGCAGTAGTTGGTCGACGGGTGCGAGACTGAGCACGTGCGACCAATGCGTGACTACGAGCGCCGGGCCGTTCCCTAATGAAAGCGCGTCGGGGCCTGAACCGTCTCCACTCCACCGACAACCGCTAGCCACACACAACCCGGTAACGAGCCCAGCAAGGGCTCGGTCGAACGAGGATCACCACGACTCATCGAGCCGAGCCGAGCGAGCGGAGGAGGTGGGATTCGAACCCACGGTGAGTTTCCCCACACACGCTTTCCAAGCGTGCCGATTCGGCCGCTCTCGCACTCCTCCAGACCCTGAGCCTCGTGCGAGACGCAGGATGGAAAGCATCACGCTATCGTGTCGTCACCCGGGTTGGAATGTGACGACCGGGTCCTGTGCAACACCAGTTCGTGAACCGAGTCAGGCCGGGAACGGAGCAGCTCTCAGCGAAGCCTGGCGTGTGCCGCAGATCGCCTGGTCGTCACTTTCGAGCCCGGGTCGTTCGCTTTTTGCGGTTGCTGTGCGGTTCCTTTGCGGGCGCTCCGGGGGCCGCTTTACCCGGCGACGCAAAACCTCGCCGTCGGCGGAATAGCGTCTTCGGACAGCGGGTTTCCGCATGATCCCTCAGCACCCCCTGGAGACCGATTCGTGACTCGGAACGATCGCAGCCTGGCTCGGCGACTACTTGTCGTCGTCGCTGCCCTCGCCATCTTCGCGACCGCCTGCGGCGGTGGTGGCGGCGATCCCGACGTGATCGCCGCCGGGGAGGCCAACGTCGACGCGCTGGCGGTCAGTAACGACTTTGCCGCATCGGAGCTCCTCGAGGTCAGCACCGGCGAGATCACCACGCTGAACGACGTCGCCACCGGCGACCGGGCGGTGCTCGCCTGGTACTGGGCGCCCCATTGACCGACCTGTCGGCGCCATGGCGCCGAGGTCGAGCAGTTTGCTCGCGAGCACAAGGAAACGATCCAGGTCATCGGTGTCGGGTGTCAGGACGACTTTGCGTTCGCCCAGGACTTCGCCAGCCACACCGGTATCGGCCCGGACTCCGAAGTCACCCTCCTCTGGGAAGACGGGTGCAACACCTGGCGCCTCAACAACATCCGCACGAACTCGGCGATGCAGCTGCTGGCGTATGACCTGACGCTGCCGTCGAAGCAGGTGATCTTCTTCAACGACGCCGGCCGCCAGGCGGCGATCGACGCCTCGACCAACCCCGCCTGGGCGGCACCGAGCGACCTCGGCTGAGCCGAGCCGGCGGGGCCGGCTGATCAGCCGTTCGGGGCCAGGGCTTCGAGGCAGTCCCAGTCCACGGTGCCGCGCTCGGCGGTCGGGTGGATCGGCTGCACGCACACGTGGGTCGCGCCGGCGTCGTAGTGCGCCTGCACCCGTGCGTTGAGCGCATCGGCGTCGCCCCAGGCGAACACGGCATCGACGAAGGCCGGATCGTTGTGCTCGATCTGATCCTCGGTGAAGCCGAGCCGCTTCCAGTTGTTCCGGTAGTTCGGCAGCGGCTTGTAGATCCCCAGCTGCTCGGCGGCCTTCTCATAGGCCGCATCACGGTCGGTGGTCAGGCAGACCTTCTGTTCGACACACAGCAGCGAATCGTCGCCGAGGATCTCTTTGGCCTGGGCGGTGTGCTCGGGAGTCGTCCAGTACGGATGTGCGCCGGCGCTCGCGTCGCGCGAGAGCTCCAGCATCTTCGGCCCGAGAGCAGCGAGGACGACCGGAGGCATGTTCGCCGGGGTCGCCCGCCACGGCGAAGCGTCGATGCCGGCGAGATACTCCTTCATCATCGTGAGCGGCTTGGAGTAGTCCATGCCGCGCACCATCTCGACCATCGGCTGATGGCTCACGCCGATGCCGAGGACGAACCGGTCACCCGACATCTCGGCCAGGGCCATGCCGGCCTGCTTCATGGCGCCCGGGTGGCGCATCCATACGTTGGCGATGCCGGTCGCCAGGATGAGCGACTCGGTGGCATTGAGCATCGTCGCCGAGCTGACGAACGGATCGCGGCCGACCGTGTCGGGAATCCAGAGAGCCGAGTAGCCGAGGCCTTCGAGCCGCTGAGCCAACTGCTCGGTTTCGGCGGCGGAGAGCGTGTCGACGAACATCCACGCGCCGGTCGTGTTGAGCGATGAGAGATCCACGTCGGCGACGCTAGTGGGAGCTGCCGATTGGGCGATGATCGGCGGCGCGGCCAGGCTGGCGTCATGATCACCGGGCTCCCTCGCATCGCCATCGCCATGGCTTCTCATGACTACCCGAGCGCGATCGAAGCGTTCCGGGAGCAGGTCGGGATGGAGGTGCGCGACCTGTCGTCGGAGACGGTGCCCGGCCTCGGCGCTCATGTCGGCATGTGTCAACCGGCGGGCGGAAGCAATGTCGAGCTGATGGCACCGAGCGATCCCGACGCCTCGTTGTCGATGGCGCTCCAACGCTTCCTCGACCGCCGCGGCACGGGGCTCTATGCGCTGATGCTCGAAGCGGCCGATCCTGATGCCGAGGCCGAGGAGCTCGCGTTGCGTGGGCTCAACGTGCTGCCGCTGATGCCGGGGGCGAGCGGACGTGACCTCCATCCGAATTCAACCCACGGTGTGCTGATTCGCGTGTACCCGACCGGTTCGGTGGCCCAGCCGGGCGCGCCCACGACCGGGCCGCTGGGTATCGGGGGAATCGCTCGGGTAGTCGTCGCGGTACACGACGCTGGCGCCGCGGCGAAGACGTACGGCCATGGCCTCGGGCTGACGACGACCCAGCCCGCTCGGGATCGCGAGCGCGGCGTCATGGTGTGTCACGCCACGCCTCCCGAAGGCGCGGTGATCGAGTTGGTGGCGCCGGTCGATGTCGAGCACCCGTTTGCCGCAGCGATCGCCGCGCATCTCGATGCGAAGGGCGAAGGCATGGTTGCACTCGTGCTCGGTGCCTCGGATCCGGCCGAATCCGTCGCCGGGCTCGTCAATCGAGGCATGAACGTCGACGTCGCTGGCCCACTCGGTCCGGAGTTCTCGCTCTTCGGCACTCGGCTGGTGCTCGCCGAGTCGTAGCGCCGCTCGCGGCTGTCAGAGGGCCGGGTTAGGCTCGCACCTGATGGCGTACGAGGCCCTGTATCGGCGATATCGACCGTCCACGTTCGAAGACGCATTCTTCGGTCAGGACCACGTCAAGGCTGCCTTGATCAACGCGGTCGACGGTGATCGTGTGGGCCACGCCTACCTGTTCAGTGGGCCCCGCGGCACCGGCAAGACCACCTCGGCCCGCATCCTCGCCAAGGCGCTCAATTGCACCAATCTCCAGGGTGGCGAGCCGTGCAACGAGTGTGACTCGTGCCTGGCGTTCAACTCAGGCAGCAGTTACGACCTCCACGAACTCGACGCGGCGTCGAATAACGGCGTCGATGCCATGCGAGACCTCATCGGCAAGGTCGCACTCGGCTCGCCGGGTCGAACCAAGGTGTACATCCTCGACGAGGTTCACATGCTCTCGTCGGGCGCGGAGAACGCGCTGCTCAAGACGCTCGAGGAACCGCCGCCCCACGTCGTATTCGTGCTTTGTACGACCGAGCCGAACAAGGTCGTTCCGACGATCCGCAGTCGCACGCAGCATCTTGAGTTCTCGCTGCTGAACCAGTCCGAGGTCGGCGAGCTCGTCGACCACGTTGTCACCGACGCCGGTCTGGAGATCACCGGCGAAGACCGCTCGTACGTGATCCGCGCCGGAGGCGGCTCGGCTCGCGACACGCTCTCGGCGCTCGACCAGGTCGTGGCCGCCGGTGGCGCTCCGCGCGGCGGTGAACATCTCGACGCGCTGTTCGGGGCCCTCGTCGAGCGCGATGGCGCGGCGGGGCTGGCGGCGATCGACGGCGCAATGCAGGCTGGACGCGACCCGGCCACGATCGCCACCGCGCTGCTCTCGGAACTGCGCAGCGTGTTTCTCGCCACGATGCGGGCGGACCTTTCGCACCTTCCCGACGCGGGCCGCGAGCGGGCCGAATCGGTCGCCTCGGCCATGCCGCCGGCGCGAGTGACCCGGGCGATCGAAGTGCTCGGCGCCGCGATCGTCGAGATGCGCCAAGCACCCGATCCGCGAGTCGATCTCGAGGTCGCGGTGATGCGGCTGACGAGGACCGACCTGGACATCACGCCCGAGGCTCTCCTCGAACGCATCGAGGTCCTCGAAGCCGGAGCGCCAGCAGCAGCTCCCGCGCAACCGGCCGCGAGCCCGGCAGCCTCGGTGCCGGCGAGCGAGTCGCCAGCAGCATCGGTACCGGCTCAGCCTGCGCCCAGCCAAGCACCGCCCGCTGTGGCGCCGCCGGCACAAGCGCAGCCAGCCGCGCCGCCGAGCGCCGGCAAGCGCGGGGCCGACATGGTGCGGGCCGCCTTGGCGGAACAGCGCGCTGCGCGTGGTGAAGAGACCGCACCGGCCGAACCCGCCCCCGCACGGGTCGCCGAGACGACTGCAGCCGAAGCACCGCCTGCCCCCGCAGCGGAATCCGGCGGCTCGCCTCGCACCCTCGCCGATCGGCAACGCCAGCGTCGCGCCGCCGCCGAGGGGGCTTCGACCGAGGGGGCTTCGACCGAGGGAGCGTCCACCCAAGCACCCCCAACCACCGAAGCCGCAGCGCCTGGCTCAGCCTCGACCGCTGCGGCGACGCCGGTCGATGCCGGACCAAACCCGAGCGAGCCCGCCGACGTGGCGATGCCGGCCGCAGACGCATCAGGTTCGGTCGCGCAACCCGCGCCCGCGCCCACCGACCCGGCAAGATCCGAACCCCAACCCGTATCTGCGCCCACCGAACCGGCCGCCGCGCCGGCTCCTGACTCCGAGGCCGAGTCCACTGCCGCCGATCCGGCGCCGTCCGGCGGCGGCTCACTTCCGCTCCTCGGCGAGCTCCAGGGGATCTGGCCGGGCCTGCTCGAAACCCTCTCGGGTCGCGTGCGTTCCCGGTTCGCGGCTGGCGAGTTCATGCCCCACGACGGTGGCTCCGCGATCTTCGGCCTGCCCAACCCGGTGCACCGAGATCGCTGCGAAGAGGTTCGCGGCGAGGTCGATGAGGCGCTCGCCACCAAGTTCGGCGCCCCGGTGCCCCTCAAGCTTGAGGTCGACACGTCAGAGCCTGAGCCGGACATCTTCGCCTCGCCGCCCGTCGAGCCGACGACCAGCTCGGGAGCCCCCGAAGCACCCGTGATCGACCACGACGACGAGGCCGTCGACCTCGACGGCCTCGTCGACGCCGGCGCCGATGCCGAACCCACGACGGGTGTGGACATGGTGCTGTCCACGTTCGAAGGATCGAAGTTGCTCGAGGATCCGTCCTCAGGTGACCCGGATGAAAGATGATTGAGCCATGTCTGAAACCGGTGGCCAGATGCCCGACATGAACGCCCTCCTCCAGCAGGCGCAACAGATGAGCCAACAGCTCATGGCCCAGCAGGCCGAAGCCGCTGCGACCGAGGTCGAGGGCGTAGCCGGCGGTGGCGCTGTGATCGTCCGCATGACCGGTGGCGGTGAGTTCCGCTCCGTCAAGATCGACCCGTCGGCGGTCGATGCCGACGATGTCGAAATGCTCGAGGATCTCGTGCTCGCCGCGCTCAACGATGCGGTGGCCAACGCCGCAAACATCGTCCAGGGCCCTGACCTGGGCGGCATGGACCTGGGCGGCATGGACCTGGGCGGCATCGACCTCGGGGGCCTGCTCGGCGGCGGCGACTGACCGCGTGTACAGCGGACCGATCCAGGACCTGATCGACGAGTTCGGACGCCTGCCCGGCATCGGCCCGAAATCGGCGCAGCGCATCACATTCCACATGCTGCGCATCCCGACCGCCGAGGCCGAGCGCTTGGCCAACGCCATCGTCGAGGCCAAGCGTCGTGTCCAGTTCTGTCAGACCTGCTTCAACCTGGCGGAATCACCGCTCTGTTCGATCTGCGCCGACGACAACCGTGAGCAAGCGGTCCTCTGCGTGGTCGAAGACGCCCGCGACATCATGGCGGTCGAGCGGACCGGCGAATTCGGCGGTCGCTATCACGTGCTGCAGGGTTGCATCAATCCGATCGAGGGCATCGGCCCGGAGCAGCTGCGTATCGCGGAACTCATGCGACGCATCACCGAGCAAGGCATCAGCGAGGTCATCGTCTGCACCAATCCCACGATCGAGGGGGAGGCGACGGCGATGTATCTCGCGCGGTTGTTGGCCCCCACACCCGATCTGACGGTGACCCGGATCGCCAGCGGGCTTCCGGTTGGCAGTGACCTGGAGTACGCCGACGAGGTCACCCTCGGCCGCGCCCTCGCCGGCCGCCGCCTCATCACCGAGGGTTGAGTTTGCGGGTCAGGCCTCGGCGATCTGCTTCAGGTTGTCGAGGGTGGTCTCGAGGTTGGCCATCAGCAGTCCGTGCCGCGGTGGGTCCATCTGCTGAAAGAAGTCGTCCTTCAGGATGGGCGCATCGAAGCTCTCGGTGACCGAGCACGACTGGCCGTCGTCGGCCGCGTCGATGTCGTAGCGCCACGTAGTCGTGTTCTGGCCATCCATGGCACCGATCTGGATCTCCCAGACCGACCCGCGCTCCGCGGCGGTGACGGTGGCGAGGCCTTCCCACTCGAAGTCGCCATTCTTGTTGAAGCCGCGAATCTGGGCGCCGACGGTGGGTTCGGTGATGTCGCCGTCCCACTCCGCACGCTGGCACTCGGGACTCAGCTTTCCCTGGTTGGCCGGATCGGAGATGATGTCCCAAACCGCATGAGGGGTGGCATCGATCTCGATCGAGTGTTGACCGGACGTGAGAATGTCGCTCATCGCGCCGACGATAGATGTTGCGCGTTCGCCGCTTGTCATAGGCGCGGCAAAACGTCATCGGGGTGCCGGTTTCTCTCAAGCACGGGCAGAGACGAAAGAGACCGGCACCCCAACAACGGGTAGGTAAAGGGGAAAGCCCCCTCCACCCGTTTGTTACGGAGAGATTACAGCTCGTAATCGGAATGTCAAGTCAGGAATCCGATGGATTTTCCGAATCGGCGCGGCTCAGATGCGGATGATGACGGCGTCGCCCTGGCCGCCACCGCCACACAGTGCAGCGGCCGCGGTGCCGCCGCCACGACGGCGAAGTTCATGGGCCAGGGTGAGCACCAAGCGATTGCCCGAGGCACCGATTGGGTGCCCGAGGGCGACGGCGCCGCCGTTGACGTTGACGTCGTCGAAGGTGATGCCGTGGTCGTCGATCGCGGCCGCCGCGACCGCGGCGAACGCCTCGTTGATCTCGTAGAGCGACAGATCCTGCTGGGTGACCTCGTCAGTGTTGGCGAGGGCCGCCCGGATGGCATTGGACGGCTGGGTCAGCAGCGAGCAGTCGGGGCCAGCAACTTGGCCGTAGCTGACGAGTTCGGCCATCGGTTCGATGCCGAGCTCGGCCGCCTTGGCCGCCGACATGATCACCGTGGCCGATGCGCCGTCGCTGATCTGTGATGCATTGCCGGCCGTGATGTTGCCCGATTCGGTGAACGCCGGGCGGAGCGCTCCCAGGCTGTCCATCGTGGTGTTCGGGCGAATGCCCTCGTCGTCGGCGACCTCGAGATCGTCACCCCGGCGCTGGGGAACCGAGACGGTCACGATCTCCTCGGCAAGCGTGCCGTTCTTCTGAGCGGCCGAGGCCCGCTCGTGTGAGGCGGCGGCGATCTCGTCCTGCATCACCCGGTCGAAGGCCGTGCTGGCAAGGTAGCGGTCGGTCGCAGCGCCCATGAGCTCATGTTCGAGTGCGCAGAACAGACCATCGTGATTGAGCGAATCGACTGCCGTGGTGTCGCCGAGCTTCCAGCCCGCGCGTGCGCCCATGAGCAGGTGCGGAGCGTTGGTCATCGACTCCATGCCACCGGCCACCACGATCTCGGCGTCGCCGGCCATGATCATGCGCCACGCCAGGTAGATGGCGTTCATGCCCGATAGGCACACCTTGTTGATCGTGGTCGCCGGAACGCCTAGGGGGATGCCGGCGTGGTTCGCCGCCTGGCGGGCGGTGATCTGACCTGCGCCGGCTTGGAGTACCTGGCCCATGATCACGTAGTCGACCTGATCGGCGGCCACGCCGCTTCGTTCCAGCGCGCCGGCGATCGCATGGCCACCGATCTCGGCCCCGCTCAGGCTGGCGAGTCCGCCGGAGAGTCGGCCGATCGGGGTGCGGGCGCCGGAGGCGATCACGGTGGCGGTCATACGTCTGGTCTTTCTGTGATGGTTCCCATGACGTCGTCGAGGACGCCGTCGAGGAGTTGGTTCGCGCTGTCGGTGATATGCGGCTGACGGTCGATGGTCTCGAGTACCTCGGCCGGGTCCGGGGCGGGGCGAGCTTCGAATGAGATCGAGGTCAACGGCACGTTCGGGTCGTCAGGGCCGGGTCCGGGACGTGAGAACGCCGCCTGTCCCGGGCCAGGGCTCGACGGTGTGGCGAACGTCGGATACAGCCGTGGCGCGCTTGCGCCGGTTGTCGGCACGATCTCCGGATCGCCGGGGATCGGCGGAGGTGGAGGCAGCGGGTTCGATGCAGCCGGTGTGGGTTGTTGTGCCGTTCGTTGCGCTTCGCGAGCCGCAAAGAACTGTCTCGATGCGTCTCGGCCGCCGGAGAGTCGGTTGGCCGCGAATGTGTTGGCCGGTGCCGATGGCTGGCCGGGTTGCGGCGGAGAGCTGGTCTGGCCGGCAGCGAATTGACTGGTTGCATCACGACCACCGGACACCAGATTCGGGGGTGTGCGGGCGTCGACGATGGCATCGTGTGACTCGACCGGGGCGACGGTGGGCTCGGCGCTCGCGGCAACCGGTACGGATGGTTCGGGCTGAGGCGCGTTCGGGTGACTTGGCGGAAAGTGCGCCGATGCGTAGCGGCTGCCGGTCAGGTGACTGGGCACGTGGTCTGGCGGGGGATCGGCCGGGGCGATGCGAGTCGTGGCGTTGGCCGCCGGGCGGATGGGCGGCTCAGGCCAGGTGTTGCCGAGCGGAGGCTCGATTGCCTCGGCGGCCGAATCGAGCTCGCGCAGGCGTTCGACCGGTGGAACTGGGGTTTGGTCCGCCGATGGCGCGGCGGGGGCCGCGCGGGCCTCGGCGCGAGCGCGTGCTCGCGACATCGCCGCTTCGCGAGCCGCGGCGATCGCGGCGGTGGGTGCCTCCTCGACGGCGGGCGAACGGGTGCCGAGTGCGCGCAGCTCTTCGATCAGTGCCCGCTGATCGGCAGTGGCCTTGCGAGACACCGCGAGCTGCTGTGAGGAACGGTCCTGCGCGGTGCGCAGCGATTCGGCAGTCGTCTCGAGCTGCTCGAGTACCCGCTCGAGGCGACGCTCGAGGGCGGCGAGTCGCTGTTCGTGATTCGCGATGGAGAGTGCCAGTTCGGCAGCGTGACGCTGGCCGTCGGGCGTGGAGATCAGCATCGCTTGGCGTTCGGCGGCCACGCGGTTCAAGAAGTCGCGGACCTCGCCCTGGTGGTAGCCGTCGGCACTCGGCGTGAAGCTGCGCTTGGCGATCTCTTCCGGATTGAGCGACATGAATACCTTCGATGGACGGAACGACCCGAACCCTGCAAGGCTACCGATCCCATTCCCCAGCGGAGGAAACCCGATGCGAGTCCACCTCGTCGACGGAACCTACGAGTTGTTCCGATACCACTTTGCGCTGCCGTCGCACGTCACCGCGCAGGGTCAGGAGGTCGCTGCAACGCGGGGCGTGATCGGGTCGATGTTGTCCATGATCGACGACGGCGTCACGCACCTCGCCGTGGCCACCGATCATGTGATCGAGTCGTGGCGCAACGATCTCTACGACGGCTACAAGGACGGCTCCGGCGTGCCGGACGAGCTCTTCTCGCAGTTTCCGCTCGTTGAGGAAGGCCTGGAGCTGGCCGGGTTCACGGTGTGGCCGATGATCGAGTTCGAGGCCGACGACGGTCTGGCTGCCGGTGCTCGCATGGCGGCCGAGGACGATCGCGTCGAGCGAGTCTTCATCTGCACACCCGACAAGGACCTCGCCCAGTGTGTGACCAGCGACGGCCGGGTCGTGCAGTTCGATCGGCGGAAGCGGCTCCTGATCGATGAGGATGGGGTGGTCGAGAAGTTCGGCGTGAAGCCGGAGTCGATCCCGGACTATCTGGCGTTGGTCGGCGACACCGCCGACGGATTCCCCGGTCTGAAGGGCTGGGGTGCCAAGTCGACCGCCACCGTGTTGTCGCACTACGGCCACCTCGAGAACATCCCTGAGGCACCCGGTCAATGGGACGTCACGGTGCGGGGCGCGGCAAAGCTCGCGGCCACGTTCGCTGAGAACCGTGACGATGCGTACCTGTTTCGGCGCATCGCCACCGTCGACACCGAAGGACCGGAGGTCGGCACCGTCGACGCCATGGAGTACCAGGGTCCCCAGCCGGGCTTCGTCGAGTTCTGCGAGCGGATCGACGCGCCGGGGTTGCTCCGCGAGCGCGGCTGAGCGCGTTGGCGCCCGGCGCCGGACACCTCACTAGTGTCGGTCCATGGCTGCCATCGAACCGTTCACCATCCACGCTTCGGACGACGCACTCGAGGACCTGCGGGCCCGGCTGAACAACACTCGGTGGCCCGACGCTGAGCCAGTCGATGACTGGTCTCAGGGCACACCGCTTCGCTACGTCCAAGAGTTGTGCGAGTACTGGGCGAACGAGTACGACTGGCGTACGCGGGAGGCGGCGCTGAATCGCTTCGACCACTTCCGCACCGAGATCCGCGGCCTCGGCATCCACTTCATCCATCAACGCTCGCCGCACCCGGAGGCACGCCCGCTGCTGATCACGCATGGGTGGCCCGGCTCGATCGTCGAGTTCCACAAGGTCATCGAGCCGCTCGTCGATCCGGTTGCGCACGGCGGCGATGCCGCCGACGCATTCCACGTCGTTGCGCCGTCGCTGCCGGGCTTCGGCTTCAGTGACAAACCGACCGAGACCGGCTGGTCGGTCGAGTACATCGCCGACGCATGGGCCGAGCTCATGGCCCTCCTCGGTTACGACCAGTACCTGGCGCAGGGCGGCGACTGGGGCGCGATGATCACGTCGGCGATCGGCGCCCAGGACACCGAGCACTGCCTCGGCATCCACGTGAACATGCCGTCGGTCGGCCCGGACCCCGCGACAATGGACGATCTGACCGATCGCGAGAAGGACGCCCTCGCCGGCCTGAAGTACTACCAGGACTGGGACAGCGGCTACTCGAAGCAGCAGAGCACGCGGCCCCAGACCGTCGGCTACGGCCTGGTCGATTCGCCGGTGGGGCAAGCGGCGTGGATCATCGAAAAGTTCTGGTCGTGGGTCGACCACGACGGGCACCCCGAAGACATCCTCAGCCGAGACGAACTCCTCGACAACGTCATGCTCTACTGGCTGCCCGCCACCGGCACATCGTCGGCCCGCATCTACTGGGAGAGCTTCGGCACGACCAAGCGCGAGGCGGTCGAGATCCCGATGGGTGCGTCGATCTTCCCGAAGGAGATCATCCGGCCGTCACAACGCTGGGCCCAACATCGATTCAAGAACATCGTCTACTGGAACGAGCTCGACAAGGGCGGTCACTTCGCGGCGTTCGAACAGCCGGAGGCCTATCTGGGGGAGATCAGGGCATGGGCACGCGCGGTGCCCACACCCTGATCCAGACCGCAGTCACCGCAGTAGGGCATGGGTTGCTGCGGTAGGGGTTCTGCGGAGTCGCTCAGATCGCGCCGACGGGTGCAGCGGTCGCCAGGAAGGTGGTGACGGCTGCGGCGGCGGGGATGAGGCGGTACAGGTGCTTCTTCATTAGTGCGTCTCCTTGGCTCAGATGGCGCCAAATGGTGCGGCGGTCGCCAGGAAGGTGGTGACGGCTGCGGCGGCGGGGATGAGGCGGAAGAGGTGCTTCTTCATGATGTTGCTCCTGGTTCGGTTGGCGGGACGCGCACGGCAAGACCCACCGGGGTGGGCGGTTTCGGTCCGTTCGGACCTTCCCCCGTGAAGCCGTGCTTCGTGATCCCATGGTGCGACAGCGGTCACAGCCGGTCTGTGACGTGGGTCTCACAAGCAGGATTTTCTGGAGCCCGGTCGTGCAGAGCCCCGTCGCCGCCCCGCCGACGGGGGTGACGTACGCTCGCCGCCATGGGCGAGCGGTGGTGGACGAGTCGAGGGAATCGACTGCTCGTCATCGGCGTCGTCCTCGTCATCGCCGACCTGTTCACGAAGTGGCTGGCAGTCCGACTGCCAGACGTGCCGGGCGTGGATCCCCACATCAACGACGAGCTGGCGCTTGGTGTCTTCAGCGGCGACTCACATCCGTTGGTCCTCGTCGCGCTCGGCATCGGCGTCGTCGTCGTTCTCGGTCACCTGTGGTGGCTGCGGCCGAAGACGCACCTGGCCGATGTCGCACTCATGCTCGTGGTGGCGGGAGCACTCGCCAACGCCATCGACCGGCTCGTGACCGGTGGTGTGCACGACTTCATCGACCTGGGATTCGCCATCGCCAACCTGGCCGACTTCTGGTTGCTCGGCGGGTTGCTGATCTACATCTGGCTCGGCATGCGCTACGTGCCCGGCGACGACGATCGGGCCGACTGAGTTTCGACCCCGGAGGGGTCGTTCAGTTCAGACGGAGGCGGCCACCCGGTCGAGGGCATCGTCGATCGACGAGGCGCCGCAGACGATCGACCGTGCGTCGGCGGACATGAAGTGGTCGGCTTCGGCGCGATCCAACAAGTCCTGGACCGGTTGCCAATAGTCGTCGTGCCCAAGCAGCGCGACGGGCTTGCGTCGTCCCTCGGTGTGGAGTCCAAGCTGGCTCCACGTCGCCGCCTCGAAGATCTCCTCGAACGTGCCGAGTCCGCCTGGCAACCCGATGAAGCCGTCCGACAGCTCATACATCCGTGACTTGCGCTCGTGCATGTCCCCGACGAGCTCGAGATTCGTGATCCGGTCGCCGGTGATGCCGTTGTCGAACAAGTCTGCGGGCAGAACGCCCGTGACGTTTCCGCCTCCACTCATCACCGCTGCGGCGACCGCGCCCATCAGACCCGTGTCACCACCCCCGTACACGAGGCCAATTCCGCGCTCAGCCATCGCCGTCCCGAGTCCCGCGGCGAGCTCGAGATAGGCGGCGTCGACCGCCTGGCTCGAACCGCAGAACACCCCGATGCGACCCAGACCTGACACGGCCTGTGACCCTAGCGGTACGACCCCCTATCCTCAGGCGCACTATGGCTGATCGCAGCATGCAGGAACGGCTCGATGACCTCGCGGCGCGGCGTGCGGAAGCACTCCAGGCCGGTAGCGAGCGCTCGATCACCCGCCAGCACAACAAGGGCAAGATGCTGGCGCGGGAGCGCATCGAGTACTTCCTCGACGAGGGCTCCTTCAACGAAGTCGACCAGATGGCCCGACACCGGGCGCACACCGCCGGGCTTCCCGATCGCTCGTACACCGACGGTGTCGTGACGGGTTGGGGCACCGTCGATGGGCGCAAGGTCTTCCTGTACGCCCAGGACTTCACGGTCATGGGTGGCGCCGTCGGCGAGGTCCATGCCGAGAAGATCCACAAGATCCAGGACATGGCGATGTCGGTCGGCGCGCCGCTCATCGGCCTGAACGACAGCGGTGGTGCCCGAATCCAGGAAGGTGTCGTCGCACTCGACGGCTATGGCGGCATCTTCCGCCGCAACGTCGCCGCGTCGGGTGTGATCCCGCAGATCAGCGTGATCCTTGGGCCCTGCGCTGGTGGTGCGGTCTACAGCCCGGCGATGACCGACTTCATTTTCATGGTTCGCGAAACCTCGCACATGTTCATCACCGGACCCGACGTGGTCAAGACCGTCACCGGCGAAGAGGTCACGCTCGAGGAGCTTGGCGGTGCCGGCAGCCACTCCTCCAAGTCGGGTGTCGCCACCTTCGTCAGCGAGAACGAGGAAGAAGTCCTCGACGCGGTGAAGACACTGCTGGCGTTTCTGCCGTCGAACAATCTGGAGCCGACGCCGTACTTCGAGCCCGAGGACGATCCGGAGCGGTCGACCCCGGAGCTGCGGGATCTCATGCCCGAGAGCTCGAACCACCCGTACGACATGACCAAGGTCATCGAGGCGATCGTGGACGACGGGGACTTCATGGAGTACTTCCCCCACTGGGCGAAGTCGATCGTCTGTGGTTTCGCCCGTATGGGCGGACGCAGTGTCGGCATCGTCGGCAACCAGCCGATGGTCCTGGCAGGCGTGCTCGACATCGAGTCGTCGTCGAAGGCGGCCCGATTCGTGCGCACCTGCGATGCGTTCGGCATTCCGCTGATCACGATGATCGATGTCCCGGGTTTCCTGCCCGGTGTCGACCAGGAGTACGGCGGCATCATCCGCCACGGCGCAAAGCTGCTGTACGCGTACTGCGAGGCGACGGTGCCCCGCATCTCGGTCGTGACCCGCAAGGCGTACGGCGGTGCCTACGTGGTGATGGACTCAAAGTCGGTCGGTAGCGACCTGACCTTCGCCTGGCCAACCGCCGAGCTGGCCGTCATGGGCCCGCAGGGCGCCGTCGAGATTGTGAACCGTCGAGAGCTAGCGGAGATCGAGGACGATGGCGCTCGCGCCGCCCGCAAGGACGAGCTGGTCGACGACTACCTCGAGCAGTTCGCCAACCCGTACATCGCTGCCGAGCGCGGCTATGTCGACGAGGTCATCGACCCGGCCGACACCCGGTCCAAGGTGATTGCTGGACTCGAGATGCTGGTGACCAAGCGCGAGGAGCAACCTCGTCGCAAGCACGGCATCGTGCCCCTCTAGCCATGGCGTCGGTATCGAGTTCCGTCGGCCCGATCGAGGTCCGAGGTGGCGCCACCGAAGCCGAGGTTGCTGCGATCGTCGCCGCCATCGAGATGACGTGGCCGAAGCCGGCGGCGCCCGCGGCGAAGCGGCCGAGCCAGTCGACGGCCTGGCGCCATGCCGATCGCTGGTGGGCCGCTGGCCGGCTTCCCAGCAGCTGGAAGTAATTGCAGCGAGCTCAGCCGGCCAGCGCTGCTCGCGTACGGGCGAGGAGATCACGCGCCCGCTCGATCGGGTCGGGGAACGCTTCGCGCAGCGCTCGCGAACGGACCTCGAGTGAGAACGGCACATCGTCGGCGAAGAGCCCTTCGAACTCGGTGACCGGGAGTGCGCCCTGGCCGGGGATGCTGCGATCATCGAGGGCGTCGGTGATGAGGTCACGGGTATCCCACCCCCGTGGCTCCGCCGGGCCATCGCACCACTGGGCGTAGGGGAACAGCTCCGGGTCTGCCGACGCGACTTCGGCCAACGAGGTCCCCGAGCGCACGACGTGCAGCAGGTCGACCAGGATGCCGGCGTTGGGCTGGTCGGCTCGTTCGATGATCTGGAGCGCGTCGGCCAGGCTGCGCACCTGGGTGAATCGCATGAACTCGAGGCAGATACGGACCCCCGCCGGCGCCGCTCGCTCACACAACTCGCCGAACCGCACCGCGGTCTCGCCCGGGTCGTCGAAGCTCGAGATCGCCAACACGTTGGCCGCGCCGATCTCGGCGGCCGCGTCGATGAGGCGATCCCCGCAGTCGCCCTTTGGTCCCATGCGGATCACTTCCATATCGACGGCGAGCAGCCCGGAGGCGTCGAGTCGACGTAGAACGTCGGTCGTCGTGCGATCGGTCCACGAGTCGGGGTCGAACCACACGCCGGTGGCGGACCAACCCGCTTCCGCCGCGCACTCGACAAAGCCAGCCGGATCTGCAGCAAGCTCCGGCGTGACCCCAGCGGCGATCGAGAGAAGGCGCGGCATGCACCTGACAGTACGGGTCTGAAGGGCGCAAGGCGACACAGCTCAGCGCGGGATCAGCTCGCCGTCGGGGGTTCGGATTTCGATCGTGCCGTCGTCGAGCAAGGCGACGGTGAAGCCGCGTTCTTTCACACGGTTGTGGTGTCCACAGCAGGGGCGGGAATTGGCTTGGTCGGTGGGCCCGCCCCGGGCCGCGGGTTTCAAGTGGTCGGCCTGGCATTTGGTGGCCGGGACATCGCACGGCCAGTAGCAGGTGTCGTCGGAGAGCATCACGCAAGGCGGGCGAGCCCGGTGAAGAAGCGTTGTGTTTCGCCCATGTCGATGCACACCGAGCGGCCGTCTTGGATGACTCGCCGGAACTTGGACACGAGGAAGTCGGCGAAGGCCACGGTCTCGTCGAGGGGGTTGCCGTCGAGGCCATGACAACGGTGGGTATCTGGATCGAGCGGTCGAGGCTCACCGCCGGCGAAGCGGCGGATCATCTCCTCGAGCGAGTCGGCTGACCAGACGATGTTGTGGACGGTGTCGATCGCCACCGAGCGATTCGGGTTGTGGAGGGCGTCGGCGAAGATCTGATGCAGCGCATCGGCGCGCCGCTGGGCGTCGGTGCGGGCCAGCAGGTCGCGGGTCACCGCCATGGCTCCGTGCTCATCTGCTGCCGCATTCCAGTCCACGAAGAACTCGGCATCGATGTACGCCGACCAGATGCGGTTCATCTGATCGCCCTGCAGCGATCCGAAGGATCCCCGCATCGTCCACGAGCGGGCGAAGTGGTCCTGCACCATCGACGCATCACGCTTGACATGTGACGGATCGGGTCGAGGCGTAGAGCCGTCGTCGTCCGTGAGGTTCACCCAGTCGGCGACCTTGCGCTCGAACGAGCGGAACGGCAGCTGCGCCTTCTTCACGAACCAGTGCTGCCGCCGCTCCATCGCATCACGCACCCGATGGTTCGCATATGCCCGGGCCAAAACCCCGGCTTGATCGAGCGACAACTTGCCTCGACGCCAGGCCTTGGCAATCACCTCGCACCCCTGGGCGAGCCGGGCGATCTTGGCCAGCCGAGCCGCCTCGCCCGACGAGACCCGGCACACCTGCTGCAACATCGCCCGCGCTGTCGCGTGTCCGTGATCCCGGTACACCAGCGATTCGTCGATCACCACGAACGCGTCGACCCGCGCCACGGCCGCCAACCTCGACTGCCGCTCGACGGCCTCGAGCAACTCGATCGCTTCGGACGCTCGGCCGATGCCAACCGGTCCAGCTTCGACCGCAAGTTCGGCTGCGGCGATCGCCGCATTCAGTTCGCACGCCACGGACGGGGACACGCGCCACACCTCACAGGAGAGCCTTGGGAAGCCTCGGACTGGACGGGGTGGCAATCGCTCCACCGGGAGGAGGACGCCTACGAGCTGAAACCCACGAGCGGGCCAGTCCGACCAATCTAGCGGGTGACCTTTTCGAAAGCAAACATATGTTCGATCAACTGAGATGGCGCCCGAACAGCTCCGCCAGCCGCTCGTAGTGCCGATCCGCCGCAGCAGGCGAGAAGCAGTAGCGCTCGGGGAAGACGAAGCCGTGCTCGGTGTTCGGGTACAGCTCGATGGTGTTGGCGACCTCGAGAGTCGCCATGTGCGCCCGCAACGCGATCATCTCCGAGTCCTGCACGTAGATGTCGTCGCTGGCCAGGCCGAAGTACAGCTCGCCGGCCACCTGATCGAGGCGCAGGTGCGGTGAGTCCGATTCGTCGGTCACAATGCCCGAGCCGTAGAGCGACGCGGCGGCAACCATCCGGTCGGCGAACGCGCCAGCGGCGGCCATGACGAGCCGCCCACCCATGCAGTATCCGACCCCGCCGACGATCGAAGCATCGACGTCTGACCGCTCGTCGAGATAGTCGAGGATGATGCCGGTGTCGTGGATGATCCTTGCGTTCGTGATGTTCCCGGCGAGCTCGATCATGTAGTTGCGGACGGGCAGGTAGTCATCGTCGCCGAGGCGATTGGCGTCGATGTCCACGACTCGGGCGAGTCGGTAGAAGGCGTTCGGCAGCACGGTCACGTAGCCGGACGAGGCGATGCGGGCCGCGATGTCGACCAGCTCGGGCCGGATGCCGGACGCCGGCATGTACACGATCACCGCTCGATGCGGCCCTGGCTTGTCTGGCGTGACCACATGGCAGTTCATCACCCCGTCGTCGGTCTGCAAGTCGATCTCGGTGACGGTCGTGTTGTAGCTCGCCATGCACTGCAGGTTTGCAGCGGCGATGGGGCCGCGGTCAATCGAGGATCGCTCAGCTGCCAACCCGACCGGTCTCATACGCCCACATCGCGATCTCCACGCGGTTCCTTGCGCCGAGCTTCGCCATGAGGCTCGCCAGGTGGGTCTTGACCGTCGACAGGCTGATGTAGAGCTCGTCCGCGATCTCGGCATTCGTCCGCCCGGCCGCAACGGTCCGCAGGACTTCTTCCTCACGCGGACTGAGAGGCTCGATCGGCTGCGCCGGCGCCTCCTCGCCGATAGCGCCGACCTCGGCGAACGCCTCCAACAGGCGCGCCGTCACACTCGGCGCGATGAGCGCGTCGCCATCCGCGGCCGCGCGGATCGCCTGCACCAGCAGCTCAGGCCCGGCGTCCTTCAGCAGGAAGCCCTTGGCGCCCGCCTTCAAGGCTCCATGCACGTACTCGTCGAGGTCGAACGTCGTGATCACCACGACCGCCAGCGGATCCTCGACATCGGGCCCGGCCAGCAGCCGTGTCGCTTCCAAGCCGTCCATTTCCGGCATGCGGATGTCGAACAGGCACACGTCCGGTCGCAACTCTCGGGCAAGCTCCACACCCTCGCGCCCATTCGCCGCCTCGCCGACGACCTCGATGTCCGCATCCTGCGCTTCGAGGATCATGCGGAAGCCGGCGCGGATGAGTTCCTGGTCGTCAACGATCAGCACACGAATCGTCATCGTCCGCCTCCTGCGACTCCGTTCAACGGCAGCGATGCGTGGATCGCCCAGCCGCGCACCTCGTCGGGACCGGCGGTGAACGTGCCACCGAGCTGAGCAGCGCGTTCCTCCAGCCCGACCAAGCCGAAGCCGCCTCCGCCGCCGAGCGCCGAAGGATCGCCATCGTCGGACACCGATACCTCGACCCGATCGTCGTGCCCGTGGACGAGCAGGCGCACTCGGGTGGCATGTCGTGCATGCCGACGAGCGTTGGTCACGCCCTCCTGTGCGAAGCGAAACACACTGGCCTCCATCCCCGGACCCAGGTGGTCGAGGCGGCCCTCGAACACGACGTCGACCGGGAGCCCGCCGTCGACCTCGGCCAGCGCAGTAATGTCGGCCAGCCCCGACTGCGGCAACAACTCCGGCAGCGATTCGTCGTCCCGCAGAACGGTGACCATGCGCCTCATCTCGTCGAGCGCCCGCGCCGCCTGTTCCTCGACCGTCGCCAGCACCTCGACCGCAGCGTCCGGGTTCGCCGCAGCCACCGCCCGACCCGCCTGGGCCTGGATCGTGATGGCGGACACGTGGTGGGCGATCGTGTCGTGCAGCTCCCGGGCCAACTGCTGGCGCTCGTCGACCCGCGCCTGCGTCACGTTCCGTTCATGCAGTCGCGCCCGGTTGCGCATCGCCAGGCCCAGCGCGGCGGGGAACAGCCAGAACGTCGTGAACAGCAGCGACTCGTACCAGGTGGAGTCGCTGTGGAACGAGGTGACGACATGCATCACGCCCGTGATCGCGGCGCCGAGCAGGGCTTCCTTGCCCGACGCGCGTCGGAACAAGGCATAGATCGCGACCAGCAGCGACGGGAAGAGCGGGAACGTCAGCGCCAGGTCGACATCGGCGATCCACGTTGCGGCATGCACGACGGTGACGGCGATCGCCGAGCCCGCGGCGACGGCGAAGGCCTGGCGGTTGCGCCACACGAGTGCGATCGCCACCGAGATCCCCAACGCACCCGCCAGCGGGCGCCACGAAATCTCGTCCTCGAACACGGCGGACAGCACCGCCAACGCGCACAGCACGATGCCGAGTGCGATGTCCTGCCAGCGCACGCCGGGTGCACCGCTCGGGCGAGGGTCGCGCACGAACGCTCGGATCGAATCGGTCACCCCTCCAGAGTAGGAACTGCGGCGGTGCCGCGTATCGGCCAAAAGGCTGACCTCGGAATCGGCCGTTCGGTGAGTCCACGATCATCCGACCGCCCGATGTGCGCTGCGCCGGAATCCACGACGCTGATGACATGCAAACACCGACCTCACCAACGACCTCTCGGACCGTCGTGGCCGCCGAGGGATTGACCAAGCGCTATGCCACCGCGACCGCCGTCGACGACCTCACCTTCGATGTGGTCGCCGGCGATGTCGTCGGCCTGCTCGGACCGAACGGCGCCGGCAAGACAACAGCCATGAAGATGCTGGCCGGCTTGGTCCGCCCGACCGTCGGCACCGCATCGGTCCTGGGCACGCCGACGACCGATCGGGATTTCGGCCACGCGCTCCGCCGGGTCGGCGTCCTCATCGAGGCGCCCGCCCTCTACGGCAAGCTGTCCGCCCGCAAGAACCTCGAGCTCCATGCTGCCTCCCTCGGCATCGCCATCGACGACGCCCGTCTCGATGAACTGCTCACCCTGGTCGACCTCGCCGATCGGGCCGATCACAAGACCGGCGGCTACTCGCTCGGCATGAAGCAGCGCCTGGGCATCGCACTGGCGATGGTCGGCCGCCCCGAGCTCGTCATCCTCGACGAGCCGGCCAACGGTCTCGATCCGGCCGGCATCGTGGAGATCCGGTCGCTACTGCGCCGTCTCCCCGAGATGGGTACGACCGTGCTCGTGTCGTCGCACCAGCTGTCCGAGGTCCAACAGGCCTGCGACCGGCTGGTGATTCTGGCCGGCGGTCGGCTCGTCAGCCAGGGCCGCACCGAGGAGATCCTCGACGCCTACTCGTCGGCCGAGGTGACCGTCCGCGTCGACCCGAGCGAGATCCACGCTGCTGCGACGGTCCTCGTCGAGGCGGCGCTCCCTGCGACCGCCACCGGCACCGACCGACTCACCGTCACCCTGCCGTCCGGCTGGAGCGGACGCGACCTCAACCACACGCTCGCCAGCCGCGACATCTACGCCTTCGAGCTCGTGCCGCACACGGTCACGCTCGAAGAAGCGTTCCTGACCATGACGACGCCCGGCGCGTCGTCGCCCGAATCGACCAACACCGACGAACTCGTCCTGCAAGGAGCCTGATCATGATCGCCGAATACCAGAAACTCATCGCCCACCGTGCGCCGTGGATCGCCACCGGCGTGCTCCTCGTCGGCATGCTGGCTGCGCCGGTCGTGCTGACCTTCTACACACCCGATGACCCCACGGTCTACGGGAACGTCAATCCCGCCATCTTCTCGCTGCTCGGCCCGCTGGTCGCGGCCATCTTCGGCTCGTGGATCCTCGGAACCGAGTTCCGCCAGGGCACCGTCAAGCGGCTGCTGGCCACCGACCCTCGCCGTGGCCGAGTGCTCGCTCGAAAGGCGGTTGCCGGTGGCGGCATCCTCGCCACCATCCTGGCGACCACCGGACTGGTCGGGTACGGCGCCTCGTGGATCGTCGCCGAGATGAACGACGCAGCGTTCGCCTTCGACGGACGCATGATGCTGGCCGGCGGTCTGTTCGGCATGGGCGCTGCTGCCGCGGGATTCGGCCTGTCCGCGGTGACGAAGAGCGACGCCTTCGCCGCCATCGGCACCGTGGGCATGGTGATGGTCCTCGACCCGCTGCTCAGCCTGGTGCCCAAGGTCGGCGACTACACCTTCGGTGCGACGCTCGGCCAGATCACCGACCGCATCGCCGGGACGGTCTCCGAGTTCTCGGCGACGAACCTGTCGACGACGACGGCGGCCGTCGTCGCCAGTTTGTGGATCATCGGCTTCGTCGGTGCGGGCTCGGCCCTCTTCGCTCGACGCGACGTCTGACGTCCCCTCCAGTCAGACCATCGACCCGATGTGCGGCGCTTCGGCGCCGCACATCGGCGCGTCCACGCAAGCACGTGCCCTGGCACGTCGACGAGCTGAGTCCGTTGTCCCAGCTGGTTCTGACCAACACCCAGCTGACACTAAGTTCGTGGCGAAGTCCACACCGCGGGAGTGTTGGCGGGAACACTGCATGCCGCGTTGGGCATTCAGGATGAACCGGTAGCGCCGAGAGACTGGAGATTCCTGAACGATGAGTAGTAGCTGGCCCACGCCGTCGTCCCCCCACGCCGCGCCACCGGGCGGGTCCCGCAAGCGGATCGCCTTGGTGACCCTCGTGCTTTTGCTCGTCGCCGTTCTGGCGGCGATGATCGCCTACTTCCTTGCCTCCCGTGACAGCACCGAGACGGTCGAGCAAGCCGCATGGGTCTCCAGCACGCCCGCGCCGCCACCGCCGGTCTTCGAACCGCGCGGCGCCGAAGGCGACGATGCGTTCTTCCCGCTCGAAGCCCAACTGGCCGCATTCGCCGATGATCGGGGAAGCGACGCCGAGCCGATGCAGATGGACGACGCCGCGGTGCAGACCGGCTTGTTCGGTGGAACCGCGGAGAACACGTGCGATCCCGAACGCCTGATCCAATACCTGTACGACAATCCCGACAAGGGCGAGGCGTGGGCGCAGGTCCAGGGCATCGAGTTCAACGAGATCGCCAGCTACATCCGCTCGCTCGAGGTCCGCGTGCTTGCGGAGCCGACGACTGTGCTCAACCACGGCTTCGACCCGCAGAGCGGCGCGGCCTACGAGTTCGTGGCCACGCTCGACGCCGGCACGGCCGTGCTCGCCGACACCTCGGGGCAGGTACGAGCTCGCTGCTACTGCGGCAATCCGATCAAGCCGGTTCCACCGGTCCATCGGCCGCCGCGCTGTCTGATCCTGACCGACTTCGTGTTCGTCGCCCCGGGAGGAACTCGCCGCGATGGCGCACCCGCCGAGGTCGAGGCAACCGGCCAGATCGCCACCCTCGACGGGGGCGACTGGACCGAGATCATGTGGGGATCCAGCGAGATCGAGCGCGGGTGGACGCAGCCCACCAACCTGCGACCGAGCTACTGTCCGACGCCGATCGACGACGGTGCGCCGTGCGCCGACTTCGGAACCCCGATCTACCGAGACCCGGCCGGTCCCGACGTCATCGGCACACTCGGCGGCGAGGTCCGCACCTCCACCTCCTCCCGCGCTGTTGCCGCCCGGGTGAGCCGCGCCGGAACCGGGAGCGGCTTGCTGATCGACGCCGACCGTGTCCTGATCGACTTCGTCAACCCGGCGCCCAGCGGGCGCAATAGTGCCTGGGTCGACGTCGCCGCGCTGCGCAGCCCGAGTTGTGCGCCGGTCGAGGTGTGCGTGAGCACCGACGGTCCCGTGCGTGCACGTCCGGGCGGCGACGTCGTTCGCGGTGGTGGCACGTACCTCGTGGCGTTCACCGGCTTCTTCGCCGGCAGCCCGACCTCGGCCGCCGAGGTCCGCTTCGTCGATGGCGGTGGAACCGGCTGGATCGACAACGCCTACACGCCGCAACCGGAGAGCCGATGCCAGCGACCGCCCGGTCGCCCCGAGTGCGTCGCGGGGGATGAGGCAGTCTGGCCGAGTCCGACCGCCGACGCCGCCGACCAAGTCATCGGCACCGTGAGCCGAGCCGTCGTGTCCGTCCTCGATCCCACACCGTCGAACGAGCGGGTGCAGATCCAGATGGGCCCCGGTGGTCCAACCGGCTGGATCTACCAGGGCGCGTTCGGTTCGCCGAGCTATTGCGCCCCCCGGTACGTCTGTACCGACCTCAACGCTCCGGTCTTCCCGGCGGTTCCGCCTTCGGGGACGCCGATCGCCAGCCCGCCGGCGTTCTTCGTCGAGGTTGCGGTGTATGCGATCATCACCGGCCCAATCGGTGGCGACGTCGGCTACTTCTCGATCGGTATCGACGGTCAGCGCGGGTGGATCCGCACCGATGGCCTCGGCGAGTTCCACTCGGACAGCCGCTGCCGCGACGGCGGCGACGGGGGAGGCGGCGAGGAAGACGATCGCCCCGACGTCTGCTCCGGCGAAGAGCGGGCCTTCGTGCACACGACCGCGACGAGCGGCGACGACGATGTGGTGGCGAGGGTCACCAACGCCCGATTGTCCGTCGTCGACCCCGCGCCGATCAACGGCCGCATCCACGTGCAGGTGGGACCCGGCGGCCCGGTCGGATGGATCGACGAGGAAGGAACCGAACGGTTCGGGGGCCAGTGCCGCCCCGGACCGACGCTCTGCATCACCGCCAGCGCGGGACGCACGGCACCCGATGGCGGTACCGAACAAGAGCTTCCGGAGCGGACGTCCGCAGCCCGACCCTGGGGCATCGAGGCGGTCGCGACTCCGGGTCCGTTCAGCACCTTGACCGCATCGACGCTGTACGAGGTCGACGACCTGGACGACCGAGCGCTGTGGTTCAGCGCCGGGGACCACTTCACCGGTCCGTACTCCGACGACGACGGTTGCTACGCACTCCTCGACTTCGGAGTCCTGGTGTGTTCCGGCGGGAACGCCGTCTTCACCAACCCCGACGCGAACGACGCAGAGCGGTTCGCGGAGTTGCAAGATGCGCAGGTCACGCAGCTCACCGCGGAGGTCGTCAACGGCTTTCATCAGGTGGCGTTGTGGGCGGGCGGACCGACGGGCTGGGTCACCTCGACCTCACTGTCCCCCGACTTGAGCGACTGCGCCCGGGAACCCGCGTGCATCAGCTACGAGCTGCCGGCGTATTCCGGCCCCGACCGGTCCTCTCCCGTGATCGCGGAGGACCAGCTGCCAGAGCTGGCCGTCGACACCGGTATCCGCATCTTCGCCACCGTCGGTAGTCGTGGCAACGCCGCCGATCTCCGCTACTTCTTCTCCTCCGATACCCCGCGTCGGGTGTTCGCCGGGGTCGGTTCGGTCGTCGAGGGTCCTTCGTGCGAGGACGATGAGCCGGCGCCGCCGCCACCACCGACACCGGTCCCGCAACCCACACCCAGGCCGACTCCCACACCCGGCTGCCCTGATCGGGACGGCGATTCCGTCTGCGACGTCGACGACAACTGTCGAGACGTGGCGAACCCCGACCAGGCCGACATCGACAGCGACGACCTCGGCGACGCCTGCGACACGTGCACCGACGTCGACGGAGATCTGCATTGTGCGGAGACTGACGACACCTGCCCCGACGACTGGGACCCGGGCCTCGCCGACTCCGACCGTGACGGCATCGGCGATGTCTGCGACACCTGTCCGAACAACCCGGCGGTGACGAACGGCCCCTGCCCGCCGGCGATCACCGGCTGCTCGCCGGGCAGCTACCTGGGACTCGTCCAATCCGTGGCGACCGCGGCGGCGGATCTGAACGGATGCAACTACCGGATCGTGCGGATCGACGGCCAGCAGTTCAACGTGACCTTCGACTTCATCTTCGACCGCATGAACTGGGAGATCGACAACGGTGTGATCACCAACATCACCCTCGGGTGACCAGCCGACTGGCTGTGACGGCGTCGGGCAAGGGGCTGTCACAGCCATATGCAACGCTCCAAACATGCATGGACCGCGTACGGAACCCCATCCACCAATGTGCTACATTGTAGAACATGGCCGAGGTTGGCATCCGTGCACTGAAGCAGAACGCGTCGGCAGTCGTGGCTGAGGCCGCGGCGGGTGAAACCGTGACGATCACCGACCGCGGGCGTCCCGTTGCCCGGATGACGGCCATCCCAGCTTCGCCGCTGCAAGCGATGATCGACGAGGGCACGGCACGGCCGGCCCGACGCTCGCTGGATGATCTCCCGGCACCCGAGTCCGGGCCAAGCCTCTCCGCAACCCTGCAGGCGATGCGAGACGAGGAGCGTTGGTGAAGGCGGTCTACGCCGACACATCCGCACTGGTCAAGCTGGTTGTGGAGGAGCCGGAGACCGCTGGACTGCAATCCTGGCTCGCGGAGTCCGACCACGTCTTCGTGGCCGGTGATCTGGTTCGCACCGAGCTGATGCGAGCGGTGCGTCGTGTCGTGCCTGATCGGGTGCGTGCAGCTCGTGAGGTGCTGGACGGTCTCGCGATGCTGCAGGTCCGGTCGAGTGTCTTCGAGGAGGCTGGTCGCCTCGATCCGATCGGGCTGCGCTCGCTCGATGCGATCCATCTCGCGTCCGCGTTCAGCCTTGGCGACGACCTCGAGGCACTCCTCACCTATGACGAACGACTCGCGGTCGCAGCCGAGTCCCACGGCATCGCGGTCGTCGCTCCCGGATAGCGGAGCCGGTCAGCCTCGCCGCGCCCGGCGTTCCTGGGCTCGCTCCCATTTGCGCTGGCGGCTGCGACAAGCCTTGCGGCAGAAGATCTGATTCGCCGTCCGCTGCTCGAAGAGCTCACCGCATCGCCAGTACTCGCACTCGCGGATCCGATCGAAGTCCGGCTCCTCGTCGTCTTCCGCCGGGTGGTCCATCAGGGCTCGCGGCCGGGGAGGAACCGCTGCTCGGCCCAGCCTTGATCGAACGGCGTGAAGAACGCGACATCGATCTCGGTCCGGGCGATCAGCCAACGACCGGCGACCCGTTCGTACCGGTCGTGATAGGTCGCGGCCAGCCACACCGCCTCGACCTCGCCGCCGACGGAGTTGGTGCACGGCTGGAACAGCAGCCACTGGCCGGTCGCGGTGTCTCCATCGACTTCGATGATCGGATTCATCACCTGGTGGCGGGCGATCGTCACCCGCCTCGACGCGCCGGTGAAGTGCGCGTGAATCGCCGCCCGACCGTCGCACACCCCGAACGTGTTGCCGCCGTCCCACACCGCATCTCCGGTGAAAAGTGCGGCCAGTCGGTCGGGGTCGTAGCCGTCATCGCAGGCCGCGCAGTACTCGGCCTTGAGCTGCTTGATCGCCTCGATGTGCTCGAGCCGTTGGATGCGTGCCTCGAGATCCGACATCGCGCTACGCCAGCTGCGATGCCGACGCCCAGGTCGCGTGGGTGCCCGATGAGATGCGCTCGGGCAGTTTCACCCGGGCGATCGGCCCCGCGACGGGATCCGCGGCGTCGAAGATCTCGCAGTGTGACTCGTCGTTGACCATGTCCGACGAGAACGTGACCAGGTAGGCGTCGTCCTCTGCGGTGGACCCGAGCTTCGGCGCCACGACCGTCTCGCTCAGATAGGTGCCCTCCGGCGCCTCCCACAACTCCTCGGTCCCGGCGACCACGTCGTGCTTGACCAGTCCGTCGAACGCGAACAGCCCGTGTGCACATCGGGCGTTGTACGCATAGCGGTACTCGCGACCCCAGTGCTGGCCGTTGATCATCGGGAACTCGAGGCACCGCTCGCTGAGTGGCTCCTCGGTTGTGGCACCGGTCGCCAGGTTGAACCGCCAGCGGTGATGGCGGGCCTGGAGCACGTTCATGTCCAGCGTCTCGAACCCCTTGTGCGCCGGGTCGACGTTGGCGCTGCGATCGATGCCTCGCGCCGTCGGGTTGTGCTGGAAGAAGCCGTCGAGCACGATCTCGTCGCCGTCCTCGTACGCATTGGTCCAGTGCAGGACGAACGTCGGGTCCGCCTCGAACCAACGGATGTCCTCGGTCGAGCCATGGCGAGGCACGACGGCGAACCGGCTCGGCAGGTCCCGGCGGAACGTGTTCGAGTAGAAGCCGTTGGCCAGCGCCTCGGGATCCCAGAACAGCGGCAGGTCGTTGAGGATCGTGTAGTTCTCGGTGAACATCATGTCGTGGGGCAGTCGGGGCCCCGGCAGCGGCACGTCGATGTACGTCACCAGCTCGCCCTCGGCGCTCACCACGCCGTAGTGCATGTACGGCGCCTCGGCTCCGTAGTTGAAGAACAGGAGCTCGCCGGTGTGCTCGTCGGTCCGGGGATGTGCGGACACGCCCTCGGCGGGGAAGAAGCCGCCCCACTCGGTCGTGCCTTTGGTCTCCAGCGTGTGCGGGTCCAGGCGGTACAGCTCGCCGCACTGGTAGAAGCTGGCCAACGCCTCACCCCGGTGCACAATCACGTCGGTCGACGCGTTGTCCTTCATCATCGTGCGAGCGCCCCAGCCGTGTTCGGCCTTGGCGTTGCGCGGATGCTCGGTGATGCCGGCCCACAGCGACTGCTTGGCTTCCTGCTCTGCGAGGAACGCCTCGGTCCGCACGAACCGGTTGGCGTACTTGGCCTCGCCGTTCGCGAAGCCGATCGAGTGGAGCATCGCGTCGCCGTCGAACGGGTGGTAGCGCTTGATCGGTTCGAACACCGCCGTCTCGGTGTTGCGCAGGTACACGCCGGCCAGGTCGTCGGGGATCTCGCCCTCGACGTCGAGGTCCCAGGCGTCGTACTCGCGGTACTGCGGCTGCCACACACCGGTTCGGTACGGATGCGTGTCGTCGGGAGGTAGCCCCGAATCGATCTCGTGCTTCAGCTCGACCTTCATCGGTGGCTCCCCTCGTGTCGTCTGTCCAGTCTGGCCGCGCTAGGGCTTCGTCGCGAAGATGACGTCCTCGGGCAGGGTGTGGGTCTCGACGCTGAACATCTCACCGTCTCGGAACACCGACTCGAGGAACGTCACCGCGAACGTGTTGGTGAGCAGCTGGGCGCGGTCGAAGTCCATGTCGTCGGGGCCGCAGCCCTCGGCCGACATCTCGGTGATCGTGTCGACGACGATCTCGGTCGCGTCGGGCTGCGCCGCCAGCGCCACCACGTAGTCACACAAGTCGGTGAACGTCTGATGCTCGGCCGCAACCAGCTCGACCCGGTAGTGCGGCGACGCGTTGCTCGACGCCCATGCCGTCTCGACGTGGGGGTCCACCGGCGTCGTCTTGTCGTCGGTGCCGGCGATGATCAGCGTCGGCAGCTCGATGGTGGCAAGACGCTCGTTCGTGAGCAGCGAGCCCTCGCCGCCGTCGCCGACCGCCGGCGCGAGCGGAATGAGTGCGTCGACCCTGGGGTCGGGGGCAGCCTCGCCGGCCTCGGTAGCGAACCCCGATGCCATCGCGAACGACGTGAACCCGCCGAAGCTGTGGCCGGTCACGGCGATCTGCTCGGCGTCGATCAGTGGTGTGTAGACCCCGGCTTCGGGGTGGGTCGGGTCGAGCATCGCGTCGATCACCGCGGTGACGTCGAGGGGGCGGTTGAGGGCGATCTGGACAATGTCGGTGTCCGCTCCGAGCACTCGCTCGACCGCCGTGTTGCCGAGATGGTCGGGTGCGACGACGACATAGCCGTGGCTGGCGATCGTCTCGGTGTAATCGGAGTGGATGTAACGGATGCCACCCGATCCGTGCGAGTAGACGACCAGCGGGAAGGGGCCCTGGGCCGAGGCTGCTTCGACTCCGACGGCAAGCGCCCGAGCCGACTCGAAGAAGTCGCCGGTCACGAACGTGTACTGGGCCAGGTCGCCGGTGGCATCGGCTTCCAGCGGGAACCACACGTCGACCGGCAGGTCGCGCCCGCGCTCCTCGTCGTCAACCATGATCGTCTGCACACCCACCGCATAGGGCCCGACACCGACGTCCTCGATCCCCGGCAGCTGCGGCTCGGGTGTGGCCGTCGGCTCGGGGGTCGCGGTGGGTTCAGGGGTTGCGGTGGGTTCAGGCTCCGGTTCGGGCGTGGCGGTCGGCGCGGGTGTTGCCGTGGCCGCGGGCTCCGGCGCGACCGTCGGCTCCGATGCTTCCTCAGACGCAGCGCTCTCCGATGAGGTCCGGCCCGAAGACGAACCCCCGCATCCCACCACGAAGAGCGCGAAGACGATCAGGACGGCAATACGACGCATTCCCCGATCGTGCCACGCAATGCCGGGTTCTGACGGTCGGAATCGGCCGTTTCAACCTGCCGATCGCGTCACGGCGATGGTTGGCGGGCGCGTGCAGCCACAGATGACCGTTTCAGCCCGCAGATCGCGTCGCGGCGATGATTGGTGGGCGCGGGCGGTCACAGATGACCGTTCCAGCCTGCCGATGTGCTTCCCGCGGAAGTCCCGGGAGGCGGGATCAGGTGTCGGCAACCTCGGTGCGGTCCTGGCGCCACTCGCGGGCCTGGGTCAGCGCCTCGCGGGCCCGGTCGAGGACCTCGGGTCCGTCGAAGCCGTTCGCCGGGTAGCAGGCGATGCCGGCCCAGACGGTCACGTCGTCGAGCTGCTCGCCGAGACGGCGACGGATCCGCTCGACGGTCCAGATGGCACCGTTCTCGGGCGTGTCCTCAAGGAGGATGGCGAAGCGGCCGGACTGCAGACGGCACAGCGTGTCGGCATCGCGAAGCGTCTCGCGCACCACGTCGGCGGCCAGATTGGCGTCGATCGGCGTGGCGCTCCCGGCGGCCTCGGTCACGGCTTCGAGCAGCACCAGCGCCAGCGGACGCAGATGACGTCGGGCCGCAGCCACACGCGCTTCGAGGGTGACGACGAAGTAGCGCTCACCGAGCAAGCCGGTGTCGGGGTCGGCCAGGTCGGACGTGTCGCCGATGTCGAGGCCGGTCAGCTCGCCGGCCGGGGTGCGAATCGGGGTGACATTCTGCGGTGCGGGCTCTTCCTCGACCGGCTGTGGCTCCGGTTCCGGTGTTGCCGCGGATCCGGCGATCTCGGCGGCAACACGCTCGGCGAGAGCGGGACCCGACTCGAGGCGGGCGAGCTGGAGATCCTGTTCCGCCAGGCGGGTGCTCAGCGACGAGTTGGTGCTGCTCAGCCATACGACAGCCGCCGCGAGAACCGCAGCGATCGCGGCGGCGATCATGCCGAGCGAGTCGAGGTCACGGGCCATCCCCATGATGGCAGCGGCAATCGCCACGACGGCGAGGGCAGCCGCGAGCATGCCCAGCAGGGGCGAAGCTCGGTTCTCAGAAGAGGTCGACATCATCTCTCTCTTGGGGTAGCGGAGGGCTTTTGCACCATCGGCCGTTGGCGCGTCCGATCAAGGTATCTGGGCGATTTGGCCACCCACCCGGGCTCGGGGCTCGAGGCCAGGGAGCGTGCCGACGATGCTAGTGCCTCCTCCAGGCGGCGGAGATAGCTCCTCTGTGCGATTTTTCGAACGCCCAGGGTGGCCAAATGGTCGGTGTGCCACTGCACATCGATGAAGGTTGCGCCCACATCCTCGAGCGCGCTGACCAGGGCCACGAGGGCGACCTTCGACGCGTCGGTCGCCGTGTGGAACATCGACTCGCCGGCGAACAGGCCGCCGACCTGGATCCCGTACAGCCCGCCGACCAAGGTGCCCTCCTGCCAGGTCTCGACGCTGTGCGTCCATCCCATGCGATGCATACGCCGATACGCGGCTCGGATCCTCGGGCTGATCCATCCACCGTCGCGCTCGATCGTCGCACACGCACCGATGACGGCATCGAAGTCGGCATTGATCGTGACGTCGTAGCGTCGACACGACTGGCGGAGGCTGCGGGTGATCCGCAGGTCGTCGAACTCGAGCACACCACGCTCGCGGGGTGACCACCAACCGATCAGCTCGTCCTCGTCGTCGCCATTGATCGGCATCGGAAACAAACCCTGTCGATACGCACCAACGATCGTCGACGGCTCGAGGTCGGCCCCAACCCCTACGATGCCGAACTCGTCAGCGGTTGCCGGGGGTGGGAACTGCCACTCCGAGGGTGGCAGCGGCGTGGGCCTGCTCACGCCTTCAGACTCCCACGCCGATGGGGGTGTTGGGGGGTAGCGTGCGCCGCATGGAAGCGCCCGGCCCCGCCCAGGTCGTCCGTGCAGTACTCGACGCGGTCGAGCTCACGCGCCAGCGCACCGCTGCGTACGGTGGTTTCCGTCCTCGCGTGGCGCCTGGTTGGGAGGCCTTCGCCGAGCATGCCGGACTCGTCGGTGATCCCGCGGCTGATACGGGGGAGCCGGCGGTACCGGTTGCGGTGGGGCCGAACCAACACATCGTGCGCGTGTTCGCCGACGTCGCCGGCGATGGCGTCGAGCGCGCCGGGTTCGTCAGCTGGTCTGTCGTTCGGCCGGTCTCCCGACTCCGACGACTGCTTCGCCCGTCCGCCACACGCCACCTCGACGCCACCGCCAAGATCTGGCACGCCGGCTGGACGCCGCTCGCCGTCGCCCGGATCGATGTCGTGATCGGCTCCGACCTTGTGGAGCTGGTCATCGGCGACGCGCGTCCCCGTCCCGAGTTGCTCCGGGGGCGTTCGTATTTCGACTGACGTACTTCGGCTGAGCCGGGCAGGTCCGCGATCAGCTCTCGACGATCCGCACCGAGGTGATCACGGTGCCGGCCTGGATCTGTTCGATGACCGGGTCGCTCGACTCGTCGGTGTGCTCGGCGATCTCGCCGAAGATCGTGTGCACGTCGTTGAGGCTCGGCTGTGGGCTCAGGGTGATGACGAACTGGCTGCCGTTGGTGTCGGCGCCCGTGTTGGCCATCGCCAACAGGCCGGCACGATCGAACAGGAGGCCGCTGCCGAATTCGTCCTCGAACGAGTAGCCGGGACCGCCGGTGCCGTCGCCGAGCGGGTCGCCGCCCTGCACCAGGCTGTCGTCGACCTGGTGGAACGTCAGCCCGTCGAAATAGCCGTCGCGAGCCAACGCGACGAAGCTGTTGACGGCGATCGGCGCCTCGGAAGCGAACAGCTCACCGCGCAGCACGCCGGCATCGGTGTTGATCACGACGTTGTAGGTCGCCGACGTGTCGATCGACATCTCGGGCCCGGCGCTGTAGGCGCCGTTTCGGGCTGCGGGTTCGACGTCGGCCAATGCACCCGTGCCGGCGAACGCCTCGAAGTCCCCCGGAATCTCGGTGGAGAGGGATGCTTCCACGGGCGCTTCGTCGGACTCCTCGGGGACCGCGGTCGGCGCGAATGCGATCTCGCCGCCGCTGGATTCGTCGTCGCCGCCGCACTGGCTGATCAGGAAGACGAGCAGGACGATCGCCAGAACCACACCACCGATGAGGCCGAAGCGCCGCGTGTTCTGCTCGCGCGTCTCGGTCTTCTCCTCGGCCTCTTGTTCGGCCAACTTGGCCTGACGGTTGGCCTTTTGACGGGCGCGTTTGTCGGTTCCCATACGTCGAAAACTACCGCCCGTTTGCGATAACCCTCCCCGCGCCTGCTCGGGTGACCGATAGCTTTTCGGGGTGGCTTTGTACGTGCAGAAATTCGGCGGTACCTCCGTTGCGTCGCCGGATCGCATTGCCGAGGTCGTCGACCACGTTCGCCGCACCGTCCAGCGCGGTGACCAGGTCGTGCTCGTCGTCTCGGCGATGGGCAAGGAGACCGATGATCTGATCCGGCTGGCCAACGAGGTCACCGACGTCAAGCCCGGCCGCGAGATGGACATGCTGATCACCGCCGGCGAGCGAAAGGCCGTTGCGGTCGTCGCCATGGCGCTGCACGGCGCCGGGGTTCCCGCCGACTCGTTCACCGGAAGCCAGGCCGGCTTCATCACCGACACGACGCACGAAAACGCTCGCATCCTCGAGGTCAAGGCCGACCGGGTCAAGGCCTCGCTCGATGCGGGCCGGGTTCCGGTCGTCGCCGGATCGCAGGGCGTGTCGACGGACAAGGAAGTCACCTTCCTCGGGCGCGGCGGTTCCGATACGACGGCCGTCGCACTCGCGCACCGACTCGAAGCCGACGCGTGCGAGCTCTACACCGACGTTTCCGGCGTGTTCACGACCGATCCGCGCGTCGTGGCGAACGCCCGCAAGATGAAGCACGTGAGCTTCGACGAACTGCTCGAGATGACCGCGTGCGGCTGCCCGAAGCCGGCGATGCGCTCGGTCGAATACGCCCACCGCCACGGCGTGGCGCTGCACATCCGATCCGCCTTCACCTGGGAGCAAGGCACCTGGGTCAACGACGAGGAGTCAATGATGGAACGAGCGATCGTGACCGCCGTGGTCCACGACATGAGCGAGTCCAAGGTCACCATCACTGGAGTGCCGGACCAGCCGGGCATCGCCGCCAAGCTGTTCCGCCCGCTCGCCGATGCCGACGTCAACGTCGACATGATCGTCCAGAACGTCGGCTCCGACGGAGCGACCGACATCTCGTTCACCGTGCCGTCGTCG
This sequence comes from Actinomycetota bacterium, assembly GCA_039028435.1. Taxonomy (GTDB): domain Bacteria; phylum Actinomycetota; class Acidimicrobiia; order Acidimicrobiales; family UBA10347; genus UBA10347. The sequence continues at coordinate 750,781 of JBCCIC010000001.1, read as the reverse complement.
CAGTCGGCCACCGCGGTCGAGGTCGCCTCCGACTTGGACCTCGGACCGGTCACCGCCGACGACTCGATCGGCAAGGTCAGCGTGATCGGTGCTGGCATGAAGTCGAACCCCGGCGTCGCCGCCCAGATGTTCGAGACCCTCGCCGAGGCCGACATCAACATTCAGATGCTGTCGACCTCGGGCATCCGGATCAGCGCGATCGTCGACGCCGACAAGGCCGAGCGAGCCGTCGGCGTGCTCCACGAAGCGTTCGAGTTGGCGAGTCCGGTCGCCTAGCTCACCCGCGTAGGCCACGCCGCAGGGCCATGCGAAGTGGTGGTTGGATCGGTCGTCATCGACCGTGTGGACCACCACTTGGATCGGGCGCCGGGAAATGGTGGTTGGATCGGCCGTCGCTGACCGTTTGGACCACCACTTGCACGTGATGGGCGCGCTCGAGTGGGTCTGTCACACCCATGCACGAAGGTTGTCGGATGACGTCAGCCACCGGATGGCGCGTCGTAGCCGAGCGTGCAGCCTCTCAGCACGGCGCCTTCCATCGAAGTCAGGCTGCCTCTCAACTCAGCGCCCGCACCTTGCGGCGAGCGGAACTGCGCGGCGAGCTCCGGCGGCCGATGTCCGACGTGTTCGTCTTCGCATCGCATCCCGATTCGTGGCGTCAGCGACTCATGACGTTCAGCCTCGTGGGATCGGTCGCGTCACACCGCGCTGCCGCGGCGTTGCACGGTCTGGACGGATTCGCCGAGGGCAAGCTCGAGGTCGTGCAGCGTCGCTCGGCGCGTCGCCAGCTTCCCGGTCACGTCACGCTGCACCGAACGACGTTTCTCGACGGAGCGGACATCTCGACCGTCGACGGGATCGACTGCACCTCGATCGAGCGGACGCTGATTGACCTCGGCCAGGTACTTCCGCCGCTGCGCGTCGAACCGGCTTTGGACTCCGCACTACGTCGCGGAGTCAGCGTCCGCGCTCTCGAGTTGGCGCTTGATCGGCTGCAGCGGCCGGGTCGAAGCGGGGTCGGCCCGCTTCGTCGGCTGTTGGCTGACCCGGCGCGGGCGGGAGTGGTGCCCGACTCACTCTTCGAACGCCTACTCGAGCGGCTGATGCGCGAACGCGGACTTCCGGCGCCGGTACGACAGTTCGAAGTTGTGGCCGGTGGCGAGTGCCGCCGTGTCGACCTCGCGTGGCCACAAGCGCGGCTGGCAGTCGAGGCGCACTCCCGGCGATGGCATTTCGGCCGGGCGGCGGAGTCGTCGGACCATGTTCGGGATCTCGCATTGGCCGCCGCCGGCTGGGAGGTCCTCTACATCACGTGGGATCAGCTCCAGCAACCGGACCACTTCGTCCGCCACCTGCGCACGATTCTGGAGTCTCGCCTTCGTTCCTCAGCTGCCGGATGAGGTGACCGCGTGAACCGATTCGCAACGTCTTCCGAACATCGTGTGCCCCCTGCTTGGTCGATTAACTTGGACCCAGCCGACGCCTGTCTAGGCCTCGCCGAAGCGCGTCTCGTAGAACACCCGCGCCGCTTCCAGGTCGAAGTCGAGCAGCGCGGGCGGGACATCCGGGCAGGTCTCGGCGACGATCGGCGCGAAGCTCGGTGCGTCGTCGATCGCGTCGTCGAGGTCCCACCCATCGTCGAACCGGGGCTCGCCCTCGATCCCGCGCACCAGGATGTCGACGACCTTCCAGGCAAATGGCGTCAGCACGGTGCCCTCGGGCAGCGCGTTGCGGTCGTCATCAGTGAACACGTCACTCGTGATGCCGTAGAAGTCGATCCTGCCGTAACGCTCGAGGAAGGTCCGAGCGACGACGGGATCCTCCCCGTACCCAAGCGTTCGAAGCGCATGGGCCAGCGCGAGCTGCGCGACCTCGAGTTGGCGGCAGTAGACGGTCTTCGTCGAGGCGCTGGCGGCGTCGGGGTCGGGAAGCATGGGTAGCGCGAGCCGGTCGATCAAGGACTGCAGCGACTCGATCGGGTGCAGCGAATCATCGATCGGTTCGTCGCAGGTTGCCTCGACGAAGCCGACGATCTCGTCTCCTCTACTGTCCTCCGTCTGATCTCGCTGGAGGTGGGGTAGCGCGAGCGGATCATCGGCCAACGTGGCCTGGAAGATCAGCGCCTCGCGCTCGAGTAGCCGCCGTCCGGCGGCGCCGTAGCCGCCCTGACCGTCGGGGTTGAGGAGCAGCTGGTCCGCCCAGAGATCGCCAACGACTTGGGCTGCGAGCGCGACCTCGGCGAAGGATGCGGTGTGAGCCTGATCGCCGGATGCCGTTGCAATCGTCGCCCGGAAGTCGGCTCGCTTCTCGAACAGGTCGTGAGCGGCGGCGCAGTAGGTCGCCTGGGCCTCCGCAACGAGCTGCGGGTCGGGTGGCGGGAACACGTCGAGGATCGACTGCACCGGCTGGACCTCGACGTCGGCGCAGTTCTCACCCACCCACGACTCGAGCTCGGCCACGTTGTCCTCGGAGGCTGCTTCACTCGGCGCGATCGGTGACTCGGAGAACGCTCGCGAGAACAGCGCGCCCTCGACGTCTCGGACCGACCCGAGCCAGTACTGGTTCAGGCCGGCCGGCCACTGGTCGACGTCCCATTGCGAGTAGTCGTACAAACCGTCTCGCGCCGTGTTTGCGCCGTCGCGGTCATCGGCCTCGATCGCGGTGCGGTGCGCCACGCGGTTGGTGAAGATCCGGTCGAGATAGGCACAGGTCGTGTTGACCGTCATCACCGTCGGAAGCTCCTCCGGAAGGTGCGCGGCCGTGAGTTCATCGAACAGTTCGAGGTCGACGTCGGCCGTGTCGGAGAGCGAACTGGCGAGACCGGGACACGCCGCACTGAGTGCACCGAGAAGCTCGGTTCGCTCGGCGAGGGCCTCGACGAAGTACTCGCGCGAACTCCAGTCATCGGTCAGTGCGCTGTGCAGCATCCGCTCGATGGCTTCGAAGGCGCCGCTCGCCTCGACACCCAACGCCGAAGCGTCGATTCTGTCCACGAGCTCCCAGCCGAAGTGCTCGAATCGTTCGGCGAAGTCCGTGGCGTCCGCGGCAGCCGTCTCGTCGCCGGCCAGATGATCGTCCACGCGAAGGCGGAAGCCGTGGCGGGCGGTCAGCGCGCGTTCGGTGGCCGGGCAGAGGTCGGCCGGGTCGGCCGGCCATCCGAGGTTGGTGTACTTGGGGCCGGGAAGGTTGGCCCGATTGACCGGCGTGTTGAAGAGGGCCGGGTCGACATTGGGGCAGTACTCGGCGGCGAGTTCGACGTGGGGCGACGGCACCTCGGTCCCGTCCTCGTCCTCGTGCACGTCGATCGGTATGGCGACGCTCCCGAAGTTGGCCAGGCGCACATCGCGCTCGATCGCGTAGAGGTACTCGAAGCCGCCGCCACTGCCGACTCGCTCGCCGTTGAACAGGAGGAGCGGTGCGCTCTCGTCGAACAACTCGACGAGCGTGGCCGTCGCCGCCCGCATTACCTCCATGCGTTCGATCGTCGAGGCATCGAGCGGCTGCAACCCTTCGCCGCTGTCGATCGTCGCCCGGAACTCGTGTCGGGTCGTCAGGAAGCGGTCGAGCGAGCTGCAGTAGATCGTGCGGGCGCGGGCGACATCTTCGGGGTCGGGTTGTGGGGCGATCTCGAGGATGCTCGGGAGGTCCACGTTCTCGATCGACGGGCAGTTCTCGCGCGTGAATGCGTGCAACACCTCGGCCTGGGCTTCGTAACCGCGGACCTCCGCGGGATCCAGTGGTGATGCGTAGTCGATCAGGTAGACCAACCCGGATTCCGCGTAGTACAAGCCGCTTAGCGCTTCGCGGCTCAGCAGCGGGTCGGCGAACAGTGCCTCATTCGCATCGCCATAGCCGTACGGGTCGACGGGGTTCAGGTAGGTGTCGAGGTTCCGGCGATCTTCGGGTGGCACATGGATGGCCTGTCGGAAGCGATCCCGGGCTTCGTAGACGTCGGCCAGAAGTGCGCAGGTCGAGCCCTCGGTCGCCGTGTCACCCGGTGATGTGGCGGCGGTCGTCTGGCTCTCGGTGCAGCGGTTGGCAGCGATCGAGCGCAGGAACGTCGCCGTCTCGTAGGGGTCGAGACCCGACGACGCCATGCCGCCGAGCTGCCACGCGATGTGAGCGCCGAAGCGGGGGTCGTCTTGCTGGTCGTGCTCGATCGCCAGCTCGCCGATGCGTGCATAGGCCCAGTTGCTGAGACCGGCGGCGAGGGCGAGGGTCGAGGTCACGTCTTCCGACGCGTTGATCACCTGGGCGTTCGGTGTGGTGGCTGCGTCGATGACCACGTTGAGCGAGGTGAACGCCTCGAGCGTGGGCACGTGACCGGCGGGTACGGGATCCCACAGTCGGTCGATGTCCCAGGTCGCCAGCAGCGCGTCGCCAATCGCGTCGTGGCGATCGGCGGCGACGGCGATGCTGGCGCACTGGTTGTCGCCATACATGCCCTCGTCGGCGCCTTGGTCGACGTAGTACCGGGCACCGGTGTCGAAAGGTGCGCTCAGGAAGTCGGCGGTGATCATCGGGCTGCGCACAATCGCCTCGCCGGTCGGCGCATCGACATCGAGCGGGTCGAACTGGAAGTCGACGTCGCAGTCTTCGTAGATCTTCTGGACCGGCATCGCGACGGGCGCGTCCGTGGCTTCGGCCAGGAACCACACCATCGTCACAACCAGAGGTTCGTGACGGACCGGATGCAGGGTGTCGCCGATGCGTTCGACGCCACAGCTGATCGAACCGGCGTCGTCCTCGTGGACCACGAGGCAGAGGAGCCCCTTCTCGACTGTCGACGGCGAGTCGGGGAGGACCTCGCTGAGTTCGGAGGTGTCGAGGTAAGCGGCGGGCGCGGCGACGGCGATGTCGAGGGCCAGGCCGATGCGTCCGATCGTCAGTGGCGGGTCGATGCCGCAACGCTGCGACGGAGGAAGTCCTGGACCCGGGTCAACCCAGTCGCTAAAGGGGGAGGCGGTCGGAGCGGCTGTCTCGTCGGCGATGGTTGCGTTGCTCGGTGCCACGCCGGGATCGACGCCTGCGCCGTCGGTGGATGGGCTGGCAGAGCCGGATGCATCGTCGGCCGCAGCGGGCTCGGAGGTCGGTTGGCGGGCGGAACCGACCGTCTCATCGACGGTGACCGACCCCGCACACGCGGTGGCGACGAGGGACAAGGCAAGGACCAGAGCGAGGGCCCGGTGCATGGGCTGTAAGCTCCGATCGAACGGAGTCCGCCGACTCATGAGGGGAAGCACGTCCCCTACAGACGGCCGTCCGGCACAAAATGTGAGACTGCCGACACAAAACGAGCAGCCCGCGCCATCGGCCGGTCCAGGAGTCCGATCATCAGCGCGATCTGGCCTTCGCCGCCGCCGGGTGGGAAGTTGTCCACGTCACCTGGGACCAGTTGCAGCGGTCGGCAACGTTCGTCGAGCAACTTCGGCGGGTGCTCGATTGCCGACTCCCAAACGGATTGGTGGGTTGAGGCGGTCGTTGGTGACCGTGTCGGCCTGCCAATGGCGCCGGTGCCGCGACGGGTCAGCGCGCGGTCTCGTCCACGAGCGCAGCGACCCGGTCGAGAAGTGCTTCGCGTTGCGCATCGGTGGGAGGCGCGAGATCGAACAGATCGATCAACCAGAGACCATCGCCGATCACTCGGGTGAGCAGTGCGTCGTCGGGGGTGATGCAGTCGTCCTCGATGAGACGTGACTGCCAAGTGGCAAAGCGCTCGCGTGCGGGATCGAGGTCGCCGTCCTCCAACGCCGCGGCGGCGAGGACCCCGGCAGCGGTTGCATCGGTGTGGGTGCGATCTCGGACGAAGTCGAGATAGGCATGTGCAAATGCGCCGGCGCGGTCACCGCGCGCCTGTGCGAGGCGTTCGAGCTCGTCGTCGGCGTCGGCCAACGTTTCCTCGAGGAGTGCGGCGAGCAGGGCCCGCTTCGTGCCGAAGTGGTAGAGCAGGCCACCCTTGCTCACCCCGGCGATCGCGGCGACCCGGTCGAGGGTCAACCGGTCGGTTCCCTCGGTGCGGATGATGTGGTTCGCGGCCTCGAGGAGTGCTCGTCGAGTGCCACCGGCGCGACCGGTCATGGTGGAAGCCTAGTTCGCTATACCGTCCAGCCGGTATAGTTCGGGGATGTCGAGCTATGACGTCGTGATCATCGGAGGCGGTTCGGCGGGCTGTGCGCTGGCCAATCGGTTGAGCGCCGATCCATCGACCAGCGTGCTCGTCATCGAGGCCGGCCGCCGCGACTGGAAGTGGGACGTTTTCATCCACATGCCGGCGGCGCTGACCTATCCGATCGGCAGTCGCTTCTACGACTGGAAGTACGAGAGCGAGCCCGAGCCGCACATGGGTGGCCGCCGGGTGTATCACGCACGCGGCAAGGTGCTCGGCGGCTCGTCGTCGATCAACGGCATGATCTTCCAGCGTGGCAATCCGATGGACTACGACCGCTGGGCCGAGGCCGACGGGATGGAGCACTGGGACTACGCCCACTGTCTGCCGTACTTCAAGCGGATGGAGAACCGCCTGGTCGGGGGCGACGAGTGGCGCGGCGACGACGGCCCGCTGCAGATGGAGACCGGGCCCGCAAGCAACCCGCTCTTCCAGGCCTGGCTCGAGGCCGGCGAGCAGGGTGGTTGGGGCCGCACCGACGACGTGAACGGCTACCGCCAGGAGGGCTTCGCCGCCTTCGACAAGAACATGGTGCGCGGTCGCCGGATGAGCGCAGCCCGGGCTTATCTGCACCCCGTGCTCGATCGACCGAACCTCGACCTCGTCACCCTCGCCCAGGTCGACAAGATCCTGTTCGAGGGCACCCGTGCGGTCGGGGTCGAATACCGGCGCTTCCGCAAGACGACGACCGTGCACGCGGGGGAGATCATCTCGTGCGGGGGAGCGTTCAACTCGCCCCAGCTGTTGCAGCTCGCCGGCATTGGCGATCCGGAGCACCTTCGGTCCGTGGGCATCGAGCCGCGGGTCGAACTGCCCGGCGTGGGGGAGAACCTCCAGGACCACCTCGAGGTCTACATCCAGTACACGTGCACCAAGCCGGTGTCGATGCAGCCGTATCTGGCCACGTGGCGCATGCCGATCATCGGTCTGCAGTGGTTGTTCCGGCGGGGCCCGGCGGCGACGAACCACTTCGAGGCCGGCGCCTTCATCCGCAGCAACGACGAGGTCGACTATCCGAACCTCATGTTCCACTTCTTGCCGATCGCCATTCGCTACGACGGCTCGGCGCCTGAGGGCGGACACGGCTATCAGGTGCACGTCGGGCCGATGTACTCCGACGTCCGAGGGACGGTGAAGATCCGATCGACCGATCCGCGGGAACACCCGGCCGTGCTCTTCAACTACCTGTCGACCGAGAACGACCGCAAGGAGTGGGTCGAGGCCGTGCGCACTGCACGCGAGATCCTGACCCAGCCGGCGTTCGACGAGTTCAGTGGTGGCGAAGTTTCGCCCGGACCGTCGGTCGATACCGACGAGGAGATCCTCGAGTGGATCGCCCGTGATGCCGAAACCGCGCTTCATCCGTCGTGCACCTGCAAGATGGGTCGCGACGACATGGCGGTGGTCGACCCCACCACGTTCCGAGTGCATGGCACGGAGGGACTGCGGGTCGTCGATGCTTCGGTCATGCCGGCCGTGTCGAACGGCAACATCTACGCGCCGACGATGATGATCGCGGAGCGCGCCGCCGATGCGATCAGCGGCGCCACGCCGCTTCCGGCCGACGATGCTCCCGTCTACCGCCGCACCGACCCGGCGACCTGAGTACGGAGACCTGAGCGCAGCGAGCGACGGGGTCAGACCCTGGGGAAAACTCTCAGGTGGTGCCGTTTCGGCGCCAGCCGAAAGGGTGTAAGCGAGCGCAGCGAGCGACGGGGTCAGACCCTGGGGAAAACCGGGAGCCCGGCGGAAACGTCGCCGATAGCCTGATCGCCATGCGTATCGGAATCGTGGGCGCCACCGGTCAGGTCGGCGGCGTCATGTTGGACATCCTCGCCGAGCGGGCATTCCCCGTCGACGAGCTTCGCCTGTTTGCCTCGGCTCGTTCGGCCGGCAAGACCATCGAGTGGCAGGGCACGACGATCACGATCGAAGACGCCGAGACGGCCGACTACTCGGGCCTCGACATCGCCCTCTTCAGCGCCGGTGGCGCGACCTCCAAGGAACTTGCCCCCAAGGTCGCCGCAGCCGGTGCGATCGTCGTCGACAACAGCTCGGCGTGGCGCAAGGACCCCGACGTCCCGCTCGTGGTGAGCGAGGTCAATCCGCACGCGCTCGCCGACATCCCGAAGGGCATCGTCGCCAATCCGAACTGCACCACGATGGCCGCAATGCCGGTGCTCAAGCCGCTCCACGAGGAAGCCGGCCTCGTTCGACTGATCGCCAGCAGCTACCAGGCCGCCTCGGGCTCGGGCCTTGCCGGAGTTGACGAGCTCGCCGGCCAGCTCGAAGCCGCCGGCGACGCCAGCCGCAGCCTCACCTACGATGGCGAGTCGGTCGAGTTCCCGGCCCACGAGAAGTTCGTCCGCACGCTTGCGTGCAACGTCGTGCCGATGTGCGGCTCGGTCGTCGACGACGGCAGTCTCGAGACCGACGAAGAGCAGAAGCTGCGCAACGAGAGCCGCAAGATCCTCGAGATCCCCGAGCTCCTGGTCAGCGCCCACTGTGTGCGAGTCCCGGTCTTCACCGGCCACTCGCTCACGATCAATGCCGAGTTCGCCAACGAGATCACGCCCGAGCAGGCGACCAAGATCCTCGAGGATGCCGACGGCGTGATCTTCGACGACGTGCCGACCCCTCTCCAGGCTGCGGGCATCGACCCGACGATCGTCGGTCGCATCCGTCAGGACCCGTCGGCGCCGAACTCACTGGCCCTGTTCGTGTCGAGCGACAACCTGCGCAAGGGCGCGGCGCTCAACACCGTCCAGATCGCCGAAGTCCTCGCCGCGCGCTAGAAGAGCCCGACAGCGCGGTCGGCGGCGAAGATGATGCCGACGAACGTGAGCAGGCCGATGCCCGCGAACACCACCGGGGCGAGCGCGGTGGCGCGCCGGTTCGGATGACGCTGCAGCAGGACGAAGATCCCGCCCATCAGCGCACCGATCGCCAGGCCACCGAAGTGACCGCCGAGCGAGATGCCCGGACGGAAGCTGAACAGCACGTTCAACAGGATGAGGCCGCCGAGGCCTCCGCTCATCAAGCTCACCCCGGCCGCTCGCTGCAGGACGGCGACGAAGCCCATCAGAGCGAACACCGCCCCGCTGGCCCCGACGGCGGATGACGTCGGCTCGACGAGCAGTGCGCCCAGGCTGCCGCCCAGGATGCCGGTGAACCAGATGGTGGCGAACGTGAGGTTGCCGAAGCGTCCTTCGAGCGGCCGCCCGAGTTGCCAGAGCAGGAACATGTTGAAGCCGATGTGAAACAGGCCGAGGTGGGCGAAGCCGGCGGTGATCGCCCGGTACCACTCGCCGTTGAGGTCCATCGCCGGCGCCCAGAGCGACAGATCGATGGCGGCTTGGGACCCGCCACCACTGGTCGGGTTTGTGCCCTGGGCGATGTCCCACACATAAATCGCGACGCAGATGGCGACGATCGCTTGGCTGACATATGGCGGGGTCTGGCCGAGGGCCCGGGTCACGGCGCGCTGGGCCGGGCGGGCCTGGCGCTGGTGGCCGGCCACGCAGTCGGGACAGTGGAAGCCGACCGAGGCCTGGGTCATGCACGACGGACACATCGGCGCTTCGCAACGCTGACACCGGACCGCTCCGACCCGGTCCGGGTGGCGTTTGCAGGCGACGGTGACGTTGGGGTCGCTCATGACCGCAGGCTACTGATCGGCACCGCCGTGCGGACCGCGCCCGGTCACCGGGCCCGACCGCGGTGCACGCCAAGATGGTCCGCAGCGTCGATGAGGAGCCTCAGCGACGACTCGACGAGTGCGAGGGTGATGGTGATGGAGATCGCGGCGTTTCAAGAGCTGATGGAGACCCTCTACGGGGAGGGCGACCGCGAGCGCGGACTCCCGTCCACCGTCGCATGGCTGGCCGAGGAAGTCGGCGAGCTCGCCCAGGCGGTCCGCAAGGGGACCCGGGAGCAGCAGCTCTGGGAGCTCGGCGACGTGCTGGCCTGGCTCAGCTCGTTGGCCAACCAGCTCGACCTTTCGCTCGAAGAGGCAGCCCGGCGCTACGTCGACGACCCGCCGCTCTGAGCGCGAGGATCAGGCGAAGGACGGGATCAGCGCCTCCGCGTCGGGGAGCCAACCGCCGATCAAGGCGGGCGTGCTGGGAACGCCGGGCCCCAACCTCAGCACCGCCTCGGTGAGCGGCACGTCGCGGATCGTCACCGGAGCACCGAGGATGCCCTCGATCCTGACGATCGCCTCGACATCGAGGTTCCGAAGCCGCGGTGACCCGCTGGTGACTCGCTGACCGACGGTGTCCGGCTGGTTGGTACCGCGGATGGCGTGTCGCGGGATACCGCCTCCGCCGAAGGTGCCGAGCGCCTCACTGTGAATCCCGATGTCGAGCACCCATGTCCCGTACGCCGGTGACAGGTCCGCGCCGGCGACGATCTGGCCGACCCACCCGCTGCCGAGCGCGGTCGGCCGACTCTCCCGCCCCGATGCAATCGGAACGTCGACCAGCACCTGCGTGCCGTCCAGCACCATCAGACGGCCGGCGTGGTTCTGCGCGAACCGAGCGGTCGAGATCTCGACCCGGATCGTCGTCGACTCGACGACGAAGTCTTCGGCTCGCACCCACGCAGTCGAGCCGTTCGGCCGCACCGGTACCTGGACCCGCAACCAGTTGCCATCGGCCGACGTCTGCAGCACGCGCAGCACGAGCGGTTGCCCAAAGGGCGTCGTCGCGTAGAGGGGGTAGGGGAGCGTCAGACCGTCGACGTAGTTCCGGTCGAGCAACGTGCCCGGCGGACCGAACGGCTCGTTGTAGACAGGGATCTGCGCGGTGTCGAGTGGGTCGGCCGCCACCGCATACAGGAACGGCAGCGTGACATCGGAGCTCGGGTTCAGACAGACCAACCGGGGTGTCTCACAGCGCTCCCACAGCTGGGGGTGGGCTCGGGATGTCGCATTGCTCCCGACGGCGTTGCCGGCGAAGGTCGTCGTCTCGGCCGGCGAGATCCCGGCCGCGAGGATCCGATCGCGACCACCGTCGCCGCGGAAGAGCAGGACCGGCGTCCCGGGGTGGACGAGCTCGACGAGTTCGGCGATTGCCTCGTCGGTCAGCCGGATCTCGCCCGAGCTCACCCGTTGACCCATGAGGCTGGGCTGGTTGGTCCCGTGGATGAAGTTCTGTGGCGAGCCCCCGCCACCGAACGTCCCCAACGACTCGGAGTAGCTGGCGATCATCAGGATGGCGTGGCCGTACGCCGGGCCTCGGAAGAACTCGCCGAGCACCCCGGCCTCGAGGAAGGTGACGTGCTCGGGTGTCGGTCGAACGTCGCGTCCTTGGACGATGTCGGTCGTCATCAGGACCTCATCGCCGTCCCAGACCGTCAGCTCGCCGGGGCCGCTGAGGTTGATCTCGACACGGCGGGTCGTCGACGCCCACTCGAAGTCCTCGGCCGACACCCACACCGACGTGTTGTGTGGCCGGGTGGGCGCCTGCACGAGGAACCAGTCGTCGCCTGGCTCGCCATCGAGCAGTCGCAGCACGGTCGGCGAACCCTGCTCGTCCCAGCCGAACAGCGGCAGCGGGATCGCCACACCATCGATCGCATTGACCTCGAGCAGGGTGCGTCTCGAGCCGTCCGGCTCGTCGTAGACGGGGATGATCCGAGCCGGTGCGCCGAACGAGCCGAGCGTTCCCGCGAGATAGGCGTCGCCCGCATCCTCCCGGGCAACGACGTAGGCGCCGAGCGAAGACCCTGCGGTCGACCCGCCATCGCTCGTCGCAGGGACGGCCGTCGGCGGCAGCGGTGGGCTCGTCGGCGTTGGCGCCGGCGCCGCGGATTCAACCTCGGCAGTGGGCGTCGAGCGCGCTTCAGGCGTTGCTGATGGGGCGATGGTCGGCGCAGGTTCCTCAGCCGCCTCACCAGCGACGGGGTCTGACCCCGCGCACGCGGCGGCGAACAGCGCCACCACCAGCAGCCACCGTGTCGTCCACCCGAGTCGCATGTCTCAACGCTGACACCGGCGTGTGTCGAGGCCGTTGCCGTCCTTCGTCAGCCAGATGACAGTCCTCTGTGCATTGTTACGTCACAGGAGACGCCGGGAATCGGCCGATCCGGCTAGCTTGCGCCCATGGCCGCCGAGCTCACCGACGAACAGTTGCATGACGCGGCGGCCGGAGATCTCAACGTGCTTGCAATCTTGATGCTGGTCGGGTCGACCGTCTTCTCGCTCGTCAACCGGTGGATCGGCACGATGGGCTGGATCGCCGTCGCCCTCACCATCGCTTCGACACTCACGTGGAGCATCGGACTGCTCCGTCGCAGTGAGATCATCGCTGCATTCGTCAAGATCGGCTTCGGGTTCAGCGGGCTGGCCGCGCCGATCGTCGCGATCGTCGGCATCGTGCTCGGCGTGATGGGCTTGACCTGGGGCTGGGCGATGCTGGCGGGCGCCGTCGTCTACTTCGCCTTCAGCGTCCTGGGCCTGGAGATCATTGCGAGAGCCGAGGAAACAGGAGTGTTGGCCGAGCTCTAGACCGGCGGGATGGGTGCGCGCCTCGGGATTCCTCGGGCCGAGGAAACAGGAGTGTTGGCCGAGCTCTAGATATCTAGACCGGACGGTCGCCCTTGACGGTGATGCGGCGCATGTGACGTCGCTGGCCGGCGTAGTCGTGGAGCGCGTAGTGCTGTACGGCGCGGTTGTCCCACATGGTCAACGTGCCGGGCTGCCACTGCACCCGGCACGTGAAGCGCTCGTCGGTGGCGTGGTCGTAGAGCAGCCGCAGCAGCGCATCGCTCTCGTTGACCCGCAGGCCGCGAATCCGTTCGGTGAATGCCCGGTTGACGAACAGGCCCTTGCGTCCATTCTCCGGGTGGGTCCGCACGACCGGGTGCTCGATCACCGTGTCGGCCAAGTCGGTGCCGTGGGTCTGCATTGCCTTGGACTTGGTCGACAAGCCGCCAGTGCCGTATTGCCGCTGCGCGGAGTGCACGGCGACGAGGCCATCCAGCATCGACTGCATCGTCGGGCTGAGTGCGTCGTAGGCCGCCTGCTGATCGGCGAAGAGGGTGTCGCCGCCGGCCGGCGGGACGTCGACCGCGTAGAGAATCGAGCCGAGGTCAGGTCGCTCGAGGAAGGTCAGATCGGAGTGCCAGCCGCCACCGAAGTTGATCTTGTCATCGGGCTCGGTGACGATGTCGAGCACGTGGTCGTGGCCGCCGGTGGCATGGACGAACGGGTGGGTATCGAGCTGACCGAACCGCTCGCCGAACGCCATCTGCGCTTCGGGACTCAGCTCCTGGTCACGGAACACCAGCACGTGGTGGTCGTTGAACGCGGAGCGGATCTCGGCGACCGTCTCGGCGCTCAACTCATCGGCGAGATCGATACCGGACACCTCGGCGCCGAACAGGCCCGACAGCGGCTTCAGTTCCATGCGTAGAGACGCTAGTGGAGGCGCAGTTCCTCGGCCCTGCGCTCGCCCGGACCCGCCCAGCGGAGCGCCCGCGTCAGCACGTCGGCGGCCGGGCGGATCGCCACCCGATCGAGTCCCGGGCCGATGGGCAGTAGCAGCATCGAACGCGCCCAGGCCGGAAGCATCGCCGCCGACGCAGCGAAGATCACGCCGTAGAACGGCAGCGTGGGCAACGGCAGCTGCGGCGCGAACAGGAAGCGAGTCAGGTCCCGACACTCGGGCGTGGCGGCACACTCAGCTCGGTACATGTCGAGCACGGCGGCGAGCTCGGCTTGGTTCTGGGGGAGGTCGTCGGCGCCCAGCGCTTCCGCGATGATGCCCATGTCGGCGACGTAGCGGTCGGCCGCGTCCTCGGAGATCGGCTCGCTCCCGTAGAGCTTGTAGGCCGTCAGGAAGCTGTCGACCTCGGTGGCGTGGACCCATCCGAGCAGATGCGGGTCATCGGCGCGGTACAGGCGGCCGTCGGGAAGCTGACCGGTAACCCGCGTGTGGATGGAGCGCACGACATCGACGGCCTGGCGACCGGCGGTCCCGCTGCCGTACACGGTGGCGCCGAGGAAGTAGGCCGTGCGCTGAAGGCGTCCGAGCGGATCGCTCTCGTAGGCGGAGTGCTCGTGGACCGCGTAGCAGGCGTCGGGATGGAGGGTCTGGTACAGCAGTGCTCGCACCCCGCCGATGAACATCGAGGCGTCTTGGTTCACGATGCGGACGGGTGAGTCTTCGGGGATCATCCCCGGGTCGTCATCGGGTAGGTCGCGCAGCGGTCGCATGTCATCACCGACGACGAGACGGTTGACATGCGAGGCAACGCCCCGACGCAAGAAATCGACCACGTCGACACCGTAGGTCGCGATTTTCGACCGGTGGCCCGCTCAATGGGGGATCTCGCGAAACGAGCCGAACGGCGTAGCGGCCCAGGGGGAGGTCAAACGCCCACCGTGGTCGTTCGTAGGCCGGTGGTCCGTCAGCCAGGCGACAGACACCTGCGCGCAGGTGTCGGTGGCTGACCGGGGCGGGCCGAGCGTCTTCCAGCGACGCGGCCGGGCTCAGGCCGCCAGGCCGCCCAGCACCATCGTCGAGATCAGTGCGGCCACGTCGGCTTCTTCGCGGTCGCCGATACTCCAGTGGCGAAGCGCCCACACCGTGCACGCGAAGTAGGCCAGGTTGGCGGCGAGCCCCACGTCCGTCACGGCGAACTCGCCTGCCGCCACGCCGTCTTCGATGATGTCCTCCCAGCGCCGCATGAACTCGCGCTCGGTGTCGTAGATCTTCTCGCGTGCCGCGTCGTCGAGCGCCTTGGTCTCTCGGTAGACGAGGTTGATGTATCGGTGGTTGTCGGAGATGTAGGCGATGTAGACCCGGATCGCCTCGCGAAGGCGGGCCGAGGCCGGTCCGTCGCCGGCCATGTTGGCGTCGAAGTGGTCGAACAGTCGCTGCATCCGGGTCGCGGTGATCGTGTACAGCAACTCGTCCTTCGACCCCACGTGGCGGTACATCGTCGCGATCGAGACATCGGCGGCCTGGGCGATGTCGCGCATCGAGGTCGCATCGAAGCCCTTCTCGGAGATGACGTCGCACGCGATCTCGATGAGCTCGCGACCTCGCTCGGCGATCGATCGATCTTCGGACGACCGGGTTGGCTCGGCAGCCCCCGAGGCGGGCGGCGCGGCGACGGGCATCGTCAGCGTGCCGAGCACGCGATCACCCTGTCGCACCTCGACGGCGACGTCGCCCGACGCGCCTTCGGGAATCTCGACAACGATGCGCTGGGCCATGTCGGGCTCAGGCGTCGGCGCGGAGCGGCTTGATGACACCCTCGGCGAACTCGTTGAGCATCGCCAGCTCTTCCTCCTGCTCGAAGTAGCCCACGTGGTGCCAGAGGAAGAACTCGGTCACGCCGAACTGCTCGTGCAGTGACGCCACGTGGTCGAGCTCCTGCTCTCGGGTGCCCCCGAACACGCGCCCCATCGGCACGACATACGGCGGTGCGTTGTACGCCCAGTTGAACAGCTCTTCGAAGCCGGCATAGAGGTCGGCGGACTCCTCCGGGGTGCGTCCCATGGTGAGGTGCGCGCCCAACGCCAACGCCTGGTCGGCGGTGGTGTCTCGACCCGCCTCGTGGGCCTCGGTCAGGAAGATGTCCAGCGCGGTGTGGATGAAGTCCTGCTTGTCGGGTGCCACGAAGCTCACCATCTTGCCGCCCTCGCGGGCCCAGAACTTCGAGGTCTCCATCGAGTACGAGAACGGCGCATAGATCGGCGGGTGAGGGTCCTGCTGGAGCGGTCTCGGGACGATGCCGATCTCCTGGAGGATCTTGTTCTCGTCGACCGCCTGGGGGTCCCAGTCGTCGGTCGGCGGGAAGTGCCACTCCATCTCGGGCGGTGCGTCCCAGAACTCGCCTTTGAGCGAGACCTTCTCCTGGGTCCAGAGCGACTTGACGAGATTCCAGTTCTCGTAGAAGGCGCGGCGGTTGCGCTGGTCGGCCTCGGACTTGTCGCTCTCGGTCGAGGTGATGTTGATGTGCTGGCCGAACGTGCCCGTCCAGCGCGGCGTGTTGCCCCGACTGAAACCCGCGAACATGCGCCCGCCGGTGAAGTGGTCGAGCATGGCCAGGTTCTCGGCGAGTTGGATCGGGTTGACGGCGGTCAGGTTCATGCCGAGCTGCCCGACTCGCATGTGTTCGGTGTGTTGGGCCACGAAGTAGTCCCAGAAGAGCGGGTTCGTCGTCGTCTCGATGCCCTCGATCTGCATGTGCTGCTCGGTCATGGCGAACCCGTCGTATCCCACGGACTCGGCGAACTGCATCTGCGTCTTGATCTGCTCCATCAGGATCTGCCAGCGGCCCGGATCCGATCCGGCCAGGGCGACCTGCTCGCCGCGGCGTCGCATGTACGGCACCACCAGGATCACGAATTGGAAGTCGGCCATGGCGCTCTCCTCAGTGTCCGGAGCGGTCCTGCTTGCCCTGCAGGAGCCTGCTCGTTAGTGTGGAAGGATCGTTCGTTCCACACCCACTGTCAAGCGCGAATCCCCGCATCCGCGCCGATGTGGCCCATGCTCCAGCCTCGGAGACGCCCGCAGATGAACCCCGAGAACCAACCCCGAGGACTGCACGCCATCGAGTTCGCGTCGACCGCGGAGCTCCAGGCACTTCAGCTCGAACGACTCCAGTGGAGCCTTGCGCACAGCTATGCGCACGTGCCCACATACCGCACCAAGTTCGATACAGCAGGCTTCCATCCTGACGACCTGCGATCGCTGAGCGATCTCCATCGATTTCCGTTCACGACCAAGGACGATCTGCGGGCCAACTATCCATTCGGGATGTTCGGCGTGCCGCGGGAGCAGGTGCGACGCGTACATGCCTCATCGGGCACGACCGGCAAGCCAACCGTCGTCGGCTACACCCAATCCGACCTCGACATGTGGTCGAGCGTGTATCAGCGCTCGTTGGTGGCCGCCGGCGTGCGGGCCGGCGACATCGTCCACGTGTCCTACGGGTACGGGCTGTTCACCGGTGGGCTCGGCGCGCACTACGCCGCCGAGGACCTCGGGTGCACGGTCGTTCCCGCGTCGACCGGTCAGACGGCGCGACAGGTCCAACTCCTGAACGACTTCGGCGCAACCGTGCTCCTGTCGACGCCGTCCTATGCACTCGTGCTCGCCGACGAGTTCCGCAACCAGGGCATCGATCCCGCGTCCACGCCGCTACGGGTCGGTCTCTTCGGAGCGGAGCCGTGGTCCGAGGACATGCGGACCGAGATCGAGCAGGCCTTCGCCATCGATGCCGTCGACATCTACGGCCTTTCCGAGATCATCGGCGGCGGCGTGGCGAACGAGTGCATCGAGACCAAGGATGGGCCCACGGTCTGGGAAGATCACTTCTACCCGGAGATCATTGACCCCGACACCGGCGAAGTACTGCCCGATGGCACCGCGGGCGAGTTGGTGTTCACCACACTCACCCGAACCGCCGGCCCGATGGTGCGGTACCGCACGCGGGACATCTGTTCCCTCGAGCCCGGAACCGCACGGTCGATGCGGCGAATCAGCCGGATCGCCGCACGTTCCGACGACATGTTGATCATCAAGGGTGTCAACGTGTTCCCGAGTCAGTTCGAGGAACTCGTCATGCGCGACCCGCGCCTGAGCCCGCACTTCGTGCTTGAGCTCTTCGAGCGGGATCGACAAACCCAGATCCGTGCGCTCGTCGAAGTCCTCCCTGGCACCGCTGACCCTGTTGCGGTGGCCGACGAGCTGCGAAGCGCGGTGCGCCAGCATGTCGGCATCAGCGCAGAGGTCGCTGTCGTCGAGGCAGGTTCGATCCCACGCAGCGAGGGAAAGGCCACACGTGTCCGCGATCTACGCGAGGGCTGAACGCGCCATTGCCGATCCCCAACACCGTCTGTCGTCAAGGTGACAAACACCTGCGCGCCGGTGCGCACCAGTTCGGTCGGGCGGCTTCAGTCCACCTGATACTCGGTGGCGAACTCGTTGCGGGCGACCGCGAGATAGCCCTCGACATCGAACGGCTCACCGTTGTCGCGGAAGCGGTAGAAGAGCTCTTCAAGACCCGCGGGCCTGATGATCAGCAGCATGCGAGCCGGGGTGTCCGGCAGCGTCCGGTACGAATGACTGGCACCTTGAGGAACGTGCACGCTCTGACCTGGGCCGATGGTCGTGGTGGTGGAACCGAGCGTCACCTCGAGCAAGCCACTCAGCATCACGAAGGTCTCCTCGTAACCCTCGTGATGGTGGATCGGCACGACCGAGTCCGGTGCCGCGCTCCAATCCAGTACCGCGTAGCTCCCGCCGGTGTCTTCCGAGGATGTCCGGACGATGACCGTGTCGCTCAGGAACTGGAACTCGAACGGCTCGTCAGGCGAACCCGAGGGGAGGGTCATGGCAGTACTCCTCGATCATCCGGATCCCGCCAAGGACGGATGGAGATGGCAGAGCGCGTGAAGTTAGCACTGCTCAACGGCAGCTCCCGCGCTCGCCGTTGGTGTCGAGCAGTCGACTCAACCGCGGCGAAGTGCCTGCACGGCACACTCCCTGACGAAGTCCACGTCGTCATCGCTGGCCATGTCGGAGAGGGCCTGTCGGGAACGCGGCCCCGGGAATCCGGCGAGCGCGCCGGCGACGAAGCGACGAACGTCGGCCGATCGATTGCGTCGGTAGCGGAGGACCACGGTCTCGGCCCGGCTGTTGCCGATGGAGCCGAGCGCGGCGATGGCGTTGATCAGACGGCGCTCGTCCATGCCGCGGAGTCGCCCGGCGATTGCCGAGACCGAGTCGGTCTCAGCCAGCCGCCCGACGACATGAATGGCGGTGTCGACCCGGCGATCAGGCGCACGCGGGTCGGCGATGACTTCGACGAGTTGCGCCCGCTCATCCGCCGAGCAGTCGGCGATCAGCTGTTCAATGGAGTGCGCACAGGTCGAATCGAGTTGGCTGCGGAGCTCCCGGGACAGTGGCATTGGCGTTCTCCTCTCAGCACTGTTCGATCCCAGGATCGTTCAGGATCCCGACGGATTGGGCAGCGTTCAGGTCAGGCGGCAGCTTGGTCCAGCCAACGGTGCTCGGCCACATGAGATTGTCGCTGTTCGTTGCTGGCATATTCGGAACGTGAGGGGTGAGCCCCACGACATGCGTCAACTCGTGCGCAAGCGTCCACTGCGTGGCATTGAATCTCACCCAGAATCCCCGACGCCCGGCGGGGTAGGCGGAACACCCGGCGAGATTCGGGTTGGTCGAGCCGGCGATGTAGTAGCCGACGAGATCGGCTCCCAGTCCTCGGCCGATGTCGAACAAGGCGTCCTCTTCCGCAGTCGGTGCGGCTTGGATACCGAGTGGGCACCCAGGTTGGTTCAAGACGCCGTTTCCGCCGAGCACATCGCTGGCGACGGTTGCCACACCAGTGCAGTAGATCCAGGCGCCGAGGTCGCTTTGCCACACCTCGTTCGCAGCATCGAGATCCCGCTGCAGATTCACGTACTGACCGAGTGCGGATCCGGCCGGCCGTACGGTGACGAGCGCGAGCCGCACGAATGGCCGGTTCAGGATGAGGTCGAGCTGGTCCCTCAATGAACGGGTTCGATTGTTGTCACCGTAGACACCGAACACGTCGCGGCGCAGTGACAGAGGCGTCGTCGCCCCGAGGCAGTCGGTGGCGGCATCTCTGACACTCGTCATCTCGACGTCCTCACTGCAGCGCGACGAGGACTGGCACGAGCCCGACGCCGCCGTCGAGACGCCCGAGGGCTTTGCCGATCGTCGCGCCGAACGCCCGATCGCGATCGTTCGCCTTCATGGCGTGTCCAACCCGATCCGACGTCGTCAGGAGGTCTCCGATCTCGATCGTCTGCTGTCTGGCGTCGACGAGGGCGGCGACCTTGCCCACCAGCGCAACGGGTTGTCGGCCGGCCTTGCCGCTCTGTCGATCCAGACGGACACCAGGTGCGAACTCTCC
This sequence comes from Actinomycetota bacterium, assembly GCA_039028435.1. Lineage (GTDB taxonomy): Bacteria > Actinomycetota > Acidimicrobiia > Acidimicrobiales > UBA10347 > UBA10347. The sequence continues at coordinate 730,695 of JBCCIC010000001.1, read as the reverse complement.
TGCCCCGGACACCACGCCGGCCACCCGACAGTCATAGGCCGAGGCACAGGGCGTTAGGCGCCCGTCGTCAGCGATCACCATCACCGTGCCGGGATTCACTGGTGCTCCTCGGATGTCGAAGTCTTCGGCGCAGTCCGCGCCCAGCAGCTCGATGTCCCCGGCCTGGCCATCGATCCTGACCGTTGTCTGATTCGCCGCGTTACGTACGAAGATCTCGCCCGCGTTGTTTCGAGCCCCGACGGAGAGTTGTGCGCCTGCACCATTGGCCATGATGGCGAACCCACCCTGGCCGTCGTTCACCCAGACCTCGCCGGCGTTGTTTCGCGCCCCCACGCGGAGGTTGGCGAGGTGCCCGTTGAACTGGAGCGCGTTGCGTCCTTCGGTGTCGCGAATGAAGAGGTCTCCTTCGTTGCCCCGGGCACCGATGTAGCAGGTGGCGTGGTTGCCGCTGGCGATGAAAACGTCACGACCCTCCGAGTCCTGCACGGCAACGTCGCCCTCGTTCCCTCGTGTCCCGAGCCGGATCTTCCCCGCATTTCCGTTGAGGTGGATAGCCCGACGCCCGTTGGAGTCCAGGAGGAACATGTCACCATCGCGACCGTCTCCTCCCACGGTGAAGTCGCCAGTCTGGTTGCTCAGAAAGGCCGTCCGGTTGCCTGCATTGTTGACGAGCTCGATCGGCTCGTTGAACGTCTCGGTCATCGGGCCCTCCCGAGCTTCACGGTCTTGCGGTCGCGGCAAGTGTGTGACAAATGGATCGGACTGTCTGCGCACGTTCGCGCACTTTGGCGCGGAGGGAGGGTGTCGCACCGAAGGCTGCGTCTCGACCGATCCTGAGGAGCAACCGGAAAGACAACAACGCCTGACCCCACACCGTGGGTTCAGACGTTGCACATGTCCTGGAGCAGGACACAGCGTCGGGCTGGCGGGATTTGAACCCACGACCTCTTCGTCCCGAACGAAGCGCGCTACCAAGCTGCGCCACAGCCCGTTGGGATCCGGGGCAGGCCCCGGAGTCAGGCGGTCAGACTATCGGTTTTCAGTCCGAAGCGTCCGCAGATTCTTCGCCGTCACCGGCGCTGTCCTCACCCTCGGCTTCGACCGGCTCGGGCTCGTCGACGGGCTCGCCTTCGTAGACCTGTTCACCGGCCAGCGCGGCCATCGCGGCACGGCGCAGACGCAGCGCATCGAGCGGCTTGATGAGCCAACCGTCGGAGCCGGCCTGGCGGGCGATCCAGCGATCGGCGTCGCGGTCGAGCAGCATCAGCACCTTCGTGTCCTCGGCGCGCCCCTCGGCGATGTCGTGCTGCAAATCGATGCATGCGGCCACGCCGCCCTTGGTGCCGATCTGGAGATCGAGCATGACCAGGTCGGGGCTCAACTGGCTGACCGCGTCGCTGACGTCGCGGCCTTCCCGAATGCGGGAGACCGTCGTCCCCGGTTCGCCCAGTGCGGCCGAGACCTCGTCGAACAGCCAGTCTGCATCGGTTGCCAACAACACCTGTGTCACAGGTCGCAGGCTACTGCGGGATTCGCCTACCCCCGAACCCATCCGGGTCCGGTAGCATTCGGCCCAGATCGGGTGGAGGCCAGATGTCTGACTTTGAGGTTGATTCCGAAGACTTCGAGCACCACAGCGTGCTCCGCCCACGCGGCGATATCGACGCCTACAGCGTCGGCCAGTTCCGCGAAGCCCTCTCCGCCATGGCCGAGACGGCTCGTCTTCTGATCGATCTCTCCGAAGTTCCGTTCATGGATTCGGCGGGTCTCGGTGCCCTCATCGGCGGCATCCGCCGTAACCGCGATCACGACGGCGAGATCGTGGTCGTCTGTGACAAGCCGGCCCTGACGCGGCTGCTGCACACGACCGGCTTCGATCGCATCGTGCCGGTCACCGAGAACCTCGATGACGGTCTCACCACCCTCTTGGGCGACGACGCCCCGTCCGGGGACTGACCGCACCTACGTGATGTCGCGGCAGCTTCGGACCACGCGGGTGCTTCTTGCACTCCTGCTCAGCCTGCCGCTGCTGGCTCCGTTCGCCGCGCCCGCCAGCGCCCAGGATGATGCGGCGCAGGATGAGACCGAACCGGTCGATGGTGAGAGCGAGCGCGACCAGGACATCGATGCACTGACCTTCGATCCGTCGGCAGGGGTGGCCGACATCCTTCAGGTGAGCGGGCTGCTCGACCCGCTGCTGGCCGACTTCGTGATCGACGGCATCGAGAACGCGAGCGACGGCCGAGTCCGGCTGATCATCCTGCAGGTCAACAGCTCGGGTTCGGTGATCGACGGCGAGGAGCTCGACGACGTCGCTCGAGCCATCGCCAACTCGCCGGTGCCGATCGCGATGTGGGTCGGGCCGAGCAATGCCCAAGCCCGTGGGCCGTGGGTGGAGATGGCGGCCCTCGTCGACCGTCTCGGGATCGCGCCGGGCGCCCGATTCGGCGACTTGGGTGAGCCGCAGATCGATCCATCGATCGGCGCCGACTGGGGTGCAGCCGAAACGATCCTCGAGAACGACACGATCAGTGCCGAGCGGGCGCTCGAACTCGGCATCGCCTCGTTTCCGGCGCCGACCGTCGGCGAGTTCCTCGTCGGCCTCGAGGACCTGGGGGTCGAGACCACCGTGGTCGGTTCGGGCGAAGACGCACGTCTGGTCGCCACGACAACCCCGCGCTTTCAGCGGCTCTCGTTGGCCGCCGGCCAGCTCCACACGGTCGCCAGTCCACCGGTCGCCTATCTACTCTTCACGATCGGTCTCGCCCTGTTGGTCTTCGAGTTCTACACCGCCGGCGTGGGCGTGGCCGGCGTGGTCGGCGCGGGCATGTTCCTGCTCGGCTGCTTCGGGCTGGTGATCCTGCCCGTGAACCTGTTCGCCATCGTCCTGCTCGTCGTGTCGATGTTCGCCTTCTCGATCGACGTACAAACGGGTGTGCCGCGCTTCTGGACGATCGTCGGAGCGATCGCACTCGTCGTCGGCACCGTCACCCTGTACCGCGACGGCGTGTCGATGTCCTGGATCCCGATGGTCGTCGGCATCGTCGGGATCACGATGATGATGGTGACCGGCATGCCCACCATGGTCCGAACCCGCTTTTCCACCCCGACGATCGGGCGTGAATGGATGATCGGCTCGCTCGGCGAAGCGGTCGAAGATGTCGATCCCGATGGGGTCGTGACCATCGACGACGCGCTCTGGAAGGCCCGGACGAATCGGGCGACACCCGTGAGTGCCGGCGACCGGGTCCGGGTGGTCGCGGTCGAGGGTCTCGTACTTGAAATCGAGCCCGAGTCCGGGGGCGCGCGTGATTACCGAGAGCGTCGGGGCTCACGCGACGAGTCCTCAATATCCCCAGAGGATTCCTGAGTTCACGCCGCGAATCCGTGTTATCCACAAGACCTGTGGATTGCGGGTGCGGCAAATGAGAATCCGGATTCTGCCTCGAAAAGACCCTCTTGCGGAGCGGTCTTCGGGGACCTATGTTCGGTACCCCAAAGCCGCACTTGAACACCGGGGGGTGTCCTCACGTGACAGCAATCATGTCGGAAATGACATGGCAGTCTCGGGCAGCGTGCCGTGGCCCGCAGGCCCGTGCATTCTTCCCGCCGACCTCGGGCGAACGCCGACACGAGCGGGCCGATCGCGAACAGCGGGCCAAGGCGATCTGCGCCCAGTGCTCGGTGCGCGCCACATGCCTCGACTACGCGCTCTCGATCCGCGAACGCCACGGCGTCTGGGGCGGATTGAGCGAGAGCGAACGGCGCGTCATGCTCAAGACCGCCGAGAGCAACTAGTCACCCGGCAAGAACCGCCTCGGCGGTTCAGAGTTCCGGAAGTCGGGGACCGGCGATTCGCACATCGTCGCGCCGTCGCGTGACGCCACTCCCATCCAGATGCGCGAGCAACGGCAGCGCGAACTTACGCGACGTGTCCCACGCGGTGCGCACATCGCTCACCGTCACTCCGTCGGGCTGATCCCACAGCAACTGGGCCATGGACCGGGCTGCTTGCTCGACCGCTTCGGCGGCGAAGAACACGCCATCGCTCTGCACGACCAGTCCTCGGCGGACGAGTTCGCGAACCTCGCCGCGGTCGTATCGCTCCGGTCCCGGCGGCGCGAACGGATCGGCACGAAGCGCAGCGAGAAACGGGTGATCCTGCAGGAGGTCGGCGGCGTCGACCTTGCGAACGTGGGTCCCGTCGACGCCGACCTCGTCGAGTAGCTCGAGCATCGCTCGGTCGCGTTCGTTGAGCTCGGCCAGCGGAAGCCCCAGCCCTTCGGCCGCTTCGATGCGCTGCGCCAGATCAGCGGTGTCCACGGCGAGCACCCCAGGCTCGACGATCCATGTTCCGAGTGTCGGTTCGCGGCGCTCACCGGTCAGCAGTTCGAGGTGGTCGACGTCGACCCAGCCTCGCTCGGCGATCACTCGATCGACGGAACGATCCGGAGCGGCCTGCGATGCGCGGCTGACGGGTTCGATGTCGAGGATCTCGCCGCCGCCGATCGTCTCACTGCGTCCGCTCTCGCGGAGGACGAAGCGATCGCCCGGCAACATCGGATACGAGGCGGCCAGGCGGATGCGCACGTTGCCCTCGGTGCCCGGCTGAATCTCGTCAGGACCGAGGACGCGCAAAGCCGCCGGGTGTTCGCCGGACCCGAGGTACACCACATGCGCACCGCGGCGCGACACCGAATGGTCGAGGTCGTCGAGCACGCTGAGCCGAGCGTCGAAGACGGCCGAGGCATGCCACTGGCCTTCGCGCACGATCACGTCGCCGCGGGTGACCTCGTCGTGGCTGATCCCGCCGAGGTTGAGCGCAACGCGATTGCCTGGCGTGATCGAATCGACAGAGGCGTGCAGACTCTGGATCGCGCGCACGCGGGCGGTCCGCGAACCAGGCTCGATCGTCAGCTCGTCGTCGACGGCGAGCGACCCGCCGGTCAACGTGCCGGTCACGACCGTGCCGCTTCCCTTGGCGGCGAAGCTGCGATCCACCCAGAGCCGCGGTTTGCCGAGGTCGGCCGCCTGCGGGGTGGCATCGAGCAGGTCGTCGAGCGCGGCCTGGAGGGTGTCGAGTCCGTTGCCGCTGATCGAGTCGACCGAAACGATGGGTGCGTCGGCGAGAAAGGTGCCCTCGAGGTGCTCGGCAACGTCGAGTTCGGCGAGCTCGCGTACCTCGTCATCGACCAGGTCGATTTGGGTGAGCGCCACGAGTCCGTTGTCGACATCGAGAAGCTCGAGGATCCGCAGGTGCTCCTCGCTCTGAGGCATCCAGCCCTCGACGGCGCTCACCACGAACATGCAAGCATCGACCGCGCCCACGCCGGCGAGCATGTTCTTGAGGAAGCGAACGTGGCCGGGTACATCGATGATGGCAACGGTGCGTCCGCTGGGCAGTGCCGTCGACGCGAAGCCGAGATCGATCGTCAGCCCCCGTTCGCGTTCTTCGTCGAAGCGGTCGGGGTTGGTGCCCGTGAGTGCGGTGACGAGGGTGGACTTGCCGTGGTCGACGTGTCCGGCGGTGGAGATGACGTGGGTGGCGCTCACAGGTTCAAGCCGGCGAGCGTGTCGGCGATGGCGGCATCGTCGTCGGGGTCGACGGTGCGCAGGTCGAGCAGGGTCTGACCCTCGCTCACCCGAGCGATGATCGGACGCTCGTGTTCGCGCAGCGGTCGCGTGTGGTCACCGTCGAGCCGGATGCCGGCCGAGGGAATCTCGACCGTGGGCAGCGTGCCGCCACCGGGGACCGACATGAGGTCCACGACCTCGCCGTGCCCGAGCGCTTCGGCACGGGTGCGCAGTTCATCCGGGGTGCGATCGGCCATCCGCCAGAACGGGATGGCCTGACCTTCGCGGCGCAGGTACGCCATCGCCAGATCCTGTAACGCACTCAGCACGAGCCCGCCGGGCCGGAACGCCCGAGCGAGCGGATGCGACGCGCATGCCGCGACGAGGTCGGCGCGTCCGGCGATGATGCCGGCTTGGGGTCCGCCGAGCAGCTTGTCGCCGGAAAAGCAGACGAGGTCAGCGCCGGCGGCCAGGGTCTGTTTGGCGGCCGGTTCGTCGAGCAGCCAAGACGGCGGTCCGCCGTCGAGCCAGGGCACGGCGGCATCGAGCAGGCCGCTGCCGATGTCGCAGACGAGAGGCACGTCGAGTCCGGCGAGCTCGGCGACCGCCGGTGCCTCGGTGAAACCGACGATCTTGTAGTTCGACTGGTGTACGAGCAGAGCGACCGCGATGTCCGCTTCGGAGTCGGCAACCGCCCGTTCGTAGTCGGCGGCGCGGGTGCGGTTGGTCGTGCCGACACCGTGGAGACGGGCACCGCTCTGCTCGATGACCTCGGGTACCCGGAAGCCACCACCGATCTCCACGAGCTCACCCCGCGAGACCGCGACTGCGCGGCCTGCGGCCAGCCCCGCCATTGCCAGGGTGACCGCGGCGGCGCAGTTGTTGACGATCAGCGCGGCTTCGGCTTCGCACAACCGGGCGTAGAGCTGGCCGACGGCTCGTTGGCGTGAGCCTCGCTGACCGGTTGCCAGGTCGAACTCGAGATTGCTGTACGCACCTTCGGCCTGGTTGGGCCACGGCGCTCGGCCGAGGTTGGTGTGGAGCAACGTCCCCGTGGCATTGATGACGGGCTGGAGCAGCGACCGCGCCAGGGCGAACGCTCGGGCCTCGGCCTGTTCGTGGTCGCCATCGGCGATGGCGGCGCGAGCCACGTCGACCAGCAAGGGGTGGGGGAGACCCGTGTGGTCCAGCGAGCGAGCCAGCTTGTCGACCGAAGGCGGATGCACGGCGCCATCGTACGGCCGCGTGCGGGTCGCTTGTAACGATTGGTGCCTGGCACCAATCGTTACACCAATCGTTGCAGCTGGGGGTCAACCGGTGGCGAGACCGGTCGGGTCGTAGACGGGCTGGCCGGCGAACCAGGTGGCGGCGATGTCGACAAAGGCGATCCGATCCACGTCGACCTCGAACAAGTCGTCCTCGAGCATCACGAGATCCGCATACTTGCCGACCTCGATCGAGCCGCTGATCTCGTCGAGTCCGATCGCCCATGCGGCATCGATCGTGGTCATACGAAGCACCGATTCGAGGTCCTCGAGCGACTGGTTGTCGCGTGTGAGCGCTCGCTCGATGGTGCCGAGCGGGGAGAGCGGCCCCGCGTCGTAGTCGCTCGACAGCACAACGGGCGCCCCGGCATCGACGAGGTCGCGCAGCGGGATCAGATCGAACGCCCGGTCGCCGATTCGTTCCGCCAGGTACTCGTGATACTCGGGGTCGATCGCATCGGGGTTGAGCTGCAGGTCGGCGACCACACCGAGCTCGGCGAATCGAGGCAGGTCCTCAGGTGCGACCAGATAGACGTGGGTGAGCCGATGCCGGCGTGTGGCGATCGCGTCCGGCGTGTCATCGATCGCCTCGATCGTGTCGAGGGCCAGTGAGGTCGCCGCATCCCCGATCACATGAAAGTTGAGTCGGAAGCCGAGCTGGTGCAGCTCGTTCACCCAGTCGAACAGCTGATCTCGCTCGAAGAACGAGAAGCCCTCGGGGTAGTCGGGGTCGATCGGCTCGTCGTAGCCATCGAGTAGCAGCGCCGTACCGAGATCGAGGATGCCGTCGACGTAGATCTTGGCGCTGTCGAATCGGAGCACGTCGTCGTCGTCGGAGAACCGGCGTTCGAAGCCGCTCAGTAGGCGGTCGCGTTCCATCTCGGGATACACGTAGAGCGTGTTCGCCGCCCGGGCGGTCAGCCCGCCGGCGTCGTGGACCTGTTGCCACATACTGCGATGGTTGGCGGCCCAGAAGCCGCCGGCGTCGCTCACCGCAACGATCCCGTTGCGGGCGAGGGTTTGCAGTGATGGCTCGATCACGCCGACCGGTGTGCCGTCCTCGGCCGCCCGCGTACGCACGATGTGCTGGGCGCTCTCGAGTAGCAGACCGTTGAGTCGGCCGTCGGGCTGGCGGTCGAAGATCCCACCTTGGGGATCGGGGGAGTCCTCGGTGATGCCGGCCGCTTCGAGGGCGAGCGAGTTCACCCAGATCGAGTGGCCGAGCGCGTCGATGATGATCGCCGGTCGATCGGGGATCGCCTCGTCGAGGACATCGAGCGGGTTGACGTCGAGGCCGCGCAGCTCCCAGAGGGGCGCACCGACCCCCTCAACCCAGGCCGCGTCGTCGGGCGTTGACTCGTTGCACTCGGCGGCGATGTCGGCGTAGTCCTCGAGGGTCCGTCCCGGCGGGAAGAAGCAGGCCAGCTCGTTGATACCGGCCTCGGGGATGTGCACGTGCGGGTCGTGGAAGCCGGGCATCAGGAATCGACCCGCGGCATCGATGACCTGCGCGTCTTCGAGCGAGTCGGCGTCGACGGCGTCGAGCGCGACGTCTGTCGTGCCGACGTACAGGATGCGGCCGGAGTCGGGATCGAAGACGACCGCCTCGGCCCGCGATCCTGCCTCGTCTCCGGTCCAGACGTTGGCATTGACGATGGCGATGCCAACGGGTGGGACGCCCTCAGGTGGAATCGCGGCAGGTGCGCCGTCATCGATCTCCGCGGCGTCGGCGTCGCCTGGACTATCGGTCGCGTCAGGTGCCTCAGCGATGGCTGCCCCATCGCTGGATGACGATGGGGCAGGCGTCGAAGCCATGCAGGCGGCGAGCACAAGGCCCGCCACGAGGGCGGTGGTCCCGGCGATCCGCCACCTCATTCGGGCAGGTCCTCGAGCGCAGGGCAGGTGGTCTCTCGCAGCTCGGCCGCGACCGGTGCGATGTTCTCGGTTTGGAGGAAGTCACCGTGGGGGTTGGTCTGGAGTGCCTCGCACACGCTGAAGGGCGCACGCGCCATCGCTTGCATCATCGACTGCGCATTGCCGAGGGCCTTCGACGGGTCGGCGTCGGCCTCCACCCGCAGCGAGGCAATTCGGTCCTGGATGTCGGAGGGCAGGTGCTCCTCGTCGGTGCTGACGACATCGCACGAGACGCCCGCGAACACCACGATCCCGTTCTCGCAGGTCACGAGCTCGCGGGCTTGGGGAGAATCCGATCCCGAGCACGCAACGGCCATCACCACCACGGCGAGCGTTGCGATCAGCCAGCGAGTCACAGCCCACAGTGTGGCAATCGTCGAGCGATCCCGCGCGGGAGCGCGACCGGATCGATCAGAGGGCGGTCATCCCGCCGTCGACGACGAACTCGCATCCGGTGCAGTAGCTGCTCTCCTCGCTGGCGAGGAACAGGGCCATCCGTGCGACCTCGTCGGCGGTCGCGGTACGCCCCATCGGCACATAGGTGTTGACGGTCCGCGCCGGGTCCTGGCCTTCGAGTACGGCGTCGTTGAGCATGTTCGTCTCGATGAGGCCAGGGTGGATCGAGTTCACCCGCACGTTGCGGCGCCCGTTCTCCACGGCAGCCGCCTTGGTCATGCCGCGCACCGCCCACTTCGAGGTGAAGTAGGCGAACGCGCCGTTGCCGCCCTGCATGCCGGCGACCGACGAGATGTTGACGATCGATCCCTGCCCCGCGTCGCGCATGACCGGCGAGACCGCCCGCATCCCCAGGAAGACACCGGTGCAGTTGATGTCCATGACCTTGTTGAAGTCGTCGACGTCGATCTCGAAGTGACGACCGTTGGTGTAGATGCCCGCATTGTTGACCAGCACGTCGATGCCGCCGTGCTCAGCGGTGATCTCCTCGACCAGCCCCGCCCACGCCGCTTCATCGCGCACGTCGAGGGAGCGATAGGTGCCGCCCATGTCGGCTGCCACCGCTTGGCCCTCGGCGTCGAGCACATCGGTCAGCCAGACGGTCGCGCCCTCTTCGGCAAAGATCCGCGCTTCGGACTCACCCTGCCCTCGGGCGGCGCCGGTGATCAGGCAGACCTTGTTGTCGAGTCGTCCCATGATTCTCCTCCTCGTTGGTTCGATCGTCGGTGTGATGAGCGGAGCGCTCGGCGCCTCAGACCGCCGCCTGGCGCGGGACCTGGGCGACGCGAACTGCGGCCGGGATGACCGGAATGTCCTGCTCCGGAAGCGGTTGCATCCACTCTTTGCGAGCGAGTGCAGCCTCGATGTAGGGCGCGAGCTCGGCTTCCTTGGCGGCCACCCGTTCGGCTTCGCCGGCCTGGAACTCGCCCATGACCTCGGCCGCGAAGAGTTCGAGCGATTCGCAGATGTGCTCGTGGCGATTGTGGCCCGCCTGTTGGATGAAGATCAGCTGGTCGACGCCGGTGGCCTGCAGGTCACGGATGTGACGCCGGGCGTCGTCCGGATTGCCGATCGCGGACGAGTAGTTGTCGCCATAGCTGCGAGCCTTGTCGAGGTAGCCCTCGACCGGGTTGTCGCCGACGATGCTCTTGAAGTCCTCCCACAGCGTGGTGCGTCCCGGCGTCTGGTCGAGGGTGACCATCGCCGAGATCGCGTATCGGAAGAACTCGAAGCTCTCACGTCCGCGGCGGATCGCCTCCTCGCGCTCCTGGTGCAGGGAGAACCCCGTGACGAGCGCGATGTTGGCGTTGACCGTGTGGCCGAGCGGCACGCACCGGTCGCTCTTGATGATGTCGTAGTACGTGTTGACCCAATGCTCGGCCTCGGCCGGGTCGACGAACGAGAACGCCAGTGCGCCGAGCCCGTTCTCGGCGGCGACCTCGATCGTCTTGCGGTTCGTGCAGGCGATCCACATCGGCGGGTGCGGCTTCTGGCTCGGTTTCGGCAACACATTGCGGCACGGCATCGAGAAGGACTCGCCCTCGTAGCCGGGGTAGGGGGTCAGGGCCATCATGTTGGCGATCTCGCGGCCGGCCTCGAGGCTCTGAGCCCGCTTCTCCTTGGCCGCGATCCCGAAGCCGCCGAGCTCGTGGCGGGTCGCGCCCTCGCCGATGCCGAACTCCACCCGACCGTTCGAGATCAGATCGAGCGTGGCGATCTCCTCGGCAACCCGGGCGGGATGGTTGTAGTTCGGGGGCGTGTGTTTGATGCCGTGCCCGATCCGGATGTTGTCGGTTCGTGCCGCGCATGCGGCGAGGAAGACCTCGGGCGCCGAGCAGTGGGAGTACTCGTCGAGGAAGTGGTGTTCGACGGCCCACACGTTGTCCAGCCCCAGCTTGTCGGCCAGGACGACCTGCTCGATGGCGTCGTTGAGAAGCCGCTCTTCGTCGCCCGGCTCCCACGGTTTCGGAAGCTGATGCTCGTAGAAGATGCCGAAGCGCATGTTTCCCCCATGACGTCTGCGTCGACCTCGACGCTAGTCATCTCGGCTGTCGCGGCAGTTGTCGGGACGTTCGTCGGGCGGCGGTCATGCGGTGGTAGAACGGCGGCCATGGCACAACTTGTCGGGAAAGTCGCACTCGTCACCGGCACCAGCAGTGGGATCGGCGCGGCGATCGCCGAGCGATTCGTCGCCGAGGGTGCGACCGTCATCGCCTGGTCACGATCGGAGACCGCGGTCGATGGTGCAATCTGGCAGGCGGTCGACGTCAGCGACTCCGCCGCCGTCGACGCGGGCATCGCAGCGATCGTGGGCGAGCACGGTGGGCTCGACGCGGTTGTGAACAATGCCGGCATCCAGATCGAGAAGACCATCGCAGACACGACCGACGACGACTTCGATTCGCTGATGGGCGTGAACGTGCGCGGGGTCTTCAACGTGGCCCGTGCGGCGGTGCGAGCGATGGTCGCCGGCGCCGGTGGTGCGATCGTGAACATCGGCTCCTCGGGCGCCAACCACGCCGATCATGGGATGGCGATCTACAACATGAGCAAGGGTGCGGTGCACGCGCTGACTCGCGCGATCGCGATCGATCATGGGGCCGATGGCATTCGCTGCACCACGCTGGCGCCCGGCTGGGTGCTCACCGCGCTCGCCGACGCGGCCTTCGAGGCGGCCGACGATCCCGACGCGGCGCGGGCTGCTGCCGACGCCCGGCACCCCGTCGGTCGCATGGGCCGTCCCGAAGACATTGCCTCGCTGGCGTCGTGGCTGGTGAGCGACGAGGCGGCCTATGCCTCGGGTTCGGTCTTCACCCTCGACGGGGGCGCGATGGCCCAGAGCCCGGTGAGCGCTTGAGTCACGGATTGGGCATGCACTCGCGCGCCGCGCGCTCGACCCGTTCCAGCATCCCGACCAGCGTGGCAATCTCGGACTTGTCGAGCACGTGATGGACGGTGCGGTCGAGCACCGAGCTCAGGCGCGGGGCGAATCGCTCGACCACCGACCGACCTTCGTCGGTCATCACGACTTGGCTTGCTCGCCGATCATCCGGGTCGGGCTCGCGCCGCACCAGACCTGCTTTCTCGGATCGGTCGAGCATGCGTGAGACGTGGCTCGGGCTGAGCAGGAGCTGATCGCTGAGCTCGACGGCGCGGAGGCGCCCACCCTCGGCGAGCGACAGTCGGACCAGCAGGTCGATACTCGTCGAGTCGTGGTCCATGCCGTCGACCGCGCACCGGTCGATCGCGGCGCTCAGCGCGATGTTGGTCGCGAGGAGTGCGCCCGATGGTGCAAGGCGGGTGGCGAGGTCGTCATCCATGGGAGAACCCTACTCGTCAAGCTCTTGCCTTGACAATGATTGTGTAAACAACTAAAACTCCTTGTGTGGACAACAATTTTGCCGACGACACGGCTCCCGACATCGCCAACGACCCGACTCCAGGCACCGCCGATGACACCGCCAATGACACCGCCAATGACACCGCCAATGGCACCGGCAATGACCCCGATCGCTCGCTGCGGCAGCTGGTGCTCGCCCAGCCGCAGCCCGGAACCGGGATCCTGCACCCGTTCCCGACGACCGAACTGCCGCACCTTGACCCGTTCGTGTTTCTCGATGCTGGAGCGCCACGTCGACTCGAGGGTGACATCTATGTCGGCCCGCACCCTCACCGCGGCGTGCAGCCGGTCAGCCTTGTGTTCCGTGCCCGCATCGAGCATCGCGACTCGATCGGCACCCACAAGACGGTTGGCTCCGGTGGCATGCAGTGGCTCGTCGCCGGATCGGGCGCGCTGCACGAGGAAGTGCTGCGTGGTGACGACGACGGCATCTTCCACATGGCGCAGCTCTGGGTGAACGTGCCCGCCTCAGCCAAGCTCGATCCGCCGGAGCACCATGCGGTCGATGCGGCGGACGTCCCCGTGTTTGATCTCGCGCCAGGTGCGACGGTACGGCTCTTCGCCGGGGAGCTCGCTGGGCGCGCCTGCCCGGCTCCGCTCGCGACACCCGTGTTGCTCGCACACGTCGTGCTCGAACCAGGTGTGCAGGTCGCGCTGCCCGTACCCCGTGCGTGGACGGTTGGCGCGACAGTCGTCGCCGGATCGATCGACGCCGCCGGCAAGACGGGGCTCGAGGCCGGAGCGACGCTCGTGTTCAACGACGACGGCGCGAGCGTGACGTTCGGGGGAAGCGGTGCTGGCGGCGAAGTCCTCCTCATGGCCGGCGAGCCGATCGGTGAGCCGATCGCCATGGGTGGCGGCTTTGTGATGAACACCGACGAAGAGATCGAGGCGGCCTTTGCCGATCTGCGCGCAGGCCGAATGGGTGTCTTGGAGCGCAGCCGCTAGCGCGGACTCGACGCCTCTTCGGCTTGCCAGATCACCGGGAACAGTGGATGGGCCATCGGCGCCCCGGCGTCGAGTTCCTGGTCGAGTCCTGGGAATGGTGGTGACGTGACCCACGGCCGTGGGGCGTGCACCATGTCATCGCCGAGGTAGCGAACCGACAGGACCCGTCGGCGGCCCGTGCCAGGTACGCCCGGCGCACCGTGGACCGTGGCGAAGTTGAAGAACACCGCGTCGCCAGGTTCCAGCTCCCACCCAAGGCGCCGCCAACCCGCCGACGCATCGTCGAAATTGGGAAGCTCGGCCAGCGTGCCCTGAGGGAACCACTTCGCTTCCTCGTCGAGAAATGTCCGAGGCAGGTACCACGGGCCGTCGTGGGTGCCGGCGATCAGTTCGAGGGTGGTGTCGATCGGAACCGGGTCGACCGGCAGCCACATGCTGGCGTTCATCGAGCCGGACACGTTGTAGTACGGCTGGTCCTGGTGCCAGGGGGTTCGTTGGCGTGTCCCGGGCTCTTTGGTGAGCATGTGGTCGTGGAACAGTCGGATCGTCGTGGATCCCGTGAGTTGGGCCGCGATCGCCGCCCCCGGCGACTCTCGAACGAAGCGCTCCATCGCCGGGATCCGAGTCCAGCTGCAGAAGTCCTCGATGAACGGGGCATCGTCTGATGCACTGGCCCGTTTGGCCAACGGTGAGAGGTCGGCGAGGTTGGCCTCGATCGCTTCGGCGGCCAGCGCCATCCAGTCCGCATCAAAGGCCTGACGGATACAGATCGCCCCGTCGCGCTGCCAGTCGCCCTCAATGATCACGACGTCAGCATGCCTCGCCGAGACTGGATCGACGCCGCCAGTGACCCTGATTCGTATGACCTCAATGGGGGAGACGCAGTGTTCAACACGCGGCCTCAACGTCCGATGGAGACCGATGCTCCGTAATCCCGTCGGCTATTGCGCACTCTTCGTGTCGCCGTTCGCCGTCCAGGCCACGTTGGCCGTGGGGTTGCCCGACTTCGCCGTCGCCGAGAGTCCGACTGCGCTGTTCGTGCTCGTCGTCGTCGCTGCGGGGCTGTGCGTCGTGGCTTCGGTCTTGGTGTTGCTCCTGGCTTTTCGAACCGATGCCGCCGAGTTGGGCTGGCTGGGCATCTTCTTCTTCTCCGCCTCGATCCTGCCCTTCGTCCACGGTCTGACCACTCCCGGAGTCCTCTACGGGCCGAACGACGCAACGATGACGTCGGTCATCCTTGCCGTACCGATGGGTTTGTTCGCGCTGGCCCCCTCCACGCTTCCTCCGCGCAGCCCACTGGCCCGACGCATGCAGCTGAAATGGCGCGGTTGGGTACTCGGCTGGGTGGCCGCCCTGGTCATATTCTCCACGCTGCTCCTCGCCCTGCCGGACCTGCTGCCGATCCCGGACATGCGCTCGCCGTTCGGCCTGTTGGCGATCGGGGGTGCGCTGGGTTCGCTGGCGATGCTCGGTTGGCGCCACGTCGAACTGGCCGAGATCGCCGACAGTCGCGGCCCGCTCATCGTGAGTGCGGGCTATGCGCTCGTCGGTGGATCGACCGCGGTGCTGTTGGGTTCGACGCCGTACTCGGCCGGGTTCTGGGTCGCGCACGGGCTCGACATCGTAGGAGTGTTCGCGGCAACGATCGGCGCGCTGGTGGTCTACCGACGCAAGGGGTCGATGACCCAGGTGCTCGCGCCCGTCGTCGCCGTCGATCCGATCGCGGCACTCGAGGTCGGAATGGATCCCGAGGTGCGGGCCTTCGTCACCGAGATCGACGCCAAGGACGCGCTTACTCGCGATCATGTGCTCCGTACTGCCGAGCTGGCGATCACCGTGGCCGCCGAAATGGGTCTGACCCCGGAGGAGCAGCGGAGGTGCGGGCTCGTCGGCGTGCTCCACGACATCGGCAAGCTGCGCGTGCCTGACGAGATCCTCACGAAGCCAGGCGCACTCGACGACGACGAGTGGGAGATCATGCGGAGCCACGCCGCCATCGGAGGCGACATCGCCGCGGCCCGACCGTCGCTCGCCGACCTGGCACCGGCGATCCGCTCACACCACGAACGATTGGACGGGCGCGGCTACCCCGACGGGCTCGTGGCCGACGAGATCCCGATCGAGGCGCAGGTCGTTTCGGCCTGCGACGCCTACGACGCCATGGCCTTCACACGGCACTACCGCAAGGGCCGCTCGGTCGGCGACGTCATCGCCACGCTCAAAGAGCACGCCGGCACGCAGTGGGATCCGATCGTCGTGGCGGCGCTCGTACGAGTGGTGCAGGCCCAGCCGCCGACCGTGCCGACCCTGCTACCGCGAGAGACGGTGACCCAGGCCCACGACATGCTCTACGACTGCGTGCCCGCAACGGCGGGTGCCGCGAGCTGACGATCAGCCGATGGAGACGGCCTCGGTCTCGTCGACCTGGACGAGAGAACGCAACACGAGGCCGAGGGCGACGACTCCGGGCGCCGCACCGATGAGCAGGGTGGCGTCGAGCGACCAGTCGACGAGCGGGACGAGTGCCAGCGGCCCGATCGCGTGACCGAGGAAGCGGAATGACAGCAAGAAGCTGAGGGCGCCGCCGCGGTTCTCCGGCATGATCGTCGCGCCCACCGCTTGGTAGACGACGACCGTAAGTCCCGTCAACCCACTCGTCATGGCCCACAACAAGCCGAGTGACACGGCACCGTCCGCGAGGGTGAGGGTCACGCAGGAAAGCGTGACGAGTGAGATCGCGATCATGGCGACACGTCGTACGCCAAGTCGGTCGAGCAGCGAACCCCACACGGGCCCGAGGGCGAGTGCGGTCAGGCTGCCGCCGAGGAGGACAATTCCGGCGACCGAGCCCGAGAGATCGAAAACGTCTCGCGCGGCGATGCCGACGATGACCCCGAGGCCGATGGGCCCGGCCGCGAGCAGGAAGAAGGATGCGCCGAGGCCGAGTAGTTGCCGGTTGAACAGTGTGCGGATCGCAGGTCCGCCGCCCGTCTCAGGTCGAGGTTCACCGTCGGGTGGGAACATCGCCAGCACGGCGGAGATGACCGCGGTGCCGAAGAAGGCGACTCGCCAGTCGGTGTCGGCGGCGATGCCACCGATGATTGGCCCGAGCCCGCCGCCGAGCGCTTGGAAGCTGGAGTAGATCCCGATCTCGCGTCCGAGCTTCTCGGCGGGAACGAGCTCGGCGAGCCCGGCGATCAGCAAGGGTGTGATGAAGGCATTGGCGATCCCTTGCAACGATCGAGCGGCGACGAACACGAGGAGATTCGGGGCGAACGCGACCGCGATGCTGCTGATCACGAACAGCAGGTAGGTGGCGCGGATCGTGCGGCGTCGGCCCCAGCGCTCGCCGAGCGTCCCGGACACGAGTAGCAGCGCGGCGAAGGGAATGAGGTAGAGGCTGAATCCGAGGTTGACCTGCGCGTTCGTGGCGCTGAACTCGTCGCGCAGCTCGGGGAACATCGGGATGATGACGATGGTCCCGAACGGCCCGAGGAAGCCGCCGACGTACAGCGGCAGCCGCTCAATGAAACCTCGCACCTGTCCTCCCGTCGGCGAGCCTACGACGAATCGTGGCCGTGACATAAGGTTCGGGAGTGGCCTTGACCGTGGCGATTGCCGGCGTTCCCGTGACCCCCGAGGCGGTCGACTATGTCGTCGAAGCCGAACGTCTCGGAGTCGCGGCGTTGTGGGTTCCCGAGGTGTGGGGCTACGACGCGCTCACGCCGATCGGCGCGATCGCCATGCGTACCGATCGCATGCAGCTCGGAACCGGGATCGTCCAGCTGGGGTCGCGCACCCCGGCGATGCTCGCCCAGTCCGCGATGGCGCTGCAAGCGTTGAGCGATGGGCGCTTCCGGCTCGGCATCGGCACCAGCGGCCCGCAGGTGATCGAGGGCTGGCACGGCGTTCGCTTCGACAAGCCGTTGCGCCGCACGCGGGAGACGATCGAGATTGTGCGCATCGTGACCTCGGGCGAGCGGCTCGAGTACGACGGGCAGCTGTATCAGCTGCCGCTGCCCGACAGCGAGGGTCGCGCCATCCGCTCGATGGCACCACCGGTCGATGTGCCGATCTACAACGCATCACTCGGGCCGAAGAACCTGCGACTCACCGGCGAGCTCTGCGACGGCTGGATCGGCACCGGCTTCATGGCCGAGGCGGCCGACGTCTTCTTCGACGAGATCGCCGCCGGGGCGGCAGAGGCGGGCCGTTCGCTCGACGACATCGAGCTGACCACGGCAGCGACGGTGGAGTTCGGCGATCTCGAAGAAGCCGGTCGTCGCCACGCGGATGGCTATGCGTTCACGATCGGTGCGATGGGCTCGGCGAAGACCAACTTCTACAACGCCAGCTTCACCCGGCAGGGGTTCGGCGATGCCGTCGAGGAGGTCCAGCAGCTTTGGCTGTCCGGCGATCGCGAGGCCGCCGCCAAGGCGGTCCCGATCGAGATCGGCATCGGCTGCAACCTGCTCGGTGGCGACGACGACGTGCGCGCTCGACTGCGTCTGATGCGCGACGCGGGGCTCGACAGCGTGCGGGCGAATCCGACCGGTGAGACCAACGCCGAACGCCTCGACTGTCTGGCCCGCTTGCTCGACCTGGTGAACGAGATCAACTCCGAGACCTCCGAAGGGAACGACTCATGAACATCGAAGAGATCGACGTCGCGTCGATCGACCACGTGCTGACGACCACGCGAGCGGTGCGCAAGCGCCTCGATCTGGAGCGACCGGTCGACCAACAGATCATCTACGACTGCATCGACATCGCCGAGCAGGCGCCGTCGGGCGGCAACCAGGGCAGTCGCCGTTGGGTCGTGGTCCGCGACCCCAGAGTCAAGCAGCAGATCGCCGACCTGTACATGGAGACCGGCGGCCACTTCATGATCGGCGCACGCGACAAGATCGCCGGCACTGGCCATCCCCAGGAAAGGGTCATGGAGTCGGCGGCCTACCTCGCCGAGCATCTGGCCGAGGTTCCGGCGATCGTGATCCCGACGATCATGGGGCGTCATGACGGCAGTGGTCGCCCGGGGCTCTTCGATTCGGTGATCCAGTCGGTGTGGAGCTTTTGTGTGGCGCTGCGGGCGCGGGGTCTCGGAACGGCCTACACGACCGCGATTCTCGGCAAGCGCGATGAGCTGCGCGAGGTGTTGGGGGTACCCGAGGACAACACCCAGATCGCGATGATTCCCGTCGCGTGGTTCACCGGCGAGGACTTCAGGCAGGCGCCGAGGTACGCCGCCCGAGACATCACCGGCATCGATCGCTATGCGCACCAGTGGGAGTCCGGACCGAGTGATCCGCCGTGCCTCGCCGACGGTCCGATGACGACGGTCGAGGTCGACATCAAGGCGACGACCGACGCTGTGTGGCAACGGGTGAGCGACATCAACTTTCCCGTCGAGTACTCCGAGGAAGTCGTCGGCGTCCGCTGGGCCGACGGGGTCGATGGCCCTTCTCTCGGCGCCGAGTTCATCGGGTCAAATCAGCACGAGGCGATCGGTGAGTGGGACGTTCCCTGCTTCGTCAACCGCTATGTCGAGGGCAAAGAGTTCGGCTGGGCGTCGGCATCGGCGGAAAATCCCGGAGCGAGGTGGTGGTTCGATCTTGCATCGATCGCCGGAGCCACGCGTGTTCGGTTCTCGGTGGCGCTCGGGCCCGGGCCATCGGGGATCAGCGCAGCGATCGACGCGATGCCAGACAAGGAACCGCGGATCTTGTTCCGCCGGATCCAGGAGCACCGGGCGAACATGCAACGCATGATCGACGGACTCGCTGCCGAACTGACCCGCCCGCCCGAGGACCGAGCCAACCCCATCTTCGGCGACTGATCGACCCGGCCAGACGGGGTCAGACCCCTTCACCGTTGGGGTCAGACTGGTTCAGACTTGGGGTCAGACCCCTTCAAGGTTTTGAAGGTTGAACCTGAGGTTCAGGTCGCGGTGAACTCGGCGCGGAGGGCGTCGGAGTGCTCGCCCACGGCGGGAGCCTTGCGGGTGACGGCCTTGCGATCCGAGCGAACCGGGTGCGCGGGGAGTCGGAACTCCAGTCCGCTGCTGCTCACGCCCTGACGCGTGCGGAGCGCTGCGTGCACCGCCAACTCGTCGAGGCCGTTGATCGCTCCCCACGCGATCGCCGCGTCGTCCAGACGGACCCGGAACGTCGCGGCATCCATCGACGCGACCAGGGCCGAGACCTCGTCCTCGAGCGCCGGACGATTCGCGACCCGTTCCTCGTTCGACACGAAGCGAGCGTCGACCGCCATCGCCGCGTTGCCGAGCACGTCTTCGCACAGCCGAACCCATTCGCGTTCGTTCTGGATCGAGATCAAAGTCAACGCCCCATCGCCGGTTTCGTAGGCGCCGTACGGAGCGATCGTCGGGTGACGCAGCCCGACACGCCGTGGAGCCATGCCGGCGGCGTGTTGTAGGAACGGCACCGTCATCCACTCGGCGGCGACGTCGAACAGCGAAACACCGAGCGCCGCACCTTCACCCGACACCGAGCGTCCGACCAGCGCCTCGAGGATTGCGGCATACGCCGTGACACCGGTACCGACATCGCAGATCGAGACGCCGATGCGTCCGAGTTCGTTCGGCGGTCCCGAGACGGCGATCAGCCCACTCTCGGCCTGGACAAGCAGGTCATAAGCGCGCTTCTTTGCGACGGCCGGCGAGTCGCCGTACCCCGAGACATCGCAGGTGACCAAGCGTGGGTTCGTCTTCCGCAACGCCGGTGCACCGAACCCAAGTCGCTCGAGCGCGCCGGGCGCGAGGTTCTGCACGAACACATCAGCGGCACCGATCATGCGATGCAAGAGCGCCGCGTCTTCGGCGTCCTTGATGTCGAGGACGATTGACTCCTTGCCGAGATTTGCCCAACCGAAGTAGGAGCTGTCGCCGCCGGCCGCGCTGTCGTAGCCGCGTGCGAAGTCGCCGCTCGCACGCTCGACCTTGATGACGCGAGCCCCGGCATCGACGAGGCGGGCGGTGCAGATCGGCGCCGCGACCGCCTGCTCGATGGATACGACGGTGATGCCCTCGAGGGGGAGCCGCGGGGTCACGAGTCGTTGGCTGGAGGCTTTTGGCCGTAGTCCTCCCACGGGCCGTCTCGCTCGGCGACGACCGGTCGCAGGCCGCGGTCACCGACGTCTTCCATCCACCGATACGCCTCCTCGGTGTGGCGGGTCACGCCATCGAAGAACGTGCCGAGCATCTGGGAGGTGCGCAGGCCCATGTTCTCGAACGCCTGGTTGATGAGCATCTTGTTCAGGGCGAGCTGGTTCGCGGGAATCGTGGTCAGGCGACGTGCTTCGGCCTCGATCGCCTCGGCGATCTCGTCGGGTTCGTACACGTACGACACCAGCCCGATGCGGTGAGCCGTTGCCGCGTCGATCGCTCGGCCGGTCAAGAGGAACTGCTTGGCATGTTCGAGGCCGAGTCGGTACACCCACATCATGGTCGTCGGTGTGCCGAAGATCCGGCTCGGCGCGTAGCCCATGTGGGCGTCGCTGGCCATGAACAACAGGTCGCAGCACAGCACCAGGTCGGTCGCACCACCTACGGCCCAGCCAGTGATCTCACCGAGGACGGGCTTGGGGCACTCCCAGATCTTCATGAAGCGCCGCATGTTGTTGCCCATGAACTGGTAATCCCGAACCGGATCCCACGCGCCTTCACGGGGGGTGGGCCCGGCGGCGTCGTAGGGCTGCGGCCAGGGTGGATCGCCCGGTTCCGGAGCGAGGTCGTAGCCGGCGGTGAGGACGCCGTCAGCACCTCGGAGCACGATGGCGCCGACATCGGCGGAAGCCGTCGCGGTATCGATGCCATCGGCGACGCCCTGGATCACGGCCTCGTTGAGCGCATTGCGCTTGTGCGGGCGATTGAGTGTGATCACCGCGATACCGTCACGCTCCTCGTAGAGCACCGAATCACCCATCGCCCGATCCTAGGTGTGGCGGTTGGCGACGGCGTCGCTGACGGCGGCACGGTGGCGGGCGCTGACGACGCGCACGCAGGCGCCCACCGCCGCGAAGCCGACCGCCACGAGTAAGACCTGCCACGTGCGAATCGAGCTGACCACCCAGCCGATGGCGAAGAAGACCGCACCGGCGGCGATCGCCACGCCGATCGTCGCCGCCGTGTCGGTCCAGATCTCGCGGTCGATCAGCGGTGCTCGCCGCAACACGATCGAGAGGTCGATCAGCATGAGCGCGACGAACCCGGCCAGGCCCGCGACGGCCATCACGATTGGGCCGGGTGTGGCGACCGTCGTCACGAACCCGAAGACCACGAGACCGAAGGCTGCGGTGGTAGTCGAGCCGACCACGCCGCCGATCGCGACGATCAATGCGCCGACCAACAAGGCGCCCAAGACTCGTTCGGCCTGCGAGTAGGCGAGCACCAGGTAGGCGGTCGCTCCGACCAGCAGAGCGGCCAAGACGAGTGCACCCGTCGCGACCCGCGCAAGCCGGTCGAGATGCCACGTCATCAGGAATCGGCCCGCCGGGAGGACGCGCCCGCCACGGTCAGCCATCGACACTCACCCCGCGACCTTTCGCATCGAGCGTCGAAGGCGGGTGATCGCCTCGAGTACCACGGTCACCGGCTCCTCATCCCCCCACTCGATGACGACGACACCACGCGAGCGAAGCGAGTGCAGCCCGGCGGTTTGCTCGATGACCGCGAGACGCCTGGCCATTGCCGTGGTCGGGCGCTCGACGCCGAACCGTACGTCGTTGTCGGTCGTCGGCACCAGCACCGCCACCGGGTTCCCCCGACTCCGCAGCTCGGCGATCAGGCCGACCATCAATGGATCCCGCAGGGGCGAGATGGCCACCACGATGGTCTCCCGACCGATGTTGCTCACGGCCGGCGGTCGGTACATACGCAGGCTGGCCCGAGGGACGTTGCTGACCGAGATCAGTTCGTCGGCGATCCGGTACAGCTGGTTGCGGCCCAAGCGAGGCGGAAGCCACCGGACCGAATGCCCCACGACCAGAAGGCCGACCGGGTCCTGCGTCGCGAGATGGCCGCGCGCCAGCGCCAGCGCCGCCGAGACCGACCGCCGCTGGGCCTCAACGTGGCCCTCGTTCGCTGCCTCGTGTGCATCGACAACGACCACGACCGTCGCCGAGCGGTCGGGGTGACGCAGGGTGATCCAGGGTTCACGACGGCGATTGGAGATCCGCCAGTTGATGTCGCGGGCCGAGTCACCAGGGAGATAGGGCCGAATGTCCGCGATCTCGAGTCCCTGGCCGCGATCGCCGCTCAGGTGGCTTCCCACGACGCGCCGAAACCGCTCGGCCTCGACGGTCGCCGACGATCGTTCCTCCGGCATGCCGATGCGAATGCTGAGGTTCAGCGGACGGGACACACTGCCGCCGAACAGCCCGAAGCGCTCCGTGACCCGGACGTGGATCCGAGGGACTCGGGCGACACCCCATTGCGTCGCATGAATCGGGAAAGCGATCCGCCTCGTCGTCCCGCCGTCGACCGGTGTCACCGCTCGAACCGTCGACTCGGCCTCGATCCGATCGGACAACTCAAGCTCCACCTCGACGCGATCGAGGCGGTGCGTTGGTGCATCGATATCGACGAGCAGACGGAACAGGTCTCCCTCGCGGATGTGCGGCGAGTCGACGCCGACTCGGACTTCGCCCTGGACCGGCTTCCACCCGGTGAGTGCGAGTCCAACGATGATCGCGAACGGCACCCCGAGCGCGATCACATCCGGGCGCCGAATGACGATCGCGATGACGAACGTCGCCACGGCGAAGCCGAAGCTCACGTTGAACAGCGACGTGCGTTCCCGAAAGTCGCGATCGCCGCTCAGGGCCACCTGCTGCGCGTCGAACATGCCGTCGCCGGTGATCGAAGGCGCGTTGGACGCGAGCGGGAGGACCTCGCTCCATGCAACGCGATCGCGCGAGCGCCAAGCCATGTTCCGTCAGGCGATCGACGCCGGCGTGGGCACCGTTGCCAGCATGGAGGTCACGATGTCCGCGCCGGTCACACCCCGCAGCCACTCGTCGGGTTTGAGGATCAGGCGATGGGCGAGGGCGGCGACGGCGACCGCGTGTACGTCGTCCGGGGTCACGAAGTTGCGGCCGTCGAGCGCAGCCCAGGCGCGTGAAGCCCGCAGGAGCGCCAGGCTGCCGCGAGGGCTCGCCCCGGCGTCCGTTCGAGGCGTCTCGCGGGTGGCGGCGCAGATCGAGGCCATGTAGCGAGCGACACTTTCCTCGACCGGGACCGTCTCGACGACTCGTTGGAGTGATCGCAGCGTGGGCGCGTCGATCACTTGGTCGAGCTCGATCTGTTCGCGGCCGCGATCGGCTCGTCGGGTGATGATCTCCGTCTCGGCGTCGAGATCGGGATACCCCACGGACAACCGCAACAGGAACCGGTCGAGCTGAGCCTCCGGAAGCGGGTAGGTGCCTCCGGATTCGATCGGGTTCTGGGTTGCGATCACGATGAACGGAGCGGGCAGCTGATGAGATACGCCGTCGACGGTGACCTGGCGTTCCTCCATCGCTTCGAGGACCGCGGACTGGGTCTTCGGGGGTGCCCGGTTGATCTCATCGCCGAGAACGAGGTTGGCGAACACCGGCCCAGGCTTGAACACGCCCTCGCCACCCCCGACGTCGAACACCGCTGAGCCGGTGATGTCGGCGGGCACGAGGTCGGGTGTGAACTGGACGCGTGAGAACTCCAGCTCCGCGACCTGCGCGATCGATCGGGCGATCAACGTCTTGGCCAGGCCGGGCACGTCTTCGAACAGGATGTGCCCGCTCGCAAAGATGCCCGTCAACAGCTGGGTGAGCACCGTTCGCTTGCCGACGACGGCCCGCTCGAGCTCGTCGAGCATGGCCCTTCCGTACCGCTCGACGTCGGCGACGGTATGGCCACCGGCTTCGGGTGCGTCCTGGTCAGACATCGTGCTCCAAACGTGATTCTTGTTGAGCCTCGATCAAGGCGAGGCGTGATTCGAGCCAGTTGGCGTCGTAACTCGGTGGCGGGGAAGGGTCGTGGGCGACCTCCTCGGTGCGTTCGAGTCGAGCGAGCTCCTCGAGAACCAGCGGCCATCGGGTGCGCTGCTTCTTCGAGGTCGTGAGCAGCGTTTCCCACCGACGCTCATGCATGTCGAGTCGGCGGTGTCGGCGAGAATCCAGCTGGAGGACACCCCATCGGCCGCGGCCTCGCTGATCGGTTGGGGTCGCCTGGCTGATCATGCTGATCGAGGTCGCGACGACCACCAGCGAGACCGCGATCGTGGTGAAGACGATGATGTTCATCGGGCCGTGATCAGCCCTTCGTCCGGGCGCGCGGGCCTGGGCCTTTTGCTCGTGCGATTGCGCGGTACTCGTCGCGGATCGAACGCAGCGCACCGACCGCGTCACTGCGCATGTCCTCGGTGATCGGTTCATTCGAGAAACGCGCCAGCTGGAACAGGTCGGTCAGCCGCCCGAGCGGCTCGGCGGCCTGGCGGCGCCGACCGAAGATGCGGTCGAGGTACTTCAGCGGTGTCTCGGCGGCTTTGCGGCGGAGCTCCCGGGTGCCGAAGCCGCCTTCGACCGCCGCATAGGCGCGCTGGATGGCGAGCCGGGGGTCGGGCCCGAGCTCGAGTTCTCCGATGAGCCCGTCTGCGAACTCGGCGATCGCTTGGGCTTGTGCGCCGGCGTCGGCCGTGGACGGGTTCACCACACGCTGGGCACGGCGTCGACCGAGCACAATGTTGATCCGCTGTTGACTCAGGAGCCAGAGGGCGACGAGGACGCCGACGGCGCCGAAGGCCCATCCGACGAAGTCGGGCAGATCCACCCGGGTGCGTTCGGCCACCTCGATGACTTCGGTCTCGATCACCGGCGGAGCGTCGCGGGCGATGCCGGTCTGGGGTCGGATCCGGCGCCCTCCGTCGCCGCCCTCGAATGTGCCGAGCGGGATCTCTTCGGCGTTGCTCGCCATAGCGACGAGGATCACCAGCCCGGCGATCGCAAGCAGGGTCAGGATGGAGCGGCGATCGGTCACGAGGCGCTGAACACCAGTGGGCATTGGTGGCTGTCGAGAAGGTCGCCGGCAACGAGGCCGGGTACATGGACCGGGGTACTGGTGCCGACCCGAGGGTCGTATCGCACGTCGTCGCCGCAGTAGCGAACGGTGTAGCCACGGCGGCGTGATGTCGACGATGCGTTGCCCGACGCGAAGTGCAGGGTCATCGCGCTGAAGACGTAGACGTCGCCGGGCTCGAGGTCCCAGCTGACGATGTCATAGGCGTCGCGATCGGCCTCGATGTCGGGAATCGTCTCGTAGTCGGGGTTGCGGTCGTACATGCTCCGACCCTGATTCGGACCGAAGGATTCAGGCTGGAACCACCGATCCCAGTCGTGCGATCCCCGCACGAATTCGAGACGACCATTCGCTTCGGTCGTCGGATCGAGTGCGACCCAGATCGAGATCACGTCTCGCCCACTGACCGGCCAATACGGCTGATCGTTGTGCCAGCGGGTCGGGTGGTCGGCGCCGGCCTCCTTCACAAACAGTTGGTCGTAGAGCAGATTCAGCCGTTGCGCGCCCAGGATCCGCTGGGCGATGGCAACACCCGGACCGCGCAGACAAAAGGCGGCGAAGTCGGGATCGTTCTGCCACACGCGGAGGTTGCCGTGGAACCGACCGCCGGCGACGTCGTAGCTGTGGTCGAATGGGCCGGGGTTGGCGATGTCACGTTCGACCGCCGAGGCCAAGCGGTCGCGCCACTCGGAGTCAACGACGCCACGCAGAGCAATTGCACCGTCGGCTGCGTACTGTTCGACAGCAGCGTCGCTGACCTGGACCCCCTCCATCGCAGTGACGGTAGCGGTCCGGTCAGAGGTGGGGCGAGTCGGGAATGGACCGACTCCTAGATCGAAGCCAGCGCTTGGTCGAGGTCGTTCCAGAGATCCTCGACGTGTTCCAGGCCGATCGACAGGCGCACGAGCCCGTCGCCGATTCCGACGTCTGCACGAGCCTCGGGGCCGATACGCCGGTGGGTCGTCGTCGCCGGGTGCGTGACCAGGCTCTTGGCATCGCCGACATTGTTGGAGATGTCGAACAGCGAGAGCGCGTCCATGAAGGTGAAGGCCTGGTCTTTGCGGTCGACATCGATGGTGAGGATGGTCCCGCCGGTGCTCATCTGGGCCTTCGCCAGGTCGAACTGCGGGTGCGACGGCAGATGGGGATAGCCGACCCGGGACACCGCTCGATGCCCCTCGAGTCGCTCGGCGAGCGCGTGGGCGGCGACCGATTCCGTCTCGACGCGTAGCCGTAGGGTTTCCAGACCTTTGACGAGCGTCCAGGCGTTGAACGGACTCAGGCTTGGCCCGGTGTGGCGGTTGAACGGCATGAGGTGGTCGCGTTTGAACTCGTCGCGACAAAGGACCGCACCACCCAGCACGCGGCCTTGGCCGTCGAGGTGCTTGGTCGCCGAGTACACGACCACGTCGGCGCCGAACTCGAGCGGCTTCTGAAGCACCGGGCTGGCGAACACATTGTCGACGATCACCAACGCGCCGTGGGCGTGTGCCATCTCCGAGACCGCCCGGAGGTCGACGATGTCGAGTCCCGGGTTCGATGGTGTCTCGAGGAAGATCGCCCGGGCACCACGGCCGATCGCGGATTCCCACGCAGCGAGGTCGCGCCCGTCGACCAACTCGGTCTCGACGCCCCAGCGGGGGAGGATCTCGGTGAGGATCACGTGGCACGATCCGAACAGAGCGCGCGAGCCGATTACCCGGTCACCCGAGGACACATACGACGCCAGCGAGGCAAAGACCGCGGCCATGCCGCTGGCCGTGGCCATGCACGCTTCCGCGCCTTCGAGTAGACGCAACCGCTCCTCGAACATCGCGACCGTCGGATTGCCGTAGCGGCTGTAGATGTAGCGATCATGCTCGCCGGCGAAGGCCGCTTCGGCCTCGGCCGCCGAGCCGTAGACGAAACCTGAAGTCAGGTACATCGCCTCGGATGTCTCGTCGAACGGCGAGCGTTCGAGGCCGCCTCGGATCAGCTGGGTCTGGCCGTGGAGCGTCGGTTTGTCGTCATTCGGCATCGCTCGTCTCCAGTGCGGCAACGGCATCGGCGATCACTCGTTGTCCGCCCTCGTCGAGGGGCAGTGTGCCCGCCAGGGCGATGGCCTCGACACTCATTTTCCGCAGTGTCTTGGTGACAATCGACACCATGTGCTCGTGCTCGGTCCGCGCCACCATGTCGCTGAACTGGGTCTCGAGAAAGACGAGGCAGGCGACATCTTCGAGGGCCTGTGTCTCGGCGTCTGATCGCAGCCTCGTGCGCCTGAGCAGGTCGCCGACTCGGTCGATCGATTCAGGTGGCCAACCGTGGTGTTCGAGGATGGTGGCCGCCGACGCGGCCTGGTGCGCCTTGTTCTCGCGCCGCCAGGTCAGATAGCCGCTGCGGCCCTCGGAATAGTCCGCGCGTGCCAGCTCCCAGCGCCGGAGATGGTGCGCCCGGGAGGCGACCGCCAATTCCGGGCCGGCGGTCGCGTCGAGCTTCGACAACCACTCGCTGGCCAGACGCCCCTGCACGAGCGCCGTCGGGCCAGCCGGAAGCGAGCTCGGGTCCTGGGCGTTGGCCGAGTCGATCGTCTCGAAGACTGCGGCCAGCGTGGCCGCCAGGGGTTTGCTCAGGTCGCGCATTCGCTGGCGCCGGTCTCGGCCACATACGGACCGGTCTCGGCGTAGTCAATGTAGAAGTCGGGATTTTCGGTCGGCGCCGGAAACTCGTCGAGATCCGCCAGCCGTGAGGCGATGTCCTTGGCGCCACCGACGCGTTCCATCCACGTCCGGAACGACTCACCAGCCCGACGCTCGGCGACGAACCGACGCAGCACGCGCACGGCCGCCTGCGGGGCATTCTTCGCCGGCAGACGTAGCGCCTTGTCACCGAAGTGGATCTGCTGTTGACCGACGTACCCGCCGAGCAGCATCTGATAGCCGGGGGCCGACTGGCCATGCGCCCGGCGCTCCATGCCGAAGAAGCCGATGTCGGCGATGTGATGCTGCCCACAGGAATTCATGCAGCCGGAAATGTTGATCCGCACACCGCCGACATCGGCGAGACCTTCCTCCTCGAGTGCCGTGCCGATGGCGCTGGCCAGGCCTCGCGACTGGGTGACCGCGAGGCCGCAGGTGTCCGCGCCGGGGCACGACACCACGTCGCGCGACAGTTCTGCTCCGGGCTCCGCCATGTCGAGTTCGACCAGGCGCTCGTAGAGCGACGGAAGCTGGTCGTCGCGGAGGTCGCGGATGATGAAGTTCTGGCGGTTCGACACCCGGACCTCAACGCCGAAATCGCGAATGATCGCGGCGATCCCACGGAACTGCGCAGCGGTCACGTCGCCGAGTGCGCACCAGGCGTAGGCCGACACCGTCGGCTTGGCGATACCGCGAACGACGTTGGCGCGCTCCCAACGGGCGTAGGGCGAGCTTCCACCGATGGCGACGGCGACGCCTTGGCCGACGGGGGTTGCCTCGACCGATGCGTCGCGTCCGGCAGGGGTGTCGCCCTTGGCGAGCACGATGTCGGGGATACCGCCAGGCCAGGTCGCTGACGCAGGCAGCAGCCGTCGCTGGGCGAGGATGCGACGCTGCGTCTCTTCGAACCCGAGTTCGTCGATGACCCACTTCATCCGAGCGCGAAGCTTGTTGTCGCGATTGCCGGTCTGTTCGTAGACCCGCAGGATGGACTCGATCGTGGCGAGCAGATCCTCGCGGGGCGTGAAGTCCTCGAGCGCGAGTGCGGGGTGGGGGGTCGCGCCGAGGCCGCCGGCAATGAACACTCGGAATCCGGCCTCGACGCGACCATCGTCGCGGGTGCGGGTCACGGCGATGACGCCAACATCGTTGAACATCGCCTGGCCGCAGTCGGTCTCGCAACCCGAGAAGTTGATCTTGAACTTGCGGGCGAGGCGTTGGCCCAGCGGGTTGCGCAGCAGGTACTCGTTGGTGGCCTCGGCCCAAGCGCTGATGTCGATGACCTCGAAGGGGCATGCTCCGGCGAGGTGGCAGCCCTGGACGTTGCGCACGGTGTCGCCGCAAGCCTCGCGGCTGGTCAGACCGACCGCGCCGAGGTGCTCGAGGATCTCTGGGATCTGGCGGAGCTGCGCATAGTGGAACTGGATGTTCTGGCGGGTCGTGATGTGCCCCCAACCGCGGCTGTAGCGATCGACGACCGTTGCCAGGGTGTCCAGCTGCGCGGGCGTGACGGCGCCGTAGGGGATACGCACGCGCACCATGTGGTTCTCGCCACCCTGCCGCTGCCCGTAGATGCCATTCGTGAGTCGGAAGACTCGGAAGACGTCTTCGTCGACGTCGCCGGCGAGGTAGCCGTCGAGCATGGTCCGGAACTTGTCGACGTCAGCCTGGATCGCCGGGTCGGTGATCTCGGGAGTGGGGAGGGTGAGTGGGCGGGGCTCGATGATCGTCATTGTGATGCTCCTGCAAGGTTCGGTCGGACGGATGCGGTGGGACGGCTGGACGCCGTCGGCAGATCGGTGTGGTGGGTCGGCTGCGCGGCGGTGGCGGATGCGAGTTGCGGCAGCGGCGGAAGCACGGGCGCACCGGCGACGGCGCCGACGACGATGACCGACGGGTTGGCAACGGGTTCGATGCCGAGCTCGTCGAGCTCCAAGAAGCGGGTCCGCTGATTGGGGGTCGTCGCCTCGGTCACGATCGCGACGGGCATGTCGCCACGCATGCCTGCTTCGAGCAGCCGGGTGCGGATCTTCTCCGCCCGTCGAGCGCCCATCAGGATCACGAGCGTGGTGCCAAGCTCGGCGAGGGCGTGCCAGTTGAGTGCGTCGGTCTTCGTCGGATCCTCGTGGGCAGTCACCACTGTGAACGCGCTCGAAGCACCACGATGGGTCACCGGCACCCCGGCAAGCGCGGGCCCCGCGATCGCCGAGGTCACCCCTGGCACGACCGCGACGTCGATGCCGGCGTCACGGAGCGCCACGGCTTCTTCGCCGCCGCGCCCGAAGACGAACGGATCGCCGCCCTTCAGACGGACGACCGTGGCGTGATGGCGACCCCGTTCGAGGAGAATCTCGTTGATGCGTTCCTGACTCGTGCGTCGACCGTTGGGATCCTTGCCGACGTCGATCAGCTCGGCCCACGGCGCGGCCAAGGCGAGAATCTCGGCGCCGACGAGGCGGTCGTGGACGACGACGTCCGCCTCGGACAGCAGCCGTTCGGCCTTGCGCGTCAGTAGTTCGGGATCGCCAGGTCCCGCCCCGACGAGGTGGACGGTCATGCGGCGATCCCCACGGGCAATCCGAGTGCGTCACGCAGTTGGGCCCGGGCGTCGGTGATGTGGCCGGCTGCGACGAGTTCGAAGAGGCCATCGTCGAGCGCTGCCTTCCAACCGGACTGCTCACTCGTTCCGAAGTGCGCTCGTGATTCGGCGCGCGCCTCGGTGAGCAGTTCCAGGAGGTCGAGGTAGCGGTCGTCGAATTCGGCTTCGAAGCGTCGTCGCAACCAGCTCGCCATCGCCGGGCTCCGTCCGTTGGTCGACGCGGTGATCGTCAGATCGCCGTGTCGGGTGACCGATGGGAGGATCCAGGCACAATTGTCGGGGTCGTCAGCTGAGTTGACCCAGACCCCTGCCGCGTCGCCCTCGACGAACACCTGATGGTTGATGACCGGGTCGTCGGTACAGGCGATCGCCAGGCGGTACTCGGTCACCTCGCCGGCTCGGTAGGCCCGCTCGGCGATGGTGACCGGCAGGCGCCGAAGCTGCGGGTGCACGATCGGGCCGACGACGGTCACCTGTGCGCCTGCATCGACGAGCCCGCGAGTCTTGTGGAGGGCGACATTGCCGGCGCCGACGACCAGGGCCGGCCGTCCGCGCACGATGAGATGGACGGGATAGGTGGGGGTGTTGCTGAGCATCAGTAGGGTCTCCGGATCGAATCCCGACAAATCTGGTAATTCCGATCGGATTAGTCGGAATTAGGAAGATACGTCGGTCGACCGCCGCGAGCAACCCCTTTGTCGCGCAAGCTGTACTTTGCGCCTTGGTCGGATGTCACGCGCCGCCACGCAAACCTGAACCACCTTGAAGGGGTCTGACCCCATCGTTCGCGCGCAGGCCTCGGGACCACCTTGAAGGGGTCTGACCCCATCGTTCGCGCGCTGGCCTCGTGCCCTCAGATTTGAACTTGAACTTCAGGTTTAAATAGGATCACCGGTGAGATCGCCCCTGAAATCGGGGAAAAGCCGCGTTTCGACCGGGATCGCTGGGTTGAGAGACCGCCGGGTCGGATGGCCCACGCTCGCGTCCTCAATTGAGCCAGATGGACCACCGCCGACGGCTCAATGGAGGACGGTTCGCTGCCGATGAAGCATGCGCAACACAACTGCGTCTTTCGGGACGCACCCGCTGGAGAGCCTCACCATGCGATTCCTCACCCACCACAGCGCCGGTCGCACGTCGGCACAAATGCCCTGGCGGCGCCGTTTCCTCGCGGCGCTCACGACCATGGCGGTGTTCACCACCGCCGTGTTCGCCGCCAATGTGGCCACCGCCGCCGGCCCTGGCACCATCGACGGCACCGTCTTCGTCGACGTGAACCGCAACGGTGCGAACGACACCGAAGCCGGCCTCGCCGGTGTGACCGTCACCGCCTGGGACGACCAAGCTGGGGCCGTCGCCACCGACACGACCGACGGTTCGGGCAACTACTCGCTGGGCGGTCTCACCGACGGCACGCCGTATCGCATCGAGTTCACCAACGTCCCGTCCGGCTACCTCTCCGGTCCTCGAGGTGTCGACTCGGAGACGTCGGTGACCTTCGCCACCCCGGAGGCAGCGGGTGTCGACTTCGGTGTTGTGGAAGAGATCGTTTGCCCGGGCAGCCTCCCGGTCGGTGCGCTGCTCACCACCCACAATGCCGTTGCCAACTGTGGTGTGCTGCAGGACCTGATCAACCCTCAGGACGCCTTCGGCATGCTGTCGGTCACCAACCTCGCGCCGGATCCGGTCGACGGCCGGACCGAACCGGCCGGCACCCCGATGCTCCACCGGACCGACTGGGAGATCGAGCCGCTCGGCAACACCTTCGGCATCACCATCGACAGCTACCGCGGTGACATCTACCTGGCGGCCTCGTCGAACTTCTCCGCGGGTATGTACAGCGACGCCACGAACAGCGTGCGCCCATCCAACGTGCGCTACGGCAACATCGGCGGCGGTGCGGACAATCTCGGCGCCGCGGGCACGCTGTACCAGATCGGTGCGGTCAGCGGAACGCCGACCGTGTTCGCCCAGCTGCCGCAGCAGTCGACCTCGGTCACCCACGGTGATTGCGACTTCAACACCACCCAGAACCGCACCACGGGTGTCGGCCTCGGCAACACCATCTACGACCCGGTGCATGACCAGATCTTCGTGGTGAACTGGGAAGACGGTCACATCTACCGCCTGAACATGCAGGGCGAGATCCTCGATGCGTACGACCCCGACGTGACCGACAACGGCTCGGCGGGTCTCGCCAACGGCGATCTGCCGTTCGCTCTGGCCCTCAATGCTGATGCCGACCGTCTGTTCTGGGGAACCGCCTTCAGCCACGAGGTCCATTCGGTCGACCTCGTCGGCGGGACCTGGACGGGAACGTCGTCGGTCAACGGCGCCGGTGACACCATCTTCGAGAACTCGCCGTCCGAGCAGCTGAACATGACGGTGAACATCAGCATTCCCGCCGAGGCCGGCTACACGAACCCGAGCTGGTTCCCGCCGGCCGACCGTGACTACCACATCTCGGACCTCGAGCTGCTTCCGACGGGCGAAATGCTCGCCGGCATCCGGATGACGTGCGACGGCAACATCCACTCGGGCTACAACCACTACGGCCACACTCGGGTGCTCACCGCGAACGGGTCGGGTCTGTACACGACCCAGAGCGCAGCGCTCGATATCACGCGTCACCAGGGTGAGACCAACTTCGCCGAAGAGGACAACTACGGCGGTGTCGCCCACTATGTGCGACCGGACAACTCGGTCGACTACGTGATCACGACGTCGGACTTCGACAGCGAGGACGACGCACACGGTGTCGTCGCCTTCCCGTCCAGCGTTGCCTCGGCAACGCCCGTGACCCCGGCGGGCATCGCTGCATATGCGCTGGGTGACGACCCGAAGGGCGTCGGTGGCGAGGTCCAGGTCATGAACGCGGTCACCTGCCCGGTTCCCCAGATCGAGATCGGCAACTACGTGTGGCTCGACCTCGACGGCGACGGAATCCAGGACCCTGGCGAGACACCGCTCGAGGGCGTGACCGTGACCCTCTACGCCGCCGACGGCACCACCGTGCTCGCCACGACCACGACGGACGCCAACGGTGAGTACATCTTCGATGCCGCTGACGGTGTCGAGGTCGCGACCGGTTACCAGATCGACTTCGACGTCTCGACGCTCACCACCGCGCTCCCGTCCGGCTTCACGACCGGCGACCTGAGCGCCACGACCGCGAACGGCGATGCCGGCGCCAACGGCGATGCGCGCGACAGCGACATGGTCGGCACCCGCATCGTGCTGACCACCGGCCAGGAAACCGACCACACCTTCGATGCCGGCTTTGCGCTTCCGCCGTTCGACCTCGCCCTGGCGAAGACGATCGACTCGGCCCCCACGACCTCGCTACTCGGCGGCACGGTCGTGTTCAACCTGACGATCACCAACCAGGGTCCTCCGGTTGAGTCGATCGAGGTCACCGACTACGTCGAGGCCGGGGCGTTCACCTACGACCAGGCCGACAACCCGGCAGGTTCGGTGAACGACGACGGTGACAACGACACGTTCAACTACGCGTGGGGTGCCACACCCGTGGTGGCGATCACCGGCGCGGCACTCGACACCAATGAGTCGATCACGATTCCGCTCACCCTCGACATTGATCCAACCTTCGATGGAACGGTCACGCTCGAGAACTGGGCCGAGATCAGCAACTTCGACAACGACCAGAACGCCGGCAACGGCGACGCATCCTCCGGACTTTGGTACGACGCCGACTCGACCCCCGACGCCATTGACGGCTCCGACGGCAGCCAGGGTCCGGGCGAGAACCCAGCCGCCGACCAGGTCGACGACGAGATCGGCGAGGACGGCACCGCGGGCGGTGACGAGGACGACCACGACGGCGCCGTGCTCAAGTGGTACGACCTGTCGCTCATCAAGGAGCGTTCGGCCGGCCAGCCGTACTCGGTTGACCTCTCAGCGTCGCCTCCGACCGCCAGCTTCGACATCACGGTGGTCAACCAGGGGCCGTATGCCGCGACCAACATCGCGGTCACGGACTACCTGCCGACCGGAACCGCAGCCGCCGCATCGCAGCCGTCCATGCCGACCCTGTCGAACGGCAGCGCAGCGGTCTCGATCACCGAGACCGCACCGACCTATGTCATCGACACCCTGGCGGGCGGGGACTCGGTGACGATCACCATCGATGTCGAACTCACCGACCTCGGCGCCAGCCCGTTCCGCAATGCGGCGGAGATCACCGGCTTCCTCGGCGAGGATGGCGAGACCGCACCGGACATCGACTCGACGCCGGACGGCACCGAAACGGATCCCGTCATCGATGAGCCGAGCGATCCGGACAACCAGGGCAACAGCCACAACGACATCGACTACGACCCGGACAATGACACGAACGTCAACGAGGCGACGCCGGGCGACGAAGACGACCACGATGTCGAGTTCGTCGTGGCCGAGTACGACCTCGCTTTGCAGAAGCAGGTCAACGCCGCTTCCGCCAACGTGCCGAACGGTCCGATCACCTTCGACCTGACCATCACCAACCAGGGTCGTCCGGTCGAGACGATCGTGGTCACCGACTACGTGCCGTCCTCACTCGCCTACGACCAGGCCGACAACCCGGCCGGTTCGGTGAACGACGACGGCGACAACGACACGTTCAACTACTCCTGGGATGTCGGCTCCGCGACCGTCACGATCACCGGCGCCACGCTCGACCCGGGCGAGTCGGTCACCGTCCCGATCGTCCTCGACATCTCCGGCTCATGGGCCGGCGAGGACATCGTCAACTGGGCCGAGATCAGCAACTTCGACGATGACCAGAATGCCGGTAACGGCGATGCGTCCACCGGTGCGCTGACCGACGCCGACTCCACGCCGGACACGACGAACGGCGCCGATGGCAGCCAGGGCGCCGGTGAAGATCCCGCCCAGGACCACGTCGACGACGAGATCGACGAGAACGGTTCGGCGGGCGGCGACGAGGACGACCACGATGTCGCTTCGCTCGTCTGGCATGACCTGACCCTCATCAAGGAACTGGCCAGCGGCCAGAGCTTTGCGGTCGATCCGAACGCAGCCCCGCCGACCGTCCAGTACTCGATCACCGTCGCCAACCAAGGCAATGGCGATGCGACCTCGATCTCGGTGGCCGACTACGTGCCGATCGGGATGGCCGTCGCTGCGACGCAGCCCTCGATGCCGACCCTCACCGGCAACGGTCTTCCGGTCGTCATCACCGAGACGGCTCCGACCTATCTGATCGACGCGCTGGCAGCCGACGACAGCGTGACCTTCGACATCGTGCTCGAGGTCACCGACATCTCGACCGCACGCTTCGTGAACGCCGCCGAGATCTCCGGCTTCGCCGATGCTTCGGGCTCGCCGGCGGTCGACATCGACTCGACGCCCGACGCGCTGACCGGCGATCCGGTCATCGACGAACCGACCGACCCGAACGACCCGGCGAACAGCCACAACGACACCGACTACGACCCGGACAACGACGGCAACGTCCATGAACCGACGCCGGGCGACGAGGACGACCATGACCAGGAAGTCGTGATCCTCGACTACCAGCCATCGATCGACATCGAGAAGGACACCAACGGGTTCCAGGCCGACACCGGCAATGGCCCGCTGATCGTCGCCGGCGACGCCGTCACCTGGACCTTCGTGGTCGAGAACACCGGCAACGTGGATCTGTCCGACGTGGTCGTGGGCGACACGGTGACCACCGACAATGGCACGACGCCCGATCCGGGTGGTGTGGTGTGCAACTGGGCGGGTTCGTCCGATGTGACCACCCCTGACCGGAACCTGAGTGTGGGGGAGACGGTGACCTGCACCGCGTCCTCAACCGCGGAGGACGGTCAGTACCGCAACCTCGGTGACGTCAGCGGTACCCCGGTCGCCGATGCGACCACCGCCGACCCCGACAGCCCGCCGCGCCTCGATGACGAGAACGGCGATCCGATCGCCGATGTCACCGACGACGACCCGTCGGCGTACTTCGGCCCGGCCCCCGACATCGACATCGAGAAGGACACCAACGGCAATCAGGCCGACACGATCGGCGCGCAGGACACCTACAACCTCGGTGCCGCCATCGTCTGGACCTTCGTGGTGCAGAACACTGGCAACGTGGATCTGTCCGACGTGGTCGTCGGCGACACCGTGACCACGGACAACGGCACGACGCCCGATCCGGGTGGTGTGGTCTGCAACTGGGCTGCGTCCTCGGATGCGACTACGCCCGCCCGCAATCTGAGTGTGGGGGAGACGGTGAGCTGCACATCGTCCTCGACCGCCAGCGCCGGCCAGTACGCGAACCTCGGCGATGTCGTCGGTACCCCCGTCGACGATGCGACCACCGCCGATCCCGACGCACCGGTTCGCTTGACCGATGCCGCCGGCGATCCCCTCGGCGACGTGACCGACACCGACCCGTCGCACTACTTCGGTGAGGCCCAGCCGTCGATCGACATCGAGAAGGACACCAACGGCGTCCAGGCTGACACGCTCGCCGAGCAGAACGACATTCCGATCGGCGATGCCGTGACCTGGACCTTCGTCGTAGTCAACGACGGTGACGCCGATCTCTCCGACGTGGTCGTGACCGACGTGGTCACGATCGACAACGGCACCACACCCGACCCGGGCGGCGTCGATTGCGATTGGGCGAACTCGTCCGACGCCACCACTCCGGCCCGCAATCTGAGTGTGGGGGAGACGGTGACCTGCACCTCGTCGTCGACCGCCGCAGCCGGCCAGTACCGCAACGACGCGACGGTCACCGGTACGCCGGTCGCCGATGCGACCACCGCCGACCCAGACAATCCCGATCCGCTCGAGGACGTGAATGGCGACGATTTGCCCGATGTCGACGACGACGACCCTTCGCATTACTACGGCCTCGTGGCACCGAGCATCGACATCGAGAAGGACACCAACGGGTTCCAGGCCGACACCGGTAGCGGCCCGCTGATCTTCGAAGGCGATGTCGTCACCTGGACCTTCGTGGTCGAGAACACCGGCAACGTCTCGCTCGGCCAGGTGCTCGTCACCGACACGGTCACGCTCGACAACGGCACCGCGCCGGATCCGGGCGGCGTGGACTGTGACTGGGCGAACTCGTCCGACGTCACGACGGCCGATGAGATCCTCTCCCCGGGCGAGACGGTGACCTGCACGTCGTCGTCGACGGCGGAGCTCGGGCAGTACCGCAACCTGTCCGATGTCATCGGCCGCCCGCTCGCCGCTGACGGTTCGCTGCTGACCGACAACCTCGGCAACCCAGTCGCCCCGGTGACCGACGATGACCCGTCGGCGTACTTCGGCCCCAATGCTGACATCGACATCGAGAAGGACACGAACGGCACCCAGGCCGACACGATCGGCGCCCAGGACAACCTGTCGATCGGCGACACGGTGACCTGGACCTTCGTGGTCGAGAACACCGGCAACGTCGACCTGTCCGATGTGGTCGTCGGCGACACCGTCACGATCGACAACGGCACGGCGCCCGACCTCGCCGGCGTGGTGTGCAACTGGGCGGCTTCGTCGGATGCGACCACTCCCGCTCGGAACTTGAGCGTCGGCGAGACGGTGACCTGTACCGCCGACTCGATCGCCGTGCCCGGCCAGTACGGCAACCTCGGCGACGTCGTGGGTACGCCGGTCGCCGATGCGACGACCGCCGATCCCGACGCCCCGATCGCCCTCCAGGACGAGACCGGCACCGATCTTCCCGACGTTGTCGACACCGATCCCTCGCACTACTTCGGTGAGGCCCAGCCGGCGATCGACATCGAGAAGGACACCAACGGCAACCAGGCCGACACGATCGCTGCCCAGGACACACTCGGCCTTGGCGATCCGGTCGTTTGGACCTTTGAGGTCGAGAACACCGGTGACGTGGACCTGGCCGACGTGGTCGTGACCGATGTGGTCACGATCGACAATGGCACCGCCCCGGATCTCGCCGGCGTGGTCTGCAACTGGGCAGGTTCGTCGGATGCGACGACCCCGGACCGCAACTTGAGTGTTGGCGAGACGGTGACCTGTACGTCGTCGTCGACCGCGGCCGTCGGCCAGTACGGCAACGAGGCGACGGTCACCGGTACGCCGGTCGTCGATGCGACGACCGCCGATCCGGACAATCCGGATCCGCTCGAGGACGTGAACGGTGATGACCTTCCCGACGTGAGCGACGACGACCCGTCGCACTACTACGGCATCGCCATCCCGAGCATCGACATCGAGAAGGACACCAACGGGTTCCAGGCCGACACCGGCACCGGACCGCTCGTCCTCGAAGGCGATCCCGTCGTCTGGACGTTCGTGGTCGAGAACACCGGCAACGTCCGCCTCGGCGATGTGACCGTGACCGACACCGTCACGCTGAGCAATGGCACGACGCCCGACCCGGGCGGCGTCGACTGTGACTGGGCGAACTCATCCGACGCAGTGACGCCCGCCGACTTCTTGTCGCCAGGTGAGACGGTGACCTGTACGTCATCGTCGACCGCGGAGCTCGGCCAGTACCGCAACCTCGCCGACGTGGTCGGTACGCCGCTGGCTACCGATGGCTCCCGACTCGATGATGAGAACGGCGACCCGGTTGCTGATGTGACCGACGATGATCCGTCGGCGTACTTCGGCCCCGAGGCTGACATCGACATCGAGAAGGACACGAACGGCACCCAGGCCGACGTGATCGGCGATCAGGACACGCTGGCCCTCGGCGCGCCGCTGACCTGGACCTTCGTGGTGACGAACAGCGGCAACGTCGACCTGTCCGACGTCGTGGTCGCTGACACCGTGACCATCGACAACGGCACCGCACCAGACCCGGCAGGCGTGGTCTGCAACTGGGCGGCATCGACCAACCCGGCAACACCCGCTCGCAATCTGAGCGTGGGCGAGTCGGTGACCTGTACCTCGACCTCGGTCGCCGTCGCCGGTCAGTACCGCAACGTGGGCGACGTCGTCGGTACACCGGTCGCCGACGCTGTGACCGCCGATCCTGACGCACCCGTGCGCTTGGTCGACGAGGACGGCGACGGTCTCGCCGACGTGGTCGACACCGATCCGTCGCACTACTACGGCCAGCCGCTGCCCGACATCGACATCGAGAAGGACACGAACGGCAACCAGGCCGACATCATCGCCGACCAGGACGTGCACCCGGTCGGAACGCCCATCACCTGGACCTTCGTGGTCGAGAACACTGGCAACGTCGACCTGTCGGACGTGGTCGTGACCGATGCGGTCACGATCGACAACGGCACCGCTCCGCCCCTCGCAGGTGTGATCTGCAACTGGGCCGGCTCGTCCGATGCAACGACGCCCGCACGCAATCTGAGTGTCGGTGAGACGGTGACCTGCACCGCCCTGTCGAGTGCCGCCGCCGGCCAGTACGGCAACGAGGCGACGGTCACCGGTACGCCGGTGGCCGATGCGACGACGGCCGATCCGGACAATCCCGATCCACTCGAGGACATCACCGGCACCGACCTGCCGGACGTGACCGACGACGATCCGTCGCACTACTACGGCGAGGCGACCCCCTCGATCGACATCGAGAAGGACACCAACGGCTTCCAGGCCGACACCGGCAACGGCCCGCTCATCTTCCAGGGTGACGCCGTGGTCTGGACGTTCGTGGTCGAGAACACCGGCGACGTCCGCCTCGGCGATGTGACCGTGACCGACACCGTCACGCTGAGCAATGGCACGACGCCGGATCCGGGTGGCGTGGACTGTGACTGGGCGAACTCGTCCGATGCCGCCACTCCCGCGCAGATCCTCTCGCCGGGTGAGACGGTGACCTGCACGTCGTCGTCGACGGCGGAGCTGGGTCAGTACCGCAACCTGTCCGACGTCGTCGGCACGCCGCTGGCCGCCGATGGCTCTCGTCTCGATGACGAGAACGGTGACCCGGTCGCCGATGTGACCGACGATGATCCGTCGGCCTACTTCGGTCCGAACGCGGACATCGACATCGAGAAGGACACGAACGGCAACCAGGCCGACATCCTCGCCACGCAAGACACCCTGACGATCGGCTCGGCCGTCGTCTGGACGTTCGTCGTGGAGAACACCGGCAACGTGGACCTGTCCGACGTCGTGGTCGGTGACACCGTCACTATCGACAACGGCACGGCGCCGGATCCGAACGGCGTGGTCT
Organism: Actinomycetota bacterium; assembly: GCA_039028435.1. Lineage (GTDB taxonomy): Bacteria > Actinomycetota > Acidimicrobiia > Acidimicrobiales > UBA10347 > UBA10347. Next base: position 689,641 of record JBCCIC010000001.1, on the reverse strand, counting down.
GCGACTGGGTCAATTCGTCGGACGCGGCAACTCCTGCTCGGAACCTGAGCGTGGGTGAGACCGTGACCTGTTCGTCGAACTCGCTCGCCGAAGCCGGCCAGTACCGCAACCTCTCCGACGTCGTCGGTACCCCGGTCGCCGATGCGACCACGGCTGATCCCGACGCACCGGTCGTCCTCCAGGACGAAACCGGTACCGACCTCGCCGACGTGACCGACACCGATCCCTCGCACTACTACGGCGAGCCGCTGCCCGACATCGACATCGAGAAGGACACGAACGGCAACCAGGCCGACACGATCCCGGCCCAGGACATCATCCCGATCGGCGCTCCGGTCACCTGGACCTTCGTGGTCGAGAACACCGGCAATGTCGACCTGTCCGACGTCGTCGTGACCGACACCGTGACGATCGACAACGGGACAGCCCCGGATCTCGGAGGTGTGGTCTGTGACTGGGTGAACTCGTCGGATCCGGCGACGCCCGCTCGCAACCTGAGTGCCGGCGAGACCGTCACCTGCACGTCGGGATCGACGGCCGAGGCCGGCCAGTACGGCAACGACTCGACCGTTGTCGGTACCCCCGTCGCCGATGCAACCACGGCCGACCCCGACAACCCGGTGCCGCTCCAGGACATCACCGGCACCGACCTGGCCGATGTGACCGACGATGACCCATCGCACTACTACGGCGACGCCATCCCCGGCATCGACATCGAAAAGGACACCAATGGGTTCCAGGCCGACACCGGCACCGGACCGTTGGTGCTCGAGGGCGACCCGGTCGTGTGGACCTTCGTGGTCCAGAACATCGGAACCTCGCGACTCGGCAATGTCACCGTGACCGACATCGTGACCCTGGACAATGGCACCACGCCGGATCCGGGTGGCGTGGACTGTGACTGGGCGAACTCGTCCGATGCCGCCACTCCTGCGCAGATCCTGTCGCCGGGTGAGACCGTGACCTGTACGTCGTCGTCGACGGCGGAGCTCGGTCAGTACCGCAACCTCGCCGACGTCGTCGGCACGCCCATCGCCAGCGACGGTTCGCCGCTGCTCGACGTCGGCGGCAACCCGCTGCCCGACGTGACCGACGACGACCCGTCGGCGTACTTCGGTCCCGAGGCCGACATCGACATCGAGAAGGACACGAACGGCAATCAGGCCGATGTGATCGGTGATCAGGACACGCTTGGCATCGGCTCGGCCGTGGTCTGGACCTTCGTGGTCGAGAACACCGGCAACGTCGACCTGAGCGACGTCGTCGTGACCGACACCGTCACGATCGACAACGGCACGGCGCCGGACCCGAATGGCGTGGTCTGCGACTGGGCCAACTCCTCGGACGCCGCCACGCCTGCTCGCAACCTGAGCGTGGGTGAGACGGTGACCTGTTCGTCGAACTCGGTCGCCGAAGCAGGCCAGTACCGGAACCTGTCCGACGTGGTCGGTACCCCGGTCGCCGACGCGACGACCGCCGATCCCGATGCACCCGTGCGGCTGGTCGACGAGGACGGCGACGGCATCGCAGATGTCGCCGACAGCGATCCGTCGCACTACTACGGCGAGCCGCTGCCTGACATCGACATCGAGAAGGACACGAACGGCAATCAGGCCGACACGATCCCGGCCCAAGACATCATCCCCATCGGCTCCGCCGTCGTGTGGACGTTCGAAGTCGAGAACACCGGCAACGTCGACTTGTCCGATGTGGTCGTGACCGACACGGTTGCGATCGACAACGGCACGGCGCCGGATCTCGCCGGCGTGGTCTGTGACTGGGTGAATTCGTCGGATCCGGCGTCGCCCGCTCGGAATCTGAGCGTTGGTGAGACGGTGACCTGCACGTCATCGTCGACCGCCGCACCCGGCCAATACGGCAACGACTCGACGGTCACCGGTACGCCGGTCGCCGATGCGACGACCGCTGACCCGGACAACCCGGTTCCGCTCCAGGACATCTCCGGCACCGATCTGGCCGATGTCACCGACGACGACCCGTCGCACTACTACGGCCTCACGGTGCCGGACATCGACATCGAGAAGGACACCAACGGTGTCCAGGCCGACACGGGCAACGGCCCCTTGGTCCTCGAGGGTGATCCGGTCCTGTGGACCTTCGTGGTCGAGAACACCGGCGATGTTGCGTTGGGCGACGTCACCGTGACCGACACCGTGACGCTCGACAACGGCACCGCGCCGCCGCTTGCCGGCGTGGTCTGCGACTGGATCAACTCCTCCGATGGCGCTACGCCAGCCGACATCCTGTCGCCGGGAGAGACGGTGACCTGTACCGCCCTGTCGAGCGCCGAGCTCGACCAGTACCGCAATCTCGCCGACGTCGTCGGTACGCCGCTTGCCCTCGACGGCTCCGACCTGCTCGACGAGAACGGAGACCCCGTTGCCGATGTGACCGACGATGATCCGTCGGCGTACTTCGGTCCCGAGGCCGACATCGACATCGAGAAGGACACGAACGGCAACCAGGCCGACTTCCTGGCCACCCAGGACACGCTGGCGATCGGTTCGCCGGTCCTGTGGACCTTCGTGGTGGAGAACACCGGCAATGTCGATCTGTCCGACGTCGTGGTGACCGACACCGTCACGATCGACAATGGCACCACGCCAGACCCGAACGGCGTGGTCTGCGACTGGGCGAACTCGTCCGATGCCGCGACCCCCGCCCGGAACCTGAGCGTGGGCGAGACGGTGACCTGCACCGCCGCCTCGATCGCTGAGGCCGGTCAGTACCGCAACCTGTCCGACGTGGTCGGTACGCCGGTCGCCGATGCGACGACCGCCGACCCGGACGCCCCGGTGCGTCTGGTCGACGAGGATGGCGATGATCTCGCCGATGTCGCCGACAGCGATCCGTCGCACTACTACGGCGAGCCGCTGCCCGACATCGACATCGAGAAGGACACGAACGGCAACCAGGCGGATGTGATCGCCGACCAGGACATCCTGCCGATCGGGGCGCCGGTCACCTGGACGTTCGAGGTCCAGAACACCGGCAACGTGGATCTGTCCGATGTCGTGGTGACCGACGTGGTCGTCATCGACAACGGCACGGTCGCCGATCCGGCTGGTGTGGTGTGTGACTGGGCCGGTTCGTCGAACCCGGCGACGCCCGACCGCAACCTGAGCGTCGGCGAGACGGTGACCTGCACGTCATCGTCCTCGGCCGAGGCCGGGCAGTACGGCAACGACTCGACGGTCGTCGGTACCCCGGTCGCCGACGCGACCACCGCCGACCCGGACAACCCGGTTCCGCTCCAGGACATCACGGGTACGGACGTGCCGGACGTGACCGACGACGATCCGTCGCACTACTTCGGCGACGCCATCCCGGGCATCGACATCGAGAAGGACACCAACGGGTTCCAGGCCGACACCGGTACCGGTCCGCTGGTCTTCGAAGGCAACCCGGTCACCTGGACGTTCGTGGTCCAGAACATCGGCACTGTCTCGCTCGGCGACGTGACCGTCACCGACACGGTGACCCTCGACAACGGCACCGCTCCGGACCCGAACGGCGTGATCTGTGATTGGGCGAACTCGTCCGATGGCGCGACGCCGGCAGGCCGTCTGTCGCCGCTCGAGACCGTGACCTGCACGGCCTCCTCAGGCGCCGAGCTCGGTCAGTACCGCAACCTCGCCGACGTCGTCGGTACCCCGGTCGCCAATGACGGCACACCGCTCGTCGACCTCGGCGGCAACCCGCTGCCCGACGTGACCGACGATGACCCCTCGGCGTACTTCGGTCCCGAGGCCGACATCGACATCGAGAAGGACACCAACGGCACCCAGGCCGACTTCCTCGTCACCCAGGACACGCTGACGATTGGTGCCCCGGTCGTGTGGACCTTCGTGGTGGAGAACACCGGCAACGTCGACCTGGCCAACGTCACCGTCAACGACGCCGTGATCATCGACAACGGCACGGCGCTGGATCCGGCCGGCGTGGTGTGCGATTGGGCGAACTCGTCCGACGCCGCAACCCCGGCTCGGAACCTGAGCGTTGGTGAGACCGTGACCTGTACGTCCTCGTCCACCGCCGAGGCCGGTCAGTACGGGAACCTCTCCGCCGTCGCCGGTACGCCGGTCGCCGATGCGGTGACCGCCGACCCGTTCGCACCGATTCCGCTGCTCGATGAGACCGGCACTGCGCTTCCGCCGGTGGTCGACGATGACCCGTCGCACTACTACGGCGAGCCCCTGCCCTCGATCGACATCGAGAAGGACACGAACGGCAACCAGGCTGACACCATCGCCGAGCAGCACAACCTGGCTGAGGGCGACCCGGTGGTCTGGACGTTCGTGGTGGAGAACACCGGCAACGTCGACCTCGCCGACGTGACCGTCACCGACACGGTGACGATCGACAACGGCACGGCATCCGATCCTGCCGGTGTGGTCTGTGACTGGGCGAACAGCTCGGTCGCGGCAACGCCGGCCCGAACCCTCGCCGTCGGCGAGACGGTGACCTGCACCTCGTCGTCGATCGCCGAGAACGGTCAGTACGGCAACCTGTCCGACGTGGTCGGTACGCCAGTTGCCGATGCGATCACCGGCGACCCGGACAACCCGACGCCGCTGCGTGACATCGGTGGCAACGATCTGCCCGACGTCACCGACGACGACCCGTCGCACTACTTCGGTGCGCAGTCGGCGATCGTCATCGAGAAGGGCACGAACGGCAATCAGGCCGACGTGATCGGTGACCAGGACACGATCCCGGCGGGCGACGCAATCGTGTGGACGTTCGTGGTCGAGAACACCGGCACGGTCGATCTGGCCGACGTGATCGTGACCGACTCGGTCGTCATCGACAACGGCACGGCCGCCGATCCGGCGGGTGTGGTCTGTGATTGGGCGAACTCGTCCGATCCCGCCACCCCAGCCCGGAACCTGTCGGTGGACGAGACCGTGACTTGCACGTCGGGTTCGATCGCGGTCGCCGGCCAGTACGGCAACGTCGCCGACGTGATCGGAACGCCGGTCGCCGATGCGACCACCGCCGATCCGGACAACCCGGTGCAGCTCGAAGGGCCGGGTGGCGACCCGATCCCGAAGCCGACCGACGATGACCCGTCGCATTACTTCGGCGTCGACGCATCGGTCGACATCGAGAAGGACACGAACGGCAACCAGGCCGACACGCCGGCCGAGCAGGACGCCATCGCGCTGACTGACCCGGTTGTCTGGACATTCGTCGTCGAGAACGACGGCAACGTGGACCTCGCCAACGTCGTGGTGACCGACAGCGTCACGATCGACAACGGAACCCCTGCCGACCCGGCGGGTGTGGTCTGCGACTGGGTCAACAGCTCCGACCCGCTCAGCGGCGAGGGACGATTGACCGTCGGTGAGACCGTCACCTGCACGTCGAGCTCGACCGCGGTCGCCGGCCAGTACGGCAACCTCGGCCGAGTCACCGGTACGCCGGTCGGCGACGCCACCGAGGACAACCCGCCGCCGCTCGTCGACGACGATGATGAGCCGCTGCCGCCGGTCGATGACGACGACCCATCCCACTACTTCGGTGGTGCCCTGCCGTCGATCGATATCGAGAAGGACACGAACGGCAACCAGGCCGACGTGCAGGATGACCAGGACATGATCCCCGTCGGCAACACCGTGCTTTGGACCTTCGCGGTCACCAACACCGGCGACGTCGATCTGGACGACGTGGTCGTCACGGACTCGGTCGTGATCGACAACGGCACTACCGCCGATCCCGACGGTGTGGTCTGCGACTGGGACAACAGCTCCGACGTCGACACGCCGGCCGAGCGGCTGTCGGTCGGAGAGACGGTGACCTGCACGTCGTCGTCCTCGGCCGAGGCCGGCCAGTACGGCAACCTCGCGGATGTGACGGGCACCCCAGTGCTCGATGCGACCGAGGACGATCCGGATCCGGTCGTCGATGAGGGGGGAGACCCGCTGCCGCCGGTGACCGATGAGGATCCGTCGCACTACTTCGGTGCCCGTCCTTCGGTCGATGTCGAGAAGGCCACCAACGGCGTCGATGCGGATACCACCGCCGGCCAGCCCGAGGTTCCGCTCGGCGACGCCGTGACGTGGACCTTCGTGTTGACCAACGATGGCAACACGGGTCTCGCCGAGATCACCCTTGACGATGCGTCGACGATCGACAACGGCACCGCTGCTGCGGCCATCACCTGTGACTGGGACAACAGCTCCGATCCCGACACGCCGGCCGAGGCGTTGAGCGTCGACGAGACGGTGACCTGCACCGCCACGGCGACGGCAGAGATCGGTCAGTACGGCAATCTCGCCACGGTGCGAGGTGTACCGGTCGAGGATCCGACCGACGACGACCCGCCACCACTGCTCGATGACGACGACCAGCCCTTCCCGCCGGTCGAAGACGACGATCCGTCGCACTACTTCGGTCGTGTGGCCCCGTCGATCGACATCGAGAAGGACACCAACGGCGTCCAAGCCGACACGATCGCCGAACAGGGCGGTATCGACATCGGCAACGACGTCCTCTGGACCTTCGTCATCACCAACGACGGCAACGTCGACCTGGTCGACATGGAGCTCAGCGACGAGATCCTGATCGACAACGGCACGACGCACGACGAAGACGGTGTGACGTGTGACTGGGACGCCAGCTCCGATGCGGCGACGCCAGTCAACGCACTGAGCATCGGCGAAACGGTCAGCTGCACGTGGACCGGTACCGCGGCTGCCGGCCAGTACGGCAACCTGTCCGAGGTCGAGGCCACACCGGTCCGCGACGCTTCGGACCCGGATCCGGAAGTGCTCGTCGAGCCCGACGGCACGCCGCTGCCGAAGCCGTTCGACACCGATCCGTCGCACTACTACGGCGGCTTCTTCCCGAGCATCGACGTCGAGAAGACCACCAACACGATCCAGGCCGACGATGTCGCCGATCGCCCGGACATCGAACCCGGCGAAGCCGTGGTGTGGACCTACGTGATCCGGAACACCGGAACCGTGGACCTTGCCGGCGTGGACCTCGTCGATACCGTGACGATCGACAACGACACTGCGCCCGGGACGATCGCCTGCAACTGGGGTGAGAGCTCCGATGCGGACACTCCCGCCCGGAACCTGTCGGTCGGCGAGACGGTCGAGTGCACGGCGCTCTCTACCGCTGCGCCCGGTCTGTACGGCAACCTCGCTGAGGTCTCGGGCACGCCGGTCCGCGACGCGGTCACCAGCGATCCCGACAATCCCGAGCCACTGCTCGAGGTCGGCGGCGATCCGGTTCCGCCGGTGACCGACGACGATCCATCGCACTACTTCGGGCCGATCCTCGATCTTGCGCTCCGCAAGCAGCTCAAGGACGGGACCAACCTGGCCACCACCTCGGTGGGCGACAACGTGACCTTCACGATCACCCTGTTCAACCAGGGCAACGTGCCGGCCACCAACCTGGAAGTCGTCGACTACCTGCCCGACAACCTCGAGCTGGACGACGACAACTGGACCGAGACGCCAGAGGGTGCGGTCACCTCGCTTGGGGACATCGTGCTCTTGCCGGGCGAATCGGTCGCCGTCGACATCACCGTCAAGGTGCTGGCCGGGTCCGAGGGCACCGAGATCGAGGTCGAGGCCGAGATCACCGACTTCGACGGTGTCGATACCGAGGGTGAACCGGTACAGCTCATCGGCGTGACCGGCGAGCCGCTCGGCTTCCTCGAGGACATCGACTCGACCCCGGACGCTTCCAATGACGAGGAAGCGGTCGAGGACGAGATCGACAACGCCGAGGGCGACGAGGACGACCACGACCGGGTCGGCCTGATCATCGAGCCGGCGCCGACTCCGCAGCCGCCGGCCTCGCCACCACCGCCTCCGGTGTTCCCGCCGTTCCAGCCGCCGCCCCCCGCACCGCCGGCGCCGCCGGAGCAGCCGACGGGCCCCTTGGCCTTCACCGGTGGCAACGCGCGACGACTGGCATCGATCGCGGTGGCGATGATGCTGGCCGGTGGGGTGTTGATGTGGATCTCGCGTCGTAGTGAGGACGACGACGCAGGCGCCGAGCCTCCAACGCTCGGCTGACGTGTTGGCTCGGCGGGTCCGAGGCTCTGAGTGGCCCGCCGAGCAAGCACGCGCCTCCTCTTGAAACCGCGATCCAAGGTCCAACTAGCGTCGGGGCCATGGATGCCACGAACGTTCCGTCGCTCGATGACTTCCGGGAGTCGGTCATCGACTTCCTCGAAACATCGATCGGCGAAGGTGTGGCGTGTCCCGCGTTTGGCTCGATCATGCCGCCTGCGGTCTTCGAGCCGGCTCGGGCGTGGCAGCGGCATCTGTTCGACGCCGGGTTTGCCGGCATCCACTGGCCCGTCGCCTACGGAGGTCGAGGCCTGACCCTCGACCATCACCACGTCTGGATCGAGGAGTGCGCTCGACGTGAGGTTGCGGCCTATATGAACTTCCAGGGATTCGTGCTGGCCGGCCCGGCCATCCTCAAGTTCGGCACCGAGGAGCAGAAGCGGCGGTACCTGGGTGGAACCCTCTCGGCCGAGATCGTGTGGTGTCAGCTGTTCAGCGAGCCGGGCAGCGGCAGCGATTTGGTGAGCTTGACGACCCGGGCGATGGCCGATGGTGATGGCTGGTTGGTGACCGGCCAGAAGGTCTGGTCGTCGACGGCGCAGCTCGCCCAACACGGGATCCTGTTGGCCCGCACCGATCCGGATGATGCCGGCCATGGCGGCATCAGCTTCTTTCTGTTCGACATGGCCGGCCCGGGCGTCGACGTGCGGCCGCTCAAGCAGATGACCGGCGATCAAGAGTTCTGCGAGGTGTTTCTCGATGCCGCGCCGGTTGCCGCCGACGACCTTCTGGGTCCGCTCAATGGCGGGTGGCGGGTCGCGACGTCAGTACTGGCCGACGAGCGCTCGGCGGTCGGCGCCGCGGGTATCGGTCTCGAGCGACGGACCGCTGCGCTCCTCGAGCAGATTGCCGATCACGGTACGGTGGAACGCGACCGTGTTGTCGACATTGCCGTGTCGGCCGGCGCGACTCGCCGCCTGTTGGACCGCAGCGCGGGGGACCCGTTCTTGGGGCCGCTCGTCAAGTTGGCGATGACCGAGTTTGAATCCACGCGCACGCGCGCCGTCGTCGATCTCCTCGGCCCCGCAGGTGCCGGCGAGGGCGAGGCGCAGACCGAGTTTCTCTATGCGCCGGGCATGCGAGTCGCCGGTGGCACGAGTGAGATTCAGCGCAATCTGATCGGGGAGCGCCTGCTCGGCCTCCCGCGGGAGCCCAAGCCGCGGAGTTAGAGGCCGCGGTCAGTCCGTCGTCGGCTGATGGAGATGCACGACGCGCTGGGGGAACGGGATCTCGATGCCGGCGTCGTCGAAGGCTTCCTTGAGCCGTAGACGCAGCTCGCGTTGGACCCGCCACTGCGCGCTCGGATCTGTTTTCACCACGAGTCGGAGGGTGATGGCGTTGTCGCCCAGGGCCTGGACGCCCAGCACGGTCGGATCCTCGATGATGTCGCCGACGATCCCGTCGACATGGGTCTCGCGCCAGTAGTCGTCCGAGACATGGTTCATCAGTGCCATCGCCTCGCGTAGGTCAACCCCATACGCGACATCGATGTCGACGACCGCATTCGACCAGAGCTGGGAGTGGTTGCCGACCTTGCGGATCGTGCCGTTCGGAATGTGCCAGACGGTGCCGCCGATGTCGCGGAGCTTGGTGGTGCGCAGCGAGATGCTCTCGACCTCGCCGACGACGCCCTCGATCTCGATGACGTCGCCGACGCCGAACTGGTCCTCGATCAACATGAACGTGCCGGCAAGAAAGTCGCTGACGATCGACTGCGCACCGAAGCCGATGGCGATGCCCACGACGCCTGCACCGGCGAGAAGCGGAGCGAGGTTGATGTCGAACTCGCCGAGCACGAGCAGGAGCGCGACGCAGAAGGTGCTGACGGTCACCAGGCTCTTCAGCACCGACTCGATCGCCTCGGCGCGGGCCGGCGCACGATCGGCCTCGCTGCGATTCATCTCGTCCGCACCGGGGCCGAGCCGACGCAGCATCCGTAGGCGCGGATGGGACGGCTGGCTGCGGATGCCGTCGCTGAACGCGGAGATGGCTCGTCGGGCGAAGCGATTGATGAGCCAGGCCAGGCCGACGATGATCAGCACGCGGACGGGCCGGTCGATCAGCCACTCGCTCAATCCAGCCAGCGTGCTGTTACCGGTCCACTCATAGATCGTCGTACAGACCCGGCTGGGGTTGTCGAGACCACACGCGCCGATCTCGTCGATGGTCTGGGCGGCGAGCGGCGTGTCGACGGACGACATGCGCCCAGTGTGATGCAGGGCGTCCCGCGGGTGGCGGACCTCAGGTGCAGAGGAAGCTGAACGTGAGGTTCACCGGCCCGACGACGCCGTTGACCGGGTGGGCGTCGTTGGCGTTCACGTTTCCGACGTAGGTCAAGTCCAGGGCTCCGGTTCCGACGGCCGGAGGCGTCACCTTGGTCGGCGTGTTCGTGTTGATCGCGGTGATGGTGGGCACACCGTTCCCGGTGTAGTTGAAGCCGAGGCTGTTGTTCACGCCATCGAAGCCGTGGGCGAATCCGGCGCTGATCGAAGGCACGGTCAGTTTGTGATCGCCGTTGCCCACGTTTCGCTTCCAGATACCGCGCACGCTGATCGTTCCGCCGCCGAGCGCGGTCGTCGCGGCATGCAGTGACCCGTTGAACGCCGTGTTGGCGTTCCACGTGACGGCCAAGTTGGCGGTGTCACCGCTGGCGGCCGCCGCGTACTCCGGACGCAGACTGAGGCCCTCGATCTTGGGCGCCGACCAGACGATCCCAGCAGCGGCCGCGCCCACGGCGGTCTTCTTCAGCAGGTCGCGTCGACTCGTCGTCGTGGCGTTCGATTCCGCTGACCCGGTCGAATCGTCGGTTGGCATGCGCGCAGTCCAAGCTCACTGCCCGCTTGCGGCCCAACTCCTGCCGTCAATCTAGTGGCTTATGTTGCCAATGTGGTTATTGGTGCCCGTGTGGGAGCAAGTTCTCTGGATTCGAAGTCCAAAGCGCCGGCCTGCGGATTGGGGTCAGACCCCTTCAGCGGGGGTCAGACTGGTTCAGACTTTGACCACTGGCCGTGAGATGGGGTCAGACCCCTTCAAACATTCGGTCACGAAGCGTGAGGTCTGGCGGCTGGCGGGGTCTGGCTGGTGGGGTCAGACCCCTTCAGTCTTCGTCGTCGCCTTCGGCGGCGTCGGAGGGCCGCGTGCGGTCGGTGATCATGTCGACGACCACGCCGTAGTGGTCCGACGGGACCTTCCCCTCCACCTCATCCATGCCGAACAGGGCCGCCGACGCAGGGTTGCCCCGCGGGCGATCCTTTCGAGGCCAGGCGATGAGCATGTAGTCCAGCCGGCGATTCGGCCACGCCGACGTGTTGACGTAGGGATTGTCCTCGGACCACGTGACGCCGTCGCCGTCGCCGCGCTGCTCCCAGCAATCGGTCCAGATCCGCTTGGGGACATACGGCTTCGACCGCCCGTTCAGTCGCCGAATCTCGTCACTGTCCGGCACGGCATTGAGGTCGCCGCAGAGCACCGGCGGAAGGTCGCCGACGTTGAGCGTCTCGATGAACTCGGAGATCTCCTGCAGCTGCGCGATCCGGATCTCCGACTCGTCGTACCCGAAGTTCAGATGGGTAGTGAAGAACGGCAGAACGCCGTGCGGTGTTTCGAGCAGCGCGCACAGGACGGTGCGGTACTTGCGACCGCGACCGTCGTCGAGGAAGCGATGCTCGACGTCGAGGATCGGGAACTTGGAGACGACCGCATTGCCCATGCCCTTCTCCGGGTCGTCCTCGGCACCCTCCCAGCGATTGCCGACCCAGGCCTGCTCGGCACCCAGGTGCTTGGCGAGACGCTCGATCTGGCCCGGCCAGGTCTCCTGCAACCCCATCACGTCGGCGCCGACCTGCTCGAGGGTCGAGGCGATGGCCGGCTGGCGGCTCTCGTAGTCGCCGAACTGCCAGCGAAGGTTCCAGGTTGCGAGCCGAATCGTCATGACTCCTGCATGTTGGCAGACGTTCCCGTCGCACCGAGAGCCCGACGCCGACGCGGGACATAGTCCTCGGCATCCTCGCGGTGGACGCTCCACGCTGCGGGACCGGCGACGATCATCCCGGCGAGCGTCATCGTCAGCACCGTGGCTGCGCCGACCCAATACGCCGCTCGTTGCCCCTGGGACTCGTACAGCCAACCGGCGATGGGGGCCATGATCCCGGCGGCGAGCGCCTGCATGCCGCCGAGCAAACCCTGCGCGCCCGATTGGCGATGCTCGGGCGCGGTCATGCCGACCGCCACACCGCTGGCCGCGAAAGTCATGCCGTCGGTGATGGCGTGGGCCATCGTGAAGGCGAAGATCAGGGCGCCAACGGTCAGCGCGCCGTAGATCCCGAGGAACATCCCGGCCAGGATCAGTCCGATTGCGGCAATGCGGAACGGGCCGCGCTGTTGCGCGAGCCGCCCCGCAAACGGCCCCAGAATCACCAATGGGATGGCGAAGATCGCAATACCGAGGTTGGCCATCCACTCCGGGGTGTCGAGATCGCTGTGCACGACGTCCCACAGGGAGTCGAACGTGCCGATCATCAGGAAGGTCGCACTTCCGAGGATGATGGCCCCGGCGAACGGTCGATGTCGCAACAGGTCGAAGGCGAACCGGCTCGGTTCGGCCTCGACCGTCTCGATGACCGGCACGCTGACGAGCACGTACGCGGCGATCACTGCATTGGCAACGGCGATGACGATGAACGGCCCGGGGATGCCGAGCGGTCCGACCAGGAACGCCGAGATGACCGGGCCGACCGCGAACCCGAAGACCTCGGCCGAGAACAGGATGCCGAGGTTGCGTCCGAGATTCTCCGACGAACTGACGACCACGATCCGCTTGAGCGCCGGAAGCGCCGCACCCGTGCCGATACCGGACACGACCCGACCGAGCATGAGGATCGTGGCGGTCTCGCCGAATGCGAGCATCAAGAGCCCGGCGATGTTTGCCGTGGTCCCGGCGATGATCATGAGCTTCGCCCGCCCGCGATCGCCGAGAGGTCCGAGCGTGGTTTGGGCGAAAAACGCGACGATGAAGCCGATGCCGATGATCCAGCCGATCGTCGTCTCGCTGATCCCGTACTCGTCCCGATAGTCGCTGACGAGGGTGAACAGGGTGCCGTAACCCGATGCCAGCGCACCCGCGAGTACGAAGAGCGCGAAGGGGGACGTCCCTTCGGTCGCCTCCTCAGGCGGGGATTCGACGGTGGTCACCCGGGCAGGCTACGCGCTCGCACGCAGGTGCCGGTTCTTCTACGCCGCTACGACCTTGCGACGCCAAGGGGTCTTGACGGTGTCGCGGAGCCACTCGAAGGCCAGGTAGTAGTAGGGGAACGAAAGTAGCACCAGGAACGTGCTCGACAGCAGGCCGAAGATGATGGTGAAGCCGAGGGCTTCCCAGAACGGATCGGACAACGCGAGAGGTAGAACACCCGCGACCGTCGTGAGGGTGGTCGCGATCAGCGGACGGAAGCGGCGCCGAAGCGCTTCGCGAATGGCTTCTTGTCGAGTCGCGCCGCCAGCGCGTTCCTGGTTGGCGAAGTCGGTCAGCAGGATCGTGTTGTTCACGGCAATACCGATGAGGCCCAGCAGGCCGAGCATCACGAAGAAGCTGATCTGGTTGTCGGTGAGCAGCAGGCCTCCGAACACGCCGAAGAAGCTGAACGGAATGGCCAGGAAGACCAGCAGCCATTGGATGGACGACCGGAACTGCACCACCAGCAGGATCAGCATGAGGCCGAGGGCGATCATGAACGCCCGCGGCATCGAGCTGAACGACTCCTGGTTGTCGCTCTCCAGACCGAAGTCAAACCCGAGCGCGTCGGCCTCGAGGCCGAGTTCCGCGAGTCGCTCGGTGTCGAACTCGTCTTCGATGAACGCCTGGGTCTCGGCGGTGGTGGTCGTGATGTCGTCGGCGTCGAAGCGTGCTTGGAGCTCGACATAGCGGCGGCCGTCCTGGCGGGTGATCGAGTCGACCAGCGTGATCTGGGTCTCGACCACCGTGAAGGTCGTGCCGTTGGGGCGCTCGATGGCGGTGCCGTCGATCGCGGACTGGATCGTCTCTGCGCCATTGAGCAGGGCGTCGTCGTCGTTGGCGAATAGCTGCATCTGGAACGGGAACAACAATTCCGGTGGTCCGGCGGACAGCTGACTGAACACGACTCGGGCGCCATCGACGTCGTCGCCGATCGGCTGAAGGACCTCGTCGACGATGATCGGTGCGCGCTCACGTGAGCCCATCTCGGTGAGCTCGAACTGGGCACTCGCACCACGGGCGTTGCCGAGGTAGGTGTAGACCCGATCGAGGTCGTCGCCGAGCACATCGGCCGCGGCCTGGTTGGTTGCCCGAGCGATCGCTTCGGCCTCTTCGACGGTGGTGCCCGGGTCGAACGTGTACTCGACCGCCACGAAGTTCGAGTCCTTCTGTGGGGGGAAGATGTTGAAGCCGACGCGGGGTGCGAACACACCGATGCCAACGACGGTCATCAGGATGCTGAGCAGGAACCCGGCGATGCCGATGGCGGTGCCCTTGCCGCCGCCGCGGCCGGGCAGAGAGGCGGTCATGTCGGCAAGTCGATCCTGGAACCGGGCGATCGGGCCACCGGCCGGGGGAGCGCTCAGCACGAGGTAGCGAGCGGCGAACGGAATGACGACGAGCGACAAGACGAGCGACACGGTCAAGGCGATGATCACCGAGATCGGGAGGATGCGGATGAAGTCGCCGAGCACGCCGCTGATCGCCAACATCGGTGCGAACACGAGCAGTGTGGTGACGGTTCCGGAGACCGAGGCGGCACCAACCCGGCGGATCGCTTGACCGATGATCTCGATCGGACTGCTCCCTTCGTCTCGGAAGGCATCGATCGCCTCGGTGATGACGATCGAGTCGTCGACGAACAGGCCGAGGGCGAGGATGATGCCGAAGAGGGAGATCGTGCTCAGGCTGATGCCGAAGAGCCAGAGCACGAGCATCGTCACGGCGATCACCGTCACGAGGAAGAGCGCGGTGATGATCGATGCGCGCCACGAGATCAGCAAGAGCGCGATGAAGGCGACGGCGACCACACCGGTCAGCACGTTGGACTGCAGTGAGCTGATCTGCTGGCGGATCTGGGTGGCTTGGTCGATGGCGACGGTGGCGTCGAAGCCAGCGGGGAGCGCAGCTGCGGAGTCGATGTCGTCGAGTGCCGCGTCGGCAGCGTCGCGGATGGCAAGTGAATCGACACCCTCGGCGGACACGAGTCCGACCGCGATGCTCGGCACGAGGCTGGTGTCGCTGCCGGTGCCGACGCTCAGCTGGTTGAAGCGAGCCACGCGACTGAGCTCCTCGCCGGTCGCCGGGTCGACGGCGGTATCGGCGAGGTCAAGGACCTCGACTCGAGCGACGTCGGGGTGGTCGCCGAAGAAGGGAGCAATGGCTTCGGCCGCGCCCTGGAGCTCGGCGGGTGATGAACTGCCGTCGCCGACGACACCGACGAGTAGGTCGAACTCGTTGAGGAATCGTGCGGCGTCCACCGGCTCGGCGGAAAAGTCGACCTCCGGCGGGAGGCCGGCGCGTCCGACGGCGGCATCGATCTTCGCCGCGCCGTCGGCCGACGAAACCGATTCCTCGAACTCGGCGATGATCGTGAAGATGCTCTCGCGCGACACGGTGGTGACGGTTGTGACGTCGTCGTCGGTCAGCAGATCTTCGGCGATCGGCGTGACGAGCTCATCGACCTGCTCGACGTCGTCGACGAACCAAACACCGTTACCGAGCGCAATCGGGATATCGACGCTGGGGAACCCTTCGCGCGGCAGCAGGAAGAGGTAGGAGAACGAGCCGAACAGGAAGAGCCCGATCCACAGGATCAGGGTCACCAATGTCTGGCGCGAGAAGAACTGGACGAACCGACTGAGCATGGGGGGACGACTCCGCGACGGTAAGGCGATGGGGGGTACCGCAAACGGTAGTCATCCACCGAACGAGACGCTCCACTCACCGGCCATCTGTGACGAATCCCCAACGACATCAAACCTGGCACCGATGTCGTTTCGACTCACGCTCCGTGACCCAAAGCGACACGGGTGCCAGGTTCGATGTCGGGTTGGGTCGCGGAGGGTGGTGGGTCAGAGAGGCTTTTGGAAGAAACGGACGACGTAGCCGGGTTCGTGCTCGACATCGGCGACGGCGATCCAACCGTTGGCCTCGTGAAAGGCGATCGACTGGGGGTTGGGTGGTTCGACGTTGACCTCGCAGGTCAGCCGAGGACGCCCGGCCGCGGTCGCATGCTCGGCGAACGTCGCATACAGCTTGCCGGCGATGCCCATCCGCCGATGCGTCCGCGCGGCGATGATGCGATCGACATAGCCGTGGTCGTCGAAGCGCTCCTCCAGCCACCCGAAGTTGCGGGACCCGTAGGGCGCTCCCGGTGCCATCGTCACCAGCAGACCGCCGATCGAGCCGGCCTCATCGACGGCGACCCACGCTTTGTCGCAGATCGCAAACAGCTCGGCGAGCGACTCCGCATCGTGCGGATTGACTGCCGGAACGGCGGCATTGTTGAGCTCGAGCAGCGCGGCATGGTCGGCGTGTCCGACCTCGCGAATCGTGATCACCTGTGCAGCCTACGGTCGCTCGACGATGGTCGACCTGCTCGATGTAGTCACCAAGTGCAGTAAGATGACTACATGGAGGTCGGCGTTCGCGAGCTCAAGGCAAAGTTGTCGCAGTACCTGGCGCGCGCAGCCGCCGGCGAGCATGTCGTGGTGACCGATCGCGGCCGCCCGGTGGCCCGATTGGTTCCGTTGGTCGACACCGCCGACCTCGACCAGGGCATCGCCGAGGGCTGGGTCGAGCCGCCGCGTCGGACGGCACTCGGCGAGCCGCTGCTGTTCGAGACCTCGACCCGGATCGCTGACACGCTTGGCGACGATCGGGGCGACTGAGGTGGTGCTCTACGTTGACACCAGCGCCTTGCTCAAGCGCTATGTCAGCGAGCGCGATTCCGACGTTGCGATCTCACTGATGTCGAGTGATCCGGTGCTGGCAACGAGTCGCGTCACCGAAGTTGAAGCTCGACGCAACCTCGCTCGGCTCCTCTCCGGCGACGACGCACAGAACGCCAAGCGGCGTCTCCTCGACGACCTCGATGCCTTCGCGCTGGTCGCGGTCGATGCCACGACGTGCAGCGAGGCGGCGCGGGTCGCGGAGCAGACCGGATGCCGTTCACTCGATGCCATCCACGTCGCATCCGCGTTGCGTGCGGGCGAGACGACGACGGTGCTCACGTTCGATGTGCGCCAAGCCCAGGCTGCTCGTTCGATGGGTCTGAGGGTCATCGGAGTCTGAGCCAGCTTCTCCGGCGAGTTGCAAACGGTCAGACCAGGTCGCGCAGCTTCTTCTTGTCGACCGAGTGCTGCCAGTCGGCGAGGATCGCTCGGACCGCCGCGATCAGGGCGAGTGGCTGATCGAGCGGCACGTGGTGGTAGGCCTGCGGGATCTCGACCATCGGCACCGCTCGACCGGTGAGCGTCTCCATGTGCTCCTGGACCTCGGGTGTGACCAGGTCACTGAGCTGACCATGCATGAGGGCCATGCGGCAGGTGACGTGCTCGAGATAGCTGTGTTGGCTGTCGCGATACCGCTCGGGTGAAAAGACGTTGCGATCGAACTTCCACGTCCAGCCGTCGGCCGTCTCCTTGAGCGAGTTGCGGGCGATGAACTCGACGATGAACTCGTTCTCGCACGGTTGCGGCGGCATGAGGAAGAAGTGCTCCATCGCCGTCTCGAGGTCGGGATACACCTTGGGGTTCTTGAACATGCGACCCCGCTGGCCCTCCTCGGACTCCGGGTCCGGTGCCCGCACCGGTGAGTCGAGCACGATCGCTCCCGCCAAGTCATGGCCATGGCGTGCCGCCATGGCGAGGGCGACATGGCCGCCCATCGAATGGCCGACAACGATGGGCTTGGGCTGACTGTTGGCGGCTGCGGCGACCGCCATGACTTCGTCCGACCACCGCTCCATCGAATAGCTGTCTCGATGGGCACTGTTGCCATGGCCCGAGAGGTCCGGGGCGATCACGAAGTACTGCTGGGTGAACTGCGGCGCGATGAACGACCACCAGTTGGCGTGCGCAGCGCCTCCGTGCAGCAGGATCAAGCAAGGCTTGTCGACTTCGCCCCACGTGAGGAAGTTGATGTCCGCGCCCTCGAACTCGACGGTATGAGTCGACGGGCGGTTGGCGATTGCTCCGGTGAACCAGGTGGGGGGTCGTGTCACCCTCGCCACGCTAGGCGCAATCCACGGCGTCAAAACCATCGGAGGCCGGTGCTGCATACGCAACACCGGCCTCGGACGAATCGCACGAGTCGCTGGGGCTACAGGCCCTTGCGCTTCTTGATCTCGGCGGTGATGGCCGGCACCACCTTGTGCAGGTCGGCAATCACGGCGTAGTCGGCCTTGACGACCATGTTCGCCTCGGGATCGGTGTTGATCGCCAGGATCCGCTTCGACGCCATGGCGCCGACCCAGTGC
Source organism: Actinomycetota bacterium (assembly GCA_039028435.1). Lineage (GTDB taxonomy): Bacteria > Actinomycetota > Acidimicrobiia > Acidimicrobiales > UBA10347 > UBA10347. The sequence continues at coordinate 671,031 of JBCCIC010000001.1, read as the reverse complement.
TGGATCGCACCGCTGATGCCGGTGGCGATGTAGATCTCCGGCGCGATCCGGGTGCCGGTCTGGCCGACCTGATCGGTGTGCAGACGCCAACCGAGGTTCGTGACGGCACGGCTGCAGCCGACTCGACCACCGAGCAGGTCGGCGAGTTCCTCGAGCTGGGCGAAGCCGTCGGCCGACCCGACGCCACGACCACCGGAGACGACGACCGGAGCGGTCGACAGCGTGACGCCCGCTTCCTGGACATCGCGGCCGGCGATGATCGTGCGGGCCAGCGACTCGTCGAGCTGCGGCGAGAAGTCCTGCACCGTGCCCGCGCCGGGCGCGGGCGCATTCTCGGCGACCACCGCATGGTGGCCGTAGGTGAGCAGCTTCACGCCGTCGCCGCTGTCGAGCGTCGCATCCTCGAGCAGCGAGCCGCCCCACTGGATGCGGGTCATCGACCAGCTGCTACGGGTCGGATCGACGCTCGTGCAGTTGGCGACGAACGGAAGATCCATCCGTGCCGCGACCTGGGCGATCACCTCGTTGCCGCGACTGGTGCCGACGGCCATCACCGCAGCCGGTGAGGTCGCCGCGATGAGCTGTACGACCGACTCGCCGAACGCCTCGGGGCCGAAGTCGGTGAGCATCGACGCCGTCACGTGATGGACGGCGGCGGCGCCACCGGCGGCGGCCTGGCCGGCCAGGTCGAGTGCGCCTTCGCCGATCAGCACGGCGTGCATCTCAGCGCCCATGTCACCCGCCAGCGTGCGGCCGGCCGTGAGGGCTTCGTCGTTGGCTTCCGACCACTTGCCGCGGTCGTGTTCGAGAATCACCAGTAGTGCGGTCATGACATTCCTCGCAATCGCAGCGTCGCTGCGCTTCGGCTGCTCTGCGGATTGGTGTCCGTACCCATTAGGCAAGTACTCCAATCTCTTCCAGGAGATCGACGATGGCGGCGGCGGCGGACTCGTCGGTGCCGAGGATCTCGGTCTCCGACACCTGCTCGGCTGGACGATGCAGCTGCACCAGACCCTGACCGCCGGCGGCGGCGTCGATCTCGGACGTCGACAGCTCGGCCTTCTTCGAGGCGAGCCGACCCTTCATCGTCGGGTAGCGAGGCAGGTTGATGCCCTCGAGCACGCCCAACACGGCCGGCGTCGGCATCTCGTAGACCTCGAACCCGCCGTCGATGGCCCGGTTGGCCTTGACGGACCCGTCGCCGGGCTCGATGCCTTTGATGCCGTTCACGATCGGGCGCCCGAGCTTGTGGGCTACTCGCACGCCGACCTGGAAACCGCCGCTGTCGGCGCTCTCGTTACCCATCAGGATCAACTCGAACGGTGCACCGTTGGTTTCCTCGGCGTGCTGGATCGCTTCGGTCAGCGCGGTCGCCGTCCGTTGCGGATCCCAGGCCGAACCATCGGTCGGCACGAGGATGATCTTGTGCGCACCGACGCTCGCGGCGTAGCGGAGCTGTTCCTCGGCTTCGGCTGGGCCGAGCGTGAGGACGGTGACCTCGCCACCGTCGCGCTCGGTGATCTGCACGGCTTCTTCGAGCGCGCACTCCTCGTGCGGGCTGGTCGTGAAGCCGAGGTGGGCAGCGTCGACCGCTTGCCCGTCCTCGGTCACATTGATCTTGGCGCCAGGAGCGGGGACCCGCTTGACGCACACCAAAATGTTCATGTCGTTCGCTCCGCTCACTTGCCGAGTTGCTTCGCAACTCGCATCGTCGACAGGTCCATCACGACTTCAGACGGCTGTCGTCGGGATCGAAGGCCGAGCCGGTGGTGGCGACGACGGTCGCCGGGAACAGCTCTTCGGTGTACATGACCTGCACCTGGGTGCCGATCTCGGCCATTTCGGTCGGGAGGTAGCCGAGGCACAGGTACTTGCCGTAGCTCGGACCGTTGCCGGCCGTCGTGACGACGGAGACACGGCCGTGCGAGTCGAGGATGCGCTCGCCGTCCATGGTGAGGATCGGGGCGTTGCCACCCTGGATGGCCCGCTTGCGGCCCTGGCTGTCGGTCAGGTCCTCGATGGCGAACGTGCACATGACGGCGTCGGGGCCCTTCTCGCGAGCGGCCAGGTAGGCCTCCTTGCCGATGAAGTCGGCAGCCTTGACCTTGGGGCGAGCCAGGCCGGCTTCGACCGGGTTGTACTCGCTCTCGAGCTCGGCGCCCATCAGGCGGTAGCCCTTCTCCACGCGACCACCGACGGCGTAAACGCCGGCACCGGTCGGACGCAGGCCATGGCCCTCGCCGGCAGCGGCGATGGCTTCCCACACGGCGGGACCGTGCGACCAGGGGATGTAGATCTCCCAGCCGGTGTCGCCCACGTAGCTGATGCGGAAGATCTCGACATCGACGCCGGCGACCTGGATGCTCCGGACCGAGCCGTAGGGCGAGCCCTCTTGCGACAGGTCGGCGCCGGTCAACTGGCCGAGGATGGCCGGGGCGTTCGGGCCCCAGAGACCGATCGTCACGTAGTCCTCGGTGCGGTTGGTGAAGGTGACCGAACCGTCGGGCGGTAGGAACTTCTTGACCCAGGCCTCGTCGCGGCCGCCGTCGAAGGCGCCGGTGACGACTCGGATGTGGTCCTCGCCGAGGCGCAGCATCGTGAGGTCGGAGTGGAAGCCACCGTCGTGGTTCAGCCAAGGGGTGTAGGTCGAGGTGCCGACCGGCTTGTCGACCTTGTTGACCGACAGGTACTCGGCGAAGGCGACCGCGCCCGGGCCCGTCAGGTCGAAGATCTGGAAGGCGGTGAGGTCGATCATGCCGGCGTTCTCACGCATGTTGAGGTGCTCGGCGTCGATGATCGGGCTCCACCAGCGATTGTCCCACTCGACCTCGCGCTCGGCCACGCCGTATCGCTCGACCAGGTCGGCATTGCTTTCGTACCAGTGCGGACGCTCCCAGACACGGGCGGTGAAGTAGTAGGCGCCGGCGGCGTCGGTCAGGTCCTTGAGGCTCGACTCCTTGAGGCCACGACGCGTCTCCCACTGCTCCGACGGGTGGACGATGCCGTAGGTCTTGTTGAAGTGCTCCTCGGCGCGAGCCCAGATGTGGTCGTCGCTCTTCTCGTCGTCGTAGAAGCGGCTGATGTCGCTGGCGTGCGGATCGATGACGCGCGGGTAGCCGTAGGTCATCCACTCGGCGACGACCTGGGCCATGCCCGGACCCTCCTTGACCCAGACCGCGGCGGCCGACCACAAGTTGCGGACGTCGGGCAGTTCGCCGAGGCACGGCATGGCGTCGGGGGTCAGCGACAGCAGGCCGTTGATGGCGTACTTGATCTCGGCGTCGCCGAGCATGTCCATCAGCTCGATCGCTTCTTCCATCTGCTGGTCGAAGTCGTCCGGGGTGAACGGCATTTCGGTCGGGGAGAGGGCGGCCTCTTCGTTCGACGGGATCTCGTCGGGATGGTGCAGGATCGGACGGTGGGCGTAGGAGCCGACCTCCATCGAGCCCGAGGACTGGCGCTCGTAGCAGAACGTGTCCATGTCACGCACGATCGGGTAGCCGATCTCGTTGTTGGTCTCGACCAGCACGTCCATCGGGCCGACGTCGGCCATCTGGTGTACGGCGGGGACGAGCGGGATGTATGTGTCGGCCATGTTGGCGATGCGGTTCGACCACACACCGCACGCGATGACCACGTACTCGGCCTCGATCGTGCCCTTGTCGGTCACCACGCCGGTGACCTTGCTCATGCCGGGGACCGGGTCGTCCTCGGTCAGCAGGTCGAGGACCTCGGTGTTGGCGAAGGTCTGCAGGCCGCCCTTCTCGGCAGCCTCCTTGCGCATGACGGTGCCGGTCTCGAGCGAGTCGACGACCGAGACGGTCGGGCAGTAGAAGCCGCCGAGGATGACGTCTTCGCTGATGAACGGGACGAGCTCCTTGACCTCGGCGGGGGTCAGCATCTTGGCGTCGACGCCCCAGGCCATGGCGGAGGTCATGCGGCGCTTGAGCTCGAACATGCGCTCCTCGGTGCGGGCGACCTCGATGCCACCGGAGTCGACCGACATGTTGAGGTCGCGGTACTGGTTGGCGCTCTGCACACCGAGCAGGGCCATTTCCTTGTTGTGGTCGACCGGGAAGATGAAGTTCGAGGCGTGGCCGGTCGAGCCGCCGGGGTTGGGCAGGGGGCCCTTCTCGATGAGGACGATGTCCTCCCAGCCCAGGCGGGCGAGGTGGCCGACGAGGCAGTTGCCGACGATGCCGGCGCCGATGACGACGACCTTGGCGGATGAGGGGAAGTCACTCATGTGATGGAGCTCCGAGGTGCTGGCGGTTGATGTCGAGGGTTGATGTTGTGATCAACGAGTGATATATCACTCATGTATCAGATGAGCCTAAGGTGCGCGATGTGCCGAGGGCAACCCCCAATTTCGAGCGGAACCGCAACCACCATCCGATGACGGAATCACTGAGCGAACAGGCCTACAGCGAGCTGCGCGACCGGATCGTGCGGCTCGAGTTCGCGCCCGGTGACGTGTTGCGCGAGGACGCATTGCGCGAGGAGTTGGGCATCGGGCGGACACCGATCCGCGAGGCGTTGCAGCGGTTGGAGCGCGAGCACTTCGTCAACGTCGTTCCACGCCAGGGCATCTTCGTGACCGGCATCGACGTCGACGAGCTCGCCATGCTCTTCGAGACCCGGATGGTGCTCGAGCCGTACGCGGCTCGATTGGCCGCGCTTCGAGGAAGTGACGACCTGTGGGAATCGATGGAGGGTGCGCTTGCCGAGACGGCTGATGCGACCGACGGCAATGAGCTGCTGGCGATCGATCGCCGGTGCCACGAACTGATGTGGCATGCCGCCGGGAATCGCTTTCTCGTCGACACGCTCGACATGCTCTACGCGCAGAGCGATCGACTCTGGCACCAGTACTTGTCCGATGTCGCTGAGCCCGAGCACGCGGTTGCCGAGCACGTCGCCATCCTCGAAGCGCTCCGCTCCGGCAACGCCGACCATGCGGCCAAGCTCGTCGACGAGCACGTCGCCGCCTTCGACGCCGAGATCCGCGCCGCCGTCACCGCCCGCCTCACCGCCCCCCTCGGCTGACCGAACCGATATCGAACCTGGCACCCGTGTCGCTTTGGCTCACCCTCCGTGACGCGAACCGACATCGAACCTGGCACCGGTGTCGCTTTGGCTCACGCTGCGTGAGTTGAAACGACATCGGTGCCAGGTTTGATTGCAGAACTTGCATCTACGCTGCCGAGGTGGTTGTGGGGGTGTTCTGTCCGTGTGGCCGTAACCGGGCCGAGCTCGAATGTTGTGGTCGGATCCACGCTGCAGGCGGTGCTGGCATGGGCACGACCGCCGAGGATCTGATGCGTGCGCGCTACACCGCATTCGTCCGTAACAACGCCGGGTTCATCGTCGCTTCGACGCACCCCGCCCGTCGGCCCGAGGGGCTGCTGCTCGACCCAACCGTCGAGTGGCTTGGCCTCGAAGTGTTGGAGACCGAGGGCGGCAACGCGCTCGAAACGACGGGCACCGTTCGGTTTCGGGTCTCCTATCGAGTCGGTGGCCAGCCGGGGACTCGCGACGAGCTCAGCCGGTTCGAGCGCGTCGACGGCACCTGGTACTTCGTCGAGAGCGTGTGAGTTCGGCCGGCGCCGATCGCGTCAGCCGAGCGCGATCTCCTCGCATCGTTGGAGTCCGAGTTCGAGGTCGTCGGCATTCGCGTAGCGGGCCCAGTTCAGCCAGATCCCGTTCGACAGGGCGATGGCGTCGATCGCTCGGGAGCGCACCGCTTCGGTCGACAGATCGGGTCGGGCGTCGGCGATCAAGGTGCGGAACTCCTCGGCGTACTCCTCGAAGAAGCGGGCGTCGACTGCGGCCACACTGTCGTCGGTGAGCGCAACCGCCCAGAGCGAGATGCGAAGTCGGAGATAGTCGCCATCGAGGAACTCGTCGCTGAACGCACCACGGAGGAAGCCGCGCACGCGCTCGCGAGGATCGGTGATGTCGGCCATCGCCTGTTCCGACGCCTCCCGAAGTCGCGCAGTGGCTCGTTCGAACGCCGCAACGATCAGTGATTCCTTGTCGTCGAAGTGGTAGCTCAACAGTCCGAGGGAGACGTCGGCCTCCTGAGCGACCTGACGCATGCTCGCCCCGCGCACGCCGTCGCGAACGATCACCGCCTGCACGGCATCGAGGATCTGGGTCTGGGAGTCTCCGCCGCTCATCGCCCCACCGACCGTAGCGGACGGCAACTCCACCTTCGGCTCGCTGCTCCAGTGGGGCGAAACTGGACGATCGTTCAGTTTTTGCGTCTAGGATCGCCACCATGCACGGACTCGATGCTCTGGAAGCGATCGTCGACCTCGACGCCTACCCGATTCATCGCCTCGACTCCGCCGCCCGCCGGGACCTGGTCGCAGACACCCGAGCGCAGATGGACGCCGTCGGGTGCTGTCGCATCAGTGATTTCGTTCGGCCCGAAGCCATTGCCCAGATGCTGGCCGAGGCCGAGTCCTTGCACGACCAGACGTTCTGGGCCGAGCAACGGCACAACCCCTACGCCTCGCCGGCCGATCCCGACCTTCCCGAGCGCCATCCGCGCAATGTCATGCAGGATCGGATGAGCGGCTTCATCAACTCGGACATCCTTCCGACGCAGTCGCTGCTCAACCGGATCTACGCCAGCAACGTGTTCACCCACTTCGTCTGGGACTCGCTCGGCGCCGACCGCCCCATCTATCAGTGGGCGGATCCGCTCGGCTGCAACCCGTACGGCGTGATGGAGACGGACCACTACTTCCCCTGGCACTTCGACGGCAACGAGTTCACCGTGTCGATCCTGGTGCAGAAGGCGGTCGAGGGCGGCGTGTTCGAGTACGTCCCGGACATTCGAGTGCCGAACGACGAGAACTACGAGCGGGTGCAGCACATCCTCGAGGGCGGACGCGATGGCGTGCACGAACTCGACCTCGTGCCCGGCGATCTCCAGCTGTTCAAGGGGCGCTTCTCGATGCACCGGGTGACCCGCATCGTCGGCCCGACCACCCGCTACATCGCGCTGCCCACCTACGTCTACGACCCGTGGCGCATGAACCGCCCCCATCACAGCGAGCAGTACTACGGGCGGGCGACCGAACTGCACCATGCTCGCGCGCTGGCCATGGTCGACGGCCTGGTCGACTGAGCCCATGTCCGGAGGAAGCGATCTGCGCCTGGCCGTGATCGGGCTCGGCAACATCGGCGGAGGCGTCGCATCGAATCTCGTTGCCGCCGGCCATCATGTGACGGTCGCGGATCTCGACGCCACAAAGGTCGAGTCGCTCGTCGCTCAGGGTGCCGGGGCGGCATCGTCCGCGAGCGATGCCGTCGCGAACGCCGACGTCGTCTTCACCTCGCTACCTGGGCCAAAGCAGATCGCCGCGATCGCGGAGGAGATCGTGCCGCTGATGCGCCGAGGCTCGACGTGGGTCGAGCTGTCGACCAATGACCTCGACACCGCCCGGGCGATCGGCGAGCGATGTGCGGCCGCCGGCGTGGACATCCTCGACGCCCCGGTCTCCGGTGGCCCCGAAGGTGCCGCTGCGGGGACCCTGTCGATCTTCGTCGGCGGCAAGGCCGCGGCGGTCCAGCGCATCCGGCCGCTGCTCGAGGCCGTCGGCACCAAGATCGACCACCTCGGTCCCCACGGTGCCGGCATCGTGGCCAAGATCGCCCAGGTCACGCTCTGCTATACCCAGACGGTCACCCTGATCGAGGCGCTGATCCTCGGAGCGAAGGGCGGCGTCGAGCCGGCGAAGATGCTCGACCTCATCCGACACTCCGCCGGTACGAGCTACGCAGCTGACGTGTACGGCCCCGAGATCCTGGCCGGCACCTACGACGCCAGCTTCCCCCTCAGCCACGCGGCCAAAGACCTGCGCCTGGCCATGGAGCTGGCCGACACCCTCGGCCTCGACCTGCCCTTCACCGCCGACGTGTCCCGGCTTTACGCTGAGGCCGAAGCCACCTTCGGCTCGACCGCCGCCCACTGCCTCGCGGCCCAACTGATCGAACGAACCAACGGCCTCGTCCTGCATGAGGTCGCCTGAGCCCACCACCCGTGTTCTCGGACATTCAACGTCGGAAACCGACGGTGAATGTCCAGAGAACCGACATCCAAGGAAGCGAACGATGAGCGAACCAACGACCGGGAACTACGAAGTCACCGCCGACGACTTCCAGGCCGCGAATGCCGGGAGCTTCACCGGCGAGGAGTGGGAGGCCCGCCAGGACCTGGCGGCGATGTACCGCTTGTCGGCCCACTTCGGCTACGACGACACCGTTTGGAACCACATCACCATGCGGGTCCCGGGGAGCGACCACGACTTCTTCCTCAACAAGTTCGGTCTGCTCTACAACGAGGTCACCGCCTCGAACCTGATCAAGGTCGACAGCGACGGCAACGTGCTCGAAGGTCCGGCCGACGTGAACACCGCCGGCTTCGTGATCCACTCGGCGATCCACAACGACTTCCCGGAATGGAAGGTCGTGTTCCACGCCCACGTGCCCGACGCACTCGCGGTGACGGCACTTGCGAACGGCATGGAGCACCTCGTGCAGGACACGTCGATGCTCTACGGCGAGATCGGTTACCACGACTGGGAAGGCCTGTCGCTCACGCTCGAGGAGCGCGAACGTCTGGCCAAGAACATGGACGGCAACCGTGCGCTCATCATGCGCAACCACGGCTTCCTCACGGTCGGCAGGACCGCCGGCGAGGCCTTCATGGTCATGCACTACCTGATCCGAGGTTGCCGCACGATGCTCGCGGCCCACGCCACCGGGCTCGAGATCGACCCGGGCCCGCGCGACATCTGGGAGCTCTCGAAGCGCCAGTACGACCATTTCCCACTCGGCGCAAACGAATGGCCGGCGCTGCGTCGCATGCTCGACCAGATCGATCCGTCCTACAAGCAGTAGGCCGCACTCGGGACCGGTCGAGGGCAGGGTGACGCATTGCTCGCTGCCTGCGGCGAATACGCTCGCAACGGCCACCCTGCCCCCGACCTCACGACTGGGTGATGAACGATGACGCAGGTCGAGCACGTTGCAACTCGGATCGTCGAGCTTGAATTGCCCAAGCCTGTCGGGACGGCGATTCATCGGATGCGGTCGGTGGGCTGTGTGCTGGTCGACGTGCGGACGACCGACGGCGTTGTCGGGCAGGGGTACCTCTTCGCGCTGAACGGCGATCGTGCGAAGTCGCTCGACGAGCAGATCATCGGCCTCGCGACCACATTGCAGGGACGTTCGATCTTCGAGTCCGAGGGGATCTGGCACGACCTGTGGGGACGCATCAATGCGATGGGCCACAAGGGCGTGACGATCTCGGCCATGTCGGCCCTCGACGTCGCCATCTGGGACGCTGTCGGCAAGACACTCGATCAGCCGCTGCACCGCCTCTGGGGCGCGTGCCGCGACGAAGTCCCCACCTATGCGACGTCGGGGCTGTGGCTCTCCCAGTCGGTCGACGAGTTGGTGGCCGAAGCCGCATCCTTCGTCGAGACGGGCTTCGTCGCCATGAAGATTCGACTCGGCAGCGAGCGGCCCGCCGACGATGTCGCCCGCGTCGCGGCGGTGCGCGAGGCCATCGGTCCCGGCGTCGAGCTGCTCTCCGATGTCAACCAGGGTCTGACCCCCAAGGCGGCGATCCGACTCGGGCGCATGCTCGAACCCTATGACCTGGGCTGGATCGAGGAACCGGTGCCCGCCTACGACCTCGACGGTCACGCCAGGGTTCGCGATGCGCTCGACACGCCGATCGCGTCCGGTGAGACCGAGTACACGCGCCACGGCATGCAGGCCATGCTGCGGGCTGGAGCGTGCGATGTGCTGATGCCCGACCTGCAGCGGATCGGTGGCTACAGCGAGTTCCGCAAGGCCGACGCCATCGCTTCGGCGTGGAACGTGCCGACATCGAGCCATTTCTTCACCGAACAGAGCCTCGCGCTGGCCGGGTCGCTGGCCAACCTGATCTCGGTCGAGCACTGCGACTGGTTCGCACCGCTGTTCAACGAATCGATGGAGCTGCGCGGCGGCAAGCTCGTCGTCCCCGAACGACCGGGGACCGGGTTCACCTTCGCCCGCTGAAGGCGATCAGCGGCCGAGCGGGTTCAGCAGCCGAGGACGGTGGCGGCCATCGAATCAGCGAGCTGGTTCAGGCCCTGCGATTCGGGTGCGGTGAAGGTCATGGCGATCGCGTAGCCGAAGTCGGGGATCACGTAGCTCACCGACATCGAGTTGCCGTTGTCGACCATGCCCACATAGACCTCGCGATCCGCGAGGCGCCGCACGCCGGGTTCGCCGATGTCGATACCGAGCTGGGCCAGCTCGTCGCGGACCTCGCCCGGGCGGGAGTTCATGGTGAAGTCGCCCTCCCAGATCGCATAGCTGACGTTGGGGGTGAAGCCCTCGGGTCCAGCCGGTCCGTCCGCGTAGATCACGCCACCCTGGCTGACCAGCAGTTCGAGCAGGTCTTCGGTCAGGTCGGCCGCCGTCGGGCGAACCCGACGAGCGGTTTCGGCCAAGTCGCCGGTGAGGTCGAACCATCGCCAATCTCGAGGGATCACGCCCGTAACACGGAGCCCGCAGGTGCCGGCATAGAAGCCTTCGTTGAGGCTGGCCTGGAATCGGGCGATATGGATCTCGCTGTCGCTGATGAATGGGGTGACGCAGTTGCCGGAACCGGGGATCGCCCGCTGTTCGGGGTCGGCGACGATCACGCACAGATTGCGCCCGTCGGCGGCGAGAAACTCGGAGCCGGTGAACAGGGTGCGCCCGTTCTCACCGTTGAAGGACTCGGCGGGGAACGGCACGTCCCAGAGGCGGTAGGAGCCACCAGGGGTTTCGGTTCCGGCCTTGGTCTCGTCGCCTTCGACGACATTGTCGATGTAGAAGTGCAGGTGATAGTCGGCCGGTTCGAGCTCAGGGAAGAAGCCCTCGACCCAGTACAGGATCAGGAACTCGTCCGTGTCCGAGTCGTGCGAGATCCCATAGATGCAGGCCGCCCGTTCTTGGTTTTCCGGGCACGGCCGCGCGGACCCGTAGAAGTTGACCTGGGTCAGGTCCACGCCCTCGGGTTGCTCGGTTGGTTCAAAGCGAATCGCCGTCGGCTCAGGGTCGACCGTCGCGTCGTCGCCCGACGCTGCGGTCGAGTCGTCGCTGTTGTCAGCGCTGGCCGCGGCGGTGGTGTCGTCGTCCGCATCAGCCGAGGCATCGGTGTCGGCGCCGGAGTCGGTCCCCGCGGCGTCGTCGACCGTGGTGTCGCCGGTGTCCGTCGCTCCGGCCGTGACCTCGTCGTCGGCGGTCACCGCGGTGGGGGTCGGCAGGTTGCGCGTGACCGCCGCATTGTCGTCGCCGCCGCCGGAGAGCAATACGACACCGACGATGAGCGCCGCGACGGCGCCGAGAATGATGGCGATGAGCGGTTTGGGGATGCCACCTCCGGACTCACTGTCGGGCGATGCAGAAGCCAGGTTGGTCTCGGCGTCGTCGCCCGAGGGCGGGGCGACCGCCGGCGCGGCAACCGCGGCGACGGCTCGGGCCGGAGTGGTCGGCTGTTCCGGAACCTCAAAATCGTGGGTGAGCTCGCCGGCCTTGACCATGATGGTGCCGGTCCGGGGTGAGTTGGGTGCGGGTTGCTCGGTGACGGCGATGATCTCGGGCCAGTGCAGGATGAAGCGCCGACGGCGGAGCCAACCGGAACCGAATGCGGTCACGCAGGCCGTCGCGAGCTCGCTCGCGAACTGCTCGGCCGTGCTCTGCCGCTCGCCGAGGTCTTTCGTCAGCGACCGGTCGATGACCTCGCCGATCGTGCCGGGCAGTTCGGGCCGTGCCGACAACAAAGGGAGCGGTTCGGTCACGAGATGGTGAGCCAGGAGGCCGTTGACCGAGTCGCTGTCGGGGAACGGCAGACCGCCGGTCAGCAGTTCGTAGGCCATCATCCCGACGCTGTACACGTCGCTCGCCTCGGTGAGGTCGTCGCCCCGGCACTGCTCTGGGCTCATGTAGGCGGGCGTGCCGACGATCATGCCAGTGGCGGTTCGACGGGTATCCGCGCCGGTGTCGCGAGCGATGCCAAAGTCGGCGAGCTTCACGACGCCCTTGGTGTCGTACATCAGGTTCTCGGGCTTGACGTCGCGGTGGAGCAGCCCGCGTGAGTGGGCGACGTCAAGACCGGCGAGGCAAGCCAGCACCGCAGCGCAGGCTTCGTCGGTGACGATGCCTTCGGCCTTGAACCGGTCGGCGATCGAGCCCTCGCAGCGCTCCATGATGAGGTAGCGGCTGCCCTCGGACTCGACGAAGTCGTACACCGGCACGATGTGGGGGTGGTCGAGCGAGGCGACCATCTGAGCCTCGGCGACGAACCGTTCCCGGACATGATCGTCCTCGGCATAGATCTTCGGTAGCTGCTTGATGGCCACCTGTCGCCCTAGCTGGGTGTGCCGAGCTTCGTAGACGACGCCGAAGGCGCCTTCTCCAAGCCGGTCGGCAATTTCATAGGCGGGCAGTGCCCGCTCGAGCGACGCCCGCGCCTCGTCCGTCATGTCCTCACTCTTGCAGATCCGATGGGTCTGCCTTCCCGATGCTCTTGTGTTTCGCCGCTGCGATGCCGGATCGCAGTGCCACCATCATGGCTCCCCGCGGGCAGGAAGGAAAGAGGGACAGTTCCCCCGTCGCCGCAGGTGGGCAATTCGTGCCGTGAACCGGCGGAAGCCCATTCCCCTACGATGGTTGCTCGGCGTAACCGGCGCCGGGGGAGACCGAAGATCATCGATGGCCGCGGACAACCTGACCCAGTTGGTTGGGGCGTTGGGCGCCTGGATGGAGGCCCGGCCGGCCGATGCAACCCCGGAAACCCTCACCCGTGCGTCGAACATCGTCTTGAGTATGCGGCTGCTCGGCGTCGAGCTCGATGACACCACGGCACCCGTGCTCGATGAGCTCGAGCCGGAGGATCGAGCCGTGGTCGACCGAGCGAGGTCCTGGGCTCAGGCCCGACGCGAGGAGCAGCGCATTTGGGCCAAGCGTGACGCGACCCGCCGGCGAGAACAGGCCGCTCGACAAGCCCGGGTGGAGCGTGCCCAGGCGGCTCGTGCCCGCCGCGACGCGCTCAGTGCCGAGGAGCCTGCGGAGTCGCAGGAGCCGCAGGACCTGGGTGGGCCGGACGCCACCGACGACACGGACCACACCCCAATTCTGGAAGTCGCGTTCGAGCCGATCGAAGCACTGCCGACCGGGTTTGGCGACGTCACCGTCGAGACTGGCCCCGTCGAACCGCGCGTCGCTGCGGTGGAGCCCGGCGACGGCCCTGCACGATCGGCTGAGCCGATGCCTGAACCCACCCTGAGCGCGGCGGCGGTCGCCGAGCTGGGTGACCTCGTCGTGGCGGAACTCGCTCAACCGGAATCGACGATCGACTCCGAATTTGCGGCCACGCTCACCGCCGGCCAGCCGACGCTGATGGCTCGTCTGCGATCGGTGGAGGAGTACTTCTGGTGGGCGATCTGCCTCGCGGCGATCGGGCTATTGGTGTGGCGCCAGCTCGGGTGATGGGCGTACTCAGGTACGGCTGATCAGGCCGAGCAGTCGAGGGTCGGTATCTCGAGCAGCGTGCAGAACACGTCGAGTTGCTCATCGGTCGGCTGTTCCGCGAGCGCGCTCGTGCGGATCGCGTAGGCGTCGCCCAGTAGCCAGGCAACGAACACCTCGGCAAAGTCGTCAGCGGGCGTCGTCCAGCGCTCGTCGCCGAGCTGGGTGCTGGCGTCTCCCCAGGCCTGGTCGGGCGGCAGGCCGCGCAGCTCTCGGAATTGGTCTCGGCGCTCGTCGTCGAGGTAGTCGGTGTCGACGGCGTGGCCGAACTCGTGCAGCACGGCCACGGTCAGCTGCGATGTCGTGCGTCCAGCGTTCGCGCTGATCAGGACCACTCGATCGTCGCCAAGGGTGTAGCCATCTGCCTCATTGCTCGGTCCAGTCGACTCGACCGTCCATCCCGGAAGGTGGAGGCTGGCGTCGAAGATCGTCTCGGCTTGTTCGGTGGCGAGCGCGAGCCGCTCGGGAAGGGTGGTGGGTGGGCCGTCATCCTGCTCGCCCACGAACACTTCCTCGCATGCCGACTCCAGACAGATCGTGCGAAGTCCGGTGGCCAGGCTGTCGATCTCGACGACGAAGACTCCGTCAGAATCCGGAACGAGCTGCACCGGCACGAGAGGCACCCCGTCGATCATGACGAGGACCTCGGAGTCGGCCGGCAGGGTCGTGGTGCCCTCGACGCGCGCGATGCCATCGGTCGGGCTCCAGAGCCGCTCGATGTGCAGCTCGTGCTCGCCAGCATCGTCGTCTCGAGAGTCAGCTGGGTTGTCGGTGCCGGCCGGGTCGTCTTGGTCAGCGGTGGTGTCTGCGTCGGCGGTGGTGTCTCTGTCGGCGGTGGTGTCCTCGTCGGCGGTGGTGTCTGCGTCGGCGGTGGTGTCGTCGGCAGCGTCGTTCGACGGGTCGGCGTCGCGGTTGCCGTCGGTCTCTTCGGGATCGTCTGGCCCGGCATCGTCGGGCCGGTCGAGTGTCGGAGCGGCGTCGGCCGGCTCATCGAGCTCTTCCGGCGCAGAATCGCCGGCGGAGCTCAACTCGGTATCGGCGGTAGCGCTGGGATCGGGAGCGGCGTCATCGACGAAGAACTCGGTCCAGATGACCGCAGCGATCAGCGCGACTGCGACCACGCGCAAGGTCCGGAGGCGCCACGTCCTCGCGCTGGATCCGCCGCTCACCTCGCTCGCCCCCTCGTACGACCTGCCATACGGTCACCGCAGGATACCTGTCCCGTCGGTGCCGAATCGGTGCGCCTCAGCCCGGGGACGTCGCGGGCACCGAAGCTCGAAACAGCGTTCCATGGCCCTCAGCGGTCCAACTGCCGTCGACGGCGTCGATCCACACCGGCGTGCCCGGGTCGATGGTCACCTGGTCATGGCCGGCGTCGAGCTGAAATCTGCCGTCCGACGCGATCAGGATTTCGGGCCCATGGACCGTGGCCTCGTAGCCGCCCTCGTCGAGCACGAGACGTGTGAGTGAGAACTCGTCGACGGGCGTGTCGTAGGTGTGTTCCTGGGTGAGCGGTCGCTGCACCGGAGGATCGATTGGTTTGGTGTCGACGACCTCGGCCAGTTCGGCGATGTCGACATGCTTCGGGGTCAGACCCCCGCGGATGACGTTGTCGCTGTTGGCCATGATCTCGACACCAGCGCCCTCCACGTACGCGTGCAGCACACCTGCGTCGAGGAACAGGGCTTCGCCCGGTGCGAGCACGAAGTGGTTCAGCAGCAGCGCGACCACGACCCCCGGATCACCGGGGTACAGCGATTGCAATCGCTGGCTCCACTCGATTTCGGTGTTCCAGGGGCTGTCGCCGACCGTTGCCGCGGCCCGGACGACCGCGTTGGACAGTTCCGCTGCGGCGTCCGGTTGGTTGCCGAGCAGCCACTGCAGCAGCTCGGCCAGCACGTCAGCGTCATCGCCGTGTGCGGCAAGGCGATCGGTGAGCGGTGCGATCTCGTTGCACGCCAAGGTCGCGAACAGCTCGCTCGTCTCGACCACCGGTCGGAAGCCGCACTTGGCGTGGAACGGGGTGAGCGCGCAGATCAGCTCCGGCTTGTGGTTCGGGTCGCGGTAGGTACGCGTCGGGCTGTCGAGCGGTATCCCGGCCTCGTTCTCGCGCTCGAAGCCCTCGGCTGCCCGGCTCGCATCCGGGTGCGTCTGGATCGACAACGGCTGCGCGGCGGCCAGGATCTTTTTCAGGAACGGCAGCTCCCCGAACCGCTCGGCCGTACCCAGCGCGGTCGCTGGATCATCGGCGATGTGGACGTCGAGGCCGACGCTGCTGCGACGCAGGATGCTCGGTGCTTTGGGGTGGGCTCCCATCCACAGCTCGGCTTCGGGCTCGCCGGTCGGTCGGCGCCGCTGCAGCTCGGGAATGAACGTCGGGTCACCCCATCCGTAGTTCTGCACCGAGGAGAGCAGCACATCCATGCCTCAAACGGTAGATGTATGCGGCACCGCTTGCCGCGCCTGCTCGTGGAACAAGCCGCCGTACCCAATGGGGGATGGGTGGCCGCGGTGACTGCTCAGCCGGCGCCGATCACGATCAGGTCACCTCGACCGGTGCCGAGCGCCAACGCGCCGGTATCCGGGTCCACCGCGAGGTTGGTGACGATCGACCCGTCGAGCGACCGTCTTTCAAGGACTTCGACACCGTCCTCGACCCGAGTCATCGCCACGAGTTCGTTGCGCCGGCTGGTCGGAACGATGACATCGAGCTGGCCGTCGTCGTTGACATCGGCGACGATGCCCATGTCCAGGTTGCGGCTTCCGATCGAGTGCGTGGTGTAGTCCGAGGTGCTGGCGGCCACCAACTCGAGTCGTTCGTCGACGAGGCGGAAGAACTCGACCGTCCCGCCGATGTGTGGGGTGCGCACGTCGATGACTTCGATCTCGCCGGTCGGTCCGACCGGCGCGATGGCGAGCTGGTTGCGCCACCGGTTGCCCCTCCCGATGGGCGTCGACTCCGCGAGCAGGTCGCCGGTGAGTGAGTAGAGGGCGAGACGAGCCCCCACCGACGCGTTGCTGATCGTGACGAGGATCTCGTGCACCCCGTCACCGTCCGCATCGCCGGCCAGGGCGGTGATGCCCTCGATCACGTCGGGATCGCTCAGCTCGACGGTGGTCGTCGATCCGGTGCAGCGGTCGACGAGTTCGAAGCCCGTCGCCTCGATGCGATCGCCGAGCACTCCGTGGCCGTAACGGTCGGTCGGTCCGGTCAGCGCGACGTCGACGGTGAGCGAACCCGTGCCGCCGGTGTCCGTGCCGGCGTGGATGACCCGGCTGTCATACAGCCGGTCGGCGAAGCGTTCCCCGTCCTCGAGCGACGATCGCACGGTCCCGTCGGCATCGGTCGCCGGCGGCCCGCCGACCGAGTCGGTCGCCTCGATCACGCCGGCGCGGTCCACGATGACCGCCGTGGCGTCGGCGAGTTCGACGTGCCAGCCGACCGGCGTCGCGACGATCCACACCGCCGGTGCTGGCAACCCGATCTGGGTGAGCGGCGCGTCGAGGTCCACGCGTTGATCGGTGATCCGGTTGCCGGTGGGCTCGAGATCGACACGGGGTCCACGCCAGGGTTGTGCGCACGGTGCCACGGGCTGGTCGGTCGGCACGTCGGCGGCGTCGGAATCGATGGACGTCTCCGCGGCGGGTCCGGTTGCGGTGCCTGCACCGGCCGCGCCGGCCGCACCGTCGGTCTCGTCTCCGGCCCGATCCCGCTCGGCCGACTCCTCGGGGGAGGCCGACTCCTGCTGCGTCGATCCATCGTCGCCCGGAGCATTGGTGGACGCAGCGGTGCGGTCGACGTCGGAGGGCGACTCACTTGTCGTACAGCCGAGCAGCACGCTGCATGCGACGATCACGACCCCGACGGCGCGCCTCCTCCATCCATGCATGGGCCAAATCATGGCCGCAAGTAGCCTGCGTGCGTGGTCACCATGCGCCGAATGGCTGCGATGCGTCGGACGCGGAACGCCTGATGGCGATCCTCATCCACTCCTACAGTCGGCAAGAGCCGTGGCGGGCCGAATTCGAGTCACTGCTCGGCGACGAAGATCTGCGTTGGTGGCCGGACTACGGCGACCCCGACGAGATCGAATTCGTCATCGCCTGGCTGCTGCCACGGGAGGCGCTGGCCGCAATGACCAACCTGCGGGCGATCTTCTCCCTCGGCGCCGGTACCGAGCAGTGGCAGAAGCCGGGCATGCCCGACGTGCCGGTCGTGCGATTGGCCGACCCGGCCATGGCGGACCAGATGGCGGCCTATGCGCTCTCGTACGTCGTCCGCCATCAGCGAGCGTTCATCGAGGCGGAGTCGCAGCAGGAGGATCGGATCTGGAAGATCCCGGAATCCGCGTCGACTGCGACCTACTCAGTGGGGATCCTCGGGCACGGCACGATCGGGTCCCGGATCGGCCAGGCCTTCCTCGATCTGGGCTACCCCGTGAATGCCTGGTCACGGAGCCCGCAGGCCTCTGAGCGGATCACCCACTACGCCGGCCTCGAAGCGCTCGACGACTTCCTCGGCGCCAGCAGCGCGGTGATCAACGTGTTGCCGAGTACGGAGAGCACGATCGGCTTGCTCGATGCCACTCGCTGGGCGCAGTTCCGCGCCGGCGCGCTGTTCGTGAACGTGGGGCGCGGCACCGTCGTGGCCGACGAGGCCGAACTCATCGCCGCCATCGATGAGGGCCCGCTCTCGGGGGCGGTGCTCGACGTGACCTCCCCGGAGCCTCCCGGTGCTGACTCGCCATTGTGGTCGCATCCGCTGGTCACGCTGACCCCGCATCTGTCGGGCGTGACCCAGATCCACACCGCGGCGCGGCTGATTGCCGCAAACCTCGGGCGGTTCCGAGCGGGCCTGCCCGTGGAGCCGCTGCTGGATCGCACCCGGGGCTACTGAGCAACACCCTGTCGAACCAGCCTTCGTTGGTCGCGTGTCGCGCGGCGCACGCAGTCGGTCACCACGCTTGGGGAATGTGACTAGGCCACTGGACCCATGCGCCAAAGCTGGGCCAAACTTCTCACGCGGGGTAGTTGGGCCAGAGCGGGGAGGGCGTTCGTGGCATCAGCGGCGGTGCGGGGACGGTCGGTATCGTCGCTTGTCGCGGTCGGGGTGGCTATCGCACTGAGCTTGCAACTCGCACTGCCGACGAAGGTCGCGGCATCCCGTGCCGTTGCCGCCTTCGCCGATGAACCCGAGCTGCGGATGCCGATCCTCGCCGGCAGGTTCGGGTTCCCGCTGGCCGACCACGGTGTGCCGACGACGGCCGAGGACGACGACCCAAAGCCGCCCGCCGAAGATCCGTTGGACGACGAGGTGCTGTCACGCGTCGTCGAGGCCGAGCCTGCGCACTCGGGCGCGCAGGAACGGGGCGCGGCGGTGCTCGAGACGCTGCCGGTTCGACCGGCGTCAGTTGGCTTCACCATCAGCTTTCTGCCTGCCGAGACGAGGTTCGGTGGACTGATGTTCCCCGACACCCGCCACATCGAGATCTATGTCGGCGACGACTGGTCCGATGCTCGGCTGGCTCATGTCACTGCCCACGAGGTCGGCCATGCCGTCGACATGATCCGGAACTCGCGTGCCGACCATGAGCGCTGGCGAGCGGCGCGAGGGATCTCGCCGAGCGTTCGCTGGTGGGCCGATCCGTACACCTCGGACTTCGCGACTCCCTCCGGCGACTTCGCCGAGTGCTTCGCGGCGTGGGCGGTCGGCGTGACCTCAACGCGGAGCCAGTTCGGAGGCTGCGACGGCACGGCGGCCTTGATGGCGGAGCTGGCAACGAGCTGAGGCGTCGGCGGGAAGACACGCTGAATCTCGGCGAGGTCGGTGTGCTTCGCGACCCGGTGCTTCTGACACCTCCAACATGAGGGTTCCACATGGCGGAACCGTCCCACATGGCGGAACGGTTAGATACCCTAACGGCCGGGTGGCGTCTCATCCCGGGACGCCGAATTTCTGGGGGCAACGTGAGCTTTCCTTCCGATCTCGAGATCGCCCAGGCGGCGACGCTCAAGCCACTGACGGACATCGCCGACACTGCCGGCATCAACCATGACTTCCTCGAGCCCTACGGCAAGGTTGCGGCCAAGGTCTCGCTCGATGCGATCGAGGCGATGCAGGATCGACCCGACGCCAAGTACGTCGTCGTGTCGGCCATCACGCCCACACCGCTCGGTGAGGGCAAGACCACTACGACCGTCGGTCTTGGCCAGGGCTTCGGCCACATCGGCAAGAACGCCACCATCGCGATCCGCCAGCCGTCGATGGGTCCGACCTTCGGCATCAAGGGCGGCGCCGCCGGCGGTGGCTACAGCCAGGTCATCCCGATGGAGGAGTTCAACCTCCACCTGACCGGCGACATGCACGCGGTTACCGCAGCCCACAACATGTGCGCGGCGATGCTCGACGCCCACTTGTTCCACGGCAACGAACTCGGCCTCGACCTCCACAACATCACCTGGCGCCGGGTGCTCGACGTCAACGACCGGGCGCTGCGCAACATCACGCTGGGTCTCGGTGGCCGCCTCGACGGTGTGCCCCGCCAGAGCGGCTTCGACATCACCGCGGCGTCGGAGGTCATGGCCGCCCTCGCATTGTCGACCAGCCTGATGGATCTTCGCGCCCGTCTCGGTCGCATCGTCGTCGGCTACACCAAGGCCGGCACCCCGGTCACCGCCGAGGAGCTCAAGGTCGCCGGCTCGATGGCCGTCATCCTGAAGGAAGCTATCAAGCCGAACCTGATGCAGACCCTCGAAGGCCAGCCGGCCCTCGTGCACACTGGCCCGTTCGGCAACATCGCCACGGGCAACAGCTCGATCGTGGCCGACCGCATCGGCATCAAGACCGGCGACTTCCTGCTCACCGAGGCCGGCTTCGGTGCCGACATGGGTGCCGAGCGCTTCTTCAACATCAAGTGCCGCTACTCGGGTATCGCCCCCGACGCCGCGGTGCTCGTGGCGACCGTTCGTGGCCTCAAGGCCCACAGCGGCAACCACAAGATCGTCGCCGGCAAGCCACTACCCGAGGCACTGCTCGCCGAGAACCCCGAGGAAGTTCACCAGGGTGGCGACAACCTGCGCAAGCAGCTGGAGAACATGCAGATCCACGGCGTGACCCCGGTCGTCGCCATCAATGTCTTCCCCGGCGATCACGATGCCGACATCGCGGCCATCAAGGAGATCGCCGAGGAATACGGCGCTCGCGCTGCTGTCACAACGCACTTCGCCGATGGAGGCGCAGGCGCCGCTGAACTGGCGACCGCCGTGGCCGAGGCCGCCGAAGAAGAGTCCGAGTTCTCCGTGTTGTACCCCGACGAGATGTCGCTCAAGGACAAGATCCACACCGTGGCCACAAAGGTCTACGGAGCAGCCGACGTCGAGTACTCCGCTGCGGCGAACAAGGCGCTCGACACCTACGAAGCCGCCGGCTTCGGCAACCTGCCGGTCTGCATCGCCAAGACCCACCTCTCGACTAGCCACGATCCCAAGCTCAAGGGCGCTCCGACGGGCTTCACGCTGCCGGTCAACGAGGTCCGTGCCTCCGTCGGTGCCGGCTTCATCTACCCGCTGTGCGGCGACATGCGAACCATGCCCGGCCTCGGCAAGGTCCCGGCCGCCATGGCGATTGACCTGGACGAGAACGGCAACATCATCAACCTGTCCTAAGGGCAGGGGAGAGACGCAAGGAAGCAGCACTTCGCAATGGCACTGTTCGGCAAGAAGTACGACGAATCCGAGGCGAGCCGAGCCCACCGGATCGACCTCACGGACCAGCTCACCTTTGAGCTCATCCCGCTCAAGAGCCTGACCGGCGCGGTCGAGGCGTTGCCCGCCGGTGCCGAGGTTTCGATGACCTGCTCGCCGGCAAAGGGGATCGACGAGACCCAGCGCCTGACCGCTGAGCTCCAGACCGAGGGCTACACCGTCATCCCGCACTTCTCCGCTCGTATGGTTCGCGACAAGGCCCACACGGCCGAGCTCGCTGCCTGGTGCCGAGAACTCGGGCTGAAGAAGGTGTTTCTGGTCGGCGGCGACGCCGAAGAGCCCGGCGACTATCCCGGCGCCGTCGAATTCCTTGCCGACTTCCTCGAGACCGACCACGGCCTCGACACGATCGGCGTGACCGCGTATCCCGACGGCCACGTGTTCCTCTCCGATGAGAAGCTGCACTGGGCGCTGCACGAGAAGCAGCGGATGCTCGCCGAAGCCGGGGTTGACGGCTACTGCTCGACGCAGATGTGCTTCGACCCCGACACGATCGCCAAGTGGCTGCGCACCGAGCGCGAGCAGGGCCTGACGCTGCCGGTGCACCTCGGCATCTCGGGTGTGGTCGACAAGTCGAAGCTGCTCACGATGGGTGCACGCCTCGGCATCGGCGACTCGCTCAAGTACCTGCGCAAGAACGTCGGCGCCGTCGTCAAGATGATGACCACGGTCAACTACGACCCGAACGACCTGCTGCTGCCCTTGTCGGCGGATCTCGTCGACCTCGGGGTCGAGGGCCTGCACGTGTTCACGTTCAACCAGGTGGCCGCCACCAACGAGTGGCGCGAGGAAGTCCTCGCCGGCTGACTCGCCGCCCTCCGAATCGAGCAGACCCTTCGCGGTTCGCTTACCTCGGACGTCATCGACATGTCGCGTTGCGGCCGTCAGGCTCGCGCACATGCAAGATGCACGGACGATCGTTCAGGCCTATTGCGACGCGTGGTTGGCCGGGGACCTGGCCTCAGTCCTCGACTCGTATCACGCTGACCTGACACTCGAATGGCCGGGCGACCATGGCCTTGCCGGTCGCTACGAGGGGCTCGACGCGTCGTTGAACGCGCTCGCTCGCCTCGCCGAGGTGACCCGTCGCGAACCAACGGTTCTTCGGGCCGTATGTGCCGGGGATGAGACGGTCGTAGCGGTCGTCCAAGAGCGATGGAGTGACGACGAGTCGGCGATCCTGATCGAACGAGCGCTCGAGTTCGAGGTGAGGGACGACCACATCGCACGTTGTCGGATCTTCGAGCACCACCAGCCCGACGTCGACCGGTGGATCGCTAGGCACAGCTAACGCGACGCCGATTACAGCAGCGCCTTTGTTCACGGGCCGCGAGACTGCTCACGTGCATGGCGAGCTGGCCGAGCGGGCGTTGGCGACAACCGGACATGTGAATGGCCAGGTTGAGCTGCTCGCTGAGGGAATGAGCTCCTCGGCCTGGACGGGTGTCGTCGACGGCAAGCGGTGGGTGGTGCGGGTGCCGAAGATGGACGGCACGCGACCGACGCCTCGGTACGACTTGGAGCTTCGCCTCCTCGCCGAACTCGACCGCCGAGGCGTGCCGGTGATGGCTGGCCGGCTCGTGGTGGTCGATGGCGTTCGCTGCGCCGTCGCCGAACACTGTCCGCATCGCGGGGTCAGGGAGTGGAACGAGCATTTCGTTGCCGATGTCGCGTCGGCCTTCACGACGCTGCACTCACTCGATCCGCTGTTCGCCGTCGAGGGAGACATCGTCGCTCGGCTCCATCTCGCCCGGTCGTGGCCGTTCGACGGCTCCGAACTGCGAGAACACCCGGTGACTCGCTGGGGCGCCGATCTGACGCGGCGAATCGAGCGGCGACGTGACGAGATCGTCTGGGCGGCCGGGCAGGCTGTGACGGTGGCGCACACCGACCTCCACGTCGATCATCTGCGGCAAGACGAGGCTGGACGCCTTGCCGCGGTGTTGGACTTCGGCGACGCCTTTGCCGGCTCGGCGGGATGGGACTTCGCCTCGATGCGCTACGCCTTCGGCCCCGAGGTCAGCGGGCGGGTCCTTTCGGCGTACCAGGGTGATGAGCGGGTCGGGGAGCTGGCGGACGTGCTGGCGATCCCGTGGGCGCTCTACAAGCTCGACAAGACGCCAGAACGCCCGATCGTGCAGGAGCGCGTGGCCACCATGCTCGGAATCGGTGACCACAACTAGCGGGCGGTTCTCACCGATCTGGCGCCCGCTTCAGCCTTCTCACCGATTCAGTGCCCGGTTTCCGGAGCTGGCGTCGGTGAGAAATCAACCCCGGAGCTGGAGTCGGTGAGAAGCGGCATGGCGAGGTCCGCTCGCTATTCGGTGGCGCCGATCCAAGCTTGGTGGAGGTCGGTGTAGTGGCCGCCGGCGTCGACGAGTTGGTCGTGTGGCCCCATCTCGGTGATGCGGCCGGCGTCGAATACGACGACGACGTCGGCGGCCTCGGCGGTGGCGAGCCGATGCGCGATGCTGACGATGGTGCGACCCTGCGCCAGTCGCCGAATCGCCGTGGTGAGCACCTGGTCGGTCTCGGGATCGACGGCCGACGTCGCTTCGTCGAGAATGAGTAGGCCCGGATCGGCCAGCGCGGCCCGAACCAGGGCGACCAGCTGACGCTCGCCGACCGACAGGTTTGTCCCACGCTCGCCGACGCGGGTGTCGAGCCCGTTCGGAAGACGCTCGACCCAATTCTCGAGCGAGAGCGTCGCCAGCGCACCGGCAATGTCGACGTCGGTCGCGCCGAGCCGCCCAAACCGGATGTTCTCGCGAACGGTCGTGTCGAAAAGGAAGCCGTCCTGCGGGACCATACGGACCGTGGCAAGACGGGCGTCGGGACCGACCTCGGCCAACGGGACGCCGTTCAACCGGATCTCGCCCTGCTGCGGGTCGGCAAGGCGGCACAGCAGCTTGGCGATCGTGCTCTTGCCGGAGCCCGTGTGGCCGACGATGGCGACGTTGGATCCGGCCTCGATACGGAGGTCGACCTGGTGGAGCACCGGGTCGGCACCCCGATAGGCGAACGTGAGCGTTTCGACATCGATGGCGACCGGACCCTCGGGCACCGAGCGGCCGGGCTCCGCCTCGACGACCTCGATCGGCCGGTCGAGCAGGTTCAGGATCTTGCGCCACGAGGCCACCGCGGTCTGGGTCTGATCGAGGGTCTCGGCGATCTCGCCGGTCGGCTCGAGCAGCAGGGTCGTGAGGAACATGATGGCGACGAGATCGCCGGCTCCGAGACCGAGCGTGTCGCTGTAGCTCACGCCCACGAAGACCACGCCGCTCAGCGCAAGCGCACCGAAGAAGTCGCCGACGACGAATACGCCGGACATGTAGCGGTTGGCGATGATCGCCCGGCGATACCGCTCATCGACCGCCTGCCCCACGCGGCGGCGCCCGAGCCCGGTTGCGCCATACGCCTGCAGCACCGGGAGTCCGTTGATGACTTCGCTGAAGCTCGCAACCATCTCGGCCACGGCCGTGCGGAGCTTGTCGTAGGCCGCGAGCTGGTGGCGCTGCAACCAGCGGAGTGCCGGGATGACCGGGCTGTAGCAGAGCAGCACGACGAGGGTCAGCTGCCAGGAGTACCACGCCATGACGAGCAGGGTTCCGACGATCACGGTCGGGTTCACCGCCCACGCGTAGAGACCCCACTGCGCGAAGCGAGCGAGGCCCTCGACATCGCTTGTGACCCGTGCGAGAAGTACGCCGCGCCGGGTCTCGTTGTGGTCGGCGATCGACAGCTGGTGCACCTTGCGGAACGCTCGTCGGCGGAGCCCGGCGAGGGTCGCTTCGGAGGCCCGGACGAGCCGGCGGGTCGTCATGTACGCAACGGCCGCGGCGGCGAACACGATCAGACCGATCAGAGCGGCCGATCGTAGGACCGCGCCGGTGTCGACGCCTTCGTCGGCCAGGATTCCCTGGTCGATCGCTCGCTGGAGCAGCACGGGAATGACGAGCCGACTGACCGCGATGCCGAGGCCCATGATCACCGTCGCACGGAGTCCGACCGTCAGTTCCGGGCTGGCCGCGACGCCTCGTCGCAAGATCTCGATCGCACCGCCCTGGACCGTCGGCGCGCCATCGAGCGCGTCGATCGACGCGTCGTTGTCGTCGCCGTCCTGGGCCGGTTCGGTCACCGTCGCCGTCATCGGGCAGCCTCGTACGCGGTCACGAGGGCCCGGTAGCCCGGATGCTCGAGGAGGTCGTCGTGGTGTCCGGCGGCAGCCACATGTCCTTGGTCGATCCAGACAACGCGGTCGGCGAGACGGATCGTGGACAGGCGCTGGGCCACCACGATCGTCGTTGCCGACAGGTTGGTGCGCAGACCGTCGAGGATGCGCTGCTCGATCTGCGGATCGATCGCGCTGGTGGCATCGTCGAGCAGGATGACCTGGGGGCGGCGCACGAGCGCTCGGGCCAATGCGACGCGCTGACGCTGGCCTCCGGAGAGGGTCACCCCACGCTCGCCGACGATCGTGTCGAGGCCGTTTGGTAGCACGTCGATGAACTCGCTGACCTGGGCGACGTCGATGGCCAACTCGAAGTCGGCGTCGGTCGCATCGTCGGCCAGGTCGATGTTGGCGCGCACCGAGTCGGCGAAGAGGAACGACTCTTGAAAGACCAAGGCGATCGCAGAGGTGCGGTCCTCGACCGACAGGTTGGCCAGCGGAACGCCATCGAGGCGGACCTCGCCATGGTCAGGCACGAGGAGGCCGGTCAGTACCTCGCACAGGGTCGACTTGCCCGAACCCGTCGAACCGACGACGGCCACGATCTCGCCGGATTCGACGGTCAGCGAGATGTCGGTGAGGACGGCATCGGCATCGGGCCAGGCGAACTCGACGGCCTCGGCGGTCACCGACAGCGGCCCATCGCCGATCGGACGGGTGTCCCGAGGCTCGTCGACGACCGGCAATGCCAACGCGTCGGAGATGCGGCTGTGGGCCACGAGCGATGGTGGCAAGGTTTGGAGGAAGAAGCCGAACACTCGCATCGGTACGGACAGCACCGTGAACAGCGACGCGATCTGCACGAGCTCGCCCGGCGACACGGCCCCGGCGTCGACCCGGAACACGCCGATGGCAATCACGGCAACGATGCCGAGATACGGCAGTGCGCCGATGCCTGCGTCGAAGGCCGCTCGCAGGAAGCCAACCCGCTGGCGATGCCCCTGGAGCTCGTCGACCGACAGATCGAATCGAGCCGCCTCCTGCGCCTGGCGTCCGAGGGTCTTCACCACGAGCGCACCGTCGAAGCTCTCATGGGCGATCGACGACACCACGCCGACCGAACGCTGAACCTGGGCCGCCGGCGCCTCGACCCGCTTGGTGTACAGGCGGTTCAGGAACGTCATGGTCGGGAAGACCAGGAACGACAGGAAGGCCAAGGGGATGTCGATCAGCAAGAGTGCGATGGCGGAGAAGATGGCGAGGAACACCACGCCAAGCGAGAACGGCAACGGGTGCAGCACCATGACCATGACGTCGGCGTCGTTGTCGGCGCGGGCGATCAGTTCGCCGACCGGCAGGTTGCGTCGGGTCGCCGGCGGGAGTCCGAGGTACCGGTCGCGTAGGCGATGGCGAAGGGTCCGCGACACGCGCTCGCTGAACATGCCGGCGAAGTAGCGGCGCGTGACGATGCCGACCATGCGGGCGAACGCCACCGCGATGATCGTCAGGCCGGCGAGCAAGAGAGTTCGCGTCGACGGATCATCGCCGTCGAACGAGGGCAGCACGATGTCGTCGGTGATCTGGCCGAGGACGATGGTGGCGCCCACGCCGGCCGCGGCATAGAGCGCGGCACCCGCAATGGCGATCGAGAAGGGCGCCGGATGCATGCGGATCATGATTCCGACAAGGCGGAAGCCCTCGCGGAGGCCGCGAGGCTCGTCGGTGTCGCTCATCGCCTGGCTCCTTCCGCAACGTCGACCCGGGGACAGACCACGCTACGCGTCGTCATCCCCAAGGGCTCGACCTTTCCGCGTTGAACATGTCACCGTCGTTCGCTTCGCTCGCTTACACAGTTTCGGCTGACGCCGAAACTGCCGCGTGTAACGATTGGTGCCTGGCACCAAAGCGCATCAGAGCGGGATGGATCCGTGGCGCCGGTCAAATTGATCGTTCGGGAACTCGGGGGAGCTCGGCGTCGACCATCATCATCGATGACTCTTTTCCGCCGTCTCACCGCTGTCCTTCTGCTCGCCGCTGCTCTCGTTGCCTGTGGCAATGATGCCGCGACATCCGAGGACCTGGAGTTCACCGACGTGTGGACCCGTCAGCCCGCCGATGGCCAGTCGGTCGCTGCGGTGTACGGCACCGTGACCAATACCGGTTCGTCGGACGTCACCATCACCGGTGTCGCAGCGCCGGTGACCGATCGGGCCGAGCTCCACGAAACGCTCGAGGAAGACGGCCTGATGACCATGCAAGAGCGCGACGACGGCTTCGTGGTTCCCGCGGGTGGGACCTTCACCTTCGAGCCGGGCGGCCCGCACGTCATGCTGTTCGACATCGACGCGGCGTCGTACCCCACCGATGCGCTCGATGTCACGTTCTCGTTCGACGCTGGCCCCGACTCTTCGGCGACCGCCGAGGTTCGCGTGATCGAAGGTGGCGACGGCCACGACTCGCACGACCATGATGATCACGGTGACGAGCACGGTGATCACGGTGACGAACACGGTGATGAGGACAAGGACGAACACGACGAACACGACCAGTCCGACCACGACAGCTGATCGTCGTCGGCGCTCCCATCGATGACGTACATCGACCTCAGCCATGTGATCACCGCCGGGATGCAGACGTATCCGGGTCTGCCGGTGCCGGTGGTGCGAGATCACCTGTCGCGCGATGCGGCCGAGGAGATCTACGGTCCCGGAATCACCTTCCAGATCGGCGTGGTCGAACTGTGCACCAACACCGGCACGTACCTCGACGTGCCCTTCCACCGCTACGCCGATGGCCATGACTTGACCGGTCTGGCGCTGGACCGAGTCGCTGACGTGCCAGCCATCTGTATCGACGGACGACGACACGCGGTCAACGGTCTCGATGACGTCGACCTCTCCGGACTCCAGGGTCATGCGGTCCTCATCCACACGGGCCACGCGCGGCACTGGGGTACTCGCGCCTACTTCGTCGATCACCCTTTCCTGACCGCCGCGGCGGCCGAGCGGCTGGTCGAGGCCGATGTCGCCTGCGTGGGCATCGACTCGCTCAACATCGACACGACCGAAGGCGGCGAGCGACCCGTTCATTCGGTCCTGCTCGGCGCGAACATCCCGATCGTCGAGCATCTGACCGGCCTCGATCAGCTGCCCGAGCGGGGCTTTCGATTCAGTGCGGTGCCGCCGAAGATCGAGGGAGCCGGCACGTTCACGGTCCGGGCCTACGCCCGACTCTGACGGATCCGCGTCGACTTCGTCGGTTCGCGTCGGCTCAGACCACGTAGCGAACGTCGGCGCAGCTGAGCGACATCGCTTCGAGAAACCCCTCGGCCCGCTCCGCTCGCGGATAACGCTCCATCAGCCGGTGGAATTCGGGGCCGTGACCGGCCTCGACCAGATGCGTCAGTTCGTGCAGCAGCACATAGTCGAGCACCCAGTCGGGCACGCGGGCCAGGCGGGACGAGATTCGGATCTCGCCCTCTTCGTAGCTGCACGAGCCCCAGCGCGTGGTCTGATTTGTGACCCAGCGGATGTCCCTCGCCATCGGCAAGCGGTAGATCGTCGACAGCGTGCGACCTCGGGCCATCAGGTCGGTCGCGGTGTCGATCGCCCGCTTCTTGTCGATCTTGCGGACGAGTTCTGCGACGGCTTCCGCCTCTTGTTCCGCCGACATCCACGACGGCACCCGGATCTCGATCACCCCGTCGACGACCCTCGCCGAGCTCGACTTCCTGCGCCGAGCGCTGCGGATCACTCGAACGGGAAGTTCGTCGTTTGCTGGCTGTTCGAGGACACCGACCACGTCGAAACGGTAGCTGGGCCCTCCACCGGCGAGCCGGACTGGCGCGGGCGGCTCAGGTCAGCTCGGCGATGAGGGAGTCGATCGTCTCCTGGTTGCGATCGACGAACCCCTGCTGCACCTCGCGCTCGACGGCCCGGAACCGATCGGTGAGCGGCTCGGTGCAATCGAAGTTGGCGACGGCCGCCTTGATCTCGAAGTCGAGCATCTCGTCGAGGATGGCATCGGCCTCCGGGGCGACGGACCAGGCACCGTCTTCGAACACGATCGGAAGGTTGGCCTCGGGGTAGGACTCCTCGAGTCGCATGCTCATGCGGTTCTCGACGTCGCTGCGGATCGCATCTGGTTCGGAATAGTCGTAGCCGGTGTCGAGCATGCAGTCGCGCCAGTCGCTTCGGGCGGCCAGCCAGTCCGGATGCGTGTCGCGCTCCTCGCCCATTGCCGTGAAGTTGGCCAGCTCGTCGAGGAATCGGTTCCACGTCGAGTAGGCCTGGTCCGCGGCGCGGCCTCGGCACCCCGGATTCGTGGCGACCTGGCCGGGCTCGGGGGGCTCGCCCTCGAGTGTCTCGAAGTACGAGTCGATCTCGGCGCCGGTGAGCGTGGTCAGGTACTCGCGGTTGGGGTCACGCAGCCTCCGCTCGGGGTCAGCATTGTTGATCCACTCGCGGAAGCTGGTGACGATGCCGAAGCCGTCCTCGGAGACGTACTCGCGATCCGCGAACAGGTCCGGGTTGATGCTCGGCGGAATCGGCTGGGCGATGATGAACTCGAAGCCGGCGGCGGCCATGCACTCGACCAACAGCGCTTCGGCGTCGCGTTCGATGTCGTAGCGGTACCGGTCGACGTCATCGGTCCCGAACAGGTCGAGCAGCACCGCATCGAATGGCAGCGGTTCGTCGTCGCCGCCGCATGCCGAGGCGATGAGCATCGCAATCAGGAGCGAGAGGAGGGCTCGACGCACGACCGGCAACGCTACTGGGTCGCGTTCCGGCACCGGCCGCGGGCTAGTTCAGGATCCAGCCGACCAGATGAGCGACCGCCAGCAACACCAGCCAGACCTGGAACCATGGCGTCAACCGCGGGCTCCCGGCCGGAAGTCGGTGCACCGTCGTACCGGCGAAGCGGTCCATCAGGCTCTGTCGGTCGAGGCGGTCGTTGAACATCAGCACGAGCGAGCCCACCGACGAGGCGAGGATGAGCAGCCACCCGAACGGGATCACGCCGACGGCCCGATGGATGTTGCGCTTCGATGCCGGGAGCAACTCGACGGTGCCGCGTTCACTCCCCGGATCGGAGACATAGAGTCCGAGGAGTTGCTTGCCCGGTGTGGCGCCCTCAGACAGCAGCCAATAGAGCTCCCACAGGATGGCGATCACAACGAGCGCGAGCAGCTGGGTGGCGCCGGCCTCCTCGGGGAGGATCTCGTCGAGCCGCAGCAGGCCGGTGGTGTCGTAGGCGTCGGCGCCGAGCACGCGTGGCATCCACGCACGATTGATGGCGCTTGCGAGGATCATCACGATCACGAAGTCGATCGCTCGAGCGGCGATGCGCATCGGAATCGGGGCCAGTGGCCGCGGGGTAGGCGGGGTCGGCGGGAGCGATGGTTGCTGGAGCTGAGACGTCCACTGCACGCCGTCCCACCAGCGGCGGGTGCCAGCCGGGTCCATCGGTGCGGGATACCAACCGGGCGCGGTCATGTCGCGAGAAACGACTGACCCTGCAGTTGCTCGGTCAGTCGCTGGGCGGCATCGACCACGATGCGCCCAATGTCGTGGGTGCGGTTCGGGTCCGGGAATCGATAGGTCGGGCCATGCACCTGGAGCGCGGCGACCGGCCCGTCGGGGCCGAAGACCGGCGCGGCCACCGAGTTGATGCCCATCGCGAACTCTTCGTAGCACCACAGGTAGCCGGCGGAACGGGCCTGCACCATCCGCTCGCGTACGAGCTCGGGATCGGTCATCGTGTTGACCGTCAGCGCTTCGAGTGGGCTGGCGAGGTAGCTCTCGACCTCCGAGGTCGGGAGATGGGCCAAGGTGACGATGCCGGTCGGGAGCGAGTGCGCACGCCCTGATTCGCCGGTCCACTCTCGCACCTGCACGTCGTGGTTCGACATGACCTGGTCGACGAACTGCATCCACCCGTTCTCGTAGACCTCGAGCCCGGCGGCCTCACCGATTTCGGCACTCAGGCCGATCAGGTAGGGCCGGGCCGAGGCGATCAGGTTGCGTCTCGGGTTGCCGCTGAACAGGTCCACGAACGCGCTGCCGAGGCGGTACACCGAGTCGTCGTCGCGGTCGACCGCCCCCTCGGTCTCGAGGGCTTGGAGGAGTCTGGCAACGGTCGATTTCGGAAGGTCGACGACGGCGGCAAGGTCCGTGACGCCCGCCGGCTGGGCCGCGAGCGCGCGAAGGAGCAGGAATGCTCGCTCGATCGACTGCACGCCGGCCATCGCGGAAGGGTACCCCTCGATTTCCCGGCCTGTTCCGCATCGTGGAACGGCCGGGCCACATGGTGGGTCGGTGGGATGGCGTCGACGCTAAGGAATCCCGATCATCTCGGTGCTGGAGCGCAGGATCGGGCTGTTCGCGTAGTCGACCATGTCCTCGATGCCGTCGGATTCGTACCGTTCGTTGAAGGCGGACAACTCAGCCTTGCCGGGGAACCACAGCTCGGCCATGCCGAGGTAGGGATCAAGGCCGGGCTCCTGGCTTGTGCTGATCACGTAGCGAATGCCGCCGACCTCGTTCATGACCGAGGCGACGTTGGGGGCATGCACGTCGAGCCAATGGGCGTAGTACGCATCGTGGTCGGTGTCCTCGGAGGCGACCACCAGCGTGGTGATCTTCACGAAACCGCTGCGCGTGCACGGAAAGGGCTTGTTGAAGGAGTTGGGCTCGACCCCGACAATCCCATCGACCACGGCGTACTCGGTCGTCGCCCACGGCCAGTACGGCTCAGCCCGTTCCTGGAACGTATCCCGGGGTGGGTCGCCGTGAGGCCAGTCCGGGCGCGGTAGCGCCTGGTGGAACCACAGCTGGGCGACACCGTCCCACGCCTGTTCACCGTCATCGCCCGGCTCGAACACGGTGGCCATGTAGCGCTGGGCGAACGGTCGGCCTCGCTCCTGCGACCTGCGCTGGTTCGAGATGACGTCGGGCATGTGATTGGCGAACCAATTGGCGACCAGATCCGCACGACTCACACTGGGCCGTCGACGGATCAGGTATTGCATCTTCGTCAGCGGGTTCGCTTCGATCGCCATGCTCGAACGCTAGTGCGTCCGATTCCACGGTCTGGAAGCGGCTTCAAGGCTGGAGCCGTGGCCGCGTACGGCGCCGCGAGTCGGATCCGACCTGGTGTCGTGCGGCGTGGTGGGGCAGAATGGCGGCCGTTTCATGCCGCTCGACAACCCGAGGAGCACCGTGTCCGACACGATCATCGACCGCCGCAACTTCTACATCAACGGCCAGTGGGTGGCCCCCGCCGATTCCAACGACCTCGAGGTGATCGACCCCTCGACCGAGGAGGTCTGCGCGGTGATTTCCCTCGGTGGCCAGGCCGATACCGACGCTGCCGTTGCCGCGGCAAAGGCGGCCTTTCCCGGCTGGGCCGAGACCCCGAAGGAAGAACGCATCGCCTGCCTCGAACGGCTGGTCGAGGTCTATCAGGCCCGTGCCGGCGAGATGGCCGAGGCGATCTCCATGGAGATGGGCGCCCCGATCGCCCTCGCTCAGACCGCGCAGGTCGGTGCCGGGCTCGGTCACCTGAAGACGGCGATTCGCGAGCTCAAGGCGTTCGACTTCGACCAGACCCTCGGTGACCGCTCGCCTGACAATGCCATCCTCTACGAGCCGGTCGGCGTCTGCGCCATGATCACGCCGTGGAACTGGCCGATGAACCAGGTGACCCTCAAGGTCGGCCCGGCGCTCGGCGCCGGTTGCACCCTCGTGCTCAAGCCCAGCGAGGTCGCACCGCTCAGCTCCGCATTGTTCAGTGAGATGATCGATGAGGCGGGCTTCCCGCCTGGCGTCTACAACATGGTCAACGGCGATGGTGCCGGCGTCGGCACCCAGCTTTCGGGCCACCCCGACGTTGACATGGTGAGCTTCACCGGGTCCACTCGCGCCGGGGTCGCCATCACCAAGAACTCGGCCGACACCGTCAAGCGGGTCGCGCTCGAGCTCGGCGGCAAGGGGGCCAACATCGTCTTCGCCGATGCCGACGAGAAGGCCGTGTCTCGCGGTGTGCGCCAGTGCTTCAACAACTCGGGTCAGTCGTGCAACGCGCCGACCCGCATGCTCGTCGAGCGTGACCTTTACGACCAGGCGCTCGAGATGGCCCAGTCGGTCGCCGAGAAGACCGCGGTCGACATCGCCGCCAACGAGGGGCGCCACATCGGGCCGGTCGTGAACGAGACCCAGTGGAACAAGATCCAGGATCTGATCGCGTCGGGCGAAAACGAGGGTGCTCGTCTGCTCGCCGGCGGTACCGGTCGCCCCGACGGCTACGACCAGGGTTACTTCGTCAAGCCGACCGTGTTCGCGGATGTCACACCCGACATGCGGATCTACCGCGAGGAGATCTTCGGGCCGGTGCTGTCGATCATGCCGTTCGACACCGAGGAAGAGGCGGTGGCGATCGCCAACGACACCGACTACGGCTTGACCAACTATGTGCAGACGACCGATGGCGACAAGGCTCGGCGGATCGCCCGCCGCCTGCGCTCGGGCATGGTCGAGATGAACGGCCTGCCGCGCGGTTCGAACGCGCCGTTCGGCGGCTACGGCCAGTCGGGCAACGGCCGTGAGGGCGGCGTGTGGGGCCTTGAGGAGTTCCTCGAGGTCAAGTCGGTCAGCGGCTTCTACGACGTTCCGGCCGAATAGGTCCGGAGAGCACGCGACAACGCCCCGGTACCGAGCGGTCGTTCACCGCTCGACGCCGGGGCGTTTGCGCGTCTCGGCCGGGTCGCATCGGCCGACGGATCAGACGTGCGCCGCTCGTCTGATCGATCGTTGGGCGCGTACGAGACTCAACGTGAGGATCACGCCGGCCAGCACGTAGAACCGGGAGACGTTGGTCTGGTGCAGCTCGCCGGCGGCGAGCCCGGGCAGGTACATCGCGAAGCGCGTGAGCCAGTGCAGGCACATGCCGGCAAGTGGGCGCGGGTCCCAGCGGGCGAGGACGAGCGCGGCCAGCGTGACCCACAGCAGGAGTGAGTCGATCAGGTACCAGTAGGTGCCGACCGTCAGCGCGGCAGCGAGCAGGATCCCCGCGCCGAAGGCCAACCGCAGACTCAGGCGCGGGTCCGGCCGTTCATCTCGCCAGGCAAGGAACCACAGCAGTGCGAGATGGCTGACGATTGCTCCGACCAGGGCGGCGGTCGAGGTGTCGGGTCCCCAGATCAACGACAGTGCTCCTGCGAGTGTGCCGATGATCGCCATCGGGCGCGGCGCCATGATGGTCATGAGCAGGCCGCAGCCGCCGGCCACGAGCAGGCCCGAGACGAACGCCTCGTTCACATCGGGTCGCGTGAAGCGCCCGGCCGGTGTTTCGAGCCATGCGAAGGTGACCTCGGCGACGACCGTGGCGATGGTGACGAGAAGGGCGATTCGCGCCGCTGCGGTCCACGTTCGCATCGAATCGGCGCCGGTCGCGTCGCGGTAGCGCGCACCGAAGCCGGCGAAGAACAAGCTGATCGCTTCGCGGGTCGACGAGCGGTCGGCGGCGAGTTCTTCGGCGGTCGCCGCCAGCTCCTCGCCGTGCTCAGCTCGGTAGTCGTCGGGCCAGGATCGAAGGGCGAGCGAGATGAGCCTGCTCATGCGAGGCCTGCTTCGGTTGCCGCGGCCGGAAGGTCGAGGTGCGACGCAGCGGCCGCGGCCGCCTGCAGACGGGCGACTTCGGTCGCCAGTTCGAGACGCCCGTCATCGGTGAGCCGGTAGTAGCGACGCTTGCGGCCCTTGACCGTCTCTTCGCGATCGACGGCGATCGTGCCGGCCTCGACCAGTCGATCGAGCGCGCCGTAGAGCGTGCCGGCGGTGATGCGGATGCGGCCATCGGACAGGGCTTCGGCCCGTTTCGCCGCGGCATAACCGTGCTGGGTTTCCTCGGCCAGGGCGAGCAGTAGGAAGTACGTCGGTTCTCGCATGAGTTCCGTTATATACCGCTCACCGATATATCGCAAGCAGATATATCGATAGGCGTAGTGTGACGCGGCGCGCTACTCCTCGAGGCCGGCCTGCGATCGCCGCCAACGAGCGTTCATCCGGACACCCCACGAATTGAACGGTTCGGGGAAGTTGCGGCTCGGGCGACCCTTGCCGTCCATCAGCGCGATCGAGTCCGACTCGTGACCGCACATCTTCTCGGCCAGTAACTTGCCGCTGATCGTGCCTTTGGCAATGCCGACGCCGTTGTGCACGACCGTGCCCCACACGCCATCGCCCGGATTGCGCAGCTCGCCGAAGACTGGCGCCCCGTTTCGCGTCAGGCTGAGCGCTCCACCCCATGTGAACTCGAAGGGCACGTCCGCGAGCATCGGGTATCGGTTCAGGAACGACTGGCGATGGGTCTCCCGCGCCCGGTCGAGTGGCTTGCCGATCACCGACGAGCGCCGGCTGTAGCTGAAGATGTTGCGGATCAGAATGCGACGGTCCGCGGTGCGCCGGACCGACGTGCCGGCCGGATGGGCAGCGATGATGCCGTAGCTGTCGACACCGCCGAGGCGCTCGACCTCGTCGTCGGTCAGCTCGCGGGTCATCGAGCCCCACGTGATCATCGGGATGAGATGCCGGTCGAAGAAGCCGAAGCCCTCGACGAAGCCGTTCGTGGCCAGCACGAGGTTCGGCGTGGCGATGCTTCCCCGGGCGACCCCATCGGTCGTGGTGCGCAGGGTGTGGGGCGGGCCGAAGTCGACCTCGGTCACCATCGTCGACTCGTGGACCGTCACGTTGTCGGGCATCGTGTCGGCGAGCCCGCGCACCATCGCGGCTGGCTGGACCAGGTAGCTGTGCGGTGCGTGGATCGCGGATCGGTAGAAGTCGGTGCCGAAGGTCGACGCGAGGTCTGCCTGGTCGTGGCGGGAGTAGTCCTCGTCGATGGCATCGAGCGACGCGGCGAAGCCTTCGAGCAACTTCTCGCCCTTGGCGGTGGCGGCGGCGTGGTACTTGCCCTCGCGGCGCCAGTCGCAGTCGATGTCGTTGGCGACGATCGTGTCCTCGAGGTACTTGAGTGCCTCGCGATTGAGGGCGACCTCCCGCTTGGCGGGCTCGACGTTCTCGGCGAACGACTTGGCCCGGATGTTGTGGGCGTGGTCGATGGCGAACCCGCTGCTGCGGCCGGCCGCGTTGTTGCCGATGCGGTCGCCTTCGATCAGTACGACCGAGGCGTCGGGGTTGAGCTCGGCGAGGCGCCGACAGGCGGCGAGTCCGGAGTACCCGGCGCCCACCACCACGTAGTCCGCGGTCCGCTCACCGGTCAGGGGTGTGGCCTCGGCCGGTCGCGGCAAGATCTCCTGCCACCCGTTCTGCTGGTCATAGACCGGCAGCAGCGAGACCCTCACCGTCCCCTCCTCGAACTTTGCGCGTTGAACACCACCATCGACAGGTCAGCGCGCAAAGTTCGGCTGGGACGCGGATGGGATGCGCGTGGGGCACCCGGCGTCGTCATGAGAGGTCGAGCCACGTGGTCTTGGG
Organism: Actinomycetota bacterium; assembly: GCA_039028435.1. Lineage (GTDB taxonomy): Bacteria > Actinomycetota > Acidimicrobiia > Acidimicrobiales > UBA10347 > UBA10347. Next base: position 634,023 of record JBCCIC010000001.1, on the reverse strand, counting down.
TTGGGTGTATTGCTCGTGGGCGGCGAGGCCGTTGTCGCGGCCGCCGAAGCCGGACAGTTTGTAACCACCGAACGGTGTGGTGATGTCGCCTTCGCCGTAGCAGTTGACAGTCACCGTGCCGGCCTTGATTCGGCGAGCGGCCAGGTGCGCAGTGCGCACATCGCTCGTGAACACCGACGCCGCAAGTCCGTACACCGTGCGGTTGGCCAGCTCGATCGCTTCGTCGGGCTGGTCGAACGTGGTGACCGCCAGGACCGGTCCGAACACCTCTTCGGTGAACAAGCGCATGTCCGGGGTGACGCCATCGAAGATCGTCGGCTCGACGAACCAGCCGCCCGTTGCATCGAGCACCTGGTGTCCGCCGAGCACCAGCTCGGCACCGGCCTCGCTGGCCGCCGAGATGTTTGACAGGATCTTCTCGAGGTGGGCTGGTTCGACGATCGCACCCATTCGCGTCGCCGGGTCGAGCGGATCCCCGACGACCCAATCGCCGGCCCGCTCGACGACGAGTTCGAGCAGTCGGTCCTTCAGCGACGAGTGCACGATCAGCCGCGAGTTCGACGAGCAGTTCTGACCGGCGTTCCAGAAGATCGAGGTCGCCACATGGTCGGCGATCGAGTCAAGGTTGTCGGCGTCGGCCATCACCACGAGCGGGTTCTTTCCGCCGCACTCCAGCGTGACCCGCTTGAGGTTCGAGTCGGCCGAGTACCGCAGGAACTCACGCCCGGTCTCGGTCGAACCGGTGAACGTCACGCCGTCGACGTCGCCGTGGCGCCCGAGCGGTTCACCGACCGCCGGACCGAAGCCGGGAACGGCGTTTACCACGCCCGACGGGATGCCCGCTTCGAGCGCAAGCTCCGCCAGCCGCAGCGTGGTCATCGAGGTCTGCTCGGCCGGCTTGAGGACGACTGCATTGCCGGTCGCCAGGATCGGACCGAGCTTCCAGCCGGCCATCATCAGCGGGAAGTTCCAGGGAAGTACTGCGCCGATCACACCGAGCGGTTCGCGTTCGACCATCGACACCACCCCCGGCCCCGACGGTGAGATCTGGTCGTAGATCTTGTCGGCCGCCTCGGCGTGCCAGCGGATGGCCTCGACGGTCTCGGGTAGGTCGATCGTGCTGGTGTCGGCGATCGGCTTGCCGCCCTCGAGCGACTCGAGCGTTGCCAGTTCGGCGGTGTTGGCGTCGATCAGGTTGGCGTAGCGAATCATGAGCCGACGTCGGTCGGCTGGCGCCATCGCGCCCCAGGGACCGTCGTCGACCGCGGCTCGAGCCGCGGCAACCGCACGGTCGACGTCTTCCGCGCCGCATTCGGCGATCTGGGCCAGCTCCTCGCCGGTCGCCGGATTGACCGTGGTGAAGGTTGCGCCACTGGCCGAGTCGGTGACCTGGCCACCGATCACCGCTTGCGTCGACAGCGACAGTGTTTCGGCGATCGCTGCAGCGTCGGTGAGGGTCACGACGCACCTCCTTCTGGGCCGAACTCGGGTTTCGTGGTCGTCGGGCGGCGGGAGCTCATCGACGTGAGCCAGTCCTGCTCGTCCTCCCAGGATCGGTAGACCAGGCGGTCACGAACGACGGTGTTGACCGGCAGCGGTGACATGACCGCCTGCAATGCGACTCGGGCATCGCCGGTCACCGGGAGCTGCGGCTTGCGGTTCGGCCCGAGGTTGCGCCCGACCATGTTCGCCGCCGTCTTCGCCCCGACGAGATACTCGACACCGAAGTCGTTGTCCCAGAGGAAGCTGTTGAGCGGTTCGATCAGCTTCCAGAGTTCGAGTGCCTCGGACAGCTGGCCGGCGGCGATCAGCTCGTAGAGCTGCACGGTCTCGTGGGGGATGATGTTGGCGACGCCCCAGATCCATCCCACCGCACCGGCCATCAACGCGTATGGCGCGATCGGGTCGGCGCCGCAGAGGACTTTGCCGCCGATGGCGACGAACTTCTGGAGCTTGGCCAGGTCGCCCTCGGAGTCCTTCATGTACTTGATGTTGTCGACCGCGATCAGGCGCCGGTACATCGCTGTCGTGATCTCGATCCCGCTCGATCCGGGCGTGTTGTACATGATGATGTCGGCGTTGGTGTGGCGGGCGATCTCCTCGTAGTGCCAGACCACGCCCCGCTCGAACGGCGACTCGAGCCACGGCGGCAGGATCATCACGGCGTCGGCGCCATGGTCCTCGGCGTGCTTGGTCGCCTCGATCGTCTGCGCGGTACCCATGCGCGTCGACTGCACGGCGACTGGCACACGTCCATCGATGTGAGTGCAGCACACCTCGACAAGGTGGCGCACCTCGTCCTCGGTCATGTACGCGTACTCACCCGTGCCGGCGCCGACGAGGATCGAGTGCATGCCGGTGTCGAGGATCTCGTCGATGTAGTCGCGTAGGCGACCGTCGTCGACCCGCTCCCCGGTCGAGTCGAACGGTGTGCACATCGCAATGCACACACCCTGGATGTCACGACCCATCAGCGCCCCCTGTGGTCTTGCGAACTGTCATGCAGGATAGCGATGTGCAGTGCAGTTTGTCATGTCCGGATTCGCGTCGCCCGGAGGAGGTCTATGCGCTCGTCGAGCGCGGGTGTCACTGCGACCGAGAACGGCGATGCCAGCGTGGGCGGGGGCGCGCGACGCCAGCGGCGACTGCGCCGAAGCCAAGCACGGTGAGCCCGATCAGCGTGGCGTGGTTCGATGCTCCGGTGTGGGCGAGCTCCGACTCGGCGGTCGGCGGGTCCGCCGCAACCGGCTGGACGTCGCCGAACCCGAACGGGCTCGCGGGATCGGCAGGCGCCTCAGTGATCTCGGCGATTGGGAGCCGTTCGACGGTCGGCGTCGGCGTGGGAACCGGTGTCGGCGGGACGGGCACGGGCGGCGGTGTGACCGCTGGGATCATGACCGAGCCATCGCGCCAGTCGACCGTCAGAGGCGGAACGTCGATTGCCGTCACTTGCTGCTCGCCGAACACCGAGTGTTGCTGGAACGCGATGGGCGAGGTCGTTCCAGGAGCACCGATCACGTCGAAGAACAGAACGATCGCCATCTGACTCGATGCGACTCCACCCGACGAAAAGAGCTCGATGTTGAGGTGGTCTGGCGAGGTGGGAAGTACACACGAGCCCACGAAGCCGGGACCGAACGTGCAGGCCGCAGTGCCGCCGAGTGGTCGAAGCACGGTGGGATCGAAGCGCACGCCGAACCGCATGATGTTGATCGGCGTCGTGTCCGGATTCACGGTGATCACCACACCGAGCACGCTCGACGTGTCGGTGACGGCGTAGTCAGGGATGGAGACGACGACCGGGTTGCTCTGGGCGCGCGCCTCGTTGGAGAACCCCGCGGTTGCAACGAGAATTGCGAGGAGAAGCACACCGGTGCAGCGACGGGCCATGACCTTGGATGTGTACCACACGTCGGGTGAAGTTCCCGCCTGCGGACGGACAGCTAGGACTTGAGTCGCTCGGACGTGGGATCGAACGCCGGCCCGGCAACGACGGTCGCCCGGTGGTGGCGGCCGGTGCGCTGCACCTCGACCGCCGTGTCGACCGCACAGCGGTCCGCGTCGATGAACGCATGGGCGAGGAACGCGCCGACATTGGGACCGAACTCGCCGCCGGCGACGTAGCCGACGACCTGGTCGTCGATCAGCACTGGCTCCCATCCGTAGACGCACGAGTCGGGCTGATCGAAACGTAGTGTCACGACCCGTCGGCGGAGCGGGGTCGCCATCGCCGCGTCTCGCCCGCGGAAGTCCTTGTCCTTCGCCATCGCCCAGGCGACACCACTCTCGGCCGGCGTCCATTCGGGCGTGAGATCCGATCCCCACAGTCGATAGCCCTTCTCGATGCGGCCCGAGAAGACCGTCTGCGCGCCCACGGCAGGCATACCGAATCGGCGGCCGGCCTCCCACAGCGTGTCCCACACGTGCAGAGCAAAGGACTGGGGCACGTAGATCTCCCAGCCCAACTCACCGACGTACGAAAGACGAATCGCGGTCACGGGTGCCATCCCGACCCCGATCTCCTGCGCGGTGTACCAGCTGAACGCGCCGTTGGAGACGTCGGCCTCGGTGACCGACGCCAGCACGTCGCGGCTGTTCGGTCCCCACAGGCCGATCGCCACCAACTCCTCGGTGCGATCCCGATAGGTGACCGAGCCGTCGTCTGGAGCGACCGATCGGAACAGCGCGAGCTCGGCCGGCAGGTTGCCCTTGCCGGTCAGGATCCACCACGTGTCGGGACCACGTCGGCACACGGTTATGTCCCGGGCGACGCCGCCCGATGGCGTCAGCACGAGGGAATAGACGACATCGCCGACGGGAAGGTCGATGTCGGCGGTGCAGAGCCACTGCAGGTGGTCGAGCGCGCCCGGGCCAGTCACCTCGATCGGTCCGATGGCCGCCGACCAGTCGACGATCCCCACGTTGCTGCGCATCTCGAGATGCTCGGCGGCCATGATCGGCGTCCAACCGATGGCGTCGTAGCCCGTGCGTCGCACGATCTGTTCGTCGTGCTTGGCGACCAGCCCTTCGTTGGCGCCGTAGTAGAGCGGGGTTTCCTGCCCGGCGATCGGAACGAACTCGGCGCCGAGGGCTTCGAGCCGATGGTGATACGGCGCATGCCGGAGGCCGCGAACCGAGGATGCCACTGCGCTCGGGTGCAGGTCTTCGAAGCCGATCTCGTAGAAGTAGCCGGCTTGTCGCCACAGGAACTCGTGGTTCGACTGGTGACGATGGAAGCGGTCGATGTGGCCTGGCGTGACGTCCATGCCAGGGTCGCCGGTGGTCATCCAGCGGGCCATGACCGCACCGACCTCGCTGGCGAAGGACAACCATGCGCCGACCGCAGACCACAGACCCTTGACCGACGTCTCACCCATGATCGGGTGGTCGTCGACCGTGAACGAGAACATGCCGTTGAAGCCGTGATCGATCGCGGAGGCCTGCAGCGGCGGCATGTGGTGTTGCATCTTGGCCCAGGCCGAGTCGAAGTCGTCGGCGGTGAACGGCAGCTTGGCGGTCTTCGGCAAGTTCTCCGGTCGGACGAGCATCGCCGGGTGGTCGTAGCTGCCGATACCGATGTGGTCGCCGTGCTGTCGGAAGTAGATCGACAGGTCGTCGAAGGTGCTGACCGGAATCTCGACCTCCGCCTGATGATCGGCGAACATCTCGACGGGTGTGGTGTGGATGTACTGGTGTTGCCCGGGGAAGAGCGGCATGACGGTGCCGGTCTTCTGTGCGAGCAGCGGAGACCAGATGTTGGTGCAGACGACGGCCTGGTTGCAGGTGATGCGACCGGCCTCGCCGTCGGTGACGACCGCGGTGATACGTCCGTCGACGACCTCCAGGTCGGTCACCTCGTGGTGTTCGTGGCGGGTCACTCGGCCGGTCGCCTCGGCCAGCTGCTGCATGGAGAGCGCGATCCGGCTGGTCCGGACGATGCCGGAGGACGGGATCCAGACGCCGCCCTCGATCGTGGCCGGATCGACCAATGGCAGACGTTCGGCGACCTCGGTGGGGGAGAGCATGTCGGCCTCGAGCCCATGGGACATGCCCATCTCGGCGAGGCGTCGGTGGGCGTCGAGACGCTCGGGCGTGTTGGCGACCTGCACGAGACCCACCCGCCAGAACTGTTCTTCGCCCGGAACTGCCAACGGCAGTTGGTCATAGACCTCGCGGCTCGCCGCACCCAGGGTCGTGAAGAAGTGCGAGCCGGTCAGGGTGCGCAACCCGCCGGGCGCATGCGACGTCGATCCGTCGTTTTCGTCGAGCGCCCCCTTGTCCACGAGCACGATGCCCTCGACGCCCGACATGGCGAGGTGATACGCGACCGCCGATCCGATGACGCCCCCGCCGATGACGACGATGTTCGCTTCGCTCACTGGTCCCCCTGAGCCTTGCCGTGCGGTTGGACGGCCGATTCTCTCGCATGCGCAGACGGGCCACAACCGGTAGCGTCAGCGGTCATGAGCGGTCGACGTCGAGCCCGCACCGAGCGCCAGAGACCCGAGCGCGACACGTCTCGGCACCGCCGGTTGGAGAACCCCTACGAACCGCTCCGCGTGCTGTCCGACGACCAGGTCGCGCACATCCACGAGCGGGCCATTGGATACCTTGCCGACGAGGGCATCCGGGTCCTGTTGGGCGAGGCCCGCGAGCTGCTTGGCGCTGCCGGCTGCGCGGTCGTGGACGACCAGATGGTCCGCTTCGATCCGGACCTGGTGCGGGCATCGATCGAGTCGGCGCCGTCGAGTTTCGACATCGTGACCCCGAACCCGGATCGGCGGGTGAGGATGGGTGGGCGCCACCTGAACCTCTCGCCGGTCGGCGGTCCACCGTTCGTTTCGGACCTCGAGCGAGGCCGCCGCGATGGCACCTTGGCCGACCAGGAGAATTTCCTGCGGATGACGCAGCACTTCGACGTGATGGCTACCACCTTGCCATCGGTCGAAGCGAGTGATGTGCCGGTAGCGATTCGCCATCTGCGCACGATCCACGCGTCGCTCACCCTCACCGACAAGGTGCCCTTCCTCTTCTGTCGAGGCCGCCAGCGGGTGGCCGACAACTTCGCCATGGTCAAGATCCGGAACGGCATCGAGTCCGACGAGCAGTTCGCCGAGCGGCCGTATTGCGGCGCGAACGTCAACGTGAACTCCCCGCGCCAGCTGGACATCCCGATGTCGATGGGGATCATCGACTTCGCCCGGGCCGGCCAAGCCTGTGTGCTCACACCGTTCACGCTGGCGGGCGCGATGGCGCCGGTCACCTTGGCAGGTGCGCTCGTGCTGCAGCATCTCGAAGTCCTGGCCGCCGTCACCCTCTCGCAGGTTGCCCGTCCGGGTGCGCCAGTGGTCTACGGCGCATTCACGTCGAACGTCGACATGAAGTCAGGCTCGCCCGCGTTCGGCACGCCCGAGGCGTTCAAGGGCGCCTTGGCGAGTGGCCAGCTGGCTCGTCATGTCGGGTTGCCGTGGCGTTCGTCGGGGTCGAGTGCGTCGACGTCGGTCGACGCGCAGGGCGCCTACGAGACGATGCTCAACACGTGGGCCGCCGTGTTGGCTGGCGCGAACTGGGTCTTCCACGCCGCCGGCTGGCAGGAGGGCGGGCTCGTGGCCAGCTACGAGAAGTTCGTGGCCGACATCGAGATGTGCCAGATGATCGCCGAGAGCCTGCAGCCGGTCGTCGTCGATGACACGACCTTGGCCCTCGACGCCATCACCGAGGTCGGGCCAGGCGGCCATTTCTTCGGTGTGGACCACACCCTCGAGCGATTTGCCACGGCGTTCTACGAACCGCTGTTGTTCAGCCGGGCGACGTTCGAGCAGTGGACCGAGGACGGCTCGATGGGCGCCGACGAGCGCGCGACTGCGGTGTGGAAGCAGGCACTCGCCGAGTACGAGCAGCCTCCGATCGACGACGCCGTGGCGGCGGCACTCAGCGAGTTCGTCGACCGCCGCATCGCCGAAGGCGGCGCCGCCCCCGACTGACCCCGAAACGACATCAAACCTGGCACCGATGTCGCTTTGTTAGCGTCCGAGCGTGAGGCGCTTCGACAGCGACAGCGATCCTGCGGACATCGCAGGACACATCCGCGAGTTCGGCTACGCGATCGTCGATCGGGTGGTCGACGACAGCGTGATGGACCGGCTCGCCGCCGAGGCCGCGCCCTTCGTCGAGGCGTCGGCGGCCGGCCGTGATGTCTACGACGGTGTTCACACCCGGCGCACGGGTTCGCTGATCGCTCGCTGCCCGACGGCTCGCGACCTGGTGATGCACCCCCAGGTCGTGTCGACGATCGAGTCTTTCCTCGACCACGCCACGACCGTGCAGCTGCACCTCACCCAGATCATCACCATCGAACCGGGTGAGACGAAGCAGAAGCCGCATCGCGACCAGATGGCCTTCGACTTCTATCCATTCCCTGCCGGCTACCACGTGCAGTGCAACACGATGTGGGCCCTGACCGACTTCACCGCCGAGAACGGCGCGACCCATATCGCTCCCGGAACCAGCCCGATGAGCGATGACGAAGCCGCCGTCGTCGCCGAGATTCAGGCCGACATGCCTCGAGGGTCGGTGCTGTTCTACGACGGCAAGGTCCTGCACGGTGGGGGCGCCAATCGCAGCGACGCCGAGCGCCAAGGTGTGAACATCACCTATGCCGTCGGCTGGGTCCGCCAAGAAGAGAACCAGTTCCTCGCTTGCCCGCCGGACATTGCCAGGACCCTCGACGACGACCTGCTCAAGATGATGGGGTACCAGCAAGGCGCGTTCGCCCTCGGCTACGTAGGCGATCAGCAGGACCCACTCGCCGTACTCCGAGGCACGGACGACAAGGTGCGGGTGGTCAGCGAGTTCCGCGAATCCAACGACTCGTTCGCCGACTTCGTCGAAGACCTCGACGAATGACCGAGCCTCACGCCAGCGAACGGATCTACACCCGATGGCCGATCGCTGAGGGCTACTGCACGCCGCTGAGTGTCGATGCCGGAGGCGAGGTCTCGCTCCGTGCCGCGAGCCGTGGGGCATCGTTCCGAGTCGAGGTGCGCCGATGGGGAAGCGAAGGCGTCGCGTGGCTAGCCGAGGGCGTTGCCGCCAACGATCACTCGGTGCCCGAGCGAGCGTGGGCCGAAGGATGTGGCTGGCCGGTCACGGTCGAGATCCAGACCGACGTGTCGTGGAAGTCCGGTCTGTACGAGGTCACGCTCACCGCCGAGGAAGCCGCTCCCGGTGACCCCCGGGCGACCAGCCAGGCATTCTTCGTGGTGCGCGCTGCACCGACCAGCCGGGCGTGCGGTCTGCTCGTCCTGGCGACGAACACCTACAACGCGTACAACCAGTGGGGCGGGAAGTGCCTGTACTCGGGCGCGACCCACGTGTCGTTCGAGCGGCCAACGGAGCGCGGCTACTTCCGCCGTCCGACCGAGCCCGGCGGTTTCGACGGCCGCATCACCAACATCGATGGCGACCCGACCCATCGCCGGATCATCAACTATCAGGAGCGCTTTGACATCCCGCTGTGGACCGGGTCGGCCGGCTGGTGGAACTGGGAACGCCGGTTCGTCGAGTGGGCGCACGCCGAGGGTTTCGAGTTCGACCTGGCGATCAATGCCGACCTGGAGACGGTTCCGGAACTGCTCGACGACTACGACGTGCTGTTGAGCGTCGGCCACGACGAGTACTGGACCCGTGGCATGCGCGACGCCGCGGACAGGTTCGTCGAGGCCGGTGGGCGCTGGGCGATCTTCTCCGGCAACACGTGTTTCTGGCAGGTACGCATCGATCACGACACGGGCGTGATGACCGGCTACAAGGGCAGCGCCCGGCGGCACGATCCGGTCGTCGACACACCCGACCATCACCTCATGACGACGACCTGGTCCGACCCGCGGATCAACCATCCGGAAACGACCACCACCGGTCTGACCTTCAGCCGGGGTGGCTATCACCGAATCGGCGATGCCGTGCGCGACGGCACGGGTGCCTACCGGATCCACGAGCCTGACCACTGGGCCTTCGCTGACACCGGCTTGGCCGAGGGCGAACTCCTCGGCGAGGGTTCCTACATCGTCGGCTACGAGGTCGATGGGTGCGCGATCGAGTGGATCGACGGTCGGCCGCGGCCGACGGGTGAAGACGGCGCTCCGATCGACATGCAGGTCCTGGCGACCGCTCCGGCTCGCCTCATGTCGATCACCGACGACGTCTGCGAACCGCCGACCGCGCTGTGGGACGACGTCACACCTCCGGGCGAACTGGAGGGCATGGCCTACACGTTGTTCGGAGACATGAGCGAGGAAAGCGTTGCCCGGATCGCGCAGGGGCACGCGGTGCTCGCGTACCTCCGCAAAGGTGAGGGTGAGATCTTCAACGCCGGCTCAGCCGACTGGTGTTACGGCCTCGACCACGACCCGCAGGTACGCCGGGTGACGGCGAACGTCCTTCGCCACTTCGGCCTGTAGCGAACGACGTGATGCGCTTTGGTGCCTGGCACCAAGCGTTACAGGCACCAAGCGTTACAGGGTGGTCAGGGCCTTGGCGTGCTTGATCGCTGCCAGAGTGTCGGGTGCCAGCAAGGCTCGCAGCGCGAGGTCGTACTCCGGAATCGACCACACGGCACCGTCGTCGTCGATCAGCACGAAGCGGTCAAATCCGGCGAGGAACGCTCGGTCGTGGCTCACCGCGACCACAGTCCCGACGAAGCCTTCAAGCGCTTCCTCGAGGGCTTCGGACGACTCGATATCCAGGTTGTCGGTCGGCTCGTCGAGCAGCAGGACGTTGTGGCCTTCGAGCTCGAGGCACAGCACCTCGAGCCGAGCCTTCTGGCCGCCGGACAGCGTGTCGAACGACTGCCGAGCGTGGTGCGAGAGTCCGTAGCGACCGAGTGCCTTCATCGACGGTTCCTCGGCGCCGGTGCGGTCGACGATGATGTCGAGCACCTCGCGTCCGAGGAAGTCCGGCCGGTCGTTGATCTGGGTGAACGTGCCGATCGAGGTGCGTGGGCCGAGGCCGATCGTGCCGTCATGGGCAAGATCCTCCCCGGCAAGGGCCCGGAGGAGATGTGTTTTGCCGGTGCCGTTCGGCCCGATGAGTCCCACGCGCTCGCCAAAGTGAACTTCGTCGCTGAAGGGGAAGAACAAGTCGTCGATGGCGACGTCGTCGAGCTTGAGCACCCGGCGCGCTGAGTCGGCACCGCGCAGGCCGACCTTGATGTGTTGATCGGCGACGGGCATCGGCGGCGGCCCGCCGTCAGCGAACTTCTTCCATCGCGTCTCGGCGGCGTTGGCCTTGCTCGCGTTCTTGAAGTTGACCGCCGCCCGCTGCTTCATGATCTTCATGTGGCGGTACAGCCGGCGCTCTTCCTCGTGCCAGCGCTGGCGGGCATCGCCGAGCAGCTTCTGGCGGTGCTCCCTCGCCTCGTGGAACGTCGCATAGGAGTCACCGTGGACCCAACACCCCGAACCCTCGACGGCCACGATCTTCGTCGACACCCGCTCGAGGAGCGAGCGGTCGTGGCTGACCATGAGGATCGTGCTCGCGGTCGCCAGGATCTGTTCCTCCAGCCAGAGCTTGGTCGGGATGTCGAGATAGTTGTCGGGCTCATCGAGCAGCAGAACATCGGCGCCCGACGTCAACAACAGGTCGAGGACGAGTCGCTTGCGCTCACCACCGGACAGCTCGCCGACCCGGCGTGTGGAGAAGTCTTCGACCGGCGTCTTCAGACTCCGCTCGGCTGCTCCTGCCCACGCCACTTCGAGCTCGTAGCCGCCGAGGTCGCCCCACGCATTGAGTGCCTCGGCATAGCCCATGCCGTCATCGGTCCCCTCAGCCAGCGCGCGTTCGGCGGCGAGAAGAGCCTGACCGGCAACTCGCAAGGGCGGCGCCGCGACGGTCAGGAGCATCTCGCGGAGGCTGTCGTCGGGGCTGCCCATGCCGACGTCCTGGGTCATGCGCAGCCACGAACCGTCGATCAGGTACTCGCCGCCGTCGGCGTCGAGTTCGCCGGCGAGAATGCGCAGGATCGTGCTCTTACCCACGCCGTTCGGGCCGACGATCGCGGCGTGCTCGCCGGGCGACACGCCGAAGCTGACATCGAAGAACAGCGGCTCAGCACCTGGCGGCGCGTAGTCGAGATCGGAGACGACAATGCTGCCCACGGCGACAGTGTTGCCGATCGAGCGCCGACCGCGTTCGGGATTCTGCGACCTGACACACTCGACGGCGATGGCAGAAGCGGAGCAGACTGAAGGCCCAGTCGAGAGCCCGGTGCGCGAGCTGCTTCGAGACCGCAACTTCCGGTCGTTCTGGATCGCGCAGGTGCTCTATTTCGGCACCAACGGCACGCTCCGGTTCATGCTCGTCTGGCTGATGGTGACCCTCACCGACTGGTCGGCCGCCGAGGGTCTCGTGGGCATCGCCCTCGGCGTGCCGGCGCTGCTGTTGGCGTTGCACGCAGGTGCGTGGTCCGACCGGGCCGATCGACGAACCTTCTCCCTGTGGTGGCTCGCGGCCAATGCCATCACCTTCGCCGTGTTCGCATTGCTGATCGCGCTCGACGTCGTGACGCCACGCCTCGCAGGCGTGGCCGCGTTTGTCATCGGCGCGTTGCTGGTGATGATCCAGCCCAACTTCAACGCCATCGTCCCAGTGCTCGTCAGCCCCCAACGACTGATGAACGCCGCCGCCCTGCAGAACGCCGGCGCACAGACCGCGAACTTCGCCGGCCTGGCGTTCGGCGGCCTGATCATTGCACTCCTCGGCAATGCGGCCGGCTTCGTGCTACTCGCTGTCGTTATGGTGATCGCCTTTGGGCTGATGTGGCGCGTGGAGATCCCGCGAGCCGAGTCGCCCACCTCGGAGCGTCGCTCCGTGCGCTCGGAGATCATGGATGGTCTGCGCTACGGCCTCGGTTCCGAGCCGAGGCGAACGTTGCTGGTCGCCACCCTGATCCTCGGTTCGTCGTTCAGTGCCATGCAGATCTCGATGCCACGGGTGGTCGAGGAGGACTTCGGGCGAGGCTCGTTTGCCGCCGGCGTACTGCTCGGCACGTTCGGGATCGGCATGCTCGCCAGCTCGATGTTCGTCGCCAGCCGCGCGCAGATGCGCCACGGGCTCAACGTCACGCTCTTCATCGGAATCGGCCTCGGCATGGGCCAGTTCCTCTTGAGTCTCTCGCCGAACTACGGCGTGGCCGTTGCGGTGATGATCGCCTGGGGTGTCAACGCTGGGCTGGCGATCGCGTCGCATCGCACGCTGCTCCAACAGCACACGGAGCCCGAGATGATGGGCCGTGTGATGGGAATCATGACCCTCGGCTTCTCCGGCGGTCTGCCATTCGGCGCCCTGGTGCAATCGATCCTCGCGCCAGCTGTCGGCCCTGCCCGCACGATGACCTGGGTCGGACTCGCCACGATGGCGATCACCATCCCGCTGCTGTTCCGCCGAGTGATTCGCACGCTCTGAGCGCCGGGGCGCATCCGGAACAGAAGATGGTCTGTCATGTCGAGTGGCGTTTCGCAGTGCGAGTTGTCATACTTTCCGAGGCCGCTGGTCCACGGGAAGGAGGCGCGGTGGGGGCACCGGAACTCAAGATCGACGTCGAGTCGCTCCGCACGCTGCGCGCCGTCGTCGACAGTGGGAGTTTCACCGTCGCGGCCGACGATCTGGGCATGACGCAGAGCGCCGTGAGCCACAAGGTCAAGCGCCTCGAGGAGCGGGTCGGCCTCGACCTGGTCGTGCGGGGTGCTGTTGTGACGGCCACACCCGACGGCGCGGACCTCCTTCGGTTCGCCGATCGAATCGTGAGTGCCCACGACGAAGCGGTCGCCCACTTGACCCGCAGCGACCTCGAGGGTGCCCTGCGCCTCGGCAGCAACGAGGATCTTCACTCGGACGAGCTTGTCGAGGTCCTCGCTCGCTTTGGTCGGGCGTACCCCAATGTGCACATCGAGGTGACGGTCGGGCTCAGCGGGACGATCGCCGACATGATCGATGGCGGCGAAGTCGACCTCGGCCTGCTCCAGGTACCGACCACCGGGCCGCAGCGTCCGCGCACTTCCGACACCGTCGTTCGCCAGGAGCGCATCGCCTGGGTCGTGGCGCCGGGGGTGGAGTTCGATCCCGACCAGCCGCTACCACTCTTGAGTTACGGCTCGGGCTGGACCTACGGCGACGCCGTAAGCCGCGCTCTGGGCAAGGCGGGTTGGGAAGTCCGCACTGCGCTGACGTGTCCGTCCGTCGGTGGCGTGCAGTCGGCGGTCGAAGCCGGCCTCGGCGTCGCCGTGATCAACGAACGCAACTACACGACCCGGATGACCCACTGGTCGCCCGGCGCGACGATCGAGCTTCCGCCGATCTGTTCGGTGCTGCGCAGTGGCGTGAGCCCCGATCGTCCGGAGAATCCGGCGCTTGACGCCCTGCGGCGCGAACTCGCGGCCCAGTTCAGTCCCCGTTCCGAGAGGAGCACCTGATGTCCGACGAACCGAACGAGCGCGGCCGTGGGGGCCGGCGTGGCCGCAGCGCGCGTCGCGCCGCGCGCCAGGGCCCCCAAGGTCCCCAGTGGCTCCCGGAGCTCGATCGGGGGCTGCCGTACGTCGACATCCTCACGCCGGAACAGATGGAACGGGTGCACGCCGAGATCCTCAAGCTGCTCTCCGAGGTCGGCTGCGTCTTCCGTGACCCCGAGGCGCTCTCGATGTGGAACGAGGCGGGCGCCGACGTCGACTTCGCCGACGAGCGGGTGCGCTTCGACCCCGACTTCCTGATGGGGCTCGTCGGCCACGCGCCGAGCGAGTACACCATGCTGGCCCGTAACCCGGAGCGGTCGGTCACGCTCGGGGGCCGCAAGACGATTTTCACGCCGAGCTACGGCGCACCATTCATCCTCGACTTCGAGGGCAACCGCCGCAACGCCACCCAGGAAGACTTCGACAACTTCGCCAAGATCGCGTATCAGCAGCCAGCGGTGCACATGACCGGTGGCGTGCTGTGCGAACCGATGGACATCCCGGTGCCGCATCGGCATCTCGAAATGACCTATTCGCTGCTCAAGCACAGCGACAAGCCGTTCATGGGTTCGGTCACGAGCCGAGAACGAGCCGAGGAGTCCCTGCACATGGCAGGGATCGTGTTCGGCCACGACGTGGTAGCGGACACGACCGTGATGACGAGCCTCGCGAACTGCAACTCGCCGCTGTTGTGGGATGCGACGATGCTCGACGCCGTCAAGGTCTACGCCGCCAGCAACCAGGCCATGCTCTTCAGCCCGTTCGTACTCGGCGGCGCGTCGACCCCGGCCAGCACGATCGGCTCGGTCGTGCAGCTTGCCGCCGAGGCGCTGGCGGGTGTTGCGTTCAGTCAGCTGGTTCGTCCCGGCGCCCCCGCCGTGTTCGGGCAGTGGCTCTCGACGGTTTCGATGAAGTCGGGCGCCCCGCAAGCGGGCATGCCCGAGATCGATCACATGAACATGCTCACCGGCCAGATCGCCCGGTACTACCAGCTGCCGTGGCGATGCTCCGGTGGATGTTCGAGCTCCAAGCTGATCGACGCCCAAGCCGGCTACGAGGCCGCCCGCAACATGTATGGCGTGCTCATGGCCGGCGCGAACTTCGTACTCTCGACGACCGGCTACCTCGATGGGGCGCTGCTGCAGAGCTACAGCAAGGTCGCCCTCGACGGCGAGCAGCTGATGATGATGTACCGCCTCGGCAAGGGCGTCGACTTCGACCAGCTCGACGGCGCGCTCGACGCCATGCGCGAAGTGCCACCTGGTGGCCACCACCTCGGCACGCAGCACACCCTCGAGAACTTCGAGTCCGCCTTCTTCATGGGCGAGCTGATGAACGCCGACAGCTTCGAACAGTGGACGGTCGACGGCGCGAAGGACGCCGGCCAGCGCGGCGCCGACAAGGCTCGCCAGATGCTGGCCGACTACCAGGAGCCGAGCCTGCCCGACGACGTGCACGAAGAGCTGCGGGACTTCGTCGATCGGCGCCGCTCCGAGATCTCTCCGCTGGTGGCGTGACATGTTGCTCGACGGCAAGCGCATCCTGATCACCGGCTCAACGTCGGGTATCGGCCGGGCGACGGTGGCGATGGCCGCGGCCGAGGGCGCGACGGTCATCGTCAGCGGCCGTCGGTCCGAGGAAGCCGGCAACGTCGTGGCCGAGATTGCATCGGCCGGCGGACACGCGTTTGCCGTCGTCGGGGACATCGCCGAGCCGTCGTTCGCCGATCGGTTGGTCGGCGATTCGATCGAGCTGCTCGGTGGACTCGATGGCGTGGTCAACGCCGCCGGAATCATCGTCCGGGCCACTGCCGAGAACACGACCGACGAGGACTGGGCCCGACAGATGGCCGTCAACGTCGACGCCGTGTTCCGTGTCTCCCGAGCCGCGGTTCCCCACGTGCGTGCGGCGGGCGGCGGGTCGATCGTGAACGTCAGCTCGACCTGCGGCAACGTCGGTGCCGCCGGGCTTGCCGGTTACTGCGCTTCCAAAGGCGCAGTCATCTCGTTGACCCAGGCGATGGCGCTCGAACATGGCGCCGACCAGATCCGCGTGAACGCCGTCTGTCCCGGCGCCATCGACACACCGATGCTTGGCGATGGACATGGACCGGGTGTCACGATCGACGATGTCCGCGACGCGAACCTGGCCTCGATTCCGCAAGGGCGAATTCCCGGGCCTGACGAGGTGGCCGACCTGATCGTCTTTCTGCTCTCCGATCGCAGCCGGCATGTGACCGGGGCCGATCTCGCTATCGACGGGGGATACACCGCACAATGACTCGTTTGCAGGATCGGGTGGCACTCGTGACCGGAGGTGCCCAAGGCATCGGCAGTGCCATTGTGGATCGCCTCGCGACCGCCGGCGCGACGGTTGTCATCGGAGACCTTCGTGATCCCGGCGATGGTCGCGAATGGATCGAACTCGACGTCACATCCTCGGCATCGGTGCAAGTTTGCGTCGACGGCATCGTCGAGCGTCACGGCTCCCTCGACATCGTCGTCAACAATGCCGGGATCATGTTCGAGGAGGACATCGAGACCCACTCCGAGACGTCGTGGCAGAAGATGCTCGACGTCAACCTGACGGGGCCCTTCCTCGTGGCCAAGGCGGCCACGCCGCACCTCAAGGTGAGCAAGGGCGCGATCGTGAACGTCGGCTCGATCGAGGGGTTCAGCTGCAATCCGGGCCACGCCGCGTATGCCGCGACCAAGGCCGGGGTGCACGGTCTGACCGCGGCGCTTGCCGTTGACTTGGGACCGTTCGGGATCCGAGCCAACGCCGTCGCGCCCGGTTGGATCGACACCGAGCTCAACGCCAGCTTCGTCGAGCGGCATCCCGACCGCGACGAGGTGGTCCGCCAGCTGGCCGAGCTGCACCCGGTCGGCCACATCGGTGACCCGGGTGACGTCGGCGACGTCGTGGTGTGGCTGGCCAGTCACGAAGCGCGGTTCGTCACCGGTCAGGTGATCACGATCGATGGCGGTCGTCTTTCGAAGCCCCCACTTCCGGGGATTCTGAGCTGATTCACCCCTCGGACATACCCCAAAGACGTCAACCGGGTAGATCCGCCCAGTGCTCAATACCTGGATCCGACGTACCATTGGTGTATGGCCGGGGAACGCCACCTCCTTCGTTCGGAGGTTGGACACGAAGAGTCGATCCGCAAATGGCGGCTCGTCGCTTTCGCGGCCGTCGCTGTCGGTCTCGTGTTCGGCGCCAGGCTGATCGTCGACCGAGACATGGCGTCCGCCTCGTCGCCAGGCGAAGGCATGTCGGCCGAGGATCGGGCCCTCTACACGGATGATCCGGGCGTGCCCTTCGTTGCCATTCTTCCGGGCATCGGCGAGGCGACGGTGTCACCGGCCGACGAGGTGCTGGGTGCGGTCGAGACCGCGGAAGAGCCCGAGCTCGATGAACCCGGCGACGAGGTGGCTGCGGCCTTCGAGATCCAGCTGCCCGAGGCGATCGAAGCCGAGATCAAGGAGCGAGAGCCGATCCGTATCGTCGGCGACCCCACCGGTGTGCGCGCCGCCCGTATGGCGCGGGCCAACGACGGCGACGGTGACGGGGGCGGCGACGCGGTGCCGGAGCGCCCGACCTCGGACGGACGGGAACTCCTCGACGCGTTCATTCGCGGCGAGCGGGTGTTGCCCGACTGACTGGGCCCAACCAACGGCTGTGGGCCGATCAGGCCGGCAGCTCGATCACCGATACCTCGCCGGTGTCGCCGTTGACCTCGATCAGGGCGCCATCGGGAATGATCTTGGTGGCATCGGTGGCCGAGACCACACACGGGATGCCGAGCTCGCGGCTCACGATGATGGCGTGGCTCAGAGGGGCGCCCACGTCGACGACCACACCCGCGGCCGGAACGAACAAGGGTGTCCACGATGGGTCGGTGATCGGCGCGACCAGGATGTCGCCGGGCTCGAGTGCCGTCGGATCGAACGAGTCGAGCACGACACGCGCGATTCCCCGCGCATGGCCGGGGCACCCGGGCACGCCCTGGACCGATTGGCCCGAGACGAGGTCGACGGTCTCGACTTCGTCGCGTCGAGGCAAGTCGGTGATCGGGCCGCCCTCGCCGACGAGGATGAACGGCTCCTGCAACGCGGCGACGTCGTGCATGTGCTGCTCGCGCTCGGCGAGGGTGTCGTGCCAGCCGGTCGGGTCGTCGAGGAACTGCGCTGCTTCGGACTTGGTCATCAGGCCGTAGCTGTTCACGTGCGGCCAGGTCCCTGCGGCTACGCATCGCTTGCCCCATTCCTGGAGCGCCATCCGGACCTCTTGGATGAGCTTGATGCAGTTCGTCTTGGTGCGCTCACGGCCGGGCATGAAGACCTGCGACGAGCTGAGGGCGGCCATGAACTGGCCGTGAGCCTCGGGGTCGCCTTCGATCATTGCGGCGATCTCCGCACCAAGAGCCTCGCGCTCGGCGGCCCGCTCGGCGTTGCGGCCTTGCGGCGCGGCATCCTCCGGGGAGAGACGCATGCGGTCGATCGCGGCTAGGGCGAGGTCGGGGTGGGTTTCCCAGGTCGGCGACCGGACCTCCCATTCATTCGGGCCGCGGGCGCCGTAGCTGTAGGTGAACTCGGCGAACCGCTCGTTGAAGGTAGCTGCGTCGGCGTGATCGCTGGCGGCGAGCTTGTCCGCGAGTCCGGTCGAGCCCTCGTCAAACAAGCCGTTGAGGTGGTCCGAGCCGGCAACGATCCGCCCCAGGTCCCACATCGCCATCGACGGCGCTGCCGACTCGACGTCGCCCAGCCCGGCCAGTAGGCGCAGGGTTGCCTCGGGACGACCGACGGCCTCGCACACGCCCGTGATGATGCCGATGGGCAGGGTGGCGAGGAAGCTGACGAAAATGTGCTCTTCGAAGAGCTTGGAGAAGCTGGCCTCGAAGGTTCGCCACACCCACTCGTAGATCTCACGATCCGACATGGCCGAGAAGTCCGGACGATCGGCGCGCATCTGGTTGAGTTCGGCCTCGGCGGCCAGTGCGTTGGGGATGTCGGGGGTGGTGAGAACCCACCCGAAGGTCTCCTGGATCTTGGCGGTCAACTCCGGGCGGTCGTCGCCGGGGCCGGGCTCGAAGTCTGGAACTCCGGGGGCGTCACCGAAGAATGCATCGTCGATGTCCTTGTAGGTCATGCCGGGAGCGCGATGGCCGAGCATGCGCAGGGCTGAGGCGTTGAGGTACGCATAGCCGTTGGTCACGCCGAGGAAGACCGCATCGTCGGGCGGCAACTCGTCGGGGGTCATCACACCGATGCGGTAATACGCCTCGCGGAAGCCGATCTCCGAGCCGCCGATCGTGCCCTCCGTCTCGAACCACTCGAACGACAGTGGCGACACCGGATCGGGAAACACCTCGCCAACGTTGGCCCGCGTGTAGAAGTTGAACTTCTCGTGCGGGGTCGTTGAAACGATCCACGGCTTGGTCATGGCTTTCCCCCTTGGAAGCGGCGTTCCCCCGAACGACCGCCGGGTCAATCTAGCCGCGACCGGTTCGCCCCGTCCGGTCGAGAGGGAGCACGGTCCCGTACAGCACGCCGACGATGATCACCATGGCGCCGACCACCGTCTGGCCGGGTGGGCGTTCCCCGAATGCCAGCAGCGCCCAGATCGGAGCCGCCACGGTTTCGACCGGCGTGAACAACGCGACCTCCGATGCGGGCGCGTACCGGGGTGCCGACGCATGACAGACGCGGCCCAGCGGGTTGAAGATCATGCCCATGGCCAACGACGCCAGCAGTGCTCGGCGATCGATCGTGGCGAAGTCGACGAAGAAGCTCGACACGACCAGCATCACGAGTGCACTCGCGCCGAGACCGACGAACACGCTCATCTCGGGAAAGCGGCGCCACACATTGATCGAGATGCCGAACGCGGCGATGGCGAGGAGCGCGAGGAGGTCGCCGTCGAGCGTCGGCGAGCCGAACGATCCGGCGACCACGATGGCGACGCCGACGACGGTGACACCGATCGCCCGCCAGACCCGAGCGGTCGTGCGTTCGCCGAACACCAACCAGCCGACGAGCGCCGCGAGGATCGGTGCGGACGCGACGATCGTCACCACGTTGGCGACTGCGGTTCGGGTCACCGCGCCGATGAAGGCGATCTGGCTGAGCCCGGCGAGGCCGCCGATCAGCAGCACCGGACGCACGTGTCGTCGAATGCCCTCTCGAGTCGCGCGGTCGTCGTACTGCCAAGCAAGGATCGCCATGATCGGCACCGCCGATGCCGACACGATGAAGGCCACGTTCCACGCCGAGGTCTCCGCCAGTCGGATGAACAGCGAGTCGGTCGACACCAACAGCATCCCGAGCGCCGCGAGCACCCAGCCGCGATGGCGATGGTCGAGGTCGATCGATCCCGGTCGAAACAGCGACGCGCTGCGGGTGGGCATGGCCCGCCACGCTAGGTCGGTCGGCCCCGAACCGGAAGGTCTCTCCCTGCGTCGCGTCACACCGGGGTTGGGACCATCGCCCCACATTCCTGGCCTCGGCTCGATTAGCGTGCATCGTGAGCGCACGTCGAGGGCGGGAACCTTCCGGCGGTGAGGAAACGCTCGCCCAGCTGTCCAGTGGTGAGGTGCGGACATGTTCAAGGACCCCCGGCGACAGTTCGACGGTCGAGCAGAGGTGCGCATCGGCGACGTGCAGCCGTATCCCGACGATCCGCCGACTGCGGTGCTCTGTGTGTCGGGCGGCGGCTCGCGAGCGCTGACCGCCGCGCTCGGCCAGTTCTCGGCCCTTGCACAGCTGCCGGACCCGCACGGTGAGCGGTCGTCGATGTTGGCCCGGTTCGATCACCTGTCCTCGGTGTCGGGAGGCACCTGGGCGTCGGTGCTGTTCACGTATGCCCCCGAGACGATCAGCGATGAGCAGCTTCTGATCTCGCCGGTCGATCCCGGAGACCTCCACCTGGGAGGCGAGACGAAGCGGTCCGGCAACGTCGAATGGATCGATCCTCACTCGATCGGAACCGCACCGCAACGGTTCAGCCTCGAATCGATCAGTGGCGCGCTGTGGACGATGTTCAAATGGGGCCTGTTCACCAAGCCCGAGCGGTGGCGGTGGTTCTGGATCATCGGCATCGGCGAGCTCATTCTGCGACCCTTCGGCCTCTACGAGGCGAAGTACAAGCGACGCGTCCCGTTCCCGCTGCCGCGACGGTTCTTCGCGCCGAGCGACTCGTGGATCGCCGAGAACATCACGCCCGAGAACCCGACCCTGGTTCCCGACGACTTTCACACGATGCGGGCCGACCGAGCGCCGCTGATCGTGAACATGAACATCATCGAGAACAAGGAAGTCGCCAACGCGGTACAGATCCCGGTGCAGGTGACCGCTGAGTGGGGCGGTGCACCCGGCAACAGCGTCGACGGCGTGGTCGGCGGCGGTGTGGTGGAGTCGTTTGCGTTCACGAGTTCGCTACGGGGAGGCTCGGGCGACGAGGCCGAGGTCCACTTCGATCGGCGCTATGGGCTGTCCGACATCAGCGCGTGCTCGTCCGCCTTCTTCGCCGCGTTCATCCTTCAACGTCTTGACGAAGGACTCGATGACCTACGGGTCGAGGTGCAGAAGGTGGTATCGCGGATCTGGATACCGCGGTTCATCACCCGCTGGCTCGTCAACCGGTTGTTCAAGGGCCTCACGAAGCTGCTCAATGCCGAAGCAGCGGACCTCATCCCCGTCTACAACTACTGGCGTCCGGATGCACTCGCCGAGGGTTCTGCCGCCAACGCCGAGCGCGGCTTCTCCGACGGCGGCGACTTCGACAATTCGGGGATCCTCGGCGCGCTCGCTCGGACGGGCGCAACCCGGCTCGTCTCGGTCATCAACTCCGAGCAGCCGCTCTATCAACATCCGAAGAGCGACGAGGTCATCGTGCCGGGCTCGATCGCGCTGCTCTTCGGCTATCAGGGTTCGGTCGACGACGCCGGACGCTGGGTCAGCTGGGGCGGTATGCGCCCGAAGGATCCGCTCAGCTACGTGCAGGTGTTCGACGACAGCAAGCAGGAGTTCCACGCGATTCGAGAGGCCCTGTTCGAGGCGACGAAGGACGCATCGGGCACGCCATGGCAGCGGACGGCATGGACTCTGGCGACCCTGACCACCGTCGAGAATCCGGTGGCGGGGGTGCGGGCCGGTCGAGAGGTCGAGGTCTTCTTCCTCGTCAACAATCGGGTCGACGCATGGCAGGACGCGATAACCGACGACGGCTTGCGCGAGGCGCTCGCGGAGGGCCAGCGGGGCCAATCGCCGACGGCTGAGCAGCCGGAGGGCGACGGCTCGGGCCCGATGGAACACTTCCCGTGGTATCCGACTGCCGGACGGATCGAGCTCGACCCGATGGCCGTCAACATGCTGGCCCAGCTGGCGGCGTGGAATATCGAGCAGCTGCGCGACGAGCTGGCGGACTTCCTCAGTCCGGCGGAATGATCAGCTGGTACTCCAGCTTCTGACCGACCTCGACGAACCCGCGGGCCAGGTAGTTCGCCTTCGCGTGCGGGCCGTCGAGCGAGCAGGTATGAAGCCAGAAGCGCTCGGTCGTCGGCAACGCCCATGCGGTCTCGATTGCCCGCGTCAGCAGCCACTTGCCGATGCCGCGCCCGTGGAACCGGGGGAGCAGCCCGAAGTACTTCAGCTCGGTGTTGCCGACCGTGTCCTCGGTGTTCTCGTCGAGCATGAAGTAGCCGGCCGGGCTGCCGTGGCTCCAGCAGGAGTGAAGGTGGTTGGTCGGCGCATCGGCCTCGTCCTGCCACTGCGATCGGGTCCAGTCCATGCGGCCGCGCCAGTTGAACTCGCGGCCGACCTCCTCGTAGAAGAAGCGGGCCAATTCGGGTGCGGGCTCCGCGGCGTAGAGGATCACCAGGTCGTCCCGGGGTTCGGCGGTGACTCCGGGATCGGCGGTCATGGCCAGATCCCACACCGTGACTTTGACTGCGCCCGCAGCGCCGGCTTCGACGACATTGGTCATGACGGCCAGTGTCGCAGAGATCTCATGGCCGCAGACTTTCTGGCCGGTCCTGCGGGCTGGCAGAGTGCGGATATGTATGACGTCGAAGGAAAGACCGCAGTCATCACGGGCGGCGCGAGTGGCATGGGTCGGGCGATGGCCTGGAGCTTCGCCGGTGCCGGCATGTCGATCACGCTGGCCGACATCGATCAGGAGCGACTCGACGGCGTCGTCGCCGACCTGCGCGCCGCCGGACACCAGGCGATCGGCGTGCGCACCGATGTCCGGCGCGAGTCGGAGATCCAAGCGCTTGCCGACGCCGCGCTCGACGAGTTCGGCTCGGTGCACGTCGTGTGCAACAACGCCGGTATCGGGATCGGCGGCGCAGCCGACGAGATGTCGCTCGACGACTGGGCCTGGACGCTCGACGTCGACCTCTGGTCGGTCATCCACGGCGTGCGCACGTTCTTGCCGATCCTCAAGGAGCAAGGCGAGGGCCACATCACCGCCACGTCATCGATGGCCGGCCTGGTCTGTGGTCCGGTGCTGGGCGCCTATCACGTGGCCAAGCACGGGGTCGTCGCGCTGATGGACACCGTGCGGGTCGAGCTCAAGATGGCCGACTCCGACGTGCGGGCCAGCGTGTTGTGTCCCGGTCCGATCGACACCGACATCGTGCACAGCAGTGCTCGACATCGAGATGACGACGCCACGGCGTCGATGACCGAACAGGCCACCAAGCTCGAGGATCGGTTCATGACCAACCTTGCCGGTGAGCTGGCCAAGGGCATGGATCCGGCCGAGGTCGGCGACCTGATGCTCGACGCGATCCGCAACGAACGCTTTTGGGTGCTCACCCATCCGGACGACTTCATCCCGGTCGTCGAACGCCGTCTCGACCAGATCAAGGCCGACCACGCCCACCGCTGAGCGGCTACTCCAGCGCGTCGCTCCGAGGGTCGACCGGGAATTCGGCCATGCGGAGGTGCAGGCCGTCGCCGGTGTACGGGTTGGCACGGCAGAAGTCCTCGTCGAGTTCGACCCCAAGGCCGGGCGCGGTCGGCGGGATGACGTAGCCGTCCTCCCAGCCCATCTTCGACTTGAGGACGTCGGCGTGGATGCCGCCCCAGTCCTGGATCGACTCGAGGATCAGGAAGTTCGGCGTGCAGGTGGCGAGCTGCACGTTCGCTGCGCCCACGAGCGGCCCGCAGTAGAGATGGGGCGCGAGTTGGGCGCCGTTGGCCTCGGCGAGGGCGCCGATCTTCTTGCCTTCGAGGATGCCGCCGACACGCCCGAGGTTCATCTGGATGATCGACACGGCCTTGCGTTCGAGCAACGCCATGAACTCGTGCTTGGTCGTCAGGCGCTCGCCGGCGGCGATCGGGATGACGGTCTGCGACGCGACCTTGGCCATCTCAGCCGGGTCGCCCGGTGGCACCGGCTCCTCGAACCACAGCGGGTCGTATCGCTCGAGACGGTGAGCGAGTCGAAGCGCGCCCGCAGCCGTGAACTGGCCGTGGGTGCCGAACAGGATGTCGGCATTGGTGCCGACGGCCTCCCGAACGGCAGCGGTCATCGCCTCGGACAGCTCGAGTCGTTCGAGCGTCGGCTGGTGGCCGGAGTAGATCGAGTACGGACCGGCCGGGTCGAACTTGACCGCCGTGAAGCCGCGAGCGACTTCCTCGGCCGCACGTTGCGCCGCGGTTGCCGGATCGAGGTAGACGTCGGCTGCGTCGCCGGGCGCCGGGTACAGGTAGGTGTAGGAGCGAAGTGCCTCGTGCACGCGCCCCCCGAGGAGTTCATAGACGGGTCGATCGAGCTCCTTGCCGACGATGTCCCAACACGCCATCTCCAGCGCGCTCACACAGCCCATCACCGACACGTCGGCGCGATGCGTGAACCCGGAGCCGTGGCAGCGATGCCAGAACTGCTCGATCTCGAACGGAGATCGGCCGATCAGATGCCGCTCGGCGAGGTCGGCGATCATCGCCGGCACGACGTCGGGCCCGAAACTGGCGCCGTAGTGCTCGCCGTAGCCGACCACGCCGGTGTCGGTCGTCAGCTTGACGAAGATGAAGTACTCACCACCGAACTCGCCGGGCCGATTCCCGACGACGAACGTCTCCAGATCTGCAACGTGCATACCGGCAGTATCCCTCCTAATCACGTCGCTCGGCTTCGCCTCGCTTACACAGTTTCGGCTGGCGCCGAAACTGCCGCGTGTAACGATTGGTGCCTGGCACCAAAGCGCATCAGTTGTAACGATTGGTGCCTGGCACCAAAGCGCATCAGGTGCGGGCTAGTGGTCGAAGAGGATGACGTTGCGGACAGCGTCGCCGGACTTCACCGACTCGATGGCGTCGTTGATGTCGTCGAGGGTGCAGGTCTGGCTGATCAGCGCATCGAGCAATAGCTCGCCCTGCTGGTACTTCGCCACCAGGTCGGGGATGTCCTCGCTGATCGTCGACGTGCCCATCTTCGAGCCGAGCAGCGATTGGTTGAGCGCGGCCATCGTCACCGGATCGATCGTGGCGGTGACACCCGTCGCCAGCATGCCGACGATGACCGCCGTGCCGTTCGGCGCCAACAGCCGCGGCGCCTGCTCGATCGGTCCTTTGGCGCCAACGGTGACCAGCACGTAGTCAGCCATCGCTCCGCGGGTGATCTCCCGAACGGCTTCGGCCAGGTCGGTCGTTCCGCTGTTGACCAGGTCGGTCGCCCCGAACGTCCGTGATGTTTCTAGCTTCGCGTCGTTGAGGTCGGCGGCGATGATCGTCGTCGCGCCGGCCAGGCGGGCACCCT
Source organism: Actinomycetota bacterium (assembly GCA_039028435.1). Taxonomy (GTDB): domain Bacteria; phylum Actinomycetota; class Acidimicrobiia; order Acidimicrobiales; family UBA10347; genus UBA10347. Next base: position 608,254 of record JBCCIC010000001.1, on the reverse strand, counting down.
GCACTGCGTTGAGGCCGACGCCGCCGGTGCCGATCACCACAACCGACGAGCCCTGTTCGATTCGAGCGGTATTCAAGGCTGCGCCGACCCCGGTGATCACGCCACAGGCCAGCAGCGAGGCCGGCGCGAGGTCCATCGCCTGGTCGATCACCACCGCCTGCGACTGGTCGACGATCGCTCGTTCGGCAAACGCCGCGGTACCGAGGCCATGCGCGATCGAGTTGCCCTCGCCGTCGGTCAGTGGTGACGGGTGGTCCGACAGCTCACCGGTGCATGCGACCGACACACCCGCCAGACAGTTGCGGCACTTGCCGCACGACTTGATGAGCGTGACGACGACATGGTCACCCTCATCGAAGCCATCGACGTCAGGCCCCACGGACTCGACGACACCGGCGGCTTCGTGGCCCCACACAGCGGGCAGGTTGCCTCCCCACGCACCGTCGAAGAAGTGAATGTCGCTGTGGCAGATCGCCGAGGCGATGACCTTGACCTGGATCTGACCAGCTGCCGGGGGAGCGAGCAGCAACGTCTCGATCGACAGCGGCTCGCCGAAGCCGCGGCAGACCGCCGCCCGAACCGGCGTGGAGGAAGCGGAGTTCGTCACGAGCGGAACCGTACAGCGGGTTCCGAGCGCTGGTCCGGTAGACCGGATGACAAGGAGGGCCACCGTGGAAGTCATTGTCATCGGTCTCGTGGCCCTCGTGACGGCCATCATCAGTGCGGTCGCCGGCTTGGGTGGCGGGATCATCCTGTTGGCGGTCATTGCCCAGTTTCGAGCCCCGGCGGTGGCGATCCCCATTCACGGCTGCATCCAGCTCTTCTCGAACGGCTTCCGAACGTTCCTACTGCGCGACGGTGTGAACTGGCGGGCAGTCGCCTACGGCTCGGTTCTGCTCGCGCCGGCAGCACTCCTGGGGGTGCAGGTCGCCACGTCGATGCCCGAGGACGCCACGAGAATCGCGATGGCGATTTTCATGCTGATCGCGAGCTGGCGGCCGAAATGGCTCGGGTGGGATCGGCCGGGCCGCACGGAGCGCGGGCTTGTCCCGGTCGGTGCGCTGTCGGGGTTCTTGTCGGCGACCGTCGGGGCCAGCGGGCCGGTGGTCTCGCCGTTCTACCGCGCGGTGACGGCGTCGCACCGAGCGTTCGTCGCCACCGCCGGCTGCACCCAGGTGCTCTCGCACGCCGCCAAGATCGGTGGATTCGTTCTCGATGGCTTCGACCTCGGCGACCATCTGACGGTCATCGGAGTTGCCATCGCCGGTGTCGCCGTCGGTACCTGGATCGGCACGAACCTGTTGGAGCGGGCCGACGAACGTCGTCTCTCGCAGCTGTTCAAGCTGACGCTGACGGTCCTGGCATTCCGCCTCCTGGCGGTCTCGATCTTCTGAGCTGCAAGCGCGGCTCAGAGCTCGCCGAACTCGACCACGCCTCCGACCATGGTCGCCGTGACCGAGAGATCGGCGATCGTCTCCGGATCGACGGTCGTCGGGTCGCCATCGAGCACGGCAAGGTCGGCGAAAGCGCCAGGGCGAACCATGCCCTTGTCGGCTTCGTCGAACGCGGCGAAGGCCGAACCATGCGTATAGGCATGGATGGCCTCCTCGGCGGTGATGACCTCGTGAGGGTTGAAGGGGTCGCCATCGGCCGTGCGCTGGTTGACCAGGTCGTGGATGCCCAGCAGTGGGGCCCCGTTGACGACCGGGCGATCGGAGCTTCCGGGGAGCACGATGCCCGCATCGAGGAAGCTGCGCTGGCGGTAGCAGTCTGGTCGTCGATCACCGATCGCTCGGGCCATGCCGTCGCCGATCTCGCTGATGAACCGGGCCTGGGGTACCGGGATGACGCCAAGCTCGGCGATGCGAGCGACGTCTTCGGCTCGACACATGCCGCAATGTTCGATGCGGTGTCGAGTGTCGGGGCGCGGGTAGCGCTGCTGTGCGGTGGCATAGGCGTCGAGGACCGAGGCGACCGCCCGGTCACCGATGGCGTGCACCGCGACCTGCCAGCCCGACCGATGTGCCTTGAGGATCAGGCCGTGCAGTCGGTCTTCGTCCATCTGGAAGTAACCCCGATTGCCCGGCTCACCCTCGAAGTCCTCGAACATCGCTGCAGTCCGGCCGATGAGCGATCCGTCGGCGAAGATCTTCACCGGGCCGAACTTGAGCCACTCGTCGCCGAAGCCGCTGTGCAGCCCGAGGTCGAGCACGAAGGGTTCGTCATCGTCAACATGGTGGTCGGTGGCGTGCAGCGTCTCGACGGCCGGCATGAGGGTGACCCGCACCCGCAGTCGTCCGGACCGGCGCGCCTGTTGATACGCCGCGACTTCGAGCGGCTCCGCCGTGCCGAGGATGCCGCCGACCCCGGCCTCCTGGCAGCTGGTGATGCCCTCGCTCAGGTAGCGATCCGAGGCGGCGCCGATGTTCTCGACCATGTCGGCGATGGCCCGTGGATGCAGGAGCGAGCGAACCAGGGTCTGGGCTTGCTCCTCGAGCAGCCCATTCGGCTCGCCGTGTTCGTCGAGCGAAACCACTCCGCCCTCGGGAACGGCGACCTCGCCGATCCGCGCCAGCCGCATCGCGGCGGTGTTGACCACACAGAAGTGGCCCGAGTTGTGGTTCAACAGCACGGGATGGTCGGGGCTGACGGCGTCGAGTTCGCGGCGCGTCGGATGCCGCCGTTCGGCCAGCTTGTTGTCGTCGTAGCCGGCACCGATCACCCACACACCCGCCGGGACCTCGGCGGCTCGCGCGGCGATGGCCGCCACGACCTCTTCGACCGACCGCACGTTTCCGGGGTGAAGTGAGACCTCGTTGAGAGATGCGCCGTAGCCGCCCATGTGGTTGTGGGCGTCGTTGAATCCGGGGACCACCGTTCGTCCCCCGAGGTCGATGACCGGTGCAGCCGTGTCTGCGAAGTCGCCGTGCTCGCCGACCGCAAGGATCCGCGACCCGAGAATCGCAACACTCCGAGCACGCGGTCGGCCCCGATCCACGGTGATCACGTTGGCGTTGTTGAGCACGAGATCCGGGGTCATGCAGCCGACGGTAGTGGCTTCACCCGAGGCGATATTCGTTTGACGCCTTGTCGAGCCGGCCCTACAACGGTAGCGAGCGCCACCGTGCTCGACCCACCCAGACCTCACCCGATCGACATGAACTCGCTCCTCGCTTCCGAACATCTGGATACGACCGCTGGCGGAGTCCCCGCCGGCGAACCGGTGCTCGCCGTTGAGGCGCTCCGGTTTGATCCGTTGTTTGCGCTGGGCAGGTGCTCGACCGACCGGTCGTGAGGCTGTTGCGGCGTACCGGCCGCCGTAGCTCAGATGGTCAGAGCACCCGCCTGTCGAGCGGAAGGTCGTGGGTTCGAGTCCCATCGGCGGCGCACACCGCTTTGACGCGCTCGCGCGTCCCCTCGCCATGTTTCGTTTCGTTCACCAATCTCGACCAACCCGCTGACCTCTGAGAGGAGGCTGCACGCCATGTCCGTTCTCCTGCTGAATGCCTCGTATGAACCGCTCGCGGTCGTCTCGTGGAAGCGCGCCGTCACCCTCGTCGTCGGCGGTCGGGCTGAGATCGTCGAGACCGACGGCGACCGGATGATCCGGTCCGCCGGCGGCAGGGAGTTCCCGTTCCCCCAGGTCGTGCGGTTGATGCGAATGGTGTCGTTCTCCGGCATGCGGGCTCAGCGTCCTCGGTTCTCGCGGGCCGGGCTCGTCGCTCGTGACGGCGGTCGCTGCCAGGTCGTTGGCTGTGACGAACGAGGCCAGACGATCGACCACGTGGTGCCGCGATCCAAGGGCGGCGCGCACACCTGGGAGAACTGCGTGTTGATGTGCCACCGGCACAACAACCAGAAGGGCGACGCGACACTCGAGAGGCTCGGGTGGAGGCTGAAGCGCCAACCGGTTGCTCCCGCCGGCGCGATCGCGCTCGCACCGAGTCTGCCGCCCGAGTGGGCGGCGTGGCTCCCGACCCTCGGCTGATTCGCACCTCCCACACCCTTCGCCAGCCGGTCGGCGCCAGTGGCCGCATCACGAGCAACCCCGTCGCTCTGGGGTCGAAGCGCGGTTGCGCTTCGACCCCGGGCGCTTGATGATGAGGAGACGACGATGGAGACTCCACCACCAACCAACCACCCGCAAACGCCAGTTCGCCAGGGCCGGGTTCTGTCCTGGGCGACTGACCTCGACGTGCAGACGATGGCCCAAGCCCATCGCACGGCGGCCCTGTCCTTCGTGCGCGAGCCGGTGGCCCTGATGCCCGACGCTCACCTGGGTATGGGCGCGACCGTCGGTTCGGTCGTCGCAACCGAAGGTTCGATCATTCCTGCGGCCGTCGGCGTCGACATCGGCTGCGGCATGATCGCCCAGAAAACCGTGTTCACTCGTGACGAGGTCGACCCACATCTGACGAAGATCCACGACGGCATCGCCAAGGCGGTGCCGTCCGGTCAGCCGCGGCGAGGCAACCGCAACAACGGTTCCCACGATCGAGCCGTACGTTCGAAGGCCCTCGATCGGCTCGTCCGAACCGCACCAGAGGTACGCAGCGATCGCTTCAACGCCAAGAAGGTCTCATCCCAGTTCGGAACGCTCGGCGGAGGCAACCACTTCGTCGAGCTGACCGTCGACGAGAGCAACCGGGTATGGATCGTGTTGCATTCGGGTTCGCGTGGCCCGGGCAACCTGTTTGCGCAGGAGCACATCGGGCGAGCCAAGAAGCAGCTGAGCCGGGTGCTCGAACAGCCGCTCGAGGATCCCGATCTCGCCCACGTCGTACAGGGCACGCCCGAGTTCGAGGCCTACATCGCCGGCATGTTGTGGGCGCAGGACTACGCGCTCGAGAACCGGGCCCAGATGATGACGGCGGTCGAGGATGTGCTGCGCCGGGTAATGGATCGCCGTGGATTCGTGGCCGACGGCAAGCGGATCCAGTGCCACCACAACTATGCGTCCTGTGAACACCACCACGGCGTGGAGATGTGGGTTACCCGCAAGGGTGCGATCGATGCGTCGACCGGTACCCGCGGCGTCATCCCCGGATCGATGGCAACCGGCTCGTTCATCGTCTCCGGCCTCGGCAATCCCGACTCGTATCGCTCGGCGTCGCACGGTGCCGGGCGCCGCCTGTCGCGGACCGCGGCACGCAAGCAGTTGACCACCGAGTCGCTCGTCGAGGCGATGGACGGCATCGCCTGGAACGACAATGCCCAAGCACTGCTCGACGAGCACCCCGATGCCTACAAGGACATCGGCGAGGTCATGGACAACCAGCGCGACCTGGTCCAGATCGAGCACCGCCTCGAGACGATCCTCAACTACAAGGGGCAATAACACCCTTCGGGGAACGTCCAGGTCGCTCGCTGCGCTTGCTTACGGAGTTTCGCCCCGGGGGCGAAACTCCCGCCATGCGTCGCCGCCGTGACTCCCCTCGCGGACCGTCCAGGCCACGCATCTTCCTTCTCACCGATTCCAGGTCCGGTTTCCGGGCAGGGAGTCGGTGAGAACGAGAAACCGGGTTCTGAGTCGGTGAGAACGGCAGCCGGCTGTCGTCGGTGAGCGCTCGACGGATACCGCCGCGGACACCGCCCGAAAACGCTGGGAGGCGGGGGCCGAAGCCCCCGCCTCCTCAGCGAGTGTTGCTGATCTCGGGGATCAGCGAGTGATGTGCTTGATCAGCCCGCAGCGCGTGCGGTGTCGAGCCAGCCGTCAACGAGGGCACGGTTGTCGGCGATCCAGCCGGCAGCGATGGCCTCGACGTCGGCCTGGGCACCATCGGAGTTGCTCAGGGCAACACCGGCGATGGCGAGGTCGATCAGCGGCGGAGCAAACTCACGGAACAGCGCCTCGGCAGCCGGGTTGTCGGCCATCCAGTCGGTGTTCGCGGTGATCTCGATGTCAGCGGCGAGCCAGCCAACCTGGCAGCCGTCGGGGCCCTGCAGGCAGGTGTCGGCGCTCAGACCGGTGTAGCCGATCTGGCCGTCACGACGCTGGTTGTACTCTTCGCCACCTTCGCGACCGAGCGGGTTCGAGTCATCGAGGACGCTCTCCTCGTTGACCGACAGCCACATGGTCAGTTCACCCGGGATGGCCTGCGCAAGGTACGAGGTCGGGGTCCAGGTGTAGATGATTGCGGGCTCACCGGCCGAAGCCAGGTCGAGGAACTCGGCGAACATGGCGTCGTAGCCAGCCTGGGTCTGCTCCAGGTTGTCCCAACCGGCGAACTCGATCTGCGAAGACATGATGTCGTCGCAGGTCCAGTCTTCGGGGCAGCCGTAGAACTCGCCCTTGCCGTTGCCGTCGGTGTCGAGCTGGCTGTACAGCGCTTCGTCGGCGTTGATCTGGTCCATCGTGGTGATGCCCTCAGCCTCGGCCCAAGCCTTGGTGATGAGCATGCCCTGGAGACCGCCGCCCGGCATGAGGGAGCCCTCGAGCCGGGTCAGGTGGTCACCAACGTTGGTGCCATCGGTGAGCTCACCCTCCCACCAGGAGAGGTGACCGGGGTACCAGCTGTTGGCCCAGAAGTCCATGTCGCCTTCGGCCATCGTCTGGTAGCCGAGGTCGGGAGCGAACTCGAGCTCATCCGGGCTCGAAACCTCGTAGCCGAGCTCTTCCATCAGGTCGTGCAGGATCTGAGCCTGAACGTAACCCGAGGACCAGTTCGCACGGCCCATGTTGGCGGTCTTGCCAGCGCCAGGCTGAGCGTCGTCGCCGCCGGTGGCGTCATCGACAGCGTCTTCGACGGCGTCGGCTGCATCGCCGGCGGCGTCTTCGACTGCGTCAGCGGCATCGCCGGCGGCTTCAGTAACGGTTTCTACGGCATCAGAGCCGCAGGCAGCTGCGAACAGAGCGAACGCAGCAAGAATCACGAGCCAGGCGCTCGTCTTCTTGGTTTTCATTGATTAACCCCTCCTGTGGGCATGTTTGGGCCGGGCGGAACCAACCCATAGTTGTAACTTATCGCAACGATTTCGTAATGCGGGATCAGGCCCCATGTTCGTGGGGCAGACGGATGGCCCGCTCAGGTGGCGGACACCAGTGCTTCGTCGTCGACACGGTCGCTGTCCGGTGCATCATCGAGGTCGATCATCTGCGCCGCGGTCGGCGTCAGGTCGGCGTAGATCTTGCGGCGTCGGAACTCGGTGATCGAGCCTCGGCCAACGGCGAACAGCACGAACGCCGCTGCCGCAGCAAAGAACACGCCGGCGGCGGTCAACGCCGTCGGCTCAGCGCTTCGGCCAAAGGACAGGATCCACGCCAGCGGAATGCCGAGCGAGGCGAGCCCGAAGCCCGTGGCGAGGGTTCCGGCCCGCCAGACCAGACCTTCTTCGCGTCCGAACACGCCCGACGAGGCGATGACGGCGAGACCGGCCAGCAAACCGAACCCGAAGGTCGGCCAGCCGAGCCGGGGGCCATTCCCCTTACGCAGGCTGTCTGGATCATCGGCCCCGTCGAGGAAGCCGAAGAAGTGCGGTGCGTCACCGGCACGAGCCAGGTTGATGATGTTCGTGATCTCCTGGGCGTTGGCGATCTGTTTGTTGATGTCGTCCCCTGCCTCTTCCTCGAGGGCCGTGATCTGGGCCTCGATCTCGGGGGTGATCAGCGAATCGAGCCGCTCGTCGATCATCCAGGCGGCGTAACACCCAACGAACAGCAGGGCGATGCCGAACACGGCTCCGACGACCGAACCCCATGAGATCGACAAGCTGAGTGGCCGGAACGGGGTGTAGGGCGCCGAAGCGAGGGCGATCAGACCGCCGACGACGGCGACCGCGGTGAAGAGCAGTGCCAGGTACAGGCCGATGCCGTGGCTGTACTCCACGGTGCCCGGACTGGTCCGAGTGAAGGCGTATCCCAAGGCGGTGCCGAACGCCCCGATCGAGGCGATCACGACACCGTCGGCGCCGAGTCGCGGCGTTCCTCGGATCCAGGTGTCCACGCCGATCAAGAGCGCAGCCACCGCAAAGATGAGCAGCCCGATGTTGGCCAGCCAGCCGAACCCGGCACCGAACAGGTTGAACAGCCAGATCAGCACCACCGCTGCGCCGAGGGCACCGAAGAGGACGTACTGGGTCTGGTTCAGACGGATCGAGAGGCCGTCGTCGAAGCTGAACAGCGGACGCAACGCCGCCATGGCAGCCAGGAAGGCGAACAACAGCACGAGCACACCGAAGACGTTGCCGCCCGAAGCCTCGATGCCCGTGAAGCTCTGGCCGATCAGCTCGGTCTCGTCGGCGGAACGGCCCCATGCGGCGATCAATCCGGCGTCGCTGCCCCAGGGCAGGAAGACCGAGATCACCGCACCGATGCCGCCGATCGCTCCCAGCATGAGACCGAGTCGTTCGGTCGAGCCGACCGGCACCGGTCGCTCGTCGGGTTCTGCGGTCTCGGCCGCCGCGGCCGCCGCAGCCTCAGCCGCCGCCGCGGCATTGGCTTCGGCCTCGGACTTCGCCTCGGACTTGGCTTCGGCGACGGCCGCCCGTTGGGCCGCCTCGTGGGCGACAAGGCCTTCGAGTTCCTCGGGATTGCTGCGGTAGGACCAGGCGTCGCGCATGCGCTCGAGGAGGTTCTTGCCATCATCGATCTCGCGTTGGCTGATGCGGTCGAGCACCACGGCAACGAGGAAGAAGGCCAGACCACCCGAGGCCGCCAGCGGCAGGTTCTGGCTCGAGATCGCCCGCAGCAGCAGGGTTCCGAGGCTGGCCGCACCCATGATGGCGGCGATGCCGAGCATCGAGATCGACAGCAACAGGGTCTGGTTCAGGCCGGTCATGATCGCCGGGCGAGCCAGTGGAAGCTGCACATCGAACAGCACACGTGGCTCGGAGGCGCCATAGGACCGACTCGCCTCGACGACGTCCTCGGGCACTTGTCGGATGCCGAGATTCGTCAAGCGGACGATCGGCGGCAGGGCGAACACCATCGTGACCATGGTCGCGGAGACCTCGCCGACACCCCAGAAGAAGATGAACGGCAACATGTACACGAACGAATGCACCACTTGCATGGCGTCGAGCGTGGGTCTCACCACATTCCAGACCGCGTCGATTCGGCCACAAAGGATGCCGAGTGGCACACCGATGATCGTGCAGAGGAACACGCTCACCGCCACCATGCCGAATGTCTTGGCGGTCACCGACCAATAGTCAGGTCCCAACACGCCGCAGGTCGCGACCATGAGCGCAACCATCAAGCCGACACGGGTGTTGCGGGCGATCGAGCCGATCACGAAGAAGCCGATGGCGACCCAGTACCACGGGATGTCCATGATCGCCGTGCGATCGGGATCCTCGTTCATGAGCAGGTCGAACAGGAATTGGAACGGCCAGCGGATGGTGTCGAGGATCGGCCCGAGGTTCTGATCGGTCCAGTTCACCGTCTGGCTGACCCACTCACCGAAGTGCAGGGTGACCTCGTCGAGCCACTCATTGTCGACGATCGAGGGATCGATCTTGCGACCGTCATCGATCTGCTGTGCCAAGAGGCTGCTCATGATCCACCTCCTGCGCCGACGAGTTCGTCATCCGTGGCGGCTTGGGCCTCGTCTTTCCGGCCGGTCGACTGTGCGGATGGCGCGAGATCGGCGTAGATCTTCCGGCGTCGGAAGTCCTTGATCGCCGAGCGACCCATCGCGAAGAAGATGAAGCCGGCGATCAGGGCGAACAAGACCGCGGCACCCGAGAGCGAACGGAGGTCGTTGTAATAGTCCGCGTCGCCGGTCACGGCGATCACCATCGACCAGGCGAACGGGATGGCCACGATGCCGAGGCCCAAACCGCTCGTGATCGCACCGACCCGCCAGCGGTTCGTCTCCGACAGTCGGACCAAGCCGACAAGCAGGAGGGCGATGGCCGCCGTGACGATGCCGAGGATCAGGACCGGCCAACCCAGACCGGGACCGTCATCGGCGAGTCCGCGGGCGAACTCGCGGTTGCGGAAACCAGCACGCTCGTCGACGAACCAGGCGGCGGTCGCGCCGGTGTAGGCCATGCCGAGGGCGAAGATCACGCCCACGATCCCGGCGAGCGAGACGCCGGAACTGATCGGGCGTTGCGATGCGTAGGGTGCCGAGAGAATCGACCACACGCCGCCGCCGGCGGCGATCAGGGTGCCGATGAGGGCGACGTAGACGCCGATTCCGGTGGACGCGGCAGTCGCCCCGGCGGGGCCCTGTGCGAACAGGTAGCCGAAGGGCAGTGCGACCGAAGCCACGGCCATGATCACCGCACCGTCGGCGCCGAGTCGAGGGGTTCCCTTGACCCAGGTTTCCACCGCGGTGATCAGGGCCACGAGCGCCAACGAGGCGAGTGCGAACATCTCGAGGGCTTCGATGTGGATGTCGAACAAGTTCGTGATGAACGCGATTGGCAAGTACGCAGCGACGATTCCGAGCAGCACGACCTGGAGTTGGCTGAGACGCTCGGTGATCCGCTCGGCCGGGCTGACCAGCGGGCGGACCGCAGCGAGAATCGCCACCAACGCAAACACGATCAGCGTGATGCCGAACCAGCTTCCGCCGCGCCCGTTCACGCCGCTGAACGAGAAGCCGAGCAGCGAGAGGTCGCCGATGTTGCCCCAGGACGACAGCACCGAGCCGTCGCTGGTCCAGGGCATGAGCGCACCGATGATCGCCAGAGCGGAACCGCCGGCGACAGCGAGAAGCCCCATGCGCTCATTGGCCTCGACGGGAACCAGACGCTCGGCCGGCTCCTCCTCGGGGGCGGGAGCCGGGGCCGCGGCCTCGCTCGCTGCCTCGGTCAGGTCGATTCCGTCGAGCAGCGATTCGGGGTTGCGTCGGACGGTCGCACTCAACGACTGGGACAGTCGGCCGAAGAGGCTCATCCCATCGCCGTCCTCGGGCTGGGTGATGCGGTCGAGCACCACCGCCACGAAGAAGAAGGCCAAGCCGGCCGCCGAAGCGAGCGCGGTGTCCTTGTTGTTGATCGCACGGAAGATCAACAGGCCGAGGCCGTCGGCACCCATGATGGCGGCGATACCGAGCATCGAGATCGCCAGCAGGAGGGTCTGGTTGAGGCCGGTCATGATGGCCGGGCGGGCGAGCGGAAGCTGCACGTCGGTCAGCACGCGGAACTCGTTGGAGCCGAACGACCGGCTCGCTTCGACGACATCTTCCGGCACTTGTCGGATGCCGAGGTTCGTCAGACGCACCAACGGTGGCAAGGCGAACATCATCGTGACCATGGTCGCCGAGACCTCGCCGATGCCCCAGAACGCCACGAACGGCAGCATCCACACGAAGGAGTGGATGACCTGCAGGGCATCGAGGACGGGACGGGTCACGTTCCACACGCCGTCGTTTCGGCCACACATCACGCCGAGGGGCAAGCCGACGATCGTGCACAACAGCACGGCGACGAAGATCATGCCGAAGGTCTTCGAGGTCTGGAACCAGAAGCCACCGTCGAGCACGCCGTTGTCGAACTCTTCGCGGCCGAGGATGCCGCAGAGGAACACCATGAACCCGGCCATGAAGCCGACCCGGGTGTTGCGCAGGAACGAACCGAGCATGAAGAACCCGAGCACGATCCAGAGCCACGAGATGCTCATGAGCGAGTCGTTGTTCGGGTTCGGGTTCATCAGGATGTCGAACAGGATCTGGAAGGGCCATTCGATGATCGACAGTGCCCACTCGAGGTTCTCGTCGATCCACTCCACCGTCTGTTCGAACCAGCTACCGACGGGGATTCGGTACTGGTCGAGCCAGTTGTTGTCGCTGATGTCGTCGGTGACCGCGCTCGGACTGTCCCCGTCTTGGAGCAGCAGCGCGGCGGCGAGAGCGCTGCTCACATGAACACCTCTCGCTCGAAGTCATCGATGAGACTCTCGACGCGTCCCATCTCCTCGACCATCTCGCGAGGATGGAGTGCGGCGACGAGCGAGCCGTTGTCGTCGATGACGGCGAGGGGCAGGCCCTTGCCGGCGGCGGCGTAGATGTTGTTGAACTTCTCGTCGGCGGTGGTGGTGTCGAAGTCGGTCCGCAGCGCCGACTCGAGGTCACCCTTGGAGGCGAGCGCCTGGAGGGCGGCCTGCGGGGTGAGGACACCGGTGGGGCGACCGCTGTCGTCGACGACGAAGCCACCGTCGGCACCGATCGCGGTGACCGCTGCCGACATGCCCATGTCGCTGGGGATGACCACCGGATCGCGCATGACCTTGGAGACATCGATCACGCGGCCCTGGTCGACGTCCTGGACGAACTCGGCGACATAGCCGGTCGCCGGCTGGGTGAGGATCTCGTCAGGGGTGCCGATCTGGACGACGGCGCCGTCCTTCATGATGCAGATGCGGTCGCCGATGCGCAGCGCCTCGTTGAGGTCGTGGGTGATGAAGAGGATGGTCTTCTGGAGGTGATCCTGGATGGCCATCATCTCGTCCTGCATCTGGCGACGGATGAGGGGATCGAGTGCCGAGAAGGCCTCGTCCATCAGCAGGATGTCGGGGTCCGAGGCGAGCGCTCGGGCCAGACCCACGCGCTGCTGCATACCGCCGGAGAGCTCCGAAGGCATCGAGTTGGAGAAGGCGCCGAGACCGACCAGGTTGAGGGCCTCGATGGCGGCGGCATCGCGAGCTTCCTTGTCGACGCCCTGGACCTTCAGGCCATAGCCGGTGTTGTCGATGACCGACCGGTGGGGAAAGAGGGCGAAGTGCTGGAACACCATGGCCATCTTCTGCCGGAAGCGTTGCAGGTCACCGCCCTCGAGCTCCTGCACGTTGGTGCCGTCGATCATGACTCGACCGTCGGTGATGTCGTGCAGCTTGTTGACCGTTCGAATCGCCGTGGACTTGCCCGAACCGGACAGGCCCATGATCACGAACGTCTCACCTCGTTCGACCCCGAACGACACGTCGGTCATACCGACCACGTGGTCGGTGGCGGCCTGCACTTCGTTCTTGGTCAAGCCGTCCTTGGCCAGTTTCAGTGCGCGTCCGCGCGGCTGCGGCCCGAAGATCTTGTAGACCGATTCGAGCCTGACAATTTCGTCCGCAGAGCTCTGCGTGCTCATGCCCCTCCATCTTTCTCGGTCGCCTCCCCAGGCAGACCGGACGGTTTGAACCTAGCAGGGCAACGTGACATGCGACTCGGCGCGACAGGATCGTCCCAATCACGGTAGGACGGGCAGGTGTGACGAGTGCCACGGTGCCCACTTCAGCGCCTTTTCAGCCCTTTCCATGATGCTTGGCTACGGCAACGATTGGCGCAACGCAAGTGGGCATGACGAGCGTTCATCGTGTCATCGACAGCCTTCGACACGACGATCGACGCTTCGATCCGGTCGGCGCACACGAATCGCTCTACCCTCAGACGTGTGACATCCGTCGTCTGCCCCCATTGCGGCCAGCCCGTTGTGGTCGATGCCGGCAGCCAATCCAGCGCCGCGAGTGGCGACGACGGAACCGCCGCGCTTCCGATCATCCCCGACATCAGCGGGGGTCCCGGCGCGGCACATAATGGATCGCCAGGTCAGTCCGCGGACATGTCGCTGCCTGCAGGGGCTCGCCGCGGCGGCGACTTCGGTGGACGCTGGCTTCCACTGATCGCCGTCGGCCTGCTTGGAGTGATCGCTGCACTGGTTGCCATCGTGGCCTTCCGCGGTGGCGACGAGACCGCCGATGCCGACCCGGTCGGCGACGGCGACCCGAGCGCCGACACCGACGCGACCAGCGGGATCGAACCATCGGGCGACCCCAACTTCCCGCCGAGCGACGACCACCTGGCCTCCGACGCGGTGGCCGAGTTCTTCCGCGACTGGAGCGACGACCTCGGATCCGTTTCCGTCGTGTATCCCTCGCCCATGGGCCTGCAGGTGCTGAGCGGATTCGGGGTCACGAATCCGCGGATCGAGGTCGCCACCGGCTTCCAGCAGGCGGCCAGTCTCCCACTGATGAGCGACGGCAACACGTCCTGGGCAGTCGACCCGGAGAACCTCGACCGCATCTACCTGGTGTCGACGCAGTTCGTCGTCGTCGACATCGACCGCGACGGCCGGGTGGGCTTCATCAACGACAGCATCGATCCGCCGAACATCGGTGAGAGCTCGTTCGGTGCGTGGGGCCCCGGCTTCGATCTGCCTCCCGGGGCCGAGGTGATCGCGGTCCCGCGGCGAGGGCTCTTCGTGTTGCCTTCGGTCGGCGGCACCTATCTCTACGGGGCCAATGCGGTCGCGCCGTTCAGCGAAGACGTGCTGATCGCCGCCTCGATCGACAGCGAGATCTTCGAGCGATGCGACGCAGCGCTCGCCTGCGAGCTCTACGTCACGACTCCTTCCCAACCCGAGGGGCAGGTGCTCGAGATCGATGCCCGGTCCGATATCTGGGTCTCGCCCGAGGGGCGATGGGTGATTTGGACCGACCCCGAGGGCGTCTCCACAATGCTCGAAATGGCGACGGGCGAACAGATCGCCGTGCCCGACCGAGTGCGCGCCGTCGACTGGAGCGACGACGGCCACGTGGCGGCACTCTTGGCCAACGAGCAACTCTTCCTGTTCCGACCCGATTCGGGGGAGATCGGTGCGATCACGCTCCCGGTTGCGCCATCGGCTGGTTCGGTGCTGTTGGTCGAAGCCTGATCGGCGACCGTTGCGCGCGCTCGGGCGAGCGGCGGCTGACGATCAGTCGGTCGGTTCGGCGGAGGCGTCGGGTTCCTTGGCATCGTCGATCGCCGGCCCGGGCGACCGCTTGACCCCAGCTCGCAACGCCTCGAGTTCGGCCACGGGCAGCGGCGAGCTGGTCGCGTACGGGTGGTCTTCGATGCACCGTTCCGCGAGTGGCATCGGCGTGTTGTGGCGGGTGCGATCACGCTCGCTGACGAAGATGCTGGGCGGAATTCGCCGGTCGAAGGACTTGATGTAGGCATCGCCGTGTTGGTCGAGCTTGTCGAAGCTGGCCGAGAAGACCCAGCCCGTCGGACCGGTGACATCGCGGGCGGCGCGGTGGATCTGACTGTGCACACCGCGGCGCCCGGCGCGTCGGGCCTTCCACTCGGTGAGGAGGTTCTTCCAACGCGACATCGCCCAAACCCTAGTAACCGGCCCCGGAAGCTGTACAGCAGAACCTGGATCAATCGGGTGACCAGTGACACCGGTACCCGGGGGAACATGCCCGAAAAAGGTGGTGGCAGCGCGGCGACATTCGTGGCATAGTTCGCGCGTGCGACTCGATATCGATTCGCTGCGAACGCTCCGTGCGATCGTCGAGTCGGGATCATTCACTGGCGCGGCCGCACGGCTGCATCTGACCCAGTCGGCGGTCAGCTGGAAGATCAAACGCCTCGAGGAACGACTCGGCCATGCCTTGCTCGTGCGTGATGGGAAGTCGATCGAGCCCACCGAGATGGGTCACGAGCTCCTCATCCATGCCGAGAAGATCCTCGACGCCCACGACGAGGCGATCGCCAGCCTTAAGCTTCGTGAGCTGACCGGCACCGTCCGCCTCGGCTGCAACGACGAGCCGGACCTGGTCAAGTTCGCGGAGATCCTCCGCTTCTTCCGGGTGGAGCATCCACGGGTCCGCGTCAACACTCGGATCGCGCTCAGCAGCGTGGTCGCCGCCTGGCTGCGGGCCGGCGAGCTCGACCTTGCGCTGCTTCAGGTCATCGCCGACGACGTCAAGGAAGAAGACGTCATCATCCGCCGAGCCAGCCTCGACTGGTTCGCGTCGCCGGATCTGGTGCTCGGCGACGACGGCGCGATCCCGCTCATCACCTTTGGCTCCCGCGGCTTCTATCGTCCGATCGCCGAGCGGGCGTTGCGCGAGGCCGGGTTCGACTTCTTCGTCGCCGTCGAGTGCGAGAGCAGCGCGTCGGTCCTCGCAGCTGTCGAGGCAGGCCTTGGCGTGACCGTGCTCAACACCGACCACCCGGTGGCATCCAACACGAGCGCCCAGACCAACGCGATCGATCTCCCCGGATCACTGCCCGAGGTCTGTTTCGTCGCCCGCCGCTCGAAGCGCACCCGCGACTCCGCGGTGCGGGCGCTCCAGGCGGCATTGGTCGCCGGTTTCTCACCGATCGAACCGGTTGGCGGTGGTGACTGACGTCCGGATCCCGGGTGACGGAGATCCTGCCGTGAATCAGGGCGCGGGTGCTGGGACGGTCGAACGCGGCGAGAGCCAGCCGTTGATCCCGCGCTCATCGGTAGCCGCCGCGACCTGGGCACTGTTCGTGGGCCTTGCGCTGGTGATGGTCGGCAACGGACTGAACGGTTCCTTGCTCGGTGTGCGCAGCGAGGCCGAGGGGTTCAGCCTGGTTGTCACCGGCCTGATCATGACCGCCTACTTCGCCGGGTTCATGGCCGGCACCATGTACGCCGAGTCCGCACTCAAGACCGTCGGCCACATCCGGGTATTCGCGGCGTTGGCGTCGACCGCATCGACAGTCGTCCTGATCCAAGCGATTTCGGTCCATCCGGTCACCTGGTTGATCACGCGCTTCTTCTTCGGTGCTTGCATGGCCGGTCTGTACGTCGTTGTCGAGAGTTGGCTCAACGACCTCGCGACCAACGCAACCCGGGGTCGGATTCTGTCCATCTACATGATCGTGACGATGGGCGGGGCCGGCGGCGGCCAGTTCCTGCTCAACATCGAAGACAGCTCCGGCTTCATGTTGTTCATCGTCGTATCGGCGCTGGTCTCACTGTCGCTCGTACCCGTGACGCTGTCGGCATCGAGTGCGCCTCCGATCGTCATCCCGGAGCCGATCGGCTTGCGTGCGCTGATGCAGCGCATCCCCACCGGCCTGACTGCGTCGTTCTTCAGCGGGGCCGGGGCGGGCGCGCTCATCGGTATGGGCGCGGTGTATGCCTCGCAGGTCGAGCTGTCGGCCGGGGAGATCTCGATCTTCCTGGCCGCGCCGATGATCGGGGCGCTCCTGTTGCAGTGGCCGATCGGGTGGCTGAGCGACAAGCTCCCCCGACGGGGTGTGTTGTTCGCCGTCGGGGTCGGCGCGGCAGTCACGCCGTTGCTTGCCTTGTCCGTTTCGTCCGATTCGCCGCTGGCGACGGTCTCCATGCTCCTGCTCGGCGGAGCGATGTTCCCCTTCTATTCGCTGACGGTGGCGTACTCGAACGACTGGCTCAAGGCCGAGGAGATCCTGGGCGCCAGCGGCACCCTCGTGCGCGTGAACGGCACGGGCGCGATCGTCGGCCCGTTGGTCACCGCAGGTGCAATGGTGGCGTTCGGGCCACGAGCGTTCTTGTGGACGATCTCGGGCATCTTCACGATCGTGTCGGTGTTCATACTCGTGCGCATCATCGTCAAGGACCCGCTGCCGCAGGAACGCCAGCGCCGCTGGGTGCCGTTCCCCGCACGCGCATCGGCCGCAGCCGCCAACCTGATCCCTCGGCGTCGGCGCAACGCCGAAGGCATCCCGACCGGTGCGCCGGTCAACAAATAACGCAACGCTCGAGAGCGCGCTCGATCTCTCGGATTTGGGACCTGAGTCCTTCCGAAGCGATTTGATCTCCGGGTAGGAACGCGCAGACGGCCGACGGTTGGGCCGGGACACTCGAAGCCCGACTAACCACGAAGTCGGTCAACCACGAAAGGCGGAAAGGTGACTCGCACCTTGACCGAGGCCCGCTCGGCGGGCCTCCTTGGCAACCCC
This sequence comes from Actinomycetota bacterium, assembly GCA_039028435.1. Lineage (GTDB taxonomy): Bacteria > Actinomycetota > Acidimicrobiia > Acidimicrobiales > UBA10347 > UBA10347. The sequence continues at coordinate 590,630 of JBCCIC010000001.1, read as the reverse complement.
GAAAACCAATCCCATTCATCGACCACTGCTGCGTCCGGCGGAGATGCAGACCTGAACGCGACGACGACGCAGGTACTCGAGCGCATCTCGGTCGCCGCGCCGTACTTCGCATTCACCGACCTCGAGCGCGACGAAGACGGCTGGGTGCGCGCGTCGGTCCCGACGGCGATCCCCTCGTCGCCCGAGCGCGGCGCCATGATCGCCGACCAAATCGCCCGGCACCTGGCCATCCTCGGTTCGTGCGCGGCGGCGCTCGACCTCGATGGCGAGGCTCGACACCACTATCTGGCAACCCGCGCCGAGTACGAGCGGTTGGGCGAGGTCCCGACCGAACCAATTCGCGACGGCCTCTGGGCACGGGCGACGGCACGGTGGCACGACAAACGCACAGCGAGTGCCGAGACCGAGTTGTGCTCGGGTGACGGCACCGTGCTGAACCGGCTGCGTGTCGACTACGCCGTCCTCAAGCCGCGTATGTTCGAGCGGTTCAATCCGCCGGTCGAAGGTGATCCGCTGGCCCCGGCCGACGTGCTGTCGGTCATCGAGCCGGGTCGGGTCGTGCGCGACTGTGGCGGTGTCGACGAGGCGATGTGTCGCGGCCACTTCCCGGGACATCCCGCAGCCCCCGTCGCACTGCTCATGGGACGGCTCGTTGCGACGACTGCCGACGCAATGCAGAGCCGGCTCGGAAGCTCGGTCGACTACCTGGTGGAGTCCGGAATGGTCGCTGCGACTGGCCTGGCCCAAGCAGGTCAGCACCTCGTGTTGCATGGCCAGTACGAGTCGGACGAGGGCGACGGCCTTCACCTTCTGTCCGGCGATGCTCAAGCCGACGGCGAGACCGTTGGTGAGGTCTCGGTCGTCCTTCGGGCCATGGAACGTGGCTAGCCATGCACGGTGCTTCTGGGCCCGGCACGACGCCGACCGGCCCCACCCGCCTTGCCGCTGAGCTCGTTCGGCGCGCGCCCAAGGCGATCCTGATCGTTGCCGGTGCGCTTGTCGCGCTCAGCGCGGTCTTCGCCGTCGGCGCGCCCGGGGCGCTCTCGCCTGCCGGGTACGAAGTTCCCGATTCCGAGTCGACCGAGACGGCTGCCCGCATCGCTGCGACCTTTGGCGGCGGTGCACCGAACGTCGTCGTCGTGGCGACGGCCGGCCCGGCCGGGTCCGTCGATGCCCCGGAGGTTGCCGCCGCCGGGGCATCGGCGACTCAGGCACTTCGTTCGGTCGACGATGTCGCCGAAGTCATCTCCTACTGGGAGACCGGGCTGCCGGCGCTTCAGAGCAGCGACGGTCAACAGGGGATGATCACGGCGCGCATCGTCACCGACGAAGACGCGACGTATGACCGCGTGCGCGACATTCGTGCTGTCCTCGAGGATCTCGACGGTGCGCTGACGTTCGCGGTCGGCGGATCGGCCGCGGTGAACCTCGAGGTCGTCGAGGTCTCCGAGCGCGACCTGATCCGGGCCGAGCTCATCGTCTTCCCCTTCACGACGATCATCCTGCTCGTCGTCTTCCGCAGCGTCGTCGCGGCGTTGCTTCCGCTGATCGTGAGCGTGATCGCCGTGGTCGGAACGGCGGTAGTCCTGCGCGGGCTGTCCGAGGTCACGTTGGTGTCGATCTTCGGCCTGAACTTGACCACCGCGCTCGGTCTGGGCATGGCCGTCGACTACAGCCTGTTCCTGATCACCCGTTGGAGGGAAGAGCGGCCGACCTCGCCCGACGCGCAGGTGGCAGTGTTGCGATCCCTGCACACCGCCGGTCGCTCGGTGCTGTTCTCGGGCTTGACCACGGCCGCAACGCTGGCCGCGCTGCTGGTGTTCGACTATCCGCTGCTGCGGTCCCTGGCCGTCTCCGGTTTCGTGGTCGTGGGTCTCGCGACGGTCGGCGCACTCGTGGTGTTGCCGGCGGCGATGTATCTCCTCGGCGATCGCATCGACGCGGGGCGCATCCGAGCACTGCCGGAGCCGCGTCCGGTCGAGGAGGGTCGCTGGTATCGGCTGGCCCAGGCGATCATGCGGCGTCCGTTGCTCACGATCGCCGGTGTCGTCGCGCTGCTCCTGCTCGCCGGAACACCGTTCCTGCGCGCCGAGTTCGGGCTGCCCGATGACCGGGTATTGCCCCGAAGCGAGGCGTCGCGGCAGGTTGCCGACGACGTGCGGATGAACTTTCCCGATGTCCCCGTCGGGTCGATCGCCGCTTGGTTCGAACCCGATTCGAACGATCCCGCCGCTTCCTCGCTGGCCGCGGCCCAGCGTCTCTCGAGCCTCGACGGCGTGGCCGCGGTCGAAGGTGCCGAGGGCGTGTGGGTCGCCGGCCAGCGGGTCGCGGACAGCCCGACACCCGACCGCTATCTACCGATCGGCGCGGTTGGGGAGGGCCCGCCGGCGACGTGGTTCACGATCACCACCGTCGCCGATCCCATTTCCTCCGAGGCCGCCGATGTCGTCCGAGCGATGCGGGCGATGGAACTCGGTGGCGAGCTGCTGGTCGGTGGCGAACCGGCGCGACTCGTGGACAACACGGCGGAAATCGCGGACAAGTTGCCGATCGTTCTGGTCTGGATCGCCCTGGTGATTTCGGTGCTGCTGTTCGTCAGCTTCCGAAGCATCCTGGTGCCGCTCAAGGCGTTCCTGCTCAACCTGCTCAGCTTGACTGCATCGTTCGGAGCGATCGTCTGGATCTTCCAGGACGGCCGCCTGTCCGATGTGCTCGGGTACACGCCCACCGGCTTGACCGACGCCCAGACCCCGATCCTGATGTTCTGCATCGCCTTCGGCCTGTCGATGGACTACGAGGTCTTCCTCCTCAGCCGAATTCGCGAGGAATGGGACCAGACCCACGACACGCCACACGCCGTCGCGGCCGGCCTCCAGCGGACCGGCGGCATCATCAGCGCGGCAGCCGTGCTGATGGCCGTGGTCTTCTTCTCGTTCTCGACCGGAGATGTCACGTTCATCCAGATGGTCGGGATCGGGTTGGCGATCGCAATCGTCGTCGACGCGTTCGTCATCCGCACCTTGCTCGTCCCCGCGTTCATGGCCCTCGCCGGCGATTGGAACTGGTGGACGCCCCGCCTTCGCTCCCGCACTTCACTCCCTGCTGTTCTCACATCCACGGAAGGTTCCCGCTCATGACCACGACCACGACGACTACCACGACCTCGAGTGCCGCGACGCCGGTGACGGCGCGACGCCCGACCGTTCAACCGACCAAGGGCGGTGCCGGTGGGCCCCGGAGCCGCCTGCTTTCGATCGGCACGGCGCTGCCGCCAGGCAAGCTCACCAACGCCGACTTCGAGGCGATGATGGACACCGACGACGAGTGGATCCGCACGCGCACCGGTATCAGTGAGCGGCGGGTTGGGTCGACCACGACGGCGTTGGCGACCAAGGCCGCTCGGGTCGCGCTCGAACGGTCGGGCCTCGCACCGGACCTCATCGACCTGGTGATCGTCGCGACCCAGACGCCCGACGATCTCTGCCCGTCGACCGCCGCCGGCGTGCAACACGCGCTCGGGCTGCGGTGCGGAGCGTTCGACCTCAATGCCGCCTGCGCCGGTTTCGGCTACGGCGTGGTCACCGCCCACTCGATGCTCGGTTCGGCGGTACGCGCCGCCATCGTCGTCGGCGTCGACCGGATGACCGCAGCCACGAACTACGAGGATCGTTCGACGGCGATCCTGTTCGGTGACGGTGCTGGGGCGGTCGTGATCGCCCGAGACGACGTCGAGCCGATGGTCGAGGTCGACGGCACGATCGACATGACGACGGCAAGTCCGGCGTCTGGCGGACCGCGCCGCGGGATCCTGGCGTGGGACATGGGCACCGACGGCAGCCGTCCGGACATTCTCAAGTCGCCGATCACCGAAGGTCGCATCACCGGGGTGGAGATGGATGGCAAGCAGGTGTTCAAGACGATGGTTCGCTACGCCGAGGGCTCGGCGCGGTCCGCGCTGGAACGGGCGGGGCTTGGCCTCGACGACGTGACCGCAGTCTTGGCCCACCAGGCCAACCAGCGGATCCTCGACACCGTCGCCGATCGGCTCGGGATCGAACGCGAGCGCTTCCCCTCAGTGATCGCCACCACGGGCAACACGTCGGCGGCGTCGGTTCCGCTCGCACTCGAGCACGCGGTGCGGGCCGGCCAGGTCCGCGAAGGCGATGTCGTGCTGTTGATGGGCTTCGGCGGCGGCCTCTCCTGGGCCACCGCAGTCGCCGTCTGGGGGTAAGTGCGGCCCGGACTCGGGACCGGGGTCGCGCCCAGCGACCCCGGTGCAATAGGTTCGTCGCCATGAAGGTGAGAATCGGCGTGGCCGCCGGTGTGGGAGCGACCGATGACGCGGCGGGTTATCTGCGCCTGGTCGATGCGCTCGACGATTTGGGATACGACTCGATCTGGGTGCCCGACGTCATCACCGCAAAGGTGTTCGACCCGATCGCAGCCCTGAGCGTTGCGGCGGGCCGGCGCGAGCGGCTCAAGGTCGGCTCGCACCTGATCGTCCCCGGCCGCGATCCGGTGCGCCTGGCCAAGGAGCTGGCCACACTCGACCAGCTGTCGGCCGGTCGGTTGCTGTTGCTCTTCGTCCTCGGGCTCAACCAGCCAGATGAGCTCGATGCCCAGGCGGTCGTGGCGACGGACCGCTCAGCGATGCTCGAGGAATCGCTTCACATCATGCGCACCTTGTGGTCGGGGGAGACGCTGACCTTTGACGGTCGCTTCCATTCCTACGACTCGGTCACGCTGCCGGTGCGGCCGGTGCAGGATCCGCTCGAAGTGTGGCTCGGCGGTCAGGTGCCGGCTTCGCTTCGTCGGTGTGGTCGAATCGGCGAAGGCTGGATGCCGGGGCTGTGTACACCCGATGAGGCCGCCGCAATGCGTGAGGTTGTCGAGCGCGAGGCCGTTGCGAACGGGCGTGTGGCCGATCCCGAGCACTTCGGCATGAATCTGACGTGGGTCGACGGACCGATCCCCGATGCGGTTCGCGCCGGTTTCGAAACCCGTCGTCCAGGATTCCCGGCGGAGGAAGTTGTCGGCGTCGGCGCCAGTGGGCTCGCCGAACGCATGCACGCGTTCCTCGACGCCGGCTTCTCCAAGTTCGTGATCCGCCCGGCGATGCCGCCCGACGACTGGGCAGCATCGGTCGAGTCGGTCAGCGAAGTCCTCGCCCTCCAGAACTGAGCGCCGTGTAACGATTGGTGCCAGGCACCGATCGTTACATCCCGCTAGCCGGAGATGTAGGGGAGCGGGTTGGCCTTGGTGCCGAGACGCGGCTCGTGGTCGTTGGGGTCGCCGGGCGGCACCCGGTCGAGGCCGACGAACCGATCGGCGAGCATGTTGTGGAAGCGGTGCAGCGGTTCTTCGAAGCGAGGTGACAACCGCCCGATCGTGAAGCCGCCGCGCTCCAGGCCGCGTTGGCCCGCCTCGACGATGCCGATGTCTTCGTCGTTCACGTCGAACCAGAACGAGCGGGTCGCGCCGAACCCGTCCTCGGGAACGTCGGGGGTGCTCGGCGGGAGCAGGAACGTGCAGGTCTCGATCGTGAGGCCGGGCGCGACCGGGTGCAGCATCATCACGAACACGTGGTTCGGCAGCAGGCTGAGCAACACGTTGGGGAAGACGGCAATGAAGCGCCCGCTGGCGGCGTCGCTCTCGCTCAGCCCGGCCGCCGGGGGCATGGCGACCCAGTCGTCACGGTCCTCGCCCGACACCGGTGTGGTCGTCTGGCCGCAGTACATGCCCGGGCCCTGGTAGCGGTAGTGATCCTCGACCCGGCTCACCTTGGCCAGCTCCGGGTGTACCCACGCCAGGTGGTAGTACTCCTGGAAGTTCTCGCTGATCAGCTTCCAGTTGGCCTTGATCTCGAGGTCGCGGGTCTCGACCGTACGCCACTCGTCGAGCCGGTACGACCACGTGCGATCAGCCAGGTCGCCGATCCAGTCCTCGAGCGGCATCGTGGTTGGATCGAGGCAGGCGAAGATGAGCACACCCCATCGACCGACCCGCACCGGGTGCAAGCCGTAGTCGCCGGGATCGAAATCCTCGACCCCGGCTTCGGCGAACCGGGGTGTCGCGACGAGCGTGCCGTCGAGGTTGTAGCCCCAGCGGTGGTACGGGCAGCGGATCGTGTTGCGGATGTCGCAGTCGGCTTCCGCAAGTTCGGTGCCGCGGTGGCGACAGCTGTTGAGGAAGCCCCGCAGCTCACCGTCGCCGTTTCGCGTGAGCACGATCGAGGTGCCGCCGATCTGGCGTACGAGGAGCCGACCCTTGACGACTTGATCGGCGATGGCGACCGGTACCCAACCGGTGCCGAACACCCGCTGCTGTTCGAGGTCGAAGAAGTCTTGGTCGGTGTAGCACGCGGCCGGAAGCGAGCTTGCCTCGGCCAGCGGCTTGCGGGTCCCGACCCAGGCGGCTTCGTCGGTCCAGGGGATCGATGCGGCGGTCATCAGGTTTCCAGCGGCGCCACGCCGGGCACGCGGCTCGGACGGGAGAAGACTTCTTCCATCATGGGTACGAAGTCTTCGATCGTCAGATTGTCGTAGCTCGGGTCGAAGCAGTTCTGGTCGTACTCGTGGCAGAAGTCGACGCAGGCGTCGTAGTGCGGCGAGTCGGAGTACCGGTCGCGGGCATCGCGGTCGCCGCCGAGGTGGTGGAAGTAGTAGTAGCCCTGGAAGATCCCGTGGTGCTTGATGACCCAATGGGTTTCGTCATCGACGTACGGGGCCAGCAACGACGCTGCAGCATCGCTGTGGTTCTCCGGAGCGAAGCAGTCGGCAACATCGTGGAGCAGTGCGCCGACGACCATGTCGATGCGCTCACCGTTTCGCAGGGCGCGAGTGCCGGACTGCAGCGAATGGTCGTAGCGGTCGATCTGGTAGCCGAGCGGGTCGCCCTTGAGCAGGCCGAGCATCTGCACCAGGTTCGGCACGACGTTGGCGCGGGCGTGCGCTTCGAACGCCGGGCCGAGCATCTCGTAGTCGGCTTGGTCGCCGTACTGCATCTCCGTCCACTCGACGGTCCGTTCGGTGCTCATGCAGGCGAAGCTACCGCTGACCGCTTCCGCCGGGAAGTGGGCGTCCATGAAAATGAACCATGACGCTGTGTCAGGGCCACCGGTCGCCATGTCCCTTGTCGCCGGGTCGAGCTTCTCACCGATTCCATGTCCCGCTTGCGCTTCTCACCGATTCCAGGTCCGGCTTGCGGGCCCCGAGTCGGTGAGAAGCACCAAGCGGGTCTCAGATCGGTGAAATCTCGTGACGGGAACCGGGCGCAACGCCGAGCGGGCTGCGTCGAAGTGGAAGGATGACGCCATGAGCGATGCGATGACGGGTGGGCAGGCGGCGATCGGGGTTGCGTTCGAGGCCGGAATCGAGGTCTGCTTCGCCAACGCCGGAACGACGGAGATCCACCTGGTCGAAGCACTCGATCGCCAGCCCGGGATCAGGTCGGTGCTCGGCCTCAATGAGGGCATCTGTTCCGGCGCCGCGGATGGCTACTCGCGTATCGCCGGGAAGCCTGCGCTCGGCTTGTTCCACCTCGGCCCAGGCTTCGCCAACAGTGCGGCAAACCAACACAACGCCCGCCGTGCGTTCTCGCCCGTGGTCAACCTGATCGGTGATCAGGCGAGCTGGCACATGGCCGCCGACGCGTCGCTGACGAGCGACATCGACGCCATCGCCGGCTGGGCCGGCTGGGTTGGACGCTCGACGTCGGCAGACTCGGTCGCCGCGGTCGTCGGCGAGGCAATCGTGCAGTCGACGACCGGCACCCGTGGTGTGGCCTCGGCGGTGCTGCATGCGGACCACCAGTGGGAGTCGGTGACTGCGCCACTGCCCAAGGTCTCGTTCGGCGGGCCGAGCGACTTCGATGCCGCGGCGGTGCCGGTTGGGGCCGAAGCGCTCCGGCGTCCGGGTGCTGCGCTCATCGCGATGGGCCCGATGATCAGCCGCGCGTCAAAGGCCGCCATGGTGGCCATACGCGAGGCGACCGGCTGCGCGATCTGGATCAGTCGACACGCCTCAGCTGAGTATGGCGACGGCTTGGTGATCCCCGAACTGCCGTACTTCCCCGAGGATCTCATCGCTGCCGCGGCGGACATCTCCACCGCAGTTCTCGCCGGCGGATCCGAGCCGGTCTGCTTCTTTGGCTATCCCGGCCAACGGAGCAATGTGCTCGCCGGGGAGTGCGAGAAGGTCCAGCTCTGCCATACCGAGCACGACCTGGACGCGGTCCTGCAGGCGCTCGTCGCCGAGGTCGGTGCAGTGCCCCCGGAGCCGGGTGCAGTCCCGCCGGTCGAGCGCCCGACCGGTGAGCTGACGAGCGCCACGCTCGGTCAGGCGCTGATCGCCTGCTTGCCCGACGATGCCATCGTCACCCAGGAAGCCATCACCAATCGCGCGTCGATGACCCCGCACATGGCCGGCGCATCCCGCTTCACCCAGCTGAACCTGGCCGGCGGTGCAATCGGCGAGGGCCTGCCGATGGCGATCGGTGCGGCCATCGCGGCGCCCGATCGGCGAGTGGTCGCGTTCCAAGCCGACGGAAGCAGCCTCTACTCGATCCAGTCGTTGTGGACGATGGCTCGTGAGGAACTCGACATCACGATCGTTCTGATCGACAACCGGGCCTACCGGATCATCGAGGTCGAAGGCATGCGGGCCGGCCTCGATCCAGGAACGGCGAGTCGCGACCTGCTCGAGCTCGATCGACCCCACATCGACTACGCCCTGGTCGCGCAGGGGTTTGGCGTGCCCGCCGCCCAGGCGACAACGGCCGACGAACTCGTCCGATTGCTCGACCAGGCCAACGCAACGCCCGGGCCCTTCTTCATCCAAGCAGTGCTGTAGCGGCGGCTACCCGCGGGCAGCTTCTTGGACGTCGAAGATGGTGGTGTAGCCGCCGCGTGACCAGTCCGGCGCTGCCGGCATGGTGCGTCCCTGGACGGTGAGGGTGACGGGCGGTCCGCCGCCTCCGACGAGCACGCCGCCGTTCTGGCCGGTGCGCCCGTTCGCTCCAACGCCGAGCAGGGGGAAGCTGTCGACTGCGGAGTAGGTCTGCAGCAGCAAGGGCCGGACCCGGTTCGAGTTGTTCGGCCGTGAGCCGTGCACCGCGCCACAGTTGTGCACCGTGACCGAACCCGCCGCACCCTGGAGCCAGTCGACCGTGTCGAGATCGACCCGGCCGAGATCGTCGGGGCGAATCGAACCGGTCCAGCCACCGTCGTCGCCGTACAGGTCGAACAGCTCGCCGGTGTGGCTTCCGGGGACGATGCCCATCGGTCCCATCTCGTGGTCGACGTCTTCGAGGTAGACGCCGATCGTCAAGGGGGTGAAGTCGGTGTGCGGCCAGTACTGGATGTCCTGGTGCCACTCGACGGCCTCGCCGCCATCACTCCACTTGTAGTTGAGTTTCGAGTGGTGATACCGGGCCGGCTCGCCCAGTAGGTCGATGGCGATGTCGGCCACCGGTCCGGTCAGCGTGAATTCGGCGAAGGTCGCATGGCGATCGACCGGGCTGGTGAGCCGACGCAGACGTGGAGCGTCGGCGGTGTGATCCGGCTCGAGGTCGAGCGTGCCGTCGCTCTCGGTCATGGATCGGCTCGCTTCGACGAACGCGTTGCTGGCCGCGCGCAGCCGCGTGAGCCACTTGTCGTCGATCGCGCCGGGGATCAGGAGGTAGCCGTTCGTCCGGTAGTGCTCGACCTGCTCCGGCGTGAGCCGGCGCAGCGCCGAGGCCATTTCGTGCGTGGCCGTCATGGCGCAAGCGTAGATCGGCTCGCCAACGCCGACCGACTTGTCGCCGGCGCGGATCGCTAGACGTCGAGCAGGATGTTGAAGTTCTCGCGAATCGCCGCGACCCGATCCGCAGGCACGTGGGCCGGGTGGTGGTTGGCCAGTGTCTCCTTGACGTAGGCCTTGGCGGCATCCTCGACACCCATGGATCCGCCATCGACCCAGTCGTCGGGGCTGTTGCGATCGCCGACGTCGGGATAGATGTACTCGGTCTGCATGATCGAGAGCGTCTGCTCGTGGCCGAGGAAGTGGCCGGCGCCGTAGACGACATCGCGAATCGTGTCGAGCGCAAGGCTGCCGACATCGATGTCGACTCCTCGAACCGTTCGGTTCACGGCACCCAGCATGTCGTTGTCGATGACCATCATCTCCGGCGAGCAGACCATGAGGCTGCCGAGCATGCCGGCGGACTCGTAGATCAGGTTCGACCCGGCCTGCGCGGCGAGGGCGACCGTGTAGCCCTTTTCATAGCCCGCCTGAGCATCGTGCGTCTTGGAGTCGGCCATGCCGGCGGCGACACCGCTCGGTAGCCCCAGGTAGTTGGCGACCTGCGCGGCCGCGGCGTTGAGCACGGCTTCCTCGCCGCTTCCGCCCGTCATCGCGCCGGTGCGCAGATCGGAGACGAACGGCCAGAGGCCCATGATGCAGGGGTGCCCGGGGGCCATCAGGTTCACGCAGGTCAGTGCGGCCAGGCACTCCGCCAACGCCTGCACGAGCGAACCAGCGAGGGCCGCCGGCGAGGTCGCACCAGCCTGGCCGGCCGAGAGCAGGTTGATCGGCATGCCGACCCGCACCTGCTCGGCCATGCACAGTGCCGAGTCGACGGCGAAGCGCAGCGGCGGCACCACGAAGGTGTTGTTCGCCTTGCAGAACGGGCGCTTGCGGAACTCGCCCTCGCCGCCGAGCGCCATGTCGAACATGGCGGCGACCTCGTGCACGTGGTCGGGCTCGAACATCGAGGTGCCGATCGGCTTCGACGTTCCGAGCATGGTCACGAACGCCGAGTTGACGTCGACGTCACGCGAGTTCTCGATCTCGCGAGGAACCACCTGGCGGACATACATGTGGATGTTGTCGAGCGTGTCGGCGAGTCGAGCGAAGTCGTAGAGGTCGCGCAACGTGCTGGGGCGGAAGCGTCCCGGCTCGTCGGCTGGCACCATCACTGCCGCGCCACCGGTGGCGAAGTGGACCCGGTCGCCGCCGATCTCGATGCCGTTGTCGCCGCCAAATCCGACCAGGCGGAACTCCTTGGCAGCGACATCGATGGCCGCCTTCACGACGTCGCGGGGGAAGAGCAGGCGTTCGTGTTCGTCCATCCGACCGCCGGCCGCGGTCACCAGCTCGATGAACTCGGGCGTGGCCTGCCCCATACCGATCGTTTCGAGGATCTCGAGGGCGGAATCGAAGACCGTCTCGCACTCGCGCTCGCTGAGCGGCGCGTACTTGCCGCCGGACATGCCGGGCCATACGGCGCGGGCGTCCTCGGCCAGAGGTGCAGCCCGCATCGCGACCCGTGCCGCGCGGCCTCCACTTCGACGTGCCATCGTCAGCTCCTCGCCCGCTCGTTGGTCGGATCCCAGGCGGCGTCGCCCAGGACCGTCGCGCCGCGCCGTTCGCCCATCAGTTGGATCTCGAACGTCGACCCGGGCTCCTTGAACGGTGGTGTCACATAGGCAAACGCAAGCGATTTGCCCACCGTGTGGCCCCAGGTGCCCGAGGTCGTGAGGCCTATCCGTTCGTCACCCGCATAGATCGGCTCATTGCCGCGACAGTCGTTGTCGTCGGCATCGACCTCGCAGTACACGAGGATCATCTCGATGTCGTCGCCCATCGCCAGTCGTTCCTCGGTTGCCGCCTTGCCGAGGAAGTCGGTCGAGTAGTCGACGAAGCGGCCGAGGTCGGCTTCGACCGGGGTGATCTCGGTCGTGAGCTCGCTGCCCATCGCCTTGTACCCCTTCTCGATGCGCATCGCGTTCATGGCGTAGGCGCCGTAGTGGACCATGCCATGAGGCTCGCCGGCTTCGACCAGCGCGTCGTAGAGCACAGCCATGCGATCGATCGGGTGATGTAGCTCCCAGCCGAGCTCGCCGATGTAGCTGACCCGAAGCGCGATGCAGGGCACGCCGGCCACGGTGATCTCCTGCCCGGTCAGCCAGCGGAACGACTCGTTGGTCAGGTCCGCGTCGGTGAGTCCCGAGAGGATGTCGCGTGATCTGGGGCCGGCGACGGCCAGGATGCCCATGTCCTCGGTCAGGTCGGTGACCGTGACGTCTTCGCCGGCCTCGATGTGGTGCACGAGCCAATCGCGATCGTGGAACTGCATCGTGATGCCGGAGTTCAGATAGAAGCGATCGGCGGCCAGGCGAGTGATCGTCATCTCGGCCTCGATCCCGCCGAGCGAGGTCAGCAGGTGCGTGAGGCGCGTACCGCCGTCCTTGACCGGCATCTTGTTGGCGGTCAGGCGATCGAGGAACGCCTCGGCGTCGGCGCCCGTCACTTCGAACTTGGAGAATGCGGTGAGATCCGCGATCCCTGCCCGCTCACGCGTGCCGCGGCACTCCTCGCCGACGACGTCGAACGCATTGGAGCGGCGGAACGAGTGAGCCTCGGGCGTGCCGGCGGGGGAGAAGTACTGCGGACGTTCCCAGCCGAAGACCTCTTGCCACTGCGCGTTGCGGGCGTCGAGTCGGTCATAGATCGGGTCGGTCTTCTGAGGTCGCCCAGCGAAGCGCTGCTCGCCCGGCAGGCGGGTCTGGTACATCTCGTGGTACTCGTCGATCGCCTTGTCGTAGGCGTAGCGACCCTTCGGTCCGCAGTGGTCGCCGAAGCGCCGGGGATCCATCTCGGCGACGTTGACCTCGGTCTGGCCGTGGACCATCCACTGGGCCAGGTACTTGCCGGCGCCGGGTCCTTGGGTCACGCCGATCGACGCACCCGCACACATCCAGTAGTTGTCGAAGCCGGGTGCCGGTCCCATCAGATAACCGGAGTCGGGTGTGTGGGTGATCGGGCCGGACACGACCTTCTTGATGCCGTAGTTCTGGAATGGCGGAATCCGCTCACCGGCGTCGACCAGGTGCGGCATGATCTGATCGAGGTCGGGCGGGGTGAGATAGAAGTGCTTGTCCCACTCGATCCCGTCGATGCCGTACGACACCGCATTTTGTGTCTCGTAGGGGCCGACGAGCAGGCCGTCGATCTCGCGTCGGTAGTACGACGACACGCGCGGGTCACGAATGATCGGCGGATCGAAGCCGAGGTCCTCGAGCTCCTTCATCGGCTCGGTGATCAGGTACTGGTGGATCACCGAGACGATCGGTACCTCGACGCCGGCCATCGCCCCGACCTGCGGCGCGTAGCAACCGGCGGCGTTGACGACGTGGTCGGCGATGACGGTGCCCTTGTCGGTCACGACTTCCCACCGCCCATCGGGGCGACGATTCGTCGCGGTGACGAGGGTGTGGCGGGCAACTTCGGCGCCGAGCTGGCGAGCGCCCTTGACCATGGCGGCGGTGGCACTCGACGGGTCGCTCCAGCCGTCGTCGGGTGTGTGGAAGCCGAGTTTGACGTCGCTGACGTCCATGAACGGCCAGAAGTCGAGGATGCGCTCGGGCGGGATCAGCTCGCTGCGCACGCCGACGATGTCGAGCATCCCCTGCACGTAGCGGAACCAGTCGACCTGGTCGTCGGTGATGGCAAGCCGGATGGCGCCGGTGTTGTGCCAGCCGCCGAACAGGCCGGTCTCGTCCTCGATGCGGTCGTACAGCTCGGGCGCGACCGCGTGGCACTTGGCCATGTTGAGGCTGCCGATGAAGTGGGGGATCAACCCGGCCGCGTGCCACGTCGAACCCGACGACAGCTCGCCCTTCTCGATGAGGACCGTGTCGGTCCAGCCCTCGTGGGCCAGGAAGTAGAGGAGGCCGGCGCCCATGGCGCCGCCCCCGATGATTACTGCTTGGGCTTCTTCACGCATGGGAACTCTCCGGGTTGGCTCCGAGATTGGTGAGGGTCAGAGTCGAACGCGCTGATTGCGCGGGTCGTAGAAGGAACGGATGGATGGGGTCGCTGCGACGCGCTCGGTTGCGACCTCGATCTCGAACTCGCCGCCGTCGAGCCACTCCTGGGTCACACCGTCGTCGGCGCTGAGGTACGCCATCGCCAGCGCTCGATCTTCGACGTAGCTCCACATGCCGCCGGTCGTGCGGCCGACGTACTCGCCGTTCCGGTAGATCGGCTCGTCGTGATACACGAGCCAGTCCGGGTGCTCGAGCCGGAACTGGATCAGGCGCTTGGTGCGGGGCTGGCCACGCTGAGCCTCGAGGGCTTCCTTGCCGCGGAAGCCGCCTGGCTTGTCCCAGGCGACGGCGAAGCCGAGACCGGCTTCGAGGGGCGTGTCCTCGTCGGAGATGTCGTGGCCCCAGTGCCGGTAGCCGGCTTCGAGGCGGAGCGTGTTCATGGCGTGGTAGCCGGTCAGTTTCAGGCCGTGGGGGTCGCCGGCTGCCACCAGCGCGTCGAACACCGTCGCGCCGTCGGCGGCGTCGATGTACAGCTCCCAGCCGAGCTCGCCGACATAGGTCATGCGCATACCGAAGATGTCCACGCCGGCCACGTTGAAGAACTGACCCGTGCCGAAGGGGAAGGCTTCGTTGGACAGGTCGGCGTCGGTCACCTCGGCTAGCACCGAGCGCGAGTTCGGGCCCATCAGCCCGAGCATCACGTAGTCGTCGGTGACGTCGGTGATATCGACATCCCGGCCCTTGCAGGCGCGCCGGAGCCAGGCCCAGTCGCGGGTGGCCGCAGCGGCCGCAGTGACGACAAAGAACCGGTCATCGCCGAGGCGGGTGACGGTCAGGTCGGCCTCGATGCCGCCCCGGTCGTTGAGCCACTGCGTGTAGACCGACTTGCCGATCGGCACATCGATCTCGTTGGCGCTCACGAAGTTGAGGACGGCCAGCGCCTCGGGGCCCTCGACACGGAACTTGGCAAACGAGGTCTGGTCGAACAACCCGACCGCATTGCGAACTGCATGGCACTCACGGCCGCTGGCCTCGAACCAGTTCTGCTTGCCCCACGAGTACTGGTACTCGGGCGTGTCGTCGGGGCCGGCGAACCAGTTCGGGCGCTCCCAGCCCGCCGTCTCACCGAACACCGCGCCGTGGGCGGCGATGCGATCGTGGATCGGCGAGTGGCGGACGTTGCGCGCGCTCTCGTACTGGCGGAACGGCCAGTGCATCGCATAGAGCAAGCCGAGGCTTTCGGAGATGCGAGCGTCCAGGTAAGCGGGCTCGGCCTGGAACGGCATCGCCCGGCGAATGTCGACCGAGTTCAGATCCATCGGTGGCATACCGTCGACGATCCAATCGGCGAGGGCCCAGCCGACACCGCCTGCGCTCTGGATGCCGACGCTGTTGAAGCCGGCGGCCACGAAGCAGTTGTCGATTTCGGGGGTCTCACCGAGGTAGTACACGCCGTCGGGCGTGAACGCCTCGGGGCCGTTGAAGAACAGCTGGAGGCCGACCTCGCCGAGCTTGGGCATACGGTGGATCGCCCGCTCGAAGATGGGGCCGACGTGCTCCCAGTCCTCGGGCAGGGTGCCGAAGCTGAAGTCGCGCGGGATGTGGTCGAGGTTCCAGATCTTGCCCCGTGGCTCGAAGAAGCCGGCCATGATCTTGCCGGTCTCCTCCTTGAAGTAGGTGTAGTTGGTGGGGTCGCGGACCGTGGGCATGTTTCGAGGGACTTCCTCGATCGGCTCGGTCACGATGTAGAAGTGCTCGCAGGCTTGGAGCGGCACATTGATGCCTGATCGGGCGGCGAGCTGGCGCGTCCACATGCCGCAGGCCAGCACGACGGTCTCGGCCTCGACGCGGCCCTGTTCGGTGTCGACGCCGGTGATGCGTCCGTCGTCGATCGTGACGTCGGTGACGGCGATGCCCTCGATGACCGTCGCGCCCTGCTGGCGAGCACCCTTGGCCAGCGCCATCGTGGTGTCGACCGGCGAGGCGATCCCGTCGTGGGGGATCCACAGCGCGCCGACGAGATCGTCGGTGCGTAACAGGGGTGCGCGTTCAACGGCTTCGTCGAAGTCGATCTGGTGGATCTCGACGCCGCAGGTGCTGGCCATCGAGACGCCACGCAGGAGTTCCTCCCAGCGCTCGTGATCCGAGGCGACCGAGATCGAACCCGGCGTGCGGGCGCCGGTCGCTTGGCCGGTCTCGGCTTCGAGGCCGTCGAAGAGTTCCTTGGTGTAGGTCGCCAGCTTGGTCAAGCTATGGGTGGACTTCAGTTGGCTGACCAGGCCGGCCGCGTGCCAGGTCGTGCCGGCGGTGAGCTGGTTCTGTTCGAGGACCAGCACATCGGTCACGCCGCGCCGGGTGAGGTGGTACGCGATTGAGCACCCGACGATGCCTCCCCCAACGACGACGACTTGAGCCCTGCTCGGAAGCGTCTTTGTCATCGCCGGTCAGGCTAGCAACGCTTCCGACCCACGTCGCACGAAGGACATACGAGTCATGGCTGCTATACAAAGTTCGTATGGATGAACTCCGCATGGATTTCACGAGACGCCAGCTCGAAGCGGTCGTTGAGGTCGCCGAGCGGCGCAACATCTCCCATGCGGCCGTCGAGCTGGCCGTCTCCCAACCGACGGTGAGCCGGTTGGTGTCTCGAGTCGAGGCGATCGTCGGGACACCGTTGTTCGAGCGCGATGTCAACGGCGCGGAACCGACGAGGGCCGGCGAGCTGTTCGTCGAAGGCGCCGCCGAGATGCTGCGCCGGTTCGACGAGGTGACCGATCAGATCCGCTCGCTCGAGGGGCGCCTCGTCGGCAAGGTCTGTGTGGCAATGCCCGACACGATCGGTCACACCCTCTTCATCCCGCTGATCGACCGATTCGCTCGGTTGCATCCCGACGTCGAGTTGCGGGTCATGGCGTCACATCCGAGCAACGTTCCGCTGGCTTTGGCATCGGGCGACGCGGACGTCGGCGTGATCTCCGACGCCCACAGAAACCCGGGGGTGAGTGGCACGCCACTTGCGATCGAGCAGCTCCACCTGGTGAGCGCGGCCGGCCATGCGGTTGGCCGCCGCAAGACGCAAGTGCGCCTCTCCGATCTTGCCGGCGTGCCGCTGGTGCTCCCTGCGATCCAGCCCGGCCTGCGAAACCGGATCGACGCGGCGTTCGCGCAACGTCAACTGCGGCCCTCGGTTGTGCTCGAAGTCGATGCCGAAGACGCACTTGTCGAACTCGTGAGTTCGGGTCGTGCCCACTCGATCATGAGCTTCGCTGGTGTGCAGCGCTTCGTCGGCCGAGGCCAGCTCGACGCCCAGGTCATCGTCGACCCGCCGATCGAGCGGCTTTTGTCCAGCGCCGTGCCCGAGGGGCGCGCCGTCACCCGACTGCTGGCGACGGTCGCCGACGCCATCCATGACCTCGCGGAGGAACTCGCCCCCGCCGCCCACTGGTCGATCCCAGCAAAGTGACATCGGTGCCAGGTTTGATGTCGTTTTGCATGACAGGAATGTCATGCCGGTCGACGCCACTTCGTCGCGCCGATGACGTTCGTTCATCTCGGCGATGCGCTCGAAGCCTCGGTTCTAGGCTGCGCCGATGCTGCACGCGACCCGGCTGACCCCGGCGATCGGAGCCGAGCTCCACGGCCTCACCGCCGACGCGCTTCGCGACGAAGCCATCGCCGACGCGTTGTACAAGGAGCTCATGGAGCACCAGGTCGTATTCATCCGCGACGCCGATCTCGGCCCCGTCGAGATGACGACGCTTGGTGGCTTCCTCGGCGAGCTCGGCGCCCGCCATCACAGTTACGTCACGCACCCCGACAGCAATGATGTGGTCGTCCTCGAATGGGGCGGGGACCGCAAGCCCGATGCCGCGGAGTGGCACTCGGACATGACCTACCGTCCGCAGCCGCCGTTCGCATCGATCCTCAAGGCCATCCAGGTTCCGGCGGTCGGGGGCGACACGCTGTGGGCCGGCATGTATGCGGTGCACGATGCGCTCTCCGACGACTTGCGGTCCGAGCTGGCCGAACTCCACGCGTTCCACGACATGGGCGCATTCCGAACCGAGGCCTACCTCGCCGGCGGTACCGATGCCCTCGAGGATGCGATGCAGCGGGCTGGTCAAGCCGTGCATCCGGTGATCGCCACGCATCCCGTCACCGACCGTCCGTACCTGAACGTGAGCGAGTCGTTCACGCGCTTCATCATCGGCCTGTCGGCCCCCGAGAGTGCCCGGTTGTTGACGATGCTGTTTGACTTGATCAACCGGCCTGACTTCCACGTCCGCCTCAAGTGGGAGCCGAACACGATCGCGATCTGGGACAACCGTGGCACCCAGCACTACGCGGTCGCCGACTATCTGCCTCACCGTCGAGTCATGCATCGCGTCGCCGTGCGCACCGACCGACGCGTCGATGGCATCGCTGGGTGAGTCCGCAGTCATGACCGCGACGACGGGTGGCCTGACCGCCGAGGAGGTTGACCGCTACTGGCACGACGGCTTCCTGTTCCCCGTTCGCGTGTTCGATGCCGATGAGGCCCGTGTCTGGCGCGACCGGATCGAGGCGACCGAGGCCATGGCGAATGCCGGCGATCTCCCCGAGCCGTTCGTCAACTACGCCCGGGCCAACTTCAACCTCGTGAGTACGGCGGCTGCCGAACTCGCGCATCACCCTGCGATCCTGGACCTCGTCGAACCCATCCTCGGCCCCGACCTCCTCTGCTGGATGACCGAGCTCATCATCAAGGAGCCCCGCACCGAGAAGATGCTGACCATGCACCAGGACATGACGTACTGGGGCCTCGATGACAGCGACAACCTGGTGACCGTCTGGCTGGCCTTGTCCGATGTGCTCGAGTCGACGGGCGCGATGCGTTTCGTTCGAGGAAGCCACCGCGCCGGGCAGGTGTCGCATGAGGACACCTTCGGGGAGGACAACCTCCTCAGCCGCGGCCAACGGGTCTCCGCCACGTACTGGGCCGACGACGAGGTGTGCGTCGAACTCGCACCCGGCGAGGTCTCGCTCCACCACGGCTTGATGGCACACGGCTCCGGCCCGAATGTCACCGATGCCCGACGAGTGGCACTGGTGCTGCGCTACGTCACACCCGCCATCAGGCAGGTTGTCGGACGCCAGGACTTCGCCATGACCGTGCGCGGAAGCAACACGACGGGCAACCTCATCCCAATCGAGCGACCCGTCGCTGACTTCGACGCTGCGGCCCTCGCCCGATTCGAAACCGTCACGCAAGCCCAGGCCGAAGCGCTGGCCGAAGACGCCGACCAAGAACTGAGTTACGACCGAACCAACTGACTCCCAAAGGGGAGGGCTGAGCCGATCGTCCCGGGCCGGAAGTCCCGGCGAACGCTGGGCAAACCCTTGGGTGCGTGGGAGAGGTCTTCAATTCTTGGGACATTTGGCCGATGAGGGTGACGTGACCGTCGTGAAGGCACCCGCGGACTATGTGCGGGAACTCAACAGCTTTCCCGACCTCGTTTTGCTGGTCGACGGCCCGACGATGGAGGTCATCGACGTCAACGAGCATGCGGCTCGTGAGATGGGGTGGAGCCCCTCAGACATCATCGGCCGTCCACTCTCAGACTTCGGCGATCAGACGGCGACCGCGCTCAACGAGACCTTGATCAGCCGTGCGCTCGAGGGACACACCGTTCGGTTCGATCGACGGGTGCGAAGCGCGTGGGGTGAATGGCGCAACTACAACTTTGCCGCCCGCATCATCGAGGACGAAGGCAAGAGCCGATTCCTGCTGGTCGGCCGCGAGATGGAGGCGCTTGCGCACTCGCATTCGCAGCTGGCCGATCTGCTCAAGCTGGCCGACCTGAGCGAGGACATCTTCGTCGTGTGCGACAGCTACGGCATCGTGACCTACGCAAACGCCGCCGCGGCTCGCTACCACGGCGACCAGAACTTCGTGGGCCGCCAACTCGCAGACTTCATCCACGACGACGACACTGGGTTCGCCCGGATCCTCGAGCAGCTCGGCGCCAACGACGGCCGAGCCGACGGTCGCGTCATGGCGAAGCGTTCCGATGGCAGCCCGCTCATGCTCGATGTGCGAACGGTGTATGACGAGGCGAGCGATCGCTACTTCACGGTCGAACGAGACATCAGCGGGGTGATGGAGCAAGAAGCCGAGATGGCGAAGCTCCACGAGGAGCTGCGCCGACAGGCCAAGACCGACGAGCTGACCGGCGTGGCCAATCGGACCGCGCTCAACGAGGTGCTCGAGGAGGCCACGCAGCGAGCCCAGCCGTTCTCTCTCCTGCTGCTCGACATGGACGACTTCAAGTCGGTGAACGACTCGATGGGCCACGCGGCCGGCGACGAGTTTCTTCGCTGCGTTGCGCAGCGGATGAAGCATGCGGTGCGCGATGGTGACACGGTCGCCCGCCTGGGCGGCGACGAGTTTGTCGTCTTCCTGCCTGAATCGTGTACCGATCGGGCCAGCGAGATTGCGGCTCGCATGCTCGAATCGGTCGGGCAGCACTATTCGATCGGCGGCGAGTGCATTACCCGTTCGTGCTCGATCGGCATCGCCTGCTTCGAGCCTGGCGACGACGCGAGCGCCGTGCTCCGCAAGGCCGACCGGGCCGCGTACCGCGCCAAGCACGAGGGTCGCAACCGGTTCGTCCGGTACTGATTCCTCGCTTGGCGCGACCTGGGTTCGCGTCGATCAGCCGGCACGAACCAGACTGGCCGCATGGCCATCGAACCCGCCGAGCCCGAGGGCATCCACGTCGTCAACGTGACGAACTGGTTCCACGACCACGTCGACATCGAACCTCCGCTTGAGTTCGGGCTGATCGCCGGCGGGCGCTCGAACATGACCTTCACGGTCACCGATCAGGCCGAGCGTCGGTTCGTGCTCCGGCGACCGCCGATGGGCCCGTTGCTGCCGAGCGCACACGACGTCGCCCGCGAGCACCGCCTGATGTATGCGCTTCAGGACAGCCCCGTACCGGTACCCGAGCTCGTCGGTCTGTGCCAGGACGAGGCGGTCAATGACCGCGACTTCTACGTGATGCACTTCCTCGACGGGGTGATCGTGCGCGATGCAGAGATCGGTGCGACGATCGAGGAGGCGGCTCGGACCCGCATGTCGCACGAGCTGATCGACACCCTCGTCGCGCTCCATCGGGTCGATATCGACGAGGTCGGTCTCGGCAATCTCGCCAAGCGAAGCGGCTATATCGAGCGCCAGATCAAGCGCTGGTCCGGCCAGTGGGATCAGTCGAAGACGCGTGAACTGCCGGTCATCGAGCGAGTCGCCGATCACTTGCGGGCCAACCTGCCGCCGAACGCCCAGACCACCATCGCCCACGGCGACTACCGGCTGTCGAACTGCATGATGGATCCAACCGGGCCGGTCGCCGGCGTCCTCGACTGGGAGTTGTGCACCCTGGGTGATCCGATGGCTGACCTCGCCGGCCTGCTCGGCTACTGGTTCGACCCCGAGGGCGAGGACGCGCAGGGCGACGTCGAGACGACCGGACTACCCGGGTTCCTCAGTCAGCAGGAGATGGCCGGGCTCTATGCCGAGGAGATGGGCGTGTCGCTCGACCTGGTCGACTACTACCGCGGCTTCGCCGCGTGGCGGCTCGCGTGCATCGCCGAAGGCGTCTATGCCCGGTATCTGAACGGCCAGCAGGGTTCCCAGGACGAAGAGCTGGACCTCGATGAGTACAAGGTGAGCGTGGAGCGTCGCGCCGATCGATCGGCAGAACTGCTCGGCATTTGACTCGTCGACTCGTGGCGTCGCGTCCGCTGTGCAATCGACCACACTGAGGTATGGCCAACTGGTGGGACACCGCAGTCGTCTATCAGGTCTACCTGCGCTCGTTCGCGGACGGAAACGGTGATGGGCAAGGTGACATCGCCGGGCTGCGCTCGAGGTTGCACCACGTCGCCGACCTCGGCGTCGATGCCATCTGGCTGAACCCGTGGTACGCGTCGCCGCTCGAGGACGGCGGCTACGACGTCGCCGACTACCGGGCCATCGAGCCCAGCTACGGCAGCCTCGAAGACGCCGAGGGCTTGATCGAGGACTGCCACACACTCGGCATTCGGGTGATCGCCGACCTCGTGCCGAACCACACCTCGGATCAGCATGTCTGGTTCCAAGAGGCGCTTGCATCTGAGCCGGGTTCGACTGCGCGCGATCGGTACATCTTCCGACCCGGGCGCGGCGACGGATCCGAACCGCCGAACAACTGGATCGCCATGTTCGGCGGAAGTGCCTGGCAGCGTGTGCCGGACGGGGAGTGGTACCTCCACCTGTTCGACACGACGCAACCCGACCTCAACTGGGACAACGACGAGGTGCGCGCCGAATTCGACGACATCATGCGGTTCTGGCTGGACCGTGGGATCGATGGCTTCCGAATCGACGTCGCACACGGCATGGTGAAGCACCCCGACCTGCCCGACGCCGATCCGCTCCCGCTTCCGTGGTCGATGCAGCACGTCGACCCTGCGGTTGCACATCCGTACTGGGATCGCGACGGCATTCACGAGATCAACCGGCGATGGCGTGCGATTCTCGACGGCTACGAGGACCGCATGATGGTTGCCGAGGCGTGGGTGCACGCCGAGCGCCTGCCGCTGTATCTGCGCGCCGACGAATACCACCAGTCGTTCAATTTCGACCTTCTCGAGACCCCCTGGAGTGCGGAGACGTTTCGATCGGTGATCGGTGCGGCGCTCGACGAGGCGACCGCCATCGAGGCGGGCTCTACGTGGGTGCTGTCGAACCATGACGTCATGCGTCACGCAACGCGCTACGGCCTTCCCAACGACGTCGACTGGAGGCGTTGGCCCATGGCCGGGCCACACGATCTGCTCGACCAGAGTCTGGGTGACCGCCGAGCGAGGGCGGCGGCGCTGATCACGATGTCGCTTCCGGGTTCGACCTACATCTACCAAGGTGAAGAACTCGGCCTTCCCGATGTATGGGATCTCCCGCTCGATGTCCTCGACGATCCGACATGGGTGCGTTCCGGTAACACCGAGAAGGGACGCGACGGCTGCCGAGTGCCGCTGCCGTGGGCGACCGACGCCCAGGCCTACGGGTTTGGGGCGAACGAACCGTGGCTTCCGCAACCGGAGATCTATGGCGAACGTGCGGCCGACGCCCAACACACCGATCCGGACTCGATGCTCAACCTGTATCGCCGGACGATTGCCGCTCGAAAGCACCTGCTCGCCGAGGATCCGCCGCTGCGCTTTCTCGATTTCGGTCCGGGACTGCTCGCGTACGAACGGGGCGTCGTCCAGGTCGTGGCGAACATGGGGTCGCGTGCGGTCCCGATGCCGCCCGGTCGCGTCGCGCTGACCAGCGCCACCGAGCATCTCGGCGACGAACTCCCGGCCGACACCGCGGTCTGGCTCATCTAGGTTCGGTCCATGAGCGATCCCGCACTCACCGAGTTCCTCCACGCCGTTATGCCATTCACCGCGACCCTTGGGATCCGCGGGGTGGCGAACGGACCCAATGAAGTCGTCATGGAAATGGACTGGACGGCCGAGGCGTGTACGGCCGGCGGCGTTCTCCACGGAGGCGCGTTGATGGCCTTGGCCGACTCGTGTGGCGCCGCGTTGGCCTTCGCCAACCTGCCGGACGGCGCGACGGGCACGACGACGATCGAGGGCAAGACCAACATGATCGGCGCGGTGACCGAGGGAACGGTCACCGCTCGTTCGACTCTCGTCCACGCCGGGGGTCAGACGATCGTCGTCGACACCGAGGTGCGCCACGGCGACCGGCTGATCTCCAAGACGGTGCAGACGCAACTCGTCTTGCGCTGACTGGGCGTCGTGCCGGCTGAGCGACCGGCACCGCTCTCAAGCCTGGGTCAGGCGTTCGTAGTTGGCGTCGCTGTATGCCATGGCCTCGCCGTTCTCGGGGTCGAACAACGAGCGCTCAACCGTCGTGAGCTTGCCGAGATACACGTGGATTCCACAACATGGCTCGGAACCCTCGGTGGTCACCGCATGGATCACATCGCCGTCGATCTGCAGGACCTCGCCAGGCGTGAGCACCACCGACTCGGCAAGCACGGCAGCTCCGTGGTCGTCGCGTTCGAAGAACGAATTGCGCTCGGCTCCGGCGTAGAGGCCGATCGTCGCTCGCATCCGATGGTCGTGGGGCGGCACCGATGTGCCGACGGGGAACCGGCAGCGCCAGATCGACACCGTGTCGTCTTCGAACAGGATCACGTCGTCGTCGACCAGGTCCTCCATCGCCGTGTGGACCGCTGCGGGATCTGCGACGGCCTCCGCGACGAGGGCCTTGATGCGAGCGGGCGCATCGTCGGCGGTTGCGGCGCTCCGCAGCTCGGCGATGAAGGCGTCCCGATCGAACCCGCTCATCCGAAGACCCGCGTGAAATTGTCCGCGTAGAAGCGGTCGAGGCTGATCGCGGTGTGGCCGTCGAGTGACCGCTCGAAGCGACCGAGTGGATTACGGCCGCCTTCGTGATGTGGATAGTCACTGGAGAACAGATACAGCTCGTCGTTCGAGATCCGGATGAGGTCACCGATGTCCTCGTACACGTACGGTGTGAACGCCATCTGCGCGGTGACCTGCTCGGTCGGGGTTCGTTCGAGTTTCTGGAGATCCGGCTCGCTTCGCCGCCAGATCTCTGCGCTCCAGTCGAGTCGCTTCAGGAACGAGGGCACCCAGCCTGCTCCGAGCTCGACAACGGCGCCGCGCAGCGTCGGATGCCGCTCGAAAACGCCGTCGAGGACCATCGCACCGATGAACATCTCGGCTGCGTGGTGGAGCGCAACCATGTCCTTCGATCGGACGTTTTCGCCGCCGCCCTGCCAGTCGCTCGGCACGCCGCGGCCGGTGTTCATCCAGTCCGTAGGGATCTGCAGTGGCTGACCGCCGACGTGAAGGACGAACGGAAGGCCGGCCTCGGCCAGCTTGGCCCACACCTGGTCGAGGTCGTCGTGACCAGGGGAGCGCCCCCCGGCCGGGCGATGCGGAACCCACACCGTCGCCAGACCGAGGCTGAGGATGTGATCGATCTCGGCCATTGCCCGTGCCGGATCGTCAAGAGGAAGCGCGGCCACGCCCATCAGGCGTGGATCGGCATCACAGAATTCGGCGACGCCGCGGTTGTGCGCGGCAGCCGCGGCGTAGCGGACGTCGATGTCCTTGGCGCCGAACGCCATCGGCGCGCTGAAGGTCGTGAAGACCAACTGGCGGTCGAAGCCGAGCTGATCGAGCGCCTGCACCCGTTCGGTGCCGTTGAAGGCGCCGAGCGCGAAGTAGCCCTTGGGCCCGGAAATCAACTCGTCTCCGAGCGCGACCATCTCGGCGACCTTGTCGGCTGGATGGGCCCGGAGTCGCTCGGCTTCCTCCATGCCAAAGGACGACTTCGTTCCCATCTCGATGTCCACACGCGGGACTCGGTCGCGAAACGCGGCGTCGGCGTTGGAGCTCAGGAAGTCGGGCAGCTCCATGATGTGGCTGTCGGCGTCGAGAAACACACGCCCTTGTGCATAGGCCATTGCGGTACACCCCCACTGATGTTTGCGGGCCCACCGTAGGGGAGATCGTCCGGGTCGGAGAACTGCTCCCGACACCGGGCTTCGCCGCGGATCGGGCGATCTGGCACATTGGTCTCATGCCCTATGTCGAAGATCGAGTCATCCACGACGCCGATGCCCACGTGATGGAAACACCCGAGTGGATCGAGGAGTACGCATCACCCGAGCTGCTCGACTACGCGCTGTCGCACTTCGACATCGGCAACGTACAGGCGACGTTGGACGAAATTGAGCACTCGAGGCAGCTCCACGCCGACCCCGACTACCGGGCCGACGACGAGGCCGAGGTCATGCTGCGCAAGAACTGGCGAGCGACCGGCTCGTTCATCGCGGAGGATCGCGTGCTCGCCCTCGATCACATGGGCTTTGCCAGCCAGCTGGTGTTTCCGACGGTCTACAACACCATGCTCGAGGAGCTCGAGTACGGCGAGGATCCCGCCCTGACCTATGCCATGGCTTCGGCGGCGAACCGTGCCCACATCGACTTCTGCGCGATCGACCCTCGGTTGCTTGCAGTGGCGTACGTCCCGCTTCAGACGTTCGATGGGGCTCGTGCGGCCGCAGCCGAAGCGATCGAGGCCGGGGCAAAGTCCCTGCTGATTCCGAACCGATGTCCGCGAGATCATGCGCCCAGCCATGTGGGCTTCGACCCGGTGTGGGCGATGGCCGAGGAAGCGCACATCCCGGTCACGATGCATGTCGCCACACCCGAGCTCGTCATGCCACCCCAGCACCGCAACAATGGGCTGCCACCTGAACCCGACTTCCATGGCGGCGGCGAGAACTTCCGCTCCGTGAGCTACATGGCCATCGCCGCACCACCGGTCCAGGCGTTGTCGATGTTGATCTTCGATGGTGTGCTCGAGCGGTTCCCCGGCCTCAAGGTCGGGGTGATCGAACTCGGCGCCGTCTGGTTGCCCGGGTTCATGCGCCAGCTCGACGCGGCCTTCGCCGCCTTCGAGCGACACGAGGAACGTCTCAAGAAGTTGACGCTCACGCCTTCGGACTATGTGCGCCGGCAGGTGAAGGTCACGCCGTATCCCACCGAGCCGACCGGCTGGATCATCGAGCAGGCCGGCGCCGAGCTCTGCATGTTCTCCTCGGACTTCCCCCATGTCGAGGGCGGCCGAAATCCGCTGCGGCGATTCGATGCCGAGGTTGCGGGACTCGATGCCGAGGTGCGCGATCGGTTCTTCCGCTCGAACTTCGAGGAGTTGTGGACGTGAGGCCACTGCGCCGATGAGCTCGCCGGTGGCGCGTGAGCTTCTCGTCATGCGGCACGCGAAGTCGGCGTGGGACACCGGCGAACCCGACTTCCAGCGGCCGTTGGCACCGCGCGGCGAACGGAACCGAGCGACGATGGCGCGCTGGTTGCTCGATCAGCACCTGGCCCCCGATCGCGTGCTGTCCTCGTCGGCGGTTCGAGCGCGTTCGACGGCGCAACATGTTGCCGACACCTTCGGGCTTGCCCCCGATCGCGTCGAGTTCGATGATGATCTCTACCACGCCGGATTCCGGCTGTGGCTGGGCCGTCTTCGCGACGAGCCGGATTCCACGAAGCGGCTCTTGATCTGTGGCCACAACCCGTCGCTCGATCTCCTCGTCGAGATGTTGGCATCGACCGAGCCTCCTCGGTCGGCGAGCGACAAGCTGATGACGACGGCGGCGATCGCCCACCTCCGTCTTGGCAGCCCATGGTGCGAGGTTTCGCCGGGATGTGCCGCACTCGTCACGATCGCCCGCCCTCGAGAGCTGTAGCGCCGGACTAACTAGTGCGAGTCTTCCTCGCCGATGTCCTCGTTCCAGAGCGTGGGCTCGGCGGCAATGAAGTCGCGCATCATCTCGATGCACTCGGCGTCGTTGCGAACCTCGACCTCGACGCCGCGTTGGGCCAGAAGTGCCTCCTCGCCCATGAACGTGAGGTTCTCGCCGATGACGACCTTCGGGATGCCGTAGAGCAGGATCGCGCCGGTACACATCGAGCACGGTGAGAGCGTGGTGTACATCACCGAACGACGGTAGACCGACGCCGGTTGGCGCCCGGCTCGTTCGAGCGCGTCGGTCTCGCCATGACGGATGGCGCTACCCATCTGCACGCGCCGGTTGTGGCCTCGACCGATGATCTCACCGTCATGGACGAGCACTGCGCCGATCGGGATGCCGCCCTCGGCGCGCCCGGCCAGCGCCTCGTCGATCGCCGCCCGTAGAAAGGGATCGGTCATCGGTGTGTCACCGGCGCGAGGTCACGACAACGGCGATCCATAGCGGATCAGGTTCGCGTCTTCGTCGAGGTGCGCGCCTTCGCGGAGCCCGTAGTCGGTATCGCTCGGCGGGTGGTCCTTGCCGCCGGCGCCGCTGGCCACCCATTCGGCGTGCAGCGCGTCGGCATCGTCGCAGTACAGGTACACGGAGAACATGTTCCGTTTGGGCTTGAGTCCCGGCCGTCCGCCGACTTGTTGCAAGTGGAAACGAACGCCGTCTCGCTCGGCATAGGCGTAGGGGGCATCCCCGGCGTACGCATCGACCTCGAAGCCCAAGGCCCGGTAGTGCTCGATGGCAGTAACGATGTCGCGAACCGGGAAGATCGGCTCGATCGACGTCAACCGGGTCGGCGCGTCGGTCATGGTCGACCGCCCAGCGAATCGGCCAACGCATCGAGGGTTGCGCGCCGGTGCGACTCATCGGGTGCCATCACGCCGAGCCGAAGATCGGTGGCTCCGGCATCGACATAGGTGGCCAATCCGTCGAGGATCTGATCGATGGAACCGGCCAGGATCAGCTCGGTCGCATCGTCGATGCCTTCGCGCTCGAGCATCGCGGCGTAGGACGGCAAGGCGGCGTAGTTCGCCGCGCCCGGTGCGGCGGCGGCTCGCACTGCGGCGGGATCATCGGTGACGCACAGATTGACGAGGGCGATGATGCGCGGATCGGCTCGACCCGCTTCGTGCGCGGCGGCTTGGAGGAGCGGCGCGGTGTGGGAGGCGATCGTGCGGGGTCCGGTCTGTCCCACATGCGTGCCCGCGGTCAGCTCGCCGGCCAGTCGGAGCATGCCCGGCCCCAGAGCGGCCAAAACGATCGGCACCGGCTCGCACGGGACGTCGAGGGTCTGGTGGGCGGTGATCTGGGCGCCGTCGACGGCTGCGGCCCGACCTTCGCAGAGCGGCACCAGCGCATGGAGATACTCGCGGGTGCGTTCGAGGGGCCGATCCCATGGTTCGCCGTAGAGCGCTTCAGCCACGACTTGGTGCGACGGGCCGATCCCGAGCGTGAAGCGACCCTGGCACGCCTGTTGGGTGGTCCGGGCGAGCTGCGCCAGGGCGATGGGGTGCCGCCCGACCGTCGGCACGACCGATGTGCCGAGCTCGATGTCGGTCGTGTCGGCCGCGACCACAGCGAGGGCGACCAACGGATCGACACCGGCCACATAGGACACCCAGTAGCTGTCGAATCCCGCGTGTTCCGCCCAACGGGCGTCTCGGCGAACCGCATCGATCGTCGACAGTTGGGTGCCACCGGCCAAGCCCAGACGCGCATCGAGACCGGCAAGGGAGGGCATGACTGCACGCTAGCCAACGCAGCCGTTGCGCACCGGAGGACGGCCTCGTCGTCCGACCCGGGCCCAACGACCCATCTGGGTATCGCTGAGCTTGATTCGTCGAAGCTGAAACCGATTTCCCTTCTTGGCGCAAGGAGTAGGACTTCGTGACATTCCACAAGCGTGGCGGCCAATCGGCCCGTCCGGTCGAGGATCCACGACTGATCGCTCGTCTTCGCAAAACCCAGCGCATCCGCATCAACTCCGCGACATCGGTGCCCGTGCTTGCGTGCATCGTCGGCTGGTCAATGTGGCGTCACGATGTTTCCACGGCTCGCATCGCAACGTGGTTCGTGCCGATGGCGCTCGCCACGCTTCTCGCCGCCTGGGCCGCGTTCTCGCGGCGAGGTCGCCGAATGGCTCGCCATCCATTCGATCGGCTGATGCGCCTGCCGGTCATGCTCTCGGTTGCGGCGCTGCCGATCCTGCTCGGCATGCCGATGAACTCGACCGACTACCCAGAAGCGGCCGTCGTTGCGATGATCGGTGCAAGCTCCTTGATCGCACTCACCGGGCTGCAGTATCGCCGCCATCGGCGCATCTTCGTGTCGATGATCAGCGGCATCGGCTTCTGGTACGCCGCAATGTTCATCATGGCCGGCCAGGTCGGCTACGGGATTCTCTGCGCGCTGTGGGTCATCAATCTCTGCGTGGTCCTGATCTACGCACTGAACACTCGCAACGACCTTGCCGAGTTCAGCGACGAGAACCTCCGGTTGTCGCGCCTTGACGGTTTGACGGGAGCGTTGAATCGCGAGGGCCTGCAGGCCCGCTGGCGGTCGACGCGGGACAGCGCCGACCATCACACACTGCTCCTCGTCGATCTCGATCGCTTCAAGGACGTGAACGATCGCTGGGGTCACAAGGTCGGCGATGAGCTTCTGATCGAGTCGACACGCCGACTGTTCGACACCGTCGGCGTGCACGGCTGGGTTGCACGCCTCGGCGGCGACGAGTTCGCCGCCCTGATGCCGGGCCGGGCGGATGACTTGCAGGTTCGTGTTGCGATCGATGGCCTCGTTTCGGCATTCGACCAGCCGTTCCTCGCCGAGGGCAAAACCATGCGTATCGACGCGAGCGTGGGGATCGTCAACCTGCAATCCGAAGACGACCTTGCGGTTGCGCTGACCAATGCCGACTTCGCAATGTTCGACGCCAAGCGAAGCGCCGATCAGACGGTGAGTCTGTTCGACCCGACGATGCGTGCCGCGCTCGATCGGCGCCGGTATCTCGAGAAGGCGATCCCTGTCGCGCTCGTCGAAGGTGAATTCGAGTGGTGGGGCCAGCCGATCCTCGACACCACGACGCTTGAACCCAAAGGTGTCGAATTGCTGTGCCGTTGGAAGCACGACGGCAGCTATCAGAACCCGGCGGAGTTCCTGCCGATCATGGCCGACGCCGACCTGCTCAGTGAGCTCGGGCGGAAGAACCTGGAGTTCGCTGCCCGGTGGCTGGCCCGTTGGCGTGAGGACCAGGAGCTGTCCGAGATCGGCCTCAACGTCAACCTCGCGCCCCATCATCTGCTGACTTCGGCGGTTGACGACATTGCCGAGGCGATCCCGTTCCGTGACCGGGCCCGTCTGGGTATCGAGTTGGTCGAGACCGAAGTCATCCCGCAGGGCGCCGGGCTTCGCGGCCAGGCAGAGCGTCTCGGCGAGATGGGATGCCGCCTCGTGCTCGACGACTTCGGCGCCGGCTACTCCGCGTTGTCGGTCCTCAGCGACCTCAACGTCAGCACGATCAAGATCGATCGCTCACTTGTCGCCGGACTCGACGGCGACGAACGGAAGTCGAAGCTCGTCGCCGCCGCATCGCAAATCGGCATCACGCTCGGTACGTCGACGGTGTGCGAGGGCGTCGAGACCGAAGAGGAGCTCGGGGCGATCCGCGAGATCGGCATCCCGCTGGTGCAGGGCTGGTTGTTCTCGAAGGCCTTGCCAATGGATGAGTGCGAGGCCCTGCTGCGTCGTCTGGCCGATGTCGCGCGTCAGCGAGCCGACGCACGTTTCATGGACGAACTCGACACCGCCTCGCCGATCACCCCTTCCACGCATACCCCGCAGTAGCGCGGCGCGGGGCTCAGCGCACCGACACCAATCCGCAGAGGCGCCAGAGCGCAGCGAAGCGCCGATCGCGCGTGGACTCGGTGGTTAGTGCGTCGACACCAGTCCGCAGAGGCGTCCGAGGAGCGCCAGCGACGAAGCGCCGATTGCGAAGAGATTCAGTAGCTGGCGTCGGGCATTTCGGACTTGCGACGATCGATGAACTCGATCAGTTCGGCGTCGATGGCCTCGTCGAGTGCGGGCGCTTCGTAGTCGCGCAGCATCTGCTTCCAGCGGGCGTTGGCCCGCTCGGCCGAGGTCAGCGAGCCTTCTTCTTCCCATTGCTCGAAGCTGTCGTTGTTGGCGAGGTCGGAGCGCCAGAACGCGGTCTCGAAGTTGGTGAGCGTGTGGCCGTTGCCGAGGAAGTGCTGGCCGTGCTCGTTGGTGCGGAACGCCTCCATCGCCTGGCCGTTCTCGCTCAGGTCAATGCCGCGGCCATAGACCGACATGGCGCCGAGCTGGTCCGCGTCGAGGATGAGCTTCTCGTACCCGATGGCAAGGCCACCCTCCTGCCAGCCGGCCGCGTGCAGCACGAAGTTCACGCCCGCGTTGACGGTCGGCAGGATGCTGTGCGCGGATTCGTAGGCGGCCTGCGCATCCGGGAACTTCGAGGCGGTGAACTGGCCGCCGGAGCGGAAGGGCACACCGACTCGACGGGCGAGCCCGGCCATGACGTGGATTGCCTGACCCGCCTCAGGCGTGCCGAAGGTCGGGGCGCCGGTCGCCATCGACATCGAGCTGGCGAATGTGCCGAAGATCACCGGAGCGCCCGGCCGGACCAGCTGGTAGTAGGCCATCCCGGACAGGGCTTCGGCCAGCGACTGTGCGGCGAGGCCGGCAACGGTCACCGGCGACATCGCGCCGGCGAGAATGAACGGCGAAAGGATCGCCGCCTGGTTGGCTCGCGCGTAGGCGGTGGCCGCGCCGAGCATCGTGCCGTCCCATCGCAGCGGCGACGAGGCGTTGATGAGCGAGGTCATCACCGTGCGGTCTTGGAGATCACCGCCGAAGGCGATGCGGCTCAGCTCGATCGAGTCTTCTGCGCGTTCGGCCGCCGTCACCGATCCCATGTACGGCTTGTCGGAGTACTTGATGTGCGAATACACCATGTCGAGGTGTCGCTTGTTGACCGGGATGTCGACGGGTTCGCACACCGTGCCGCCGGAGTGATGGAGGTGCGGAAGGTTGTAGACCAGCTTGATGATGTTCTCGAAGTCCTCGAGGGTCGCGTAGCGGCGGCCGTTGTCGAGGTCCATGGCGAAAGGCGAGCCGTAGTTGGGAGCGAAGACGGTGGCATTGCCGCCGATCTGCACGCTTCGAGTCGGGTTGCGGGCGTGCTGGGTGAAGATCTTGGGTGCGTTCTCCTGCACGATCTGGCGGCACATCCCACGCGGGAAGTGGACCATGTCGCCCTGGACATCAGCGCCGGCGTCCTTCCAGATCTCGAGTGCTTCGGGAAAGTCCTGGAAGGCGATGCCGACCTCTTCGAGGATGATCTCGGCGTTCTCCTCGATCTGGGCGTAGCCCTCCTCGTCGAGCATGTCGACCGGTGGGAGGCGTCGCTCGAGCCAAGCTTGCGTCTCGGCATTGGAGGAGGCGCGAGCGGCCTGGCGCCCAGCGCGGCCCCCGCCTCGGCCCCGGCGGCGCGGGCTGGCTTCTGTGGAATCGCTCATGACGTACTCCTGGTACGACGGGACCGGCGGCGACGCCCCGTTCCCGAATCTTCGCCGTTCGCGGCCGGCGCGGTGGAATGAGGAAACGCGAGCGCGGTGACGAAATGCTCTTGGAAGCGTGGTTCGGTCGCCGTCTCGATCTTGGTGACGTCGTCGACGACGTCCTCGACTTCGGTGCGCTGAGCCGCGGAGAGCAGCATGCGCGCAGCACCGCTGCCGGCGGCGTTGCCGACGGCCCGGACGTGTTCGACCGGGATGTCCGGGATCAGGCCGACGACGATCGCGTGGGCCGGGTCGATGTGGGCCCCGAACGCACCGGCCAAACGAATCTCATCGACCGTCTCGAGCTCGGCGTGTTCGAGGAGGAGGTCGATGCCGGCCTTGAGTGCGGCCTTGGCCAACTGAATGGCCCGCACGTCGGCCTGGGTCACGCGGATCTCGGGGCCGAGGTTGTCCTCGGCATGCAGCACGTAGTCGAACGTGCGGCCGTCCTCGACGATGCGCGGGGTCTGGGCACCGAGGTCGCCCCGGATGATGCCCGATTGATCGATGATGCCGGCCGAGACCATTTCGCTGATCGCCTCGATGATGCCCGAGCCGCAGATACCGGTGATTCCCGACGCACCGCGGGTGCTGTCGACCGCTTCGCTGAAGCCGAGTTCATTCGACCAGAGGTCGCTGCCGATCACCCGGAACGACGCTTCGAGTGTGTCCCGGTCGATGCGCACGCGCTCGATCGCCCCGGCGGTCGCTCGTTGGCCCGAGCTGATCTGGGCGCCTTCGAAGGCTGGGCCGGTGGGGGAGGAGCAGGCGAAGAGGCGTTCGTCGTTGCCGAGCACGATCTCGGCGTTGGTGCCGACATCGACCAGCAGCTGGATGGCGTTGCTGCGGTGCGGGCCCTCGTTGAGGATCGCCGCAGCCGTGTCCGCGCCGACGTGGCCGGCGATGCATGGCGCGACGTAGATCGAGGCACTCGGCAGGTTGAGGTCGAGTTCGGTCGCGGTTGTGGCATAGGCGCCATCGATGGCAAGCGGGAAGGGCGCCTGGCCGAGCGGCGTCGGATCGAAGCCGAGCACCAGGTGGTGCATGATCGGGTTGCCGACCAGGGTGACGTCGACGACGTGCGCGGCCTCGATGTCGGCCTCTTCCAGAAGCTCGCCGGCCATCTCGTCGAGCGCCTGGCGGACGGCGGCGGTGAGTTCGACGTCGCCCCCCGGATTCATCATCACGTAGCTGACCCGGCTCATGAGGTCCTCGCCGAAGCGGATCTGCGGGTTCATCCGGCCGGCCGAGGCCAGCACTTCACCGTTCGACAAGTCGAACAGGTGGCCGGCGATCGTGGTCGAGCCGATGTCGACGGCGATGCCAACGATCTCGTCGACGAACCCGGACCAAGTGACGGTCACGGCACCATCGCGGCTGACCTCGGTGACGTCGCGGTCCGCGTCGTAGTTGATCTCGTAGATCGGGTCCAGGGTCAGGTCGCCGACGTCGACCGACTTGCGGATGACCTGCTTGTGAATCTGGCTCTCGGGTGGGATGTCGATGACGACGTCGCCACATACCTGCGCGGAGCAACCGAGGCGTTGCCCGTCCTTGATCTGGCGCTTGCCCTTGTACTTCTCCTCGAGCGTGCCCCACGGCGACAATGCTTGGTCGTCGACGGTGATCGCCCACTTGGCGAACTCACCAGTCGAGGGTCGGACCTGGCAACGGCCACAGATGCCGCGTCCGCCGCAGACCGTGTCGAGGTCCGCGCCGATCTGCACCGCCGCCTCGAGGACGGTGGTGCCTTCCTCGACGACCCCCTGGAGGCCAGAGGGGGTGAAGACGACTCGGTGCTCGCGCGGTTCTGCGGGCGCGCTCTCGCTCACGGGTGCAGGCGGTCCGTGTGCGAATCAGGCGCGGCGACGGCGCCCGGAGCGGCGACGCCCGCCTTCACCGCCGCCGGCCTCGGGGTCGCGGAACTCCTGGATCCAGGCGGCGCAGTTCACGTCGTTGCCGGCGAGCACATCTGCGGCCATGACCGCGGTCTTCACCTCGGCATGGAGCGGGTTCATGATGGCGCTGGTCATGCCAGCGCCGATCGCCATCGACAGGAACGTGCCGGTGATGTTGTGACGGTTCGGAAGACCGAAGCTGACGTTCGATGCGCCACAGGTGGTGTTGACCTTGAGCTCGTCGCGCAGACGTCGCACCAGGCGGAAGACCTGCTGACCGGCGGTGCCCATAGCGCCGATGGGCATCACCAGCGGGTCGACGACGATGTCCTCGACGCCGATGCCGTGGTCGGCGGCCCGCTCGACGATCTTCTTGGCGACCTCGAAGCGGACGTCCGGGTCCTCGCTGATGCCGGTCTCGTCGTTGCTGATCGCCACGACGGCGGCGCCGGACTTGGCGACGAGCGGAAGGACTCGCTCCATGACCTCGTCTTCGCCCGTGACCGAGTTGATCAGGGGCTTGCCTTCGTAGACCTCGATGCCAGCCTCGAGCGCCTCGATGATCGAGGAGTCGATGGCGAGAGGGACATCGGTGACCGACTGCACCAGCTTGATCGCCTGAGCCAGAAGCGCCGGCTCGTCGGCCAGCGGGATACCGGCGTTGACATCGAGCATGTGGGCACCGGCAGCGACCTGGGCGAGGGCGTCGGCCTCGACCCGGGAGAAGTCGCCGTTCTTCATCTCCTCGGCGAGGAGCTTGCGTCCGGTCGGGTTGATCCGTTCACCGATCATCACGAACGGCTGGTCGAAGCCGATCGCTACTTCTTTGGTGGCGGAAGAGATCACGGTCGTCGTCATGGTGGGTCCTTGCGGGGGCTGGGGGTCGGAAGGTGATGGGTAGGGCTAGGAGTTCTCGGTGAGAGATTCCGCGTCGAGGCCGCCGGCATCGACGAGGGAGCGGACGCGCTCGCGGGTGTACAGCTCTTGGAGCCGCTCGGCTTCGCCGCGGGCGCCGGCTTCGGGCTCGCCGTCGAATGGCACGGCGACACGTCGCCATTCGAGGACGTAGTCGTCGGCGTCGGTCAGGCCTGCGACGCCGGCGGCGCGGTCGATTGCCACCTGGAATCGCTCCTCGAGAAGCCAGCTGCCCTTTTCGCCGTTCACACTTGCGGTGACTTGGGCCGGGATGTCGCGCCAGAAGATGGTGACCATCTCATTGGCCGCCCCTCGGCGTCGACGTCGCTCGCTCATACTGCGTACTCCTCGAGGTCGTGGTCGGTCGCGCCCCGGGTCAGGTGCACGACGGATTCGTTCAGGTCCCCATAGCCGGTGAAGATCCGCTCATAGGCCAGGCCGAGTCGTGTGGCCGCCGCCTCGGCGCGAGCGTTGAGTTCGGCGTTGTCGGTCTGGGCGAGGTAGACGACTCGCGTGTAGTTGCCGAAGTAGGCCTCGAGCAGCTGCGGGTGTGCGTTGATACCGAGACCGTCCATGACGAACAGGTCGAAATGGCGCGCCAGGAAGTCGGTGAGATAGAAGACGGTCGGGTCGCCATCGTGGAGATCGCGGAATCGGTCGAGCCCGGCGAAGAATGCGTAGCAGTGGTCGCCGGCGATCCGCTCCACTTGATACGGCTGGGTGAGTGTGTATTCCGTGCACAGGTCGTCGATCGCTCCGGCCGTGCCGCAGTCGCCGTACCCGATGAGGATCCGGTCGTAGGCATGGGCCGAGCGGTCGAGTCGCTTGCGCAGCCCGGGACCGATCTTCTCCGGGTGCAGGTGATACGACGCCGGCAGGCACTCGATGTCGAGGTCGATGAGTGCATGCGCGTCGCGGACTGCTTGGAGTTCGTTGATCAACGCCCCGCAGGCGATGACGAGGGTGCGGGGCGTCATGGCATCAGGCCGCGGAACGGCGTGCGCTGACGAGCGACGTGGCGGTTTCCGCAGCGATCGCCGCATCGCGGCAGTAGGCGTCGGCTCCGATGGCTTCGCCGAACTCCTCGTTGAGGGGCGCGCCACCGACGAGGATGATGTATTCGTCGCGAAGGCCCTTCTCGACCATCGTGTCGATGACGACCTTCATGTACGGCATCGTCGTGGTCAGCAGTGCGGACATGCCGAGGATGTCGGGCTGATGCTCCTCGAGGGCCTCGAGGTACTCGTCGACGTCGGTGTTGATGCCGAGGTCGACGACCTCGAAGCCGGCGCCTTCCATCATCATGGCCACCAGGTTCTTGCCGATGTCGTGGATGTCGCCCTTGACGGTGCCGATGACGACCTTGCCCACGGGCTTTGCGCCGGTCTCGGCGAGGAGTGGGCGAAGGATGGCCATGCCGGCCTTCATCGCGTTGGCGGCCAGGAGGACCTCGGGGACGAACAGGATGCCGTCGCGAAAGTCGATGCCCACGATGCGCATGCCCTCGACGAGTGCGTCGTTGAGCACCTTGTCGGCGCCCCAGCCACGGCTGAGCAGGATATTGGTCCCCTCGGCGATCTCGGTATCGAGACCGTCGTAGAGATCGTCGTGCATCTGTGCGGTGAGATCTTCGTCGTTGAGGTCGGCGAGGATGATCTCCTCATCGTCGCCATCGATGGTGTTCTCGTCGCTCATGAGGGTCTCCTACGAGGCTCTTGAACCGGCCGGTGAACTGCCACGTCCCCTTCGGACAGTTCCACGATGTGGAACGAAACCGTATCACGGGACCCCTGAATTCGATCAGGGAGGCGGGCTCGAATCGTGCATTTCGACCATGTGAGGTCGTCATGGCTTATCGGCGCGATTCGCGCCGAGATGACCCGCAGCCAGGTGTGACCGCTGCGGTCGGCCGGACCAGTCGAAAACGCAGAGAAGCCGCCCGATCGAATGGTCGGACGACTTCCCCTCGAGGTTCATGCCGGGGGCCAACCCGGCGGTGGACTAGGGCGCAGCAGGTACCTCGCCTCGGGCGTCGAGGGTGTCACCGGCGTCATCGAAGACCTCGATGATCTCGCCGCCGAAGAAGACGAGCACGCCGATGGCGGCCAAGGCAACGAGGGCGAGCAAGAGGCCGTACTCGGCCATCGCTGCGCCCCGTTCTTCCTTGATCTCGGCCATGGCGTTCTGCAAGCGAACGTACAGTGCGGTGGTCATGGTGGGTGTCCTTCTGGGGTAGTGGCAGCGTGCTGCCGAAGTGATACAAAAATCTCATCGGTCTGCCCAAGGGCTTCTTTAGCGAGGTTTTTGCGATCCCGAATCCGGTGTATCTCCCACTAGGACGGCCGGCCTCAGCGAAGAAACCGGGCAGTTTGGCCTAGTCGGCCGCGGTGAACCTCACCGATTCGGCGCCATGACCGGCGCGTCGCTTGGGGACCCGGGCCAAAACGCCAAGCGCCGCCCGGCCGGAAGGCCGAGCGGCGCTTGGAGAAGAAATAGCGGGCGGCGAAGCCCAGTGTGCGATCAGGGAGCAGCCGGAGGAGCGGCGCCGCGGTTGGCGAGACCATCGCCGGCATCGTCGAAGAGGCTGACGACCTCTCCGCCGAAGACGACCAGGATGCCGATCGCCGCCAGGGCGACCAGGGTTACGAGGAGTCCGTACTCGGCGAGGGCAGCCCCGCGATCGTCTCGCGCGTCACGCATGCAGTTCTGTACGCGAACAAACAGTGCTGTGCTCATTGTTGTGTCCTTTTTCTTCTGGGGTAGGCAGGGCCGATCGGCCCGGTTGAGGAGAAATTGAGGAAAACATCACCAATTACCCCATTTGACCCAGATCGCCATCCTGTGAAGGTCATCCGCTGGTCATTTCGACGAATCGGAGGCGCCCGCGGTCCACCGGCTCGAGCCCGGCGAGACGCTGGGCCCCGGCCGGATCGGCGAGGTCCATCAGGACGACCTGCTCGCGGTACACGAGAGCCAGCAAGCTGCCGTCCGGGCTGACATCGACGGATCCAACCGCGGCATCGAAGATCAAGCGTCGGCCCGTCGCCAACTCGACGAGCTCGGTGCCGGTCCGTCGAGGGTCCGTGCTCACCAGCCACCGGTCGTCACCCGCCAGTTCATGCGTCCACGCCGGATCGGTCGGCGTTGGGAGCCGAAGCTGTCTCCAGGTCGTTCGGTCGAACCAGCTCGTCACGCACTCGTCGGCCGGATTCGAGCATCGTTCGATCAGCACCGCCGATTCCGACGAGGCGAGCACGCGCCCGGCAGCCACCCGGTCATAGGCCTGCCCCGTCCATTCGAAGATGCCGTCGGTCGTACCGATCACGTGGGGCCCTGGCACAAGGCTCATCGGCTCCCACGGCGGGACGGAGTGCATCACCATGCCCCGTGCTGGTCGGCGCTCGACGATCCGGGCCGAGTCGAGCTCGAACCGCGCCCACTCCGCGTCGTCGAAACGGAAGAGCCAGATTTCCCCGTCGCGGTCCGCATGGGCCGCTCGCGAGGTTGTCCAGCCCTGTGGCATCTCGGTGAGGGCGTCGATCGGCAACCAGCCGATGGTCCGGTGGTCGGCCGATGCGAGCACCAGGTTCGCACCGCTTTGGACCAGTGGCTCGGCACGGATGCCGGTCAGCTCGAGCTCGCCGGTTTCGAGGTGGAGGACCGTCAGCGGGCTGTTCTGGCCGCCGTGGGCGAGCGCAAGCCCAGGTGCGACGTCGATACCCGTAGGCCGGTCCTCAGAGGCGCTCAGGCGGTCGGAACCGAGCGTTTGTACGAAGGCCTGGTCCTCGGCACCCATCGCCTGCGGGCGTGGCGTCGGCACGGGGCGCCCGTCGAGTGCACGCTCACCTGCGGGCGACCGTCCGAAGACGATAAGCACGAGGGCGGCAAGAACCACGATGGCGACGGCGCCGGCCAGGACTTGGGCTCGCGTCGCCCCACGTCGCTGCTCGGCCATCACCGCACGCTAGTGGCCGGGCGAAAACGGCGAAGCGCCGCCTGGCCAGAGGCCAGGCGGCGCTTCAGACGATGAAATCGCCTACTGATGAATCAGGGAGCCGCCGGGGCCGGAGCGCCGCCACGGGCGTCGAGGTCGTTACCAGCGTCTTCGAAGATGCTGATGACTTCGCCGCCGAAGAAGACGAGGATGCCGATGGCAGCCAGGGCAACGAGGGCCAGGAGGAGGCCGTACTCAGCCATGGCAGCGCCACGCTCTTCCTTCATCTCGCTGACGGCGTTCTGGAGGCGAACGTACAGTGCAGTGGTCATTGTTTTGTCCTTTGTGGTCAGCACCGAAGTGCTCTTGGGTGACGAGGCATTGATCGGTTCCCCCGGGTGGGAGGTGAGTACACCAGGACGATTAGGGACCAGGGTCCCGGGTCCTACTGGGACAAGTGAATCACCACATGGGCCCGATGCCCCGGGATCGGGGGGATTCTTTGGCCCAGGGTGTAATCCGTGGCGGGTGGATTTCGTTGTCATCGGTGACGTCAACGAAAGGACCTACCCGATGTCGACCCCCACCCCGAACCGTTCGTTCACCCGCCTTCTGGCCGTTCTCACGCTCGTGGTCGCGATGTTCGCAACCGCCGGTGTCGCGGCGGCCGGGCCCGCCGATGCACGCGAACGGGTATCCGATCGTGTCGGCCACGACCGCCCGCATGACCGCATCGAACAGCTTCGTCTCGCCTGCAACGTCGACATCGTCGACGGCGAGCGAGGCGTGCTTTGTCGCTGGAGCGAGTCGACCCGCGACAACCTGCGCGGCTATCAGCTCTATCGCATCGTCAACGGTTCGGCCCGCCAGTTGGTCGGCACGGTCGCCGCGGGTGAGCGCCTCCACATCTTCGACACCGATGTCGCCGCCGGTGATCACATCATCTACGGCGTCGTGGCTCGCAATCGCGTCGGCCGGGTGATTGGTCTCGGCGGCCCGGTGCGCCTCGGGATCGGCTGATTCCCCGGATCAGCGCGCCAGCGGCGTGAGCCTGCGGCCGATCCTGAGCGCGGTCGATGTCTCGAACTCCTCGTTCCACCTGCCCGTCGCACGGGCTAGACCAACGGGAGTGGTTTCGGCATCGGACCTCGAGCGCTTCGACGAGCGAGAGCTCGTCGAAGCGGCGCGTCACGATGCCGGAGCGTTTGCCGTGCTGTACCGCCGCTACGTGGATCGCATCCACGCGTACGCCTACCGCCGCAGCAACTCGCGGGCAGTCGCCGAAGACGTCACGGCGGCAACCTTCGAGAAAGCACTCCGCAATCTGCACCGCTTCCGATGGAGAGAACCGGGCATCGGACCATGGCTCTTTCGGATCGCTTCCAACGAACTCATCGACCAGCACCGACGCGAGGCTCGTCAAGAACGAACCGCGGAGCGCCTCCAAGGGGAGTGGGTTGACGAGGTCGCCGGCGCCGATAGCACGATCCCGGGGGTCGATCACGGCGAACTTCGTCGAGCCCTCGATGCCATCTCCCCGCGCTATCAGCGTGCGCTGACGCTCCGCTACCTGGCCGACTTGTCGAACGAGGAAGCCGCCCAGGCGCTGGGGGTTTCGCGTGCGACGATGGCGGTGGTTCTGCATCGTGCCACTGCCGCGCTGCGCAAGGCCCTCGCCAACGAGGGCAATGGTGCCCGGGAAACGAACGGCGTGCGAGGGGAGGTGGCATGACCGAACGAAGCGACCGAGGCGAGGATTCGATCGATGAGGGACTTGTGGCGATGGGCGCCGAATCGGTGCCTGGTATCGATCGAGGGTTCGCGGATCGACTCGAGGCCGAGCTTCGCGTTCGTCATGCGCAGACCCGGCGGCGCTCGCCACTCCGACTTCCCCGGCGCGTCGCGATCGGCGGCATTGCGGCCCTCGTATTGGTCGCCGTGTTCGTCGCGGCGCAGGTGCGCCCTAGCAGCGATCAGCGGGTGGAGCTCGAGGTCTTCGAACAGCCCGAGATCGCCGAGCCTGCCGACGGTGCCACGGACGGAGATCCTGGGGCGGATGCGAGCGGCGACTCCGTTGAGGCTGATCCGACCGCAGACGTGGACGGCCGCGTCTCGGATGAGGACGCAGATGGGGCTGATGCAGCGCGCGAGCCCGTGGATGGTGCCGACGACCCTGATGGGGCGGGCGGCGACGTTGCGCTCGATGCGGGTGACGATCGTGCATCGGTGCTGGAGCCGACCCCCAGTGCGGTGGCCGCACGTCCTTCGCCGACGGTCAGCGCTCCAGAGGTCGAGGTCGACTCTGGCGATAGCGGTAGCGATGGCGATGGCGATGGCTCGACTGGTGATGGGGATGGCTCGACGATTGCGGAACCCGAGGTCACCCCGGCGACCACGCCGACTGAGGTACCGAGGGCGACACCGACGGCGGCGGTGCCCACACCCACGGCTGCGCCCAGGCCAACGCCAACCGCGATCGCCGCGGCCACGCCTCAGCCCCGGCCGTCGCCGACCGCAACGCCCACCCCAACGGTGGTGCCGACCGCCACGCCGACACCCAGCCCGACACCGACGCCGTTGCCGATCGTGGCCTCGTGCTCGGTGCTCACGAATGGCGACGCGGTCGGGGTTGAATGCACCTGGCAACCTCCGCCGGGCGCCGAGCCCGAGCGATGGTTGGTACAACGCGTTCGCAACGGCGCACCCCGCGAGACGATTGCCACGCTTCGTCCTGCCATCCTGCGGCTGCTCGACCGCAACGTGGACTCCGGTGACACGGTCATCTACGCGATCGTGGGCGTCGTCGGCGACGCCGTCCAGTCGGTATCCGAGCCGTTGCCCGTCAGCGTGCCGTAGACCGCGCCGCAAGATCCCCGACGCACCCACTCACGACCCCTCGGGAGACCGCCCGACTAGACCGCCCGACTAGACCGTGCCCGATCGCGGGAATACCCTTGGGGTTTCACGGGTTGAAACTCTTTGGCGATGACTTCCACGCAGACCTCCCAGGCGGCTTCCGTCGATCTGGCTCACGCGTACCGTTTGGTACGGGCGCGCACCGAACGCCTTGCCGCGGCCCTCGCTCCCGAGGATCAGGTCGTGCAATCGATGCCGGATTGC
This sequence comes from Actinomycetota bacterium, assembly GCA_039028435.1. Lineage (GTDB taxonomy): Bacteria > Actinomycetota > Acidimicrobiia > Acidimicrobiales > UBA10347 > UBA10347. The sequence goes on along the minus strand of JBCCIC010000001.1, from coordinate 547,965 downwards.
AGCCCGACGAAGTGGCATCGCGCCCACGTCACCTGGTTCTTTGAGACGTTCGTTCTGCGCCCGTTCGCCCAGGGCTATCGCCCCTACGACGAGGACTTCGCCTTCCTCTTCAACTCGTACTACGAGGCCGCTGGCCCGCGCCACACGCGGGCCGAGCGAGGCAAGATCACTCGACCGACGGTCTCCGAGGTTGCCGATTATCGGCGCCACGTCGATACCGCGATGGACGAGCTGCTCGCCGGCCGACTCGATACCGAAGTTGCTGACCTGGTCGAGCTGGGCCTGCACCACGAACAGCAGCACCAGGAGCTGGTGCTGATGGACATCAAGCACCTCTTCTCGCTCAACCCGACGGCACCCGCATACCTCGATCCGAGCGACGGCGGCCTCGCACTCGACACACCGCGCCAGGCATCTGCGGACCCGGTCACCTGGGTCGAGTTCGACGGTGGCATCGTTGACATCGGCCACCATGGCGATGGCTTCCATTACGACAATGAGGGACCGGCCCACCAAGTCCTGCTCCCCCGTTACGCGCTCGCCGATCGCCTGGTGACGTGTGGCGAATGGCTGGAGTTCATCGAGGACGGCGGGTATGAGACCCCCGCACATTGGCTGTCCGACGGGTGGCATACGGTCAACAACCGCGGATGGCGGGCCCCGGAGTATTGGTATCTCGTTGACGGCGAGTGGCAGCTGTTCACCCTCTCCGGCTTGCGTCCCGTCGATCCCGCCGAGCCCGTCGCCCATCTCAGCTACTACGAGGCCGACGCCTTTGCCTCCTGGGCCGGCGCACGGCTTCCGACCGAGTCCGAGTGGGAAGCCGCGGCCGCCCATGGGGATTCGGCTGGTGTGGCTGACGACCTCAGCCGATTCCATCCGAAGCCGGTTGGCGACCCCAACGGTCGGCTTCGCCAGTTCTACGACACGCTGTGGCAGTGGACGTCGAGTTCGTATTCGCCGTATCCCGGCTTCCGGGCTGCACCGGGTGCTGTTGGCGAATACAACGGCAAGTTCATGGTCAATACCTGGGTGCTGCGCGGCGGTTGCGTTGCGACGCCGCCGGGACACGTGCGACCGACCTATCGAAACTTCTTCGGTCCGGCCACCCGCTGGCACTTCAGCGGTGTGCGGCTGGCCCGCGATCTCTGAGCCTGCCTCAGCCCTCTTCAGCGAAGGACCCCCCATGCCTGATGGAACGGCCACTGACGCCGACCCCACGACGCTCGACCTCACCGATGAGCCCGGATCCGACGACGCCCGCGACGCCGGCGGCGCAGCGTCGCCGCTCGCGATCGACATCCACCTCGCATCGGACTGGTGGCGCACCACGCTCGAAGCCGAGATTCGAGCCGGCCTGAGTTCGCTCCCGCGCGAGATTCCGGCGAAGTGGCTCTACGACGAACGCGGCAGCCAGCTCTTCGACGAGATCACCCGGCTACCGGAGTACTACCCGTTCCGCGCCGAGCGCGAGATCCTTCAGTCCCGCTCCCACGAGATCGTTGCGGCGAGCGAGGCCGACACCCTTGTCGAACTCGGCTCTGGCACGAGCGAGAAGTCACGTGTGCTGCTCGACGCCATGGCCGACAACGGTCTACTGCGACGCTACGTACCGTTCGATGTGAGCGAGGAGATGCTGCGGTTGGCCGCCGGTGGAATCGCCGAGGCATACCCGGGCATCGAGGTGCACGGTGTGGTGGGTGACTTCGACCATCACATCCCGCTGGCTCCGGTTCGCGGACGCGGGATGATCGGCTTCTTCGGCAGCACGATCGGCAATCTTGACCCGAACAAGCGAGCCCCGTTCCTTCTCGACGTGGCGGCGGCGCTCGACTCGGGCGGCACGTTCCTCGTCGGCACCGATCTGGTGAAGGATCCCCAGCGTCTGTGGGCCGCGTACAACGACTCCCAGGGCATCTCGGGCGAGTTCAACCTCAACGTGTTGCGCATGCTCAACCGGGAGCTCGGCGCAACATTCGAGCTCGACGCGTTCGAACACGCGGCCGACTGGGATGCCGCCAACGAGTGGATCGATATCCGGGTGCGCAATCTGCGGAAGCAGCGCGTCCGGGTCGCCGACCTCGATCTCGAATTCGATCTCGAGGCTGGCGAGGAAATACGCACGGAGATCAGTGCCAAGTTCCATCCTGACGGCATCGTCGCCGAACTGGCCGCCGCCGGGCTGGAACTCGTCGAGCAGTGGACCGATGCTGGCGGCGACTATGCGATGACGCTGGCCCGCAAGCCCTGACCCCGGCGCACAAGCCCTGAACCCGGCGCACAAGCCCTGACCCAGCCGCCAGATTCCTGCTGCGAGGACGAGCCGTGGTTAGGGTTCGCCGATGCCCGTCGTAGCCCTTGACCTGATCGAATCGACCACCAGGGATGCTCTGGTGGCCCATGGAGCCAACGCGGAGGTCGCTGCGAGCGTGGCCAACGCCGTGCGCGTCGCCGAAGCACGCGGCAACAAGATCTGCGGCTTGTACTACCTCGAGAGCTACTGCGTCCAGCTCACCACCGGCCGGGTTCAAGGCGATGTCGTCCCCGAGGTATCGACGCCGCGCCCCGGCGTCGTTCGCGTCGACGGCAAGCTCGGGTTCGCGCAGCCGGCGTTCGCCGCCGGCCTCGGGCAAGCAATCGATGCTGCCCGAGACAACGGCATCTGTGGGTACTCGCTCGAGCACGTGCACACCGCGACGTCGGTGGCGTACTTCACCGAACGGCTCGCACTCGCCGGCCTGATCGCGATCGGTTGCACCAATGCGAGTCCTCGGGTTGCGCCGCCGGGCGGCTCGGCGGCGTTGCTCGGCACGAATCCGATGGCGATGTCCGTGCCGGATGGCACTGGCGGGATCGCGATGCAATTCGACTTCGCCACCAGCGCGGTCGCCCTCGGCACGATTACCCGGGCGAAGGCCGCCGGGCAGTCGATCGAGCTCGGGTGGGCGGTCGACGCCGAGGGGCAGCCGACGACCGATCCTGCGGCGGCGCTGGAGGGATCGCTGCAGTCCGCGGGCGGCTACAAGGGATGGGGCCTCGGGTTGATGGTTGAGATCCTCGCTGCGGGCCTGACGGGCGGCCGACGAAGTGTTGACGTGCCGCCACTCAAGACCCCCGAGGGAGCACCGCACGACCTCGGTCTCTTCTGCATCGTGATCGACCCGGATGGCTGGGACGCCCGGAATCTCGTCGCCCAACTCGAGGCGCTGGCGGACGACGTCGCCGACCAACCCGGGGCTCGGGTCCCGGGCGCGAGCCTGGCCGACCCGACCGATGTCGAGATTGAGGATGACGTCTGGCAGATGGTGCTCGGCCTCGCCGGCCGAGCCGCCGGCAGATGAGGGTGCGATCAGTCGAGTAGTGCGTCGAGCGCGGCTTCGCTGACCAAGAAAAGCGACGCCCGGCGGTCCAGCTCCGCATAGCGCTCGGCCGTGAGTTCGAGCGCTCGTCCTGATGCACGCGTCGCTCGCGGCTCACAAGATGCCAGGGTGACGGCAGTCGTCCGGCCGTCGACGCTGCTCGAAGCGATCCGTTCCACGCCCCGCCGTTCGGCCTCGGCCAACGCCGCCAGCAACATCGCGTCGGGGACGGGCGGGTCGACCACTACCGACGCGGTGACGCCGGAGCGCGCCTCGACCTCTCCAGCGGCGATCGCGTCGATCGCCAGCAGCACGTCGCAGATCGTCGTCGAGTCGAGGAGATCGAAGAACAGGCCCGCTCCATCGTGGCCGGCAGCGGCAGCCCCGACGACCGCGTCGGCGAGGATCGATGCGGCTGCGGGATCGAAGCCGTCGACTCGGGCGATGCGCAGCGCGTAGTCGTAGAGCTCGCGGGGTGCGAGGTAGACCGCCGTCACGAGGAACTACCCGCGGAGGGCAGGGCGGGAAGCACCCAGTCGTCGGCACCGATGACGGCGGGCGCGTCGACGTCGGCGAGGCGAGGTGCTCCTTGGAAGAGGGTTACGCGCAGCCAGTCGGTCGACTTCGGCTTGAAATTGTCCATCCCATAGAACGCCAGCTGGAACCGCTGGGTCTGCAACGGGAGGAACTCGAGCGCACAGGCATTGTCGCGGGGCTCGCCGTAGGGGTGACGACTGGTCACAACACGCCGGACGGCGTGAGCGTGGTCGGCATGCTCGCGCACAACGTCGAGGATCTGTCGGTCCGGCGCGGTGGTTTCGAGCGTCGAACGGAGCCGCCGGAGGCGGTTCGCGATATCGATGGCGACGTCTCGTCCCTCGGGTGCCATCCGGTCGCGTCGCACCCGCCGCGGTTCTTCATTGTTGTCACTCACCACCCACCAGTAGGCGTCCGCGAGCGCGGCGTCGGCGCGGAGATCGTCGAGCCATGGGAAGCGGCGGTCGAGTAGCTCCCGCACCTCCCCGACGGTGAGGGTGGGATCGAGCCCTCGATCTTCGTCGACGGACAGCCACGCGTCGACCTCGGTGTCGTCGGCGTCGTGGAGTTCGATCAACAGCGAGACGACGAGTTCGGCCGCTTCGGGGTGACGCTCCTCGGCCCACAGGTACAAGCGCTCGAACAGGTCAGACACCTCGCCGAGCTCGCTTCGCGCCGCAGCGATCTCATCGATCAGTGGAACCAGTTCGGCGGGGGAGAGGAATGGCGTGCAGTCGTCGTCGGTGCCTCCGGCGAAGTGAACGCGAGCGCGCTCGATCCAACCGTCGAGGCGTGCCACGAGTTCCGGTGTGGCCGGCATGGCGCGAACGTCGGCCAGCGCAATCTCGCGCACCGACGCCCAGGCGTGCATGACCGCAGGGTGGTTGAAGGCGTACGGGACCAAGCCGAGTCCCGTCGCATTGCCGAGGCCGAAGAACCGCCGCCATTCATCATCGAATTCGACGGCGCGGTCACCTCCTCGCAATCGGGCGCAGTGTTCGACCGAGTCATAGCTCAGCTCCCGGAAGAAGAACGCTGCGGCGAACTGGGCGCGGTAGGGGATCGCGAACGGATGCTCAGGTTCGTAGGTATCGAACGAGCGCATGCCGAACTTGCCGTTGCCGTAGAACGCCGTGCTGCGCATGATGTAGCCGGCATCGCCGACCAAGGTCGGGTCCGGCTGTTCGCCGTTCGCGAGCGTGTCGACGAGATAGTCGAAGAACCTCACGCTGCGGTTGCCCCGCGTCAAGACGAGGACTCGATCGTCGAGTCGGCCCTTCTCCTGGCGGGGAACGTTGTGGCGGAGTGACTCGAGCAACACGTGGTCGAGCATCCCTTCGACGAGTGCTGCGCTGATCTCCCATTCGTCGGCGACCACTCGGTCGGTGTGGAGCGACTCATCGAGCACCCTCGTGAAGGCGACGAAGTGGAACGGTCGTCCGTCGATTTCCCAGCAGTAGATCGCTTCGCCCTGTCCGCGCTCATCGAGGTCGAAATGGGCTCGTTCGGCGGTCCAGCCTTCGCGCGCCACCGTGCGCAGCAGCATTCGGCTGAAGCTGTAGCGGGTCAGCCGTGCTGCCCCGAGCATCTCGGGGGCCATGACGGTCGATGGTGGGCGGAGGTTTGGCCGTGTGTCGAGGGCGGCAGCAAGTTGCGACCCGATCGGCGCGGCGGGGTTCATCGGGTGAGGCCGAGCGGGAAGTGTGAGAGCAGTTCAGGTCCGGTCTCGGTCACGACGTATTGGTTCTCGAGCTTGATGCCCTCACCGCCGCTGCGAGGCCCGATGAAGCTCTCGACGGTGAAGCACATGCCGGGCTCGACTACCCCTTCGTAGCCGAAGTCCTCCCAGGCGTGGGGGAAGTAGATGCAGGGGAGCTCATCGCACTGGCCAACGCCGTGGAACAGGCACGAGTAGTGGCGGTACTCGTCGATCGGTGGGAACCACGCCTTGTGGCTCAGGTCGCGAAAGGTCGTGCCCGGCGTGAGCAGGTCCTTGTTCCGATCGAGCTGTTCGGTCGCCATGTCGAAGAGCGTTGCCTGGTGGGCGTTCGGGGCGACGTCGCCGACGACCCAGCTGCGGCTGATGTCGGTCATCATCCCGTACGGGCCGACGAGGTCGGTGTCGTAGGCCATCATGTCGCCGGCCTCGAGGACCCGAGCGCTGGCCTCCTGCATCCAGGGGTTGGTGCGGGGACCCGAGGCCAGGATCTGGGTCTCGATCCACTCGCCGCCGCGCCGGATGTTGCCAGCGTGAAGGATCGCCCACAGATCTCGTTCGGTCATGCCCGGCTCCATCGCTTCGAGCATCTCCGACATGGCCGCTTCGCACGCGTGTACCGAGCAGCGCATCGCGCGAATCTCGTCGGGACCCTTGATGCGGCGTGCTTGCTCCATCACGCGCTGTCCGTCGCCGATCGTGATGCCAGCCGCCTCGAGGTGGCGGTAGCAGTCGATTGGGGCGCCATCGATGGCGATGTTGGCGCCCGTTCCGTGACGTTCGGTGATCAAGGTCGTCATCTCGGCGGCCCACCGGCGGGCCTGTTCGGCCCGCCGGTCGCCGGCGGAGAAGTAGTTCAGCCCGATCGCCGGTCGGACCTCGGCGATCACGTGGCTGTGGCCCGACAGGAACTCGCAGCCGGTGTAGTCCCACACCACAACGTGCCCGTCGGTGCCGATCCACGCGTATCGGGTGGCGTTGTGCATCACCCAGAGCTGCATATTCGTCGTGTCGCTCACGTACCGGATGTTCATCGGGTCGAGGACGATCAATCCGTCGTAACCCTCTTGCTCCAGCTGGGCGATCGTCCGGTCGACGCGGTACTGCCGCATCGATGGCAGATCGGGCAGCTCCAGGCCGTCGGTAATCCAGGTCACGGTCTGTTCCGGGCCCGGCCCAATCGTCAGGTGATGGCCCTCGCCGGCAGCGTGGAGGTTTTCCCAGGATCGGTCCTTGAGCGAGTTGGCGATCCGGCTCTCGAACATGCGCTCATCGTGCCAGAGGAGAAGCTCGATCGCCGAGCCGGGGTCTATGACGATCTGTCCGCAAGCGTCGTGGCCCTGTCAGCGCCGTCGCCTCGGCCAGCGGACCGCCCACGAACCGGCCAACGAACCTGGCACCCATGTCACTTTGTCGGGTGCGAAGGGCCGATCATGCTCGAAGGGCGTCGATGACCGGAGCGAACGCGGTGACGGAACCCTCGAAGCCAACGTCGGCCAGGCTGATGATCGCCGTGTCGACGCCTGCGTTGCCGAGGCGGGCGAAGCGATCGATGTGGGCTTCGACCGTGCCCGCGCTGGACCGGTCGAGGCGCCCGCCGCCGTCGCCGGGCCAGAGCTCGTCCATTCGGGACTTCAACGCAGCGCCATCGGGCGCAGAGAGGATCGGGGAGAGGTGCGTGACCTCGATGTCGGCAAGCTCACGCCCGAAATCGTCGAGGTGATTCTGCAAGACCTCGAGCTTGTGGGTCACGACCTCGGGCTCGCCGAACAGATTGCATGCATCGGCGTGCTGCGCAGCGAGCCGCAGCGTGCGCCGTTCGCCCGACCCGCCGACAAGGATCGGAATGTGTTCCTGGAGCGGCCGGGGATAGCAGCGTGCTTGCGGAGTCGAGAAGCACCGGCCGTCGAATTCGGGTGTCCCTGGTCCCCATTGGAGCGGCAGGAACTCGAGTGCGTCGGCGAGCAGGAGGTAGCGGTCGTTGACGTCGGGGAACTCGAAACCGTGCACGACGTGCTCTCGCTCGAACCAACCGACGCCAAGACCACAACGTGCGCGGCCCCCGCTCAGCACGTCGAGGGTCGCGATCGTCTTGCCGAGCAACGCCAGGTTGCGGTGGGTCACGCACGTGACCATCGCACCGATCCCCACGCGGGTCGTCGTCGCTGCGAGGAACGACAGCGTCGAGTACGCCTCGAGCATCGGATCCCACTCGCGGCCGACTTGGGGGATCTGCATGAAGTGGTCCATCACCCAGATCGACTCGAAGCCCGCGGCCTCGGCCTCGGCAGCGATGCCGCGCACACGGTCGGCGATGTCCTCGTTGCCACCCGGCCAATCCCAGGCGGAGATCGAAAGGCCGAACCGCATCGTCGGGGTCGGGCCGTCGTGTCCCGGGAGCAGGTTGCGGGAGACGACGACGGCGTCCCCGGCGGCGTGGACCTGGTCGAACCCCGCCGTGAGCTCGTCTCGGACCTCGTCCCACTTGGCCAGCTGCGCGGTGAGGACCTTGGCGGGCACGGCGTCGGCACGGGAGCGATTGCGTTTGCGCACGGTCGCCGGCTCTTCGTCGAAGCGGATGAGATGCGTCGGTCGGCCGGTGTCGGCAGCGATTGCCAGCCACCGATCGATCCGATCTCGTTCCATGCCGAGCGTGTCCACGATGGTGAGCAGGCCGCGGGTGAGCCGCCGCGTCACAATCTCGTCGAGAACGGCAAAGGCATCGGCGCTGGCCCGCAGGTCGTGTTCGTGTTCGCCGACGACACCGCGGAGCCGGTCGGAGGACACGATCTGACTCGCACGAAAGTGCTCCTGGGCCCACGTGGACTTGCCCGATCCCGACGGCCCGGCGAGCACCACCAGCGAGTCTGCGGCCAGCCGGATCGTCATGGATCGAGTATGTCAGTCCCGCCAGACGTAATTCGCGCCGTCCCACTCCATCACGCCGTCGATGCCGATCACCAGGTCGTGCCAGCCGCGCGTGGTGCTCTCGAGGACGCCCACCCGCTTGTTGACGATGCCGAGTTCGAGGACCTCGCCGGTTCCTGTTTCGAGTGTGCAGCCGCTGAACGACCCCCAGCGGTCCCAATAGCCACAGGTCAAGGCCTCCTCCGATCCATCGGCATCGAGGTCGAACGCCAGCGTGGTTTCTGCCATGGTCTCGGAGCGAATCTCAGCGATTGCCGGCAACTCCACGCCGACGATCTGGCTCAGGACGACGAGCTCGGAGTCGGCCAGTGTGAAGACCTGAGTGGTTCGCTTGAGGGTCGTGTTGTAGCCCTGGTGGCGGTTGACGATGGTGAACTGCCAACGTCCATCGATCTGGGTCGCCTCGGGCGCGATGTATGAGCCGATCGAACGTTCGGTCGCGTGCACCGTCCCGTCGGACCCGACGTCGACGAACGAGTAGTGGCTGCCGGACCCATTCCCGCCACAGGCCGGGCTGTGGCGGACCAAAGCTTCGTCGTGGCCGTCGGCATCGAAGTCTTCAACCATGTAGACGTCAGCGCACTCCCAGCTGATAGCGGTCTGCACTCGACCGCCCTGTTCGACCACGATCTGCGCGCCCTCTCCGAAATACGTGCCGAGGTAGTCGTCGCGAAAGGCGTACGGACGGTCCAGGTCGACGCGGAATGGCGGAAGCGGAGCGGGTACGTAGCGGAATCGATCCCATTGGAAGACGCGATCCAGGTCGACGACGAGGTCGTGCCAGCCATCGGTCCTCGTGGACAGCACGCCGACCCGGTCACCTCCGAAGGGGAGGTCGCGTGGATTTCCCGTCCCGCTTCCCAGAGTGCATCGGACGAGGTGTCGGATGTCGCGGTCGTTGTTGCAGCGAATGATCTCCGCAGCGCCGTTGCCGCTCAGATCGAATGCCAGTTCCTGATCACCGTCGAACGAGGATCGGATCTCGACCAGGGCTTCCAACTCGGGCACATCGAACTCCTCGAGCACCACCAGTTCGGATCGTTCCAGAGCAAATCGTTGGATGATCTCGTGCAGCCTCGTCGCCTCGCGAGCCGGGTCAGCGCGCACGGTGACGACCCACTGGCCATCGTCCCGCGCCCATTCCGGGGCGTAGACGGACCGGATCGAACGGTCGGTCAGGACGAACTCGCCATCGCTCGTGACGTCGAGGAACGAGTACGCGGTGCCGCAGCACCCCCCTCCCTCGCAGGAGGCGACATGCCACAACAGCGCCTCGTCATACCCATCGCTGTCGAAGTCCTCGACGGTCTCGATGTCGAAACACTCCCAACCGGTCACCGGTGCTCTTCGACCGCCCTGCTCGACGGTGATCCGATGACCGTCGAGGATGCTCTCACCGCGCGCCTCGACCCCGAACGTGTACGGCGCACCCACGTCGAGATCGGGATCGGCCACGTCGTCGACGCTCGCCGGGGGCGCCGACCGGGGCTCGGCTGGTTCTTCGAGCGGTGGTGTGGTCGGTGGGGGTGTCGTCGGCGGGGGTGTCGTCGACGGCGTAGCCGGCAGCGGGTTCGACAGCGCGTACGCCGGGGTCGGCTCGGTCGCCGTGCAGGCGGTCACGAGCGCGGTCACGACCGCGACGACGATCAGCGTGATGACGGTTCGATGCCCGCGCATGTGCCGAACCTACGGATGGTTGCCACTGCGGGGCAGGGGGAACGATCCCCAATCCGCCAGCGTCGCGCTCCGTCGGCCGACGTGTACGTCGCCGTGGGTCAGTCGAAGTCGAAGTCGAGGACGTCGTCGAGTGCATCGGCGAGGCGGTCACCGAGCGACTTCTTGCCCTTCTTCTTTTTCTTCTTGCCCTTGTCGCCCCTGTCGCGCTTGTCTCGGTCGTCCCGGTCGCGTTTGGCCCGATCGTCGCGCTCGTCATCCCAGTCGCGGTCGTCGGGCCGGCGGCGTTCCGACCGGGGTTCCGATGCGTCGACGAGCTTCTGCAGCTCGCCGCGGTCGAGCCAGACGCCCTTGCATTTGGGGCAGACATCGATTTCGACCGGACCGTGGAAGCGTGGTTCGAGCACGGTCTCGATGCACAGGGGACATTGCATGTCAGAGACCGCCGCTGCGATCGAGCGCGGCGTGCGTGTCGGACAGGTGCGCAGCATCGTCGTTCAGCGTGTCGATCCAGCGGGACAGGTCCTCGAACGTGCCGTCAGAGCGCGAGGTTGCCAGCGCCATGGCCCTTTCGGCGACGAAGGTGTCAAGATCCGCCAAGGTGCGTTCGATCGTCGCATGAATTTCGTCGCGTCGATTGTGGAGGGCATGGACGGCCTCGTGGCGTCGGCGCAGCGACAGGATCCGATCGTCGTCGGGATCGGTCGGTCGAGGCTTGGTCCGAAGTGCCGTTTTGAGCTCGGCCGCGATGCGATCGGCGTCGAAGTCGCCGAGGCTGTCGCCGATGCGACGACGGTCGTCAAGCGCCACATCGATCGCCGCTTCGATCTTGTCGACGGTATGCATGATCACCGGACGGGGCTCACCGTGTCGCCGCAGCGCCTTACGAGCGTCGTCGATTCGTTGGAGCTCCGGCGCCTTCTTCCCGAACACGGGCACGACTCAAGCGTATCTATGTGGTGTATGAGCGGTTTGCTGGCAGTCGCTACGACGGTCCCGCGAGATCGAGACCCTCGAGTTGCAGCAGGGCCCTTTCAAGCTCGACCGGCCAGAGCTCTGGGAATCGAGCGAGGACTTCATCTATCACTTGATCTGCGATCTGGTCTGGGTTGTCTCGGTAGCGGTTGATACCTTGACCATAAAAGAAGTCCGCAAGTGCCTTCATCCAGGGTTTGCCGGCTGCGAAGGGTGCCGCCTCCGCTAGGCATGAAGGGCCGCGAAGAAGATCCGTCGACCCGATCCCGTACTCAAACTGCGACTCCTCGGATCCCCATCGCTCTTGGCTGATGGACGCGTAGAGAGCCCTGCTTGCTTGTTGTCGCTGCTCCGTTGACAACAGCGCGAACTGACCGTCCGATGACTCAATGCCGAAGACCGACTCGGCGTTGATCTGATTCCAGTGCGATAGAACGCACAACGCGACGACCAGCAGTGGGTCGCAGATGACCGACTCAAGCGTGTACCGGGTGTGTCGGCCGAGCACCACCGTTCCAGGCGGGAGTTCGGCGTCGTCCTGATCCCAGTCGACGATGCCGGCGATCGATCGATTGTCCAGCCCTCGAAGCTTGTCAACAGCTGATATGACAGAGCTTCGATTCCCGTCGTGATCGCCCGCAGCTGGAAGGAACACGAGGTTCCTTGGAGGCTCGCCTTTCCTGAACCGTCGAAAGTGCCCGTAGATCCTGTTGTAGCGTTCCGCATCAATGTGACTTTCCGTGAGGACCGCCAAAATATTCGACGAATTGATGCGGATCTCTGGAACTGCTTGCGTGAGGCTAGTGATGGCATCGGATCGCTGAACCGATTCGAGGCGATGCCCGTTTTCATCGCGACTAATGTCGAACACCTCACCAGGTCGAGCAAGTCCAACCGAGATGGGTGAGTGAGTCGCAAGCATCACATACACAGCGTCCGAGGTGCATAGATTGCGCAATGTGGCAATAAGTGCTCGAGTTGCGGTTGGATCGAGAGACGCGTCGACCTCGTCGAGAAGGAATACGGCGGGTGCTGTGGACGACTCTCTACGGACTCCGTCCGCGAAGAGAATCATCTGCGCGACGAGACACACGACCATCCGTTCCCCCGAAGACAAGTCTGAGATCCGAAGGCGCTTCCCGCCGGGTGTCTCGAACTCTAGTTGCGTGATGGCGCGTTCCAGAAGGTTCGGTGGCGACACTCGCACTCCGAGTTCGGAGGCGTCTAAGGCCTCGTTGATTGCGGTCCATGGTGCGCGCCCGTAAGTCGCAAGAAAGCGCTCGTCGTCCAGCGGCATGTTGGTCGAGTCACTCCCGTCTACGGCGGACGCCGCGGTCCGCACGGCGTTGGTGCGGAGGGCAGCGCCATAGGTGGCGAAGCTGCGCTCAAGCGAGCGGGAGAGTAGGTCGAAAGACCCTACCTGGAGATCCGAGGCCAGAACCTCGTGCTCGTCCATCTCAAGAGCTTTGTCGCCGAACCGTCGAAGCAGCGCGGCGACGTCTGGGTTCTGGTCGCCGATCGCTTCAGATAGGCGGGAGCTATCGAGCTCGGGGGCCTGTCGAACCCACTCTCGCAGATTGTGGGATCTCCTCATGGCGGCAGACGTGATGCGCTCCATTTCGTGACTGCCTTCGCCATCATCCACGTACCAATTGGCGGGAATGAACTGAGTCCGCACCCTGAGGGTCGGGTCCTCAATATCTCCGCTATGGATCGCCCTCAGAAGGTGGCTCTTTCCGGAGCCGTTCCGTCCAGTGAGCAGCATGAATCGAGGTAGCGCTTCATCGACATGGAGGGCCTCTATTGAGCCATGTGTTTTCTTGAGGCTAAGTCTCACGAACTCACACAATATGGGTCCAGCGACTACTTGGTTCGGATCGCTCCGAACGGCTCATCGGTGACGGTGGCGCGCACCTTGTTGCCGCTACCGGTGACGACATCGATGATCGTGCCCGCGGCATCGTGCGGTGTTTCGAGCTGCGCGATGCCGATCCAGCGGTCGAGGCGGTGAGACCACGTGGCGTTGCGAAGCTCGCCGATCTGCTCGCCCGACACCGAGGCCGGCCACGGGTTACGACACCACTCGGCGACGTCCTTGTTGCCCGTGAAGGTGATGTTGACGATCGGTCGGCGCACGGCCCGCTTCTGACGTTCGATGAGCGCCGCCTTGCCGCAGAAGTCGACGTCGGTATTGAGGGATGTGTAGGCGTGGAGGCCGGCCTCGATCGGATCGGTGTCACGTGCGTTGTCGGAGCCATAGCTCAGCAATCCACTCTCGATGCGTTCGGGCTGGTTCGGGTTGCCTGGGCCGATGCCGTACTTCGCGCCGGCGGTCATCACCAGGTCCCACAGGCGGTTGCCCTGGCTGCCGTCGGTGAGGAACAGCTCGAACCCTCCTTGTTTGCTCCAACCGGAGCGGCAGAGCTCGATCGGGATGCCATCGAGCTCGACCGGACGGTGATGGAAGAAGCCGAGGCTGTCGACGATCTCCGCCCCGAACAGGTCGCGGGCGAGGTCGGCGGCCATCGGGCCCTGGATTCCGAGCGGGGAAACGTCGGGTTCGGTGACCTCGGCATCGTCGCCGCGTTCGCCCGCGACCGCGGAGACCCACAGCAACATGTCGCTGTCGGCGATGGAGAGCCAGTACCGATCCTCGGCCACGCGCAGCACGACCGGGTCGTTGATGAGGCGACCTTGGTGGTCGCACATCGGGGCGTACTTGGCGCGCCCGATCGTCATGTTCGACAGGTCGCGAGCGCAGACGTACTGGGTCAGCTTCGAGGCGTCGGGTCCGGCGATCTGGATCTGTCGCTCGACGGCAACGTCCCAGAGCGCGACCCGTTGGGTCAACCGCTCGTACTCGGCATCGGGGTCGCCGTAGCCGGTTGGCATGTACATGTTGTTGTAGATCGTGAACGACGCGACGCCCGCAGCGACGGTCGAGTCGTAGAAGGGCGACTTGCGGACGCGCGAGCCGATGCTGATCTGTGCCATAGGCGCATCAGTCTGGCAGCATTCGCGCGAAACTGGACGTTCGTTCAGTCGAGATCCTCAGCCGGCGAGCAGCTCGAAGAATGAGCGTGTCGGCTCGTCGGCGGGGAAGAACAGTTCGATGCGCAGTTCGGCGATGGCCAGGTCTTCGGCCGTGCCGAACTGGGCGATGGTCGAGAACAGCGCCAGGCACGTGTCGCCGATGCGCAGGTCGACGTTCACGATCGGTGGGAACGGCTCGTCGCTCGTGCGGATCTCCGGGTCGTCGACCAGGTCGGCGATGGCCTGGTCGAGCACGTCGTCGCCACCAAGTGCGGCCGACTCGGTGCGCAAGCGACTGAGCATGAACCGGCCGACGGTGGGCCAATTGTCGATCAAGTCGCGCACGCCGCCTGGCTGTGTCATCTCCTGGAGGAAGTTGACCGGTTCGACGAGACCGAGCGCGCCCAGCATGGTTTGCGACGTCCGGTTCTGGCGGACCACGTTCCAATGGCGGTCGATCACCATCGCCGGGTACGGGTCATGGCGGTCGAGCGTCCACTCGAGCGCTCGGAGGATCGGCTGCATCTCGTCGCTGTCGAGGTCGTGCTCGCTCCACATCGGCGCGAAGCCCGCCGCGCTCAGTAGGCGATTGCGTTCGCCACGGGGGATCTCGAGCGCATCGGCGAGGTGAACCGCCATCGGCCGGCTGGGCCGGGAGCGGCCACTCTCCAGAAACGAGATGTGTCGAGCCGAGACCTCGGCGGCATTGCTGAGATCGAGTTGGCTCATGCGGCGGATGCCGCGCCACTCCTTGAGGACCGAACCGAACGTCGTCGCCGTCATCTCCCGACCGTATGTCGGTGGAGGTAGGTACGTCACTTACCTCTTGGGTAATTGAGGTTGGACACGCCAGCGCGGACGATGTCGCCATGAGCATGACAACCACCCCCACCGACCCTTCCGTTCGCACCGACGTCGACACCCCCGACCTGGCCGGCGCCGAGCGGGGCCTCAAGTTCGCCGCCGCCTTCACAGTCGTCTCCGGCCTGTTCTTCGCCGTGGCATCGACTGCCACGACCGACGATGGTGTCCGCTTGTTGCTCGACATCGTGTTCTTCCGACCCGGCGACGGTCCCGACGCGCTGATGGAGGGTCACCACCTGGCCAACGCCATCCTCGGCGGCGTGATGGCCGGCTGGGGCGTGATGGTCTGGCTCCTCGCCGATCGGTTTGTTCGCAGTCACCCGGCCGACGTGAAGCACATCGTCGGCGTCGGGATCCTCGTCTGGTTCGTCGTCGACTCGGCGGGCTCGATCGCCAGCGGCGGTTGGCTCAATGCCGTCGTCAACGTCGGCTACGCCGCCCTCTTCGTCCTGCCCCTCCGCAAGCTGTAACGCTTGGTGCCAGGCACCAAAGCGCATCAGCGGGAGTGTGGAGCCGTCGGCGAGACCCTCGGTCAGGATCTGATCGGTTCCGAGTCCGCAGAGTGGCCGGAGGCCCGCCAGGGCCGAAGCCGCGAGTGCGAAGAGGTGTCCGCAGAGTGGCCGGAGGCCCGCCAGGGCCGAAGCCGCGAGTGCGAAGAAGAGGAGACTCAGCCGCGCATGCGCTCGGCCTGGGGATCCCACAGGACTTCGGTGAGCTGGGTGGCCGGTCGCATTTCGCCGCAGACCTCGATCTGCCATCCGTCGGTCATGCCTTCGTACTGCTCCGGCACGTAGCCCAACGCGATCGACTTGTTTTGGGCGTGGGCGTAGCCACCACTCGTGACCCAGCCGACGACCTCGTCGCCGTGGAAGATCGGCTCGTCGCCGATCACGTCGTGCTCGAGCGCCTCGATGTCGAACGTCAGCAGTCGCAGGGTGGGACCATCCTCGCGATGAGCGGCCAGGGCATCGCGGCCGATGAAGCCGCCCGGCTTGTCGAGCTTGACGAAGCGGCCGAGGTTGGCCTCGTACGGCGTGTAGAGCGGACGGAACTCACGAGCCCACGACCCGAAGCTCTTCTCCAGCCGCAACGAGTTCAGCGCGGCCGACCCGAAGAGCCCAATGCCGAGATCCTCGCCGGCCTCCATCAAGGTGTCGAACACATAGCGCTGCAGGCTGGACGGCATCCAGAACTCGTAGCCGAGGTCGCCGGAGTACGTGACCCGTCCGCACCAGACCTTGGCCCAGCCGATCTCGAGTTCTCGGAACTCCATGAATCGGAAGTTCTCCTTGGAGACATCGTGGCTCGTGACGCGCCCGAGCAGCTCGCGGGATTTCGGACCGGCGATCGACAGGCCACACATCTCCCAACCCCACGTGCGGTACTGCACCGAACCGTCGCCCGGCAGGTGCTGGTCGAACCAGCGCTCGTAGTACCGCTCGGCGATGCCAGAACCGAACACGAAGAAACGATCGTCTTGGGCGGTGTTCTGGGTTGCGCCGCCGGTCACGGTGGCCTTCGGCCCTTCCGCGACACCCACGGCGGGCTCGACAGCCGCGACGGTGAGGTCACCGATCAGCTTGCCGGCCTCGTTGGTCATGGGTGCCAGCACCATGCGCCCGGCCCGCGGCACCGTATTGGTGAACAGCTTGTCGAGGTACTCCCGAGCTCCGGGACCCGTGAACTCGAACTTCGAGAACCCCGTGGTCTCCATCAGGCCGACGTTCTCTCGCACATTGAGGGTCTCAGCCCGGACCTGGTCCCAGGCATTTGAGCGTCCGAACGTGAAGTCCTCGATCGGCTCAAGCCCCGGCTTCTGGAACCACTGAGCGCTTTCGAGCCCGTAGGAATCGCCCCACACCGCGTTGGCGTCGACGAGGCGGTCGTAGATGGGTGACGTCATCAGCGGACGGCCCTCGAGCAGGAACTCGTTCGGATAACGAATCCGGAAGCGGCGTCCGTAGTTCTCGCGGACCTTGGTGTTCGTCCACGCCATCGAGGCGTAGTCGCCGTACCGGCTGATGTCCATCGCCCACACGTCGAAGCCGGGATCGCCCTCGGTGATCCAATTGGCGAGCGCCAGACCCACGCCGCCGCCCTGCGACAAGCCGGCCATGACCGCACACGCCGACCAGTAGCCGGGCAGGCCGCGCACAGGACCGAGCAACGGGTTGCCGTCGGGGGAGAAGGTGAACGGGCCGTTGATGACCGACTTGATGCCCGAGCGGGCGAAGATCGGGAAGTGGTCGAACCCACGCTGCAAGGAGTCGGCGATGTAGTCGAGGTTCGGGTCGAGGAGCTTCATGCCGAACTCCCACGGCGTTTCCTCGATCGACCAGGGACGGCCGTTCGGCTCGTAGGTGCCGAGCAGTAGGCCTCCCTGCTCTTGGCGCATGTAGATCTCGCCGCCGAAGTCGATGGCGTGGAGCATCTCGGTGCCCGTCGAGGCGTTCCAGTCGGCGACCTCCTGGAGCGGTTCGGTGACGATGTAGATGTGCTCCATGGCGAGCACCGGGGCCTCGATGCCGGCCATCCGGCCGACCTCGCGGGCCCAGAGACCACCGGCGTTGACGACGTGGTCACAGGTGATGTGGCCGATGTCGTCGCCGGTGCTCGTCTTGATCAGGTCGACGCGCCAGGTGCCGTCAGCCTGTCGGTTGATGTCGCGGGCCCACGTGTCGCGGTAGATCTCTGCGCCGGCCTGGCGGGCAGCCTTGGCATACGCGTTGGTCACCCCCGTCGGATCGACATGGCCCTCGTGCGCGTCGTACATCGCGCCGACGAAGTACTTCTCCTCGAAGATCGGCAGTAGCTCCTTGGCTTCGGCCACCGAGATCAGCTCGGTCTCCATGCCGAGGTATTTGCCGCGAGCGTGCGACATGCGCAGCCATTCCATGCGCTCGGGTGTGTCGGCGAGCATCACGCCGCCGGTGATGTGGATCGAGCAGTCCTGCTCCGAGATCTCCTCGATCTCCTTGTAGAGCTCGATCGTGTACTGCTGGAGCTTGGCGACGTTGGGGTCGCCATTGAGCGTGTGCATGCCGCCGGCGGAGTGCCAGGTCGAACCGGCGGTCAGCTCGGTCCGCTCGACCAGAACGACGTCGGTCCATCCGGCCTTGGTCAAGTGGTAGAGCACGCTGGCGCCGACGACGCCGCCCCCGATGACCACGACCTGTGCAGTGTTCTTCACGTCATCTCCTTGCGACGCGTTCGACGCTAGCAATGGAGGTCGGGCGCAACTTCGGGTGTCGCCATGACGGACCGTCAGATCGCTTGTGACGGCGCGAGAACGTCTTCGCGGTCGATCGATTTCCTCAAGAACATCGCCGAACGGTCGATGAAGTCGGAGATCGCACGCAACCGTTTTGGTACGCCGGCGCCCCGGTTCCGTCATGGTGAGCACTTCGAGTCATCCAGATGGCCCAAGCGGCCAGAGTTGCGCGAACCATCTCGGCGGGCCGTACGACTCAGCTGGGGATTTTGCCGCTCACATCGGTCTGGGGACCGCCGACCATCGAACCGTGAGCTGTATTCGATCCATCCAACGATTGGGCCGTCGCGTCGTCGACGTGCGAGCCCGAATCGCCGATGCCCGAGAGCGTGGTGCCGTCATGGCACTCGTCGCCGCGACCATGGTGATCATGCTCGTCGGTGGCGCGATCGCTGTCGACGTTTCGGCACTCGACCGCCAGGGCCAGGTCCTGCAGAACACTGCCGACGCGGCTGCGCTGGCTGGCGTGGCGGTGTGGGTCGACACGGGCGACCAGCAAGCCGTTCGCAACATCGTGAATGACCTTGCCGCCCAGAACGGCCTCCAGGGCGACGAGTACCAAGTCGACGTGACGTTCCCGAACAGCCTCGAGATCGAGGTCGACATCGTCGACAGCGAACCCGATGTGTTCCTCGGAGCGGTCGTCGGTTTCGG
Source organism: Actinomycetota bacterium (assembly GCA_039028435.1). Lineage (GTDB taxonomy): Bacteria > Actinomycetota > Acidimicrobiia > Acidimicrobiales > UBA10347 > UBA10347. The sequence goes on along the minus strand of JBCCIC010000001.1, from coordinate 528,953 downwards.
GAGCGAAATCGGACGCGACTCCACCGCCCGCCTGGAGGTGTGCGACGAGGGGTGCAACCGCATCATCGAAGTACCGCCACCGTTCAACTCCGTGCTCGCTCAGGGCACCGGTGACGGCTACATCCCGATCCCGATCGAAGACCGCCTCTACGCCGTCAACCATCACAGCTTCACGATCGAATGTGTTGACCGCGAGACGAACACGCAGTGCTGGAACGAGAAGCAGCTCTTCGACTTCCCGGTGCACACCTTCAACGTGCACCACCCCTACGTGCACGGCACGAAGATCTTCTATCTCGGTTGGGGCGATGGCAACTACTCGGTCTCGACTCGACCGGTCAGCTACGGCTCGCTCTACCTGGGCTGCTTCGACACGGCGACCGATACCCGCTGCGCCAACCATGCGTCGATCTACGCACCCGGCTTCGGCACGATGTACGGCACCGACGACGGCATCTATGTCTTCACCGGCAACCGCAAGGTCTACTGCTTCGATCCCGACACCCTCGTCAGCTGCCCGGGCTACTCCGGCGGTCGCAATACGGCGCTGGCGTACGAGGGCGGTTGGGGCCAGTGGTGGGAGAACCGCTCGTGGAACGCCGACCGCATCGAACACGACGGCAAGATCTACGTGGGTCTGTCAAAGCGCTACGGCGGCGTGTGGGTGCATTGCTGGGACACCAACACCCACCTGCCCTGCTCGAACTTCGACGCTCGGCGCGTCAACAACACCAGCACGAGCGTCTGGTACGGCGACTGGTTCAGCGGCCGGCTCTTCTTCTTCCGTGAGCAGGACGGCACCCCGCGTTCGCTCTGCTCGATTGGCAATCCGACGCTCTGGGATTGCTGGTATCTCGCGGACGGATCGCATGACACTGCGGCCGAGGGGGCGATGTCGACGATGTCGGGCTCGATGGGCACGATGAGCGGCTATCTCGGGCGGCCGACGTATCACGCCGCGAGCAACCGACTGTTCCTGGTGGGCGACTACTACGACTCGAATACCCACTGCTACGACTTCTGGGACGGCTCTCACTGCGGGTCGATCTACAACACGTCGCCGTGGGGCGAGGTCATCACCTATGGCTACACGCCCGAGGGCAACTGCCTGCTCGGCCTGGGCCACAACTCGATCTTCTTCAGCCTCCAGATCGACATGAGTGGTGAATGCACCGGTGGTAGCCGGACCATCGACATCGAACCATGTCTGTGCGGTGATGTGATCAAGTGGCCACCGATCGAGGCAATCAACACCGACAACGTGGAGCTCTTCGACCTGCGGGTCCGCGATCCCGAGGGCAACGTGCTCGTGCCCGCCGATGGCGAAGGCTGGGTCTCGATCCTTGATGATTCGATCAGTCTCGAGGACATCTCGACCGAACACGAGTACCTCACACTCGAGTTGGCGGTGGAGCCCGATGCCAGCGGCGTCGATCCCTGGGCGGCCGATCCGCCGTCGTTGCTCATCGGCATCGCCGACAAGGATCCTCGTCTGACCGAATAGGTCGGACCGCCGCGCGAACCTCACCGATCTCACCAATTGTGGCGGTATCGCCACACTTGGTGAGGTTGCGCGTGTGTATAGCGTGGTCAGGTTGGACTGTCGTGGGGTGGATGTACCCAAAGCGGGGATTTCGGTACCACTGGTGCCAGAAGCCCGTAACAATGGACCGGTGAGACCCGCGGGAAGGAGCCGTCTCGGCTTCTGCCATCGTTGCGCGACGTTGATTCGTCACGCGGCCGAGGAACAGCGCGGCGCGGTGCTGGCGATGATCGGGCTTGCCATGACCATCATCCTCACCTGCGGCGCGATCGCCGTGGATCTCTCGGCGCTCGATCGCCAGGGGCAGGTCTTGCAGAACACCGCAGACTCCGCGGCCCTTGCCGGCGCAACCGTCTGGGGTTCGACCCAGGATCGCGACCAAGCTCGCGCGATCGTCTTCGACATCGTCCGCCAGAACGGGGTGGACGTCGGAAGTGCCGACATCGACATCGACATCACGTTCCCGAGCCCGACCGAGCTACGGGTGGAGCTCACCGACACCGAGCCTCCGGTGTTTCTCGCCGGCCTGGTCGGCATCGGCAACAACTTGGTCCGCGATGCGACCGGCGCGCACCAAGTGTGCGAGGACGGGTGCCTGCACACGGTCGAGGTCGCCGAGCCGCAGCAGCCGATCCTGACCGAGGGGTCGGGTGACGGATTCGTGCCGATCCCGACCGACGGACGCGTGTATGCGGTGAACCACCACAGCTCGACCATCGAGTGCGTGGACCAGTCGACCGAGAGCATCTGTTGGCCGGCTCAAGAGCTCTTCCTCGATGACGTCGTGACGATGAATGTGATCCATCCCGCAGTCGTCGGCGACCGCATTTACTTCCTTGCGTGGCACGGCAGCTCGAGCAGCCTCCCGTTCGGCGACGGCGAGCTCCGGCTGGGGTGTTGGAACCTCGTGACGGACAACCGATGCAGCACCTACGCTGCCCTGCCCAATGTCGGTCACGGCACGATGTACGCGGCCGACGACGCCATCTATGTGTTCGCGGCCAACCTCGACGTGTATTGCTTTCTGCCGGTGACGTTCGCCGAATGCACCGGCTACGAGGGTGGCCGCAACACCGCGCTCACGACCCATCCGGGTTGGGGAGCCTGGGACGAGAATCGGGCGTGGAACGGCGATCGAGTGGCTCACGACGACAAGGTCTACGTGACGTTGTCCCGGCGAGGCGCCGTGTACCTGCATTGCTGGGACCTGGACCTGATCGCCCCGTGCCAGTCGTTCGGCGTGCATCTGCTCCACGGCACTCGCGAGGGGACGACCGCCGATTTCACCAACGGCCGGCTCTTCCTGCATCGAGACACTTCGGCTGACCCGACCGCGGTGTGCTCGATCGGCATCGACCCGGTCGTGGAGTGCTTCGACTTCTCGACCGGAAGCCAGGACACCTTGGCCGAGGGCGCGCTGACCGCGGTGGCCAGTGCCGTCGAGATCAGCGTGCCCGGACTGCTCGGCGTCGTGTCCTATCACGAGGAGTCCAACCGGGTGTTCTTCGTGAGCACGTTCGAAGATTCGACGACGTATTGCTACAGCTTCACCGACCGACAGTTCTGCGGCGATGAGTACAACGGTTCGCCGTTCGGACCAGCCCAGACCTATGGCTATGCGAGCGTCGACAACTGCCTGCTGGGCCTTGGCCATGCGTCGGTGTTGTTCACGCTTGCGCCGGACCTCAGTGGGCCATGCCAGACCGTCAGCACCTCGATCATCCTCGAGCCGTGTGCGTGCACGGGCGGGTCCGCCTGGCCGACGATCACGATCGACGAGGCGGAAGATGTCGAGTCGTTCCTCGTCCGGATCGTCACCCCGGCCGGCGAGATCTTGCTGCCCGACCCGACCGAGTTCGGGACCGGCGAAGAGCCGTGGATCGAGTTGGAAGAGGGTGACGTGCTCGACCTCTCGGACCTACCCCTCGATCACGACGAGCTCATCCTCGAGATGGAAGTGACGGGCGAGGACGACGACGACCCCTGGGACGACGGCGATGCACCGACGCTGGTCATCGGCCGTCAGACCTCCGACCCCGTCCTGGTCGAATAACCCTGGACGACGACCTGGTGCGCTTGGATGCGGCAGTTTCGGCGCCAGCCGAAACTGCGTAAGCGAGCGAAGCGAGCGACAGGCACCGATCGTTACACGCGGCGATCGGCTACATCGTGAAGCGCAGGTTGCGGGCGGCGGTCTCGCCCCACTCGGCATCGCCGGACCAGCTGATTCGCCCGGCGTCGATCTCGGCCTGTGGATCGACACGACCGCATGCCAGCAATGCCCATGTGGTCGAGTTGGCGCTCACCACGACGTCTGCGGGTCCATCGAGCGACTCGACGTTGCCGGCCCGTCCGTCGACCGCGACATGCATGATGCGCTCGACCGGTCCGGTCAACTCGAACGTGAGGGACTTGCCGTCGGGGAGGCCGATCTTCTTGCCCACGATGTACGGCAAGGAGATCTCGATCTCGTTGAGCGCCATCTCGGCGGTGGCGCCGCTCTCGTGGCCGGGTATGCCAAGTGGCCCACGAATGTCCTGCTCGTGCACCCAGAAGTCGAAGACCCGAATCGCCATGAAGCGGCCGTAAGTCTGCGGGCCGACCGGCGTCATCGACGGAAGGTCCATCTGGTCCGCCGCGTACGTGGCCATCTCTGCCCGACGCTCGGCCAAGGTCGCGCGAACCCGTTCGAGCAGCGCGGCGTTGTCGAGACCGGACACGTCGCCGACATACGCGCCGACCTTGTCGAACGGCACCGAGTCAGTCCAGGAGCCGGGCTCCTCACCGATGAGCATGTGCTCGACCGCGGCGAGATGCATGGCGACGCCACGGACATCCCAGTCGGGGCAATAGGACTGCACGGCCCATTGGTCGTCGCTGAGTCCGGCCAGAAGTGCATCGACCGAGTCGAAGCAGGTGTTCAGGTTGTTGATCGCTTCGATGCTCATCAGCTGTCGCTCTCCTGTCCTGCGGAGCGCTCGGCGTGTTCGGCGGCTGGGCCCATGGCCTTGAAGCCGTCTTCGCTGAAGCCGACCTCGGTGCCACGGTTGATGGAGATCCAATCGCGGGCCTCGAGGTAGGGCTTGAAGGTCTCGGCGATCGCCCGCTCGTGCGCCTTCGTCTTCGGCTGCTGCAGCTCCCAGAGGTGGGGGAACTCGGTCCAGACCGTCACCGCGTTCCACAGGCGCATGGCGGCGTCGCCCATCGGTGGGTCGATAAGTACCGGACCGAAGAGTGCGTGTTCGTCGAAGAACAGGGTCGGCACGCCGTAGCCACCGCAGTCCATGACGCGGTCGTGGTCGGCCCGGATTTCGTCGTGGGTGGTCTGGTCTGCGATGGACTGGTCGACGATGTCGGGGTCCATGTCGAGCTCGCGCAGCAGGTGGCGTGCGACCTCGGGCTCGTGGGGACGCAGGCCTTCCTCGTGCAACGCTCGACCCGTGCGCTCGTACCAGCGGTCCAGATCGTCCATCGAGCTGCGACGCAGGATCGCGCCGATACGCATGATCGACCAGCCATAGGACCAGTCGCGCTCCCACGGGTGCTTCTTGCCCTCGATCCGGTTGACCTCTTCGAGGCTGAAGAACTTCCAGCTGATCTCGAGCCCGTTCTGGCGACGAACGTCGCGGATCCACTTCGAGGTCTGGTAGGCGTAGGGACACAGCACGTCGAAGTGGAAGTCGACCTTCGACGTATCGGGCGTGACGGCGGTTTCAGTCATCGGTGGCTCTCCTTGGCTCGCCCCGAAATCGTAGGAGTCGGTGACGGACCGTTGATAAAGGCGGATCGGCCGGTCGCGTAGGGTGACGCTGATGGAAGTCGCCTTCACGCCGATCGCCGCGCCGCCTGCCGAGTCGAACGAGGATCGCTGGCTTCTGTCACGAGGTGGCCAGGTGCTGCTGCTCGACGACTTCGCCGAAGGCCCACGGCCGCTCACCGCGGAAGAAGCCGGCCAACTCCGTGACCATGTGGCGGAGCCGCTCGTGCTCGGCAAGCTCGAGGGGCAGACGGGACACTGGTGGACGGGCCAGATCGCCGACGACTTCGACGAGTTCGAATGCGATCTACCGGGCCTGATCTTCAGCGACCTGCGGTCGCTGATGGCGAGGCTCGACCCGGTGGTTTGGAACATCGCCGGTCGGGCCACCCAGATCGTCGACTGGTACCGCGACAATCGCTACTGCGGTCGTTGTTCGTCCCCGATGGTGATGGCGGGCGAGGACCGATCGATGAAGTGCCCGGCCTGCGGGTTCTCGTCGTATCCGCGCCTCTCGCCGGCGGTCATCGTGCTCGTCCTCGACGACCAAGACCGAGCACTGCTGGCCCGCAACATCGCCTGGCCGATGCCGATGTACTCCACGCTGGCTGGCTTCGTCGAGCCGGGCGAATCGCTCGAGGACTGCATTCACCGTGAGATCGAGGAAGAGGTCGGGGTCCAGGTCCGTGACATCGAGTACTTCGACAGTCAGCCGTGGCCGTTCCCGAACTCGCTCATGCTCGGCTTCTTCGCCCGCTTCGCCGGTGGCGAGATCACTCCGGCTCCCGACGAGATCGCTGACGCGCAATGGTTTCCGCGCGATGACCTGCCGATGATTCCGCCCCATGGCTCGATCGCTCGGGCACTCATCGATCGCTGGTTGAGCGAGGCCTGAGGGATCGTATGAGCCCGTCGCTCGAGGACCGGATCCGTGGGGCATGGCAAGGCCGCGTGTCCGGCTGCCAGCTCGGCAAGCCGGTCGAACTGCTCTCGATGCGCGAGGGCCGCGATGCGTTACATGCCTATCTTCGCCAGGCCGACGCGATCGAGCTGCGCGATTACGTGCCGCTGGTCCCCGACACGACCGTTGCGCGCCACTTTCCCGACTGTTGCCTGGGGCGGTTTGATCGCAGTGAGCCTGACGACGACATCAACTACTCGGTGCTCGCACTCCTTCTGTTGGAGAAGCACGGCCTCGATCTGAGCACCGCGGACGTCGCACGGGCATGGCTGCAGTACTTGCCGGGCGGCATCGTCTTCACCGCCGAACGCGACGCGCTCGTGACCTTGCTCACCAAGTCGAGCTACGGGTTTCCTTCCGGCGCGCCCGCCGGCTTCGATCTCGCCGAGTGCAGCGACAATCCGCACAACGACTGGATCGGTGCCCAGATCCGGGCCGACCTCTACGGATGGATCGTCCCCGGGCGTCCCGATCTCGCCGCCGATCTGGCGCGACGCGACGCGGAGCTGTCGCATCGAGCCGAAGGCGTGTACGGGGCGATGGCGGTCGCCGCAATGGGCGCAGCCATCGCAGGCGGCGCTTCCTTTGACGATTCGGTCGAGGCTGCGCTCGGTCAGATCCCGGCGGACTCCGACTGCGCTCGGGCCATGCGCATGGCCGCGGATCTCGCCGGATCCGGTGAGGGGCCGCACGCGATCCACGAGCGCTACGACGACCTGTCGCCGGTACACACGGTAAACAACCTGGCGATCGTGGTCTGGGGACTGCTCAACGGCGCTGACGACTTCAGCGTCGCGATCGGCGAGACCGTCGTCGCCGGTTGGGACACCGATTGCAACGGTGCGACGGTCGGTGCGCTCTGGGGCCTGAGTGGACGCCCGATCCCTGCGCACTGGACCGATCCGTGGAACGGGCGTATCGCCGTCAATCTGGCCGGGCTCGGCGAGCTTGCCCTCGACGATCTCGTCGCACGCACGGTTGCTGTCGTCGCCGACGCGTAAGCCAGCCAGTCGCGGTTACGGCGACCAAGGGATCGGCTGACAAGCTGACGGCATGGCCGAACCGCTCCTGATCGATCTGATCGACGGCGTGCTCACGTTGACCAACAACGATGCGCCGATCAACCGCATGACGCTCGAGTACATGGATGCGTTGGAGGTCGCGGTCAACGACGCGGCCACCGATCCGAGCGTCCGGGTGATCGTGTTCACTGCGGTCGGCGAGGACAACTTCAGCGTGGGCATGGACCTCAAGCAGCTTCGTGGCGACACATCGGATCGTGGCGGAGTCGACGGCGTGCTCGATCAGCGCCGGCGAGTGCTCGGTGTGATCGAGAACATGGGCAAGCCCTCGATCGCGACGTTGTTCGGCTACTGCCTGGGTGGGGGTCTCGAGCTTCCACTCGCGTGTCACTTCCGGCTGGCGGCATCGGACCACGCCATGATCGGCCTGCCCGAACTCGACCTCGGGGCCGTGCCGGCATGGGGTGGTACCGCTCGACTCGCTCGATGTGTCGGGCGTGATCAAGCGCTCGACATGATCCTGCGCGCTCGCAAGGTCGACGGTGCGCATGCCCTGCGCATCGGTTTGGTGCAGGAGATCCACCCGGTCGCGGAGCTGAAGGAGGCGGCGCATTCGCTGGCACGCGAACTCGCGATCCAGCCGCCCATCGCCGTTGCGCAGGTTCTTCGGTGCATCGTCGGCGGAGCTCACCTTCCACTCGAAGACGCACTCGATCTCGAGCGGGAAGCGGTGCTCGCCTGTCGGGGAACCAAGGACTCGATCGAAGGAATGATGGCGTTTCTGGAGAAGCGAAAGCCCGTCTTCACCGGCGAGTAGGACACCGGCCTGCCCCAGCGGTCTGGGTACCAGGACGCAGACGCCAGGATCCAGCCGCGTATCTTGGACCGTGGCTTGGGGGTACGCATGGCCGAGTTCTTCATCAATGTTGCGTTCGTCTTCTACGTCGGCTCCGCCTGGCTGAAACAGGAGATGTGGCTGCGGATCACGCTCATGGCGTCGAGCCTGTGCTCGACGATCTTCGGCATCCTGATCGGCAGTCCCGGCTCGATCGTCTGGAACATCCTGTTCATGCTTTCGACGAGCGTGCGGGTATATCAGTTGTGGCGCGAGCAGCAGCCGATCGAACTCACCCGCGAGCAGGAAGAGATGCATCGCGTTGCGTTCTCGACGCTCGACCGACGCGAGTTCCTACGCGTCTGGAACACCGGCGCAGAGCTGACCTTCCATTCCGCGCCGCTGATGGTCGAGCACCGCAGCGTCGACCGGCTCGCGCTCATCCTCGACGGCGAGGCGTCGGTGACCCTCGAGGGGGTCGAGTTGGCGCGACTCGATCGGGGGAGCTTCGCCGGCGAGATGGCATTCGCAACTGGCGTCGACGCGTCGGCAACGGTCCGTCCGGATGGTCCTGTCCGGGCCATGGTCTGGTCCACGGGCATGCTCCGCGATCTCGTGGCCGAGAACCCCGATCTCTCCTACAAGCTCGAGCGTGTGATCAGCGGCGAGCTGGTTGCCAAGCTCATCGGCAAGAACCAGGTCGCGGCCGAGGCGTCGCAGCCGTAGCCAGAGACGTCTCAGCCGAAGATCAGGCGCGCCGCGAGTGCGACCGCCGAGATCACCATCACGACGCGGATCCATTTCTCGCCGCCGCGCACGGCGAACTTGGCTCCGACCCACCCACCGACGCTGAGGCCGACCGCCAGGACGATCGCAGGCGCCCACCGGACATTACCTTGGAGGATGAAGATCGCCAGCGCTTCGCAGGTGACGAAGAAGATGAAGATGACCTTGACCATGTTCGCGGTGACGAGGTCGAGCCCCGCCCGGCTGAACGCCGTTAGCAGCACGAGTCCAACCCCGGCCTGGATCGCACCGGCGTAGATGCCAATCCCGAAGAACACCAACGCCGTGAGCCAGACCGGCCATGGCGGCACGTCCGTACGCGGTTTCGGTCGGAAGATCGTCAGCGCGATGAGCGGAATCATGAGCAGGCCGAAGAACCGCTCGAACGCGTCGTCGGTGAAGCGGTCGATCACGAATGCTCCGAGCGGTGCGCCGATCATGCCCGGAAGGATGATCGGCACCAGGTTGCGGTTGGCGCGGACACCTTCGCCGCGGAACGACAGCATCGAGGCGACGTTTGACGTGAGGATGCCCACGCGGTTCGAGCCGTTCGCGGCGTTGCCTTCGACGCCGGCAAGGACGAGCAGCGGCACGGTCAGCATCGACCCGCCACCGGCCATGGCGTTGATCGCCCCAGCCAACGCGCCGCCACCGAGCAGCAAGATCGCTTCGAGTACGGACACGGAGCGAGTCTAAGAGGCTCTGTCCGAGGCCAGCCGTGTCGGAGGCTGCAACTCAGGAGCTCTCGGCCGGGCGCGACTTCCTGTGACGGAATAGCGTCTGCAGACCGACGTTGGGACCATCCGCACCACCCACGTCCACCCGGAGAAGGAGCTCACCATGGACGACGCCCGCAACGCCTGGACCGATGTCGCCAGCAAGTTCGAATCGCTGGGAGGGAAGCTCAAGCACCATCTCGAACAAGAGGCCGCCGTCGATGGCGAACCGGCGGACGCCTCAACCCAGAACGCGTTCGATGAGCTGAGCGGTCGGGTCCGTGATGCGTTCGATGCCTTCGGCAACGCCAGTCGTGACGACGCCGTGCGTTCCGACGTCCGAGAGATCGCCGAGGCGCTGCAGGAGGCGATCGTCGAGACCTTCAAGGCGGCCGGCGCCGAGTTCGAGGACCTGATGGAACGGTTCGAGGACTTCGCGGAGGACGCCGCCGAACGGGTGGCCGAGGCTGTGGGCATCAACGACGACGATCACGATGACGATGGAGACCGCGGCGCGGCGGCCGATCTCGGCGCGACCGACGATGCGGCGGAGGACGCCATCATCCTCGAGTCCGACCATCAGGACGGCGACGAGGGCGAGTAACCCCCATGAGCAACGGCTTCGTGCTGATCGTCTCGGTCATCGCATTCGGGGGCAGCTGGTTGGTCAAGCGATGGCTCGACTCGACCTACCGGACGTGGAGTCGTGTTCCGAACAGCTACGGGGTCACCGGTGCCCAAACTGCCGACGCCATCCTGCGCCTGCGCGGTGTGAGCAACGTGAAGATCGAGCAGGTCAAGGGTCGACTCACCGATCACTTCGACCCCGCGCGAGACATCCTGCGTCTGTCCCAGACGAACTACTCGAGCACCTCGGTCGCGGCGATGGCGGTGTCAGCCCACGAGGCAGGTCACGCGATCCAGGATCATCGCGATGACATCCGACTGCGCCTGCGCAAGTACTTCGTGCCGTTCGCCGCATTCGGCGGCCGCTTCTCGCCCTGGCTCGTCGGCGGCGGGTTCATCTTCGGAAGCGACTTCTTGCTGCGTCTGGGTGCGTGGATGCTGGTGGGGACGCTCGTGTTCCAGCTCCTCACGCTGCCGGTGGAGTTCAACGCCAGCAAGCGGGCCTTGGCAAACCTCGAGGAGCTCGGTCTGACCGACCCTGAACAGTTGCGCGGTACGCGTCGGGTGCTCACGGCCGCGGCCCTCACCTATGTGGCTGCTGCCGCGACTTCGATCGCCTACGTCGCCACCCTGTGGGCCATCACGCAGGGACGGCGCCTGGGCTGAGCCCAAGCGCCGTCGGCCAGTCCGGTCGGTTCAGCCGATGGACAAGGTCAGACGTCGCGTCCCGAGAACTTGAGCATCTGGGTCTGCGCGTCGTCGGCATCCGCGCCGGCAACCTCGTCGCCGAACATGCCTGCGCCGCGCATCGCTTCCGGTGGGAACCGCTGCAAGCCAGCGTGTGTCGCAGCCACGGCGGCCGGGGGAAGCGTTTCGTCAGCGCCGATGGCGCGGGCGAGGTCCCACGTGTGGATGACGAGATCGCTGGCGGCGATGCCGAACGGCACCATCTTGGGCACCGTGCCCATCGGCGGCATCTCGGTCATGCCATCGAGGGCACCGCCGGCGTCGAGCTTGGCGCGGATCGCGTCGCGAGCGGTCGGCCAGTCGGCTCCCTCGGGAATCTCGGCGCCGACGAGTCCGCCGGCGAATTGGATCTGTACCCCGACGGCGTGGTCGACGAGGTCTTGCACGCACCAGCCCTCGCATGGGGTGTCGGCGTTCCACTGTTCGGCGGAGATGGCGTCGTAGCGCTGGGTGAAGGCGTCGGCGCTCTGGTTCCAGATGTCGATGTGTTCTTGGCTCATGCGCGGGACGCTAGCACCGGCTCCCGATCAGCCGCCTGCGGTCGCGACCTCGCGCTCTTCGACCACCAGCCGAACATCGGCGGTGATCATCTCGGTGAACTCGATCGACGCCCGCTGCGCTAGCGCGAGCGCGGTGGGCGCGCCATCGCTGGGTCCCACGATGACGACGGTGATCGTGCCGTCATCGATGCCCGATTGGACGACCCGATGCTCGGGAGCCACGCTGATCCAGGCGTCGACGACCTGGTTCAGCTGGTCGGCGGCGAACGCGTCACGAGCGACCTGCGCGCCGTTGAGCAACAGCGCGCCGACGACGGCCACGGTCACGCCGGCGAGCGTGAGGCCCCACGTCCGTAGACGTCGCTGGTTGTCGGCCACGCGCGAGAGCGGCGTGACCCCCGTGGCGATGAACGTGATGCCGCCCACGATGAGGATGGCCAACATGTTCGTGCCGTACAGGAGCAGGGCGCCGTTGCCGGCTTCCCAGTCGCCCTGGCTATAGCTGATGCCCACGACGGCAAGCGGTGGCACCAAGGAGATGGCGATGGCAACGCCGGGCAGCGAGTCGCTCACGTCGGGTCGGGAGAGGGCATACGCGCCTGCGGCGCCCGCGGCGACCGCGATGATGAGGTCGAGCGTGGTCGGCGAGCTCCGGGCCAGGATCTGGACGTTGGCCGAGGTGTCGATCGCCGCCGGGACGAGCAGGCCGAGCATGAGCCCGATCGCGACGGCGATCACAATGCCGAGCCCCGCGACTGCCGCGGACCGCGCGAGGCGGCGCGGCCAGCCCATCACCAGCGAGATCGCCATGCCCATCAGCGGTGTCATGAGGGGCGCGATCAACATCGCTCCGATCACGACCGCCGTCGAGTCGGTGATCACACCCATGCTGGCGATCACGGAGGCGAAGGTCATCAGCATCACGAAACGAATCACCCGACGACCGGTCTCGTTGCCCTCGATGAGGATCTTGTCGTAGAGCGCTTGGCGGCTGTCGGCTCGCTTCGGTCGATCGTCGAACCAGGCATCGAGCATCTCGTGGGTCGAGTGATACGAGTTGGCTGATGGCGTGTCCGGGTTGAGCGTCACCGAGATCGCAGCCGCCCCGACGAGGACCCAAGCGAGGCAGGCACCGACGGCGATGGGTGTAAGCAGCGAATCGGGATAGGCGAGGAGGGCGACACCACCTGCCATGAGCGCGGCCACCCGCAGGAGGATTCCGCGACGAGGACCCCTGTGGGCGCGAAGACCGAGGAGGAGCCGCGCCGCGGCGCCGAGCACGATTACGGCGAGCACACGGCCGAGGAGCTCGGGCCGGCGGCTGGCGCTCACGACCAGATACAGGCCGACGATGCCTACTCCCGCTGCTGTCAAGAGCGCGCCGACGTCTCGCCGATGGGCGCGCAGGGCCGTCGCGGCACTCGTGGCGGCGGCCCACGCCAGGCCAATGCCGACGAGGCGCGTCAAGACAATGCTTGTCCGGTCGGGCCAAACGCCGAGCACGATCATCACCACCGCAGCGCCGACCGCCCGAACGACGAGCGGGTGGAGCAGGATCGTTCGGTCGATCAGCGACCAGTCGAACGCCCGCCCGTCGTGGAAGTCGTCGAGTTCGTGATCCGGCGCGACCACGTCTGCCCTAGCGACCCCGGTTGGCCGGCATGCGCAGGAACGGCCACGGGTTCGGCATCGGGTCGACTGTCACCTCGACCAGACAGGGTCCGTCGTGATCGATCGATGCGCCGAGGGCCGGGCGGAGCGACTCGGGAGAGTCCGCATGCCAGTACCGCACGCCGAACGCATCGGCGAGCTTGGCGAAGTCGGGGTTCTCGAGCGTCGAGGCGATCGTTCGCTCGGCGCCGAAGCGCTCGGTCTGGATGCGGCGCACGTTGCCGTAGGCACTGTTGTTGAACAGCACGATGTTGCAGGGGATGTTGTGCTGCACCGCCGTGGCCAGCTCGGTTGCGGTGAACAGAAATCCCCCGTCGCCAGTCACCCCGATGACCGGTCGATCGGTCGCCGCCGACGCCCCGATGGCCACGGCGGTCCCGGCGCCGAGCGTGCCGGCGGCACCCGAGGAGAGGAACGTGCGCGGCCGGCGGTGGTCGTACCAGAGGTGTGCAGCGAACCCGATTTGGGTGACGTCCTCGACGAACACGCCGTCGTCGGGCATGACGTCGCGGATCGTCGCGGTGTACGAGCGCTGGGGCTCGATGTGCGCGGAGCGGTCCCAGAACGCGTCGCGAACTCGGGCCAGCTCGTCTGCTCGTGGAGCCTTGTCGAGCGGGCCGATTGCGGCGATGAGCGCTCGGCACGCCGCATCGGCGTCGGCGTGGATACCGACCTCGGTGATGCCGTGGCGGTCGAGCTCGTCCTCATCGACGTTGATCTGGATCAGGGTGAGGTCGTCGTCGTAGCCCCACGTGCCGAGGGGCCATTCGATCCGACTCCCGATGCCGACGACGACATCAGCGTCGGGCCACAGGTCGTAGGCGGCCGTCAATGGGACGAAGAGCTCATGCGACGTCGGCACGACGCCATGACCCATGCGCCGCGATGTCACGACCGCCTGCACGAGCTCGGCCAGCTCGGTGACCGATTCGCTCGCGCCGTACGCCCCGGAACCCAGGATGAACATCGGTCGCTCGGCCGAGGCGATGATCGCCGCAGCTCGGTTGATCGCTGCCGAGTCGGCCTCGGGCATCGTTGCGTCGGGCGCGGTGATCGATCCGTTGGAGGGCTTGGCCCAGATGTTGACGGGTACTTCGATGCTCACCGGTCGAGGCAGGCCCGACGTAACCGCATCGACGGCGGCTTGCACCTGGGCTGCGGCCGTCGTCGGGTCGTGAATGACCTCTTGGTGCTTGGTCAGCTGGGTCAGGATCGCCGTCTGGTCGGGCAGATCATGCAACGCGCCGAAGTGCCGTCCCTGCTGGAAGGTCGCGATTTGTCCGATCACGGCGAGGACTCGGGCGTAGCCCCAATAGGCGCTCGTGAGTCCGCCGGCGGCGTTGAGCATGCCGGGACCTGGTACGACGCAGCACGCGGCCGGCTCGCCGGTGACCTGCGCCGCGCCCATGGCCATGTACGACGCCCCCTGCTCATGGCGAGTCACGATCGGTCGGATGTCGGGCGCATCCACGAGCACGTTGAAGAAGTCGTCGTTCTGCACGCCCGGAATACAGAAGAGCTGGTCGATGCCAGCCGACCGCAAGCCTTCGACCACGTGGTGGGCGACGGTCTGCGGTCCGGGAAGCGGCGGGCGGTCGGTCGATCCGGTCATGGCGGCGACCGTATCGCAGCACTGTGTCGGGATTGGTCTTGCCGTCAGGGGCTGAACGTGAACCCTTCGACGCGCTCGACCTCATCGAATTGCAGGGCGGTGCGCTCGATGGTCGCCTGGAGCACGCTGGTGTGTGCACTGCCGCCGGTTGTGAAGCCCGGAAGGTCGGGGAAGCGCAGGATGAGCGTGCCGTCGGGTTCGAGGTTGATGTCCTCGAGGACGAAACCCTCGTGCGGGAAGTTGGTGAAATACCCGGCCGCTCGTTCCGCGTCCGTCAGCGGATCAGAGAGCAGAAGCTCGATCGTGTCTTTGATCGGCGTTGTCGTGACCGGAATTCGACGGGTGAGCGGAATGACCGACTCGGGCGTCCCCGCGATACCGACTTCCTCGGCACGGGCGGAGCTGTAGACGAAGATCTCCACGAGGCGCGTCGGGGCCCCGGCGTCCGGCACAGACGCAGCCGAGTTCGTTGGTTGATCAATTGGTTCGATTGTGGGGTTCGATGTGGGCGAGGGACTTGCGTCGCCGGTTCGAGCGATCGGATCGCCTGGTGTGATCGTGCAAGCGGACGCACCGAGAGACCCCGCCAACACCAGCAAGGCGACGATCATGCGGCGAGTGGTGGTGACGGCCATACGCCGATCGTGCGACACGACCGCCGGGTTGCCAATGGGGAGTAGCCCCTGCCCGGCGAGCCGCGCGCGACGCTGCCCTTTGGGTGGGCCGTGCTACGGGCGAGAGAATGGCGGGATGACCGCAGCCTCCGCAGCCACCGACCCCATTCGCATCGCCAACTGTTCCGGCTTCTTCGGCGACCGACCGTCCGGCGCCCGGGAGATGGCGGAGGGTGGACCGATCGACGTATTGACCGGTGATTGGCTTGCCGAGCTGACGATGCTCATCCTCAGTCGGATCCAGGCGAAGAACCCCGGTCGGGGTTACGCCCGAACGTTCGTGACCCAGATGGAAGAGGTCATGGGCACCTGCCTCGACAACGGCATCAAGGTCGTGTCCAACGCCGGCGGCCTCGATCCCGACGGCTGCGCAGCGCACGTGCACGAGGTCGCCCAGAAGCTCGGGCTCAATCCGACGATCGCGTATGTGAACGGCGACGACCTGCTCCCGCGGGTCCAGGAGTTGGCGGACACCGGGTCGCTCACGCCCTTTGTCGATGGTGGTGACCTCGGAGACCTCTCCAGCTACGTGAGTGCCAATGCCTATCTCGGTGCCTTCGGCATCGTCGAGGCGCTGAACAAGGGTGCCGACATTGTGATCACCGGCCGCGTGACCGACGCTGCGGTCGTGTGCGGCCCGGCGGCGTGGCATCACGGATGGGGTCGCGAGGACTTCGACCAGCTCGCTGGTGCGGTGGTCGCCGGCCACGTGATCGAGTGCAGCGGACAGGCAACCGGAGGCAACTACTCGTTCTTCCATGAGATCGACGGCTACGACGACACTCCCGGCGGGCGGGCTCGCTTCGGCTTCCCGTGGGCCGACATCGCCGCCGACGGCAGCTGCGTGATCGGCAAGCACGACGGCACCGGCGGCACGGTCAACGTCGAGACCGTGACGAGCCAGCTGCTCTACGAGATCGGCTCGCCGAGTTACCTCGGGCCGGACGTGACGAGCCGCTTCGAGACGATCGAGCTCGAGCAGGTCGAGCCAGATCGCGTGCGCATCTCGGGAACGAAGGGCGAGGCGCCACCATCGACCCTCAAGGTGGCGATGAATGAGATGGGCGGCTATCGCAACTCGTTCACGGTCGCACTGACCGGGCTCGATGTCGAGGCCAAGGCGGCCTTTGCCCAGGCGACCTTCTGGGATTCGTGTCCCTACACCGCCGAAGACTTCGAGCAGTGCACGAGCAAGATCGTGTACTCGAACAAGCCCGACCCGGGCACTCAGGAGGAGGCGACCGCGATCTGGCGGCTCACCGTCAAGGACCCCGACGAGCGCAAGGTCGGCCGCGCGTTCTCCAACGCCAATGTGCACACCGGGCTGTCGTCGATTCCCGGCATGTATGGGCTCGGCGGCGGCCCGGGCGCCGGCACGCCATACGGCGTGTACCGCCCGGCGACGGTCCCGAACGACCTCGTGCCGCAATACGTTTGCGTGCTCGGTGGCGATGGCCAGCTCGCCGAGACGGTGATGGTCGATTCGGTTGCGCCGACCGGCGACACGCTTGCGGTTGATGTCGCAGCACAGGTCGGTGGGCCGGGAGGGTCGACTACTGAACTGCCGCTCGGCACGGTTGTGGGCACGCGATCTGGTGACAAGGGCGGCGATGCCAACGTCGGCGTCTACGCCCGCAACGCCGCGACCTTCGCGTGGCTCGACGAATTCCTCACCGCCGAGAAGCTGCAGGAGCTGCTTCCCGAGGCGGCCGATCTGACCGTCGATCGCTACCGGCTGCCGAACATCAACTCGCTCAACTTCCTGGTGCGAGGCCTCCTCGAGGAAGGCGTGGCTGCATCAAGCCGTCAGGACGGCCAGGCCAAGGCCCTCGGCGAGTGGCTCCGCTCCCGCGTCGTCCCCATCCCCGACGCCCTGCTGTAGCGACTGCTGTAACGATTGGTGCCTGGCACCAATCGTTACAGGCGCCATTGGCTACACCGGTTGGGGTTCGTGGCGGAACGCGAGCCAGATCAGGAACGCGCCGATGGCGTGAAGCACACCGGCGGTCAACATTCCCGTGCGGACCGAGGTTGCTTCGGCGATCGTGCCGATCGCGAGCGCACCCACGGCGAACGCGCCCCGGCTGATCGTGCGGGACGCGATGGCAACCCGGCCGAGCAGTTCGTCGGGTGCGTGCCGCTGGATGAAGCCGCGTCCGACGCTGTGGAACAGACCGAAGGCTGCACCGTTCACCGCCCACAGCGCCATGACGTGCCATGCAGACTCGCCGGCCGCTACGGCGATCGTGCTGATCGCAACGCCCGCCGACGCCACGGTCATCACCGTGCGCCGGGATGTTCGCACGGCCATCCCCGCGGCCAACGGCGACGTGACTGCAGCACCGAGGCCGGCGAGGGCGAGCACGGCACCGAACACCCACGCTGGCTGATCGAGCACGCGGTCGACGAGGATCGCCAACATGGCGAGTGCGCCGCCGGTACCGAGATGGAACAGCGCGACCGATCCGGTGAGGGGGCCGATGAACCGATGGTGTCGGATCCATGAGAGGCCTGCACCGATCTCCTGCCGCAGGTTGCGCTCGCGTGGACTGGCCGGTCGTTCGGTGCGAGGGAGCCGGGAGAATGGCACATTCGACCCGCCGTAGGTGGCGGCGTCGATCACGAACGGCAGCCAGGGGGTGAAGCCGTAGATCACCGCGCCGACCGTCTTGCCGAAGAACTCGTTGGTCGCCATCTCCACACTGTTGAGCTGGCCATTGGCGCGATCGAGATCGTCCGCACCGACGACCTGCGGCACGGTCGCGACCACCGATGGATCGACGAGTATCTCGCCCGCAGTGATCAGAAAGGCAACGACGATGAGCTGCCACATCGCTGCGGCATCGGCGAGCACGGCGAGGCCGAGGGCGAGCATCAGCAGCGCCCGCCAGGCCTGGGTGATGAGGATCAGGCGGCGGCGGTCGGCGCGGTCCACGATCACGCCGCCGAACGGCGCCCAGACGATCCACGGCAGGTATTGCGACGCCGTGAGGGCCGAGATGTACAGCGGCGAGTCGGTCAGGCTTATCGCCAACAGCGGCATGGCCGCCAGGCGCATGCCATCGCCGATGTTCGTGATGAACGCCGCCGACAGCAGCGAACGGAACTCCGGTCCGAGCGTCCCGCCAGAGTCGGGAGACGTCATCGAATGCACCTGTAACGCTTTGGTGCCTGGCACCGCAGCGCTACAGGCCGCATTGATCAGCGGCCCTTGAACTCGGGGTCGCGCTTTTCGAGGAACGCGCTCACCGCTTCCTTGGTGTCGT
Organism: Actinomycetota bacterium; assembly: GCA_039028435.1. Taxonomy (GTDB): domain Bacteria; phylum Actinomycetota; class Acidimicrobiia; order Acidimicrobiales; family UBA10347; genus UBA10347. Next base: position 510,236 of record JBCCIC010000001.1, on the reverse strand, counting down.
TCGTGCTGAAGTTGACCGTCTGCGCCCACCCCTCGTTGTCGAGGGCTTCGTCCATGGTCATGGTCAGCGACTTGTTGAGCATGGCCTTGGTCTGGGCCAGCGCGATCGGGGGCCCACCGGCGAGTCGGCCCGCCCAGTCGCCGACGAAGGCGTCGAGTTCGTCGTGCGGAACCACGTGGTTCACGATCCCGAAACGCTCGGCGGTCTCTGCATCGATCACATCGGCGAAGAAGGCCAGCTCCTTGGCCTTGTGCATGCCGATGAGGCGGGGGAGAAGCCAGGTGCCGCCGAAGTCGACGCTCAGGCCCCGCCGGGCGAAGATCTCGGAGAAGCGGGCTCGATCGCTGGCCACGATCAGGTCGCAACCGAGCGCCATGTTGAGACCAGCCCCGGCGGCCACCCCGTTCACCTTGGCGATCGTCGGCATCGGCAGGTCGTGCAGACCGATGGCGATGTCATGGATGTGGCGCATCGCGGCGAGCTGATGGCGTGGCGGCCCGCCACCGCCCAAGTCGGCGCCCGAGCAGAAGCCGTCGCCGGCGCCGGTGATGACGAAGACCCGAACGTCGGGGTCGTGCTTGACCTGCTGGAACGTGGCCAGCAGCTCCTCCCACATCACGTGGTTGGCGGCGTTCTTCTTCTCGGGACGATTGAGGGTCATCGTCAGCACGCCGTCGTCGGCGGAGAACAGAAGCGTTTCGGTGTCGGAGTAGCCGGTGGAGCTCATGATCCGACGGTAGCGAGTCAGCCGGTGAAGGTCGGAACCGGGGCTTGGACGGCCCCGCCGCTGGGACCACCTGATGGTGTTGCGGGGGCAGCGTCGAGGCGAGGGACGATGCACTGGGTGCCATCGGCCGAAAGCACGCCTTGGACACAACTGGTCGTGGTCGTGACGTTGTCATCGACGGCAGGACTGAGACACGTCACGCCATCGGCGGCAAGGGTCGTGCCCTGGGGGCAGGTGACCTGTGACTGCTGCGCCTCGGAAGCCGGCGACAGGGACCCGATCGCCAACCCGGCCACCAGGACGGCGGCGAGCAGGACTGGGATGGACTTGACCATGTGTCCGACGCTAGCCGAGCGTCACGCAGACGGGCCGCCGGCCACGATGCCGTCGAAGAGCGTGTGGGCAACGGTCGCGAGCTCGTCGTTGGTTGCCACCGCAGCCACGATGCGGTCGGGTCGGACGATGACCGCCTGTGCAGCCTCGCCGAGCCCGAACGGCAGCGTCCCAGGCCCGATCGTCACCGACCGTGCGCCCAGCCGTTCGAGCGGCCCGGGCATCGACGCGCCCCCGTCGTGCAGCAGCGCAAACCCGCTACCGCAGAGTTCGTCGATAGGAATCGCATCGCCGGATTCGCCGGCGGTCGGCGCTGCAAGCGGCCTGCCCACCGCAGGATGTTCACCGGTCACCAGGCCCTGCTTGATGAACGGACGTGGACGACCGCCGCCATAGCCGTCCTCCTTGCGGACGTCGATGCCGCTGGCGATCGCATCGATGAGGCGGCCGGCGTCGCAGGTGTGGTCGACGGTGTCGACCGCGTGGGGCCGCCGCTCGACCTCATAGGTGTCGAGCAGTGCGTCGGTCGCCGCATCCTCGGCAACCAGAGCCAGCTTCCATGACAGGTTCTCCGCATCGCGGATGCCGCTGTTCATGCCCTGGCCGTTGAACGGAGGCATCTGATGCGCGGAATCGCCGGCCAGAAAGACTGGACCGACTCGGAACCGTTCGGCGACGAGCGCATGGAAGCGGTACACGGCGGAGCGGTCGATCTGCAGCTGATCGGGGCTGCCCCAAGGCGCGAGCAACTCGGCGACCCGTGCGGGGTCGTTCATGTCGTCGCGGGTCTCATCGTCGTGGAGCCGGAATTCCCAGCGGCGTCGGGTGCCATGGCCGGGGACGAAGGTGGTGATCCTGGCCGGGTCGCACAGCTGCTGGGCGACTGCTGGCAGTTCGAGCTCGGGGTCGAGGAGCGTCGTGTCGACGACCAGCCACGGCTGGTCATACCCCTGGTCTTCGATGGCGATGCCCAGCGTCTTGCGCACCCAGCTCGAGGCACCGTCGGCGCCGACGATCCATCGTGCGTTGATCGGGCCGTCGGTCGTCGTCACCTCGGAGGCTTCGCCCTCCGCTTGCAGGCTCAAGGCCGTCGCTTCGACGCCAAGCCGGATGTCGACGCCGGCGTCGGCCGCGGCGGCGCGAAGGCCGGTTTCGAGCAGAGGCTGCTCGAACATCGTCATCGGCGGATGGCCCAGCGGTGTGACGAACCCCTCGGGGAGCTCGAAGCCGACGATCTGCTCGCCGTCGGCATCGAGGAACTCGGCGCCGCGTCCGGGTGACGAGCAACCGGCGAGTACCTCGGCGAGGCCGGCGCTGTGGAACAGCCGCGCGCCCTCGTCGTCGAGCGCGATGGCACGGGGATGCGGGAAGAGCTCGGTGCTCGCATCGATGGCGACGACGGACAGGCCTCGCTGGACACACCGCAACGCGGTCATCACTCCCACCGGCCCACACCCGATGACGGCGACGTCGAAGACCGCTCGCTCAGCCATGGGGCACCAGCTCTTCGAAGTCGACGAGCCAGTGGACGTCGAGGGCGTCGATCGTCGTCGGTGCGGCCTTGTTCATGAGAACCGCCGCGCCGGCATACTCACCGCCGAGCACCTGGACGATTGAACGTGCGGCTTTGAGCGTGCTTCCGGTGGTGATCCAGTCGTCGACGATCACCACCCGCTCGCCCGGTGAAAGGTCGAATGAGCGCCCTTGGAAGACCTCGGGGTGCCCGCGCCACGTGGGTTCGGAGCGAACCGGGATGTCGGCGCCCGGATGATTGCGGTCGTCCTTGCGAGCCAGCACGAGTCCCGCGCCCAACTCACGCGCGACCAGCGCCCCCAGAATCGGGCCTCGAGCTTCGGGCGCGATGACGTGATCGATGTCGCGACCACGAAAGGGCTCGGCCAGGGCCCGTCCGGTCAGCGCCAGCAGTTCGCCATCGCGCAAGACGCCGGCGACATCGGGATGGTCGTTGACCAAGGGAAAGCGGCTGGTCAGGGTCCGCCGCGCCTGATCGAGATCGAGCGGTTCCTCGACCGGGTTCAACTGCACCACCCGAGTCTGTCCCGCAGTACCGTCGATGTCCATGGAAAGCGCCGCATCCTCCTCCGCTCCCGCATCCTCCGAGCTCTACGTGAGTCGATGGGCGACCGCCTCGGCTCGCATCGCTGACGCCGGCGGCGATGGCATCGTCGTCCGCGGCGGCTCGGACCTCGTCTATCTAACGGGCTATCACGCGTCGTCGATGGAGCGAATCACCGCCTTCGTCGGCCGCCCGGGCGGTGGCACGCCGGAGATGTTCGTGCCCAAGATCGAGGTGCCACTCGTCCCCGAGCAACCTGCCGTGCATTCGATCACGGGCTGGGACGACGATCAGGATCCGGTCGCGCTGATCGCCGCGGCGCTCGGCGATGCCCGCAAGGTCCTGGTGAGCGACGAGCTGTGGGCCGTGCACCTCCTCGGATTGCAGCGCCTCATGCCCGACACCGAGTTCGTCTCCTTCAGCGACAGTCTCGGCGGCCTGCGCTCGGTGAAGAACGACGACGAGATGCTTGCCATCCAGACGGTCGGTGGTCTCGCCAACGGTGTCGCTGCCGCCTTGCAGCGAGGCGAGATCCCGCTGGTCGGACGCTCGGAGAAGGAGATCGCCGAGGACATCAGCGCCCGGCTGATCGCAGCCGGCCACGAAACGGTCGAGTTCTGCATCGTCGCTTCGGGGCCGAACTCGGCCAGCCCGCATCACCATCCGAGCGATCGGATCGTGCAGGCCGGCGAGATGGTGCTGTGCGACTTCGGCGGCAAACACGAGGGCTACTGCTCCGACATCACCCGTTGTGTGTGGACCGGCCCGATCCCCGACGACGTCGCCGCGACCTGGGACACATTGAAGAAGGCGCAGCAGGCTGCGGTCGATGCCGCTCGTCCGGGGGTGACGCTCGGCGATGTCGATGCGGCCGCCCGCGACATCATCTCCGACGCCGGCTTCGGCGATCACTTCATCCACCGCACCGGTCACGGCATCGGCACCGAGGTCCACGAACAGCCCTACGTCAAGAGCGGCAACGACGAGCAGGTCCGCGAAGGCCACGCGTTCAGCATCGAGCCGGGGATCTACATCGACGGTCAGTGGGGCATGCGCCTGGAAGACATCGTCGTGGTCTCCGACGCCGGCGCCATCCGCTGCTCGACGACCGACCACAACCTCGTCAGCGTCGAGGCATAGTTCCCCATCTCGACGCAAAGCCCCGCCGAGTCCACCGATGCTAGCACGCGCTAGCATCTGACGTATGGCCAACCTCTCGATCCGCAACGTGGACGATTTGGTCGCCACCTTGCTCCGCAAGCGAGCTGCTGAGCGCGGCGTGTCGATGGAAGAAGAGGCGCGACGCATCCTGCGGGCCGCCGTTGTCGCCCCCGGCAACTTGGCCGTGCTGGCCGAGGACCTCTTCGGCGAGGAGCACGGCATCGACCTGCAGATCCCGGCCCATCCAACCTCAGATCCGCCTCCGCTTGCCTGAAGCATGTACCTGCTCGACACCAACGTCCTGTCGGAGCTCATGCGACCGAGGCCTGCGGCGGGTGTCGTCGGTTGGACTCGTGAGCAGCCGCTCGAACGCCTCCACGTCGCCGCCGTCACGATCGCCGAGGTCCACTTCGGTCTTGCCCTCATCGAGGATGATGAACGACATCGCGAGCTCCGGCGGCGATTCGATCGCCTGGTCGTTGATGGCTTCTCGGCACGCGTCATCGACTTCGATCGTCACGTCGCTGCCGAGTGCGGTCGGCTACAGGCCCAACGGTGTCGAACTGGCCGACCCATGTCGGTCCCCGACGCCCAGATCGCTGCGACCGCTCGAACATCGGATCTCGTGGTCGCAACGCGAAACGTCCGGGACTTTCGGGACCTCGGCCTGGATCTGTTCAATCCGTTCGACCTCGACGCATAGTCCCCATTGCCGGCCGGATTCGGCCGGGTCCGGGTGCGTCGGCGAAGATGGCTGAAGCGGCGCCGTCAGACACCGAGGAGGCCCGATGGCTGTTGAACGATTCCCCGTCGAGGCGAGTCACATCTTGATGTTCGCTCGTTCGATCGGCGATCCGAATCTGATCTACCAGAACCAGGCGTACGCCGAGGGAACGGAGATGGGCGGCATCATCGCGCCGCCGACCTTCGCCCAGGCCAGCGCACAATTCGACGAGGACTATCGCCTGCGTCCGAAGATCGGCGAGCCGTGGATGGGTTCCGGTGCCGAGGCGACCGGCATCCCACCCAAGGAGCCCGGCGAAAGCGATGACACGCCGACCGGCATGGGCGCTCGCGGGCTCCACGCCGAGCAGCACTTCGAGTACCACCGCCACATCGGTCCGGGTGATGTTCTGACCGCGACCGTCAAGCGCGGTGAGAGCTGGGAGAAGCAGTCGAAACGGGCTGGGCTGCTCAAGTTCAGCGAGACCGTCACCGAGTACCGCGACCAGAACGGCGAGCTGGTGATCACGGCTCGCAGCGTGGGCGTGCAAACCGAGAAGGCCGTGGAGGGATAGCGATGGCGCTCAGTGCAGCAAACCTCAGCGTGGGAGACACCCACACCGATGTCCTCGTCGAGGACCTCAAGCGGACCCAGCTCGTGCAGTACGCGGGTGCGTCGGGCGACTACAACCCCGTTCACACCGACCATCAGTTCGTGACCGAGATCGCCGGCTACCCGGGCGTGTTCGCCCACGGGATGCTGACGATGGGCATGACCGGCCGCCTGCTCACCGACTGGGTCGGCGACGGCCGCCTCACCAACTACGGCGTGAGGTTCGTCAGCCAGGTCTGGCCCGGTGACACGCTGACCGGAACCGCCGAGGTCACCGAGATCCGTGAGGAAGACGGCACTCATTTCGCGGACATCTCGGTGGTCACGCTCAACCAGAACGACCAACCGGTCGTGACCGGTACGGCGACCGCACGCATCGATCCCTGAGGGCGCGTTCATGTCGCGCGCGTGGCAGGTAAACGAGCTCGGCCTTCCCTGGGACGTGTTGCAGGTTGCGGAGGTCTCGGTACCGGAACCCGGCGAGGGCGCGGTGGTGATCGCCGTCGAGGCGACCGATTTGAACTTCGCCGACATCCTGCAGTGCCAAGGGCAGTATCAGGTAAAGCTCGAGCCGCCGTTCACGCCGGGGATGTCGACCGGCGGCACCATCGTGTCGGTGGGTGCCGGCGTCGACCTCGTCGCCGGCCAGCGCGTCATCGGCATGACGATCGGCAGCAGCGGTGGCTATGCGGAGCATGCGGTGCTGGCGACGTCGAACATCACCGTTGTCCCGGACGACGTGCCGTCGCTGACCGCTGTTGGCGGACACGTCCCCTACAGCACGACCTGGTTTGCCCTCCATCGCCGCGGCCAGCTGAAGCCCGAGGACACGGTGCTCGTTCTTGCGGCCGCCGGTGGTGTTGGTGCCTCGGCCGTGCAGATGGCGAAGGTGCACGGCTGTCGAGTCATCGCCGCGGCGGGAGGCGAGGCGAAAGTCCAGGTCGCCCGTGATCTCGGCGCCGATGTCGCGATCGACTACTCGGCGGAAGACCTCTATGCCCGGGTCAAGGAGGAGACGGAGGGCCGTGGCGTCGACGTCGTCTACGACCCGGTCGGAGGCGACTACTTCGACATCGCTCGACGTCTGGTCGCCTGGGAGGGGCGCTATCTGGTCGTGGGCTTCGCCGCCGGCTCGATTCCGACCCTGCCCGCCAACCATCTGTTGGTGAAGAACTACTCGATGGTCGGTGTGTACATGGGTGGCTATCACGACTTCGATCCGGAGCGGATCGAGGAGTGCAACCGCGTGATCTATCCGATGATGGCCGACGGCCGGCTCACCCCACTGGTGAGCCGCACCGTCGGCTTCGATGATCTCCCGGACGCACTGCTCGATCTCTACGAGCGCCGCTCGATCGGGCGTATCCTCTTCGACCCTCGTGCGTGAGCCGACTCGGCGTGGTGCTGGTCAGTCCCTCGCGACCGGCTTGAGGCACTTCGACTCGAGCAACTCGTAGCCGGCCGGGCACGTCGGCGTTCCGCCACTCGTGTCGATCGGCTTCTTGCACTTGTCATCGGTCCACGGGCTGGCGTCGAGCTCACCACAGGAGGTGGGCACGATCTTGCGGCACTCGCCGTTGACCAAACGTCGGTCGGTGGCGTTGCACTCGACCGTGCCGCCACCGGTTTCGATGCGACACTTCTTCGCTCCGCTCACGATGTCGAGGGTTCCTGTCGCACAGGAGTAGGTCGGGTCGAGCCACTTCTTGCATGTGTCACCGGCGAGTTCGTAGCCGGCCGGACAGCTCCCAGAGCCGCTTCCGGCGTTGCCCGCCCACTGCTTGCAATGGAGACCGTCGGGTGCGGTGTCCAAGCCGCCACAACCGACGGCTGCATCGACGTACTTCCAGCAGCTTCCACCTTCGGCGAAGGCATAGCTGGGACAACCGGTTTCCGTGATCGGGTCGACCTCGATCTTGCACTTGGGTCCGTCCACGACATAGCCCTCACTGCACGAGACGCTCGCCGGTTGGTACTCGTAGCAGGTCGGGTCGTAAGTCACCGCTCCGTCGCAGGTCCAGGTGGGGGTCGACGGCTTCGGATATCGGCACTGGGCGCCGATGGGCGTGAGGTCCCCGCATGATCCTTCGCCGTCGGGATCGGTCAGGATGTAGCAACCCGAGGCGTCTTCGAGGTAGTCGCCGCACGAGTCCGGGCCTGGGGTACCGGTGGTCGTGATCTTGCACCAAGCGCCGTCGACCAACTGACCCTGGGCGCAGCTCACGTTGGCGTCGACGTAGCGGTAACAGAGGGTCTCCCACTGCTGGTAGCCGGCGGGGCAGCTGACCGAGTTGGTGCCGTCGACCTGCTTGAGGCATCCCTGGTCGGTCAGGGTGCCGACGCTGCACGAGAGCTGCGGGTCGACGAGGTCGTAGCAGTCGTTGCCCAAGTGGAGCTGGCCGGGGGAACAGGCGGCGCCGCCGGTCGGGCTCGTCTCGACGAGGCACGCAGTACCGGAGAGCTGGCCGCTGTCGCACGAAGCGGTCGCCTCGACGTAGGTGGTGCCGCCGCTTCCGCTGTTCGGGTCGATGACGTCTCCGAGGCAACCACCACCGGGTGCCGGCTCCAGGTTGCCGCACGACGGGTCGACCTCGACATAACAGCTGTCACCGAGCTGGATGGCGTCGTCGGGACATCCCGCGTTGGGCTCGGGTGCTGGTCCGACGAGGAAGCAGCGGCCGTCCTTTTCGATGGCATCGTCGGGGCAGTCACCGGTGCCGGGCACGGGGTCCTTCTCGTCCGCCGTGTCTTCGCCGTCTGCTGCGGCGACACCGGCGGCAAGGTCATCGCCGTCATCCTCGTTGTCACCGTCGTCGTCGTCGTCGTCGCCGTCATCGTCGTTGTCGGCGAGGCCACCGAGGCCGCCGAGGAAGCGGGAGAAGTCGGGGTCATCGTCACCATCGGTGCCCGCCGCTACCTCGTTGTCGTCCTTCTGGTCGGCGTCGTCCTCGTTCGGCTTGGTGGCCTGGTCGACAGCGTCGGGGTCCTTGGAGTCAGAGTCGTCCGGATCGCCATCGCCCGACTGGTCCTTCTCCGCGTCGTCGGCATCGTCGGCGACACCGACCGTGTCGGCGGAGCCATCTGCGCCGGAGGTGCCGGTCGCCGGTTCGGCGACCTGGTCAGCGAAACCGCCGCCGGCGACGGTCACACCATCGGAGCTGCCGCCGAAGGCCATCGGTCCGAACAGGGCGATGAGGCCGATGATGCTGGCGGCGATGCCCATGATGGCGGCGGTTGGCAGCTGCCGCTTGCGGAAAGGGACCGAGGTTGGGGCGAGGGCGATCGGCACGACATTGCCGGCGTGTGCCGCCGGAACGCCGGCGGAGGCACCTGCGAGGTGGCCTCGCAGCACGTCGCCGTAGGCCGCGAGGCGGGCTTCGAGCGGATCCGTCGGGTCGGTCGGACGGCTCGGATCGAACGTGTGGTCGTTGCTCATGCTTCTGCTCCCAGCTGCTTGCGCAGTCGGGCGAGCCCGCGGCGCACTCGATTGCCAATCGTCGAGACGGGGAGGTCGAGTAGGTCGCCGACCTCCTGGTACGTCCACTGGAAGCAGTGGATGAGAATCACCGCGGTGCGCTCTTCTTCGCCGAGGCTGGCGAGTGCGTCGGGCAACTGCGGCTCGGTCCACGGTGTCGCGGTGACCGCACGCTCCGGGGGAAGCGCAACCGGTTCTCGTTGCCAGCGCAGCAGGCGCCGCGAGCGGCTCTGCCCAACGCGGTAGAGGTAGCCGGCCGGGTTCTCCATCGCGGCGAGTTCGTCGAGGTGTTCACACGCCCAGGCCATGGCCTCGGCGGTGACCTCGGCGCCGATGTCGGTGCCGTAGCGAGCGAGGAAGGCGACCCGAAGCCGGGCTTCGAGATCTGCCAGGTCGAGCGAGGATGCGTCCGGTGTGGTCCCGGACGTCCTCTCGGATTCAGTTTCGGAATGTCGCTGTTGCAACATGGCCGACCCGCTCAGGCTCCGCACCGCGTCACGGAGGACGGTGGTGGAATCAACTGCTGTCACACCCAGTCAAACCCTGAACGCGCAGCGTCGAGTCACCCCAATCTTGAACGGGTCGAACGGCCCAGGAGTGGTGCTCAGTCGCGCAGATGGGCCCGGAGGAAGTTCGCGATGTCGCGGAGGGACTCGGTCGACTCGGGGTAGGCGTCGTAGAACTCGAAGACGTGCCACAGCCCATCCCAGACGTGGCAGTCGACGGGCACGTTCGCTCGCCGAAGCTTCCGGGCCAGGCGCAGGCAGCCGGGCAGGAGCATGTCGCGGGTGCCGGTCGTGATGATCGTGGGCGGCAGACCCTCCATCGATCCGAAGATTGGCGAGACTCGCGGGTCGTCGAGGTCGAAGTCTCCGGTGTAGGCACGGGTCACGTCGTGCATGCGGGTCTTGCTGAGCGTGGGGTCGTCGGGGGCTGCATCGACGAGTTCCGGGTCCGTGCGCAGGTCGACGGCAGGGGAGAGCAGAGCCAGCGCGGCCGGCGCTTGCAGTCCTTCGTCGCGACCGCGTTGCGCCGTCACGAGGGCCAGGTTGCCCCCGGCCGATTCGCCCCCGAGGGCGAGGCGATCGTGGGTGGTCCGGAGATCGCTCCAGACCGCGAAACAGTCATCGGCCGCAGCCGGCGCTGGGTGCTCGGGTGCGAGTCGATAGTTCGGGCAGATGAGTTCGATGCCGGCGAACTCGGCCAGTGCGGCCGTGATGGGCAGTTCGCTGAACGGGTCGCCGTAGATGAACGCTCCTCCGAAGACGTACATCATCGTGGCGATCGACTCGGTGGCCGGGTCGGACACCCGCAGGCACTCGACGCCCGCGACCTCGATCTCCGCGGTCTCGACTCGATGGCGCTCGATCGCGCGGCGGCTCGGGACGTGCCAGCGTTCGAGCGTCTCGGCGCGATCGGCCGCAATGGTGGTGAAGTCGATCGGTGTGTCGTCGTCGCCCTCTTCAGCCTCGAGCCAGGCGAGTGCCTCGGGGCTGAGACCGGCATCGGGGCGGTTCATGCGCTGCGTCGCGTCATCGCAGGAGTAGCCGCTTGACCTCGGCGATCGTCTCGAACGCGGTCAGCGGGTCGGGTCCGCACGGCGTGAGGTTGAGGGTCGATGCGCCAGCGTCGACGTAGGGCGCCAAGGTCTCCGCGATCTGCTCGGCGTTGCCGACCGGCACGTACTTGGCGAACGGTTCGAACGGCATGTTGTAGAAGCGACCCATGGTCTCGGCCACGTTGGTGCGACCGTCGTCGGGACCGTCGCCGATGCCCACCCAGATCTGCATGCCGTGCTGCCACTCGATGTCACCGCGGCCGACCTCGTCGCCGACCTCCTCGACTCGGGCTGCGGCAGAACCGAAGCGCTGGGCCGTGCTCCAGATGCCGAGCAGGCCATCGCCCAACGTGCCGGCGCGACGGAGCGCCGCGTCGCTGCGTCCGCCGACGACGAACGGGACGCGTGGTGACGGGCTCGGTCGGATCACACCGGCGGTGAAGTCGTAGAACTCACCATCGCCGTCAACCGTCTCACCATCGAGCAATCGTCGGACGAGGCCGAGTCCGACATCGGTGCGCCGGCCGCGGCTGCCCGGATCGACCTCGCAGACTTCGAACTCGTGCCGGTCTTCGCCGCCGACACCGATGCCGACGGTCAAGCGCCCGGGCGCGATGTCGGCGAGCGTCGCGATCTGGCGGGCGGCGACCATCGGATGTCGGAGGGCGAGGAGAAAGACACCCACGTGCATACCGAGCCGCGGTTCCATGCCGCTGTACGCCGCCATCGTCATCAGGCCGTCCATGCCGTGGCCGCCGTGGAAACTCACGTGATCGGCGGTGAAGAGATGGTCGATACCGGCGTCGGCGACCGCGGTGAGCGTCGAGCGCTGGTCGGCGGGTGACAGCCGGGTGAAGTTCCACGGCGCGGTCACGCCGACCCGGAGCTCGCCCGCCATCAGAGGGTTCCGGTGTGGGTGTCGAGTCCGAGGCGCATGCGGCCGATCGTTTCCATCGTGCGGGGCGCAACCATGGCGTGTTGCGCGGCAACCGACGTGTCGCGGAAGCAACGCTGGATCGGGCTGGTGCGGTACACGGCCGCACCCCCGGCCGCCCGGTACATCGATTCGGCGACCTGGGCCGCCGTCTGGGTGGCATGGGTCGCAGCCATGCGGATCATCCGTTTCTGCTCGTCGGTCGCCTCATCGCCGGCCAGTGCCGATTCCCAGGTGTCGTGCACGGCGTCGCCCATGAGTGCCCACGCCGATCCGAGCCTCGCCTCGGCGAGTCCGACGTCGGCTTGGATCGGGGCACGCTCGGCCAGCGGTTTCCGGCTTCCTTGCGGCAATTTGGTGGCGGCCAAGGTGACGAGTTCGTCGATGGAGCGCCGGGCGATGCCGACGGCCACCGAAGCCACGGCCGCAGCGAGCATGCCGTAGAAGCTGAACCGGGAGAGGGCGTTGTTCCGGACCGGCGCATCGAGGCCGATCTGCACCCACCGACCCTCCGGTACGAACGCGCCGTCGACCTTGTAGTCGACCGAGCCCGTGCCGTTCAGGCCTGCGACATCCCAGGTTTCGACGAACTCGACGTCGTCGGGATCCATGAACACGAATGGGACGGCGAGCCCGTCGGCGCGAGGTGTCATCTTCCCGTCGGCATTGACCACGCGGGCACCCCCTCCGATCACGGTGCAGTGCTTGGTCCCCGAGCCCCATTGCCATTGACCGGTGATCGAAAGGCCGCCGTCGACCGGCGTCGCCTTGCCATTGGCGGCTGCGAAGCCGCCTCCGATGGCGGACGGCGAGGCGAACAGCTCCTTGGCGTACTCGTCGGGCAGGTAGGACGACATCAACGACGTCGTCGAGCCGATGGCGACGCACCAACCGACCGCCCCGTCGAAGTAGCCGAAGGCTTCGGTCGCTTCGAAGCTCTCCCACGCCGTCACACCCGGGCCGTTGAGATCATCCGGCACGTACATCCGAAACGCACCGCTCGGTGCAACCGTGTCGACGATGTCTCGAGGCAAGGTTCCTGCGGCCTCGATCTCGTCGGAACGTGCGCTGATCGCCGGGCCCAGTGCGTAGGCCGCATCGAGTACCGCATTTCCCATCGGGAGCACGCTACGCCAGTCGTTTCACCGGAGCGAACCCGCCGGGTTGCGGTTTCCGCTGAACGAAGGCGCGGGCTACGACCAATACCAATCGGCGAACGGGTGGCGAGCTCGTTCGTGCGCTCGAGATCGTGCCGAAGCGGGGAACCACGCCAGTTCGCGGCCGGCTCCGCGCGGGGTCTGGGCCGATCGCGCCCGGACGCCACGAAGGCCATCGGAACGGATGAGCTCACCGATCGGTTGACACGTTCCATGACCGACCGTCGAGCCGTCAGCGCGCATGGGGTAGGTCGTGGGCAATCCCAGGGCATGGAGCCCCTCCGGCGAGTGCGCGTCGGCGACATCCTGGTCGCGAGGCAGGGTCGCCTCGACCAACACCGGCGCGTGGTCGGGCCGGAGGTCCTCAGGTTCCCACGGCCACCGGGCGGCCCAGTCGCGGAGGTTCATTCGAGCGGTGACGAGATCTTCGTTCAGGTAGAGGGTCGCGAAGCTCGTGGGCGGGTTCCACCTGCCCCCTCGCTCGGCGGCGAACGAGGGGTCGAGCGGATCGCTCCACGTCGGGTCGGCGATCCGTAGCCATCGGTGCCCGTCCTCGACTCGTTCGGAGAGGGCTCTCGGGCGGCTCATGTCGAGGCGCCGGCCGGATCGAACATCTGCCGCGTTACTCGCAGGAGCTGCGCGGTCTCGTCGCCGGCGATCAGATCGACCAGCGAGCGGTTCTCGAGCCCGGGTGCCTGGCGCCGTACCACGGCAGGGATCCGTTCTCGCCGCACGTAGTGCACCAACACGTCGGTCGCCGCGGCCAGGTTCGCCACCATGACTTCGCGGTCGGAAGGGAGTCGGGTGAGCCACTTGGCAACCGCCTGGCGAGAGATGCCGACGAGGGATGCGAACTCAGCCTGACTGAGACCCCACGTGTCGAGCACCTCACCGAGGCTGCGGCCGCGGCGCAGGCTTGCAGCTCGTTCGAGAAAGGCATCGAGCCACGCCCCGTCGGGTGCTCGGCTCAGAAGCTGCTCTGCGGCGAGATGTGGGTCGGCGTGAAGATCGACGGACGCCATGACGCAACCATATGTCAACCGCAACCGATCGTCAACCAACGTGACGGGCCGGCCGGACACCGGGCGGTTCAGAGCTCGCTGCATGGCTGCCACGCTCGCATGGCGGTGTGACAGGTCGGGAGGGAGCCGTGGAGTGCGCACGACGAGTGTTCACGATTGGCCAGCCGATCTGAGTCCTCAGCCGCAGAGCCAGGTCCCACTCTCGGTTCATCGTTGAGGCTCCCACGTACAACTTTGGAGACGCCATGTTCGATTGGTTCACCCGGTCTCGCAATGGATCACTGTTCCTGCTCGCACTGCTCCTGGCGCTGGTCGCCGCCTTCGTCGCCCCACGGTTCTGGCTCGTGGCAGACGATGGATGGCTGGTCCTTGCTGCGTGGCTCGTGCCGGTGCCGGCGCTCTATCTGGTTGCTGTCGGATTCGGAGTTCGCAGCTTTCGCGTCGCAATGGCAATCGGCTTGCTCGGACTTGCTGCGCACCTCGCGGCGGTCGGTCAACTGCCTCCGATCACCAAGTTCAACTCTGAACGCGCGGGTGCAGAGGCAGCCAACAAGGCGATACCGGCGGCCGAAGACTCACCACCGGCACCGGATGACACCGACATGGCCAACCTCGTGCTCGAACAGCGACTCGATCGTGACGGTTCGATCGTCACGTCCACGGCCACGTTCCACGAACAAGAACCTGGGCAAGCAGAGGAGGCGTCGGCGACGGTTGCCGCCCAGCCGGGGATTTCCGATCACATCGACGCCGGACTCGAGGAACATCTGCACCGGCTACCGACCGGTGTGTTCGCCAACGTCCGTCTCGGGACCGTCGGGTGGCTCATTGTTGCGGTCCTGGTCGCGCTTGGCTGGCGCGGCCTGGAGAACGTGAACGCACGTCGGACCCGGGCACCCGTGGTCGTCGAGAAGTTCATCGTTCCGGAGTCCTTCAAGGACGCCGATCGCCTCACATCCCAGTTCGAGAATGGGTTGGCCTATGCCGGGATCCTCGAGCCGGCTTCGGTGCCAGGTGGCCAGGTGGCCGACGAGCTCTTAGAGGTGTTCGGCACCGACAACACGGCCACGAGCTGGTTCACCCCGGTCCTCCGACTGTTCAAGATCGCCACGCCGAAGCGCGGCACGATCGTTGTGCCCACACTCGAGACGGCCTCACCGCCTCGGGTGTCGGTGCGGGTCGTCACGGCACGGCAGCGACGAACGCTCTACACCCGCGCTTTCTCGTTGCCGACGTTGGACGCGACGGTCGAGCGGGCAGCCGCATACGTCGGCCAGCTCACGCACAGCGAGTCAGTCACGACACCGCAGTGGGCCCGGTGGCGCCCAGACGGCGGTGAGGCGTTCGACCTCTTCCTCGACGTCACGGCCGACGGTGGACGAGTCCCGCCGGGCGAACTCGACTTCCTGGAGGCTTTTGACGATCTCCACAAGCCTGCTACGCCCGACCCGGCCGCCGGGTCACCTCGGGATGACGAATCGCCGGAATCCGTCTCCGGCGCAACTGCCAAGGTCGGTGCAGAGGTTGAGACCAAAGCAACGCTGAAGACCACGAGGAAGATCAACACCTTCGACGACCTACCCATCGAAAAGGACCGCACCCGGAAGATGCGGGCACTGCGAGTGGCGCTACGAAGCAACCCGATCAACGGTGTCGCGCGCGTTGAACTCGGACACGAGTACGAGCTTCGAGGGCGGGAAGGCGACCGATGGAAGGCGCTTCGGCTCCATCTCGAAGCGGCCTATGACCATCCTCGGATGTTCATGGCGCACTATCGGGTCGCGACCACCTTGAGTCTGTTGGCGGGTGATGGCGGGCCAGCGTTCGCATCCGCGAGCCCACAGGATCTTCAATCCATTGCGTCGCTCCTGCGATACGTGTTCCCAAGGAAGCGCTTCGGTCCGTACAGCGCCGCTGCGCTCGCCGAGAAGATTGATCGCAACGATCCACGCGCTGGCGACCAAGGCGATCTCGAGCGCGTCCTGCTGGCGCTCTCGAAGCACTCCCTGAATCGTTCCGCGCACTTGCTTCGACGGCGGGCCCTCCTCTTGCACGCGATCGTGCGGCCTTCGGAGCGGCAGTATCGATTGGACTTGCTGCGGGATCGGGATCGGCGTTTCGACCTCATGAACCAGATCGGTGTCGTGCGGTGCATCGTCGATCTGCGCTGTACCCCAACGAGTGAGATCCAGCGTGAGCTGGATGTCGATACGCATCCGGGTCGACCATTCGTCGGTCGGTCGGGAGCGCTGATTTGGTTTCAACGCCGGACGGGCTCGGGCAGTCCCAGCGTCGAGAAACTCAAGGACTCGGTGCATTCGCGGGCCGACAGGTCCGGTCGTCGTCTCTCGCCCGGTGCAGGTACCTACTACACGACCGCCTGTTTCTACGGGGTGCTTGCTCGACGGCTCGCGAACGATGCGCCCGACCCGTATGCACATCGTGACGATGTGATCGAGGCGAAGAGGGAGGCTCGTATGGAGCAGCTGAAGTCGACGGCAGTCGGTTTCCTCAACCGGTCTCGGCGGGCGGTGGGGGGCGGCTTCCCGTCCGCACAGTGGTTGCTCCGGGATCCGGATCTCGCCGTCCTACAGCCGTCCGCTGACCGCGATCCGGCCGACCCTGGCGATCCGGCGTTCATGGAGGTCGTGGAGTGGGCGCGGGCGCGGGAACACGGCCTGACGAGCCTTCGGGCGCTGCAGACAGATCAGGCCGACTCGCCGAAGGCGTTCAAGCCCAGCGCGAAGTCGATCGCCGACTGGGAGCTCATGCAGCGAGGCAAGGCCTATGCGGCCTACGCGCACGCATTCGGGCCCGAGGTCATCGATGACACCGATGCGGCGCGGGCCGCAGGCGCGACCGAACCCACGGGCGTGTCGACCTAGCCGCCGCAGCCGTCGGCTTCGAAGGCGCTGACGTCG
The DNA here is from genome assembly GCA_039028435.1 of Actinomycetota bacterium. Lineage (GTDB taxonomy): Bacteria > Actinomycetota > Acidimicrobiia > Acidimicrobiales > UBA10347 > UBA10347. The sequence goes on along the minus strand of JBCCIC010000001.1, from coordinate 493,535 downwards.
CTGGCGAAGCGGGCGACCTGCTGGAGCTGACCCCGAGACAACACGATGGTCTCCAGCCACTCGTCGAAGTCGTCACCCTGGACGAAGTCGGCGTCCACCAGGAACGGGTCGGACCCACGGGATGGAAGGGGAACTGGCTCGGGGGGTACCCCGCAGCCGGCGGCCGCGTCGAATCCGTCTGGCAAACACACGACCTCCAACTCGAAGAATCGGCCGCTGTCGCGGCCCGTTCCTCGGAACATCACGGCGCCGTCTCGCGCAGCGCCGTCACCATCGAAGCAGGCGGTGCGGAACTCTCCAGTGGTCGAGCCCTCACTGGTCGGGACTCCGAGCACGGTTCGTACGACATCGATCGTCTCGCCGTCGAAGCCGCGGAAGGAGCCGACGAGGCGGTCCTCGCCGTCGGTCGGAAGCGACCGCTGGATGTACTCGAACCACACCGCTCCTTCGAGCGCGGTTTGCGCGTTCCCGGCACCGGCGTCTGCGACGCCGTCGTCCGCGTCCGGTCCGTCACCGGAGAACACGAGGACGGCGACCACGGCCACCACCGCGACGAGAAACGCGATCGCCGACGCGACCAGAAGCGGTCGACGACGTGAGGCGTCCGACGTGGGTAGCGCATCGCTCGTCTCGGGGAAGACATCGCTCGACTCGTTGACTGGGCTGTCGCCTGCCTTGTCGATCGGGTCCGTGGGCGCGATCTCGAACGTCTCGTCCAACGAGGACCCGGTACCCGGACCGATCACGACCTCGACGATCTCGTGACTGTGCTCCTCCACATCGTTGGCTTCAGGCGGCTCATCGCCATGGTCGTCGGATGCCGGCTCACAAACTGGGGGTGGTGTCACGATCGTGGCCGCCGATGCGTTCGGCGCCGCGGGCTCGGTGGGTGGCGGGAACACCCGCTCGCTCAGACTCCGCTGCAGCTCAGGCCAATGCAGGTCGGTCGGCAGACGGCTCAGCCAGCGATCGCCGAACAGTTGGTTACTCGCTCCGGCGATCGCCGCACCGAAGTCAAGGGCGGTCGTATAGCGATCCGCGACCTCCTTGCTCAGCGCTCGGTGAATCACTGTGGCCAGTGCGGCCGGGATCTCCGGCCCGGCGTCCGCCAGGGGTTCGGGTGTGCGGTAGAGGTGTGCATCGATCAACTCGGCGCCCGTGGTCGCGCCGGGGAACGGGTGGGCACCGGACATGATCAGGTACGCCATCACGCCGACGCTGTACACATCGCTCGCCGGCGTGATCTCGGCCGCCCCGCGACACTGCTCGGGACTCATGTACTGCGGCGTGCCGATCGGCAGTCCTTGCGCGGTGAGCGTGGCGTTGTTTGATCCGCGAGCGATCCCGAAGTCGGCGACCTTCAATGTCCCCGCCGAGTCGTAGAGCAGGTTGTCCGGCTTGATGTCCCGATGCACCAGTCCACGCTCATGCGCCTGGCTCAGCCCGGCGAGCGTAGAGAGGGTGATCAGACAGGCTTCCTCGAGGGTGACGACCCGTTCCTCCGCGAGGCGCGCCCCAAGGCTGCGAGCGCATCGCTCCATCACGATGAGGCCGTCGCCATCGACCTCCTTGTAGTCGTAGATCGCGACGATGTGTGGGTGCGCCAGGCTCGCCATCGAACGGGCCTCACGCTCGAACCGCTCGCGCGAGTCGTTGTCGATTGCACCACGGATCCGTTTGACCGCGACCTCGCGCTCGAGAAAGCGATGGGAGCCGGCGAAAACCGCGCCCATCGCCCCGGATCCGATCGTTTCGGTGATCTCGTAGTCGGGAAGCGCATGGCTGAACCAGCTCGAGATTTCGCCGTTGCTCACAACGGCCATCCGCTCGGCACCACCGCCTGCCCCATCCCGCCGTTGTAGCCGCGACCCGGCCGGGCCTCAAGCGGACGGGGAAGCCGTCAGCCCTCGAGTGCGTCGGCGAGTCGGGCCAAGGTGGCTTCCATCGTTTCGCGGTTGCGTGCGTCGCGGTCCTCGGTGCCGGAAATCGCTGCGCCGCGGTCCTTGATCGCATCGGGTCGCAGGTCGAGCGTGTGCTCGCTCACCCGCGTGCCGCCCTCGATCGCTTCGAGGTCATAGCGCCACTTGGCGAAGACGAAGTCGCGAGCCATCGCATCGAAGGCGAACGATTGGCCGGGCTCGGCCACGGTGACCTTCGCCTGCGTGGTCCACTCGAACTCGCCGTTGCGGTTCACGCCCGTGAACACCGCGCCAATCTCAGGACCGCTGAATCCCTCGTCCCACGTGCATTCCTGGCATTCCGGGGACCACTCGCCCATGCGGGTCACATCGCTGATCGCGTTCCAGATGGTCATCGGATCCGTCGCGATCTCGCGGCTCACGGAAGTCGTCCACTCAGTCATACGCCGACCTTAGGTCGGGTCGATCAACCGACGACAAGATCGGCCGCCATGGCTCCCCAGACATCGGCACCTTTCGCTCCCGCACCGTTGCCGGCGGTGGCGACGACGAGGCCCGGCTGCACTTCATCGATCAACGGGAAGCCGTCGGGCGTATAGGTGACGATGCACGGGCGCGTGCGCATCGACAGGAACTCGACGTCTGGCCACAGGGCTTGAAGCGGTGGGCCGAGGATGGGCAGATACTCCGGGTCGGTCTCGGACTCGAACCACCGCTGCACCCCGTCGAGTGCGGTCGGCCACGTGTCGAGCGTGGTGTTGGCCCCCATCTTGATGCAGTAGCGGCCGTCGGGGAACCGGACCGGGGGAGTCATGTAGATGTCGTCGAGGTCGCCGGGATCGATGAGGTGCTTGACCGTCGGGTACTCGCCGAGCTCGCGGGCGTCGGACTCCGAGACTTCGCCGAGGATGAAGATCTCGGTCTTCACCGTTACCCCGGCCGGCTCGGGCAGCAGGGGGAGCATGTTGGCGAACGCACCTGTTGCCACGATCACGCGATCGGCCTCGATGGTGCGGCCGCCAGCGGTGGTCGCCGCAAAGCCGCTGTCACGCTGACGGAGGTCGATCACGGTGTCGTCGATCAGTTCGCCGCCCGATCGCGTGGTCAGTGTCTCCTGGGCCTCGATCAACCGCTTCGGTCGGATGTAGCCGGCCGGCCCCGGTTGGAACGCCACCGCGTGGGTGGTCGGGAAATCGATCCTGGGCCAACGCTCCTGCCACCGACGATCGCCCGGCTCCCAGACCGCTTCGGCGATGCCATGGTCTCGGACGTACTCGACCGGGTCAGGACTCAGCCCGTCGCCGCCGGGCCGTGAGGCCATGAGGTAGCCGACCGGCTCATGGAAGTCGATCCCGCTCGCTTCCGCCAACGCCGCGTAGTCGGCGACTGCTCGTGCGGTGTGCGGTGCCCAGCGTTCGTCGCGATCGTGCGGTCGAGTCAGCCGTGCCTCGTCGTCATGACTCGAGTAGACGCGTTGACGCCCTGCGGCGACCGTGCTCCCGACCGCCGGCCCGACCGCCACGACCGACGCGCCGCTCTCGGCAACATGGCGGGCGGCCGCCGAACCGAACAGGCCGCGGCCGACGATCAAGACGTCGAACACCCGCCGGAGACTATGTCACTCGCTACGCGTCACTCGGAATGTGTCACCGGCGCGGAATCAGGGCGTCGGCATTACGAGCGAGTCGGCCAGTGCATCCAACAGGGCGCGCAGTTCGGGCACGTTGTCGGGGTCATCGGTGGCGAACGCCAGCAGGTAGACGCCGTCGTCGGCCTCGCCCACCCACTCCGCGCCAAACCTTCTCGGCCCAACCTGGAGCGCGCCTGCGGTCGGTTCGCCCGGCGGTGCACACGATGCGGCTGCGCCCGTCGGGGGTCCGGTCAGCTCGAAGGACGACTCGGTCAGCGTGGTCCCAAAGACTGCACGGGTGCGCCCTGTGGGCTGCCGTTCGATGCGGCCCAGGTCGATCGCTTCGAAGGCATCGATGTTGTCGACTGGCTCGCCGGATCCGGTCTGGCTGATCTTGGCGATCACGACCCCGCCCGTCGACCCGCCGGGCCCAACAAGGAATACCGCGCACTGGCCGCCCTGGATCACTTCCAGGTCTTCGGGCAGGGTGAGCATCACGCCTCCGAGGATCGGAAGCCAACGATCACCGGCGGGTACCAGACCATCGCGGCCATCCTCCCAAGGAGCGTCGGTCAACGGCGAGCCCGGCGCCGGCGCCGGCGGTCCCAGTTCGATCGATTCGACCAGCCGGTCCGCAACGCCGCCGATCCAACCCTCGACGTCCTGGCCGGCACCGGCCAGCACGATGATGTCCGGATGCTCATCTTGGTCGATGACCCAGAGGCGGAAATTCCGCCCAGTGCGAGCGACGGTGTGCGCAAGTGGGCCGGGATCGAGCGTCGAGGCGAAGAAGATGCATCGGTCCTGGGGTGGTTCGCCGCACCGGTCGAGCGCCGGTTCCGGTGCAACCACGGTGAAGTCGACGACGCGTGCATCGCGCCCGCCGACCTCGGCGTCCCGATCGTCGGACACCACGACGGCCTCGTTGCCCAGCCACGCGTCGAGATCGCCAGTGAACCGAGCGGGAGGCGGTGGCGTACCCGTCTCGGCACCGGTGGCGAATCCGGATGGCCTGAGTAGTACGAGGTCGGGTCCCGTGGCATCGACGGGGCCCGGCTCGCTGATCACCAGCGCGCCGTCTCCTGCGACCGGAATTTCGACCGGAATATCGGCCTCGAAGCTGAGCGATGTGCCCAGCATGTCGACCCCGACGCGGCCGGGTTCGAGAACCTCGCCGATCGCCGCGCCATTGGTTGGCGCCGGGTCGCTCGGAGGTGCGGACGGGCGCAGCTCGGTGGGTGTGAGGCGCATGGATGCGAAGAGGTCCTCGAAGATCGGATCGGGAGTGAAATCCGCCCCGTCGCGGGTGCCCGGAATCCCGACGGACACGCCGATCTCCTCGATGTAGAAGTTGCGGTACTTCGGTCGGTCCGGCCCCTCCACGAAGATGAAGCCGTTCGTGAACTTGGTGCAGGTGTCATCCGGACCGAGATCGGGTGGCCGCTGCGCGGCGTCGCATGCGAAAGGCGAGTCGGGGAACCCCAACCCGGTGTCAATCCAGGTGCTCGGCAGACCGCCGATCTCGGCCTGGCCACGACGCTCGACGCCGACGAGCGCTTCGACCCCTTCGACGAACGCCTCGCGCGACAGTGGGAGCACCGCGTCTACGTCATTCTGGAGACCATCCACGAATCCCGGAAACACCTGGATGCTGAAGAACAGGTCATACGTCCCGTCGCCGGCGGGGCGCTGAAACGAGATGTGGTTCGGCTCGCGGCGCAGAAGCCACAACCCTTCGATGTCGTCGGGGACGTCGAAGTCGACGGTCACGCCGTTCAGCCGAGAGAACCACGAACCTGCGGGGATCGTCTCCGAGCGCGCGCTGATCAGACCGAGAGGACGACGCTCGGTGTCGTCGGTCTGGTCGGAGTTGTGCGCCGAGCCAGCGATCTCGAGCGCGAGTTCGAAGGCGTCGTGGCTGCCGGCTTCTCTGCTCGCCGGGTCGAGCGCCACGGCGACGACGAAGAGCTGCCGATTGCCCCACTCGCGGGCGGCAAAGCGCAGGGGGACGTCGAGCTCGATGTTGATCTCACCACCCTCGGTGATGACCCCTTGGGAGCAGACGATCGATGGCTCGATCGGACAGGGCAATTGGAACCCCTCGGGAATCCGCGTGGACTCAACCCGCAAGTCACGCCAGGTGAACGGCCCGTGAGCCGACTCGCCTTCTCCTTGGCCCAGGGTCGTTGTCGAGGCCAATTCGAGGTCCGGGCCGACGACCCCAATCGGAATCGGGCCACCTGGTGAACTCAACGCGACGGCTTCGAGAATCCGAATGACGCTGTGATCCGCCGTTCCGGGCTGGCCGATCTCGATCGTCACGCTTCCGATGCCGTGCTCGATCAGGCGACCATCGACTGGGAGATCGAAGGCCAGACCGTTCGTGAACCCCGGCGTGAACCAGCCGCCTTCGGTGATGATTCGATCGCCGGCGGATGCGGCCAGCGCAACCAACGACTGCGCCGCCTCCGCAGTGTCCCGGTCCGAGCCGTCGGGGTCGCTTGTTGCCGCCGACGTCTCTTCGTTCTCGCCTTCGATCGTCGCTTCCGAGGTCGGTGGATCCTCGCTCGTCGGCTCGATGGTCTCGGCGGGTGACGGCGACTCGGCGACCTGCGTTTCCACGTCGGCCGCTGAGTCACCATCACTGCCGCCACATGCGGCCGCCAGCCACATCAGTGCGAGCAGGACCGCCATGCCTGCCGTGGTCATCGCACTCGGTTGAGGATCTCGCCGCTGCATGGCACCTCTATCGTTCGACCAGAACGATTTCCTTCGCGAAGGATTGCGATAACTCCTACGATTTCTCTGATGTGAGTCCGCCTGCACCGCTTCGAGCACCTACCTCGTCGCTCGAACGCATCTTTGCGGAGTTCGCCAGCCCGGTCTACCGATATGCCCGCAGGCGTTGTGGTGACGATGCGCTCGCGGAGGATTTGACCGCACTCGCGTTCGAGGCCGCCAGTCGCAACTTCGCCCGGGGACGCGGCGACGAGGTGACGCTTCCGTGGCTCGTCACCGTGGTGCAACGGCGACTGATCGATCACTGGCGACGCGAAGCGCGAAGCGAAGATCGACTGGAACGGCTTCGCAACGAGGCGCTGGTCGCAGGCCGCGGCGACGGGACCACATCGTCGACCGAGGTCATGGCCGCGCTCGACGCGCTCGGGGTGAATCAGCGAGCGGCGCTCGTCCTCCGCTACCTCGATGATCTGTCCGTCAGCGAGGTGGCCGAGGAGCTCGGCCTCACCTACAAGGCCACGGAATCGTTGCTCAGCCGCTCGCGTCGTGCGTTCTCGATCTCGTATTGGGAGAAGCGATGACGACCGAGCGACCGACGCTGTCCGAGCGGGAGATCCGTGCCCTGCTGCGCTCGGAGCCCGGACCCGAACCAACTCCCGAGCAGCTCGCCCGGCTTCGTCAACGCCTGGCGCTGGCGCCGTCGGTGGACAGCGAGGCCAACGTCGACCATGTGCCGGCGATCGACGCGCCGCAGCTCAGAAACCGCCCGGAGCGGGCGCGTCGTCTGCCGCTCGCGGCCGCGGCGGTGCTCCTCGCGGTTGTGGCGGTTCTCGTGCCGTTGCTCGTGGGTACCGACCGCGCCGACGAGATCGTCGTCACCGAAGGCATGACCTCCACAACCGACCCACCTGCTGAGCGTGACGCCAACGCACCCGCGGTCGTCGCGTTCTGTCGCGATCGGTACGGTCCGTTCGTCGAAGCGGTCCAGCTGTGGGAAGGCGTCGACAACTGGATCCTGCTCTCGGATCGCCGCATGCCGGATCCTGATCTCGTCGTGTTTGCGGATCTGGCGGTCAACGCGGGCAGCGATCTTGTGTCGAATGAGCTGCTGCAGCAGGTGGTCGAAGACCTCGCTCCGCTTCGCCTGGTCGAGCGAGCCGAAGTCTCCAGCGGAGAGGCGTATGGGTGGAGTCGCGCAGAGAGCGAAGCCCGCGTTGCCGCGGTGAAGGATGCGCTCGCAGTGCTCGGCGACATCGTCGTGGCCGAAGGCTGGGAGATCCACCCCGGCTGTTCCTGACGAACGCGTGCGATCAGCCGTGGGCGTGCGGAACCAGCGGCAATGCGAACGGACAGCCGATGCCGAGCCAGTGCTTGGTTCCGGCATAGGCCCGTTCAATGAGCTGCGCCGACTGCGAGAAGTCGGTGGCTCCGACCGTGATCGGGCAGGGTGGAGGAACCATACGAACCGGCACCGGATAGTCGTGATGCTCGAGTTCGACCTGCAGGCGCTGGGACACCAGCAGCGCAATCGCATGGAGCGCCATGGCGGCGGCGCTCGTCGGCGTCGTAGCCAGGGCGCAGGAATAGCCAGGACACAGCACCCAGACCTCGGTCGCCCCCGCTTGGATCGCGCGGGTGATCGGCACGTTGTTGGACACTCCGCCATCGATCAGCGAACGTCCGTGGATCCCGACGGACGGGAAGATCCCCGGGAGCGCTGAGCTGGCGAGGAGTGCCGGAATCAGTGGGCCGTAGTCGAGGGGCACCTCGGCACCGGTCCGAGCCTCGGTCGCGATCACGGTCAGTGGGATCGCCGCCTGCTCAATCTGGGCGAACGGAATGTGCCGGCGAAGCATCTTCGTGACGCCCCGGTTCGACACCAGATACTCCTGGCGGCCGGTCAGGCCACGGAATCCTGCAACGAGCTCGACCGGGAAGAGGTCGGAGCGCTCGAGGCGCCGCCACACGTCGGCGAGCTGATCGGGTGTCTTCCCGGAGGCCAGGAAGGCCCCGTTGATGGCCCCGATCGAGGTGCCGAAGATCAGGTCGGGTCGGACGTCGGCCTCGTACAGCGCCATCGCCATGCCGACTTGAACCGATCCGAGACTCGCGCCTCCGGAGAGCACGAATGCTCTACGTGAAGGCCCGGTCACGTTGGTGTTGTTCCAATCGCCGGCGAGCGCAGCGTGGCGGCCGATCGTCTACCAGCAGGCACCCGACCACCGTAATGGTCGGACGGTCCGCATCGCCGACGCCAGGCGGTCGATCGGCGCCGCTTGACGTTGTCAGACGAACCAACGCTGACGGATGATCACGATGACGACCACGATCACCAAGGCGAGCACTTCCTTGGCGAGAAGACCCCATTCGAAGCGCCGAGCGCGAGCGACCTCGTGGTCGTGAACCTGCTCCGACACGAGCTCGCCGTCGAGCTCGAGAAACCGCTCCAGGCCGTTCACGCCGCCACCATCTTTCCCGACTTCTCGGTCTTGTCCCATGCCATCTCCGCACCGCGCGCTTCCTTGACGTACGACGCGAACGTGATGGCACACAAGAGCGGGCCGTAGCCGCCGGCATAGACGAGCAGCGGACTCAGCCACCGCAACCGTGCCCGCTTCTCGAGATTCCGCGAACCCCAGGCGACGAGCATCGTGCCGGCCAGCCACACGTAGGCGAAGAGCATGATCGAGCGCAGGACAGGCACCGTGGTCGGGATGTCGACCAGCGCCATCGCCTCGAAGAGCATCCAACGGAACAGCCGGGGAAAGCACGAGTAGAGGATGATCAGCACCGAGACGACCCCAGGGAACATCGCAGCTTCGCGCCAGGTCTTGCGTGCGGTGTCGGTGTCGATCATCAGCGCGAAGCACGTGATGAACACGTAGCTCAAAGCATTGATGATCCAGAGTGCCCGGAACGTCGCCCACGACAGAGGGAAGTCGATGAAGAAGAGAGCGACGAGACTCGCCGAGGCGGCGATCATGAACACTGGCAGGAGGAACAGACAGAACCAGAAGAGCCCGAAGCTCCAGCTGCCGAGGCGGTGTCGATCGGTTGGCCGGAACCACAGATGTCGATACCGCAGCGTCACCTGCACGTTGCCGCGGGCCCACCGCAGCCGTTGCTTCCACAGGCCGTCGATGTCGTCCGGTTCCTCGGCCCAGACGGTCGCATTGCCCTCGAAGACCACGCGGTTGCCGGCGAGCTGGGTCTTGAACGTGGTGAACGTGTCCTCGGCCAAGGAGCTGGTGTCGATCTCACCTCCGATGGCGACGAGGTTCGCCCGCGTGTGCAACTGCGCGCCGCCGGCGAGACAGGCGACCGCACCGAGGACGTTTTGGCTCCGGCGGGCGGCTGCCTGGGCGGTGATGTACTCGTAGCCGATGAAGCGATTCATCCAGTTCGGTGACGCGGTGCCCTCCTTGATGTAGGTCGTCACGGCACCGACTTCGGGGTCGCCGAAGTGCCGGGTCATGCGGCGCAGCGAGTCCGGTTCGTAGACGACGTCGGCATCCATGATGAGCAGTGCCTCCATCCAGTCGTCGGCGAGGATCTCGCGGAGGCCGTGGTTCAGCGTGTGGGCCTTGCCCTCGCCGCCTTTCTCGCGGCGCAGATGGACAATCTGGCCCGGATGGCGCTGGCTGCGCGCCAGGACGACGTCGGGCGTGGCATCGGTGCTGGCGTCGTCCACGACGTAGATACGGAGCCGGTCGGGCGGGTAGTCCAGGCGCATTAGTCGGTCGATCGAGGTGCCGATCACCGCGGCCTCGTTCCACGCGGGAATGAGGATCGCCACTCGGGGGAAGCACGGGGCAACCTCGTCGTAGTGATTCTTCGTGGCGTGCATGCCGATCAGGAGGAACTGGTAAGACGCCGAGGCCAATGGGAGGGCGCCGAGCAGCACCAACACCACGAGCGTCCACCGACCCAACAGATCGGCGAGTGCGGCGAACTCGGACAGAACCTCGACCACGGCGACTCAGTCCTTGGTGGCCGGGCCCAGGATCTCGGCAACGAAGGAGTAGGTCCCGATCGTGGCGGAGCGATGGCTGTCGGTCGATGCGACCAGCGGCACGCCGGCGCGGGAGAGGATGCGGGCCACCCGAAGCGAAGGGCAACTCCATCGTTCGGAGATCTCGACCGTCGCCCCGGCATGGGCCAGCCGTGCGGCGAGCGCTTCGACCCGTGCGTCGTCGACGTCGAGTTCGCTCAGCCCGCACTTCGGAAGCGCGGAGAAAAGGTGTGCGATCACCACACCGTCGTGGCGTTCCGCGGCCGCCGCCGTCGCCTCCACCAGATGGTCGATGACGAGGGATGGAGCGATGTCACCCTGCTCCAGCCGTCGGCGCACCGCGGCGGGTGCGTGGAGGCCGTCCTCGAGCGGCACCTGGTGGTCGGCGACGAGGATGTGATCGATGCCGACGAGCGATGCGGGTAGATCGAGGCCGCCGGCCGTGTCGAGCAGCTTCGCCTCGACCCCGCATCTGACGTCGAGCGGACTCCGCCGATCGATCGCTCGAATCGTTCGCACGAAGTCGCCCACCCAATCGGTGTCCCGACGCACATGATCGACGATGCTGATCGAACGAAGGCCACGTTCCTCGGCGACGGCAACGTTGGTCTCCGGCGCGTCACGCCCGTCGGAGAACGTCGAATGCACGTGGGCGTCGACGAGGAGGGCAGCGGTACGCGAGGTCACGCCGCGACCTCGCGGGGATGCGTTGCCGTGCGCAGTGAGTCCATCGCATCGAGGGGAATCTCGACGTCCTCCCAGTGACGTACCTGGGCGACCTCGCGGAACCCGTCGAGCGGCTCGAGTTGCTCGCCGCGCACGTCCTGGAGGGCCAATCGTGGGATGTCGAACCCCGACGCGATGGTCAGCGGGAGCGATCCCGGGAAGCGGGGGTTGACCTCGAGCAGGGCAAGCCTGCCGTCTCGGGCTCGCTTGCACTGCACGTTGGCGGGCCCACGCAACCCGACGGCCTCGGCAACGTAGCGGGCGAGCGCGACCGCGTCGGGGTCGGCGAGCGTCCGGCCGGCCACGGACACGCCGGAGTCGACCTTGAGCCGGACCCTCGGTACCGCACCGATCAGGCGTCCGAGTCGGTCGACGAAGACGTCGACCGAAAGCTCCTCACCCGGCAGGTACTCCTGGATGATGTGCGATCCGTCCATCGGTACCTGTTCCAGGTCCCGAGACGATTCGATGATGCGGACGCCGCGGGAGCCGCTGCCGCAGCGCGGCTTGATGATCGCGGGCCAGGATGGCACTGCGTTGATGTCGAACCCGGCGTCGAGCAGAAGCGTGCGGGGAGCACGAACGGGCGAGTCGGCAACGGCCGTGGCGAGTTCCCACTTGTCGAGGCAGGTCCGCAGTGCCTCGATCGGACCGAGCATCATGTCGACACCTGCCGCTTCGAACTCGGCACGCCGAACGGCGAGCGGTTCGAGTTCCGCATCGACCGTCGGAATCACGACGTCGATCTCCCATCGATCGCACAGCTCGAGCAGGCGATCGACGAACTGCGGGTCGTGGCCGGCCGGCACGAGCGATCGCCGCTCCGGGCCGACGAGGTACAGGTAGAGGCCGACGGCGCAGGCATCCATGTCGACGGCGAACAGCTGTGCTTCCGTGGCGAGGGCGCGCAGCACGGCGACGCCGGCGGGGCCTCCAGCGCCCGTGACGAGCACGCGTGGTTCAGATATCGATTGCAGCGATGAGGTCATCGTTCTTCTCCATTTCTTGCGATTGTTCGATTCGGTCGAGCGGGATGGTCCGCTCGTGGTGGGTCGGTTCGGTCCGTTCGTGGACGATCTCCAAGGGCTCGGCGTAGTCGGACCCGACGAAGCGTCCCCAGTAGCGCGACGTCGCTCGGAGGAGGTCGTCGGCCAGGTAGGCGCACTTCTCGGTCTGGGTCCGGTAGCAGGCGATGGCGGCGAGCTTGCGGTCGAGGGTCGTGTCGATCGGGATGAATCGTCGGGGCACGAAGTCGACGGTGGCGGAGGGTGATTGGTAGGTGAAGACCTGCGAGACCGAGCGGCACGCGACGAGTGATGCCTGGTGGACCGCTCGATGGTCCTGGTGCACGTCGTTGAGGCTGTGGGTGTACACGGTCGACGCGCGGGTTCGGCGGACCGTGTCCTCGATGAGCTCGACCGTTCGACCGCTCGCCGGCAACCTCGTGTCGGGCAGATCGCACAACTCCAGTTCGACGCCGAGCACGTCGGCGGCGCGTTGCGCCTCGACAGCCCGAGAGGCGGCCGGGCCGCCGCTCTCGCCTCGGCTGAGGGTGAGGATCGTGACCTGGTCCCCGGCGTCGACGTGTGCGGCGAGGGTGCCGCCGACCCCGAGTTCGACATCGTCGGGGTGTGCCCCGATCGCAACCACACGCCGGGCGGTGCGCCCGGCGTTCGCGCTGCGCTTTGCGAGTACCTCGGCGACGGCCGAGCGAAGCCCGGCGATCGTGAGTGGCTTGAGCAGGAAGTCGTCGGCACCGGCTCGCAGCGCAGTGATGCTGTCCTCGAGTTCGGCGTACGCAGTCATCAGGAGGATCGGCAGGTCGGGGCGGTGCGAGCGCGCCCTGCTGAGCAGTTCGAGCCCCGTCATGCCGGGGAGGCGAACATCGGTGAGGAGCAGCCGGCAGCGAACCCGGCTCAACGCGTCGAGTGCGTCTTGGGGGTTGGTGAACGACGCGACGTCGAAGCCGGCGCGTTCCAATGCATGCCGCGCGAAGGCGTTGGTGTCGGGGTCGTCTTCGACGACGAACACGACGAGGGAGGCGATGGAGTCCATGTCGTTCTCCTGAGTGGTGGTCGGACCATCACCATGAAGGAGCCCGGTTGACGCCTGGTTGTGCGAACGGTTGCAATCGGGTTGCAGCGTCGACCGTTCGGGGGTCAGCCCGCCTTGATGAAGCGGTACCCGACGCCGCGGACGGCCTCGATCGGGGATTCGTCGGCCGACTCGTAGCCGAGCTTGCGACGCAACCGGTGCACCACGTACTTGACCCGGTCGGGACCGATGCCGGTCGGGTCGCTCCATGCGACCTCGAGCAGGTGCTCAGGGCTCAGCACCCGCGGTACGGACTGCATCAGTGCATACAGCACACGAAATTCGATCGAGGTCAACTCGACGAGCGAGCCATCGACGGTGACTCGGTGCGTGGCGGGGTCGATGACGATGACGCCGTCGGATTGCACCGCTCGCTCAGCGGCCGGCTCAGCCGCGGTCGCGGACCGACGCAGCAGCGCCTGCACCCGGGCGACGACCTCCTGGTTGCCGAATGGCTTAGTGAGGTAGTCGTCGGCGCCGGCCTGCAGACCCCGGACCTTCTCCGCCTCGAGGTGGCGAGCGGTGACCATCATCACCGGCACGTCGCTCAGGTCGCGGATTCGCTCCAAGACCTGCCAGCCGTCGATGTCCGGAAGTCCGATGTCGAGGATCACACAGTCGGGGCGATGCTCGTGCAGTGCCCGCAGCCCGGCACGACCATCGCTGGCCTCGATGGTCCGGTACCCGGCCCGCTTGAACAGGACCGTCATGGCCAGTCGTACATCCGGGTCGTCCTCGATCATCAGGATCGCGCGCTCGTCGCTCATCCGTCGTCCGCCGTTCGGTCCGGAATGGTGATCTCGAAGCGCGATCCCTCGCCGACGGTGCTGTCGACCCTGATCGTGCCCTCGTGCAGTTCGACGATCGCCTTGGAGATCGGTAGACCGAGTCCAGTGCCTTGGGTGGTGCGAGACGTGGACTCGGCCCGGAAGAAGGTGTCGAACAGCTTGGTCTGCGACTCGGCCGCGATCCCGGGCCCGTCGTCGACGACCGCGATCGTCCAACCGTCGCGGCCGTGGTCGGCGGTGACCTCAACCCGAGTGCCGTTCGGCGAGTACTTGATGGCATTGGACAGCAGGTTGTCGAGCACCTGACCGAGGCGGCCTGGGTCGGCGTACAGCGGAGGTCCCTCGGTGATCGAGGTCGTGATGTCGATCCCCGCGTCGGACGCCATGTTCGCCCCGGACTGGACCGCCCAGTCGACGATCTCGCTCACCGAGCACGCTCGCGGCTCGATGGTGATGACACCCGACTCGAGTTGTCCGAGCAACAGCAGGTCGTCGACGAGTCGAATCAGGCGCTTGGCGTTGCGGTCGATGACCCGCACGAACTCCTGGGATTCCTCGGGATCAGGTGCGTCGTCGCCGGTCAAGAGGAGATCGGCGAAGCTGACGATCGAGGTGAGCGGTGTGCGGAGTTCGTGGGAGACCATGGCGACCAACTCGGTCTTCAGGTCGGCGATTTCGCGAAGCGATCGCGCTTGATCCTCGGCGCGCTCGCGCAGGCCTCGCTCGACTTCGAGCAGCCGCTCACGCGTCGCCTCGAGCGCACGGCGCGCGGTGATGTCGCGATAGAGCCACAGATGGCCGACGTTCTCCTCGAGCGGGATCGGGATGTAGTCGCGCTCCAAGAACCGTCCGTCGGTGAGCTCGAGTTCGTCACCGAACACGGTGAGTCCGTCGGCCATTCGTTCGTCGATACGCCGCCCGAACGCGACGGCGTCGGTCATGAGGCCTTCGGCATGGGATCTGATGTCCGCCGTTGCCGCACCCACCAGCTCCTGTGGCGTCTCGGCGTATCCGAACGTCGAGCAGAAGGCATCGTTCGTGAACACGATCCGGCCTTCGGCGTCGACGAAGAGCACGCCATCGCCGAGCGAGGCCACGAGCGCGGAGAGCTGCGATGTCGTGCGCCGCAGCGCAGCAGCCCGGATGCGTTGTTCGGTGACGTCGCGGCTCGTGAGCACGAGTCCCTCGACTGCGGGATCGTCGATCAGGTTCTGGGCCACCGTCTCGAGCACGTGATAGGTGCCGTCGAGGGCTCGAACGCGCAGGTCGATCGGCTCGTCGACCGATCGGGTGCCGTCGATGACATCGACGAATGCGGCCTGGGCCCGTTCGACGTCGTCGGGATGCAGAAGGCTGAAGATCCCACCCTCCGGCTCGAAGCCGAGGTCGTACCCGAGCAGTCGGGTACCGGCCCCGCTCGAGGAGATCCACCTGGCGTCGGGGCCCATCACCGTGATGATGTCGTTGACGTTGGCGACGAGCGATGCGAGTCGTTCTTCCGAGCGCGCGACGGCGGTCCGCGCTTCCTCCAGCTCGGTGATGTCTCGCAGCCATCCAGTGAACAGTGGCCCGTCCTCGCTCGTTGACGGGGAGATGGTGAGCTCGACGGTCAGCCGGCTGCCGTCCCTTCGCTGGCCCGGAAGCGTGAGCCGGGTGTTGAGCGCCGGGCCTTCTCCGGTGGCCAGATAGTGCGCCAAACCGGTTCGGTGGGCTTCGCGCAGCTCGTCGGGGATGATCAGGTCGCCGAGCTGGGCGCCGATCGCGTCGGTCCGACTCCAGCCGAACAGCTCCTCGGCGGCAGGATTCCACTCGATCACTGCACCACTGCCGTCCATGACGATGATTGCATCGAGCGCTGCCTCCAGCACCGCCTCGGCGACTCGGGATCGGTGATCTGGCGCGATGCCGGCGAACTCGTTCGCCGATCGATCACCTGCGGATTCTCGACTCGACGGACGCTGAGACGTGTCGCTCACGCAACCATTCTGGGGTACGGCACGACCGATGACGCACCAGCAGCGGCCACAGCGGTCACTCCGCTCAGGTCGGAGGACCGGCGTTCAGGCGACACCTGCGGGCGGTCGATCGCCGACGACCGAGACCCGCTCGCCGTAGCGGGTGTGTGGGTAGTAATCCCACACCGCGTGGTGCTGGGTGCAGCGGTTGTCCCACAGGGTCAGCGTGTTCGGCTGCCACTCGACCCGGCAGTGGAGCTGCGGTGTGGTCGCGATGTGATTCCACAGCGCGTCGAGGAGGGCATCGCTCTCCCAGGCGCGCATGCCGCGGATCCTCGTCGTGAACGCACTGTTGACATAGAGCACCTTGCGGCCCGTGTCCGGGTGCACGGCGATGACCGGATGCTCGTTGCGCGGGTAGCCGCCCTCGGGCGGCGTCGACTTGTAGGCGCCGATGTAGGGCTTCGCCCCGTCGTGTACCGCGGTGAGGCCTTCGAGGAAGTCCTGCATGGTCGGCGACAACAGGTCGTAGGCCAGATACATGTCGGCGTACAACGTGTCGCCGCCTCCGCATTCGGGTGTCTCGGTGATGTACAGCGCCGAGGCCATCGGCGGGCTGGCGTCGCACGTGACGTCGGTGTGCCATCCGTCGCCCGCGGTGTAGGCGGAGTCGGCGGTCGTCTTCACGACGAGGATCTCCGGATCGCCGGTTCGCGCGTAGTTCATCGGGTGACTGTGGAGGCTGCCGAATCGCCGTCCGAACGCCTTGTGCGCCTCGCGGTCCAGCTCCTGGTCCCGGAAGACCAGCACGCTCCAGTCGGCGAAGGCGGCGCGAACGTCGTGCCAGGTTGCGTCGTCGAGGGGAGCGGTCAGGTCGAGTCCACGTATCTCGGCTCCGAGGTGCGGCGTGAGCGGGGACACCTCGAAGGCGCCGTACGACGTCGGCTTGGCCTCGACCGCGCCGGGGCGCGCCGGTGCACCGGCGGCCCGCGGGTGGGTTGGGGCGCCGCGTCCCTCGGGCGTCGTGGCCGTCTGCTCGAGCGTCATCGTCGGACCTCCTTGCTGGCGAAACCAGCCTGGCAGGTCTTCGCCCGCGGTGGTAGGCCGCGCCGACCCCGACCGGCGCGGACTTGTCCGTGCGCCCGCGACGAGTCGAGACTGGTTCACATGAGCTGACACGCAGCCACCTGTGGGGAGGTACTGCCATGACCATGACCGAACCGGCACCGACCGAAGTCGAGACGAAGCCGAGTCGACCTGTTGTCTACGACACCGACGCGCACATCTGCGAACCGCCGATGATCTGGCAGGAGTACTGCGATCCGCAATACCGGGATCTCATGCTGCGGGCCGAACCGGGACCACAAAACAAGGACTGCATGTGGGTCAACGGCGAGAGCCGCGACACGCGCATCTCACAAGCGTGCATCCCGGGTGCGTATGGCGACAGCACCAAGACGTGGGCGGACATCACGCCCGGGTCCTGGGATCCGGCCGAGCGCATCAAGGTCAACGACGCCGAAGGCCTCGACATCGCGCTGCTGTTCCCGACCCTCATGCTGCTGTCGGGGGACATCGAAGCGCCCGATGTCGCAGCTGCCAACGCGCGGGCGTACAACCGCTGGATCACCGACTTCGTCGCCCATGACCCCGAGCGCTTCTACGCGGTGGGCGTGCTTCCGCTGCAGTCGGTCGAGAACGCCGTCGCCGAGGTCGAGTTCATCGCCGAGCAAGGGCTGAGCGGCGTGACATTCCGTCCCGAGCGCTACCACGGCCTCGAAATGTTCTCCGACGAGATGGATCGGGTGTGGTCCGCGATCCAGGACCACGATCTGACCGTCGGCATCCACGGCAGCTTCGGCTCGCGGATGGAGAGCTTCGCCTCGACCCGCTACACCAACCCCTTCTATGTGCACATGGTGTGCCACCCGTTCGAGGCGATGGCCTCGACGATGGAAATCGTGGCATCGGGCATTCTCGAGAAGCACCCGCGGCTGCGGGTGGGCTTCATCGAGGCCGGGATCGGCTGGCTGCCGTACTGGCTTGAGCGCCTCGATGAGCACAAGCACCACATGGGCACCCTCGTGCCGACCCTCAAGCGGGATCCGACCGAGATCTTCTCCGACCAGTGCTTCATCACGATGACGGCCGACGAGATCGACTCGTTCCAAGTGCTCAATGAGATGGGCCTGACGCACACGATCCTCTGGGGTTCGGATTACCCGCACTACGACTGCACCTATCCCGGGTCGCTCGCCAAGCTCGACGAGGCATTCGCCTCGATCGATCGTGACGACCTGCGCGACCAGGTGCTCCACGACAACGCCCGGCGCTACATGGGGCTGACGTAGTCCGCGCGGCACATCACCGGGACGTGTCGTTATCGGCCCGTTATGGCGGATTCGTAACTTGCGAAGCTTGGAGGCCAGCGGTGGCTCCGAGCAACGTCTGCCAGGCAATCCCATGCCGCCAGGCAGTCACCAATCCGTCGGCGGCGGCACTCGAGGCCGTCGCCGACAGGACTGCACTCGGGCGGCCTGCCCTTCCGGGACTACGTTCCTGACATGACCACCGACTTTCCCAAGTCGCTCACGCCGGTGACCGGCCCCTTCCTTCCGGTGAAGATTCAGGGAGCTGCAGCGGGGATGGGTACCTATGGTGATGCGACCCGTCGATTGGTCGGCGCTTCCGTGCTTCAGCCCGATCTGATCTGCGGCATGACGCTTGCGCTGCTCGCACGCCAGCCGCGCAAGCCGAAACCATCCGGTGAGAAAAAGGCCAGCGGGGTCGCCGGGCGCGTGTGGGTGCGCGAGCGCTTTACCGTTCATCGGCCGATTCCAAACGACGATCCTTGGACGGTCACGGGCGAGACCACCGGGACCTACGTGCGCAAAGGTCGTTCGTACTCGACGACGAGTTCGGTGTCGCACACGAGCGAAGGCGAGCTCTTCGCCACCAACCTCACGACCGGACTCTTCAGCTATCGCCCGGATCCCACACTCGAAGACTCCGTTGAGGGTCTGGCGATCGACGACACGCCGGCTCCCGAGCCTGATCCGTGGGCGGCGATGAACAATCCGTGCGCCGCCGTCATCGCAGGTGCTGCCGTCGGGGACACCTTCGGCGGGGTAGAAGTCCCGATGACCCTCGCGATGATGGCTGCTCGGGACACCGACAATCCCGACAACCCGATCCACTCGGACCCCGAGCAGGCGAGAAAGGCCGGTCTCGCCCGACCGATCGCCGGTGGCTCACACGTGCTCTCGTTCGCGCTCGAAGCCGTGATGGCAGCCTGGGGCGACCAGGCGCTTCTCCATGGCACGACCTACGACATCCGCTGGAAGGCGCCGACCCAGGACGACACCGTCATCATCCCGATCGCCGAGGTGACCGCGGTCGAGCGCAACCGGATTGAAGTCAATCTGCGAGTCGACCTGCTCGATGGACCGACGGCGATGGTCGGCCGACTTGTCGTGCCCCTCGCCATCGAGCCGGGATGAGCGAGTGGTGTTGAGGCGCGCGACATGAGCATCGGTCCGTTGGGAGGGATCCGGGTCCTCGACCTGGCGGATCGGTCGGCGGCCTTGGCCGGCCGGATCCTGGCCGACCTCGGCGCCGAGGTCCTCCTTGTCGAGCCGTCGACCGGCAACCCGCTTCGCCATCTCCAGCCGCGTATCGGGACTGTTGGTGGGGTCGGGGGCGAGTCGGCGGCTCACCAGTACTTCTCGGCGAACAAGCGCTCGGTCGTGGTCGACCTTGATGGTTCGGCCGGGGTGCAACGGTTCCTCGACCTTGCCGCCACCGCCGATGTGATCATCGAGAGCGAAGCTCCCGGTGCGTTTGCGGACCTCGGTCTCGATCATGCGTCACTCCGTTCGGTCAACCCGCGGATGATCCAGTGCTCCGTCACGCCCTTCGGGCTCGACGGGCCGTCGCGCGACTGGCAGGCGACCGACCTGATCGCCCAAGCCGCCGGCGGACTCGTGTTCCTGTCGGGCGAGCCTCGCGGAATCCCGGTTCAGGGCGGTGCCGACGTCGCGTTTGCGATGGCGGGCCTGATCGCGGCATCGTCGATCTCGATCGCGCTCCACCGGGGCGAGGGCACCCACATCGACGTGTCGCTGCAGGAGGCGGTGGTCATGGCGGTCATGCAGACCGCCAATCCGACACACTGGACGTGGCACCAACGGGTACCCCGGCGTCCAGGATTGTCCGCTGCGCTTCGCTGTGCGGACGGAGGTCACGTGGGTCACCTGGTGCGGCCCGACCGCTTCCCCGAGTTCCTCGCCTGGGCCGAGTCGGTGGGTATCGACCACGGCATGACGGTCGACGATTGGGCATGGGCTCGGATCGATGCGCCGTACAGGGACAATCCCGTCATCGCGACCACGCGGGCTCTCGCCGCAAAGCTCACCCGCGACGAGTTCGCCGCAGGTGCACTCGAAGCCGACATCGTCTGCCTGCCCGTGTTGGGGCTCGACGATCTGGCTCGGACCGAGCAGTACATCGTGAACGAGCAGTTTCTGACCGTCAGCAACGAACTGCTCGGCCAGGACCTGGGTTTCCCGAGGTCACCGGTCGACGGGATGGAAGCTCCCGTCTCGCTCCGGCGTGCGCCGGCGCTCGGCGAGGACCAGGAGTTGCTCGACGACACGCCGCCTCGGGAGCAAGTACCGCCGGTCGCTACGCCTCCGGTTCCCGAACCAGCTAGGGCGCTGGAGGGGTTGCGGGTCGTCGACTTCACGTGGGTACTCGCCGGGCCAATCGGCACGCGGGTGCTTGCCAGCTTCGGCGCCGAGGTCATCCGCATCGAGTCGTCGAAGAAGCCGGACTCGATGCGTAGCCAGATCGGTCCCGAGGGTCGCCCCGATCCGGACATGGGTGGGCTGTACAACACGGTGAATGCGGGCAAGAAGTCGCTGGCGATCGATGTCACGACGGAACGGGGCAAGGCGATTGTCGAGGAACTCATCGCCACGGCCGACGTGGTCGTCAACAACTTCCGGCCCGGCGCAATGGAACGCATGGGCTTTGGCTACGACCGCCTCCGCGAACTCAAGCCGGACGTCGTGATGCTCAGCCTGCCCGGCGCTCACGCCAAGGGTCCGTGGGCCGGCCGGCCGAGCATGGGCAACATTCTGATGGCCGCATCGGGATTCAACATGTTGACCGGCTTCCCGGAGGAACGTCCGCGTGGGATCGGCATCGCCTATCCCGACTTCACCGGACCGCATCTGCTCGTGACGACGATCCTGGCCGCCCTCCGAGAACGGGATCGGACCGGGCAAGGCCAGCAGATCAACCTGACCCAGCTGACGGGCATGATCTCGTTGCTCGGCGCCGAGTGGTTGCAGTACACGGCGACGGGGGAGCTTCCGCCGCGCCGCGCCAACCGCGATCCGAACCACTGCCCGCACGGCGTCTATCCGGCAGAGCCCGGTGAGCACAGCGACGACGAGTGGGTCGCCATCGCAGTGCGGACCGACGACGAATGGGAGCGGTTCGCGACCCTCGTCGACCCGGCACTGCTGACCGATGACCGCTTCGCCACCCACGTCGGCCGCAAGGCCAACGAGGACGCGCTCGACGAGCTGATCCGCGGCTGGACCGCCGGACACGACAAATGGCAGCTCGCCGAGGAACTGCAGGCACTCGGTGTACCGGCGGCACCGGTCGAGCATCTGGTCGACCTGTTCGAGCACGACCCCCAGCTACCACGGCACTACCAGACCGTGCATCAGCCGAGCCGCCCGGAGATCGACATCCCGATCGACCGCGAGGCGGCCAAGTGGGTTGGGGCGGTCCACGACCTCGAGCGAGCTCCGGGCCTGGGTGAGCACAATCACCACGTCATCTGCGAGCTCCTCGGCCGCACCGACGAGGACTATGCAGAGCTGGTCGTCGACGGCGTGTTGGGCTGATCGCCGGGATTTCTCGAACAGGGGAGCGTTCCCTCAGGACGGCCGCGGTGCCGTTCCGTAGGTTCGACGCATGGCGAACATCACCAAGCGAGTGAACAAGCGAGCCGCCGAACATCTGGGTGGTGAGACGGCCGAGGTCGTCCTGCTGTGCGAGATGAAGGGCGGACTCGGGGTGGGCGCGGTCGCCACAGTCATCGCCCGCCGCACAACCGAGAAGGCGATGCGCAACCGTACGGCCGAAACGCTCGAGGAGGCCGGCGGCATGGCCGCGGAGTTCCCTGCTGCGACCTGTGTGGTCGCGGTCACGATTTCGCGGGTCATCGCCATGGAGAGCAACGGGATCACCTTCAAGGCGCCGTCGCTCACCCTTCCGAGGGCCGCGGTTCGAGCCGAGTTGATGGGGCGCCGCGGACTGGGCCGGCGTCTGTTGATTCACTTCGCCGACGAGACCGGCGTCGAGGTCGACGTCGGATCCGGCCAGCCACTCAACGAGTTCGTCGCCGCCCTGACCGGACCGACCGTTATACGGTGACGCTCGGCGCGACGAGGGGCCAAGGTCGCTCGCGCTCGAACGCCAGCGCAACGTCGAGCAACTCGGGCTCGCGGTGATGCGCGGCGAGCACCTGAAGCCCGACCGGAAGCCCGGACGAGTCCGTCCCGATCGGAATCGAGATCGCCGGATTGCCGTAGATGTTCGACGGAATCGTGAGCGCGCCGTTGTTGATCGCCCGCGCCGGCTTGCCACCAAACTCGGTCGGTAGGTGACCGTCGGCGCCGAAGGCGATGTCGGGGTTGGTCGCGGCGAACACGAAGTCAACCTCGGTGAAGAGATCGGCCATCGCCTCATTCAGGGCGATGCGCGCTTCCTCGGCGCGAATCGCGACCTCGGCGCCGTAGTACTCGACGGTGCGCTCCACGCCCACACGCATTGCTCCCGTGAGATCCGGTGCGCAGTCCGGCCACCGGTCGCCGAGCGTCTTGAGGAGGAACACGCCTCCGGTGGCACCCCAGGCTCCGCCCGTGCGAGGGAGACCCGCTTCGACATCGCGGCGGGTCATGCCGAGTCGATCGATCAGCCACCCGGCGGCCTCAACGACCATCGAGATCGTTTCGTCCGCCACGACGGCATCGCCGAAGGCGGGAATGACCGCGGCCGACGAGTTGGCGAGATCGTCGAGATGACCCCCGAGCCCGGCCTCCCAACCGTCGACGCGCGGCAGGCTCAACGGGTCCCGAGCATCGAAGCCGTTGGTCACGTCGAACCAACGGGCGGTATCGCGCACCGATCGGCTCTGGCAGCCGGGGACTGCGGTCAGATTCCCTGGTCCGATGTGCGGGCCACGCGGGATACGCCCCCACGTCGACTTCAAACCGATAAGCCCGCAGAAGCCGCTCGGGATACGGATGGAGCCTCCGCCGTCACCGCCGGTTGCGATGGGGAAGAGCCCGCCGGCCACGCCCGCCGCGCTTCCGCCGGACGATCCGCCGGGCGTGCGGTCGACGTTCCATGGATTGCGTGTCGCCCCGTGGAGCTTGGTGTTCGTCTGGTTCACTCCACCGAATTCCGACGACGTGGTCTGGGCCGCCAGCACGGCGCCGGCCGCCTGGAGCCGCTGGATCATCGTGGCCGTGTGGTCGGCGACGCGATCCGCCAGAGCGACCGAGGCGGCAGTATCGGGCCAACCCTCGACCGAGTTCAGCTCTTTGACCCCGATCGGCACACCGCCGAACGGCAAGGAGGTATCGGCTGACCTCGCAGCGGCCATCGCCTGCTCTCGATCGGTGAAGCACACCGCATTGAGCTCCGACGCATCGATGGCTTCGTAGGTTGCTGCGAGTTCCTCGGTGGGGGAGCGTTCACCGCGGCGAAACGCTTCGACGAGTCCGACGGCGTCGCCGGTCCAGGTATCGGCCATGCCGTCAGGTTCCCACACCCGACACCGAGGCGTTCAGCCGCGCGGTGGTGCGGTGCTCGACCGCACAATGAGCGTGGTCGGGAGCTCGAGGTGCGTGACGGCCAGGGTCGGATCGTCGATCCTGGCGAGGAGCAACTTGACCGCCTCGCGGCCCATGTCGGCCATCGGCTGGCGGACCGTCGTCAGCGGAGGCTGCGCGTACTCGGCCTCGGGCAGGTCGTCGAAGCCGACCAGCGAGATGTCGCTCGGGATCGACAGGCCGGCGCGCCATAGCTCGCCGGCCGCTCCGATCGCTGCGGCGTCCGCACCGACGAAGATCGCCGTCGGTCGTTGACCGAGGCGCATCAGGTGGCGAGCGCCGGCTTCCCCGGACTCCATACTGAAATCGCCCTCGTAGACCAGGCTGGGATCGTCATCGAGACCGAGGTCGGCGACGGCACGTCGGTAACCGGCGAGGCGATCTGCGCCTGCCGACGTCTCGAGGCTGCCGGTGATGTGGCCGATCCGTTGATGGCCGAGCTCGGCGAGGTGGGTCATCGCGTCGATGGCGCCGGCCTCGTTGCGGGCGATGACCCCGCTGGCCTCGGCGGATCCTTTGTGGTCGACGAGGACGAACGGGTACCGGCGCTCGGCCAACTCCTTGGCGTAGCGCTGCTCCGACTTGGGGACCAGGACGATCAGCCCGTCGCACATGCCCACCGAGAGTCGGGCGACGTAGTCGTGCTCGCGTTGCTCGCGTCGGTGGGTGGTGCAGAGCATGAGTTCGAGGCCTACTTCTGCGAGTGCTTGGTCGACGCCTCGTACGACCTGGTGGCTGTAGCTGCCCTCGAGATCCAGGACGACGAGGCCGACCAAACCGAGGCGGCCACCGGCGAGGCTTCGGGCGCTGAGGTTGGCGACGTAGCCGAGTTCACTCAGTGCGGCCTCGACCCTTCGCCTGGTCTCCGGCTTGATGTGGGGGCGACCGTTCAGAACCCGCGACACCGTCGAGTGCGACACGCCGGCCCGCCGAGCGACGTCGACGATGGTGACCGGTGTTCCGCTCGCGTCGGGCACCTCAGCGACGACCGGATCCGCGCCGGGTCGGTCGGGTCCAACGACAGGTGCACTCGCGGTCGGACGATGGCATCGCGGCTATAGTTGCACACGTGTGCAAGGCTGTCTACCTTCTTGATGCCTGCCCGCCGACGTCCACCCCGCTGGTGGCGCCCCCACAGCTGCACGGTCGACCGCGCCCTCGGTAACGTCCACGTGCGTCATCTGACCGAGGAGTCCTCATGAGCGCCCCGTTCTTCACCGATGTCGAGTCGATCGCCTACGAAGGCCCCGACTCCGACAACCCGCTTGCGTTTCGCTGGTACGACGCCGATCGTGTCGTTGCCGGCAAGACGATGGCCGAGCAACTCCGCTTCGCCGTCTGCTACTGGCACTCGTTCAACTGGAACGGCTTCGACATCTTCGGCGACGGCACCTTCGATCGACCCTGGCTCGAAGGTGGTGACCCGATCACCCAGGCTGCGGTCAAGATGGACGCCGCCTTCGAGTTCATGAGCAAGCTCGGTGCCCCGTTCTGGTGCTTCCATGACCATGACATCGCGCCCGAAGGCGCGACCTTCTCGGACTCGGTGGCGAACCTGCACGCCATGGTCGACCTCGCCGCCGATCACCAAGAACGAACCGGCATGCATCTCCTGTGGGGAACCGCCAAGCTGTTCGGCAATCGTCGTTTCATGGCCGGTGCGGCCACGAATCCGGATCCCGAGATCTTCGCCTACGCCGCCGCGCAGGTCGCAACGTGCCTCGATGCCACCAACCGGCTCGGTGGCGCCAACTACGTGCTCTGGGGCGGCCGCGAGGGCTACGAGACGCTGCTCAACACCGACATGAAACGCGAGCTCGACCAGCTCGGCCGGTTCCTCACCCTTGCCGTCGAGCACAAGCACGCGATCGGCTTCGACGGTCCGCTGCTCATCGAGCCCAAGCCATTCGAGCCGACCAAGCACCAATACGACTTCGACGTGGCCGCAGTGAGCGCGTTTCTCCAGCGCTACGACCTCGAGGCCGACGTCAAGGTCAACATCGAGGTCAACCACGCCACCTTGTCGGGTCATGACTTCCAGCACGAGATCGCCGCCGCGTTTGCCGCAGGCATCTTCGGCTCGATCGATGCCAACGCCGGTGACGATCGCCTGGGCTGGGACGTCGACCGCTTTCCGGTCTCGGTCGAGCAGATGACGCTCGGCATGTACGAGATTCTGCGCGGTGGCGGGTTCACGACGGGTGGTCTGAACTTCGACGCCAAGCTTCGACGTCAGTCGTCGGACCGTAACGACCTGTTCCATGCCCACATCGGCGGCATGGACACGATGGCCCGCGCACTGCTGGCCGCTGCGTCGCTGCTCGAGTCGGGTGAGCTGACCTCCGAGGTCGAGCAGCGCTACGCCGGCTGGTCTGGCGAGCTCGGCCAGTCGATCCTCGGCGGTGGAGTGTCGCTCGACGACCTCCGCAACCGCCAGGCGAGCCAGCCCGAACCGGAGCCGGTGTCGGGCGGCCAGGAGCGCCTCGAGAACCTCGTCGCCCGCCACGTGGAACGAGCTCGGTAGCGGGCTAGGTGACCGGGTAGAGATTGGGCCTGGACACGCCGAGCTCTCGGGCAAGCACGGTCCTGAGCGGCGGCGAATCTGGCCGGGTGAACTGCAGCAGATCGATCTCGGTCGAGCACTGGCTGGCGAAGAAGATCTGCCAGTTGCGGCCGCGGCTGATGAAGCCCCAGAAGAGAACGAGGACGCGGCCTTCGTCGGCGACTCCGAAGATGTAGTCCGACCGGTCCCAACTCGGCTTATCCGGCTCGGAGGTGCAAGTCGCGGTCCTTGAATGCGTCGGCTGGGAACGGCAGTGGGGTCGGAGGCGCCGCGGGTTCGGTCGGGCTCGTCGGGAGAAGGAGCCGATCGTCGCTCGGGAGGCGACGCACGGCGTCTTCGAGTTCTGCCGCGGTCTGAAATCGAACTTGTGGTGCATTGAGCGCACGCGCAAAGAAACGGTCCCACGCCTGACTGCCGATCGACGGTGGTGGTTCGACGCTCTCGCCCTCTGAGCGTTCCGCCCGAGGCGGTGCACCTCCGGTTACGCAGAAGTACAGCGTCGCGGCGAGCGCGTAGGTCTCGTACCGCTCAGTGGCTGGCTCGGCGCGAAGATCGACGAGCGCCGGTCCGGTCCGAACGATCGGCGGGTGGAAAGGCGCTGGGAGACCATGGAGTCTGTACGGCCGGTTCGGGACGCTCGCGATGCCGAAGTCGGTCAGGATCGGCTCGTCGAAGTCGGACAACAGGATGTTGGCTGGCTTGATGTCGCCGTGCAGGATGCCGCACGAGTGGACATACGCGAGCGCGGAGCCGAGCTTCGCCCCCCCCAGCGCGGTGTCGGTGATCACACTCACGCTAGCCGTGGACCCATCTAGTGTTTCGGTCGTGGCGGCTGACGAACGAGCAGATCTGCGGTCGTACTACGAGGCTGAGGCCCGGGCGGATCTTCGTCCGTACACGCGCAGCACCCGCCACGACCTGCAACAGCGTTTCGTCGATCGCGTGATCGCCTCAGGCGCGACCTCGGTGCTCGACATCGGCGCGGGTCCCGGCCGCGATCGAGCGATGTTCGCCGAGGCCGGCATTGCGCACATCGGCTGCGATCTGGCGATGGGCAATGCCCGACTCGCAGCGGCGGCAGGATCGACCGTCATCCCGGCCGATGTTCACGCATTGCCGTTTCGGCCCAAACACTTCGGCGCCGGATGGTGCATGAGTGTGCTGATGCACTTCGACGCCGGACCGGCCGAACATGCCTTCGCCGAACTCGTGGCGTGCCTCCGGCACGGCGCGCCGCTGTGTGTTGCGCTCTGGGGCGCCGACCAGCCGATCATGTACGTCGATCAGAAGAAGATCCCGGGCGAGCGACGACCGTTCTACCACCGAGATGTCGACACGAACCGCCGCATGTTCGAGCGACACGCCTCTGTCGACGACGTCGAGGTTTTTCTGCCTGACGCAGGCCAGTATCAGGTCTTCCACCTTCGAGCCTGAGCGCGAAGGCTTGGGGGGCGGCTAGCGGAAGTCCTTGATGAACGTGCTGTAGGCCTCGGCCAGATCGTTCTCGCCGCGTCGCCAGGGGATCGGTGTCGGGCGGTCGTCGATTCGGAGGATGCACTCCTCGAGGAGTTGTTCCGGAAGCGGGTGCAGCTTGCCGAGCACGGCAACGAAGGTGTTCAGCGCTTCGAGCTGTTCGGGCCGAGCCGGCTCGCGGGGCGTGGCGTCGATGAAACGGCGCACGACGTCTTGCAGTTCGACGACGTTCTCACGGCGGGCGAAGTGGATTAGTTCCTTGCCGTTGGCCGCGACGTACTCGAGATGCGCAATCGGCAGGACCGCCTGGAGCTCGGAGTACGGCGGGACCTCGCCGGACACCCAGCGGGCGAAGCCGAA
The DNA here is from genome assembly GCA_039028435.1 of Actinomycetota bacterium. GTDB lineage: Bacteria > Actinomycetota > Acidimicrobiia > Acidimicrobiales > UBA10347 > UBA10347. The sequence continues at coordinate 465,360 of JBCCIC010000001.1, read as the reverse complement.
CATTGAGTCGTGGCTTCCGCCCCAGCGTTCGAAGTGGGCGCGAAGCATGGAGATGGTCGCATTGCGGTGGAACGGGTGAAGCGAGTGGGCCCGGTCGAATCGGCTCCGAGCCGACTGCAATCCCAGCCCGAGCCCGGTCGCGATGGGAATCGCGGCGGCCCAGGCGTCGGCCATCTCGGGATCCTTGCCGCACGCATGGGCAACGGAGCGGTCGGCGATGGCGAGCTGGGCTCGGAAGGCGTCATCGATCTCGGATTGGCTGCGATCCCCGGCTTTGGTGCGGCCGATCGCCCAGGCGTCGGCCATCTGTCGCATGGCCAGCATCGTGAGCGACTGGCCGGTCGGATGGTTGTCGGCCCAGGTATGGAAGCCGCGGATGTTCGCTTCGGCGGCGATGAGCCCCATGTGGAACGAGTGGTCACCCGATCCTTTCAGGAGCGCCATCGTCGGGATCCAATCGCCCTCATCGAGGGCTTTGGCCGCGGCGCGTGCCTCTTTGTCCCCGAGGAACGGGTCGTAGTTGATTCGACGTCGCAGCAGGCCCACGACTTCCTCCGATTCGCAACTGGTCTAGGCAGATGACAGTGCTCCTTTCGGCACATAGGGCGACAAGCTGAGCCATCGGCTCAAGAGTTTTTGGGATGGGGCACCGATCGCGCCGTTGGCCAAGTCGCTCCGTCGAAGTCAGCGAGCGTCGACCGCGCCGCCGTCGATGGCGATCTCGCTGCCGGTGATGTGCCATGCGGCTTCGGAGGCCACGAAGGCGATGGTCCGCCCGATGTCGACCGGGTCCGGAATGCGCTCGGTGAGGTTCGGCATGGTGTTGGCCAAGGCCCATGCCTCCGCTTCGGCCCAGTCGCCGTCGACCCCGTCTCGGGCGGCACCGCGCTGCACCATCTCTTTGACCTCGGCCGTGGCGATCATGCCGGGGCTGACGAGGTTGGCGGTCACGCCGGTACCGCGGAGTTCCTGGGCCAGCGTGCGCACCAGGGCTGGCATGCCGGCCTTGGCGGCGTAGTAGCCGACGTTTCGACTCCCCGGCATGCGGTTGCCGACGGTGCCGACGAAGATCACCCGACCCCACCCCCGCGCACGCATGCCGGCGATGGCCGGCTGGGTGCACCGGACACCGGTGAGGACGTTCCTGTCCCACTCGGCGTGCCAGTGTTCGGTCGACGACCACGAACTGCGTGAGGGTGTGCCGTAGTTGTTGACCAGGACATCGACGTCGGTGAGGACACCCGCAATCGCATCGACCGCAGCGTCGGAGCCCAGGTCAGCCACGAGGGCCTCAGCCGAGCCACCGCTCGCGCGCACGGCGGCGACCGTGTCGTCGGGCTGGCCCTCTTCGAAGCCGTGCACGATCACATGAGCGCCTTCATCGGCGAGGGCCTGCGCAATGCCGGCGCCGGTCCCGCGATAGGCCCCCGAGACGAATGCTGTTCTTCCGTCGAGTCCAAGATCCATGGACCAACGTTACGTGGGAGCTGCGTCGCGGTCTCTCGTCAGGACTCGAGCGCGGCGAGGCGTCGATCGAGGAAGTCCCGCTCGGCGACGTTGCTACTGAGTGCTCGAGCTTGCCGATACGCATCTGCCGCCTCACCCGGTCGGTCGAGCCGGCGCAACATCTCGCCTCGCGCGGAGTGCAGATACTGGTAGCCATCGAGGTGTTGAGCTGCGGCCAGCGCATCGAGTTCCGCCAATCCGGCTAGTGCGCCCTTGACGTACGACAGCGCGATCGCCCGGTTGAGCAGGACCACGACCGTGCCGGCCTCGATCGCCAACCGGTCGTAGATCTCCAGGATGGCGCACCAATCGGTGTCATCGAATTCCTCGGCGATTCCATGCACCATGGCCACGCCCGCTTGAAGCGTGTACGCCCCGACGTCGTCTTCGGTCTCGTGGGCCGTTCGGAGCAGGCGGATGCCGTGCTGGATCTTGGCTTGATTCCAGCGGGAACGATCCTGGTCCTCCAGCAGGATCAGGGTTCCATCTGCGCCGATGCGGGCCTCGCGCCGAGCGTCGGTGAGACGCACCAGGGCGGCGAGTCCGAGCACCTCGGCGTGATTGGGAACGAGCTCGATCAACAGCTCGGATAACCAGATCGCCTCGTCGCAGAGATCGCCTCGAACGAGATCCTCGGCGTTGCTGCTCGCATGACCCTCGGTGAAGATCAGATAGACCACGTGGAGCACCGCGGCGAGGCGAGGATCGAGCTCGTTGCGGTCGGGCGTGACGAACGGGATGTTCGCAGCCCGGATCTTGGCCTTGGCGCGAGTGAGGCGTTTGGACATGGTCGCCTCGGTAACCAGAAATCCGCGTGCGATCTCGGCGGTCGTGAGACCCGCGACAGCGCGCAGGGTCAGCGCGATCTGCGCATCGGTGTCGAGGGCGGGGTGGCAGCACCCGAAGATGAGCGCCAGCTGGTCGTCGATGAGCGCCGCCTCGACGGTGTCGGTCAGATCGACGGTTGTGGTCGACCGGGCGGTTGCCTCCAGCAACGCGACCTTGTCGTCGTAGCGTCCGGCGCGGCGGACGCGGTCGATGGCGCGCCGGCGAGCCGTGGTGAGCAGCCAGGCGGCCGGTCGGTCGGGCAGTCCGTCCTCGGGCCAGCGAATGGCGGCTTCGGTGAACGCTTCCTGCGCGCTGTCCTCGGCCAACTCGAGATCGCGCAGATCCCGGACCAGTGTCGCGACGAGGCGTGGCCACTCGGTTCGGAAGATCTGGTCGATCGTCGGGTCAGCCACGGGAACTCCTCTCGCACCCATTCGACGAACAGCTTGGCGCGAAACGGACCGACCCGCCGCCCGAAGCTCTGATTCTCACCGATCTGGTACTCGCCTCTGCGTTCTCACCGATTCAGTACCCGGAAACCGGAGCTGGAGTCGGTGAGAAGCCAGAACCGGAGCTGGAGTCGGTGAGAAGCCAGAAGCGGACCTGGAGTCGGTGAGAAGGCGGGCTTGGGGAAGGACTGGGAGGCCCGTGGTGGGATCGGTTCAGCGGTAGACGGCCTCGGGTTCGCCGAACTGGCCCGGCTCGAGGACTAGACCCAGCCCGGGGCCTCCGGCGGGAAGTGTGGCGAAGCCGTCGGCGATGCGCGGCCCGTTGACCGAGTCGTAATGGACCTGGTGATATGGGTGCGCCAGCCAAGCACCGCGGGTCAGCGCCGGGTCGAGGGTCGCGCCGAGGGCTACCCCTGCGCCGCCGATGATGTCGCCGCCCCATGCATCGTCGCTACTCATGGGCACGCGAGCCTCCATGCAGAGGTCGCGAACCGCTCGCATCTTCGTCAGCCCGCCGATACGGCTGATCTTGAGCCCGAAACCGTCGGCGAGGCCCGAGGAAATCATGCGAGCGATGGTCGGCAGGTCGGTGGTGTTCTCGTCGACGACGATCGGGTGTCGCAGCTGCGGCTTGATGATCGCGAGCTCCTGTTCGGTCGCACACGGCTGTTCCATCGACATACGGACAGCAGCGCACGCGTTCGAAACCTGGATCGCCTGCGCAGTGGTCCATCCGCGGTTTGTGTCGACGGCCAGGTCGGTGCCCGGTCGCATCACCTCGCCGACGGCGTGGATGCAGGCGATGTCCTCGTCGATCGGCCGCCCGCCCGATTTGAGCTGTATGCGGGTGATGCCGTCGTCCTGCAACTGCGAAGCAAGTCCCGCCGCGGACTCCGGGTCGGTGATTCCGACGACGTGATAGGTGACCACGTCGTCCATGCGCGCCCCGCCGAGCAGGTCGACCACCGACTGGTCGGTCAGTTTGCCGATGAGATCCCAACACGCGATGTCCAGCGCGGCCTTGCCTTCGCTGTGACCGTTCATCGCCGCGTCCATCGCGGCATTCACGACGGTCAGTTTCCGCGGGTCGAGCCCGAGGACCGCGGGCGCGAGCACCCGCAACGATGAACGGACGCCGTCATTGTGTGCCGGCTGGAATTGGGTGCTCGCCAGACAGACCTCCCCGTGGCCGACGAGTCCCGAGCTGTCGACGACCTCGACCACGGTGCTGTCCGGTCGACGAACCGCCGAACTCGACATCGTGTAGTCGATCTCGGCGGGCAGGGGGACCCGGTGGACCCGGATCTCTTCGATGGTCATGCTTCCCCCTCGGCGTGATCGAACCCGAATGCAGAACCTAGTGGGATCACTCGCGGCAGAGCCGCCTGGCGGCCGAATTGGGTTTGGTAGTCTCCCTCACCAGTTTGGGAGGTGGGCAATGCGGCGATTGGTGCTCTTGTTCGACGGTACGTGGAACACGCCCGAGAGCAATACGAACATTCACCGGCTCGAGGGGTTGATCGCTCGGCGCGACGACGCCGGTGTCGAGCAGATCGTGCAGTACGACGAGGGAGTCGGCACCGGCCGGTTCGATCGCGTTCGCGGCGGCCTCTTCGGGCTCGGGCTCTCGGAGAACGTTCGCGAGTGGTACCGCTGGATCTGCGAGAACTACCAAGAGGACGACGAGCTGTACCTCTTCGGATTCAGTCGGGGTGCCTACACCGCTCGATCCCTCGCGGGCTTGATCGCCCAATGCGGGCTCGTCGCCGCCGGTGAACCGGGCTCGAAGCACGACGCGGCGTGGGAGAAGTACTCCAACGACGGCCGCGGGCTCGACGGCGAGCGCAAGTACATCGACATCGAGTTCCTGGGCGTGTTCGACACCGTCGGTGCACTCGGTGTGCCGATGGGTCCGATTCGATCGCGCTTCACCCGCAAGGGAACCCTCTTCCATCGCACGACACCCAGCGTTCGATACAAGGGCATGTTCCAGGCCCTGGCGATCGATGAGAACCGCAAGGCATTCCGAGCCTCGCTCTGGACTCGCTATGCCCACGCAGACCTCGAACCCGAGCCGCTCAAGGACGACCAGTCGATCGAACAGCGGTGGTTCGTCGGGGCACACACCAACGTCGGCGGCGGTTACGCGCACGATCCACTTCCGGACCCGCCGTTGCAGTGGATGATGGACAAGGCCGCCGAATGCGGACTCGCGTTCACGGACGAGATCGAACTCGACGGAGCCGAGCACCGGGGCGAGATCGTCGACAGCTTCAAGAAATTCGCCGGCGGTCTCTACTGGCTATCGCGCCTGGGTCGACGTTTCTGGCGAAGCATCGGTGCTGAACCGCGCCCGGTCAAGACTCGCAAGACCGGTCAGGGCGGGCGCTCCTTCTCGATCAACGAGAGCATCGACGGATCGGTGTTCGACCGCATCCGTGATGTCGACGGGTATGCACCCGATGCACTGGTCGAGTGGGCGGACCGCGAAGGAAAGCGGCTCGAGGAGCTCCGCGGACCGCAGAACATCGGCACCTGGCTCTAGCCCGGCCACCGCACCGTCGCCGAGGTCCGGCTCCTCGAGATCTGATAAGCCAGGACGACATGGGGCCCTTTCCCAAGCATGTGAATCACGACCTCGGACCGATGTCGTGCCCCATCGATCTCGATGACGTCGACCTCTTCGCCGACGGCGCGCAAGAACATTGGTACTGCGCGTACGAGATCCTCCATCGAGAGTCTCCGGTGCTCCGCATCGAGGGCGGCGGGCCGACCCCGGGCAGCGATGCGTTCGTCCTGACCAAGCATGCCGATGTTGCGCGGGTCGTGAAGGACCCGGAGCGCTTCCTCAGCCTGACCCAGTCACGGGTGGCGAAGCTGGCCGAATTGGGACGGTCGCCGGAAGCGACCTATGAGCAGATCCGCAACCTGATGACGGCATCGATGGTGTCCCTGCGGCCCACGCAACATCTGTACATCCGACACCGCCGCGAGCTCACCGACCCCTGGGTTGGACCCGGTGCTCTGCGTCATCGCGAGATGATCACGCGCCATGCCAACGAGCTGCTCGACGAGTGGATCGGCGGTGACGAGGTGGAGTTCGTCAGCCGTTTCGCCCGGCCGTTGCCGCAACGCGTGATGGCCAGCATCCTCGGCTTCCCGCAGTCCGACATCCCGTTACTGGCTGCCTGGGGCGACGCGGTGGTGACCCCTTTCGTGCATGGCACGGGTCTCCACCACGAGCTCACACCTGAACAGACCGCCGACATGCTCGAACGACTCGAGGGCTTCCAGGACTACATCTACGAGCACGTCACCGCGAAGCGCCGCGACCCGCAGGACGACATGGTCAGTTTCCTCTGCGACGTGCAGTACGACGCGCTCGACCGCAAACTGACCGACATCGAGATCGCCGGCATCGTCCACGCCATGATCATCGGCGGGCTCGAGACCACCCAGTACGCCCTCGAAGAGCAGGCCCAGCTCCTCTGTGAGCATCCCGGCATGTTCGAGCAGCTCCGTGCCGATCGCTCAAAGCTCCGCAACTTCGTCGAGGAGGCCATGCGGATGAGATCGCCGACGCACGGGCTCTCCACCCGGACGACACTCCACGACGAGGTCTTCCAAGGGGTCGAGGTACCGGCCGGTTCCCTGCTTCATCTCCGATTCGGCGCGGCGAACGTCGATGGCGAGGAGTTCGACCAGCCGTTCACGCTCGACCTCAATCGCGAGGGCGCGACCCGACATGTCACCTTTTCGACCGGTCCTCGGGTGTGTCCCGGAGCGAACCTGTCGCGGCTCGAGCAGCAGATCGGCTGGGGCGTGCTACTCGACCGTCTCAAAGCGATCGAGTACGGCTCCGACAACGATTGGCTGCACCAGCCGGGAATCATGCTCGGCACGCTGCGGTTGCATCTGCGATTCCAAGCGGCCGCCGATCCCCTGACCTTGGGTACCGGTCGCCGCACGAACCCGCCAGACTGAAGACCCCATGCCCCTCACCAAATGGCAACCGCCCGCGCCTCGCCACGACGTCGCCGACGACGGCCGCGTCACCTGGCTCGAGCTGTTCTTCGACCTCATCTACGTGGCGGCGCTGATCCAGCTCGGGGATCGTCTCGCTGACGACGTCAGCTGGAACGGCATCGCGGCGTTTGCCGGAGCGTTCGTCCTCCTGTGGTGGACCTGGACCGGTACGACGGCGTTCATGAACCGCTTCGCCGTCGATGACATCACCCACCGCCTGTTGTCGTTCTTCCAGATGTTCGCGGTCGGAAACTTCGCGGTGATCGCGGCGACGGTCCCCGACAATTGGCGGACCTGGATTGCGCTGGCCTACATCGGCGCCCGTCTCCCGCTCTTGCTCATGTACCTGAGAGCCCAGCACTCAGTCGCCAGGAGCGAGGCGACCACCACGCTCATTCGGGGGTTCGGGAGCGGCTTGGCCCTGTGGGCGTTGTCGCTCCTGGTGCCGGGCGATGCGCGGCTCGTCGTCTGGGCAGTCGCCGTTGCGATCGAGTTCGCCATTCCGGCGTTTCTCGTACGTCGCGACAGCACGACGGCCACCGAGGAGATCAACACGCCACTCCACGACCACCACTTCATGGAGCGCTACGCCCTGTTCACGATCATCGTCCTCGGTGAGACCTTCGTGAAGGCGCTGAGCAAGATCGCCGACATCGGCATCAGTCTCGAGACGCAGGTGATGGGTGGCCTCGCGTTCCTGATCCTGATCGCGATCTGGTGGACGTACTTCGACGACGTCGCCGACGCCCACATCCGATCGTCGTCCGCGCTGACGCGCACGCCCGAGTCGACCCGCCTGGTCTGGGTTTACACGCACCTTCCTCTCGCCGGTGGCATCACCGCATTCGGTGTTGCGGCCAAGAAGATCGTCGGCGTTGAATCGTTCTCCGACGCGTTCAAGGACTCGTACCTGTGGCTGCTCATCGGCGCCGTCGGGGTGGTCCTGTTGTGCGTGGCGGTGCTCGACCTGGTGACCGCGTCGCCGCACTACGCGATCGAGGCGCCGGAACGCGTCGGGCCCCGAGTGGTCGCAGCGATCGCACTCGGCGTCGTCGGAGTCGTCGCCGCGGCAACGTCGCCACCCGCCTTGGCGACGATTGCGATCATCGCCGCGATCGTCGTCGCCCAGATTGCGGTCGAAGTGGTCGCAGCGCACAAGTCCGAGTACCGGATTCGCGAACTCGTGCGAGACGTCATCGACGCTTCGGCGGGGGCCTGCGATCATCTTCTGGCCACCGACCCCGCCCCACGGCCGGCCCCTGCGGATGCGGTCTGTGATGGCTGTGTGGCCAACGGAACGGATCCGGTGCAGCTGCGCTGGTGTCTCATCTGCGGGCACGTGGGATGCTGCGATGACACTCCGGGAACCCACGCCCGAGCCCATTTCGAGGAGACGGGCCACGCGATGATTGGTTCGCTCGAGCGGGGCGCGACGTGGGCCTATTGCTACCTCGATGACGCCAGCGCGCCCGATTTCTTCGCCCGCGACGAGGAGCCGGACCGGACGGATCGATGAAGCGCCTGCTCGCCGAGATCCGCTCGTGTCGGGTGTGCGAAGACCAACTCGATGCCGGGCCCCGGCCGATCGTGCAGGCATCGGTGACGAGCCGCGTGGTGATCATCGGCCAGGCGCCCGGTCGTCGGGTGCATGAATCGGGTGTTCCCTGGGACGATCCGAGCGGCGTGACGCTTCGTTCGTGGCTCGGGCTCACCGAGGAGCAGTTCTACGACCCGGCGCTCGTCGCGCTCCTGCCGATGGGCTTCTGCTATCCCGGCTCGGCGGCATCGGGTGACAAGCCGCCCCGGCCGGAGTGCGCTCCGCTCTGGCACGAACAGGTCCTCGATCGACTCCCCGGCGACCGGCTCTCGATCATCATTGGCACCTATGCGCAAAAGCGCTACGTGATCGAGCGCAAGAAGACGTTGACCGAGACCGTGGCCAACTTCGCCGAGTATCTGCCATCGCAAGTCGTGCTCCCACACCCATCGCCGCGCAACCGTCATTGGCTGACGAAGAACCCGTGGTTCGAGGCCGAAACGCTCCCGGCCGTGCGGCAGAGGATCGATGCGTTCGTCTCCGATCTTGCTGGTTAGCGTCGAGGCGGTTTGTCAGAGGGAGGGACCATGCAGCGTTATGAACGGCTGATCCAGCGAGCGCGGGCGGGGGAGCGCATCGTGATCGACGGTGCGACCGGGTCCGAGTGCATCCGTCGAGGTGCGCCGGCACTGCCGAACGGCTGGAGTGGGGGAGCGGCGCTCAGCGACCCCGGCATTGTGCTCGACGTGCATGCCGACTATCTCGCACTCGGCGCCGAGTTGATCGCCTCGAACACCTTCGCCACGGGTCGCAACGTTCTCGAGGATGCCGGGGTGGGCGACGACTTCGAGGCCTACAACCGCCGGGCGGTCGAGTTGGCGGTCGAGGCGCGTGCCCGAGCAGGTGCCAAGGCCGAGCACGTGGTGGTGGCAGGTGGGATCAGCAATTGGAGCTTCTCCGGCGATCGGCCGTCGCTCGATCGACTTCGGGAGAGCACCGTCGAGCAGGCGACCATCATGCGCGATGCGGGCGCTGACCTCCTGAGCCTGGAGATGATGGTGGATCTGCCGCGGCTCCGGGCGACCCTCGATGCGGTCGCAACGATCGGCCTGCCGGTCTGGGTCGGCTATTCGATCGGCCCCGAGCAGGGCCATGCGGCCGACCTCCTCCCCAACCCCGTTCCGCTTCGCGAAGGAGGCCTGCTGTCCGACGCCGTCGACATGGCCATCGGCTACGACTGCGTCGACGTGCTCTGCATCATGCATTCCGATGTCCGACTCACCGAGCGTGGCGTCGAGGTGCTTCGAGCGGGCTGGGATGGCCCGATCGGTGCGTATGCCCACGCGGCCCAGCAGCATGGAGACGAAATCATCTTCGAAGACGTCATCAGCCCCGCGTCCTACGCCGCCTACGAGTCGGTGTGGGCTAGGGCCGGCGCGACGATCATCGGTGGCTGTTGTGGGATCGGTCCCGCGCACATGGCGGCAGTCGCTGCGGCGGGCGCCGCGTAGAGTCCCGGCATGGATTCGCTCGAGAACAAGACCGCTGTCGTCACCGGAGCCGCGAGTGGCATGGGCCTGGCCTTCGCCCATCGGTTTGCCCAGGCAGGCATGAACGTCGTCATGTCCGACATCGAGGTGCCGCCGCTGCAGGACGCGGCTGCGGCCGTCTCAGCCCATGGCACCCAGGTCATCAGCTCGATCACCGATGTGAGCGACGGCGATGCGATGGACGAACTCGCGGCGCTGGCCTTCGATACGTTCGACACGGTGCACGTGGTGTGCAACAACGCCGGTGTTGCCGGCTCGCTCGGCGGTGATCTCGTCGACGCCGCCGCGTGGAAGTGGGTGATCGATGTCAACCTCTTCGGCGTGGTGCACGGTCACCGAGTGTTCCTGCCGAAGATGATCGAGCAGGACGAAGGCCACATCATCAACACGGCCTCGATGGCGGGGCACTTCCCGGGACACTCGGCGTACACCGCCAGCAAGTGGGGCGTGGTCGGGATCACGATGGGCCTGCACAACGAGCTGGCAACCACGGCGCCGGGAGTGGGGGTGTCGTGCCTGTGCCCTGGCTGGGTGCGGACCGCGATCATCGACAGCGACCGGAATCGGCCGGAGTGGGCGGCCCCCAATGCGCTCGTGGAGCCGACGGCGGAGCAGGAGGAGGCGATGGCGTTCGTCCGCGAGTCGATCGACTCCGGCATGGAGCCGGAACAGGTCGCCGAGATGGTTCACGACGCGATCGTCGAGCGGACCTTCTGGATCTTCACCGACGAGATGATGGTGGCGATGCTCGCCGACAAGCACGCCAGCATCATGGAGAACCGCAACCCGGTCACGCTCAGCCTGCGGGACTGACGGTGGCGGCTGACGGTGGCCGCTGACGGTTCTGCCTGCGCCTGTCACACGGTGCGGTTACGGTTCGAGGATGACCGAATCGCCCACCGTCATCTCGCTCCCCGAGGCCTTCGCGGGACTCGAGTTCCTTCCCGACCGCAAGCCGCAGGGCAATGCAGGCATCCCTGAGGGCCAACCTGCCTGGTACGCGACCATCGCGGACTATCGCAACGGCGGAATCTTCATCGTCCACTACGCCGGCGAGAGCCAGTGGGAACGACACGACCATGGCGACGAGATCGTCATGTGCCTTGAAGGCGCAACCACCATGACGCTGCTGATCGACGGCGAGCAGGTTCCGGTCAGGCTCGGTGCGCAGCAGATGGTCGTCGTGCCCGAGGGCACGTGGCATCGCTTCGACACGCCGGACGGTGCGAAGATCATGACGGTCACGCCCCAGCCGACGATCGATTCGGTCGAGGATCCGACCTGAGGCGCTTGACTCGCTGCACAAGGGCGCATCCCGAGTCATGATAGGCATGCTTTACAAGTCCTAACGCTCGTGGGAGACTCTCGGGTGCCGAGAGGTCCTCGGCCACCGACAACCGTCGAGCGGCGGGGCGAGGATCCGGTATGGCCAGCGTGAAGATCGACGGCTTCGATGCGTCGACCACGAGCGAGCTCGAATCGGTCGTCGAACACCTGGAGGGTGGCCACGGCGACACCATCGTCTTCATCGCCTCGCATGTCTATGGCGCTCCGCTGGCCGATGCTCGAATCGCATCGATCTCGCCCCGGGCCATCGGGCTCGACGTGCGCGAGCCGCAAGGGCCTGCGACGGCCGCCGAGCTGCGCTTCCCCGAGGAAACCACCACCACGATGGGCGTTCGGGGCCATTTGATCGGCACCTTGGGGGCGGCGCGTCAGGCCCAGCCCGAACATCCGATCACGAGCATCGAGGAAGAACTCCAGACCACACAGTCCCTGGTGACCTGGGTCGGCGAAGTGCGCGCCACCCGTACGGTCGCGAAGAACCTGCTCGAGGTGACGATCGGCGGCCTCGATGGAATGCCCGAAGTCGGAGGCGACGAGTTCAGCTACGTGCTGATCCCACGGCCGGGCGATGACGAACCGCTTCCCGCCGGGGTTCCGTTCTCCGCGCTGCAGGAGCTACCCGAACACCGCCAGCCCCACGGCGCCTACTACACCACCCGCCGGCGCCGACCCGAGCATGGAGAGCTCGACCTGTGGGTCTACCTGCACGGTGTCGACGGCTTGGAGGGTGCGGAGGATGTCGATGACCCGGAGGCTGCCGGAGCACCGATGGGCGAGGAGGCCTCCGCAGGGTCGCCGACCGTTGCCCAGTGGGCGGCGACCGCTGCTCCCGGCGACCAGCTTGCGCTCTGGGGCCCGCGCCGTGGCTATCACCCGCCCGAGAACACCCAGCGCCACGTGCTCGTCTGCGACGAGACGGGCCTGGCCGCCGCGGCCGCGCTGATCGACCAGTACCAGTCGGCGGAAGTCGTGCTCGTCGCGAAGGTGGCGGGTCCCAACCGTCGGCCGCCGATGCCCGAGCACCCTGCGCTCACCGAGCATTGGTACGGGCCCGACGATCAAGGTCACGACCTGGTCGCAGCCGTCCGGAGCCTCGGGCTCGTTCCCGGCGCGACGTCGGCGTTCGGCGCCGCCGAGTCGCGAGAGATCTCTGCGGTGCGGCGCCTGCTCCGAAACGAACTCGGGTTCGCCGCCACCGACGTTCACATGACCGGGTACTGGCGTGCCTAGTCAGCGGACATGAACGATCCGGCAGCGGGTGCCGCGCACGGAGCAACAATCGACGACGAGGACATCGAGGTCCGTCCGGTGTGGATCAGCCGGCGAATCGCCCTGCCCCTCCTGGGCGTCGCCCTGGTCCTGCTGGGCCTCGGTGTCCTCGTCGCACTTCTTCGCGGTGACTCCGGTCCCGAGATTGCCGCCGAGGCGACGACACCGTTGAACATCCCCCCGCTGCTCGAGCCGACCCGAGTCGACGGTACGGAGAAGTACGAACTCTCGATCGGCGAAGCGACCCACGACTACGGCGACGGCCGAGTGACCCCATCACTTAGCTACAACGGCGCCTCGATGTTCGGGCCCACGATGGTGTGGCGCGCCGGCGCCTACGTCGAGATCGATGTGTCCAACACGACCCCGGACGTCACGACCACGCATTGGCATGGCGCCGATGTGCCGGCCGATGACGATGGCGGCCCTCACTCTGGCATCCAGCCGGACACGACCTGGACGGCCGACTTCCCGGTGATCCAACCCGCGGCCACGCTTTGGTACCACCCGCACCTGATGGGCACGACCGGATCGAGCGTTGCGCTCGGCGCGGTCGGTTTGGTGATCGTGGAGGATCAGAACCCACACACCCAGAACCTGCCTTCGACCTACGGCATCGATGACATCCCGGTGATCCTGCAGAACCCCGACCTCGACGAAGACGGTGTGATCCAGATCGACGACGAGGATGACGGCGACGAAACCACCGTCAATGGCACGTTCGATCCGTTCGTCGACGTGCCGGAAGGGCTCGTGCGCCTGCGCATCCTCAATGCGAGCCAGAAGACGATCTACGAAATCAGCTCGGACCGCGACGGCCTGTTGGTCATCGCGAGCGACGGTGGCTACCTGAACCGCCCGGTGCGGGTCCGCGACCTGACCGTCACACCGGGCGATCGGGTCGAGGTCATCCTCGACACACGCGATGGCATCGTGAATCTGGTCGACGACGACTACGGCAAGCTCCTCGAGCTGCGTCCCGACGAGTCATTGCCCGCGGTCCAGGAGATGCCGGAGCAACTCAACGAGATCGTCGCGTTCGACCCCGACGACGTCGACCGCGAACGCATCTTCCACATGGATCGGGTCGATGGCGACTGGGTGATCAACGACGCACAGATGAATATGCAGCGGATCGACCAGTCGGTGCGGTTCGACGATGTCGAGCGCTGGATCATCTCATCGAGCGAGGGTGTCCACGCGTTCCATGTGCATCAGACCCAGTTTCAGATCGTCGCAATCAACGGCGAGCCTCCGCCTGAGGAGGAGACCGGGTGGGAGGACACCGTCTTCGTGTCCGAGGCCAGGACGGTCGAGGTCGTCGCGCGCTTCAATTCGTACACGAATCCTGACGTGCCCTACATGTTCCACTGCCACGTCATGCCTCACGAGGAGCGCGGCATGATGGGCCAGTTCCAAGTGCTGGGCGACGGACCGGCCGACGCCTGAGTCCGAAGGTCGGCCTGCAAGACTGGTTGCTCCGGCCGATGGAGGGGCGACCATGCGCAAGGAACGTGAGCTCGAGTTGCTCGATCGCATCGAGTCGGCGGGCGAACGTCGACGCGGCCTCTTCGGTGAAACGTCGACGATCGCCGAAGCCGCGGCCTACGTCGATCCGGATCGCTTTGCCATCGAGCAGAGCGTGCTGTTCCGCGAAGGCCCGGTGTTCTTCGCCATGAGCGCGGACCTGCGCGAACCCGGCTCGTGGCGGTCGATGCGATTCGACGGCATTCCGATCGTCGTGGTGCGCCAGGCCGATGGGTCGCTGCGGGCGCTCGTCAACATCTGCCGCCACCGCGGCTCCCCGCTCGTCGATCCCCAGGCAAGCGGCGACGGTCTACGGGCCTTCAGCTGCCCGTATCACGCCTGGACCTACGAACTCGACGGCAAGCTTCGGGCGCGACCGGGTGCCGCCGACGCGTTCGACGACGTCACGATGGACTGCAATCTCGTGACCCGCGCCGTCGCCGAGAAGCACGGGTTGATCTTCGTGCGGCCGGGCGGCACCGAGCCGATCGACGTGGACGCCGCGCTCGGAGGAGCCGAGGACGATCTCGGCGCATTTGGGCTCGCCGACTACACCCTCGTGGGCAGCCGAACGTCGGTGCGTGAGTTCAATTGGAAGTTCCTGTTCGACACGTTCACCGAGACGTACCACATCCGCACGCTCCACCGATCCACGCTGGGGAACCGCTTTCATCCCGAGTCGATCTTCGAGCCGTTCGAGCGCAACCTGCTGCTGATCGGCGTGCGCACCGACGTCGACGACGAGTTCGCCAAACCCCGCGCTGACCGCACGATCCTCCCCTACGGCACGATCCAGTACTTCCTCGTGCCCTCCGGCTTGATCGTGCACCAACTCGACCACGTCGAGGTCTGGAACATCGAGCCGTTGAGCGTCGATCGCACGCGGCTCACGACCTCGGTCTATGCACCGAGCGAGCCCGAGTCCGATCGGCAGCGTGACTACTTCCTGAAGAACCTCGATCTGCTGCTCGAAGTCACCGGGACCGAGGACTTCCCGTTGGTCGAGCAGATCCAGCGGAACCTCGCGTCGGGTGCGATGGATCGGCTCGTCTACGGCAAGATCGAGCCGGCGCTCGGCCACTTCCACCAGTCGGTCAACGACGCCATCGCCCACGAGGTCACCACGGCGTAGCCTCGGCCCGGTGACCGACCAGCCGAACCTCCTGTTCATCCAAGTCGATCAGCTGACGGCATCGTTCCTGCCCGCCTACGGCAACACGGTCGCCAAGACCCCGCACCTCGATGCGCTGGCGGAGCGATCGGTCGTGTTCGACGCGGCGTACACGAACTTTGCGCTGTGTGCGCCTTCGCGGTTCTCGATGATGTCGGGCCGACTGCCGTCCGAGATCGGCGCGTTCGACAACGGTGCCGAGTTCCCCAGTGCCATTCCGACCTATGCCCACTACCTGAAGGCCTCGGGCTATCACACCGCGCTGAGCGGCAAGATGCACTTCGTCGGCGCCGACCAGCTCCACGGATTCGATGAGCGGCTCACGATCGACATTTATCCGGCGAGCTTCCAGTGGACCGGCGACTGGAACGAAGCGGGCGCCCAGAAGCACAGCAACGACGCCCGCTCGTTCACCCTCGCCGGCCCGGTGACCTGGAACCCGCAGCTCGACTACGACGACGAGGTCCTCCATCGGGCTCGCCGCAAGCTCTACGACCTGGCGCTCGGCTCGGGGATCGACGACGGCCAGCCCTGGCACATGACCGTCTCGTTCACGCATCCGCACGACCCGTATCAGTGCAGCCACGAGCACTGGAACCGCTACGACCACGATGAGATCGACATGCCGGTGGTCGGCATGGTCGACGACCCGGATCCCTACAGTCGGCGACTCCGGCACGAGTACGGACTGGAAGGCATCGAGATCACCGACGAGCAGGTACGGACTGCCCGGCACGGGTATTACGGATCCGTCAGCTACGTCGACGATCTGGTTGGTGCGCTGCTGGCCACGTTGAGGGAGACCGGCTTCGAGTCGAACACCGTGGTGATCTTCTCGACCGATCACGGCGACATGATGGGAGAGCGTGGCCTTTGGTACAAGCGCACCTTCTTCGAGGGCGGATCGAGAATTCCGTTCTTCGTGTCCTGGCCTGAGCGGTTCCGGCCGAGCCGCGTCGGCGCAAACGTGTCCCTTGTCGATCTCCTGCCCACGCTCATCGACCTAGCCGGTGGCCGCACCGAACCGGTCGATACGCCAGCCGGCGCATCGCTCGTCCCGCTGTGCGATGGCGATGCGACAGCTCTCGATGCCGGCTTCGGCGCCGACATCGTCTTCGGGGAGAATCTCTCGGAGGGCGCAACGGCTCCGATCTTGATGGCCAAGCGGGGCTCGATGAAGTATGTCTGGAGCGGCTGTGACCCGGCCCAGCTCTTTGACTTGGCTGCCGATCCGCTGGAGTTGATCAACCTCGCCGGCAGTGCAGAACACGCCGACGCCGAGAACGAACTGCACGCGTTGGTCCATCGCCGCTGGAACGTCGACGACCTCACGCAGCAAATCGTCGAGAGCCAGGCTCGTCGTGCGTTTCTGCGATCGCTGTACGCCGGGTCGACGGCTCCGGAGTGGCGTGCCTCGCCGGCCGATCAGGCCGCTGGTCGAGTGCTCCCCGAGGGTGTTCGGTACAACGACTGGGTGTACGGCGACGTCCTGCCGTGACAGGTGCGCGACTCGGCCCTGAAAGCGGCGAGGGAAGGGCGAGTAGGTTGCGGCCATGCGGTTCGGGATGTTCGACCAGACCGAGCAGCCGGGCGGGGTCGAACCCGGTGAGCTACTCGAGAGTCGGCTTCGTCTTGCGGAGCGCGCCGAGCAGGCCGGTTTCTGGGGCTATCACAAGTCCGAGCATCATCTGACGCCGCTCGATCACGGGCCGAGCATTGGCCTGTTCCTCGCGGCACTCGCACAGCGGACGTCGACCATGCGCTTGTGCTCGCTGGTCCACATCCTGCCCTTCTACCACCCGCTTCGATTGCTCGAAGAGGTCTGCATGCTCGACCACCTGAGCGGCGGTCGGCTGGAGGTCGGCTTCGGCAAGGGCATCAGCCCACCCGAGCACTCGATGTGGGGCCTCGACCCCGACGAGGCCGCAGCCCGAACCGACGAAGTGCTCGCGATCCTGCTCGCCGCGATGCAGAGCGACGGCTCGTTCTCGTTCGAGGGCGAGTTCTTCAGCTTTGACGACGTGCCGCTCGAGGTGAAGCCGAAGCAGCGTCCGTACCCACCGCTTTGGCGACCGGGGACTCTCGATACGGCGGCGAAGCTCGGGGTGAGCACGGTTGTGGGCGGACCCACCGCATTCGCGCACCAGGCCATCGAGCGGTACCACGTGGCTCGACAGGAGGGGATCGGCGCTGGTCACAAGCCGACGGTCGGTGTGGTGCGAAAGTTCATCGTCGCGCCGACCGATCGCGAGGCCGACGAGCTCGGGCGGCGCGCGTGGGTCCGCTACACCCACAATCTCGGTCTGCTCTTTCGGGCCCATGGAATCGCGATCCCGAATGACCCGACCATCGGCGGCGACTACGAGCGAGCCAAACAGGTCCATGCGATCGTCGTCGGCTCGCCGGCAACCGTGCGTGACCACGTCAACGAGCTGGCCTCCTCGCCGCTGGTCGAGTACCTGATCGGGTGCTTTGCCTTCGGGGATCTGACTCACGACGAGGCACTGCGTTCGCTCGACCTGTTCGGCGAACACGTGGTTGCCGACGCTGCGTGAATCGGACGCCGGCACGGCGTCAGGACATCGCCGACGTAGCGTGGAGCCTTGACGAGGGAGCGGATAGATGAGCATCGCGAGCGAACGGCGTCTTGACGTCGGACTCAATCTGCAACGCAAGGCGGCCATCGTCGCAGCGGGTGCGGTGGACCATGCCGGCCGGGTACGGGTTGCGCGGATGACGGACTTCGACATGGGTCGTACGATTTTCGGCGGCCTCGAAGGAGCGGTTCCGCGCGCCTTCATGGAGGACAAGCTGGGCAAGGACGTCTTCTGGGGTGATCCCGCGATCACGGCCATCGAGGCCGACTATGCGACCGTCGCCGACGCCAACCCGGTGCCGACGATCGATCAGCGGCTGATCGACTTCATGGTCGACGAGTGCGACTTCTCGATGGAGCATGCCGACGGCACCTTTCTCGAGCACCTGGTCTTCTGCCACGACTACGCCGCGCGGTACTACCCGGAGCACTCGCCGAACATCGCGCTCCTGCACTCGATCCTCGGTACCGCGACCAATACCTTCGCCATGGAGGCAACCAAGATCGATGCGCTCGAGACCTTGTTGACCGAGGCCGAGGCCCGGCATGTGAGTGCGTTCCCGAGCCTGCTTCGCCTGTTGTATGACGCGGAGCTGGTGCCAAGCCTCGAGGAGAACCTGCACCGACTCGACAGTCTGAAGTCCATCCGATTCCACCGTGTGATCGACAACGAGCCGTTGTCGTTGACCGCGGAGGAGCTGTGGGTGAACCTCAACTTCCACCTGATGCACTTCGTCGACTTCATGCCGGCAGCGAACTGGGGCACACATCGCGCCGATCCGCTGATGCAGATGTTCGAGACCCTGTCGAACCTGCTGGATCGAGCCGGCCAGCGCCAGGCGCGCGTCGAGGTTGCCTTCCCCGAAGGAAGCGCCAAGCCGATCGGCGAGGCCCGCACGATCGTCGGTCGGGTCAGCGGTCTGCTGCCGCCCGAGATCACACTGAAGCTCGCTCGCAAGTCGATCCGCGAGTACTCCGAGCTGGCGGGCCACGATCTGGGCTTCGAACTGGTCTGGGCCTCGTAGTGCGGCTGGCCAGCTGCGGGTAGCTCGCTACCAGTCGGTGACGGCGGGGATGATGGTTTCGCCGATCATCTCGATGTTCTCGTAGAGCTCGCCATCGGGAAGGCCACCCAAGTCGAGCATCAAGAGTTGCGTATCGAGCTGGAGCATCTCGCGTGCGGTGCCCATGCGATCGAGGACTTCCTCCGGCGAGCCGCAGATGGCGACCGTCGCCGACAGCTCCTCGAAGTCCACGGTCGCCGGGAGTCGGGTTGGGATTCCCGCCCGATCGCCGGACTGCTCGATCCAGTCGGCAACCGCGTGCATGTAGGCCTCGTACCGGGGTGCCCAGCGAGCGCGAGCCTGTTCGGTCGTCGGCGCCACGTGGAAGTGGCTGCAACATCCGATCCGTCGATCGGCCGGGTCGTGCCCGGCGGCCTCCCATCCCTCGATGTAGCGCTCGACGATCGGTGCGAACAGCTCCCACCGCCCGACGACGGTCGGCAGCATGAGCCAGTAGCCCAGTTCGACGGCGAGGTCGACGGTGTCCGGTGACCATCCGCCACCGATCCACACGTTGGGGCGCGGGCGCTGCATCGGCTTGGGATGCACTTCGACCGCCCGGAGCGGCGCTCGGAACTCGCCCTCCCAGTCGACCGGCCCTTCCGATCGCCACAGCGTGTCGACCAGACGCACTGTCTCGCCCATGCGTGCTTGGCCCTCCGCGGCGTCCTGACCGAAGAACGTGTACACGTCGGGGAAGATCGAGCCTCGCCCCCAGCACGGCTCGATCCGGCCTCCGGACAGCAGGTCGAGGGTCGCGTACTCCTCGGCAAGTCGAACGGGGTCGGCGTTCGCCGCGAGCGCAACACCGTTCGAGAGTCGGAGATCGGTCGTGCGCTCGGCGATGGCGGCGAGCACCAGCGCGGGCGAGGAGAGGATGTACTCGCTGAAGTGATGCTCGCCGAGATGGATCGACGAGAAGCCCGCTGCCTCGATCGCAACGGCCTGATCGACGATTGAACGATGGCGTTCCGCCTCGGTCCGGCGGACGCCGGTCACCGGGTCGGTGACCCAGTCGCCGAGCGTGAGCAGGCCGACGTCCATGGCGAGATACTACGTTGCGGTCGATGGAACTCGGGTTGTCGGGCCGCAAGGCGATCATCTGCGCGTCGAGTCGCGGCCTGGGGTTCGCGTGCGCCGAGTCGCTGGCCCGCGAAGGTGTCGACGTCACCATCAACGGCCGAGACAAGGTGGCTCTCGACGCGGCCCATGCCGAGCTCTCCGCGCTCGGAGCCTCGGTGACGGCCGTTCCCGGCGACATCGGTGACCCGGCGATTCGCGACGCTTTGCTCAACGCGTGTCCGGAGCCGGACATCCTGGTCAACAACAACAGTGGACCGCGGCCGGGCCGCTTCGCCGACTGGGAACGAGATGACTGGGTCGGTGCGCTCGACGCCAACATGCTCACGCCACTGGCGATGATCCGCCTGGTGCTCGACGGCATGGTCGAACGTCGATTCGGGCGCATCGTCAACATCACCTCGGCCATGGTCAAGTCGCCCCGGGCGCCGATGGGCCTGTCGACGGGTGCACGGGCTGGCCTGACGTCCGTGGCGAAGGCGATGTCCCAGCAGGTCGCACGCCACAACGTCACGATCAACAATCTCCTGCCCGAGCGGTTCGACACCGCGCGCCAGCAGCAGATGGCCAATCTGCACGCTGAGCGGGCCGGCATCAGCGTCGAGGAGGCCTACGAACACATGGCCAAGACGATCGCCGCCCGGCGACTCGGCGATCCGTCAGAGTTCGGCGATACGTGTGCCTTCCTGTGTAGCGCCCAGGCCGGTTACATCTCGGGACAGAATCTTCAGCTCGACGGCGGCAGCTACCCCGGTCTCGTCTGAGCGTGGGTCCGGCGACGTTGGTGCAGCGATGAGGGTCGAAGAGGTTCCGTTTCTCATCGTGGGCGCCGGCCCGACCGGCCTGACGTTGGCGCGACTGCTGGCGGCACTCGGGCGAACGGCGCTGATCGTCGAGCGGCGAGCGGGTGCCCAGACGCACCCTTCGGCCCACGTCGTGAATGCGCGATCGCTCGAGATCTTCCGCCAGGCCGGCTTCGACGGCGATGCCATCGTCGAGATCGCCGCCGACCCGGCCGATGCCGGGCACGTCAACTTCGTCACACGTTTGCAGGGTGAGCTGATCGGGCGTCTGCCGTTCGAGCGTCAGGGACCGGAGGTGTTCGAGGTCACCCCTACGCCGCTGCGCAACATCTCACAGCATCGTCTCGAGCCGATCCTTGCCGCTGGTGTTGTCTCGGCCGGTGTCGACCTGCGATACGGGGTGCAGTGGGAGTCCAGTCGCCAAGACGAGCACGGTGTCACCTCAGTGCTGACCCAGGTTGCCACCGGCGAAACCTTCGAGGTGCGAAGCGACTGGTTGTTGGCGGCCGACGGGGCCGGAAGCCGGATCCGCAAGTCGCTCGGCATCGACATGATCGGCCCGGCGAGCCTCGAGACCTACATGGCGATCCACTTCCGCGCCGACCTGCGCGAGGCCGTGCACGCGCGTCCAGGGGTGCTCCATTTCGTGATGGACCCCGAGGTCCGCGGCGTGCTCATCGCCCACGACGTCGCGAGCGAGTGGGTGTACATGACCGGCTACGACGCAACCCGTGAGTCGGAGTCCGACTTCGACGAATCCCGCTGTCGAGACATGATCCGCGCCGCCGTCGGCGACCTTTCGATCGAAGTCGAGGTGGTCGGAGCCGGTGCCTGGAACATGAGCGCGCAGGTGGCTGAGCGGATGCGCGATCGGCGGACGTTCCTCCTCGGTGACGCCGCCCACCGGTTTCCGCCGACCGGCGGCCTCGGCCTCAACTCCGGTGTGGGCGATGCCCACAATCTGGCCTGGAAGCTCGGCGCGATCGCCGACGGCTGGGCGGCCGAATCCGTGCTCGATACCTACGAGGTCGAGCGTCGACCGATCGCGGAGGCCAACAATCAGCAGAGCCTGATGAACGCCGTCAAGATCGTGCTGATCGGCGAAGCCCTCGGTCTCACCGAGTCATCGACCGGCGACGATGTTCTTCGCGCGCTCACCGATCCGGCGCGCCGCGACGCCATCGACGCGGCCGTCGCCGAGCAGCAGACGCACTTCGACATGATCGGCTTGCAGCTCGGATATCGCTACGCCGAAGGTGCATTGGCGAGCCCTGGGGAACCGATCGGCGAAGTGGATCCGCGGCACTTCGATCCCCGAGGGACCGTGGGCGAGCGGTTGCCACATGCATGGCTGGAGGACGGACGATCGACCCTGGATCTCATTCCCTTCGCCGGCATGACCCTGATCAGCGTCGGCGCGCACGATGCCTGGGCGGTCGAGGCCACGCTGGTCGACCAGCTCGGCCACGTCGCGCTTGGCCCCGACATGATGGCGAACGCGGACTGGCATGTGGCGGTCGGTCTTGGCGACTCGGGCGCGCTCTTGGTTCGCCCCGACCAACACATCGCGTGGCGCTCGGACGAGCCGACGCCGTTGGCCGATGTCGTCAGTGCTTGCGTACGGCGAACGCCTCGTCGTTGAACCACAATCCGCCGTGGTCTTGAAGCACCTGGGCGGTGGCATCGAGGTACTTGCCTTCGAGGGTCGCCTCTTCGATGCGCGAGTCCTCGATCTGGGCGACATAGATGGCGGCGTTCCACGCTGCGAACAGGGTGGACGTGCCGATGTGGTTCCCGATCTCGGTCGGAAGCGTGTGCATGCTGTAGCGCAGTAGTGCGTCGGCGTCGCTCAGCGCCATGAGGTCATAGGTGTGCGCGGCGGCGCCGAGCTCGACCCGGAGCGCGTCGATCAGCTCGTGCCGGCTGACCGGGAACGGATCCTCGTCAGGCCAGATGCGCCGAACGATCTCCAGACCTGGATCTTCGCCGCTCGACTGGATGCCAAGAAGCACGCCGCGGCTGCGGAGCGCGCGGGTAAGCGGGCACAGGATGCGCTTGACCTTGAACTCCGCCGGCTGGCGCGAGCGCCACGGTTGAGACGCGAGCACGAGGTCATAGTCGGCGCGGGGCTGGTCCGGCTTGGGCAGGACATCGTGGAGCACGAACGAGCGATCCGAGCGGTGCAGTACCAGCGCCGTTGGGGTCACATACAGCGGGTTGCCCGTCTTCTCGCTCGGGCGAACCTCCCAGTGCTCGGCCAGGAAGTCATCGAGGGCCCGAAGCTGTTCGCCGAAGCCGTATGAGGAGGTTCCCTCGAGGGCGACGGTCTCGAAGACCATCCGGTCCCGCTTCTCCTCGGTGTTCGGTAAGAGCCACGGTGATTCGGAATAGTGCAGGTTGGTGAGTACCACGACCATGTCCGGATGTTCGACGAACCGGTCGGGGAGTTTCTCGAGCGTCAGCCGGATGTCCTCGAGGCTGATCTCTTTGCCGACGACATAGAACGGGATGGTCGGGTGGGTTGCGTGCATGGCGCTCAGCAGATGCGCGAGTACCGTGCCATCGCCGACGCCGGCATCGAAGAGGCGTAGTGCTGGCGCCTCAGGCTGCAGGTTCGGGATCTCCCGGGCAGCGCGCTCGGCGACCTTCCACTTCTCGTCACACGTCGTGACGAAGGTGAGGTACTTCTGCCGGTTGTCGTAGAACCGAAAGGGCCGCTCGGTCATCGCCGGGAAGTGTATGCAGATCGGTTCCGGCGACCAGCACTCGCCGTCGTGAGATGTGGCGTCTCATTGTCTGACGGGCCCCCAATCGTGGGAAATTGCTCGCAGATCGGGGACGCTGGTCGCCGCGGTCATCTAATGTGGCGATCCGCAGCGTAAGGGGAAATGCTGCCATGGGTGTAGTAAGGCGAGCTTGGCGGATCAACGAGAACGAGCGACACGGATCGCGCACATGATGGGTGAATACGGAGTGCTCGAGTCGTTCGACGTCACGTTGCCGGCCGGATACATCGCAGCCTTGTCCTCTGCCGTCGACCGAGAGGGCGTGCTGGCGGCGACGGCGGAGTGGGTGCCGCGGACGATCCAGGCGGGTCTGTCGAGTTTGGCGTTGCCGATCGGCGAGGGCCGTCTCAAGATCATGAAACTCGGCGAGGGGCACGGCTCGATCATCCCGTCGGGCTCGGTCTTCTCGTTCGACGGTTCCCTCACCGGTAGTGCCTACACCTCCGGAGATGTGATCAAGGTCGATGATCTGGCCGAGACCGACTACGAGGAGAGTGAGCTGCTGCTCGCCGCCGGGATCCGGTCCGCGCTGATCGGGCCGATGGTGAGTGGTGGCCGCTGCCTCGGCACGATCAACCTGGGCAATCCGAAGGTGGCCCACTACACCTATGAGCAGTGCCTCTTGCTGGGCGCGATCGCTCGATTGGCCGGCTCGTATCTCAATGTCTTCGAGCTCCTCGACGATGCCGAACACCGGGCGACGTACGACGAGCTGACGGGTGCGCTGACCCGCCGGGCTGGGCTTGCCGTCCTGGAGCAAGCGTGCGGCCGAGAAGATGGTCAAACGCCTTCGATCGTCTATGCAGATCTCGACAACTTCAAGTCGGTCAACGACACCCACGGTCACCGTGCGGGTGACGAAGTCCTGCGCTCGATCGCCGGCCGGATCCTCGTGCTGCTGGGTCCGGAAGACCATCTTGTTCGACTCGGTGGTGACGAGTTTCTCGTCATCGTTCAGGATGACCCGTCCGGCGAGCGCGGGATCCGAGTTGCCTACCGCCTCCAGGCGGCGATGACCGAGCCGCTCCAAGTCGACTCGGTCCGGATCGAGCCGCACATGAGCTTCGGGATTGCTCATGGCAACCTCGCGTCGCGGAGTGCCATCGAGCTGATGAGCGATGCCGACCAGGCGATGTACGAAGCCAAGCAAGGGGGTGGCGTCGTCGTCGCGGACGATTCGATCCACCGCAGGGCAGTCCAGATCGCGTCGATCGACCGCGATCTTGATCGGGCGATGCTGGATGGCTCGCTCTGTTTCCACTACCAGCCGATCCGGAGTCTGGCGACCGGTGCGATCACCAGCGCCGAGGCCCTGTTGCGGTGGCGTCATCCCCAACATGGCTGGCTGCCGGCTCCGCTGATCATCGGACGCGTCGAGGCAACCGGACGTCTCGAGCGATTCACGAGATGGTCGCTGGCGACGGCTGCTCGCGATCTTCAT
Source organism: Actinomycetota bacterium (assembly GCA_039028435.1). Lineage (GTDB taxonomy): Bacteria > Actinomycetota > Acidimicrobiia > Acidimicrobiales > UBA10347 > UBA10347. The sequence goes on along the minus strand of JBCCIC010000001.1, from coordinate 440,380 downwards.
CGGCTCCGCGGTCGTGTGCCCGGCTTCGCCGATCGGGGGTTCAGCGTCAACTTCACGCCCAGTCAGCTTGCCGTGCCGACATTCGTGGACCGCTTCGTCGGGGCAATGGACCGCAACGGTCTGGTCGCCGGCGACCTGATCATCGAGGTGGTCGAGTCCGAAGCAATCCGCGCTGCCGACCTCGCCGAACAGACGCTTCGTTCCTTGCACGCGTTGGGCGTGCCGATCGCACTCGATGACTTCGGGACCGGCCACAACGCGCTCGGCTATTTCACCCGACTCCCGCTGGGAGCTTGCAAGTTCGACCGTTCATTGGTCGGCGTCATGGCGAGCAACCCTGCCGCGCACAAGATCCTTCGTTCGCTCGCGGCGATGGCTCGCGACCTCGGAGTGCACTCGATCGCCGAGGGCATCGAGTCCGAGACGGAAGAACGGATGGCACTCGAGGCAGGGGTTGAATGTGGCCAGGGATGGCACCTCAGCATGCCGATGCCGCTGGACGATCTCTCGGTCCTGGTGGCTGACGAGGAGCGCCGGCGCGCGGCGCACCCGGTGTCGGCGAGCACCTGAGCCCAGACTGCGGGTCCGCGAGGCCGCGTTGCGCGTCTAGGTCGCTGCGGCGCGCCACCGCCCGACCTCATCGATCATCGCATCGACAAGTCGCCCGATCTCACGGGCGTCTCCGTCGGTGGTCTTCGAGACGAGGTTCACGCCGAGCACCGAGGTGGCGAGCATGCCCGCTCGGTCGCTTCGACGTTGGGGGTCGTTCTCGCCGGCTCGTGCCAGCGCTGCGGTGAGACCTTCCTCCAGCATTTCTCGATAGCGCTGGGCGGCTCGAGGATCGGCGCCGGCGGCCATGTCGTTCACGATCAGGCAGCCCGGGATGGCGGTTGCGCTCGTGAGGCCGCTCCGCAGGCGATCGAGAAACTCGAGGATGTCGCCATAGCCGTCATTCTCGTCCGGGCCTCCGCCGAGGAGCGGCGCAAAGAGGCCCGTCCGTGCGAGGTCGAGATAGGTGCTGGTCGCGGACTCGTACAGCCCGCGCTTGCCGCCGAAGCTGTTGTAGAGCGTCGACCGGTCGACGCCGGTGGCGTCCTCAAGATCGCCGAGGGTGGTGGCTTCGAAACCCTTGGCGAAGAAGGCCCAGATGGCGGCATTGATGACCTGATCAGCGTCGAACTGGCGAGGCCGCCCCCGGCCCTTCGAGGCGGAATTCGATGTCGCGCTTGCCTTTTGCACCATGCCGTGTATATTAACCGACGACTACTGCACTGACCAGTGCAAAAAAATGACGAACCGAAGGAGCAGCTATGAACACCATGGAATCCGTGCCCACCGAGCCAGATGTGCTGATCGACACCGACGCGGCGCCGTACCACGTCGAGTTCACGCCGAACCCCGAGCTGTACCCCTTCGAATCGCGCTGGTTCGAGAGCTCAGTCGGACGAGTGCACTACATCGACGAAGGTGCCGGCCGGCCATTGCTCCTGATGCACGGAAACCCGGACTGGAGCTTTCTCTATCGCGAGATGATCCCGCTGCTCGCCCCACACTTCCGCTGCGTCGCCATGGACTACCCCGGCTTCGGGCTCTCGGTGCATCCGGCCGACTACGGCTACCTGCCGAGCGAGCACGCCCGGGTGGTCGCAGAGTTGGTCGAGCACCTCGATCTGCACGACGCCGTCCTCGTTGGCCAAGACTGGGGTGGGCCGATCGGCTTCGAGGTCGCGTCGCTGATGCCCGAGCGATTCAGTGGTCTGGTCGCCGGCAACACGATGATGTGGGCGGCGACACCCTTCTTCATGCAGCGAACGTTCTCGCGGTTGATGGGCTTCGGCTTCATCCAGCGGTCGCTGATGAGGCGCCACACCTTCGTCAAGCGGATCATGCCCGCCCTTCTGCAGCGTCGTCCGAGCGACGAGGTCATGCGGCACTACCTCGACGTGGCGCCAACGCCCGACAGCCGCCGCGGCCACGCAGTCTTCCCCAAGGCGATCGTCGGCGAGGCGGAGTGGCTCGATGCACTCGAGCAGCGCGTCAAAGCCACCCTCTCGGGGCTCCCGATGCTCCGCATCATGGGCCTCAAGGATGTGCCGTTGACGACCAAGGCGTATCTGCGGAAGTGGGACGAGCTTTGGCCGGACGCGACGAAGCTCGACCTCCCCGACGCCGGCCACTTCTGGCAGGAGGACGAACCGCGGGCCGCCGCCGAGGCGATCATCCGCGCCTACGCCGCCTGACTCGGTCCAACTGGCCGAGCCCAGACCCACTGAACCCACACCCCAAGCCAAACCGAACCCGCAACCCCAATCACACAAGGAACCATCATCATGACCACCAACTCCACCCTGCTCATCACCCTGGCCAAGCCGAACTCCGAGGAGGTCGAGGTGTTCCACGGCTATGTCGCCGGCTCGACCGAGCTGGCCATTGCGGCCGGTGCCGAGGTTTCGTCCCGCTTTGCCGTCGAGCACATCCATGGCGACGCCCCGGCGGTCGTCTTCGGTCTCGCCACCTTCCCGAGCGTGGAGGCGATCACGACGATGTTCGACTCGCCGTCTTACCAGGATCTGGTGCCTGCCCGTGACAAGAGCATCGAGTGCGTGAACGCCTACATCGTCGACGACACCGAGGTCACGGAACTCGCCGAACCCGACGGCGTCTACCTGGTCACTGTCGCGGCGCCGAACCCGCAGGCCATGGAAGACCTCGCGGCGTATCAGCAGGTCGTCGGACCGATCTCGGCCAAGCATGGTGCGCAGCCGATCGCAAACCTGCCGATCGCCGGCCATCCGGTCGGACAGACGCCGGCCGCCTTCGTGGCGATCGCCAGGTTCCCGTCGGCCGATGCTGTTCAGGCGTTCTTGAACGACCCCGACTATGCGCCGATCATCCCCACCAGGGATCGGGCGCTGGCGTCGCTGAACCTCTACGTGACCGCCGGCTGACCCAGCGCCCGGCGAATCGTCGAGCATCAGGTTCGAGCGCGATCGTGCGTCGAGCTCGAACGCCAGGTCGAGGAGCTACTCCTCGACCTGGAGGATCGTCGAGCAGGCCGCCGTCACCTCGGTCACGAACGCTTCGTCGTGGAGATCCTGCAGGGAGGTCGGCGTGGTGACGTCGTTGATGCGGGCCGAGGCCATCGCGATGCACATGTCGACGACGACGCGTACCGAGGTGTCTGGGTCCGGGTGACCGTATTCGTCACGCCGGGCAAGAAGCAGCTCGCGGAGCCCGGTGTTCGTGCGTTCTCGCACCGCTCGGTAACGCGCGAGCGTTTCGTCATCCATCAGGGAGAGCTCGCGCCCGATCCGGGCGTAGCCGGGCCGGCCATCGCGAAGGTTCAGCACGCCGCGCAGGTAGCCGCGGATGACGTGGATGGCCGGCCGCCCCGCCCAACGGTCGGGGGCGAAGAACAGATCGGTTTGGGTCTGAAGCCCTTCGAGGAGCCGGTCGACGACCGCATGCACCAGGACTTCTTTGGTGCTGAAGTGGTGGTACAGCGAGCCGATCGATCGATCCGCTCGCTCGGCGACCTCTTGGACCGATGTCGCGCTGATTCCGCGCTCGCCGAAGAGCTCCTCGGCGGCATCGAGCATCAGGTCTTGTGTGACCACGCTCCGCGCCTGGTGCGCGGTGCGGTCCCATCGAGCGTTTGTCACCTCGTCATTGTTCCACGCCCTCGGCACCCGGCGTGCCCCATGTCCAGACCTCGAGTCACAGCCGGCGCTCTACCAGAGGGTCACCGCCGACGACTACAACCGTGACGGGCGACCGACACCAATCGGCGCAACCCGACCACAAGGGGCACCCATGGACATCAACGGACTGCGAGCCATCATCATCGGTGGCGCATCGGGATTCGCTCGGGCGACGGCTACTCGAATCGCCAACGGCGGTGGCACGGTCGCGATCCTCGATCGAGAACAATCGGCCGGGGCGGAGGTCGCCGCCGAGCTCGGCGGGTCGTGGCATCCCTGCAACGTGCTCGACTACGAAGGGATCGAGATCATCATCCAGGAGGCCGTCGAGGCCATGGGCGGTCTCGACATGGCGTTGAACACCGCAGGTGGCGGCAAGGCCGGCCGGACGATCGGACGCGATGCGCCGTACTCACTCGACGACTTCCGCGCGGTGATCGACCTCAACCTGATCGCCACGTTCAACACCAACCGGCTGTGCGCTTGGCACATGAGCAAGAACGAGGCCAACGACGACGGCGAACGTGGGGTGATGATCAACACCGCATCGATCGCGGCATTCGAGGGCCAGATCGGGCAGGTGTCGTACACGGCCGCCAAGGCCGGCATCGCCGGCATGACGCTCACGATCGCCCGCGATCTGGGTTCCCTCGGCATCCGGTGCGTGACGATCGCTCCAAGTCTGTTTGCCACCGGACTGACGGCCGGTGTCAGCGACGAGCGCGGCGAGCAGCTCACCAAGGACGCCGCGTTCCCGAAGCGGCTCGGTCAGCCCGACGAGTTCGGTCGTCTGGCGATCGCGATCATCGAGAACCCGATGCTCAACGGCGACACGATCCGCCTTGACGCCGGAACTCGCTTCGCCCCGAAGTAGTCAACTGGCCACGGCGATCGTCCGCGGCCGAAGACCGGCCGCGCTCAGTGAAGTGTGCGTCCGCCGGCGACGAGGATCGACTCGCCGGTCACATACGAAGCACCCTCGCTTGCCAGAAACGACACCGTATGGGCGATCTCGTCCGGCTCGCCGAGGCGGCCCAACGGAATCTCGGTGAGGGTCTTCGCCCGGTGCTCCTCCGGCATGCTCTCGACGAGCGGGGTGCGGGTTGCGCCAGGACACACCGCATTGACCGTCACCCCGTACTTGCCGAGCTCGTGGGCGACGTTGCGAACCCAGCCGAGCAGACCGGCCTTGGCGGCTGCGTAGTCCGACATCGCCCAGTTGGCGCGAAACGCCATCTCTGACGACGTGACGATCAAGCGCCCCCAGCCTTGCTCGATCATCGCCGGAACGACCTGACGCGCGCAGTCGATGTTCTGGGTGAGGTTGAGCGCGATGTAGCGATCCCATTGCTCGTAGGAGGACTTGGCGAACGTCCGAGAGGCGACGCCACCGGTTCCTCCCGCGTTGCTGTGCAGGATCGAGATCAAGCCGAGCTGGTCTCGAACGGTGGCGAAGGCCGTTTCGAGTGCCAGCCGATCGAGCAGGTCGACGGTCACAGCCATGCAGCGGTGTCCGGCCTCCTCGATCCGAGCTGTGGTCTCCGCGAGGCCGGCTTCGTCGAGGTCGAGGGCCGCGACCTGGCACCCGTCCTCGGCAAGTCGCTGCGCGCAGGCTTGGCCGATGCCCGAACCGGCACCGGTGACGACGGCGACGCGCTCAGCCATTGTCGGTGTCCTTGACGGTCACCTTGAAGTCCCAGCGGGACATGGCATCGGAGCCGCTGATGAAGGGTGGTCGGGTGATGTAGTGGCGTTCCAAGCGCTCGATCTCCTCGTCGCTCAGTTCGAGTTCCGTGGCGGCGACGGCGTCGGTGATGTGGTTGTCCTTGGCCACACCCACGATCGGTGCGGTCACGGCCGACTTCTGCAGCAGCCAAGCCAGGCCGATCTGTGCCCGAGGCACCGCGCGTTCTTCGGCAAGGGTGTGGACCTCCGCGATGACCTTGTCGTCGCCGGCTCGAGCGGCATCGCCCTGTGCCTCGTGGTACTCGCTGTAGTAGCCCGGCTCGCTGAAGTCGCCTTCGGAACGTGCGGTCGTTTGGCCGAGGTCTCGCGTCAGGCGGCCACGAGCCAGCGGGCTCCACGGGATGACACCGACTCCGGTGGCGTCGCAGTAGGGGAGCATCTCTCGCTCTTCCTCCCGATAGAGCAGGCTGACCTGGTTCTGCATGGCGACGAACTTCGTCCATCCGTTGGCCTCGGCCACGTGCTGGGCGTGCTGGAACTCCCATGCGTGCATGGACGATGCGCCGACATAGCGGACCTTTCCCTGCTTCACCAGGTCGTGGAGCGCCTCCATTGTCTCCTCGATCGGCGTGTCCTCGTCGAGCCGGTGGATCTGATACAGATCGATGTAGTCGGTCCGAAGTCGGCGCAGGCTGCCTTCGACCTGATTGAAGATCGACTTGCGCGAGAGCCGGTTCGTGTTCGGCCCTCGTTCCCAGTTGAAGTAGCACTTGGTCGCCAACACGATCTCGTCGCGGTGGGCGAAGTCGGCGATGGCCTGACCGAGCTGGGACTCGGATGTGCCGTAGGCGTACATGTTCGCAGTGTCGAAGAAGTTGATGCCGTTCTCGAGGGCGGTCCGGATCAGTCCGCGGGCCGCATCCTCACCGACCGCCCACGCGAAGCCGGGGCCCGGCTCGCCGATGGACATACAACCGAAGCAGATTGGCGAGACCTTGAGGCCGGTGTTGCCGAGTCGCGTGTACTTCAAGGGAACACTCCCAGTTTTGAAACCAAGTTCGGGTTCGGTTTATCACGGACCGATCACTGCCGCAACGTGGGCTTCTCGGTGGATCAGTGCGTGGCCGGTGCGACCGCAGGCTCGAACTCGAATCCCTCGAAGCCGTTGTCTGCGATCTCGTCGAGCCGGTCGAAGTACTGCGAGCCCCGGAGATGGGCGAGGAATTGTCGCGGTTTACCGGGGATGTTGGCGCCGGTGTACCACGACTTGGTGCGCGGGTAGAGGGTGCGTTCTGCCGCCGACGAGATCTCGTAGTCCCATGCCGCCTCGGCATCCTCGGTGGCTTCCATGGAACCGAGACCGGCCTCGTCGAGGTGGCGGATGCATCGCTCGATCCATGCGGTCTGGCGTTCGCCGCCGAGGGGCATGGTGTAGAGCACGCCGGGCGAACCGGGTCCATGGATCATGAAGAGGTTGGGGTAACCGGCGATGGCCATCCCGAGGTACGTGTCGAAGCGAGCGTTCCACTTGTCGGCGAGCGGCGTTCCGCCACGGCCCTTTGGGTTGATCTTGAGCATCGACCCGCTGACGGCATCGAAGCCGGTGGCGAGCACCAACATGTCGATCGGGTGCTCACCGTGCTCGGTGAGCACCGCATCGGCCGAGAACGACTGGATCGGATCTTCGCGAAGGTCGACGAGGGTGACGTTGTCTCGGTTGTACGTCTCGAAGTAGCCGTTGTCGAGGATGAGCCGCTTGGTGCCGAAGTGGTAGTCGGGGAGGAGCTTGCGCGCCGTTGCCGGGTCATCGACGGCTGCTCGGATCTTGTCTCGCACGAAGTCGGAGACCTCGTCGTTCAGCTCTTCATCGGTCAGCACGCCGCGGTAGCTGTTGATCGAGAGGTGCATGCCGCCCTCGGTCCACAACTCCTCGTAGCGCTCGCGTCGCTGTTCGGGTGTGAAGTCGTCTGCGCGCTCGGTCTGGAGGGGGAACGGCCACCCGCCGCGTCGGTACATCGAGTCGCGCAGGGTGGCCCAGTCGCGGCGGTAGCGCTCGCGCTCGTCGTCATCGAGTGGCCGATTCCGAGCGGGTAAGGCGTACTGCGGCGTGCGCTGAAAGACGGTGACGTGGGCGGCTTCCTTGGCAATCTCGGGGATCGATTGGACCCCTGAGGACCCCGTGCCGATCACGCCGACCCGCTTGCCCTCGAACGACACCGGGTCGTGGGGCCAGCGGCCGGTGTGATGGCACTCGCCGGCGAAGTCGTCGATGCCGGGGTAGTCGGGCTTGTTGGCGACGAACAGGGCACCGGTGGCGCAGACCAAGAATCGAGCGGTCGCATGTTCCCCGCCGTCGGTCTCGATCGCCCAACGTTGCTCGATCTCGTCGTAGGTGGCGTCGGTGACCCAGGTGTCGAACTGGATGTCCTTGTGGAGGTCGAACCGCTCGGCGAAGTGTTCGAGGTAGGCGAGCACATCCGATCCAGCGGTTTGGGTCTCCTTCCAGTCCCACTCGTCGATGAGCTCCTGGGAGAAGGTGTACGCGTAGAACGGGCTGCTCGGCGCGTCGACTCGCGCGCCGGGATAGCGGTTGTACCACCAGGTGCCGCCGACGCCGCCGGCACTGTCGAACGCGCGCACCGACAGGCCTAGCTCGTCGCGAAGACGGTGCAGGGCGTAGAGGCCGCCGAACCCTGCGCCGACGATGATGGCGTCATAGTGCATCACGCCAATCCACGATAGGTGCTAGTCGTGGTTCGCTCCGAGACAGATGCCGCCCGCGTGTAACGATTGGTGCCAGGCACCAAACCGCATCACTTCGTGGAGGCTGGTGCGATCAGTGCTCGTCCCAGTGGTCGTCGTGCCATGCGTGACGGTGACCGTCGTGGATGTAGTCGACGTGGTCGCCGTGCGGGACGGCTTCGTGGCCGCAGCCGGGTCCGTGCATGTGCGGGTGGTCTTCGTGGACGATGTGCTCCGCGGGAACACACTCGTCCCAGTGGCCATCGTGTTCTCGGTGAGCGTGGCCGTCGTGGATGTAGTCGATGTGGTCGCCGTGGGGAATCGCTTCGTGCCCGCAGCCGGGTCCGTGGGTGTGGGGATGGTCCTTATGCATCGTGCACGTGGGGGCCATGGTGATCTCCTTCGGTTCGGACGTGGTCGACGGCGTCGATCACGATGTGGTGGATGTGGGTGTCGGCGATCGCGTAGACGACCTCACGGCCGCGGCGATCGCTGCGAACGAGGCTCGCGGCGCGCAGGACTCGCAGGTGTTGCGACACCAGCGGTTGGGTCGCTCCGCTCGACTCGACGAGCTCGTGCACGCACTTGGGCTCGTCGACAAGCGACGAGAGCAGTGAGAGCCGCAGTGGATGCGCCATCGCCTTGAGGAGTTCGGCGCTCTCGATGAACGCTTGGTCGGTGTGGTGGGTCGAAGGTCGACGGGGCACGGAAACATAGTAACGGTGCAATATTGCAATGTCGCTATGTATGGGCGGAATTCACGGCTTGTAGCGAGAGTGAGTCTCATTCGGATGAAGCGCCCTAGGGTGGTGTGGTGCCGAGAACCGAGTCGGCGATCCGGCTTGAGCGAGTCGACGCCCACCGCAGAAAGCGCCTCGCGCTTGAGGACGTCACCTTCGAGATCCCTGCCGGCACGGTCACGTCGGTGGTCGGGCCGAACGGTGGCGGGAAGTCGACATTGTTGGGGCTGATCAGCGGTCGGCTTCGACCATCGCGCGGGCGGGTCGAGGTCGAGGGCGAGGCCGCCGAGGTGCTCCAAACGACCGACATCGACCCGCAGGTGCCGTTGACGGTCGAAGATGTCGTGCGACAGGGCCGGTATCGGGCGCGCGGTTTGTTGCGTCCAATGACCAAATCGGATCGCCGGATCGTCGAGGAATCCCTCGAACGCGTGGACCTGATCGATCATCGCCGCACGCCGATTCACGCGTTGTCCGGCGGCCAGCGTCAGCGGGCACTGCTTGCTCAGGGTCTCGCCCAGAAGGCCCCCATCCTGCTGCTCGACGAACCGACCACGGGTGTCGACGTGCCAACACGGGAACGTCTTCGTTCGGTCATTCGCGAGGTTGCCGACGAAGGCGTCACCGTCGTCTACGCGACGCACAGCGTCCGAGAGGCCGCCGAAGCCGAGCTCACCGTGGCCCTCTGTTGCGCGTGCATCTGCTGTGCTCCGACCCCCGAGGCACTCGCCAATCCTCAGGTGACGGAGTTTCTCGGGATCGGCCCGCGACCCGACCGGCGCTGACCGTGAGTGTCAACCCACTGCCCGATGGGCGAGCTGCGCCTGAGCGGGGTCGCGGTGGTCCGGCGAAGCTGCCGACGGCATTCGGCACGTTCACGTGTTACGCCTACGACGGCACGGGTGGTGCGCACCACGCGGCGATCATCGCCGGCGACCTCGCATCGGCAACGGAGCCGCTGCTGGTCCGTGTGCACTCGTCCTGCGTCACCGGCGACATCTTCGGCTCGCTTCGGTGCGACTGTGGCGCACAGCTGCACGCATCGCTCGAGATGATCGTCGCCGAGGGTGTCGGGCTCGTCGTCTACCTCGATCAGGAAGGTCGCGGGATCGGCCTCACCGCCAAGATGCGTGCGTATCGGCTGCAGGACGATGGCCTGGACACGGTCGAGGCGAACGAGGCGCTCGGCTATGCGGCGGATCAGCGCACCTATCGCGATGCCGCGGAGATCCTCGATGACCTCGATGTCGGGCCCATTCGCCTGCTGACCAACAACCCTCGCAAGGTGGATGAGCTACGTGCACTCGGCGTCGACGTCGTCGAGCGCGTGCCGGTCGTGATCCCGCCGAACGAGCACAACGAGCGTTACCTCGGGGTGAAGGCCAGCAAGCTCGGCCATCACCTGCCTGCAGCCGGCAGCTAAGCCCGCACCGGGTCGCCACTCGCTCACCCGACGGCACCGATCTATGGTGGTGTCGACCGAGGGGGACGTATGGCTGCAACGGTGTTCGAGAACCGGGTGACGGTGGCTCCACACGAGCTCGGCCGTTGTGCCAACGTCGCCGAGGTCATGGCCCGACACGGCGAGGCCGCCGTCCAGCCGGTGATCGATGGCTACATGACGGCCGACGATCTGGCACTCGAGGTGCTCGATGATTTCGCCGCCCTGCCGGGTGCGTCCGGACGACGCATGTTCCGTCAGGCCCTCGATCATGGCATCGAGACCGTCGAGGACCCTCCGGATTCGCTGGTGCGGCTCTTCGAACTGCTCGACAATCGGCCGGACTGGGTCGACGACGAACAGCTTCGCCGCGGCTCCATCGCCTATTTCCGCGCCGGGCCCATGGTCTCGTTCGCTCTGACGTGTTCGGTCATCGCCGGCAGTGAGCAGGCCTATGGAATCTCCCGTCCGGTGGTCTTCACCGGGCGCCTTGCCGACAATGCTTACGTGCGGGCCAAGGAGACGACTCGCTGGCTCGTCGAAGCGGTCTCGCCGGGCGGGATGGAGCGGTTCAGCGAAGGCTTCAAGCTCTCGGCCCAAGTCCGTCTTCTTCACGCGATGGTCCGCAAGCAATGTGCCCGTAGCCCCCACTGGGATTGGGACGACTGGGGCATGCCGATGGCCCACACCGACGGGCTCTACGCGATCTCCTACGACTTCACCCAGGCGATGGTCGATCCGTTGATCGCCGTCGGGGTTCGCTTCTCGGATCAGGAGCTCGAGGACATCTACGCGCTCTGGCGGTATATCGGCTGGGTGATGGGGGTCCCCGAGCACCTGCTGCATCGCGATGTTGCGCACGGACGCCAGCTCGCCGACATCTATCTCGGTCTCGATCCGGGTGCTGACGACGAGTGTCGGAACCTCGTTCGCCAACTCATCGAGCTGGCGACCCAAGAAGGCGAGGACGCCCCGAACCTCGATGTCTTCCCGAAGGTCGTGACGGCGATGTTTCCGCCGCTGCGGCTGCGCAAGCTGCTCTACGGGTTCACCCGCTACTGGGCCGGCGAGCAGGTCGCCGATGAGCTTGGCGTGCCGAACACCTGGCACAAACACCTGCCGCATCTCGCCAAGCCGGCCATGGCCGCAATGGAGCTCGGCCGGCGCGTGGGCGTGCTCGACGACGAGAAGCTGTGCCGATCGACGCTCGCTCTGTTGGCAGCGTCGGCCGCACCGACCGAGGCCGAGACCACGATCGCCACGCCCGATGACATCGTCGCCGCGGTTGCCGGCAACGAGAAGAGCTTCGCAGGCGATCGAGGCCGCCACCCGCGCTGAGCGGCGTCGGCCCGCTGTCGGTCCGCGGGTCGGTTCGCGGCTGGCTCGATCAGCGGGAAGCGCGGTTGAGGCTCGTGGGCTCCGACGCGAGGTCGACGCCGGTGATCGCCTGCGTGATCCGATGGGCAGCTCGTTGTGCGCCCCAGAGGTTTCCAGCGGCCGGCCCGAGCGCGATCGTCGCCAGTCGGCCCATGACGAAGGCTGGGTGCGGGCCGAGTTGCAGGTTGCGGTCGATGATCGGATAGCCGTTGATGCACGCGACGTCGGCGAGCAGCGAATGCAGGGCTTTGAGGCCGTAGGCATCGGGCTGGGTCCCGATGGCCAACCAGACATGGTCGGCGCGGGTCTGAGCGCCATTGCTGAGGTCGAGCACGCACCCGCCGTCGGCGAGGATCTCCGCCTCGCGTACGACGGTGGCCTCGCAGAGATCGACCGATCCGGGACCGTCGAAGGTGCCCAGTCGGGTGTGCATCCACTCTGGGATGCTTCCACCCGACCGGGCCCGACCGGCGATCGATAACCGGCGGGCGGGGACTGCCTCTGCATCGAACGCGGTCAGGTACTTGGGGCCCAGCCATCCGGGTGCCGTATCGAAGCTGCGCACGCTCAGATTGCGGCGGCTGATCAGCTGTACGTGGGCACCGCGGGTCGCTGCGCCGTGGGCAAGGTGGGCCGCGGTCAAGCCGCCGCCGATGACGACGACCGTCCGCCCCGTGAGGTCGTCTTGGGCGCGAAGGTCAACGTCGTACCCGTGTGTCACGAGTCCCGGCTCGCGCCCGAGGATCGGCCAGACCCAGTCGGGGATCGGTCGCTGATGGGGATTCGCCGCAATGATCAGATGCCGAGCGGTGAGCGTGCCGTCGCCAGTTTCGAGGCGAACCGACCGACCGTCGCTGCGGATCTGATAGGCCGGCGTGGCCCGAGGCGGCGCAAGGTCGAGGTGTTCGATCATCGCCGCGCAGAACTGGGCGAACGCGTCGATCGTCGGCAGGTCATACGGAAGGCCGGATCGGGCGAGACCGAACTCGGATACGAATCGATCCAGCGCAAACGGGTCGGGTGCAGGGTGATGCACGATCGGCGACCGCAGCGTCGTGATTTCGGCCCGCTCGAATTGCGTGTTCCAGGTCGCGAGCCAGCGATCGGCGTGGTCGAGAACCGTGACATCGAGCGTCGGATCTGCCACCGCGAGATGTGTCGCCATCGCCAGCCCGTGCGGGCCGGCGCCCAGCACGCAGACATCGGTTTCGGTGGCGGCTGAGGTCACGGGTCGACCGTAACAAAGCCTGGGTCAAAAACAAGAATGAGTCTCATTTTGTTCGTGATCTAGAGTGACCCCGTGACGTCTGAACCAACCGATGCGCCGCCCCCTTCCACGCCTGCCCGAATCGGCATCCTGACCGTCTCCGATCGCGCCAGTCGCGGCGAGTACCAGGATCGGGGAGGTCCGGGAATCCTCGCCTACCTCGAACGAGTACTGACCTCGGCCTGGGAGCCGGATTCGATGGTCGTTCCCGATGAGCAGGCTGAGGTCGAGCGGGCGATCGTGGAGCTCGCCGAGCGTGGATGCTGCCTCGTCCTGACCACAGGCGGCACCGGTCCTGCGGCTCGGGATGTGACCCCTGAGGCAACCGAAGCAGTGTGCGCCAAGATGTTGCCCGGCTTCGGCGAAGCGATGCGAACCGAATCGCTGCAGTACGTACCGACCGCGATTCTCTCCCGACAGACCGCGGGAATCTGCGGGGGTGCGCTCGTGATCAATCTGCCCGGCCAACCCAAGGCGATCGCCGAATGCCTCGATGCCGTCTTCGCCGCCGTTCCGTATTGCGTCGACCTGATCGACGGCCCGTACCTCGAGACCGACCCCGAACACGTCGCCGCGTTTCGGCCTGGTGTGAAGCCCAAGCCCGCCGGATGAGACTTTGCGGCTGAATGCCGGAGCTCCACTGGGTTCCAGTTCGTTCAGCCGTAGCGTTCCGCCCGCTCTTGGAGCGCTGCGTCCATCCCTCGTTCGCGCACCGCCCGGAAGAAGTCCACATAGCTGGGACTCTGATGGAAGAAGGTGTCGAGATCGGCGGTCGAGTAGCACGATGCCAGCAGGCCCATGTTCTCGAACCAGCGGTTCGTCGCAAGCTTCGACATGCGGAGTCCGATGTCCGCGGTGCGAGCGACATCCTTCGCCATCGCGAGCGCGGCGTTGTCGAGTTCGTCGTCCGGAACGACCTGGTTGATCAAGCCGAGTCGTTCCGCCTCGGTCGCATCGATGAGTTTGCTGGTGAACAGCAACTCCTTCGTCTTGCGCATGCCGATGAGCATCGGCCAGAACGAGAGCGTGACCGGGATACCGAGGTCGCGTCCGGCTGGGTGGCCGAAACGCGCACCCTCGCCGGCAACGACCAGGTCGGCGACGCCCAAGAGCTCGCCGGCGCCGGAGAGACACACGCCCTGCACCTTCGCGATGATCGGCTTGGGGAACTTCCAGAGGCGGAGCCAACGCTCGAGGATCTCGCTGACGTCATCGCGGTCGACGACCGCGTCGACCGGCCCCTCGAAGTCGGCGCCGTACTGGGACAGGATCCAGTCGTCGGGGGCGAGGTCGTAGCCGGCGCAGAACGATCGGCCCGCGCCTTTCAGGAGTACGACCGAGACATCGGCATCGGCCTTCGCCGTGTTGAATGCGTCTTCGAGCTCTCGCAGCAACGACGCGCTCATCGCGTTGAGCTTGTCCGGGCGGTTCAGCGTGATCGTGCAGATGCGTTCGTCGACGTCATACAGGACGTGCTCGAAGGTCGGGGCGTTCATTTGGCCATGGTCGCGCACGCACCGGCTACGACCCAGCGGCTGTCGCGGCGAAGCTGAGGGTCAGGAGCTGGAGCCGACGAGCGCACGTTCGAGGTCGTCGAGGATCAGATTCGCGGCGGGGAGACCGCCCTGTTGCCAACCAAGCGGGTCGACGACCACCACGGCGTCGTTCTGGGCCACGCGCAGTGTCGGGAACAGCGGGTGCTCGGTGATGGCCTGGATCGTGAGGTCAACCTCGTCGCCACCGAGGCTGCCGAGTGAGCCGGCGCCGAACACGAACAGGATGTCACCGTCGGCCTGCCCGAGATCTTCGAGTGAGATCTGGATGAGGCGGGTTTCGGGGTCGTCTGTTTGCTGCGTGGCCGGACGGGCGAGGCCGACGTCGTCGAGTACTTGCCCGGCGAAGTGGAATCGGGTGTGCAGGCGGATGAGCTGACCGAGCGCACGCACCACCGAGACCTCGGTGTCGATCGCCGGACCCAAATCGGCCCGCAACTGTGCGACTCGAGCGTCGTACTCCGCCAGGGCTTCGGCCATCTCCTCGTCGATGCCGACGACCCGACCGATCTCCTCGGCGGTTGCCCGCCAGTCGTTGAGGTCGAGACCGACGGCGACGGTCGGGGCGATCTGGGTCAGCTGGTCGTACGTGTCGGTCAAGCCGGCGTCGAACCCGACGATCAGGTCGGGTTGTGCCGCGGCGACGAGTTCGAGTGAGACGTCGGACAAACCGACCGATGCGATCATGGCCAGGTCGTCTTCGTCGACCAGCACGGTCGGGAACGGCTCGGCCGGCAAGGGTGCGGCGACGATCGGCAAGTCGAACGTGAGCAACGTCGGCAGGATCGTGCCGGGGTCCATCACGACGATGCGTTCGGGTCGTGTCGGAATCTCGCTCGTGCCGAGTGCGTGCTCAACGACTCGAGTCGAGGACTCGGGTTCAGCAGTGTCGGCATCGGTCGAGTCTGCGTCTCCTTCGTCTTCTTCCGGCGCATCCTCGGCAGGTGGTTCCGGTGTTGCGGTCGTCGTGGCAGACGCCGTCGATGGCGATGCGGAGCTCGACTCGTCGCCGGTCGAGGGGTTGTCCCGATCGGTGTCTTCCTCCGCTTCGTCCTGGCCAAGGTCGGACATCGCCGAACTCGATGCAGCCGCGGGTGCTTCGCTGGGCGTTTGGCCCAGTGGTTCGTCGCTGCCACATGCGCTGACGGTCAGCGCAAGGGCAGCCAGTAGAGAGGCGATTCGGCGGACAGGTATAGCCATGCCTTATGCACGATAGGTGGCATACCTATCAGTCCGCTCGCTCGTGAGCCGAGATTCCGAGCGACGCAAAACCGGCGATGGCCACACCGATGCAGCCGACGAACAGGGACGTGCGTCCGCTGTCCGCCCACAGGGTGCCGAACATCACGCCGGCGCCGAGCGCTGCGGCTGCGTTGACCGACGCAAGGGACCCGAACGCGCCGACCCGGGCCGCGACCGGGCCGAGGGCAGCGAGCCACGTCTTGGCGCCGGTTCGCAAGAGGGCATCGGCGACACCGACCAGACCGAGCGCGAGCCATATTCCCCAGCCGGCGTCGGTCGTGGCGATCGCCAACGCGGCGACCAGGCACGTCAGCCCGAGCCTGACCGCGACGGCTGGTCCATGTCGATCGGTCAGGTGGCCGGCGGGCACGGCGCAGACCGCGGTCGCCAAGCGATGGACGGCGAATGCGCCGAGCAGTGCGCTGATGCCGGCGTCGAGTTCGAGACCGCGGAGCAGCAACAGTCCGGTCGGCACGGTGAAGAGGGTGCTGCCGGCGAGTACGAACAGCAGCCGTCGCTGCGCAGTGGTCGTGCTGAGAGGCTCGCCCGGCGCGTCGACCGGATGGGATGCGCCATCGTCAGCGCGGATCTGCCAGAGCACGATCACGCTGATCACACAGGGCACGAACGCCGCGACGAAGACCCAGCGGAAGGACCCGTCGAACAGGTGATAGAGGCCGAGCCCGGCGAGTGGTCCGAGGAAGCCCCCGAACTTGTCCATGGCCTGTTGTACGCCGAACCGTCGGCCGCGTTCGTCATCCTTGCCGGCCGCTGAGAGCAGCATGTCCCGGGGCGCGTCGCGGACACCCTTGCCCAGCCGGTCGACCACACGCACGGCCAGGACGACACCCCACCCGGTTGCCAGCGCGAGCGCAGGTTTGGCGATCGACGACAGGCCGTACCCGGCGCGGGTGAGCGGCAGCGGTCCGAAGCGGCTCGTGAGCCGACCTGCGAACGGTGCCGATGCGGCGACGGTGGCGGCGGCGATCCCATCTACGAGCCCGATGACGAGCGGTGATGCACTCAAGGTGGTCGCCAGGAAGAGCGGGACCATCGGCACCACCATCTTCGAGCCGAGGTCCTGGAACAGCGACACCCAACCGAAGCGCACCGGGAGGGATTGCGTCGGTTGGGTGTCACCTGCAGTCACGAGTCGGGACCCTAGAACTCTGCGGATCGGCCAGCGATCTCAGCCGCCGAATTCGGCAGCTCGCGATGGCGGAATGAGCACGCTGTCGATCACGTGGGCGATGCCGTTGTCGGCGACCAGGTCGGCGGCGGAGACCCGGGCTTGGCCGCCGTTCAGCACGACCTCGTCTCCGACGACCTCGACGGTGATCGACTCGCCCAACAAGGTTTCGAGCTCGCCGGCGGCGATGACCTCTTCGGCCGTGAGGGCGACGCCTGCGATCGCGTGGTAGCGCAACACCTCGTCGAGTAGCTCGAAGTCCTCTTGGAGGGCAGCCGCAAATTCTGCGTTGCTTCCCTGCACGGCGAAGAGGCCGTCGTCGCTCGGAAGGAATGCGGTCACCGGACCCTCACCACCGACCGCTGCCGCGAAGTCCGGCGAGAAGGCCGAGAACTGCGGAATCAGCGTGGAGCCTTCCTCGCCGGCGACGTCGACGACCGTCGTGATCGTCGGCTCGGGCAGCACCGGATCGGGTACGTCGCCGACTCCGCCGGTCTCACCGCCGGTGATCAGGGCCTCGACCGCGTCCATGGCGATGAACTTGTGGAGGGGTCCGCCGAGTCGCACCTGGGTGCCGAAGTCGAGGAAGTACAACTGGCCGGAACCGACGGCGGGCGTGGCCTGCCAGATGGCGCTCGCCTCGACGGCTTCGGGGTCGACGAACCGCTCCGGCTCGATCAGGTACAGGACGGCGTCGGCGTCGACGGTCGTGATCGCCTCGGTACTGATCTCGTACGTCGACGGGGCGATCTCCGAACCACCGGGATCGGCGGGCTCCCACACGTCCACGCCGAGATCGGCCAGGAAGCGTCCGGGGTTCGTATCTGCACCGTAGATCCGGGCACCAGCCTCACCGCCGGCGGACTGCTCGTTGGCCAAGGTCTCCTGCATCACCGCGACCGACTTGCCGTCGAAGAACGCTTCGACGTCAGGGCGCAGCGAATCCACCCGCGCTTCGTATTCGGCGATGACCTCCTCGGCTCGGTCTTCCCGCCCGACGACCTCGGCGACGAGTCGGAAGTTCGCCTGCCAGTCGTCGGAGAAGATGTCGAGCGCATAGGTCGGGGCGATGCCGCTCAGCGGCTCGTACACGGCGGCGAAGAACTGGTCATCGCTGATGATCAGGTCCGGCTCGAGTGCGGCGATCAGCTCGAGGCTCGGCTCGAAGCCGGTGCCGATTGGCGTGACGTCGTAGAGGGCTTCGAGTCCGTAGGTCTCCCCGGTGGCCGGCAACGGGCTCTGGTAGGGGAGTGCGCCGGCCGGCGTGATGCCGAGTGCGATCAGCTGTTCTCCGAGAATCTCGCCGAAGAGCGGAACGATCGTCCTCGGCTCCTCGTCCAGCGTGGTTTCGCCGAGCGAGTGTTCGATCGTGCGCGGGAAGCGCGTGTCCTCTTCGATGACGACGTCACCCGACTCGACGGCGTCGATGGCCCCAAGCAGGTCGTCCCAGGCGTCGAGGATCTCCTCTCGGTCGGTCGTGGTGCCGTCACCGAAGAGGATCGACTCGAGGTCGTCCAGGATGATCCATGCGGCCAGCGCATTGTTGGCCGACCAGGTGCGGACGACTTCGGCGGCGAATGCATCGCCGGGGTCGACGACCGGGCTGTCGAAGACGGTCAGCGAGTCGCCGACATCTCCTGTCATCCCGATCACGATCTCGGCGGTCGTCTCCTCGGTGAGGAACTCCTCGGCGACGGGAATGAAGCCGAAGTCTCCACCGCCGGACTGGAGTTCGGAGCGCGTGAATCCGAGATCCTCCACCAAGGTGCCGACGAGGGTCGACGGCCCATACGCCCAGAACTCCGGGCCGAAGGTTTGGATGATCGAGATCCGTGCACCGCTGAGCCCGGCGCCGTCGATCCGACTGCGCAGCTCGGCGGTGCGGGCCTCGACCGTGGTGATGACGGTCTCCGCACGTTCCTCGGTTCCGGTGGCGGTCGCGAAGACCAGCGTCTGGTTCTGCCAGGTGTCGGTGAAATCGGGTGTGACGGTCGATGCGATGGCGTTGTGCTGCTCGCGGACCTCTAGGAAGTTCGGATGGCCGATGCCGAGGATCAGCTCGGGCATGGCGGCGGCGAGCGCCTCGAGGTTGTTCGTCGGGTTGATCGGGATGTCGAGCGACTCCGGCACGGGCCGGAGTTCGTCGTCCTCGAACAGTGCGTCGACGGCGATCGGGGTGACGCCGAGCGTGAGCAAGGCGATGCCGGCAAACTCGTCGAGGGCGTACACGCCGTCGGACGTGACGGTCACCTCGACGTCGCCGAGCACGTCGGCCACGACGACCGTCTCGCCGGTTCCGGATGACGACGCCCGGTCGCCAGCGCTTTCATCAGCATCGGGTTCTTCGGACTCATCGCTCGCGGACGCGCTGCCGGAGCCGGAAGCGCTGGACGCATCCGACGATTCGCTGGAGGATGTGGACGTCTCGCTCGCGGAGGTCGAGTCACTCCTGGAGCCGGTGTCGTCGCTCCCGCCACATGCGGTGGCGAGGAGTGCGATGGAGAGCAGGACGGCGAGCAATGACGCCAGCCAGGGATGGATATGGAACACAGCGGGCCCCCTCGGGACGACGGATCAGTGCGCGAAGTTAGGCGTGCCTATCACCAAACACAAGGGGTACTGTAAGAATCCTGTCTACAAGCTGATTGGGGAGGCATGAACGAGCCAGATGTTGCCCAGAACTCGGCCGGCGGCGGGGTGCGGGTCGAGGCCCTCACCAAGTCGTTCGGCGAGGTGCACGCGCTCGCGGGTGTCACGTTCGAGGCACGACCGGGAACCGTGCTCGGTCTGCTCGGGCCGAATGGTGCCGGCAAGACGACAACGGTGGAGATCCTGGCAACGCTCGTTCAGCCGGATTCCGGAACGGCCACGATCGCCGGTCACAGCGTGGTCGATGAGCCCGATGCCGTGCGCGAGCGGATCGCCCTGACCGGCCAGTTCGCTGCCGTAGACGAGGTGCTCACCGGTCGTGAGAACCTCGAGATGTTCGCCCGGCTGCGGGGTCTCGGTCGGGGCGAAGCAGCGGCTCGCGCCGACCTGCTGCTCGACCAGTTCTCGCTGGCCGAAGCCGGCGAGCGCCGTTCGGGAACGTACTCGGGCGGCATGCGACGGCGGCTCGACATCGCGGCGAGTCTCGTGGTTCCCCCGGCGGTGCTCTTCCTCGATGAGCCGACGACCGGCCTCGACCCCCGCAGCCGGGCCGAGGTGTGGGAGGCGGTGCGCGAGCTGCGTGATGGCGGCTTGACCGTGATCCTCACGACGCAATACCTCGAAGAGGCCGACCAACTCGCCGACGACATCGTCGTGTTGAACCATGGTCGGATCGTGGCCTCCGGCACGCCGGCTGAACTCAAGGGTCAGCTGGGTGCAACCTCGTGTGCCGTGACCCTCGTCGACGCCGCCCAGCTCCCGTCGGTCGCCGAGCGGCTCCAGGCGTTCGGCGAGACCACGGTCGATGCCGAAACGGGCTCAGTCACCGTCGCCAATGCCGGCGCCGATGAGTTGGTGTCGATCGTGACCGCGCTCGGCGAGGCTGGTGTTGCCGTCGCCGACGTCTCCCTGCGCCAACCGACGCTCGACGACGTGTTCTTCGCCCTCACCGAGGACTCGTCGCCCATCGAAGCGACGGACACCGAGTCGGTGGGCGCATCGTGAGCGCACTCGTCGCCGACACATCGATCCTGGCCCGGCGGGCGATCGTCCGATCGGCACGGAACCCGGCCTCGATCATGAGCGCGGTGCTATTCCCGTTGCTGTTCCTCGGGTTGTTCAACCTCGTGATGCGCCGGGTGATGGCGGCACAGGGGTTCGACTACGCCCAGCTGCTGCCGTCGACCGTCGTGATTCAGGCGATGATGTTCGCAGGTATGTCGGCGGCCTACTACGTCGCCGACGACCGCACGACCGGGATGCTCAGTCGCCTGCGGTCCCTTCCGATTCATCGAGCGTCGCCCCTCCTGGCGCGTACCTTCGCCGACGCGGCCCGGTCGCTTTTGTCGATCGCGGTCGTCGTCGGTGTCGGTGTCGCCACCGGCATGCGTTTCACGGCCGGCGCAGCCGCGGCGGCCGGCTATGTCTTGGTGGCGGTTGCGTTTGCCGTCACGATGTCGCTCGGCATGGGGCTCATCGGCCTGGTCGCCCCGACGAGGGACTCGGCCGCTTCGTTGGCATCGATCCCGTATCTCCCACTGATCATGTTGTCGAGCGGGTTCGCCCCGGTCGACGACTTTCCCGGTTGGTTGCAACCATTCGTCGAGTGGCAACCGGTGACCTCGGCAATTGACGCGCTGCGGGCACTCGCCGGCGATGGCGACATTTCGACCACGGTGACTCGCACGGTCATGTGGTCTGTCGTGCTGGTCTTGGTCTTCACCGCGATGAGCGTGAGGCTCACCGATCGGGCGGTGTCGCGATGACGCCCTGGCACATCTCGGCTGCGACGTTCAGTGGTCGCGCCGTGCGGCGATTCGTCCGGTCGCCCGAGGCGATCGTGAACACGGTCATCTTCCCGCTGCTGCTGTTGTTCGCCATCTTTGCCGCCTTCGCAACGTCGGTCGAGGCGTTCGAGGGCGACAACTACGCCCAACGCCTCGTTCCTGGGCTGGTCGTCTCCGGCTTGATGTTCGGATCCGTCGGTGCCGCCGTCGGATTGCAGAAGGACATCCAGACCGGCTTCATGGCCCGAATCCGCACCATGCCGGTTCGACCCTCGACGACGATCGTCGGTGTCGTCGCCGCCGAGGTCGTGCGCGCCGCTGCGGCACTGCTGGTGCTCGGCAGCGTCGGGTACGCGCTCGGCTTTCGCTTCGAGGGCGGTGCACTGCGGACACTGCTGATCTTTCCCGTGGCCGTCCTCATCGGCATCGCCATGACGATGCCGGGACTGGCGTTCGCCACGATGACCAAGACCACCGAAGCGCTGAGTGCCCCGCTAGGGGCCCTCTATCTGGTGCTCATGTTCATGTCCGCAGCGATGGTGCCGATCGAGGCGTACCCGGACTGGGCGCAGCCGATCGTGCGCGCCTCGCCGGTGGCCGCGTTCGTGCGGGTACTCGACCGGTTGGGTCGCGGCGGCGATCTCGGGCGACCGGTGCTCTGGGCGATCCTGTGGGCCGCGGTGCTGATCATCGGGTTCGGTGCGCTTGCCGTGCGGCGCCTGGCCGGGCCAGCTCCTTCGGCGACCTGATCTGGCCTGACCTCAACGGGGCCGAGCCGTAGTGTGGGTGGCGTGAGCGCGCGACTCGAGAACAACCTGCGGCTCTACCCGCTCCATCAGATGTTCGCGGGCGCGCTCTTCTGGATGCCGACGATCGTCCTCTTCCTCGTCGAGGAGCTCGGCTTCGCCCGCGCCTTGTCCGTGCAGGCCGTGTACTACATCGCTGTTGTGGTCCTCGAGTTGCCAACCGGCTGGCTCAGCGATCGCCTGGGACGCGTGCTCGCGCTTCGGCTCGTGACCGGCACCTGGATCGCGAGTCATCTCACCTTTGTGTTCGCGCCGAACGTGGCTGGATTGCTGGCCGCCCAGGTCCTACTGGCCGCCGGCTACGCGTTTCTGTCCGGCACCGACGTGACCTTCCACTTCGACACGCTCGAAGCGCTCGGTCGCAGCGATGAGTTCGTCGAGCGTGAAGCGAGGTCCCGACAACGACTCCTGCTCGTCACCGCCGGATCGGCGCTGCTCGGTGGCGCGGTGGGCCTGATCGATCTGCGGGTGCCGTTTGCGTTGTCTGCGCTGGCTGCCTGTGCGCAGGGGATCGTTGCATCCCGCCTCGTCGAACCGGCTGTGCCCGGCGAGCCCGCTGATGACACGGCGCTGAGCGGATCGCCGAGCGAGACGGCCGAATCTGGACGGTTCGGGATCGCTCGCGGACTGCGGCACCCTGCGCTGTTGTGGGTTGCGGTCTACCTCGTGTTCCAGGTGGTGGTGATCCATCTGGTCGCCGACCTGTCAGGCCCGTACCTGGCCGAGTCGATCGGTGCTTCGTCGTTGCGCGACGCGGCGCTGATCACGGGCGTGTCGGCTGCGGCGGCCGCACTCATGGGTGCGTTCATCGTGTCGCGGGTACCGGCGATGGCGGATCGCTTCGGTTCGGTGACGACGCTCGTCGTCGCGGCGGTCGTTCCCGTCGCCGTGCTCGTGGTGATGGCGCTCACCATCTCACCGTGGATCCTCGCGCTGCTTCCGCTCCGCGTGCTACCGCGGGCGTCGGCGTCGGTCATTGCACCCGCAATCGTCGGCCGTCACATCGATCGCCAGGCGCGGGCGAGCTTCCTGTCGCTGGCCAGCCTCGGTGGTCGGCTCGCATTCGGCGCCGTCATGATCGGGATCGGCCTCGCCGATCTTGCGCTCGGTCCGACGCTCACGCTCGGCGCGATCGTGGGTGCAGTCCTGTGGACGCTCGTGATGCTGTTCCAACGGCTGGCAATCGATGCAACCGACATCGACCGCGAGCGGGTCGCGCACCAGCACAGTCATCTCCACGTTCACTGGGGTTCACACGGTCACGTCCACGCAGAGCACCGGATTCCGCTGCGGGTGCATCGCCATGGTCACGAGCACGGGCACGAACACGGTCATAGGCACGAGCCCAGCCCAGGCTGAGGCCCGGCTCACATCCCCCGTCGACCAGGCGTCCAGTGGGCATGGCAGCCGATGTGGCGGCGCCCGAGACCACGTTCGCCGAGTGCCCTCCGCACGTCCCGCATCATGGTCATCTCGCCGGTGACGTAGGCGCGGCTCGCGCTCGGGATGGTCGGCGGCAGCGCATCGACCACGTTCGCCGCGATCTCCTCGGCCGTGGTCGCAGCCACCCAGGTGACGTCGTGCTCAACCGAGGTGGGGAGCGCGGCCGCGCGTGGGTTCGGCGTCGCCATGATCACCGTTGCCCGCACGTTAGGAGTGCGCTCACTGAGCGAATCGAGCATCGCGGAGATTGACGCCACACTCGTGCGATCACCGGCGAACAGGTAGCCCCGGGCGCCGTGCTCGACGACGGGAGAGCCCCCGGGACCCATGAAGGTGAACTCGCGTCCGGCTGCGAGGTTGTCGATGAAACGACCGCCGGGTGTCGAGGCGTCGTGGCGGGCCATCAGAAAGTCGATCGTGCCGGCCTCGCGGTCGCAGGCTCGGACCGTGTAGTGACGCCAGCGGTCCTTCATCGACTTGCCCTCGGGATCGACGACGAGCGCGACGGCTTGGCCCGGCTTCCAGGCAACGTTCGGCTGGGCCATCGTCGCCCGGACGTGAAGCAGGCCATCGCCGACCGGCTCGGCGGAGGTCACCGTCGCCCGGTTCTTGATCGTGAACTGGCGAACCGTTCGAGCGACGCTCACGGCATTGCGCCGCTGCGCTCGAGTCGCCAGCCGGAGGCTCGATCGCGCTGATGCCAGAACGACGCGTACCGGCCACCGGCTGCGAGGAGATCCTCGTGCCCACCGCGTTCGGCGATCCGACCGTCGTCGAGCACCAGGATCTCGTCGGCCGATGCGATCGTCGACAACCGGTGGGCGATCACGATCAGCGTGTGCTTGCCGCGGAGGCTGTCGATGGCGGCCTGGATCACCTGCTCGTTCGCCGGATCGATCGCTGCGGTGGCTTCGTCGAGGAGGATGACCGGGGCGTCCTTGAGTAGGGCGCGAGCCAAGGTCACCCGCTGGCGTTCACCGCCGGAAAGGCGGGTTCCGCCGTCGCCGACCGGGCTCTCCCATCCGGCGGGAAGTCGTTCGATCACTTCGTCGAGCCGGGTGAGCGCGGCCACCCGCTCGAGGTCCGCTCGCAACGCCTCGGGTCTCGCGAGCAGGACGTTCTCCTCAATCGTGCCCGCGAACAGGTAGTTGTCCTGAAAGACGATCGACACCTGCTCCATCAGGTCAGTCGTGGACATGTCACGCACGTCGACCCCGCCGATGGCGACCGTCCCTTCGTCGGTGTCCCAGAACCGCGCGATGAGGCGGGCGATCGTCGTCTTGCCCGAACCCGAGGGTCCCACGAGGGCCACCATCGAACCGGCGGCGATCGTGAACGACGCCTCGTCGATCACGATGTCATCGCCGTACCCAAAGCTCACGTCGTCGAACGTGACCGAGGCGTCGGTCGGCCGAGTCGACGAGGCCGGTTCGGGCAGGACGGGTGTCTCCAGCAGGGTCTCCGCCCGGTCGATGGCGTTCTCGGCGATCTTGATCGCGCCGGAGATGTCCGACGCCAAGATGAGCGGCTCGATGAACCGAACGGCGAGGATCAGCACGGCGACGAGCTCGGGTACGTCGACCGATCCGCCCACCGCAATCGTCGTTCCGACGACCAGGAGGGCGACGAATGCGGCTTGCACGACGGCACTGAAGCCGATCAATCCGGGAACGGCGTTGACCATCAGCTTGCGTCCGGCATTGCGTCGCTCCACGAGTGCGTCGTCGAGCATCGCAAAGCCGTCGACCGTCCGACCGCAACTGCGGAGCACCGCCTGGGTCTGCGCGAATTCCACCACGCGACTGGTCGCTTCGGCCGACGCGTGGTGCGTCCGATGCTCCGAGCGTTGGGTGCGGTTGCTTGCCCAGCGCAGCACCACCCACGCGACGGGAAGGGCGAGCACCATCGCGAGCGCGAGACGCCAGTCGAAGGCGAACATGATCACAGCCACGACGACCGGGGTCGTGACGGCGGTGACCACGGCTCGAAGCAGGTGGGCCGGCACGCCCATGACATCGATGACTCCCTGGCCGGTGATCCGGCTGAGTGAGCCGACGCGGTCGCTGTCGAACCATCCGAGTGGCAGGGTGGAGACCTTGTCGCCGAGCCGGCCGAAGAGGGCTCGGCCCCCGTCGATCGCCGTGTGATACGCCTGAATCTGGCTCACGTGGCGGAGGACGCCGAACACCACGAGCGCCAGAACCATGGCGAGCAGCCACCAGGCGGCGCGACCGTTGTCACCCTCGATGAGGGCACGAAGCACGGGCACGAGGAGCACGAAGCCGATGCCCTGGAGGATCGCGGTTGCGACCATGCCAGCGACGGAGGAGCGGAACGCCGTGGGGTCGGCGACGAGTTTGGCGAGTGAGCGAAGCATCATCCGACCTCAGCGGTGACTCGGGCGTCTGCGGCCCACTGTTTCTGATACGTACCGCCGGCATCGAGGAGGTCGGCGTGGGTGCCGGTCTCGACCACCCTGCCTTCGTCGAGGACGACGATCTGGTCGGCCTGCGTGATCGTGGAGAGCCGATGAGCGATCACGATCAGGGTTCGTCCGGCGACGAGGGTCGACAGTGCGTCCTGGACCGCGGCCTCCGACTCCGGGTCGGCGAATGCGGTCGCCTCGTCGAGCACGAGAATCGGCGGATTGGCGATGAGCGCCCGGGCGATCGACAAGCGCTGCCGCTCGCCCCCCGAAAGCGAGACGTTCTCCCCGATCACCGATTCGTAACCGTCGGGCAGTTCCATGACCCGGTCGTGAATCTGGGCGGCCTGGGCGGCGGCTTCGACCTGCGACTGCGGAGCCTCGGGATCGGCAAGCCGGATGTTGTCGGCGATCGTGCCACGAATGAGCTGCACGTTCTGGAAGACGAATCCCACCCGCGCGTAGAGCTCCTCGGATTCGATGTCGCGGAGGTCGACACCGCCGAGACGAATCGATCCGCCCGTCGGATCCCAGAACCGACACAGCAGTCGGCCCAGGGTCGTCTTGCCCGAACCCGACGCGCCGACGATGGCCGTGACCGTGTCGGGCTCGAACGCCAGGCTGACATCGTCGAGCACGACCGGCTCATCGGGACCGTAGGAGAACGTCACGCCTTCGAGGCGCAGGTCGTCTTCGAGCGGAATCTGCGGGTCGGTGGGCTGGGGCAGTGGCTTCTCGGCGAGCGCCCGACCGATTCGGCCTGCCGCCGCACTGGCCAGTTGGACCTCGTTGCCCGCGAACCCCAGGGTCAGGATCGGCATGGTGAGCGCAAGACCGAGGCTGAGGAACACCAGGATGTCGGCGACCTCGAGGGTGCCGCGATCGATGAACCACGCCGACGCGCCGAGCACGAGGGTGAGCGTGGTCAGCGGGGAAAGCACGATGTCGCTCAGGGAGGCAATGTTCAGCAGACCCTTGACCCAGTCCCAGAAGGACTGGATGAACGAATCGGTGCTCGTCTTGTAGCGCTTGTGCGCCCGGCCGGTCTGGCCGAACGTCTTGACGACGGCGATGCCCTGCACGAACTCGATGCTGGCCGTGTTCACGTCGGCCATCGACTGGTTGTACTGCTCCATCTTCTCGCCGTAGCCCGACATCTGCTTGGCGTAGAGGAAGATGCCGGCGACGAAGGGGATGAGCACCACCAGTGCCATCCGCCAATCGATGACGAAGAGGTAGATGATCGACGCGATGGCGGTGACGACGGTGTTCGTGATGTCGATGAAGGTGTGGCCGACGATCGGGTGCATGGCTGAGACGTCGTCGGCGATGAGCTTGTTGACGGTGCCGGCATCGTTGTCGTCGAACCAGCCGAGTGGCAGTCGACCGAGGTGCTCCGCGATGCGGCGCCGGATGGCGAGCTGGAAGTCGTTGTCGGCGAAGTGGGTGATGCCCGCAGCGGCGAAGAAGCAACCCACACGGATCGCCAGGGCGACGGCAGCGATGATGACGATGGTCCAGAGTCGGTCGGAGTCGCGATCGCCGAGTAGTTCCCGCCCGATCTCGGCCACGGCGATGAACGGCACGATGCCGGCCAGTGCGCCGATCGCCTGGAAGACGCAGGCGAGGATGAGTTGGTTTCGGACCGGAGCGAGGAGTTCTCCGAGGCCGATCTGGTCGGGTTCCGGTTTCGAGTCGACGTCGGACTCGTCGGTGGTGGCCATCCTCGGATTGTGCCAGCTCGCCGATCGCTGGGCAATGGGTCCGAACGATTTATGTTAGGGAAACCTTATAATCAGGTTGATAGAATCGATCGATGGCCTCCTCTCGCATCGCGGCATTCCGGGCATTCCGGGCAGTGGTGCTCTCGCTCCTGCTCCTGTTCGCCACCGGTTGTGCCGGGTCCGATGCCAATGCCGGTGACGGCGCCGAAACGGCCTCAGCGGCCAGTGACTCGCAACCGGCGCCGACGGAGACACCGGCACCGACGTCGGCACCTGAGGCTGCTAGCGACGCCGATCCCGCAGCCGACACCGATCCCGCAGCCGACACCGATCCCGACATCGACGCTGCCCCCGAGCCGACCGCGGAGCCATCGCCGGAACCAACCGTTCCGCCGGTCTTTCCTCGAACCGTCGAAACCGCGCTCGGACCGGTCGAGATCCCAGTGGCGCCGCAGCGGGTCGTGGTGCTCGACCAGTCCATGCTCGACGTCGCCTTTACCCTCGAACTCCAGGTCGTCGGGTACACGACCTTCTCGGACCCGAACGGGCCGCTGCCTGAGCTCTACGGCGAGGCCGCGGAAACCTTCGG
The DNA here is from genome assembly GCA_039028435.1 of Actinomycetota bacterium. GTDB lineage: Bacteria > Actinomycetota > Acidimicrobiia > Acidimicrobiales > UBA10347 > UBA10347. Next base: position 412,019 of record JBCCIC010000001.1, on the reverse strand, counting down.
GGCTGATGCCGTCTGGATGGGCGACCTGTTCGCACCGAATCTCGAGCTCATCGCCGCGGCACAGCCGGATCTCATCTTGACCAGCGTGGTCCGCCACGAGAACATCGCCGGCGAGCTCGCGCAGATCGCACCCACGGTGATGAGCGAGTCGGCGGGCGCCGGCTGGAAGGACTCGATCCGTCTTGGCGCGGCCGCAAGCGGACGAGAAGACTTGGCAGAGGAGGTCCTGGTCGCCTACGAGGCTCGCGCCGCCGCAGTCGGCGCAGCGATCAACGAGCAGTACGACTCGCCGACGATCTCGGTGGTGCGGTTCGTCGACGTGATTCGGCTCTACCAACCGAACAGCTTCAGTGGTGTGGTACTCGGCGACGCAGGTCTCGCTCGTCCGCCGAGTCAACAGGACCCCGACGAGTTCATCCGGGTCATCAGTGAAGAGGAACTGGACCTCGCCGATGGCGACGTGCTCGTCTATGCGACCTTCCCCAATGAAGACGTCGAGGCCGGGGTCGAACAACTGCTGGGCAGCCCGCTCTGGGACACCCTTGGCGCCGTGAGCTCCGGCAACGTGTACGCGGTGTCCGACGATCGCTGGATGTCGGGGGTCGGCTTCTTCGGGGCCCACGCCATCCTCGATGATCTGGGCGCGATTTTCGACCTGGAACCGACCGAGTAGGAGCGCCCGAGATGACAAAAGTTGAAACCACGGACTACCTGATCGTCGGGGCCGGAGCGTCCGGGCTTGCCGTCGCCGACGAGATCGTTCGCCACAGCGACGCCACCGTCACGCTGGCCGATCGGCGTCACGAGCCGGGTGGCCACTGGGTCGACGCGTACCCATTCGTGCGCCTGCATCAACCGAGCGCCTACTACGGCGTGAACTCTCGCCCACTCGGCAACGACCGCATCGATGTCGGTGGGATCAACGACGGTTTCTACGAGCGGGCTACGGGACACGAGGTCGCCTCGTATTACCGCTCAGTGCTCGACGACTTGATGGCATCGGGCCGAGTTCGTTGGATGCCGATGGTCGACTACCGAGGCGAGTCATCCGGGCGCCATCAGCTGGTGTCGCGACTCGATGGAACCACGACCGAAGTCGCGGTCGCTCGGCGTGTCGTCAACGCCACGATCGTCGCCAGCGAGGTGCCCTCGCGCCATGCGCCGCCGTTCGCGTACGACGACGACATGTGTGTCGTCGCACCGAACGAGTTGACTCATCTCGATGAGCCGGCCGACGGCTTCGTGATCATCGGTGCCGGCAAGACGGCGATGGACACCGTCGTCTGGTTGATCGGCCAGGGCGTCGAACCCGATCGGATCCGTTGGGTGCGTCCGCGGGACGCCTGGCTCGTCGATCGGGCCCACACCCAGCCGTTCGACCTCGTCGGGTCGATGGTTGCGTATCAGGCGCGGACGATCGAGGCCTGTGGCACCGCGCAGTCGGGTCAGTCGTTCGCCCGCCAGCTCGAAGACCACGGCATGATGTGCCGCGTGGACCCGGCGTTCGAGGCGCTGACGTACCGCGGCGCGGTCATCGCCCGGGAAGAACTCGCCATCCTGCGCATGGTGGAGCAGGTGGTGCGGCATGGTCGCGTTCGCAGCATTGGGCCGCACTCGATCCAGCTCGACGAAGCCGACGTCCCGACCTCGGCCAGGACGGTGCATGTCAACTGCACGGCGCAAGGCCTGGCGACGGCACCAACGTCACCGATCTACGCCGAGGGTCGGATCGATGTGCAGTTCACGACCCTGGGCGTCGCTCCCTGGAGCGCGGCGATTCTCGGCTTCGTCGAGACCCTGGACATCGACGACGACGAGCGCAACCGGCTCTGTCCTCCGGTGCCCCGCACGGGTTTGATCGCCGACCAGCTGCGTATCCTCGCCGCCGGCCTCGAAGCCGAGGGTGCTCGGCGCGACCATCCGGACATCGCGGCCTGGTCACAGCAGGCTCGACTCAACCCCACCCGGTCGATGGCCGAACACTTCGACGACCCCGCGGTGATGGAATCGCTGACGCTGATGCTCGAGAGCGTCGAGCCTGCGGTCGCCAACCTGAGCGCCCTTGCCGAGGCGGGTTGGACATGACGGTCGACGAAGCGAGATGGTCGCGCTACGGGGTCATGGCGCGCCACGTTGCGCCGGCCAACGAGGTGCTCCTGGATCTCGTCGGACCGACCGCGGACCGGGTTCTCGACGTCGGTGCCGGTATCGGCACCGGTCTCGATGCGGCACGTGATCGTGGCTGGAGCGCAGTCGGGGTGGACCTGGCTGCCTCTCAGGTCGCCGCCGCGTGTCGCGCCGGGCATCGCTCAGCGATCGGCGACGCTCAGGAGCTGCCGTTCGCTGCGCAGACTTTCGGTGCGGCGATCTCCAACTTCGGCGTGATCTTCGCTCCCGATCCGGCAGCGACCGCGCGGGAGGCCTATCGGGTGTTGCTTGACGACGGCCGGTTCGCCTTCACCACGTGGCTACCCGGTGGGTGGCCTGGCGCATGTCGCGCAATTCTGGCCGAGGCGCTCGACAATCCCGCCAAACCCTTCGCTACGACGCTGGGGGAGGGCGACCGTGCGGTCGGCCTTCTGGCCAACGCAGGCTTCGTCGACACCGACGCTGTCCGATCCACGCTCACCTGGAACTTCACGGATCTCGACGACGCCGTCCAGACGCTGACCACGGCTGCGGGCGGTCTACGACTACTCCGCGACGAGGCCGAGGCGCGCGGTGTCTGGGAGGTGGCTCGGTCGCGTCTTCGCGGCGAGCTGGCGGAGCGCTGCGAAGCCCGCGGCGACACACTGGTGCTCGACGACGGCTACGTCGCGGCCGTCGGACGGCGCGCTGCCGGCTGACCGACGCTCGCCGTCGAGCGTCACTTCGCTCGACGCCAGTACCCGGTGAGCGACACGGCCGACGCCGGCATGTCCAGCTCGCGCCGGAGGTACTTGCGAACGGCCGTGATGGCTCGAGACTCGGATGCGCCGAACGCGGCCATCGCGTCGTCCCGCTCGGTCACGAGTTCACGTACGCGGTCGAGGAGCCGCGTCCCGGTGCCGGGCTCGTCAGTGCCGCGGTGACACCAGTGGACCGTCACACCATCTCGTTGCGTCAGCTGGAACTCGGCCTCCGCGTCGGTGACCTCGACGACCAGGTCGACGGGCACCCCCGGGTCCAATTCGTCGACGATCGCCAGCGTCGCGGCCAACCCGGTCTCGTCGCAGACGCCGAGGAATCGCTGGGCGCGATCGCTTGTCGAACCGGCTCGCCTCGGACCCCACAGGGTGATGGCATCGCCGACCGTTGCGTCGGCCGCCCACCCACCGATGGTGTGGGGATCGTCGCCATGCAGAACGACCCAGACCTCGACCGTCGACCGATCGGGATCGTGGCGTCGGATCGAATAGGTCGCACCTTTGGGTCGAACATCGTCGTGCATCTCCCGGAATGTCGAGAGCCGGATGTCGTCGGGGATCGGCCGACCGGGCAGGTCGAGAAATAGGGTCATGGACTGATCGCCACCGAGGTCCACCCAACCAGGAACCGGACCGACCGTGAAGGCCCGCAGCCGCTCGTTCAGCTCTTCGACGGCGAGGATCGTGCAGCGATGGGTCGGCTGGTGCTCCGTGCGTTCGAACTGGAGCTCGATCGATGTCAAGGGATCGGTCGGCCGGGCTGCTCGTGCCTGCTCCAGCAATCCGAACATGGCGTGCTCGAGTTGTTCGAGGCCGAGGATGGTCTCACCGAAGTCGAGTCGCACCGCACGCGTTCCAGCCTCGGTCGTGACCTCGGCATCCGCGCCGCGTGGGTCGATGGTCAGCAGGTTCGCCGAAGTGATGGCGTCGTCGGCCTCGGCCCACCGACTCACGAAGGCGAAGGTGTCGGCGTATTGGCTGTTGATCACGTCGAGGATGAGCTCGATCTGATCGATCGTCTCCGCATCGAAGGTGTCGGTCATGGATTGCTCCTCAAGCGGGTTGGTCGTCGGGGGAGTGCGTGGGGGTGCGGTCGGAGGCACGGGATGAGGTCCCGCCATGGGCGGCGCGCCATGCGTCCCACAGCCGGCCATAGGGGCCGTCTCGCGCGATCAGCTGATCGTGGGGGCCGTCGTCGACGATCCTCCCGTCCGCGATCATGATCACGCGGTCGAGTCGCGGTGCGTTGTCCAGGCGGTGCGCGATCCACACGACGGTGCGGTCGTGGAGGATCGCGCCGAGTTGTCGTTCTGCCTGGCCGGCACTCAGCAAGTCGAGGTCGGCGGTGGCTTCGTCGAGGACGACCACTTGGGGGTCGAGACAGATGACCCGTGCGAGGTTGAGCTGCTGGGCTCGCGCCGCGGTCATCGCCGGATGGGTGTTCGAAACGATGGTGTCCAGGCCGTCGGGCAGGTCGGCGATCCAGGACCACGCTCCGGTCTTCTGGAGGCACTCGGTGATCTCGTCATCGTCGGCGGCCGGCCGACCGATCGACACGTTGTCTCGAATCGAACGTTCGAAGGTGTGGGTCTCCTGGGCGACCAGAGCCACTCGCGCCCGGAGTTCATCCCGACGAATTGGTCCCACGTCAACGTCGTCGACACAGACCGAGCCGGTCCACGGGAGCTGAGTTCCGCAGATCAGGCCGGCGAGCGTGCTCTTGCCCGCGCCGCTCGGTCCGACGACCATCACGCGCTGGCCGGCAGGAATGGTGAGGTCGATCTGCTCGAGTGCCGGCAGGTTCGCCTCGTAGCCGAATGTCACGTTCTCCACGCGTACCTCGAGCCCGCCGCGGCGGGCCGGCGCATCGATCTCGGGCCAGGGCGCGATGCGGTCGTTGGCCTCGCTCAGCTCGACCACGCCGGCGATCCGTCGGAGCGATGCCTGCGCCTGTTGGAGCGAGTCGAGTTGCTCGAGCAGTGCGGTGACCGGGTCCATCAGCCGCAGCGTGTAGAGCGTCGCAGCGGTCATGGCACCGGCCGAGAGTGAACCGGTGCGCAGGAAGTACGCGCCGAGCATCACGACGACACCGAGTGCTACGCCCTGGCCGACGCGCAGTGAGACCCGAAGCCGGTTGCGGGCGTGTGCGGTCGCGAGCTGTGAGGCGACTCGTTCGTCGCCGCAGGCGGCGAGCGCCTGATAGCTCGTGCCGGTGGCCCCGAACGCCCAGAGCGTCGCGCGGCCCGAGTAGCGCTCGAGCAATGCACCCGAGCGGCTCGATTCCGTTTGGCGCTCGCGCTCGTAGCGAGCCGCCGCAGTGCGCAGGTACCAGCGGACACCAAGCGCAGATACCGCCGTTCCGGTGATGACCGCCACCGCAGCCAGACGCACGTCGACGATGGCCATGGCGATGACGTTCCCGGCGGCACCGAGTGTCGTGAACAAGACCACCGGGATCGCGTTCCGTGTCGCGCCAGCGAGCGTTTCGACATCGCCGGTCGTGCGTGCGACGAGCTCGCCGGTGCCGACGGACTCGACGACCGATCCGGGGAGCGCAACCGTGGCGTCGTAGACCCGCAACCGCAGCTCGTCCAGGATCGACTCGCCGAACTCGGCCGCGGCGTTGCGTCCGAAGTAGGTGCCGATCATCATCACGACGGTCACCGCAACCATGACCGCGGCGAGCAGTGCGAGGTCACCGCGGTCGCCTCCGTCGGTGACGGTGGAGACGGCCACGCCGATGATGCCGGGAATCGAGGCGAAGGCCGCCGTGGTGATCACCAGCAGGACGAGCACACCGACGGCTTTGCGCCGTCGCCGCCCGACGAAGTCGCGTACCCAGCCGCGGACGACCGACGGCGATGCCAAGGGAAGCTCGTCGGCGGCGCTCACGCGACGTTCCGACTCCTCCGACGCTCGCGACTCGCCCGGGGCCCCGCTCATTCGACACCCAGTACGAGACGGCCGTATGCCGGTTCGGTCTCGAGGAGCTCGTGATGGCTGGCCGTCCTGGCGACCACGCCGTTGTGGATGAACGCAACCTCGTCACAGGCGGAGAGCAGTCGAGGCGATGTGGTGAGTAGCAGGGTGGTCGGACGGGCGGAGGCCATGAACCGCTCGACGTAGAGCGATTCGGTCGCAGCATCGAGCGCACTGGTCGGCTCGATCAACGCGACGATCTGGGCGGGCGCAAGCAAGGCCTGTGCGGTTGCGATCCGCTGGCGCTGTCCACCGCTCAGCTGCAAGCCTCGCTCGCCGATGAGCCGATCGAGCGCGTCACTTCGGGCGAGGATCTCGTCGCATGCTGCGTTGCGCAGCGCCGCTTCGGCATCGGCGCGCGTTGCGCTGGAACGGGCCAGTCGCAGGTTGTCGAGCAGGCTGGCCGAGAGCAACCAAGGGCGTTCGCTGTCGATGACGACGAGGCGGTGGTGCACGTCGTCGAGCGGAATCTCGTCGAGGCGCTCGGCGCCGACGCGGATCGTGCCACCGCCACTGGGCCGATGACGCGCAAGGATCCCTGCCAGCGCGGCGATCGCCTGGTGATCTGCGGCCACCCCGACCGTCGCATCGCGTGCCACCTGGAGATCGACTGGGCCGAGCTCCCCAACCGTCACAGCTTCGAGGCGCAGTGCGAACGCGTTCGATCGATCGCCTCGGAGGGTGCTGTCGCTCGCTGACCCGGTCGAGGTCGCCGCTTCGGCGTCGATCGATGCGGAGGTCGTCACGATCTGCTCGATCCGGCGCGCTGACGCACGTCCTGCTGTGACGACTCCGGCCGCCTCGCCAAGGGTCTGGAGGGGCATCGCCAAGAACTGGGCGAGACCGACGACGGTGACAAAGGTTCCAGGGGAGATCGTGCCATCAAGGACTTGCACGCCGCCGTACCACAGGACCGGCACGAGGGTCAGCAGCGGGATGGCGCCAACGGTGGCGAAGAGTGTGGCTTCGATTCGCACGAGCGACAGGGCCGAACGGTGCATGAGCCCGGAGCGCTCGCGGAACCAGCTCCGTATCTGGCGACCACCTCCGAGTCCGTGTGCGGTTCGGAGGCCTTGGATGCCGTCCGCCGCGGCCGCCGATGCAGATGCCAGCTCGCGCCGCTCCACCGTTGAGCGTTCGTCGTAGCGAGACAGGAACGGGAGGATGGCGGCGGCCGACATCGGTACCGCGATCAGAACCAGGAGGCCGAGCGAAACCGAGGTCGCCAGCAGCCACACGGCGACGACCACCAACATCACGACCGCACCACCGCCACGATTGGTCAGATCACCGATTCTGCCGATCTTGTTGGCGTCGCCGACGCCCAGTGAGACGAGTTCGGCCGGCGGACGATCGATGCCACCTCGCCGGTCCAGCACTCGTCGCGTCAGGTGGCCCTCGGCGAGAAGACCGATGGTGGCCCACAGTGTGATGGCGCAGCGGTGTCGGACCGCCCCCGCGATTGCGCTGGCGGTCACGACGCCCAGGAAGGCGACCGCCCACATCGCCATCCTCGCGCCGCTGCGCCCATCGATCGCGTCGTCGATGGCGTAGCCGACCAGCACCGGCGCAGCGGCGAAGCCGGCCATCCAGATCATTCCGGTGGTCGCGCCGAGCGCGATCCAGCGCCACTGTCGTTTGAGGGCCCAACGGATGATGGCCCCACCGGTCGCCTCGTAGCCGGGACTGGGAGGCGCACTTGCGCCACCCATCATGGCGGTCATCTGGTCCCGCGGGGTGCGGCGGCGTGGGGCACGATCAGTGGGCGATCGGTCTTGGGGTCGGCGATGATCGAGGCCTCGACGCCGAACACTTCGCGGAGAAGTTCGGTGGTGAGCGTGTCCCACGGATCGCCGGCGGCGACGACCCGACCCTGTTCGAGCACGACCAATTGGTCCGAGAAGGATGCGGCGTGGTTGAGGTCGTGGAGCACCATGAGCACGGTGAGGTTGCGTTCCTCGTTGAGCGACCTGACCAGTTCGAGGACTTCCCACTGGTGACCGATGTCGAGAAACGTAGTCGGCTCGTCGAGGGCCAGAACGGGCGTTTCCTGAGCCAGGGCGAGTGCGAGCCACGCTCGCTGGCGCTCACCGCCGGAGAGGGCATCGACGTCGCGATTGGCGAAGCTCTCGAGCCCGACGAGCGAGATCGCTTCGGTGACGGCCGCATGGTCCTGGCGTCGCAGCATGCCGAGGGGTCCGACATGTGCGAACCGCCCCTGTTCGACCAGGTCGCGAACCGTCAGGTACGGGGGCGTGCTCGGACCCTGGGGGAGCAGTGCAAGCTTGGTCGCCACTTGCCGCGTCGACAGCTCGGCGATGTCCTGGCCTTGGATCGTCACGCTTCCGGTCGATCGTTCGAGGAGATTGGCGCAGGCCTTGAGCAGGGTCGACTTGCCGGAACCGTTGGGGCCCACGAGGGCGGTGACCCTGCCCTCGGTCGCGGCAAGGTCGACGTCGTGCAGCACGTCGGTCGTGTATCCGGCGGCGATGCCCGATGCCTCAAGACCATTCAGCAACGGAGGTGCGTCGGCGCTCACGGGGTCCTCCTGAGCAAGTGGATGAAGAAGGGTGCGCCGATCAGCGCAAGGAAGATTCCGGTCGGAAGGGCGGTCGGCGCAACCTCCTCGGCGACCCCGAGCGCCGACGCAACGTCCCGCGGTCGCAGGTTCCGCGAAGCGAAGTCGGCGAGGAGCACGAGGAGGGCACCGGACAAGGCCGAGTTGGGAACGAGGCGACGCAGATCTGCCCCGGTCCACCGCCGGACGATGTGGGGCGCGACCAGGCCGATGAACCCGATGCCGCCGACGAGCGAGACCGATGCCGCGGTGATCGAGGCGGCAGCGAGCAGCACGATGCCACGTCCTCGGTTGACCGAGACCCCTGCACCGTGGGCGATCTCCTCACCCAGGTTGAGCGCATTGCCGTAGGGGATGGCGAGCAGGATGAGCGGAATGCATAGCAGGAGTGCGATCGCCAGCAAGCGGATGCGTGACCATGACGCCGACTGGAGCGAACCCACGGTCCACGAGATGAGGTCCAAACCCGCCCCATCAGCACTGATCAGTACCAACGCGGTCATGGACGACAGCAAGCCGCCGAGCAACACGCCCACCAAGATCAGTCGCAGCGGATCGACTCGTCCGCCGAGTTTGGAGATCCCATAGGTCAGGAGCCCGGTGCCCACGCCGCCGAGGGCGCCGACCAGCGGCAGCACCCACGTCGATTCCGAGTTCGGCCCGTAGAGCAGCCACATCACGACGGCCACGACGGAGCCTTGGGTGACGCCGGTGATCTGGGGGCTGGCCAACGGGTTTCGATAGAGCGACTGCAGCATGGCCCCGGCGGACGCCAGCGATGCACCGACGAGAATGCCCATGACCACGCGCACGAGGCGGGCCTCCGCGGCGACGGCCTCAATGCGGAAGACCGCGTCTTCGTCGGTCAGAGCGGTCCACACACGCGTCGGTGACATACGCACGCTGCCGGTGCCCCACCACAGCGAGATGAGACCGGTCGTGAGAATGGCGATCGCCAGGGATGCGGTCATCAGACGCGACGTCTTCCAGCGTGGATCCGCCGCAGCCTCGCGTGGCGCGCGGTCGGCCGTGAGACTCATCGACTACGTCCGAGGCGACCGACGATGACCAGCGCGAGTGGTCCGACGATCAGGAAGGTGAACACGCCCGCTGGGACCTCGAAGGGGAAGAACAGCAGCCGCGCCGCGGTGTCGGCGGTCAGCAACATGAGCGCGCCGGCGAAGGCCGAGGTGATCATCACTCGGAGCGCATCGGAGCTGGCGATGAGGCTTCGGGAGACGTGTGGTGCGAACAGGGCCACGAAACCGATCGGGCCGATCTGGGCAACGTATGGGGTCACCAATGCCATCGACAGGATCATCAGACCGATGCGGGCCCGGCCGGGGTTGAGTCCGAGCGACGACGCAGCTTCGTCGCCCAGCGAGAGCAGGTTCACGATCCGGGCGCTGGCGAGCCCCAGCGGAACGGCAAGGAGGAACCACGGCAGGACAGCACCGATGCTGTCCCAGGTGACATCGATGAACGACCCGATCACGAACCGGAAGTACTCGATGATGCCGAGACCCCGTGTTCGAGGCGTGATGAGGATGACCACACTCGACAAGGTTGCGAAGAGGATCGACACCATGGCGCCCGCCAGCACCACACGCACCGGGTTGCGCGAGCGACGGCTCAAGACGAGCACCACGGATCCGGCCAGGGTTCCGCCGATGAAGCACAGCACCGAGGTCGGCAGCGGCGGAACCAGTTCCGGGTAGATCGAGGCGAGGGCGATCACGAAACCGGCACCCTGGGCGACGCCGAGCAGCGTCGGATCGGCGAGCGGGTTGCGGAGCGCGTCCTGCAACAACACCCCGGCCAGGCCCAGAGCGCTTCCGGCGAGGAGGGCCATCAGCACGCGCGGTAGGCGAACCTCGCGGATCAGGATGCTGTCGATGTCGCCGGCGATCGGGCCCGTCCGAAGGAGATTGTCGAGCGCGGTCGACAACGAGTGATCGGGCTCGCCCTGGGTGAGGTTGTAGAGGACGAGCGCGGCGACGGCGATCGTGAGGAGCCCGACAGCGGCCAGGAGTCGGGTTGCGCGGCCAGCGGCAACCGTCGACCCGTCGACCGACGGCTTGCCGTCGGCGGGTCCGATGGTCGCCGCCTCGTCGACCGCGGTCACCCCTCGGTGACGAGAGGGCTAAGTCGGCTGTCGAAGTCCTCGACCGGACCGGGATCCTCGACGCCGGCGTCCGGGAAGCGCAGGCTCAAGTACTCCTGGGTCACGTGGACCAGCCCGCTGGTCGAGCAGCAGTAGTGCCGGTTGCTCACGATGTCGTAGACGGTGCCGTCCTGGACCGCCGACAGGTTCGGCCAGATCGGATCGCCGTCTCGCGCCGCCGGATCCTGGTCGAGGATCACGTCGGGATCGAGGGCCAGAAAGGCCTCGGCATTGAGAATCTGGGCGACGCCCTCGCCGATGCAGGTGCCGTGTCCGGCTTCGTTGAGGATTTGGCAGAAGGCGTTGCCGGGGCCGAGGGCGGCGTAGCCGAGCAGACCGATGATGGCGATCGTCTGGTCGGCCATCTCCGGGGTGGCGTAGGTGGCAAGGCTCTCGACGAGCCGGTCGAATCGGGCGATCGCTTCCTCGGCCTCGGCGGTGCGATCCATCAGCTGGCCGAGGAGACGCAGGTTCTCGAGGTAGCCCTCGTAGCCACCGATCACGCCCTCCCACTGCGGCGCGAGGAAGTTGTCGTAGTGGAGGTAGAAGAGCGGGTTCACCTGGCGAATCGGATCCAGCTCGGGCGTGTTGCTCGCCGGACTCAGGACGACGAGGTCGACGTCGGCAGCGGCCCACTCCTCGGGGTTGAGGAAGTCGACGATCAGGACATCGGGCTGCAGCGCACCGAAGAACGTCGAGTCGGCTTCCTCCTCGGTGATGATGGCCGCCTCAAAGGTGACACCGAGCTCGGCGCCGGCTTCGATGCAGCCGTACCACGCACACCCGATGCGGGGCCGCTCGTCGAAGGTGAACTCGTTGCCGTACGAATCACTGATTGTGATCGGGTAGATCGAGGGCTCTTCGGTGGGTGCAGGTTCCGGTGTTGGCTCCTCGGTCGGTTCCGGCTCTGCCGCGGCGTCCTCGTCGGCTGCTGCCTCGTCAGCGCCGTCCTCTTCCTGATCAACGTCGGGCTCGGGCTCGGATGCCGCGTCGTCAGCGTCATCGGCGCTGTCCTCGCCGCCGCTGGCTTCGTCGGCGCTGGCGCTCTCGGACGGCTCGCTCGCCGAGGCTTCGCTTGCCGATTCCGCGGCCGCTTCGCCGCCAGGCCGTTCGCTACTGCAAGCCGCAGCCAGCAGTGCCAGGGCACCGATGAGTGTCATCAGCGTACGAAAACGACGACGAGGCATTTCGTGAATCTTCTCCCGCGAGTTGCTGTGTGTCGCGCTTGTTAGGAAGTCGCGAGTCAGTTTGTATGGTATGCCTTACATCAAGTGCCTACCAACCCGACCGAGAGGGGCAACCGTGGAGATTTCCGCGAACACCAGACGCTTCTACATCAACGGACAATGGGTCGATCCGTCAACCGACGAGACACTCGCCGTCATCAATCCGGCCACCGAACAACCGATCGCCTCGATCGCCATGGGCGGGACCGCCGACGTCGATGACGCCGTTGCCGCCGCCCAGTCGGCGTTCGAGAGTTGGTCCAGGTCATCCGTCGACGAACGCACTGCCCTCCTCGGCAAGATCACCGAGCTGCTCGGCGCTCGTAGCAATGACCTCGCCGAGATCATCAGTGCCGAAATGGGGGCTCCGGGCGGCCTTGCCAAGGCGGCACAAGCCCCGACAGGGATGGCGCACTTCGGCACGATGGCGGCGATCCTGCCCAACTTCGAGTTCGAAACCGCCCAGGGCAAGACCCTGCTGGTCCGCGAGCCTGTGGGTGTCGTCGGCATGATCACGCCCTGGAACTGGCCGCTCAACCAGATCGCCTGCAAGGTCGCGCCTGCGCTCGCTGCCGGCTGCACGATGGTCCTCAAACCGTCGGAGGTCGCGCCACTCAACGCACTGCTCTTCGCCGAGATCCTCGACGAAGCGGGTGTCCCGGCCGGGGTCTTCAACCTCGTCAACGGCGACGGTCCGACCGTCGGAGCACACCTCTCGGCACATCCGGGCGTGGACATGATGTCCTTCACCGGTTCGACCCGTGCCGGCGTCGAGGTCGCTCGCAACGCCGCCCCGACGGTCAAGCGTGTCGCGCAGGAGCTTGGCGGCAAGTCGGCCAACATCATTCTCGACGACGCCGATGTCGCCGAGGCTGTCCGCCGGGATGCGTTCGGCATGTGCACCAACTCGGGCCAGTCTTGCAACGCCGGCACGCGAATGTTGATCCCCAATTCCGCGATGGAAGAGGCCAAGACGGTGGCCAAATCGGCCATGGATGCCGTCGCGGTCGGTGATCCCACCAGCGATGGCGTCGTGATGGGTCCGGTCGTTTCCGAGGTGCAATGGAACAAGATCCAGGACCTGATCCAGGCGGGCATCGACGAAGGCGCCGAGCTGGTCACCGGTGGTGTCGGCCGACCCGAGGGACTCGAGTCGGGCTACTTCGTGCGGCCCACCCTCTTTGCCAACGTCACCAACGACATGCGGATCGCCCAAGAGGAGATCTTCGGGCCGGTCCTCGTCCTGATCGGCTACGAAGACGACGACGATGCCGTGCGCATCGCCAACGAGACCGTCTACGGACTCGCCGGCTACGTGTCGGGTAGCCAGGAGCGTGCGCTCGGTGTTGCCCGGCGCATCCGCACGGGCAACGTGCACGTCAACGGCGCTGGGCCCGACTTCAACGCGCCGTTCGGCGGCTACAAGCAGTCGGGTAACGGGCGCGAGTGGGGCGCACATGGTCTGGAAGAGTTCCTCGAGACCAAGGCGATTCTGGGGGCGGCCACGGCATAGGCCTGCCTCGGCGCCATCCTGCGTCAACGATCGGGGCGGCTGATCACGGCGACCGTCCGGCGGATGACTCGGCTGGGCGGTCGCCGTCGTCGCGCAGTGCCGCTAGAGCAGTGCGGCGATCGTGGTCGCGATGCCCACGATCAGGAAGATGATCCCACCGAACAACTCGACCGTCCGGGTCGACAGTCGATGGGCCAGTGCGGCGCCGGCAAACACCGCCAGCGCCGTCGCCGTGACCATTGCCGCGAACGAACCGACCCACACGCCGACCGGAGACCGGTCCGTCGCAAGGCTCGCGGTCGCCAACATGGTCTTGTCGCCGAGTTCGGCAAGGAAGAAGACCGCGGCGACCCGCAGAAGACCGGCGTCGACTCTTCCGGCAGCGTGTCGTGCGTCTTGAGCACCGCCCTTGTCAAGCTGGAGCAGCGTCCACACACCGAAGACGATGAACAGCAGGCCCGCGATCAGCCCTGCCGTTCGATCGGGGACGAAGCTCGCCACGCTCGCCCCGATCACGACCGACATCGTCTGCAGTACGACCAGAGCAGCGGTCAGCGCGCCCAGGGTCCGCCAGGCCCCGTGACGACCCGTGGCGGTGAGCGCAACGAGTTGGGTCTTGTCGCCGAGTTCGGCAACGAGCACCACCCCGTACGCGAGCGCGATGTCCGTGAGCATCCCAGCGAATTGTGGATCAGCCGGCGGCGCTCGCCAACTGTCGGCTCACCAGATTTGCATAGAGCCCATCGGCGTCGACGAGGTCGTCGTGCGTCCCTTGCTCAACCACGCGTCCGTCATCGAGCACCACGATGAGATCGGCATCACGGATCGTCGACAGGCGGTGCGCGATGACGATCGTCGTACGGTCGGTTTGCAGCTCGGCGAGTGAGCGCCGCAGCAAATTCTCGTTGACGGCGTCGAGGTGCGAGGTCGCCTCGTCGAGAATCAGCACCGGAGCGTCCTTCAGGAACGCCCGAGCGATGGCCACCCGCTGGCGCTGACCTCCGGACAGGCTCGTGCCGCGCTCACCGACCGGCGTGTCGATGCCGTCGGGGAGGGTGGCGATCAGATCTCCGAGCGCCGCGAGTTCGACGGCGGCGAGCAGTTCGTCCTCACCGGCGTCGGGACGGCCGATCAAGATGTTCGCTCGAAGCGTGTCGTTGAACAGGTAGGTGTCCTGAGCCACGAGCGCAATCCGCTCGCGCAAATCGTCGAGTCGATGGTCGCGGAGGTCGGCGGTGTCCATCGTCACCGCGCCGTCGTCGGGGTCCCAGAACCGCATGGCGAGCAGCGCTGCGGTGGTCTTGCCGGCGCCGCTGGTGCCTACGAGGGCCACGACCTTGCCGGCGGGGATGTCGATCGTGACATCGTCGAGGGCCCGACGACGATGACCGGGATAGGCGAAGTCGACCGCTTCGACGGACACCGGTGGTGCCTCGTCGTCGTGCGGAGTGTCGACACCGTTGCCGTCTGCAATGACGACCGGCTCGTTGTCGAGGGCGTAGATCCGCCGCGTCGCGCCCAGGGTGTCGGCGAGTTGTCTGCCGACCTGTGCGATCTCGGAGACGGGGAGAAATGCCGCCATCGCGAGGAGCGTGAGGAGGGGTACAACGCCGTCGTCGATCGAGCCCCGCTGGACGATCAGGCCACCGGTCACGACGACCGCTAGGCCGCCCAAGCCGGTGAACACCTCGAGGAGCGCTTGTTGGAAGGTGAGCTGACCGAAGAAGGGCAGCCGCAGCGAGATGTGGCGCTGTGACAAATCGTCGAGGCCGTCGCCGCGTCGCGCTTCGTGTTGAAATGCGACGACCTCACCAAGCCCCTGCACCGAGTCGACGGCGTACGCGCCGAGCTCCCCCGCCGCTTCGCGAGCCCGAGATCCCAAGCGGTCAACGCGACCCCGCAGGAAGACGGGACTCAGCGCAGCCGCGAGTAGGAACGGCAGGAGTGCCAGTGAAACCCAGGCGCTCTGCACGCCGAGAACGATCATCACGATGGTCGGCACGAGGACCGCGACGAAGGCCGGCGCGATCGTGTGGGCGAAGAAGTACTCGACGAGCTCAATGTCATTGGTGGCGAGCGCCATCAGGTCTCCCGTGCGACGTCGCACCAGGTAGGCCGGCGACAGGGCGTCGAGTTTGCGGAAGGTGGCGATGCGCATTTCGGCGAGCAGGCGGAAGGCCATGTCGTGCGCGATCCAGGACTCCATCCAGTGCAGGAGTCCGCTCAGCGGCGCGACGATGAACAGCGCGACGAGCCAGGTGCCATACGGGTCCCCGTTGCGGAGCGCCTGCACGATCAACGCACTGAACACGCCGACGCCGATGAAGGCCACGACCCGCAGCACGCCGAACAGGAAGGTTGCCAGCAGGCGACCGCGGTATCGCATGGCGAGTTTGAGCAGCTCGGTGATCAGGCTTCCCCAACCCAAGCCCTCGGCTTTGACGATGCCCTCCGTGGGCGCGTCGCTCGGCTCCCACACGTCGCGTTCTTCAATCCGAGCATCTGCGCCGCGCTCCGGCTGAGCACGGTCTGTCGACGATGGAGTGACGTCGGGTTCGGCCTCCGAGGCGCTTTCACGGGCCTGGTCCGACATCAACTCGGCATAGCGCCCACCGGCCGCCAGCAGATCGGCGTGGCGACCCTGTTCGATGATGCGCCCCTCGTCGAGCACCAGGATGCGATCGCAGTCGATCACGCTCGATAGGCGGTGCGCGATCACGAGCGTGGTCCGACCCTCCATCAGGGTGTCGAGGGCCCGCCCGATCACCGCCTCGTTGGCGGCGTCGACGGCTGAGAGCGCCTCGTCGAGGACGAGGATCGGGGCATCGCGCAGCGCGGCGCGAGCGAGTGCCACTCGTTGGCGCTGTCCGCCGCTGAGCTTCACGCCCTTCTCGCCGATGACCGTCGCGTAGCCGTCGTCGAGGGTCATGACGAAGTCGTGGATGTTCGCCGTGCGGGCCGCGGACTCCACTTCGGCCGTCGTCGCGTCGGGACGGCCCATGCGGATGTTGTCCTCGACCGTGCCGTGAAACAGGAAGGTGTCCTGATTCACGACCGAGATCATCGATCGGATCTGGTCGTTGGACAGCGAGCGCAGGTCGTGACCACCGACGCGTATCACGCCGGCCGTCGGGTCGTAGAAGCGCAGGAGGAGACGCACGATCGATGACTTGCCGCACCCGGACGGGCCAACGACGCCGATCCGTTCGCCCGCAGCGACAGCGAAGTCGAGCTCGTGATGAACGTCGCGTCGGGCGCCGGGATAGTTGAAGCTGACCGACTCGAACGCGAAGCTTGGCTCCAGGGCCGAATCGAGCTCGGCCGCAGGTGCGGGCTCGACATCGGGTCGCTCGTCGAGCAGGTCGTAGATGCTCTGGGCAGCAGACTGGCCGACCATGCCCTGGTGCAGGACGGTCCGCAGCTCGCGCATCGGGCGGAAGATCTCCACGCCGAGCATCAGGATGATGAGCAGCGCGGTGAGCTCCATCGAGCCGTTGTCGACCCGGTATGCGCCGAGGGCGAGTGCCGCCGCCGCGCCACAGGCGATCGAGCTGTCGGTGATCCCCCGACTCATCACGTTGGTCGACAGCACCCACATCGTCTTGCGGAACAGGTCGTCGGCCTTGACCTCGAGTGCGTCGGCCCGGGCGCCGCTCTGCCCGAACGACTTGAGCGTTGCCAGGCCCTGAATCGAGTCAAGGTATTCGGCCCCGAACTCGGCGTAGGACTTGCCCATCGCCATCGACTTCTCCGACTCGAGCCCGTGCCAAAGCGCCGGGGCAAGGAGGGCGATGAGCGCAAAGACGAGCATGACCACCGCAACCGGCAGGTCGATGAAGGCCACCACGCTGAAGATCAGGAGCGGGGTCAGCAGCGAGACGAGCAGCTGTGGGAGGTACTGGCCGAAGTACACCTCGAGCTGTTCGACAGCGTTGATCAAGGCCAAAGACACTGCCCCGGAACGACGCCGTGCCACCGTGCCAGGACCCAGACCGACGACGTGGTCGAAGATCGAACGCCGCAGCCGGTGCTGCACCTGCGCCGCGGTGCGATGGGCGACCATGGTGCGCCAATATTCGAAGGCGCCTCGCAGGATCATGACGCCGGCGATCGCAATGATCGGCGCGATCAGGCTGTCGACCTCGTCACCGTCGAAGATGCGGCCGATCAACCATCCGAGGAGGACGAGGCGAACGACACCCAGCCCAACCGCGACGAGTCCAATGGCGACGGCCCCGGCGAGGCGACCACGAAGGCCCTCGGTGAACGTCCAAAGCCGACCCTCGATGTGCACGTCCGGAGGCTAACGCTGCCGAGAATTGCCTGCCGCGCGATATCTGTGACGAATGTCATACAGACCAACTCTCGATAGTAGGGTGGCGCGCGACAGAAGATTAGGTACACCTAACAATGCGCTGAAGCTCTGGGCTGGAGCGGGCGCTGCGGTCAACGTCGATCGCTGATCCATCTTCTGAGGAGGGAACATGTCTGCATCACTGCGACGCATGCTGGCCATCGTCGCAACCTTCATGCTCTTCGCCGCGGCCTGCGGCGGGAGCGATTCGAGCGACGAGGCGTCGTCGTCGGATTCGGGCTCGGAGTCATCGGAGTCGTCGTCTTCGGAGTCGGCATCGGCTTCAGAGTCGTCCAGTTCATCGTCGGAGGAATCCTCGTCGAGTAGTTCCGAGGCGTCGGAGTCCTCGTCGTCGGGATCGGCCGAGTCTTCGTCGTCGGGTTCGGCGAGTGAGGTCGCGTCCGGAGATTGTTCTGGCACCTACACGTTCGAGTCGTATTCGGGCGAGGTCGAGGTGCCACGCAATCCGGAGAACATCGCGGTCTTCGATCTTGGCATGTTGACGTCGCTCGAGACGTTGGGTGTGCCGCTCGATGGTGCGGATGGGTTCGCATCGTTGGGCACGCCGTTGCCAGCGGATGTGGAGGAGATCGTTGCGATCCCGCAGTCGCTCGGCACGGTTTGGGAGCCGGATCTCGAAGCGTTGAATGCGATGGAGCCGGACCTGATCGTGTTGGCGTCGCGTTCGTCGCGGTTCTATCCGGACTTCGTGGATCTCGGGATTGCGCCGGTAGTCGATCTGACGTCGTTCGATGATTGGTTGCCGCCCCCCGGTGGCACCGAGGGTGAGGTCGATTTCTTCGAGGAGTTCGCTCGCACGCATCGCCACATCGGCGAGATCTTCTGTGTGCAGGACGAGGTCGAGGCGGTGATCTCGGATCTGGAAGGCAGCATCGATCAGATCAATGCGGTCGCCGCAGAGAGCGGTGACGCGTTGGTGCTGGTGACCACCGGTGCCGAGGTGACCGCATTCGGTCCCGGTGCGTTCCGCTTCGGCCAGATCTATGACGTGTGGGGGTTCTCGTCGGCTGATGAGAGCTTGGCTCGTGATGAGACCCATGGCGAGCCGGTGTCGTACGAGTTCATTGCCGAGGCTGAGCCCGAGGTGCTGTTCGTGGTCGACCGCGCCGCGGCAACCGGCGATGAGGGCGAGGGCGCACAGGCGATTCTCGACAACGCGCTGGTCAACGCCACCCCGGCCGCCCAGAACGGTCAGATCTTCTATGTCGATTCGTTCGACTGGTACATCGTGTTCAACGGCATCCTCGGCCTCCAGGGCGTTGCCGAAGACCTCTCCGCCGTGACCGGAGCCGCCGCATCGTCCTCATCCTCTTCCTCGGATGAGTCGGCGGCCGGCACTGAATACCCGTTGACCGTCGACCACAAGTTCGGCTCCACGACGATCGACGCCGAACCCGAGCGTGTCGTGTCGGTCGGCTACAACGAGCACGACTTCCTGCTGGCCCTCGGCGTCGTTCCGGTCGGTCTTCGCGACTGGTACGGCGAACAGCCGAACTCGGTCTGGCCATGGGGCCAGGACGCACTCGGCGACGCTACGCCCGGACAGGTCGCCGGCGAGGACGGCCTCGACTACGAGGCGATCGCGGCCATGGACCCCGACGTCATCGTTGGCATCTGGTCCGGCATGACCGAGGAGGAGTACGAACTGCTCAGCGAGATCGCTCCGACGGTCGCTCAGCCCGACGAGTACCTCGACTACGGCACGCCGTGGCAGGAGCAGACCCTCATCCTTGGTGAAGTCACCGACCGCCAGGCGGAGGCCGAAGCGGCAGTCGCGTCGATCGATGCAAAGATCGCCGCAGCTCGCGAGGCGAATCCCGGCTGGGCCGACTTGACCGCAGCCGTGGCGTTCCGTTTCGAGGACAATCCGGGTGCGTACAACTCCGAGGACCCACGGAGTCGTCTGCTCACCGACCTGGGCTTCCAGATTCCCCCGGAGTTCGACGAAGCCGCCGGTGATGCCTTCTTCTTCGAGTCGAGCGCAGAGACCCTGCCCGAGGACATCGACGTCGACATCATCGTGTGGGTCGCCGGTTCCGAGGAAGACTACGAAGACCTGGTAGCCGCGCTGCCGACCCGCATCGGTCTGCGTGCCTACCAGAACGGCGGCGAGCTCTTCGCCAGCACGGAACTGACCGGTGCGTTCTCGCACAGCAGTCCGCTGAGCCTCGACTTCGCCATCGATCAACTGGTTGCCGAGCTCGAGATCGCGGCCGACGGGGACCCCTCCACCGTCGTGCCGTCGGCCGAAGAGTTCGGCACCGTCGTCGGCGGGTAACCGCATACGACCCTTGTGACGAGCACGATCGACTCCGAAACGTCAACAGCAGCGTCGCCCCTGCCCCTCGTGCAGGTTGGACAGGCAACACGCCGCCGTCGACTGATCGGAGTGGTCGTGCTCGTCGCATTGTCCGTTGCCGCGTTCTTTCTGTCGCTGGCGCTCGGAACGAAGTCGATTCCGATCAGCGATGCGATCAGCGCCTACTTCGACCGGGATCCGGACAATCTCAACCACCTGATCGTCAGAGACTTGCGGCAGCCCCGGACGATGCTCGGCATCGTGGTCGGTGCGGGGCTCGGAGGAGCGGGAGCACTCATGCAGGGCGTGACCAGGAACCCACTCGCCGATCCCGGGCTACTCGGGGTCAATGCCGGTGCGTCGTTCGCGGTCGTGGTCGGCATCTCGTTCTTCGGTGTTACCGGGACGGTGGGCCAGGTTTGGTTTGCGCTTGCTGGCGCGGCGGTTGCCTCCGTGGTCGTCTATGTACTGGGAACCACCGGTCGCTCAGGCGCGACACCGGTCCGTCTGGCCTTGGCCGGAGCGGCGCTGGCAGCCCTGCTGTTCGCACTCACGCGCACGGTCCTTCTGAGCGACGAGGCGGCCCTCGACGAGTTCCGCTTCTGGGCGGTCGGTTCACTTGCCGGTCGCCAACCCGACCTGGCGAACCAGGTTGCACCGTTCATCATCGCCGGCGTGGTGATCGCGTTCGCTGCCGCCCGCCAACTCAACGCGCTTGCCCTTGGCGATGAGGCGGCTCGTGCACTCGGCACCCGGCTTGGCGTCGCTCGGGGGGTATCGGTTCTCGGGATCATGTTGCTCTGTGGCGCCGCGGTCGCCGCAGCCGGACCCATCGTGTTCGTCGGCCTCGTGGTCCCGCACGCCGCCCGTGCATGGTTCGGCCCCGACCAGCGGTGGCTGATCCCCGCATCGGTGGTGCTCGGCGTCGTACTCATCTTGTTGTGCGACACGGCCGGCCGGCTCGTTTCGCGGCCCGCGGAGATTCAGGTGGGCATCATGACCGCCGTTCTCGGAGGTCCGATGTTCATCCTGCTGGTCCGGCGGACTCGGATGGCCCAGTTGTGACGACGCTCGGACTCGACACACCCGGCGACGGCTCCGCGCCGCTCCCGCTCCGCGGCGTGGTTGTGCGCGGACGGAACTACTCGATGCGCCTGGACATGCGCGCCATCGTCGTGTGCTGCCTGCTCGCGCTCGGAACCGTCCTCGCCGGTCTGGTGTCACTGAGCGTCGGATCCTTCGATCTTCCGGTATCCGAGGTGTTCGGGCATCTGTTCGGAAATCGGACGGAGGCGAGCGAATTCATCGTCGGTCGGCTGCGCCTCCCGCGCACCCTTATCGCCGCCGGGGTGGGCTTCGCCTTCGGTATGTCCGGTGCCATCTTCCAGGCGCTCGTTCGGAACCCACTCGGATCCCCGGACCTCATCGGGTTCAACTCCGGTGCGGCACTCGGCGCCGTGATCGTCATCTTCGAGTTCGAGGGGTCCCGCGCCGAGATCTCCGCCGGTGCCGTCGCCGGCGGACTGATCGCTGCGCTGTTGGTCTACGCCTTCGCGTGGAAGCGGGGCGTGCAGGCCTACCGCCTCGTGCTCGTCGGCATCGGCGCCAAGTTCGCCGTCGATGCCCTGGTCGACTACGAACTCACGCGGGCCGACATCCGCGACGTTCGGGAGGCGGCGGTGTGGTTGACCGGCTCGCTGAACGGGCGGGGCTGGGACGAGTTCCGAACGATCGTGCTGGCGCTGATCGTGCTGGCGCCGCTGGCGGTGCTGATGCAGCGCCGACTCGATCGGCTGGATCTCGGCGACGACACGGCCGCAGCACTCGGGCTTCAGGTGTCGCGGGTGAAGCTCGCCTTGATCCTCGTCGGCGTTGGACTGGCGTCGCTCGGTGTCGCCGCGGCGGGGCCGGTGGCCTTCATCGCGTTCGTCGCCGGGCCGGTCGCCCGTCGCCTTGTGTCGTCGCCCAACGCATGTATCGTGCCAGCCGGCTTCGCGGGCGCATTTCTCATGGTCATCGCCGATTTGGCGGCTCGGAACCTGCTTCCGACGGAAGTGCCGGTTGGCATTATGACCGCCGCCATCGGCGGCCCGTATCTTCTGTGGCTGCTGCACCGGCAAGCCCAAACCGGCGCGCTCTAGCGGTCGGGAGCACGTGTGAAGGGGAGTGAAACCGTCGTGAACGTCGACGCATCATCACCGCGACCATCACGATCACCGCGGCCATCGCGGCTGAGGGCCGACGGGATCAGCCTCGGCTACGAGGACGTGCCGGTCATCGAAGGGCTCGATCTCGACATCCCGGACGGTCAGATCACCGTGATCGTCGGTCCGAATGCCTGTGGCAAGTCAACGTTGTTGCGGGCTCTCTCGCGGTTGCTGAAGCCGACACGAGGGGCCGTGTTGCTCGATGGAGAGCTGATCGATCGTCTTCCAACCCGAGAGGTCGCACGCCGGCTCGGCCTGCTTCCGCAGTCGCCGATCGCTCCGGAGGGCATCCTGGTGGTCGACCTCGTCGCCCGCGGTCGTACGCCGCATCAGAGCCTCTTCCAACAATGGTCCGACGAGGACGAGGCTGCCGTGCGGACCGCGCTCGATGCGACCGGCACCCTCGAGTTGGCTGATCGCTCGGTCGACGAGCTGTCCGGTGGGCAGCGCCAACGCGTGTGGATTGCGATGGCCCTCGCACAACAGACCGATCTGCTGCTTCTCGACGAGCCCACGACGTTCCTCGACATCACCCACCAGGTCGACGTGCTGAACCTCGTGCATGCGTTGCATCGGGATCAGGGGCGCACCGTGGTCATGGTGCTCCACGACCTCAACCTTGCATGCCGCTACGCCCATCACATCGTCGCGATGCGCGACGGCCAGATCGTCGCGGCAGGCGCTCCCGCCGAGGTGGTCGACGCGGAGCTGGTGAGCCGCGTCTTCGATCTGGAGTGCTCGGTGATCGACGACCCGAGTAGCGGCACACCGCTTGTCATCCCGACCGATACCCGATGACCGCCATCGCACCACGCGAGCCTCAGGTCCGGCAACGTCGTGGCTCGCGAATCCTGGTGGTCGCGACCGTTTCGGCCGTGCTGCTGTTCTTCGTCTCGATCTTCGTCGGTGCAAGCTCCGCATCGCTGATGGACGTGATCCGCGACGAAGGCGTCGCTCGCGTCATCTTCTTCGACAGTCGCTTGCCGCGCACGATCGCCGTCGTTCTGGCCGGGTCCTCGATCGCCGTCGCCGGCGCGATCATGCAGGCCCTCACCCAGAACCGCTTCGTCGCCCCATCGACTGCGGGGACCACCGAATCGGCGATCCTTGGAATCACCGTCATCACCGTCGCCTCGCCGGGCTCGTCGGTCGGGGTCAAGATGGTGGTCGCAACCCTGTTCGCCCTTGCCGGCACGCTGCTGTTCGTGTCCCTCATTCAACGGCTGCGCAGCCGCGACATCATCGTCGTGCCGCTGATCGGCATGATGCTCGGCGCCGTCGTCCAGTCGATCGCGTGGTTCATCGCGATCCGCAACAACATCCTTCAGTCGCTCTACGCCTGGATCATCGGCGACTTCTCCGGCACGATCTCGGGCCGCTACGAGCTTCTGTACGTGGTGGGTGCGGTGGCACTGGTCGCCTACTTCTTCGCCGATCGCTTCACGCTCGCCGGCGTCGGGCGCGACTTCTCGGTCAACGTTGGCCTCAACTACGACCGCACCGTCGTTGGCGGAATGGTGCTCGTCAGTCTGGTCGCCGGCATCACGGTCGTCGTCGTCGGGACCGTGCCGTTCTGGGGCCTCATCGTTCCCAATCTGGTCTCGCTCGTCGTCGGTGACAATCAGCGCCGGATGCTGCCGGTCGTCGCCGCGGTCGGCGCGGCAGGTCTCTTGGCCGGGGACATCCTGGCGCGCACGATTCGGTATCCGACCGAGATTCCGGTCGGCACGGTCGTCGGAGTCGTGGGCGGCTGCATCTTCCTGGCGATGCTCGTTCGGAGCCGCTCATGACGATCGTCGACCGACCGGAGCTCGAGGCGGGCGGCGCTCACCCACTGTCCACGCCATCGAACCGAGCGCCGCGGGTGGCAGCGGTTGTCGTGGTGCTGGCGTTCGCCATCGCCGTCACCGTGTTCATGACCTATGACCTGAAGGGCTCGCTGTCATTCGCCCTCGAGTTACGGGCCAAGAAGGTCCTCACGATGACGCTGGTCGGCACGGGTCTCGCGACCGCCGCAGTGCTGTTTCACACGATCACCGGCAATCGAATCCTCACACCGGCCCTGATCGGTCTCGACTCGCTCTACATCCTGATCCAAAGCGCCGCGGTCGCATTCTTCGGCGCGCTTCCGTTCGTCCGCGTCGACGAACGGCTCCGCTTTGCCGTCGCCGTGCTGATCATGATTGCGTTCGTGCTCATCCTCGACGCAGTCTTCCTCCGTCGAGCCGTCACCGATCTGCCGTTGCTCGTTCTCGGAGGGATCGTGCTCGGAGGCATGTTCACGAGCCTCTCAGCGCTGGTCGCACGCCTGCTCGATCCCAACGAGTTCCTGATCCTCGAAGACCTGCTCTTCGCCTCGTTCACCCTCGTGAACCAGGAGCTTCTGTGGCTCTCGAGTGTGGTGGTCGGGCTGATCCTCCTCGTGGTTCTGCGCATGCGGCGAACCCTCGACGTCGTCGCTCTCGGCCGACCGACCGCCATCTCGCTCGGCGCGGACTATGACCGCGTCAGTCGCCGGCTCGTGTTGCTGATCGCCGTACTGGTGGCGGTACCGACCGCGCTCGTGGGGCCGGTGACGTTCCTCGGGCTGCTCGCGTCGAACGCGACCTACGAGATGACCCGCACGTTCCGCCA
The DNA here is from genome assembly GCA_039028435.1 of Actinomycetota bacterium. Lineage (GTDB taxonomy): Bacteria > Actinomycetota > Acidimicrobiia > Acidimicrobiales > UBA10347 > UBA10347. The sequence goes on along the minus strand of JBCCIC010000001.1, from coordinate 387,138 downwards.
TCGGGTCACGATCCCGTTGTCCGCCCTGTCGGCGGCCACCCTGCTGATCGCGGCACAGTTCGTGCTGGAAGAACTCTTCGACTTTGCGACCCGGCCGGCGCTCATCGTCGGCTTCGTCGGCGGCATCGTCTTCATCGTCCTGGTACTGCGGGAGGTCAAATGAGCATCGAGGTGCGGGGTGTCACCAAGCGCTACGGCGAACGCACGGTGCTCGACGTCGACGAGCTCTCGATCGTGCCCGGTGGGGTCACCGCGCTGATCGGCCCCAACGGTGCCGGCAAGTCGACCCTGTTGTCGGTGGTCGCACGCCTGCTCGAACCCGACTCGGGGACGGTCACGATCGCGGGGCTCAACGTGCGAACCACGCCATCGACGGAACTGGCTCGCACCGTCAGCGTCCTTCGCCAGGACAATCAGGTCGCGGTGCGGCTCACCGTTCGCGAGCTCATCGAGTTCGGACGCTTCCCGCACACCGGTGGCAAGTTGAGCGTGGCCGATCATGAGGTCGTCGACGAGGCGATCGAGGCGTTCGATCTCGGGCTGCGTCAGCATCAGCGGCTCGACGAGCTGTCCGGTGGTGAGCGCCAGCGCGCCTTCATCGCCTCGGTGCTCGCGCAATCGACCGACTACGTGCTGCTCGACGAGCCGCTGAACAACCTCGACCTGCAGCAGGCCGACCGAACCACGCGCCAGATCCGCAGGCTGGCCGACGAGTTCGACAAGACGGTCGTGATCGTGCTGCACGACGTCAACATCGCGGCGCATCAGGCCGACCGGCTGATCGCGCTTCGTGACGGTCGGGTGGCCCTCGATGGCGCTCCCCACGACGTGATCAGCGCCGAGGGGCTTGAGGTCCTCTACGACCTGGCGATGCCGGTCACCGAGATCGATGGTCGACCGGTCGCCCTGCACTTCCTCCGCGAGAGTGCGGGCGGGTAGTCCTGGCCTGTTGATCAGGGCGGGTCAGTCTCGACCGCCGCCGACCTCCCAGACGAAGTTGTCGTAGTACGCGTCGAGTCCCGCGTCGATCTCCGCAGCGGGGATGTCGCCGTCGTAGACCTCGGCCAGAATCGTGCCGCCCGATGGTCGTTCCTCGCTCGACGGCCACTGCTCGTGATCCCAGAGCGCCGCACGTCGGAGCGCTGCGCCGCAATGCAGGTAGCACTCTTCGACCTCGACGCGGACCGCCACCTTGGGGAGGCGATCACCGATCGCGCAGCGTTGTCGCAAGTCCTCGTCGGTGGTGAGCGACGCCCGTCCGTTCACCCGGACCGTCTCCTCGGCGCCGGGCACGATGAAGATCATTCCGACCGCATCGACGTGCTGGAAGTTGGTGAAGGTGTCGAGTCGGTTGTTGCCCGTCAGGTCGGCGAAGGCGAGCGTCTGCTCGTCGAGGATGACGACGAACCCCGGCGGGCCGCCTCGGGGCGATGCGTCGGCGGTGGCGCCGTCGGTCGAAGCGATGATGAAGAGCGGTGATCGCTGGATGAAGCGTCCAGCTTCAAGTCCGATCGTCGCGGCGACCTTGTCGACGGCCCCGCGTCCCGGCTCGCGGTAGATCGAGCGGAGATCGGTGACGGCGTGTGGGTCGGTCATGGGGATGCCTCGGTTCGTGTGGGGAGCGATCGTAGGTGGAGTCGACGGGTACTTGTTGGGGTCGGATCACGGTTACGCGACCACGAGGGCGACGCCCGCCGTTGCCAGCGCGATCGGCACGCCCATTGCCAGCCCGTTGGCGAACGCTCGGAGGTGCGGGGCAACGCCCTCGACGATCTCGACACCCTCGATCGTCATCCAGGCAGGTCGACGCCAGAGGTAGAGCGCGATGTCGATCAGGAACAGGTCGACGAGGTTCACCACGATGACTACCAGATAGGCGAGCGCGGCGAGGCGCCAGAACCCGTCGGTGTCGTCGGCGCCGGCGAGCAGCAGCACGGCCAGCGGGCCGGCGATCACGACGATGGTGATGGCCGCCGTCCAGGCATACAGGGCGGTGGTTCGATCCGGCTGCTGTCGTCCTTCGGTCGCATCTGCCGTCCAGATCTCCGGATTGCGGCGCCAGGACAGCACGATGAGGGCGCTGAACAGTACCGACAACGCAAGACTCCACACAAGGCACACAAGGACGGTCGCAGTCATCGCAGGGTCGCTCCGGGCGCGCTACTCGGTGGTGAGCGTGAGGCCGTGGAGTCGCACCTCGAGCGACTCGTCGGGTCCCGTTCCGCGCAGTGCGGCGGGCGAGTGATTTGCGCCGCGGCTGATCCGGATCTCGAACCCGTTGACCTCGAGGACCGTGGTGTCGCCGTCTGCGGTCACCTCGCCCTGCCCCAGGTAGGTCCGCAGACTCGCAGCATGGCCGGCGGGATCCGGGTCGGTGAGTTCGAGCGCGCAGAGTCGGGTCACCCCGTTTGCGTGCTCGGTGGCGCCGGGCGGCAAATGTGGCCCCGGGCGGTAGGGATCCATGATGAACGGGAGGTCCGTGTCCTTCGGGGAGGCGATCGACCACTTGAGCAACGGTCCGTCCGGGGGTGTGCGCACGATCTTGCGCGGCCCACCCATCTCCGTACCGGTCTCCTCGATGCGAGGGATCTCCTCCGCGAGGGGATTCTCGGTTTCGATCGCCCACTCGCAGAACCCGCGAGCATCGATCCACCGCTGGTATCGCCGCAGATCGGCCTGGCCGACCAGGCTGCCGACCCGGGCCAGGACTCGGAACAGGTGGCGCTTCCACCCGTGAGGCAGTGGCGTGAACAGTTCCAGGAACGGCCCCTCGGGGAAGTGGATCAGCGCGTTGTGCGCTTCGTCGGGGATCTGGCCCCACACCACGGTGAATCCAGCTGCCTGGAAGTCGGCGACGGCGGCGTGGAGATCGGTGACCCGGACCAGGAAGTGGCTTGGGATGCGGTCGGATTCCATGAGCGTGATCGTAGCGGTGAATCCCGCGTCTTGTTAAGCTAACTTAACATGAAGCATGAGACATGCGACATATGTGGCCCCCGAACACTGGCAAGGGTACGAAATGCGTTCGGCACGGGACTGCTGACGTTCGCCTTGGTCGTGCTCATGGGGTGTGGTGGCGGATCGTCCGCGGGCGACGATGAGTTCACCGCAGTCGGCGATCGGTCGGCGCCCGAGGTCGAAGCTTCAGTGGTCGAGCCGTCGCCCGGTCCGACCCAGCCCCCGGTGGGGACTTCGACACCGGCCCCGACGGTGGCCGAGTCGGTCGTCGACGGCGAGTCTGATGGCGAGGTCGAGGACCGCAGCGCCACGTCGACAGATGCATCGGAAGAATCGACGCCGGCCACGCGAGTCATCACCACCCCCGTCGGCGACTTCGAGATCCCGACGGATCCGGAGCGAATCGTCATCACGGATACGGCGATCGGATTGCCCACGGCCTTCGATCTCGGTGTTCCGGTCTACGGCACGTGGGACATCTCGGGCCGTGGCACCCCGGACGGCACCGTGCTGACCGACGAGGAATGGGTCACGTTGGAGATCGTCGGCTCGGGCACCACACCGAACATCGAGACGCTGGCTGCCTCGGCGCCGGACCTGATCATCCACCGCCCCATCCTCGACGGCGACCTCGAATTGTTGGGTGAAGTCGCGCCGGTCCTGCCGGTCGTACCGACCCTCGATTGGCAGCAGGATGCGCAGCTGCTGGCCAACGCGCTCGGGCGTGGCGAGGAGCTCGCCGATCTCGTCGCTGACTACGACGCCCGAGCCGAAGCCTTGTCCGCACGGATCGACGACGAACTCGGTGACCCCTCGATTGCGGTGCTCCGCATCCGTCCGGACTCGATGCGGGTGCACACCAACTTGCATTTCTCGGGCGAGCTGCTCGATGCGGTCGGGCTGCGAGTGCCCGATGCCTTCACTGCCCAGCCGGCAACCGACCGGCTGGACTCGACGCTCCTCGTGCGCCTGAGCCTCGAGCAGATCGGGATGCTCGCCGACGCCGACTACATCTGGATTCTGCCGGTCGGAACGGCGGTGCAGAGCCAGGAGGACGTCGACGCCGCGGTGGCCGAGGTTCAGGCCAATGCGCTCTGGCAGACGTTGCCGGCGGTTCAAGCCGGTCGGGTCGATGTGCTCGGGTCGTATTGGTTCGTCGGTTCGCTTCGGGCCGCGACATGGTCGCTCGATGACATCGAACGGATGTTGTTCGGTGGGTCCTGAGGCAGGTCCACGATTCGCTCAGTAGCCGAGCTCGGTGAGGATGCCGTCGAGGGTGGCCGGCAGCGACCGCGAGGTCTCGAGGACCCATGAGAACGACTGCTCGGGGCTCAGGACAACGACGCGGCCTGCCTGGGCGGCAGGCGTTTGCGCGAAGAGCTCGCTGTCGAGGAAGCGCTCGACCGACACCACGGTGAAGTCGAACACGATGATCCAGTCCGCGGCGTCGAGCTCACCCAGCCGCTCCTTGGAGATCGGGCCCTCGGGGCCGACGATGTCGATGCCAGTCCCGGCCAGCGCCTGGGCCGGTCCGGCTCCCAGGTTCTCGTTGTAGATGGTCACCTGGTCGCCGATGAAGGGCGAGATGAGCGCGACCGAGGGCGCCGGGTCGGGCACGCGGGCGGCAATGACCTCGATCTCGGCCTCGATCGCCTCGATGGCCGCGGCAGCCTCCGCCTCGAGGGCCAGTGCTTCGCCGTAGATCCGCAGCGGTTCGCGCCAATCGCTCGGGTTGGGATGGATGACGGTCGGCGCGATTCCCGCATACGTGTCGTAGGCATCGCGAACACTCGCTGGATGTCCCACGATCAGATCCGGTTCGAGAAGTGCGAGCGATTCGAAGCTCAAGCCATCTCCGGCGGTCACGAAGGTCTCGATGCGTCCCGTGTACTCCTGGTTCCAAGGAGCGAATCCCCGGTCGCCCGCGTAGTTGATCGGGTAGTACGACGCGGCGGCGTAGGGCACCACGCCGAGTGCCAGTAGCGCATCCATGTCCGCCACACCGGACAGCGCGACGATGCGCTTCGGGGCAGCCGGAATCTCGGTCACCCCGAGTGCGTGCTCGACGGTGCGGGGATAGGCGTCTTCGGCGAGCTCGACCTCGTCGGGTGCGTCCAGCACGTCCTCGGCAAGGGTCAGATCGTCGAGGTCGACCTGCGGGTCGACGGTCGGCGTGGGCACTGGTGTCGGTGTCGGCTCTGGCGTGCCGGTCGGCGGCGGGTCGAGATCGACGTCCTCGTTGTCGGCTGATCCCGCTGATCCGGTGGACTCCGCCGACCCGGCGGCTTCGCTCGGCTGGTCGGCCGCGGAGATCTGCCCGCTGGGCGTGACGCCCTCCGAGCCGCCTCCACATGACGATGCGGCGAGTGTGATCAGGGCCACCACCAACAGCCTGCGGACGTGCATGAGCGGAACCTAGTCCCATGTGACAGGGACGCGACAAGGTCAGCTGCACCAATATTGTTAAGAATGCCTATCATCTACCGGGATCGGCTCGGAGGAGTGGTGAGGAGTGGTGCAGGTGAAGGTCAGGATCGAGAAGGACACACTCGGCGAGGTCGAGGTGCCCGACGCTCAGTACTGGGGTGCGCAGACCCAGCGCAGTATCCAGAACTTCGACATCGGTGGGCAGACGATGCCGATCGAGATCGTCCGGGCTTTCGCCCAACTCAAGAAGGCTGCGGCCCTCGTCAATGCGGACCTGACCGACTTCCCGCACGACAAGGCCCAGGCGATCGCGACGGTGTGCGACGAGATCCTCGACGGCCGTCACGACGCTGAGTTCCCGCTGGTCGTCTGGCAGACCGGCTCGGGCACGCAGAGCAACATGAACGTCAACGAGGTCGTCGCCAATCGGGCGACCGAGATCCTCGGTGGCGACTTCCGCTCCGAGAAGTTGGTCAGCGCCAACGACGACGTCAACAAGAGTCAAAGCTCGAACGACACGTTTCCGACCGCGATGCACATCGCCACGTACGAGGCCATCGTCGATGAGATGCTGCCGAAGGTCGAGTTGCTCCGGTCGACCCTGGCCGCCAAGAGCGAGGCGTTCGCCCGCATCACCAAGACCGGCCGGACCCACTTGATGGACGCCACGCCGGTCACGCTCGGCCAGGAGTTCAGCGGCTACGTGATGCAGTTGCAGCGCGGCGTCGAGGCCATCTCGGACAGCCTGGTCCGCTTGCGGGAGTTGGCGCTGGGCGGCACCGCGGTCGGGACCGGGCTCAACACGCCTGAGGGCTACGACATCGCCGTCGCCGCCAAGATCGCCGAGCTGACCGGTCACCCATTCGTCACCGCCGAGAACAAGTTCGAGAGCCTCAGCGCCCACGACGCCATGGTCGAGATCAGTGGATCGCTCAAACGCCTGGCGGTCAGTCTGATGCACATCGCCAACAACATCCGCATGCTCGCCAGCGGTCCTCGCACCTCGATCGGCGAGATCGTCCTGCCGGCCAATGAGCCGGGCAGCTCGATCATGCCCGGCAAGGTCAATCCGACACAGTGTGAGGCCCTGACGATGGTGTGCACCCAGGTCATCGGCAACGACGCCGCGGTCGCGGTCGCCGGCACTCACGGCCACTACCAACTCAACGTGTTCAAACCGGTCATGGCGTACAACGTGCTGTTGAGCATCCGGCTGATCGGTGATGCCTGCCAGAGCTTCAACGACAACTGCGCGGTCGGTATCGAGCCGAATCAGCAACGGATCGATGCGCTGCTCGGCCAGAGCCTCATGCTGGTGACGGCCCTCAACACCAAGATCGGCTACTACAAAGCTGCTGAGATCGCCCAGGCGGCCCACGCCAACGGCACGACGTTGCGCGAGGAGGCGGTGAGCCTCGGCCATCTCACGGCGGACGAGTTCGACGAGATCGTCGTACCCGAGAAGATGGTGGGGTCGATCGATGACCTCGGCTGATCCGTACGAACCGTCGAACGAGCAGCCGATCAGCTTCGCTCCCGCGGCCGTGATGATCCGCAAGTACGCCACGCTTGCCCACTGGGTGCCGGGCATCAGCCTGGTCGTGTATCAGAACGACTGGCCGCCAATCCAGGTCGCATGCATGCCGTCGCCGTCACCCGATGGCGAGGTCTGGACCTTTGTGCATCCCTGCCACTTCCGAGCGGAAGTACTCGACACCGGGAATCGAAGTCGTCTGGTCGGCCCCTCACTCGGGCATCCCGGTTCGAGTGCCAAGGTGACCGTGATCGCCGAGGAGGCGACGGAGATCGATGACGCCGGATTGTTCACCGTGCGCTACGACGAGATTCACAGCGTCGTCGGCTTCATCACGCTGGCGGCCATCGAGGTTGGGCAGGCGGTGCCGGAGTCCGAGTGTGGAGGTGCGTCCTGTGCGTGGGACCTCGACGCTCCGCCGATGATCTCGAGCATCGACGCAGCGCTGGGGACCCAGATGGTGAGCTGCTCCTATCGCACCGAGGACGCGGTCCGGGCCACGCTGGCTCGCAACCTCGTCTTCGAGGCGATGTTGGCCGCCTCGGTCGAAGAAGTCGTCTCGACCGGGCTGTTCTGAGCCAGCAGCGATGGGCTGCCACGCCCGTAGGCTCAGCCGGAGTCCCAGTCTTGGACGTTCTTGCGTTCGATGGTGGAGAGGATGTCGACCGCAGCGGCTGCGCCATCGCCTGCCGAGATGATGGCGTGGCTTCGACGAGGACGAGCGCTGCGGCCGACGACATAGACGCGGTCCATGGAGGACCGTCCGTTTCGGTCGACCTGGACACCGTCGTCGTTGGTGGCCAGGCCGAGTGATGCGGCGAGCGGTGACTTCTGACCCTCGCTCAGGATCAGATAGTCGGCCGTGGTCGATCCGGTTGCCGTCGACACGGTGAAACCGTCGTCGCCGGCGGCGACCTCGGTGACGGTTGCGTCGTTGAGCGTCACACCGACCGCCTGCACCTGGGCTCGAGCGTCTTCCTGGAAGTCGGTGCCGTGTACCTCGGCAATTCCGAGGTAGTTCCGCAGATGGGCGTAGTGCATCGCCGTTTCGTCCCGGCCGTAGACCTGCACGTCGTGGCCGCCGCGGCCGAGAAACAGTGATGCGCTCAGCCCGCCGGGTCCGTCGCCGATGATCGCAATGGTGGCCATCAGGCTTGTCTCCTCTATCGCGGCCAAGGCGGGTTGGCCTTGCTGGACCAAGCAACTTATCAGATCGTATTAAGAAGACTTAACAGTAACAGGTGAAGGGCGTAGGCTGATCCCGTGAGCCCGTTTCTTCGTCTCCGCGTCACGCTCCGCCTAGTGGTCTGCACCCTTGCCGTAGTCGCCTTCGCGTCGGCCTGCTCGTCGGGCTCGGCGACGTCGTCGACCAACGCGGGCGAAGCGACGTCCGCCGACGCAGCAGCCGATACCGCGGAGTCTGGTGGTGCTGATGGCGGTGACCTCGGAACTGCCCTCAGCGATGATGACGAAGGCGGTGGTAACGATGCAGACAGCGATGATGATGGCGACGGAGCTGATGCGGACGAGTCGTCGGCGTCGCAACCCGAGTCGTCACCGTCACCGTCATCGACTCCCACTCCCGAACCCGAGCCGACGTCGACCCCCGAACCCGTTGGGCCTCGCATCGTCGAGCATGCGTTCGGGGTCACCGAGGTGCCAGCGAACCCGCAGCGCGTGGTGGCGCTCGGCGAGGAGTTCCTGCTGGCCGACCTACTGGCCCTCGGCGTCAAACCAATCGCGTCGAGCTCGAACAACGCCGAGCGGTTTCCCGGCATCGATCCGGAACTGACCGAGGGGATCGAGGTCCTCGAGACCATCAGCTTGAATCTCGAATACGTTGCCTCGCTCCAACCGGACCTGCTCGTGATGTATCCGGGACTGCTCGACTTCGTCGACTACGAGGTCGTTGCCGGGATCGCTCCCGCCGTCGTCATCGGCGAGAAGGGGAGTGACTGGCGCGAGCAGATCCAGGCAACGGCAGAGGCGTTCGGTACCTCCGAGGAGTTCGCCGAGTTCGAGGCCCAGGTCGAGGATCGCCTGGCGACCGCCGCAGAGACCCTCGATGGTCTCTCGCTGTCGATCATGGCCGTGCTGCCCGGTCCCTTCATCCGCATGTACACGAGCGATCAACACCGCCTGGTGGCGATGGCCGTCGAGGCCGGAGCCGAGATCATTCCGAGCGACGTCGATGGGACCGATGCGGTTGGTCGCATCGCCATCACCGAGGAACAGCTGACGCTGTTGGACGGCGAGGTCATCCTCATGCTGCAGACGAGCCAGGGGCTCGAGGGCGAAGACGATGCCCTCGAAACCGTACGGAACTCCTCGATCTGGGCAACCCTGCCGGCTGCGCAGTCCGACACCGTGGTCGTGCTCGACCGCCTCGGTTATCCCGGTGCCAGTGGGCTCATCCGGTTCGTCGATGATCTGGCCGCTGCGGTGGCTTCGGTTCGATCATGACCGCCACCACCGGCGACACCGTTCCGCCCGAGCCGCAGGCTCGACCGGCATCGTTCGGCCTGTTCCTCAACATGGGACGGAACATCGCGGACACGGCCGACGAGGTCGTCGCGTTGACCCTCGAGCAGGCTCAGGTGGCGGAGCGAGCGGGTCTCCACGACCTGTGGCTCAGCGAGCACCACTTCATTCCGTTCGGGATCAATCCGAGCGCGCTCACCGCGGCAGCGTTCCTGCTCGGACGAACGGAGAGGCTCCGCGTAGGCACTGCGGTGACGCTGTCGCCGCTGTATCACCCGATCGAGCTGGCCGAGCGCGCAGCGCTCCTCGATCAGATGAGTGGCGGGCGCTTCGATCTCGGCATCGGGCGTGGCGGGTATCTGAAGGACTACGAGGTACTCGACGTCGATGTCGAGCGATGGGCCGGTGAGCCGGCTCGTTCCGCCGAGGCGATTCTGCAGGCATGGACCAACCGCGATCTCGCTCAGCCGCATCACACGACCGGGCCGAGCGTCTTGGAGCCACCCCCGCGCACGCAGCCACATCCGCCGCTGTTCATTGCAACCCGGTCGGCCGACGCCATCGAGTTCGCGGCGACGAACCGCTTGCCGCTGCAGCACTACTTCGCCTCGCCGATCAAGCAACGCGTGGAACTCGAGGCGATGTACGCCCAGGCCAACCCGGACGCGAGGGACGTGGCACATCTCCACACGCTGATCGTCGTCGTCGCCGACGACGAGGAAGCGGCCCGCGCCGAACTCACCGAGGAGTTGACGCGGTCGTTCGAGGGCGGCAACTGGCCGCATGTTCCGCACGCCGATCAGAATCGCCGTGGTCACGGAACCGGAACGTCCGACCGCGACGAGATGGCCCGGTACGTCGCCCGAGGCGCGATCGTCGGAACCGTCGACGAAGTGCACCGCCAGATCGCCGACTTCCGGCGGGAAACCGGTGCGAGTCGTCTGGCGTTCTTCGTCGAAGCGGTGGCTCGCCGAGACCGGATTCTGGAGACCATCGAGGCGCTTGCCGACCACGCCCCCTAGCCCGCGCGGCGGCACGGCCCGAATGGCTCGGTGCCGGACCGGTAACCTGGCGCCATGGACGTCGCCGAGGCCAAGGACATCGTTCGAGCGGAGATCGATCGGCTCACGCCGGCACTGCTCGAGCTTTCGCACGAGATTCATGCCCATCCGGAGCTGAACTTCGAGGAACACTTCGCCCACGAGGCGCTGACCGGTGTGCTCGAGGACAACGGCATCGACGTCGACCGCGGCGCCTATGACATGCCGACGGCCTTCGATGCGCGGGTCGGAGCGGCCGATGGACCGACGGTGGCCGTGCTGTGCGAGTACGACGCCCTGCCTGGCATCGGCCATGCCTGCGGCCACAACATCATCGGCTCGGCCGGACTCGGAGCCGGCATCGCCGTCGCCAAGGTCGCCGAGGCGCTCGGTGGCAAGGTCGCCATCCTCGGCACGCCCGCCGAGGAAGGCGGTGGCGGCAAGGAGTTCATGATCCGCCGCGGCGCGTTCGACGACATCGACCTGGCCTTGATGGTGCACCCGGCCGATCGCGACCTCACCACGATGCACACGATTGCGATCCAGCAGTTGCACGCCAACTACACCGGGCGCTCCGCTCACGCTGCGGCTGCACCGGAGAAGGGTCTCAATGCTCTCGACGCGGCAGTGCTCGGCTACAACGCCGTCGCCGCGCTGCGCCAGCACATTCGTCCCGAGGAACGGATCCACGGCATCTTCACCGACGGTGGCGACAAGCCGAACATCGTGCCGTCCAAGGCGGCGACCGAGTGGTACGTCCGTAGCGGCAACATGTCGAGCCTCGAGACGCTCAAAGAACGCGTGCACCGATGCCTGCAGGGAGGCGCGGATGCTTCTGGCTGCGAGATGCACTCCGAGTGGATCGATCCGCCGTTCTACGACATGCTCGACAACCACCCGCTGCTCGACCTCTATGTCCAGAACGCCATGGACGTCGGACGTCACCCGCTGCCCGAGGAAGAGGGCAAGATGGTCGTCGGTTCGACCGACATGGGCAACGTCAGCTACTCGGTCCCGTCCATCCATCCGATGGTCAAGGCGGCGCCCGAGGGAACGGCCATTCACACGCCGGACTTCGAGGTCTATGCCGGAGGCGAGGAGGGCGACCGTGCCGTCATCGACGGCGCGCTCACCATGGCGCTCACGATGGTCGACTGCCTGGCCAGTGCCGACACCCGCGAAGAGATCCGCGCCGCCTTCCCTCGCTGATCACGCGCTTCGGTCGTCCACGTCGCCGAACCGCAGCGGCCGGAGTTCGGCGCGCCGCTGCTCGAGCGCGGGCTCGGTTCGCGCGTAGTCGCCGTCTTGTTCGTCGCTGAGCAAACGGATCGGATTGCCTTCTTCGACAAAGCCCAGATACGGCCCGCCGAGGTCGTAGCCGATCAGACGTTGCAGTCGCTCGGGGAAGTGCTTGGCGACCTTGGGTGGCGCCGAGAGCACCTGGTTCTCCTCCTGGCGAAGCCAGCCGAGGTTGTAGTGCAGCGCCAAGCCGGTGCGAACGTCGCTGGAGCGGTTGGCCTCGCTGCCGTGCCACACACTGCTCGTGTACAGCAGGACCGACCCGGCCGGCATCACCGCCTGGACCAACTCGCCTTCGGTCGGTTGACGGTCGTGGGCCCAGCGGTGTGAGCCGGGTGCGATGAGGGTCGCTCCGTTCTCCTCGGTGAAGTCGGTGTAGGCCCAGAACGACGACAGGGTTGTGGGCGGCGCAGGGTGTCGGAGCGGGTAGATGTCGCCGTCGCGGTGCATGCGCTGGCGGACCTCGCCAGGCATGAGCTCGATCAACACGGTGACGTGCAGCCGGAAGTTCACACAGTTCGGCCCCAGCACGCCCTCGCACACCGACAGCACGAGTGGATCGATTGCCAGTTCTTGGCACGCCTTGGACTTGGCGACGAGCCCGTTGCGACGCCTGGACGTGCGCCCAGCGAAGTCGGTCGCGCCGAGCGGTGCTTCATCGAGGTACGGCTGGAGTTCGGCTCGAAGTTGGTCGACCATTGGCGCGTTTGCCCGTCGCTCGACGATTGCGCAGCCGTTGGATTCGAGTTCGGCGATCACCGCGTCGAAGTCTGCGTCGGCCTCGAAGGTGGTGATCGTTGGAGTGCTGCTCATTGTTCTCGGTCCCGTCGGCGCCGGCGAGTGCGTCCTCCAACCATGGTCGCGCGGTTAGCGATCGGTGGCCCGAGGTGTGTCGAGTGGAAGTCCGCCGAGGGCGGTCAACGCACCGGCGCCGATCGTGAACCACCACACGCGATCGAATCCGGCCAGAGCGTCGACGAGTCCGGACGTCGTGCCGACCAGGGCGATGGCGACCGCAACGCCGAACGAGCCGCCGAACTGCCGGATCGCCTGGGTCGTGCCCCCGCCCACCCCGACCTGGTGCGGCGGCAGAGCTTGGGCTGCAGCGCTGGTGACCTGAGGGAACACCATCGGGATGGACACCGACACCATGGCGAGCGGTACGACGAAGTCGACGAGGTAGTCGACCTCCTCGGTGAGGAATGCGAGCCGGTACAAGCCAGCAACGGCAAAGAGCACCCCGCCACCGATGACGATCGGCCGTTGGCCGATCCGTCCGGCAAGGCTTCCGAAGTAGGGGGCGAGTAGTGCTGCGACCAGCGGTCCCGGGGCGATGGCGAAACCAGCTTGGAGGACCGACCAATTCCAGACCTCGACCATGAACAGGATCAAGCCGAAGAACATCGCGGAGAATCCGGCCGAGAAGCTCAGCATGCCGACGTTGCCCCACCGGAAGTTCCGGAGCCGGAACAGGTCGAGATCGAGCGTGGGAGCCGGTGTGCGTCGTTGATGGACGATGAAGGTGCCGAGCAACGCGAAGCCGATCGACAGCACGATGGCGGTCCGGCCGCTGAGCCACCCGTGTGTGTCCGACTCGACAACGCCGTAGACGAGGGCCGACGCAGCCGATGCGACGAGGGCGACGCCCACGGGTGAGGGAAGACGGACGGACTCGCTTCGATGTTCCGACAGCAGCCGGGCGCCCGCAATGAGCGTGACGATCCCGATCGGCAGGTTCAGGTAGAAGGCCCAGCGCCAGCCCAAGCCGTCGACGATCAACGCGCCGAGCGATGGTCCGAGTGCGGCCGAGAACGCGCCGATCGCGCCCCAGATGGCGACGACCAATGGGATCCGCTCGCGGGGAAACGCCGCCATGACCAATGCGAGCGATGCCGGGATCAGAATCGCCGCACCGACGCCCTGGGCAACACGGGCGACGATCAGCAGCCCGACCGATGGGGCGAAACCACATGCCATCGAGGCAGCGGTGAACACCGCCGACCCGGTGAGGAACACGCGTCGGTGACCGAGCCGGTCTGCGAGCTTGCCGGCGGGCACGAGCAGCGCGGCGAAGGCGATCGTGTAGGCGTTGAGGACCCACGACAACGTCGAAGGGGATGCGTCGTCGAACGACGCGGTGATGTCCGGAAACGCGACGAAGAGGATCGTCGTGTCGAGGTAGGTCGCAAGGGCCGCGAGGGCGGCGACCGCCAGCGTGGCTCGGGCATGTGACTCGACCCCGGCGGGCACGGTCACCGGGCTCTCGGAGGTCACCGTTGCATCATGGCCGACACGATCGTCTTCGGGGGAACCGGTACACCGCCGTCGGACCGGGGTGGGCGCAAGTGATGTGCGCCAGATTGGCGGCTCGAACGCCCTAGCGGGGGCTCGTCGTCCGGTCTATCCAGTGCGAGCTCAGGCCCGAGGTGAAGCCGCCATCGACGACGAGGTGCTGACCGTTGAGCCAGTCGTGCTCGCCGATGGCCAACCAGGTAAGTACCTGTGCGATGTCGTCGGGTTGTGCATGGCGACCGATCTGGTCGTGGATCCACTCCATCTGTTCGGCGCCGACCTGATCGGTGAAGTCCGGGAAGATCGGGGTCTCCACGGGGCCGGGGCCGACGTCATTGACCTGGATGCCACGCTGCAGCCCGCGGCCCGCCAGACGCATCGTGTAGACGACCACGGCCTCCTTGGAAAACGTGTACGGATCGGTTCCGCAGGTGTCGCCGTTCGCGGCCCACCATTCGGCACCGGCGGCGAAGTCTGCGGTGTCGAGGAGCTCGTTGTGCTTGTCGTAACGACGCTTCCATTGGTTCCCGGCGATCGACGCGACGTTGACGACGGTGCCACCGTCGGCGATGCGATCCCACAGCGCCTCGGTCAGGTGGCGGAGTCCAAGGGTGTTGACCGCCAGGACGACCTCGCCCGGGACCGTTCCCGGCACCCCCGCGATGTTCATCAGTGACGCGTAGGTGCCGTCGAGTTGTGCGACGACTTCGTCGATCGCGGCGGGGTTGGAGAGGTCGCAGTGGTGATGGGCCGTCACACCCGGCGGCGCGTCCTTGACGTCGAGGGAGATGACCTCGCGACCTGCGTCGAGGAGTCGTTTGGTGGTTGCGCCGCCGATGCCCGTCGAGGCGCCGGTGACGATGACTGGTCCGTCTGCTGGCATGCGCGCAGCTTAGGGTGACCCCGCGATCCGATAATCATTCTCAATCGACCGCAGACCCAGTCGCTCCGCACCTTTGCTTGCTCAACCGCTGCCGAGGCGCTTGTCTGGAGTGGTTGGGAGCGGAGGTTGTTCTGTGGTTGTCGAGGTACGTCGAGAGATTCATGCCAGCGCCGAGATGGTCTGGGGTGTCGTGTCCGACATCACGCGCATGGGGGAGTGGTCCGCCGAGACCTACCGGTGCGAATGGAACGAAGGCCAGTCGCCGGGGCTCGGCGCCACCTTCACCGGCTACAACCGCTACGGCGAGGTCGAGTGGTCGAACCAGGCGACGATCTGCGAGTGGGTGCCGGGTGAGCGTCTCGCCTGGGAGGTCCGGGTCACCGGTCGGGCCGCGGAGCGCTTCGGCTCGGGGCCCCTCACTCGTTGGGGCTTCGCGATCGAAGGCGGCGGATCGGGCGGCGACACCGGCGATGACACGGTCGTGCTCGTGCAAACCGCCGAGGACATGCGGCCCGACGACCTGAAGGCCTACGGCGCCAAGCTGCTCCCCGAGATCGCCGACCGGGTCAAGCGCAATACCGAGACGATGGAAGCGACCCTCGCTGCGATCGCCGAGGAGTGTGGACGATCGACTGGTGCGGAGTGAACGCCGGTCGCCCGCTCGAGATCGGGCCGCTCCGATTCAGCATGTTGCGCGCCGGCTTTGACGACAATCCTGACGGCGAGGTCGTCCTGTGTCTCCATGGGTTCCCGGACAACGCCAACACGTTCCGCAAGCAACTGCCGGCGTTCGCCGAGGCCGGCTATCGGGTCGTTGCGCCGACGTTGCGGGGATACGAACCGTCGTCGCTCGATCCCGACGCGGACTATTCACTCGGCACGCTCGGACGCGACGTGATCGCATGGCTCGACGATCTGGGCGCCGAGCGTGCGCACCTGGTCGGGCATGACTGGGGTGCGGCGATCGCGTACGTCGCCGGCGCACTGGCGCCAGAGCGGTTTGCGTCGCTCACCACGATCGCCGTCCCGCATGCAGCCCGGCTCGACGAGGGGATCCGACGCGTTCCGCGTCAGTTCCTGCGGTCGTGGTACATGGTGTTCTTCCAGCTCCGTGGCATCGCCGACTATGTCGTCGAACGTGACGACTGGGCGCTCGTGCGTCGCCTCTGGCGTACCTGGTCACCCGGCTACACACTCTCCGATGAGCAGTGGGCCGACCTGCGCGACACCTTCGCGGCGCCTGGCGTGAAGCAGGCGATGCTGGCCTACTACCGCCAGAACGCGTCGCCCCGCGCGATGCTCGGCTTGACGGAGACCGAGGTCGACGCGCCCACGACCGTGCCGGTTCGCACGCTGGCCATCACGGGCGCCGACGACGGCTGCATCGACACTCGCCTCTATGACATCGTCTTCGACGACGCCGACTTCCCCGCCGGGGTTCGGGTGGAGCGAATCGCCGGAGTCGGCCACTTCGCGCATCTGGAACGGCCCGATCTGGTGAACCGCCTGATTCTCGACCACCTGGATCACTGAGCCGGCCGGACGCGGCGCTCCCGCGCGGTGTTCAGAGCGTCATGCCCATGCGGTACTCGGGCGGAACCCCGAACGCCATCGGCTCCGGCGCTCGGGTCTCGGCCAGCAGTTCCAGGCCGACCGACTCGTAGAAGGCGACCGCCGGATTGTCGGACAGCACGTCGAGTTGGAGCTTCGCAAAGCCTGCTTCGGTCGCAGAGGCGATGGCGTTCTGGATGAGTCGATAGCCGATGCCGCTGCCCTGGGCTTGCGGTGTGACCGCCAAGGCGTGGATGTAATACGTATCGGCATGTACGACCGGGTTGAGCCAACTGGCCTTCGCCGACCGCTCGATGACACCGCGCATCGTCGTTCGGTCGAGCTCACCCGAGCCGATGAGTTCCTTCCAGACGGGAGCAAGCCCGGTCTTGCGTTCGGCGAACTCCGCTCCGGGCATGCCGATCTCCATCCCGAGCAAGTCGTCGCCGTCGACGGCCAGGGTGGTCGTGTCGGATCCGAAGAGACTGCCGTCGAGTAGCCATGAGCTGGTGACGATGCGGTCGAAGAGTTCGCGTCCGCCGAAGTGGTACTCGTACGAGATCGGGCCGGTGGACCACGCGAGATCAGGGATGCCTCCGGTGTGCCGCTGCGCGATCGTCGCCGCCTCGATCAGTTCCATCGCCGTCGCCCCTGTTCCACCCGGAAGCTTCTCCGTGCTGCGTTCGCTCGACGTTAGGTCGTCGAACCGCTCGCTGCCTCGGCGAGCGAGTGCTCAGAAGACCAGGACTCCGCGGCCCGTCATGCCGGTGAGCATCGCTTCGCACGCATCGTTGATCTGGGCGAGGTCGTAGCGCCCCGTGACCAGCCGATCGAGCGGCAATCGACCCTCGGCGTAGAGCTCGGCGTATCGCACGAAGTCGCGATGGGTGTGCGCCGAGCCGAAGATCGATCCGGTCAGGACCTTCTCGTCGCGGATGATGTGTGCGGGGTCGATGTCGAAGGTCGAACCGGACTTCGGGAAGCCGACCATCACCGCGGTCCCGAACTGAGCGATCGTGGCGATCAGCTGGGTCTCGATCCCGGTGTGCCCAACCGCATCGAAGGCATAGTCGGTGCCAATCCCGTCGGTGATCTCCCGCACCGCAACGACCGGATCGATGCCGTCTCCAGTGACGACGAAGTGCGTGGCGCCGAAGCTTCGGGCGAGGGCCTCCTTGTCGGCGTTGAGGTCGATGACGATGATCGTCGATGCGCCCGAGAGCACCGCACCCATCACGATCGACAGGCCGACACCGCCCGCGCCGTAGACCGCGACCGACGAACCGGGTTGGATCTTCGCCTTGTTCAGCGCGGCGCCGACTCCAGTGGTGACGCCGCAGCCGATCAGGGCGGAAATCTCATAGGGAACGTCGGGCATCTTCACGCAGCTCACCGCGGGCACCACCGAGTGCGTGGCCCAGGTCGAGATGGCGCTCAGGTGGTGGACGGGATCGCCCGCGGCGTCGGCGAGTCGGCGGGTGCCGTCGAGCATCGTGCCGGACCACAGCGAGGGGAGGTAGGTCTGGCAGAGGTGGGTGTGGCCGTGTTCGCAGGCACGGCAGTCGTCGCAGAATGGGATCCAGCTCAGCGCCACGTGGTCACCGACGGCCAGGTCGTCGACACCAGGGCCGAGCTCGGCGACCACGCCCGATCCCTCGTGGCCGAGCACGACGGGCAGATCGACGACCGAGTCGCCCGTGACGACGTGCCAGTCGCTGTGGCACACGCCCGAGGCCTTCATCTCGACCAGCACTTCGCCGGCGCCGGGCGATGCCAGTTCGAGCGGTTCGACCGAGAGCGGCGTGTTGGTCGCCCGCAGCACCGCAGCCTCGATCTTCATGGCAACTCCTGCGGGGTGTGGGGTGCGGACGTGAACTCGTCGGGCGCATGGCCTCGGGGAGTTGTATCCGTCGCCGAGCGGTCATGCGACCAGAGCGATGATTGGGCTTCTGAAGTAGAGAATGAGAATCACTCCTGATTAGAGTGGCGTGCTGTGAGAGAGGGCACCACTTCGTCGTCGCGCGCGTCCGCGACCGCAGTCGTCGGTTCCGTCGATCCGTGCCTCTCCATCGAGGACCTCGAAGTTGCCATCGGCGGCGACACACAGGTACGCGATGTGTCGTTCAACGTTGCGTCCGGCTCGATCCACTGCCTGGTCGGGGATTCCGGGAGCGGGAAGACGCTCACCTCGCTGGCCGCCGTTGGCCTGTTGCCAAGCGGCGCGCGCACGTCGGGCGTCGTCCGTATCCACGGCGTGGACGACAACCTCCTCGGTGTCGACGAACGGACTTGGAGTTCGATTCGTGGCCGTCGGGTTGGTTACGTCGGACAGAACGCACTCGGGTGCCTCCATCCGGCATTCCGAGTGGAACAACAGCTCATCGAGGCGATGCGTCGGCACCGACCGCTGTCCCGTTCCGAGGCTCGGTCCCACGTGCTCGACGAGCTGGCGGCCGTCGACCTGCCGCACCCCGAGCGCGTCGCCCGCGCCTATCCGGCTGAGCTCTCGGGCGGGATGTGCCAGCGGGTGGCGATCGCGATCGCGCTGGTCAACCGGCCGTCGGTCCTGATCGCCGACGAGCCGACCACGTCGCTCGATGCCGACACACAGGAACGCATCCTCGAGCTGATTCGAGCCCGGGTTTCACGCGACCGCCTGGGCGTCCTGCTCATCACCCACGACCGGACCGTCGTCGACGACGTCGCGGACCGCGTGACGACGATCGTCGATGGGGTGGCGAGTACTGCCGCACCCGGCCGACTCGTCAGCACAAGGGTCGCGGCACGCAAGGCCCAAGGCGAGCCGGCGGATTCGGCCGAGACGGCGGTCCTCGAGATCCGAGACGTCGGCAAGTCCTACCGCGCCCGTGGATGGCGTCGACGAGCCGATGTCCCGGTGCTGCGCGACGTCACGATCTCGGCTGATCCTCGAACCACGATCGGGCTCGTCGGCCGATCCGGCGCCGGGAAGACCACGTTGGCCCAGATCGTCGCCGGCATGCTGACGCCGACGGCGGGCTCGGTTCACATTGCCGGGCGGCCGATCACGGGTCCTGGACGGGTCGACCGCAACGAGCGGGCCGACCTCGTGCAGTACGTGTTTCAGGACCCCTTCGGTTCACTCAATCCCCGGCGTACACCACTTGCCCAGGTCGCCGAGCCGCTGATTGCCGCTGGGCGATCCGGCGACGAGGCCGAGGGTCGAGCGCGACGACTGCTCCACGACGTCGGGCTCGACGACGGCCAAATCACCCGCGTGCCGACGGCGCTCTCCGGCGGACAATGCCAACGCGTCGGCATCGCTCGGGCCTTGATCCGACGCCCGCAGGTCGTCGTGCTCGATGAACCGGTCTCGGCGCTCGATTGGTCGATCCGCGACGAGATCATGGCGATCCTGGCCGAACAGCAGGTGGAGACCAGCGCGCTCTATCTCCTGATCTCCCACGAGCGCGCCCTGATCGAGCGCGAGAGCGATCGCATCTTCGAAGTCGTCGACGGGGTGGTTCGCCCGGTGTAGCCACACCGCGGCACGAACCGCCTTGTCCCGAACACAACAACCCCATCAGGAGGGACCCCCAATCATGCAACGATCCATCATGCGACTGCTGGCGCTGCTCGCCGCGCTCGCACTGCTTGCCGCCGCGTGCGGCGGCTCCGAGGGCGACGACGCGGCGAGTGACGCAAGTGACAGCGCTTCCGAAGCCGCAAGCGAGTCGGCGTCGAGTTCGTCGAGCTCGTCGGAGTCGTCCTCCGCTGAGGAAGACGACCACAGCGACGACGAGGAACATGACGACGAAGACGGTCATGACCACGACGACGAAGAGAAGGACCACGAGCACGACGACGAGGACGAGCACGAGGACGAAGAACACCGCGACGAGGACGAGCACAGCGACGACGAGGGAGCAGCAACGGCAGCAGCCGACTCCGGTGAGCCCTCGATCCTGCGCGTCGGTCTCCAGTTCGGCCCCGACTCGGGTCTCGCCATCGAGTCCGACGATGCCTCGGTGCTGGTCAAGGCTGGCGTTGTCGAAGGGCTCGTCCGCTCCGCCGCTTCTGGCCAGCCGGTCCCCGCACTCGCCGAGTCATGGGAGCGCATCGACGACATCACCTGGGAATTCGTCCTTCGTTCGGGCGTGACGTTCCACGACGGCTCGGCGTTCGACGCCGGCGCCGTCGAGACTGCGCTTGCCTACATCACCAACGTGGCGTCGCCCCCGCGGAGCCTCGGCGGCCTCGCACTCTCGACCGAGATCGTCGACGACCTGACCGTTCGCGTGATCACGTCGGATCCCGACCCGATTCTGCCGCTGCGCCTGTCCAGCCGGTCGATGGGCATCCTCGCCCCGGCCGCCTACGACTCGACGCCGCCCGACGCGTGGGGCACCGGGCCGTTCGCCATCACCGACTTCACGCCGGCCGACTCACTGACGGTCGAGCGTTTCGACGCGTACTGGGGCGATGTTGCCCAGCTCGATGGCGCGGTCTTCCGGTTCTTGCCCGATGCCGGTTCCCGTGCCGCAGCGATCCGCGCCGATGAGATCGATGTCGCCGATGGCATCGCCCTCGCCGACCTCGACGCAGTCGGCGAGGATCCCGACATCGAGCTGATTCGCTTCAGCCTTCCTCGCACCGCATCGCTGTACGCGAACACGGCCGAAGGCTCGCTCGCCGATCCCGCGGTTCGCCAGGCCGTGAGTCTCGCCATCGATCAGGTCGCCCTCGCGGACGGCCTGCTCGAAGGCCAGTTCGCACCGGCGTTCGGCTATTTCGGTACCGAGAATGCCTGGGCCCCGCAGAGTGACCCGGACCCGGCCGACGCCATCGAGCAGGCCGCTGCACTCGTCGAGCAGATCGATCCCGACGATCGCTCGATCCAGCTGTGGACCTACGGCAGCCGTCCCGAGCTCGCGGACATCGCCACCGTCGCCCAGGCCCAGCTCCAGGCGGTCGGCTTCGACGTGAGCCTCGAGGTCGGCGAGTACGGTCCGCTCGAGGAGCGCACGTTCAACAACGAACACGACCTGTTCCTGTTGTCGCGTGGCTACTACTTCGACATGGCCGACGCGGCTGCGGTGTTCACCAGTGACTTCACCTGCGAAGGCGGCTACAACCTGAACCGCTACTGCAACGAGGCGTTCGATGCGATCGTCGCCGAGATGAGTGGAGCGATCACACCCGAGGACCGCCAGGCGCTGTTCGGTCAGGCCGCCCAGTTGTTGGCCGACGAGTACGTCGGCGTGCCGCTGGTCCACGACCGTGCCCGCTACGCCGCCCGGACCGATGTCCAGGGACTGGTGATCGACCCGTTCGAGCTGACCCTGCTGACCTCGCAGGTCTCGCTCGGCTGATCCCCCCGTGCGGTCGTCGAGGCTCGGGCGTCTCCTGAGTGCGCCAGTCGTGTTGCTGGCGTTCTCGTTCTTCGCGTTCCTGCTTCCGGAGTTTCAAGGGGTCGACCAGGCTCGGGCCACGCTGTATGCGCGGTCCGAGGAAGCAGTCCCCGATCAGGAAACGTTGGACGCGATCTCGGAGGAGCTCGGCCTCGACGACCCACTTCTTCAGCGCTACGGCCGGTACTTGGGCGACGTCGTCACCGGTGATTTCGGCGACTCGACGATCTCGCGAACCCCCGTAGCGCCACAGGTGTGGAGGGCCACGGTCGTTTCCGGAACGATCGTGGGTCTCGCCATCGGCCTGGCGGTCGCGATCGCGTCGGTTCTCGGCGTGGTCGCGGCGGCCAACGAGAACCGCTGGCCGGATCGCGTGATCACTGCGTTTTCGCGCGTACTGGTCGCCGTGCCCATTCACGTGTTGACGCCATTGCTTGTGTACGTCGTGGCGCTCCGGCTGGGACTGGTGCCGACGAGTGGGTGGGGCACGGCGAAACACCTCGTTCTGCCCGTGACGGCTCTCGCGATTGGACCGATCGCGCTCTTCTCCCAGGTCGTGCGATCGGAGATGCTCGACACGCTGGAGCAGCCCTACATCCGCACCGCGCTGGCGAAGGGGCTACGCCGGCGTCGGGTCGTGTGGCTCCACGCCACCCGGGTCTCGCTCGTCGGCGTGCTCACGCTGGGTTCACTCTTCGTCGCAGGGTTACTCGGTGGGGCAGTGATCGCCGAAGTGATCCTCGGGATCCCCGGACTCGGGCGCCTGTTGCACGACGCGGTCAAGGCGTCGGACGTGCCGATGTTCCAGGCGGGGCTACTCGTCGCGGTCACGGTCGGCATCCTGGTCGGCCTGCTGAGCGATGCGCTGTCACGACTGCTCAGCCCGCCGGAGCGTGAGCGATGAGGGCCCGGATCTCATGAGGGCCTGGCTGGTAGACCGATGGCTTGCGCTCGTCCCCGTGACGGTCGTCGTCACGTTTCTGGTGTGGTGGTGGTTCACCCACGACCCCAACGCCATCGATCTCGGCAACCGGTTCGCCCGCCCGTCCTTCGACACCCCACTCGGAACCGACGAACTCGGCCGCGACCTGTTGACCCGCATCATCGCCGGAGCGTTCATCACCATCGGCGCGGCGACGATCGCGCTGATCGCTACGGCAATCATCGGGACCCTGCTCGGAACGTTGGCCGCATGGCGGGGAGGGTCCGCGGGAACCGCCCTGATGCTCGCCACTGACTCGATCGTGGCGGTACCGGAGATCGTCGTCGCCTTGATCGCCGTCTCGATTCTCGGGACGAACCTGACGGCCTTGATGGTTGCCGTCATCGCCGCCGGATGGCTGCCGTTTGCACGGCTCTCCTTCGAGATCGTGGGCCGGTTGATGGCGTCGGACTATGTGGTCGCCGCGCAGATGACCGGCGTCGGGCCGGGACGTTTGATCACCTACACCCTCCTTCCGAACGCGGCACGGCCGCTGATCGCCCACGCGTTCCTGCGCTTTCCCGGCAAGCTCCTGCTGCTCAGTGGCTTGTCGTTCCTCGGCCTCGGACCGCAGCCGCCGACCGCGGAATGGGGCGCGATGTTGGCCCGTGGCGTCGACGAGCTCGAGCGGCACCCGTGGGTACCACTCATGCCCGGCCTTGCCATCGTTGTAACCGGTTACGCGGCGGCGAGTGTCGGTCGTCGGATCGAGCAGCCGATCATCCAACGTCCGACGAACTGAGGAGCGCGTTGGCGAAGCGCGCGGCCGAACCCGGCGCAAGGTGCAGCCCGATTGCCGGCTCGTTGATCTCGACTTCCATCAGCACGTGCTCGTGTCCGTCGGAGACGACGTCGATACGGGCATAGGTGATCGGACCGGGCAGTGTCGCCAAGACGTCGGCGGCGAAGTCGATCGTGTTCGCGTGGACCGATTCGTGGAGCTCCATCGTGCCGCCGTACTGAGTGTTGACCCGGAAGTCATCACTTGCCGGTCGGCGGATCAGCGAGTGCGAATACTCCGTGCCGAAGAACACGAGCGCTAGCTCGCCGTTGCGGATCTGCGGTACGAACTGCTGAACCAGCATTGGGCGCCGATCCTCGTCCGCCGCCCACTGCTCGGCGGCCATACCGAGGTCGGTCGCATCGAGCAGGTCGACGCCGTGGCCACTCGCACCCCACACGGGTTTGACGACCACCCGGTCGAGATCGTTGGCCGTCATCCAGTCGGCAACCAGCTCGGGGTCGAACTCCTCGACGAGCAATGTGCGTGGTGTTCGCACGCCCGCGTCGCGAAGTCGCTCGATGTAGGTCTTGTCGAGATGGTCCCGCACCAGGCTGACTGGATTGTGGAGCGCGACGTCGGCGGCTTCGAGGTCATCGAGCCACGACCCAAAGCCGTCGAGATCGTGGTGGAAGTCCCAGTTCGAACGCAGCACCACCAGATCTGCGGTGGTGAAGTCGCCGATCGGTGCATCGTTCCACGGGACACCGCGGACCGAGTGGCCGCGTTCGGTGAGCTCATCGGCCAAGCACCGATCGCTCACGCTCACGTCGGGCCAGGTGGTGCAGGTGGCGAGGACGATGTCGAGCGACTCCATCACCCGCAGCGTACGGAGCGGCCGGTCCAAGCGGTGCGTCGGAGCTCGTGGGTCAATCGGGGTCGAGTCCGACGACGGGAATCGGACGATCGGTCGCCGCCTGGTAGTCGCCGAACATCGGATACGACGCGATGAGGTGTGGCCATAGTTCGGCTCGCTCGGCGCGATCGCGCGTTCGGGCGGTCACCGCCAACACCTCAGCACCGACACGGACGTGGACCCGTGGCTCGGCAAGGAGGTTCCCATACCAGAGCGGATGTTCGGCCGCACCGCCGTTCGAACCGATGACATGACGGACGCCGTCGTGCTCGAAGAACAACAGCGGATTGCGTCGGAGCTGTCCGCTGCGACGCCCGACTGTGTACAGGATCAGGATCGGACGTGGACCGTCCCAGCCGTCGTCCTTCCCGTCGGTCGCGATGTAGCGGCGTGTGTGCTCGGCCGCGAAGCCCACCGCGCTGTCGAGCGCGTCGCGGTCGATCTCGTCAAGGCGATCCTTGAGTGAGGCCTCGGCATCGGGATCCCGCAAACGGCGAATCCAGGTTCCCAGATCGGAGTTGGGAAAGCTCATGACGCCTCGGTGGCGGCGAAGATCGACTCGTGCGGGCGAGACGCGGGAACCGAGCGCACGATGTTGGGCCGTGGGTGTTCGGACTGGACCATTGGACCTCGTGCGGTCGATGGGGGCGTGTACGGATGAGCACCGCCATTTGAGCACGTACCGTGGGCCTTGGTCACCAGGGCCCACTCGCCTGCAACCGGACGGATCCGAGTATGACGAACCCACCTGATCGCCTTCCGCCCGTCGACGGCCCTGTCGGACACGAGCTGTGGGACCGGGCCGATGCGGTCCTGCCGGGTGGTGTACTGTACCTCAGCCGCTCGGCCGACAGCGCCGGTCGGGGAGTGTTGCCGGGGTTCATCGCCTCGGGCGACGGATGCCGAGTGACCGACGTCGACGGCAAGTCCTACATCGATTTTCTCTGCGCGAACGGCCCGATCCTGCTCGGCTATCACCACCCCGAGGTCGATGCCGCGGCAGCTGCGCAAGCGGCCGATGCTCACAGCTCATCGCTGTATCCACCGGTCCTCGTCGACTTCGCCGAACGGCTGGTCGAGCGAACGGACAACATGGCGTGGGCGGTTGCAGCCAAGAACGGTTCCGACGCGGTTGCGCTGGCGTTGCGAGCCGCGAGGGTGGCAACGGGAGCGAGCAAGGTGATCCAGTTCGAGTCCGCGTACCACGGCTTTGCGCCGGAGCTCGTACCCGTCGGTGCGGGCGTGACAGAGGCCGGTCGCGCCGACGTGCTGCGCTGCGGTTGGAACGATGCTTCGGCACTGCTCGAACTCGCCGACGGTCGAAGCGACATTGCCGCGATCGTGCTGAATCCCGTCGACCAGTCGATGGCCAGTGCCACGGTTGCCGCGGCTCCGGACTTCCTCGCGGCAATCGAGCAGGTCCGAGCCGCCACGGGTGCGAAGCTGGTCTTCGACGACGTGCGGCATGGTTTCCGGATCCATCCGGCAGGTTCGCATGTCGCAATCGGGGTCGAGCCCGACCTCGTGTGCCTCGGCAAGGCGCTCGGCAACGGCCATGCCATCTCGGCGCTCCTTGGAACCGAGGAACTGCGATCGGCAGCGAGTCAGCTCTGGTTCACGGCAACCTTCTGCTTCGAAGCCGTGGCCATGCGCGCCGCAATCGCGACGGTCGACGTGTACGAGCGCGAGAACGCCTTTGCGACGATCGATCGATCCGCTCGCCGATTGCGCGACGGGATCCTCGGCGCGGCGGAGCGCACCGGCCACCGGATCGACTACACCGGCCCTCCGGCCACGCCATCGATCGTCTTCGCCGACGACCCGCGTTCGCGGGTGGCCCGCCGCTTCGCGGCCGAGTCCGCTCATCGTGGCGCGCTCTTCCATCCCACACTGAATTGGTTTGTCAGCGCCGGCCACGACGATTCGGCGATCGACGAGGCGATCGCGATCGCGGCCGAAGCACTCGCGGCGACACCACCGCCCGCTGACTTCTACTGAGCGCTCTACCGAGTGAGGGCGCGCGGCCCAGCGACGGCTGCGAACTCAGCCGGTGGTCACCCAGAGTGCGCTCGGGCCGCGGAACTCGAAGCCGTGAATCTCGACGTCATGGGCGGTATCGAGCGCGATGTCGGGGAAGCGCTCGAACAGGCGTCGGACACCCACGTTTACTTCTTGGCGGCCGAGCCACTCGCCGAGACACCGGTGCGTACCGAGCGCGAACGCCGCATGGGTTCCTTCCCGCCGGTCGAGGTCGATCGTGGCGGGATTGCTCCAGTGGTCCTCGTCGAGGTTCGCCGAGCGGAGGACACCGGACACAAGATCGCCGGCGGCGATCCGCACGCCGGCGACTTCGGCGTCGCGAGTCGCCATTCGGGTGACCGTGCCGACGGGGCTGTGCAGGCGGAAGACCTCCTCGACGAGTCGGCGGAGTCGCGCCGGATCGTCCGCCTCAGCGCGCAGTGACGTGTCGCTGAGCAGGACCCAGGTGACGAGCCCGATTCCGTCGCGGGGCTCATTGATGCCGCCGGAGATCATGAGCCGGACGTTGTTCACGATCTCCTCGGTGGTTGCTCCGGCGCGTGCGAAGGCGCCGATCGCCGAGAGGTCCGCATCGTCGAGGTTGTCGATGCGCGCCTGGATCGCGGCTGCAAGCTCTTCCTTGGCGCGGGCGCCACGTGCTGTGGCTTCGGGCTCGTTCTCGAAGTTGGCGATGTCGCCGCAGAGGTCGACGCACCACCGCCACATCGTGTCGAAGCCCGAGGCGTCGAGCCCGAGCACCACCGCAAGGGCGCCGGCCGCCAGCGGTTGGGCGTAGTGCTCCATGAGATCGAACGGTCCGCTCGAGAGCTGATCGAGCAGCGCATCGGCCATCGCCGGCAGCTCCTCGGTGACGAATGCGCCGCTTCGGCCACCGGACTTGAACGGTGGCTGGAAAATGTCCTGCAGTCGCGTGTGCGCAGGTGGGTCGCACGTGAGCATGTTCGGCCCGAGCGCGCGTGCCAGGAACGAGGGTTCGGTCGCGGCGGTGAACAAGTCGGGGTGGGCCTCGACGTACGCGATGTCATCCCAGCGCGTGACGAGCCACATGTCCATCGACTCGACGTACGCAACAGGCTTGGTGGCGCGGAGCTCGGCCAGGATCGGATCCGGATCGCTTTCGAGATCTGCCAAGGCGATGTCGGCCGTGGGTCGATTGCCGTCGCTGATCGTCACGTCGTGGCCCTCCCGGCCGGGCGATACCGATGTGCCCGTCTTCGGTGAACGTAGCAATGCGGTGGCCGCGGAGTGGCACGGCCTTGCTCCCGCCGTGCGACGTTCCGTTGAGGACCCGGACGAGCAGTACCGTGCGGTGATGTCGAGCGTCGCGAATCCTGCTGGTGGCTATCGGTACGTGCCGGGGATCCCGCCGTATTCCGCCGGGGTTCTGGCGGACGAAGACATGGTGATCGTGCGCACGACGCTGAGCTCGACCATTCCGTGGCGGGCCGGTTTCGCCAGCATCGACGAGGTCTTGGCCAACGCGAACCGGCCGTCGCAGGCGCTGTGCGCCGTGGAGCTGCGTTGTGCGGCGCCGCACTCGTTCGACGGGTTCGGTTCGTTCAACGACGACTACCGGAACGAACTCGATGCGCGGGGCATTCTGCTGGCGGAGGGCGTCAATCCGGTCGCGCGGACCAATGTCGCGCCTCGCCACCCGACTCGACTCGGCGGCGACGAGGAGCATCTGTTCGCCTTCTCGTTCACGGTGCCTCGGTCGGCGATCGGGCCAACCGACACCCGACCCTCGTTCGTGATCGCCGGAGCCGGCGACCTGGTGGACCAGGCTGATCTTCGGCCCGAGAGCATCGTGGGCGGTGCTGCTGACTGGGCGGCGACGGGGGAACAGCGGGCCGAGGCCGTGCTCGACGAGATCGAGGCCCGTCTCGTCGCGTTGGATCTCTCGTGGGCGGCGACCGATGTTGCGGTCGTGTACTCGGTGGAACACGTAGGAGCGGTCCTCCAATCGACGGTGCTTCCTCGCCTCGGCGAAGGGGGCAATCGCGGCACAACCTGGATCCACGCCGAACCACCGATCACGGGGTTGCGATTCGAGATGGATGCACGCGGCGGGGTGATCGAGCGCCGCGGCTAACCCGGCTGGCGCGTTCCGGTGTTCGGGGTCAGTCGGGGTGGGTGACGAAGCTCGAGATCGCGGCCGTGGTCATGGTGGTGAGGCGCTCGACCATCTCGGGCTTCCGCTCTAGCCGCTCGGCCGCGGGTGTTCGTAGATAGTTGGTGAGGGCTCCGAGCGAGAGCGCCTCGACCATCTCGGACAGGGCCTCCGCATCGACGGTGGCACCATCGACGGCGACCTGCCGGTAGCGGGTCGCGAGGTAGTCGCGGCGCACATCGGTCAGCCGCTTGATCGCGTCGGCGATCTCCGAATGCGGGCTGTGGGTCTCGCGTAGCTGGATCGTGACGACGTCTTCTCGATTGTCGACGAGGGAGAGGTACGCGTCCCACGACGCTCGGATCGCCTCGCGGTCCATCCCCGCTCCCTCGTCGGGGAGCGCATCGTAGAAGCGCGCCTCCGCGACCTCAGTCGCCAGCTCGATGATGGCAAGGAGCAACTCGGTCTTGTTGGCGAACTGGTGGTAGAAGCTGCCGACCGAGATGCCCACCGGATCAAGGATGTCCTTGGCGAGGTTCACGCCGTCGTGACCCTTCTCAGCGAACGCCTTGACGCCGGCTTCGAGGAGCGCGAAACGCGTGGCGGCGCGCTGATCGGCGCGCGTTCGACCTGCTGAGTCCTGGTCGTCCGCCTGGGCGTTCGTCGGCACCATTCGAGACTAGATCCTCCCGATCTGCACTCCGGCCGGCCTCGGCGCCGGCACTTCTTCTTACCTGCTTCTTGCTTGTGTTCATAGAGAATATCTTCTAGAAAGAAGATTCTATGAAACGACAAGCCATGACCATGCCGGCCGCAATCGCCGCGCTGTTGCTGTTCCTCACCGCGTGCGGTTCGAGTGGAGGCGAGCCCGACGTGGCCGGCGACGCCGTGGCAGACGCCGTTGCCGAGTCAGCGACTACTCAGGAGGACTCGCCGCCGGAACCCGAGGAGCTGGTCGAAGACGAGGAGCCGGACGAAGACACAGCACCCGAGGCCCTGGACGAGGTCGAAGCCACTGAGCCGGGCGCTGAGCCCGATCCGCCGGTGCCGAGTGGGTTCAGTCTGAACGGGTTCCGCTACTGCGAGATCCTCATCACGATCGAGGGTGACGAGGGTGCGCCAACGACCGAGGTGTGGGGTACTCCCGGCGTCGATCCCTGCGACGACGCAGCCTGGGACGCCATCGATCCCGATGCGGTCGCTGGCGAGAACGGCGCCAGCGCTATCAAGATGAACGGTCCGCGGTACTTCGTCGTCGATGGCGGGTTCGACACGGCGACCGGTGCGCCCACGGCGGCGCCTGAGCAGCCGGAGATTCGCGACTTCGGAGGCGTGCGCATGACCCTCCTCGCCACGGTTGCCGATGGGGACCTCACGGCTCCTGCCTACACCGCGAGCCTGGTCGAGCGCACCACGACGTGGACCTTCAACGCCGGCACGGAGATCTACGAACTGATCGATGCCGAAGGAAACATCTACCCGATGCAGTCCTACTCGCTCATCCACGACCCCGAGCTCACCGCGGAGGATTTGCCAACGCTCGGCGACCGACTCGACCTGCCGGAGGGGTGGTCATACCAGTCCAGGATTCTCGACGAACCGCTCCAGGTCGGGCTCGCAGCCGGCGGAGCAATCGTCATCACCGACGAACTCGAGAACGCCTATCAGCGCCATGTGGTCCCCGACGGCAGCGAGGTCGACCCGGCGACCATCGAGACCGCATCAGCCGATGAGGTCACGACCGACGCCAACTCATGTGACACCGAGCCCACGGTGCGATCGACGCCCGACGGCGTCGACTTCGTCCGTACGCCCGACGCCTGCTTCGACGACCTGCCGGATTGGCCCTACGACCCGCGATACGTCGAGATCGACGGTCTGCGCCAGGCCTATGTCGATGAAGGCCCAGCGGACGGCGATGTCGTGTTGCTCTTGCACGGGCAGCCGTCGTGGTCCTACCTGTACCGGGACATGATCCCGGTTTTCGTCGATGCCGGCTACCGGGTGATCGCCATGGACCACCTCGGCATGGGTCGGTCCGACAAGCCGATCGCCATCGATGAGTACAGCTATGTCGGCCATGCCGAACGGCTCGAAGCCTTCATGGATGCGTTGGGGCTCGCCGACGTCAACTTGTTCGTACAGGACTGGGGGAGCTTGATCGGGCTGAAGGTCGCCGGCGAGAACCCGGATCGCTTCGCAACGATCACCGTGGGCGACGGCGCGCTGCCGGTCGTGCCCGCCGGGTTCGAGCCGTTTCCAAGGGTCGAGAATCCCGATGCAGTTGTCGATCTCGGCTTTCCGTTCGCGGCATTCCCCGAGCAGCAGGTTCCGGTCTACGACGGGTGCGCACTGCTTGCGCCCCCGACTGAGGACCTGTTCCCCGACTGGATGCGGTATGCGATGACCGGCGAGTCGTTCACCGCCGGCGAGGTCGTCGAGGCGCTGACGTGGTTCGACATCTCCGACGAAGAACAGGCGGCCTACAACGCGCCGTTCCCGAGCCGGATCCACATGGCCGGCCCACGGGTTTTCCCGTCGCTGGCCAACGAGCTCGGAGGCGCCACCGCCGAGGCGTGGGCCGGGCTCCAGGCGTTCGAGCGTCCGTTTCTGACGCTGTGGGCGGCGAACGACGGGGGAACGTTGGGATCCTGCGAAGCCCAACAACGCCTGATCGATGG
This sequence comes from Actinomycetota bacterium, assembly GCA_039028435.1. Taxonomy (GTDB): domain Bacteria; phylum Actinomycetota; class Acidimicrobiia; order Acidimicrobiales; family UBA10347; genus UBA10347. The sequence goes on along the minus strand of JBCCIC010000001.1, from coordinate 355,833 downwards.
TGTGCCGGGCGCCTGTGGTCAGCCACACGAGCGGTTGGCCGAGGCGAGCCACTTCCTCCAGGATGATCAAGGGGAGGCTCTGGCGACCCGCATGGTCGATTGGCTCGGCGACCCCGCTACGGCAGCGGACTGTGCCGACGGGAGCTGAGGCTCTTTGGTCGGATGTTGAGCCTCAGTCCGATGCGCTCGACGCCCACTGGACCATGCGGGGGAACTCGTCGTACCAGAAGCTCCCGCCGTGCTCGCCGTCCCGCTCGGCGAGCACGGCAAGGGCGCCGGCTTCGATCAGGGCGTCGGCCCATCGGCGGGCATTGTCGAGGAACCAGGGCTCGCCGGTTCCGCCCAGCAGATAGGCGCGGGGGAGCGGCCCCGCCATCGGCTGACCCTCCGGGCGAAAGCCGCCACCGGGCGAGGCGCACAGGACGGTGCCGAAGATCTCCGGATGGCGCAGCCCCATCGCAAGGGCCAGCTCGCCGCCGAGCGATGCCCCCCAGAACGCGGTCGCGCTCGTCGGCGTGTCGAGGCCGAGGTGACTGCTCGCCCACGCTCGTACCTCGCCAATCACGAAGGCCTCGAAGGCGGCGAAGCGCGAGCCCCCGAACGATTCGATGTACTCGTGGAGACGGTCGTCGTCGCTCTCTTGGCCGTGGATGCCGATGATCGCCGTCGCCGGTGCGCTCGACGCTTCGAGCCGGTCGGCCAGCTGCTCGACATGCCACTGGCCGTCGGCGGCGAAGGCGGTGAGGACCGGCGGCTCCACCGGAACGTATGCGGTGACATCGCGCCCACCGTCGAAGTCGAAGGACGAGGTGCTCAGGGATCCTCGAAGCGGGGACACGCACGAACTGTACGGTCAAGGCCATCGGCCGTGCCGTACGAGAGCGGGGCGTCAAGACCATCCCGACGGAGGAAGCTCCATGAACGCAGGAACGAGTTTCGGGAGCGCGGCGTACGGCGGCGAGGGCTGGTCCCCGCGAAGCGCTGATCACAGCGCGGAGATGGGCCCGATGTGGGCGGGTGGAATCGACAGTGAGTGGCGCACGCTGCGAACGGTCCTCCTTCGCGCGCCCGGTGCGGAGCTCGTGGTCGATGACCACAATGCCGCACAGCAACTCGCACCCCTCGATCTGGCACTGGCCCAAGACGAGCACGCCCAGATGGCCGAGGCCTATCGAGCAGCCGGGGTCGAGGTACTTGAAGTTGCCGATGTGGATCTCCCATCGCCCAACCGCATGTTCTGTGCGGACTTGTCGGTGCTCACCCCTCAGGGTGCGATCCTCGCCCGGCCGGCCTCGACCGTGCGAGCTGGCGAGGAGGTCGCGGTGGCTCGGACACTCGCGGTCGCCGGCGTTCCGATCCTGCGAACCCTCACGGGCACCGCGACCTTCGAGGGCGCCGACCTGATGTGGATCGACGAACGCACCGCGCTCATCGGCCGAGGCCTGCGGACCAACCAGGTGGCGATCGACCAGATCGCAGCGCTCTTCGCGGAGCTCGGCTACGAGTTGCTCCCCGTCGACATGCCGTACGGCACGATGCACTTGATGGGGATGCTGCGCATCGCGGATCGGGATCTGGCCATCGCGTGGCCTCGACGCACGCCGCACGCAGCGGTCCGAGCGTTGCACGACCGCGGGTACGAGGTCGCCTTCCGGTCGGCCGAACCCGAGGATCCCGGTAAGTCGATGAACTTCGTGACCCTCGGGCCCCGTCGGATTCTGATGCCGGCCGGCAACGACGAGGTCGTTGGCTTCTACGAAGGCCTCGGCATCGAGGTCCTCGAAACCCCGACCTCCGAGCTCGGCAAGGCGGCGGGTGCCGTCGGCTGCCTCACCGGCGTCGTCGAACGAGATCGTGCCGAGTAAGGGTTGACGCGAGGTCGATCAGTCGATCGCTTGCAGCGCCTCGATGACCTCGGGTGGGAGGTCAATGTCGACCCCGGGCAGTGGCGCCAGAGCGATGGTGTCGACGAGCCCGCCGAAGCGCTGACGCACGATGTCGGGTAGCTCGTCGTGGGTGCCGACGACGGCGAACAGTCGGACAACCTCGTCGCTGACCTTGCTGGCCATCTGGTCCCAGCCATCGTTCTTCGACAGATGGTTGAGCTCTTCGCCGAGCTCTTCGAGACCGTGCTGCTGGAACACCGGCCAGTACGCCCGGGTCGAGCCGTAGAAGCCGACGCGGACACGGACCGCGTCGATCATCCGAGCGACCTCGGCGTCGTCGGCCCCGGTGCAGACGAACGCGCCACAGCTGATCTCGAATGCGTCTCGCGAGCGCCCGGTACGAGCGAACCCGACCTCGAGCTCGGGGAGCACCTGTGCCTCGAGATAGTCGCGGGTGCAGAAGCCATGCAGCTGCACGCCGTCGGCGATCTCGCCGGCGAGCTTGAGCATGGCGGGTCCGACGGCGCCGAGTGAGATCCGCGGTGGAGGGCCGTCGAGTGGTTCGGGCGTGAAGTTCGGGGTCATCAAGGTGAAGGTGTAGTGCTCGCCCTGGAAGTCGAGCGGCTCGCCGTCGGCCCAGCACGCCCAGATCGCCCGCAACGCCTGCACGTACTCGCGCATGCGCGGCGCTGGCGCCGACCAGGGCACCGAGAAGCGCCGTTCGTTGTGGCCCCGAACCTGGGGGCCGAGTCCGAGCTCGAAGCGCCCGCCCGAGAGTGCTTGGAGGTCCCATGCGGTGTTCGCCGTCACCATGGGGCTTCGTGGGAACGCGATCGCGACCCCGGTCTTCAGGGTCAGGCGCTCGGTGTTGACGGCGCCGAGTGCGAGGGGGATGAACGGGTCATGGCGATTCTCCAGGCTGATCACGCCGTCGTAGCCGTCGCGCTCTATTCGTCGGATCCGCTCGGGTACCGCCCGCAGATCATCGTTCGGCAGGCTCGCAATGATCTGCATGGATGGGGTCAGCCGTCCGCGACCGGTGCCCGCCGCTGGTTCGCGTGGAGGTTGCGGACGTCGATCTCGTCGCCGCAGTGACTGCAGGTGACGTGGGGTTCCGCAGGATGTCCGCAGTCGGTGTGGATGTACTCGACGGGCGGGCCATCGCCGTCATCGAGATACTTGTCGCCCCAGCGGCTGAGCATGAGCAGCGCGGGGTAGAGATCGCGGCCCTTGTCGGTCAGCCGGTACTCGTGGCGCGCCGGGAACTGTTGGTACTCGACCCGGTCGAGGATGCCGAGTTCGACCATTCGCTTGAGCCGGTCCGAGATAATGGTCGGAGGCGCCCCGGTGCTGGCCTGGAACTCCGAGAATCGGCGACGTCCGAGGAACGCGTCGCGCAGGATGACGAGTAGCCAGCCGTCGCCCACGACGGCAAGGCTCCGCGCAATCGAGCACTGCTGGGAGCCGATCTCGGACAGTTTCACGCGGCCGAACCTAGCCCTCGCACTACGGATTGACAAGCCACTACGGATTCGATAGTAACTCGCCATGGTTCGCTACGCCGACGGTCCCTCGACCGAGGTCACGGTCCTGATCGACGCGTCGGTTACCGACGTCTGGCCGTACCTCTGTGACATCAATGTGCCCGGTTCGTTCTCCGAGGAGTTCCAACGAGCCGAATGGCTCGACGATGGGCCCGCACTCGGTGCGACGTTCCGGGGCTTCAACCACCATCCCGTCGTGGGGGAGTGGAGCGCGGTGTGCACCGTCACGGCCATGGAGGAGTCCCGGGTGTTCGAGTGGACGGTCGGCGACGTCGAGTTCAAGGCTGCTCGCTGGCGCTTCGATCTGGAACCCGATGGCGAGACCTCTTCGGTACTGAAGTTCAGCTCGGAGATCGGGCCTGCACCGTCCGGCCTCACGCCAGCGATCGAGCGCATGCCCGATCGCGAAGAAGACATCGTCGCCAAGCGCATGGGCGAGCACAACACCAACATGCAGCGCACGATCGACGGCATCAAGAAGTTGGTCGAGGGCGCCCGGGCGTGACGCTGCAGATCGGAATCATGCCGCCCGGACTGGAGCGAGCGGACCTCGAGTTCGTGCGCGACGCGGAACGGCTCGGTGTTGATTCAGTGTGGGCACCCGAGGCATGGATGTTCGATGCGATGACGCCGCTCGCCTACCTCGCCGCGATCACCGAACGAATCCGATTGGCGACCGGTGTGGTCCAACTCGGTGCCCGATCGCCGGCGATGCTGGCCATGGCATCGCTGGCCTTGCAGCGCATGTCCGAGGGTCGCTTCATCCTCGGTATCGGTACCAGCGGCCCGCAGGTGATGGAGGGCTGGCATGGCGTGCGCTTCGATCGGCCGGTCGCTCGCACGCGAGAAACGATCGAGATCGTCCGCATGATCGCAGCCGGTGAACGGCTCGAATACGAGGGGAAGACGTACCAGCTGCCGCTCCCCGACAGCCAGGGGCGAGCGCTTCGCTCCCCGGTGGCCGGCGTCGATCTGCCGATCTATGTGGCGTCGATGGGCCCGGCGAACCTGCGGTTGACCGGATCCCGATCCGACGGCTGGATCGGCACCGCGTTCCTGCCCGAGTCCGGCGACGTCTTCCTTGATCCGATCCGGGAGGGCGCCGAGTCGATGGGTCGCTCGCTGAGCGCTGTCGAGCTCACCGTCGCTGCCGGGCTCGACTTCACCGAGGACATCGAGGCGGCGGGCCGCCGGCATGCCTCGGGCTATGCGTTCACGATCGGAGCGATGGGCTCGACGTCGACCAACTTCTACAACCAGGCCTTCACCCGGCAGGGCTTCGGCGACGCGATCGAAGAGGTGCAACGGCTCTGGCAGTCGGGTGACCGCGATGCCGCAGGCGCGGCTGTGCCGACCGAGATCGGTCTGCACACGAACCTGGTCGGTGACGATGCATCGGTGTCGGAGCGCCTGCGTCGGTATCGAGATGCTGGGATCGACACCCTGCGCGTGCGTGTCGAGGCCGACGATCACGCCGATCGACTCGACCAGCTCGCCCGCCTCCTCGACCTCGTGGCTGCGGTCAACGGCGAGGTGGACGCGTGAGCGTCGCTGGCGACGAGCGGCTCTATCCCGGGGCCATCGGTGAGCGCGACCCCGACAGACCGGCCGTGGCGATGGGCGCAACCGGCGAGGTCATGACCTATGCCGAGCTCGATACCTATGCCAACCGTCTCGCGCGCCTCTTGCGAGCGCGCGGTCTGGAGCGGGGCGATCAGATCGCGCTCTGCGTCGAGAACCGCCTCGAGTTCCTTCCTCTGATCTGGGGTTGTCACTACGCGGGCCTCTACTACACCCCGATCAGCACCCGGCTCACCGGCGACGAGATCGCCTACATCGTCGACGACTGTGGAGCCAAGGCCTACATCGGCTCGACGTACAAAGCGACCGAGTCGGTCGAGTCGGCTGCGGTGACCCCCAAGGTGATGCATCGCTTTGCGGTCGGGGGGCCGGTTCCCGGCCACGAAGACCTCGACGCGCTCCTGCGCGACCAGCCATCCGCGCCGCTCGCTGACCGCCGCGAGGCGGTCGAGATGCTCTACTCCTCGGGCACGACGGGTCGCCCGAAGGGGGTCAAACCTCCGCTCCCCGACGCACCGCTCGGTGAGCCGGGCCGCTTCGTGCACATGGCCCGGCGCGTCTTCGGTGTGACCGACGGCAGCCGATATCTGTCGCCGGCACCGCTGTACCACGCGGCCCCGCTGCGGTTCTGCATGGCTGCACTGCGCGTCGGCGCCACGGTCGTCGTCATGGAGCGCTTCGACGCCGAGCAGATGCTGTCGATGATCGAACGGCACCGCATCAGCACCACCCAGCTCGTGCCGACCATGTTCGTCCGGATGCTCAAGCTGCCCGATGACGTTCGGGCGCGGTACGACGTCAGCTCGCTGACCCACGCAACCCACGCCGCCGCACCCTGCCCGGTCGAGGTCAAGCACCGCATGCTCGACTGGTGGGGCCCGATCATCCACGAGTTCTACGCGGGGACCGAGGGTGCGGGAATCTGCTACATCAGCCCGACCGACTGGTTGGAGCGCCCCGGCTCGGTCGGTCAGGCGATCGGCGCGACGATTCACGTCGTCGACGAGAACGGCGCCGAACTGCCACCAGGCGAAGAGGGCCAGATCTACTCCGACAGCTCCAGCGATTTCGAGTATCACAACGATCCGGCCAAGACCGCCGAGACGCGCCACCCGGCCGGTTGGCGAACGCTCGGGGACATCGGCCGAGTCGACGCCGACGGCTTCCTGTTCCTCACTGATCGCAAGGCGTTCACGATCAACTCGGGTGGCGTCAACGTCTATCCGCAGGAGGCGGAGAATGCGTTGGTGCTGCACCCGGCCGTTGCCGACGTCGCCGTGTTCGGGGTGCCCAACGAGGACTTTGGCGAAGAGGTCAAGGCGGTCGTGCAGCTCGAGACACCCGTCGACTCCGCCGCCGAGCTGGCCGCGCTCGAAGTTGAGCTGATCTCGCATTGCCGCAGCCAGCTCGCGGACATCAAGTGTCCCCGCAGCATCGACTTCCGGAGTGAGCTCCCACGCGAGCCGACCGGCAAGTTGCTGAAGAAGAAGTTACGAGACGAGTACTGGCCCGCTCGGGCCTGACCAAACGGAGGTTCCATCATGTCCAAGGCCGTCAAGGTCGAAGCATCGCTCTACCCGGGCAATGCGAAAGGCACCGCCCCGATCGGCGATCAGGCCAAGAAGCTCGAAGATCTCGGCTTTGACCGGGCCTTCACCGCGGAGACGAGCCGAGACGGCTTCTTCCCCCTCGTCGTCGCCGCGCACGAGACCGAGCGCATCGAGCTCGGTACGGGGATCGCCGTCGCGTTCGCCCGCAATCCGATGAACATCGCCACCGCCGCCCAGGACATGAACCTCTACTCCAACGGACGGTTCCGCCTGGGGCTCGGCTCGCAGATCAAGCCACACATCACGCGCCGCTTCAACATGCCGTGGCACGGCGCCGCCAAGCAGATGCGTGAGTTCATCGATGCGATCAACGCCATCTGGGACACCTGGTTCGATGGTGCTGATCTCGACTACCGGGGGGAGTTCTACGAGTACTCGTTGATGACGCCGGAGTTCTCGCCACCGACCGCGGGGATGCAGCGGCCACCGATCCTGCTCGCCGCCGTCGGTCCGCTCATGCTGAAGACCGCGGCCGAGGTCGCCGACGGCCTCATCATCCATCCGTTCTGCACCGAGCAATACCTCAAGGACGTCATCGTTCCGCGCATCCAGCCCTCGCTCGATGCCCGCGGGCGCAGCCTCGACGACTTCGAGATCCAGTACCCGATCTTCATCGCCAGCGGCGAGACCGAAGAAGAGCTGGAGAAGGCCAAGGCGGCGGTCAAGTACCGCATCGGCTTCTACGGATCGACGCCGGCCTACAAGCCGGTCCTCGACACCCACGGCTGGGGCGACCTGCAGCCGCTCCTGCGGACGATGACCAAGGAAGGCAAGTGGGACCAGCTCGGCGACCAGGTCACCGACGAGATGCTCGACGCGTTCGCCGCCGTTGGCGAGCCGGCCGAGGCAGCCCGTATCGTCCGGGAGCGGGTGGGAGGTGTCGTGGACAGCGTGGTCCTCGACTCGAACCTGAGCCCCTCCTCGCTCGACGCCCAGATGGCCGTCTTGCGGGCCGACTGATCGATCACACCTCGACACTGGAGGCCAGACATGACCGACATCGGAGCACCCGCACCGCACGACATCTTCACCGACAACCATCGGTGGGGCGATCTTGACGAGTGGAATCAGACTGCACTCGCCCTGCACGACCAAGGCGGTATCCATCGGATCGAACGTGACGGCTTTCCGCCGTTCTGGGCGGTCATCGATCACGCTGCCGTCCTCGACATCGAGCGCCAGCCTGCGCTGTTCACCAACGGGCCGGAACCGGTCTTGCAGACCAGCGCCCAGATCGAGGGTCGCCAGGCAGAGATCAAGTCGCTGATCCACATGGACGCGCCGGAGCATCCGAAGTATCGGAAGCTGATCGCCGACTGGTTCAAGCCGCGAACCGTGGGTCGACTCCAGCCGCGACTCGACGAGCTGAGCGAAAAGGCCCTGGCGAAGCTCGAGGCCGCCGGTGGCGAGATCGACTTCGCCACCGACATTGCGCTTCCGTACCCGCTCGAAGTCATCCTGGCGATCCTCGGCCTACCCGAGACCGACTACCCGCGCATGATGATGCTCACCCAGCAGTTGTTCGGTCAAGAGGACCCGGACCTGCAGCGTGGCGAGGTCAGCCCCGAGGTGCAGGCCCAGGTCATCGCCGACTTCAACAACTACTTCGGTGAGCTGACCGCATCTCGTCGGTCCGACCCCACCGAGGATCTGGCAAGTGTGATCGCCAACGGACTGATCGACGATTCGGCGCCACCCGACCTGGAGATGATGGGGCTGTACATCATCGTGGCCACGGCAGGTCACGACACGACCTCGAGCGCCATGGCCGGCGGCATGCAAGCCCTCATCGACAATCCGGATCAGCTCGAGAAGCTGCGGGAGGATCCCGAGACGTACGCGTCGAACGCGGTCGAGGAGATGATCCGGTGGACGGCCCCGGTGCGTCACTTCATGCGAACGGCGCAGGAGGACACCGAGGTGCTCGGTCAGGAGATCGCCAAAGGCGAGTGGGTCTACATGTCGTACAAGGCGGCCAACCTCGACCCGAAGGTGTTCGACGAGCCGCTGCGCTTCGACATCGAACGCGCGAACGCAGACCGTCAGATCGCGTTCGGCTACGGCGTGCACTTCTGCCTCGGCGCCCAGCTGGCGCGGCTCGAACTGCGGTCGCTGTTCTCGACTCTGCTGCCGCGCCTTGCGTCGGTCGAGCTGGCGGGCGGCCCGACGACGATGAAGACCACCTTCGTCGGCGGCCACAAGGCCCTGCCGATTCGCTACACGCTCACCTGATTCGCGAACCTTCACTGATCTCAACACGAGGAGACCAACGATGCCCATCGCAGGAATGGAGGTCGGACTTCCGGCTTCGATTGAGGAGGTCGACGCCGCCTGGCTGACGCAGGTTCTCCATACGAGTGGTGCGATCGACGCCGGCACCTCGGTCGCCACCGCGGCGATCGATCCGTTCCAGGTGGGCGTGGGTCTGCTCGGTCAGCTGGCTCGCGCGACCCTTACGTATGAGGGTGGTGACGGCCCGGCATCGGTCATCCTCAAGTACCCGATCGACGTCCCGCACCAGCGGGGGATGGCCGATGCGATGAACGTGTACGAGCGCGAAGTGCGCTTCTACACCGAGCTCGGCCCGCGTTCGGACCTGCGGACCGTGCAGGTGCACGCATCGTTGATGGCCGAGGACAAGAGCACCTGCGTCATCGTCATGGAAGACCTGAGTGCGCTGCGCCAGGCCGATCGGTTCGACGGTGTGACCTGGGATGAGGCGGCCACTGCGATTCGCGCCCTCGCCCGATTCCACGCCGGCTGGCACGAGTCGGACGAGCTCGACGGCATCAGCGAGGTCTGGTACTCGCTCACCAACCCGCTCTACAACGCGGTGCTGCCGCAGTTCATCGCCGCTGGGTGGGAGCCGTGCCAGCGGCTGGGCGCTCGATTCCTCGACGACGATCTCGTGGCGTTCGGCAATGACTGGTGCGACCTCCTGCCGGCGATGCAGCAACACCTCGTCACGTCGCCGACCCTCATCCATGCCGACTGGCGGGCCGACAACATGTTCATCGACGAGAACGGCGAGATGGTCCTGATCGACTTCCAGTTGATCGGGGTCGGCAACGGGGCCTACGACTTGGGCTACTTCATCTGCCAGTCGGTCGAGCGCGATGTCCGTGCGGGACGCGAGCGTGAACTGGTGCAGATCTATGTCGACGAGCTCGCCGCCAAGGGTGTCGAGCGCGATGTCGACCAGGTCTGGTTCGACATGCAGGTCGCCATGGGCTTCTGCTTCATCTACGGGATCGTGTCCTACGCGGAGTACGAAGGCCTTCCCGGCGAGGGTCAGCAAGTCGTCGACACGCTGCTGCGTCGGTCGACGGAGGGGATCCTCGACACCGACGCCATCTCCGCCGTCAGGTCACTGGTATCGGGCTGAACCGAGGTCGTCCCAGGCCGTACTTGTCAGCCCGAGCCGCCTCGCAGCCGTTCCAGCGTCTCGGTCACGGTTGCACTGATCAACTCGACCTTGTAGCCGGTCTCGGGAAGTGGGTTCGCACGCTCGACGCAGGTAGCGGCGGCTGACGCGATCGCGTCGTCACTTAGCGTGTCGCCCGCGAGAACGGCCTCGGCCGAGTGCATGCGGAGCGGCACGGTGGCAACACCGCCGAGACCGATCGCAATACGGGCGACCACGCCATCCTCCAGGGTTGCGCGAACCACACACTCGACGAGTGGCCACTCAGCCTCGAAGCGACTGATCGACCGGAAGTACGCACCTCGTTCGCCGGGCCATGGCGGTGCGAGCCGGATGGCTCGGATGACGTCGGTCGGCCCCAGCAGGTTGTCCCGAGTTGGGTCGGTTCCGTCGCCGAGGAGTTCCTCGACCGTCATCTCGGAACCGTCCGCGCAGTTGATGATCGCGTCGTCGTGGCAGAGGAGCGCCATGGCGATCGAGGACGGGTGGGGATGCACACATCCGGAAGTGTCGAAGACCACGCCGTACAGGTGGCGGCCGTCGCGCGCCGGGCAGCCGTCGCCGCCCGACTTGAAACATTCGAACCCGGGGTGGCGGTAGTACCAGCAGCGGGTGCGCTGGGCGAGGTTGCCGGCGAACGTGCCCTGCGCTCGGATCTGTGGTGTTGCCAGCCCTCCGGTGGTGATGGCAAGCGCTGGATAGATGTCCGCGAGCTCTACGGCAACGGTGGTCATGCGCGTGCCACCGCCGATCCGCGTGCCGGCATCGTCGGTCGTGATTCCGCGAAAGTCCGGGATGCCGGTCAGGTCGACCAGTTCCGGTGTCGCGTTGTCCGTCCGGAGTCGTTCCTGCAGATCCGTGCCGCCCGAACGGATGACCGCACCGTCGGGGACCTCGACGGACTCGTAGCTGGTAGGGAAGGAGATCATCGCAGGCCCTCCAGGAGGCGGTCCGGTCGAACCGGTGCAACGTCGGGCCGCCATCCGGTTGCGTTGAAGATGGCGTTGGCGACCGAGGCCGCGGGACTGATCGTCGCGACCTCGCCCAGGCCGACACCACCGCCCGGTACGTGCTCCCAGCCGGGTTCGTGGAAGTGGATCGAGATCTCGGGCGTGTCACCGAGTTGAGGAATTCGGTAGTCCTCGAGGTTCGAGGTGAGTGTCTGGCCCGTGTGCGGATCCAGGATCTGGTTCTCGTAGAGCGCAAGACCGATGCCTTGGATGATCGAGCCTTCGCACTGGCTGACGGCGAGTTGTCGTGCGTGCGGGACGCCGATCGACAATCCGCCATGAACCGACAACACGCGAGTCTTGCCCGTCAGGGTGTCGACCTCGACCTCGCTCACATGGACCGCCCCGGAGAAGCCGCGCCCGATCTGGAGGTTGGCGAAGGTGAAGGGGACAGGTCGGATGTTCTCGTCGCCGCCGCGCTTTGCGCTGGCCGATGCTCCGTTGTGCGCGGCATCGACGCTCGTCGTGCCGATGTCGGCCCGGAGCGCCTCGGCAGCCTCGACGGCAGTCGACCAGATCGATGCGGTGGTTCGGCTACCTCCGGAGGTCGGGCCATGCGGCTCACCATCGGCGGCTCGACCGATCCGTACCTCGACCTCGGTCGGCTCGACGTCGAACACGCTCGCTGCGGCCCGAGCCAGCACGGTCTTCGATCCAGTGCCCATGTCCTGGGTGGCGCAGGTGACCACGAGATGACCCGCTTCCACGCTGACTCGAACCTCGGTGTCCGGATCGACCATGTACAGCCAGTTCGCGGCCGCGATACCGACGCCGCGCCGGAGTCGGCCCGTCGCGCTCCCCGTGACGGGTCTCGTGCTCCATACGTCGAGGTCGGCCGCCCAGGCATACAGGCCCTGTCGCCGGTCGTTACCGTCCCACTGCTGGCGTAGTTCGATCGGGTCCCGACCGCGTTTGTGGGCGACTTGGTCGACGGCCTGCTCGAGCGCCCACGCGTAGGTCGGTCCACCGGGTCCCCGGAAGGGGCTGCCCGGAGGCGCATTCGTCACGACGTCTTTGTCGTAGGCGATGCGAGGGGAGCGGCCGTAGACGAGCATGGCGAGCATGCCGTAGGCACCGTTGATCGAGACCCCGCCATGGGTCTCGGCGTCGACATGCACGGCTTTGAGGTCGTCGCGCTCGTCGACGAGGAGCGCGATATTGGTCTTGCTCCCTGGCCGGTTCCCGGTGGCGGTCAGCTCCTCTCGACGGTCGAGCACCAGTCGCACCGGCCGACGCGCAGCGCGGCTGAGCTCGGCGGCGGCCAGCATGTCCGGAGTCACCGTCAGTTTGGAACCGAACCCGCCTCCGACGAAGTCCGATGTCACCTCGACCTGATCCGAGCGCAGCCCAAAGTGCTCGGCCACGTCCTCGGCGACATGGCTCAGCGCCTGCGTGCTGACCCACATACGAAGTTTCTCGGGGTCCGACCAGTCCGCCACCGAACAGTGCGTCTCGAAGCTGGTGTGGAGCTGAGGCGACGTGCCGACCTCGAGTTCGACCAGCCGATCGGACCCGGCTCGACGCGCGCGGCTGATGCGGCGCTTCGCCACGGTCCCGAGGAACGGAAAGGCCATGGGCTTGCGGACATTGCCGTCCCATCGGGCAGGTGGGATCGGCCCTTCGGCTGCGTTCGGCGCGTTCTTTCGGCTGCGGCGTCCGTGGAACACTGCCGGGGCGGTCGTGCTTCGGGCGGCCTGGGGATCGACGACGAAGGGAGAGGGCGTGATGGTGGGCGTCAGTTCCGCGGCGAGCCGCCGAGCCTCGGCCAGCGTCTCGGCCGCCACCGCAGCCATCGGCTGTCCTGCCCAGCGCACCTCGCGACTCTCGTCGAGGAGATCGACGACGAATGCGTCCGATCCGGTGTCGAGCGTGTCGGCGACCCCGGCCGCGATCGGTGAGCGGATGATGACCGCCTCCAGCATGTTGGGCAGCGTGCGGTCAGCCGTGTAGACGGCTGCGCCGGTGACCTTGGACTCCGCATCGATTCGAGCCGGAGTGGATTCGGTGGTGTCGTGCTCGCCGTGGCAGGCCGCCGCGACGGCCCGATAGATGCCTTCGTAGGCGCCGCACCGGCAGAGATGCCCGGCGAGCGCATCGGCGATCGTGTGGCGATCGGGCTCCGCGTCACCGTTCTCGGCTCGCCAGTCATCGACGAACGCGGCCGCATCGACGACGAATCCGGGGGTGCAGTAGCCGCATTGGAGGCCGTCGTGCTCCATGAACGCCCGCTGCACAGGATGCAGTGAGCCGTCCACAGCAAGGCCCTCGACGGTCGTGACCTCTGCGTCGCGCAGCGCGGTCGCCGGTGTCAGACAGCCGGCCACGGCCGTACCGTCGATCGTGATCGTGCAGGCGCCGCACACGCCGCCCGCGCACACCAGCTTGGTGCCGGTGAGCCCGAGCGGGCCGCGGATCACATCGACCGCGGACTCATGGCCCGCGATCTCCACCGACTGTTCCGAGCCATTGACCGTCGTCGAGATGGCAACCATCGCGTCCTCCACTCATGTCGCAAAGACCTTCGTGGCGCACCGTACGACCGTCCCCGCGTCGGACGAGTCGCGGATCCTGCCAAGCTGGTGTCAGAAGCTGCCAGCCGTCGTGTGCGGGTCGCCGGCAGCCGCGAACAGTGCTGCCGACGGTCGGCATTGGTCGGTTGGCGTGGACCTACGCCGCCTCGATGGTCTCGATGCGATACGCGCGCGCTGCGGTGTCATGGAAGAGGTCGCGCTTCTCGGCGGCGGAGCAGCCGGCGGCGATGCGCTTGAACGCATTCCACAGCACGACATACCCGGCGCCGCGACCATCAACCGGGTAGTTCGACTCGAACATGCACCGGTCGGGTCCGAACATCTCGATCGTTCGCTGGATCGGTTCCGCCCACACCTCCGCGAGTTCGGTCGACGAAGCCGGGAGGTCGCGCTTGTCCCAGCGGAAGCCCATCATCGGCATGCCGATGCCGCCAACTTTCAGATAGGTGTTCGGGCACGCCGCTAGCTCGGCCATCGCCGGGTACCAGAACTCGAGGACTTCCTCCCGGCGGTCCTTGTACGGGCCGGTCCCGAGGATCAGGCCCAGGTGGTTGATCACGATCGGCGTCCCGGGGCACTGTCGAGCCACCTCGGCAAGTTCGAGCAGCTGGGGGTGGTACACCATGGCGTCGTAGGTGAAGCCGAGCGATCCGATGGTCCGGACCCCCGTGAGGTAGTTCGCATCCTCCATCGATGCGACGTCGCCGCGGCGCAGGGGTGGGTGGCCGTCCTGAGCCGTGCCGTATCGAACGCCGCGAAATCGGCCCCGGCCGGCGGCATCGAGCGCGAGCACGACCTCTTCCACGCTCGCTCCGAGCGAGACGTCGGCGTGGCCGACGATGGCGGCGATCTCGGCGCCGCTCGACGCGGCGCTTTCCTCGGCGAGCGCTGCCACGAACTCGACCTCGCCCACGGGGCGCATGTGCTCCGGTCCGTCGGTGCGGTACTCCGCGTGACATTCGAGGAAGACGGTTTGCACGACGTTGTGGCCGGAGCCAGTGTCCTCATGTAGGTCTGTCAGCGCGTATGGCCAACCCGTGTGGCCGGCGTCGAGCCAGAGGTGGTGGTGCGGATCGCAGATCGGCAGTTCGGGTTCAAGCGGTGCTTCGGCGACGCGGGCGATCCAGGCCCGGTGTTCTTCGATCGAGCGGTCATTGGCAGCCATGAGTCACCTCGCCGTGAACCCGCCATCGATCGGCATGGCCACACCGGTCACGTAGCTGGATTGCGTCGACAGCAGCCAGGCGACGACGTCGGCGATTTCCTCGGGGCCGGCGACCCGTCGCATCGGTACCGCGGCACCGAGTCGCTCGCGCCGCTCCTCGGTCGGCGCTGCGCCCGCCGCCAACATCGGCGTGTCCACGAAGCCGGGACAGACGGCGTTGACCCGGATGTTCTTCGATGCGTAGTCGATGGCCGCGGTCCTCGTCAGGCCGGCGACACCGTGCTTGGCCGCGGTGTAGGCACCGGCGCGAGGCAGCGCGACCAGGCCACCGATCGAGGCGGTGTTCACGATGCTGCCACCGGACTCCTGGGTGAGCATTTGGGCGATCTCGGCCTGGACACAGTTGAAGACCCCGGTGAGGTTGACGGTGAGAACCTGGGCCCATTCCGTCGGATCGATGTCGAGCACCTTGGCCGTCGGGCCGCCGATCCCGGCATTGTTGAACGCGCCGTCGAGGCGTCCGTGTTCGGCCGCAATCGCTTCGACGGCCGTCACGACCGCACCGTGGTCGGCGACGTCGAGCTCGCAGACCTGGGCGCTTCCCCCGGCTTGCTCCACCGCAGCGACCGCTTCGGCCGCTTGGTCGCGATTGCGGTCCGCAACGACCACATGCGCGCCGTCGGCGGCCACCCGATCGACGGTGGCGCGGCCGATCCCGCTCGCCCCGCCGGTGACCAACACGACGTGGTCTTGCAGCAGCTTTTCCATCGGCCGATGCTACGAGAGCGGATGTCCACGCAGGAAAGCTGCGCGTCGGTGAGCGATCATGTGGAGCAGCGGTGCATGGGAAGCAGTGCACGGGGAGGCGAGCCGAGGTGCGAAGCGAGGAAATCGAGCTCTCCTTCGAATGGGACGGGCTGCGCCTAACCGGCTCGTTGCACGTCCCCGACGCGGGCGCGGCAGTCCCGGTTGTATTGATGATGCAGGGCTCTGGGCCCGCCGACCGGGACTCGGGTGGCTACTTCGTGCCGATCCGGCAGGTCTTCCTCGATCGGGGAGTCGCAACGTACGCCTTCGACAAGCCGGGCTGCGGCGGGTCGGACGGTGATTGGCACAACCATGGTTTGGTCGGGCGTGCAGGTCAGGCCGACCGCGCGATGGAGATGCTCCGCAAGCAACCCCTGGTCGACGCCGCACGAGTTGGGATCTGGGGTCACAGTCAGAGTGGGTGGCTGGTCCAGATGCTGGCCGGCCGATCGAGCAGCTTGGCGTTCGCCATCGCCAGTTCTGCGCCGACGATCACGGTCGAGGAGCAGATCCTGTACGACCTCGAGCACGGTATGCGTCACCGAGGCCTCGAAGACGACGCGGTGCGCGAGGCGCTCGATCTGTCACGCGCGCTGTTCCAGGCGGCGGTCGCAGGCGAGGACTTCGAATCGGTAGCGCGACGGCTCTTGCAGCCGGCAGCCGACCTTGCTTGGTTCCACGCATATCCCGCGGTCGGTGGCGTGCACGAATGGCGGCACCTCGGGCAGCTGCTGGGCGAGCCGTTCAACCCACTCGATGCACTACGCCGCGTGGATTGTCCCTTCCTCGCGGTCTACGGCTATCTCGATGCGCTCCTGCCGGCGTCAGAGGGGGTCGAAGAGTCAGAGCTTGCCCTTGCCGAGTCGCCGAGTGCCGATGTCACCGTCGTGGGCTTCCCCGACGGCGATCACCGGCTGCAGGTATCGGGGAGCGAGGCCTTCGCCGATGGCTATCTGGAGCTGCTCGGCGACTGGATCGCCGCCCGGATCGGCGGAGCTCGCTCCTAGCCCGCGCGCCGGCGAGAAGATCCCGGCACCATGTCGACCGCCCGGGGTGGCGTCGACACCCCGTGGCCAGGGCGGCTTGGCTCCGTGGGGACTCGCTGCAGGAGCGTCATGGATGTGGTGGAGCAGCCGAGTCGACGGGAACTGATCGTCAAGTCCGCCGCAGCGGCGACGGTGGCCGGCGTCGTGTGGAGCGCGCCGCGTATCGAGGGGCTTTCCCTGCGTCCGTCATACGCGTCGGCCTCCTCGGGCGGAAGCGGCCAGTTCATCTACAACAGCAGCCTGGGCCAATCGAACTACTCGGCGACCGGCTCGCCATGCTGCCTCGGTAGCGGAAGCTTCAAGCTGAACGGCTCGGCCAGTGTGATGGCGGCGGCGGACCCCAGCGGGGCGAGCCTCGCGTTCATCGGCGGCGACTGGAACTATGACGGCCCCGGCACGTTGAGCGCGGTGAACGCTGATCCGCCTGCACTCAACGTCAACGTGAACCTCGTGAATCAAAGGTTCACGGCAATGGCGAATACGACCCTTCCCGCGGCGACGGTCACCTTCAACTTCAACTGCGCCTGATCGCGTCGCCAGCGCCAATGCCGGAACGGCCCCTCGTCAGCTGTCGAGCCAGGCGTTGAATGTTGGCGCCCGCTTCTCGCGGAAGGCGGCGCCACCCTCGACGGCATCGGGGTGATGGTCGGTAATTGCCGTCTTGGCGGCGATTTCGTCGAGCGACTGTTCCCAGGTCATCGACGCCGCCTGCTGGATCGACCGCTTGAGCATCCGCATCGACGCTTGCGGGCCGTTCGCGAGCTCGACTGCCAGCTCCGTCGCCGCCTTCATCAACTGATCGTCGTCGACGACCTCGTGGACGAGCCCGAGATCGTGGGCCGTTTCGCCGTCGACGATGCGCTTGCGCATCAGGAAGTCCATGGTCGCCGCCACCCCGATGTGTTGCACGAGCAGCCACTGGCCGCCTTCGTCGGGAAGCAGGCCAAACCGAAGCGTTGCGCTCCCGAGTTGTGCGGACCGGGCGGCGATGCGGAAGTCGCACGCCAGCGCGAACGAGAAACCGGTCTGGATCGCGAAACCGTTGATCGCGGCGATCGTGAGCTTGTCGAGGTTGCGGACCGAGCTGTTGACGGCTTGGGAGATCGTGCGGAGGGCGTTGTAGGTGCCGAGTTCATTGTGGTGACCGCCGTGAATCGGCGGTGCGTGGCCTCCGGCCGCTCGGTCGTAAACCTTGAGGTTGTCGCCTGCCCAGAACGCCGTGCCCGCACCCGTGAATACCAGGACGCGGACGGCGTCGTCCATCTGGGCTTGGGTCAGGACCTCGATGAGGTCCCGCTTCATGGGGATTGTCGACGCGTTCAACGACTCCGGCTGATTGAACGTGATGGTCAGGATTCCGGGGTCGGACATCTCGGTCTCGAAGCCGGTGTAGGCGTGCTCATCGATCACCATGCGATCCTGCCTAGCACGCGTCGCCATTGTCGACCTGGGCGCGAGTCTCCTGGGAAAAGTTCGAGGGCAGCTGTCGATCTGGGCGAAGACGTACGTCATCCCATCGACGGCGAGAACAGCTCGCCACCATGAGAGGATTACTGCGATGGAATACATGATCACGAACTACCGGGAGCCTTCGACGGACGGGCCGGCACCGGGCACACCGGAGTTCCAGGAGATGATGGGCGCCTGGATGGCGTACAACCAGATGCTCATCGACGGCGGCCATTGGGTCAGCGGGGCATCGCTCGCACCCGCCGACACGGCGACCACCATCGTGCTCACCGACGGCACCAGGACCGGCACGACCGACGGGCCATTCGCCGAAACCAAGGAGCAGCTCGGCGGCTACTACCTGATCAAGGCTGACGACCTCGACCAGGCGATCGAGCTGGCCTCGAAGATGCCGGTCGGGACGGCATCGCTCGAGATCCGACCGGTCGCGTTCCGCCCCGACGCCTAGTCCAGCCCGGACGTGAGCGCCCACGAGGCGATCGATGTCGCACTGACTCGACTGGCGAGGGAGGACGGCCCACGGGTGCTGTCCGTCCTCGCTAGCCGCTTCGGCGATCTCGATTTGGCCGACGACGCGGTACAGGACGCGTTGGTCGATGCGACGCGAACGTGGCCCCGCGACGGCATGCCCGGCAATCCCGGGGGTTGGTTGATGACTGCGGCTCGGAACCGGGCGACCGACCGTCTCCGTCGGCAGGCGAGCACGTCGCGTCGGCTGGCGAGCAGTCAAGCGGAGCTCGTGGAGCGCAGGATCCCGTCCGACGCCGGAGGACTCGCCATGATCGACAATGTCGACAACGCCGATGACCGGGATGATCCGTCGGAGTTGGGGGACGAGCGCCTACGCCTGATGCTGCTCTGTTGCCACCCGGCGTTGGGCGGCGATGCGCAGGTGGCGCTCATCCTGCGGTTGGTCGCCGGGCTCACGACCGAGGAGATCGCGGCGGCGTTTCTCGTTCCGCCGTCGACGATGGCCCAGCGCATCGTCCGGGCCAAGCGAAAGATCCGAACGGCGGCCATTCCGATGTCGATGCCCGACGGGCTCGACGATCGGCTGGGCATCCTGCTCGACACCCTGTACCTGGTCTTCAACGAGGGCTATCTCGCCCACGGTGACGAACAGAAGCCGATTCGTCTCGAGCTCATGTCGGAAGCGCTGCGCCTCACCCGGCTGCTCATCGAGTTGAGCGATCGGCACCCCGAGGTGCTTGGGTTGCTGGCGATGGAGCTCTTCGCTCGATCGCGCACGGGCGCACGGACGGGTGCGGAGAACGAACTGATCCTTCTCGAGGATCAGGACCGGACCACCTGGGATCTCGCGGACATCCACGAGGCGAATGCCGCGCTGGCCGAGGCGATGGCGCGGATGCAGCCCGGGCCTCGCCAGGTCCAGGCCCTGATCGGCTCGCATCATGCCAATGCGCGCACCGCGGAGGAGACCGACTGGCCGGCGATCGTGGGGCTCTATGCCCAGCTCGATGCGATGGTCGACTCGCCGGTGATCGCGCTCAATCACGCCGTGGCGGTCGCCATGGCGGATGGACCCTTGCACGGGCTTCGTCTGGTCGAAGGACTCGAGGGCCTCGACGACTACCACCTCTACTGGTCGGCGGTCGCCGAGCTCAACGTGCGGGCCGGCCGGTCCGACGAGGCCATCCCGGCCTTCGAGCGATCCTTGGCGCTGACGACGAACGAGGCCGAGCGTCGGCACCTGACGAAGCGCCTGGCCGAGCTGGGCTGAACGACGGAGACCGAGGCGAGCCGCGTCGTTGCCGGGTCGGTCACCGGAGACCGAAGCGAGCCGCGTCGATGTCGGGTCGGTCGCCTGGCTGGCTATCGTGCGGGTCATGTTGCTGGTGTTGCCTGTGTTGAACGTTGCGCGCCGATGGCGCCCGTTCGGGATCGTCTTGGGCGCGCTCGTGCTGGTGCTGCTGGCCTCGGCGTGCAGCTCCGACCCGCAGGAGTTGGCCCAGCAAACGCAGGTCGTGAGCGTGACCCCGTCACCCGTACCGACCACTCCACCGCTTGTCGTTCCGACCCCGAGCCCCGTGCCGACTCCGGAACCGGTGATCGTTCCCGGAACGACCCCAACGCCCGTCCCGACGCCGACGGTTGCCCCGACGGTCGAGCCGACACCGACCGCCGACCCTGCGGGCGATGCCGCGGCGTCCTCCGACTCCGCGCCCGAGCCGACGGCAACCGCGGCCGCTGAGCCCGAGCTGACCGCAACGCCGATTCCGACGGCCACCCCCGAACCCGAGGGTGATGGCGACACCGCCGCCGCAGAGGCAACCCCTGAACCCACGACTGAGCCGACCGCCGAAGCGGAGACCCCGACCGCCGTCGTGGTCGCGTCCGGCGAGGCCCCGCTCGAGTGCTACGACACTGTGGTCGAGGTGTATCGGGCGTACGTCGAAGGTGTCGACACGGTGTCGTTCGAGGCGGGCCGCGTCTACTGCACCGGCGCCGGAACGAACTCGGTCTCGGCCGCTCGCAGCTACCGCCACACGAGCGGGCTGATCGTTCAGCGCAACGGCGACTTCATCCTCAACGATGCCGGCACCGGCTACACGCCCTACAGCGGCACGATGTTCTTCTGCGTCGACGGCCAGGGGGCGAGCTCGCCGATCACCTCGAACACGGTGCCGACGCTGCTCATCGTGATCGACAACGAAGCCGCTCGTCTCGTCGCCGAGGGCGCAACGCCGCCCGCATCGTTCGACGGCAACGGTCCGCGCTGCTGACGTCGGCTATCCGGCCCTCGTGCCATTGGGCACCGGACGTTCGGGCTGGGCGAGCACGGGGGTGACGCCGTCGGCGTAGCCGATGTCGAACAGCATCCCCTCGGACAGCTCGCCCATTATCTTCCTCGGCGCGAGGTTGACGACGAAGAGTGCCTGGGTGCCGACGAGTTCGGTCGGGTCATCGCGCTCCTGCTTCATGCCGACGAGGATCGTGCGCTGATGATCGCCGAAGTCGACGGTCAACCGGACGAGCTTGTCGGACTTCGGAATGTTGTCGACGTTGACGATTGATCCGACCCGAATGTCCAGGCTGTCCACCACGTCGAAGTCGATCTCGGGTTTGATCGGTGCCGGGGCGAGGTCCTCATTGCTGGTCACCGGAGGTACCTCCCGGTTCGGTGATGGATGGTGTGTGGGCTCCTCCGCGAAATGGGAGCGCCGCACGGTGGCCGGCAACTTAGCGTCTTGTTCGGTATCGATGCCGTGGCCCACCGCGAGAGGGGAGTCACCCGTGCATAGTCCGATCGTGCGTCCGCTGGACCGGGCCGACGTCGACCAGGTTCGGCGCCTTGCGCTCGACAACAACATGTTCGAACCCGATGGGATGGATGACTTCGACGCGATGCTCGACGGTTTCCTCGACGGGAGTCTTCCTGATCACCACTGGGTGGTCGTCGCAACTCGGCGACGTGGCGGGTCTGATCAGTCCGGATGGGTGTGCGAATCGGCTGCAGTCAACTCGAGGCCGTAGACCTGGCGCAGCGCGTTGATCGCGTCGAGGGTGTTCGGATCCTGGATCGGCGCTCTTCCCTCGATGGCGTGGAGCGCGATCCCCTCGAGGAGATCGGCGAGCGACATGTCCAGATACTCGGCGAGCCCCTTCAGGACCTTGAGGAGCTTCCGGTCGATGCGAAGTCCGGTCTGCACGCGGTCGACGGTGGGCGTTGCCCGGCCGACATCGTTCGCTGTCATGGTACGATGGTACCATGACACACGCGGACACCTCGCTCATGGGTGCATTCGAGAACGGCACGATCGACCCAGGGTCGTTTGGGCACCGCGAGCACCTCCGAGTGATCTGGTCGTTCGTCCACGCCTATGGCACGCTGGAAGCGGTTCGGCGATTCGAGGAGGGCCTGAAGCGACTCACCGCTGACGCGGGCCACCCGGAGAAGTACCACGCGACGATCACGCATGCCTTCACGTTCCTCGTGAGCGAACGGATCCACCGCCAGGGAACCCAGAACTGGAACGACTTCGAGGAGGTCAACGCAGATCTGTTCGCCTGGCCAAACGCGACGCTGGCTGACCTCTATCCGGCCGAGGTGCTCGCGAGCGCCGAGGCGAGGGCGACCTTCGTCATGCCCAAACTCGCCGCAGCGACCTGACACGATCCTGATCGTGCGGGCTCGATTACTCGTCGACCGGCGGGCTGCTCTCGATGATCGACTCGGCGACCCGCGTCACGAGCCACTGGCGGAAGTGCCAGGGTGACTTCTCGAGCACGCTGACCCGCCCGGCGCGGGCGAACTGGGAGCGGAGACCGGTCGCGGTCCGCTCGTTGATCACGATGTCCTCGGCATTGATCGCGGCAATCGACTCGGCGAGCACGTCGCCGATCCCGGCCTCCTCGGCGAACTCGGGCAGCACCAATGACTCGATCGACAGATGACAGCGGTCCGCAGACAAGGGGGTCAGGCGGAACCAGAACATGCCCATGCCGCGACTGATCGCGATGAGCATCGACGGATACAGGCACAGGGCGATGAACGGATCGTTGGCGGGGTCAGCGGCGACGTGGTCGACACCGGACCACGGTTCGTCGCCGTGGCAGACGCCGAAGGACTTCGCCCAGGGGTAGGCGGTGTCGAGCGTGACGGGATGGACGCCCCGGTGGTGATACGACTCGAGGAAGTTCTCGACGGAGATCTTCCAGTTCCACGGCGATGGATACTCCAGGCGGCCGACGGACACGCACTCGGCGATCCGATTCTCGGCCATGAGGGCGTCGAGGTGTGGAACGCTCGTGGCCAGCGGTTCGGCCTTGCCATCGATGTTGACGAGCACGAACCCATGCCACTCCGTCACGCTGAATCGGGGCAGGCAGACATCGGCATTGTCGAATTCCTCGACGTTCTCCATTCCGGGAGCCACACGGAGTTCGCCCTCGTGGTT
This sequence comes from Actinomycetota bacterium, assembly GCA_039028435.1. Lineage (GTDB taxonomy): Bacteria > Actinomycetota > Acidimicrobiia > Acidimicrobiales > UBA10347 > UBA10347. The sequence continues at coordinate 332,840 of JBCCIC010000001.1, read as the reverse complement.
GAACGTCCAGAGGTGGTAGCTGCATTGCAGTGACGGTGCGCTCCCGGCTGGCTCGCTGATGATCGTCGTCGATCGATGGGGACACACATTGGACATCGCTGCGAGTTCGCCGTCGCGTTTGCGCACCACGACCACGGGTTCACCGCCAATGTCGGCCGTCACGAAGTCGTTTGGGTCCCGCAGCTCCGACGAGCGGGCGACGGCGACCCAACCGGCGTGGAACAGCGCACGCTGTTCAGTCTCGTACCAGTCGGGATCGTGAAAGACGCTTGGTGGGAGCGACGATGCCAGCTCGAGCGGGCGAAGGCAGGGCTCGGTCTGCCGCACCATCGCTTGCATCCGGTGAACGCGGGACATGGCACTGGTCTAGCGCGTGCCCTTCTCGGTGGAACGACTGGACAGAGCTCGCGCCCGAGGACTCGGCGCGACGATGCCCCGTTGCCTGCTCGCGATGCTGCCTACTCGGCCGGCTCGGTGGACTGGGAGCGGAGGAGCACCTGGTCGCCGACAAGGTCGTCGATGGCACGAGCGTGGTAGCCGATCTCTGACAGGACCTCCCGACCGTGCTCGCCGATGCGAGGTGCTGGGCGACGTACGGACTGGGGGGTTGCCGAGAATCGTTCGGCCGGTGGAATGACGCGATATGCACCCGCCGTCGGATGTTCTGCGATCGGCAGGTCGTGCACGAGCTCGTCGAGCGAGGCCATGGGCGCCGCAGGGATCCCCTTCTCGCGGCAGTAGGTCAACCAGTCTGCGGTGGTCCGCTCTGGCAGGATCGATGCCACGCTCCGATAGAGCTGATCGCTGTTCATCGTGCGAAGTCGGCGCGTCCGTGCGAGTTCGCGATCGAAGGCGTCCTCCCGGTCGACGAACGCGAAGAGGTCGACGTAGTGCTGTTCGTCGTACGGAAGCACGTTGATCCACCCGTCAGCAGTCGGATGCGGGCGGCGTTGTGGAGTGAGGATTCGGGGATACCCGGCCGGAGCATCGATGGCTTCGGAGATCGCTCCGGAACCGTGCTCGGTCAGGACGAAGGCGCGCATCACATCGATCATCGCGATCTCGATGTGTTGTCCCTCGGAGGTCTTTGCGCGATGCAGGAGCGCCGCCATGACGGCGTTGGCGATCGCCATGCCACACACCTTGTCGGCGACCAGGGTCGGGAGGAGTCGAGGTGGTTCCCCCATGCGCTCGAAGAGATCGGCCAGTCCGCATGCGGATTGGATGATGTCGTCGTAGGCCGGCTCGTCCCGCAGCGGGCTGTCGGACGGAAAGCCGTGTGCCTGGCAGAACACGACGTCGGGGCGAACGGTGCGAACGTTGTCGTAGTCGAGGCCGAGCCTGCTCAGCGGTCCGGGTCGCTGGTTGGTGATCATGACATCGCACGTTGCCGCGATGTCCAGGAAGACCTGGGTTCCACCGGGCGCCTTGAGATCCAACGCGACGCTTCGCTTGTTTCGCATCAGGTTGAGCGATGTGCCGGAGAACTCCTCGGTAGGGCCAGGCCCCATCGCTCGGTTTCGATCGCCGATCGCTGGTTCGATGGCGATCACGTCGGCTCCGAGATCACCGAGTGTTCTCGTGCTGACTGGGCCCATCAGCACGCTCGAGAAGTCGATCACGCGAATACCGTTGAGCGGGCCTGGCTGCAGCGGCGGTTTCGGTTTCATGTCACGCGCGAATGTCGATGGGCATCTGGCGACGTGAAGCTGAACATGGCTCGGTGTGAGCCGCGGGCGGTCGCGGCGAGGTCCTGCTGACGAGCATGGCTTCGACTTGTTGCTCGAGCTCCATCGGCTCAGCGTAGGACTGATCAATCAAGGCCCGGAAGTCTCTGGCGCCGAGCGTTCTCGTGGCGCCGACACCGTAGGCACCAAGTGCGTGGTACGCCGAGGGCGAGGATCGGTCGAGTCAGCCGTCGGCCTGGATCGTGGACCTCAGTGCGTCGAACAGATCGTGCTGCACGTCTCGATAGGAGATGCCGCCGGCGAGATTGGTTGCTTCGTCGGCGTCCTCGGCCAGGTCGAACAACTCGCTGGCCTCGCCGTCGTCGGCGTTGAACGTCGCCCGCCAGCGGCCGTCGGTGACGGCCTGCCAAGTCGGCATCCCGGGTCGCATGCGGATCATGCTGGCCGCGTGGTTTCGGCCGGCGTGTCCGCCGGTGCCGACGGCGTCATCGGTCATGAACGGCGCCAGCGAGCGAGCCGGAGCGCCGTCGAGCGGCTCGGCGCCGCCAACCTCGAGCAAGGTCGGCGCCACGTCGAACGCCTGGACCGGCGTGGTTTCCACTCGACCCGGCGCACCGGTGGGCGGCCGAACGATCAGCGGTACCCGGACCGACGATCGATAGAAGTTCATCTTGGCCATCAGGCCGTGATCGCCGAGCATCTCACCGTGGTCGGCCGAGTACACGATCCAGGTGCTGTCGAGCTGGCCCAGCGATTCGAGCTGGGCCAGCAGTGCGCCGATGCGCTCATCGATCAACGACACCATGGCGTAGTACTGCCTCGCCCCCGCAAGGACGAACTCGTCGGTCAGCAGCTCGCTGTGCGAGTGCTTCCGCAGGAAACCGAGGTGGGTCGCCCAGTCGCCGTTCGTGGCCACCGGCTCGGATCGGGCGGTGCGCTCGATCTGGGCGCCGGCGTAGTGATCGGCCCAGGTCGGATCGCCGATCAGTGGCACGTGGGGCTGCACGAACGACAGCTGGAGGAACCACGGTCGTTCGTCGGACTGTCGACCGATCCACCGCTCGGCCTCGTCGGCAAGGAAGCACGTGAGATCGAGTTCCTGCGGAAGCGGCGAGGTCACGGCATTCCAATGGCGGTCCCCACCTCGGAAGTTCTCCCTGATCACCTGCTGGTAGGGCTCGAGTGACCCGTGTTCACGCAAGAACCGCATGTACGGCGTGTCGACATCCCAGAGGTGCACGTACTTGTCGAACTCCTCGACGACGTGGTCGAACCCGAAACTCCCGATCCATTCATCGCTCGGTGGCGGCGAACCGGGCTCGGCCATCATCGGCCACGCGTCGAAATGCGTCTTTCCGATCGACGCAGTCGTGTATCCGGCGTGCTGGAGACGCCGAGGGAAGGTGTCCCACTCCGGCTGGCAGTTGCCGGCAAAGTTGCCGAGCACGCCATGGTCGCTGGGGTAGCGCCCCGTGAGCAGCGAGGCCCGGGCGGGCTGGCAGATCGGGCTCTCGGTCCAGGCGTGGTCGAACCGCACGCCCTCGGCCGCGAGGCGATCGAGGTTCGGCGTGCTGACGACCGAGTTGCCAGCACAGCCCAGCACGTCGGCTCGGTGCTGGTCGGCGTAGAGGAAGAGAAGGTTCGGTCGATCGCTCATCGCCCCATACCTTGCCAGGACACGCGGTCGTGCTCAGATCTGATCGATGATGGGGACGGTCGGCACCGCCTGGGTGTCCCGGAGCTGCTTGTCGCCGATGATGCTCTGGAAGAACTCGCTGCTCACCAATTCGGCGAAGTACTGACTTCCTGGGTAATGCACCAGCGCAACGTCGTCGAAGTCTGCGCCGCCGTCAAGGGTCACCGCCGAACCGAGGTGGATCGGTCCGTGGGCGCCGGCGGCCATGCGTCGCAGCATCCGCAGTCCGTACGCGCGGTTCGCCCGCTGCTGCGCCTCATCGCCATGCGCGATGAGGTTGACCACGACGAGCGCGCTTGAGTCGTGGGAACGGAGTGCATCGATCCGGGTGCGGTCGTCGCCCTCCGCTGTCGGCGCCTCGTCTGCGGTGCGGAGCGGCTCCGGGGGGTTTCGGCGAAGCAGGTCGAGCGATCGAAGGCCGAGCAAGAACTGCGGCATGAGAAGATTCAGTCCCGCCGGGCGCGTCATCCCATGCGAGTACGTACGCGTGAAGGCACGAAGCTCCTTCTCGACGCCAGCGGCCAGCGTCGCATGCTGGTATGCCTCGCGCGACGGATACTGAACGAGCAGCACAGCATCCCACTCGGTCACTCCTATCTGGTCGGAGTGAAGCACGAAGACCGCCTGCCCCGCGTAGATGAGTGTGGCACCCTCCGCCTCGACTTGGGCAACGAGCGCTCGGACTCGATCGATGATGCCTTCCTTGTCGTCGAGGGCGACGAACGTCAGCACGTGAAAGGTGGACTGGGCATACACCAGCGCCTGGCGATCACCGATCACCTCACGGCGGGTCCGCCGGTAAAGGAGGTGTTGTCGGACCATGGCTGCGGCCATGGCTGCTGCTCCAAGCGCGGTGAGCTTCTTCATCCCGTAGTCCTTCTCGAACGCGTCGTCGATTGCTCAGCGGATCCCTACAGATCGTCGGTGACCTCGCCCGGCCTCGCCACCGAAGTGCGCGCGCCGAACGACGAGCGCCGATGGAGCAAGAACCCTTGCTCCATCGGCGCTCGATTCGCTATCTCCCGCGTGAACGGGAACCTTGTTTCAGAACGTCACACAGGGGTCACATTCTGGGCTTCGGGTCCTTTACGGCCCTCACCGATCTCGAAGTCCACTTCTTGACCTTCCTCGAGGGACTTGAAGCCGTCCCCGGCGATGTTCGAGAAGTGCACGAAGACATCGTCTCCGCCCTCGCGCGAGATGAAGCCGAAGCCCTTCTCGCTGTTGAAGAACTTGACGGTTCCTCGCATGGTATTTCCTTTCCTGAGCTCGACGGTTGGCCGAGCCCGCTTTGCCGTGCCCGCTCGATTGCTGCGGGCGCGCTCTTGTCGATGTGATGTCCTTGCGGCCGGGCGCCGCTCGTCACGCTGCGTCAGACGCGTCGTGTCCGGGTCGAGGATCTGGTGGTCGAGTCCGACCGCCCGTTGGAGACTACGCGTTTCTTTGACCTGGTCGGGTTGAATCAGTGAGACAACCACGCCGCCTTCGCCACCACGCGCGGTGCGGCCCGATCGATGGACATACGCCTTGTGATCCTCGGGTGGGTCGAAGTGGATGACCGAGGCCACCCCGTCCACATGGATGCCGCGTGCAGCGACATCGGTCGCCACCAGGGCCTGGGCTCGGCCCGACGCGAACGCGTCGAGGGCCCGGTTGCGCTGGTTCTGGTTACGTCCACCATGGATGGCGGCAGCCTCGACACCGGCGCGAACCAGCTTCTTGGTCAAGCGATCCGCACCGTGGCGGGTGCGGCAGAAGACGATCGAAGGCGATGCGGCGGTGATCGCCTCGGCGGTCACGCCGGTGCGGTGTTCCTTCTCGACACCCCAGAAGTGGTGGTCGGCTGCGGTGATGTCCGGCGTGTCCTCGCCGACCTCGTGGCGGACCGGCTCGTGTTGGTAGTCGCGGATGAGCTTGTCGACCGCACCGTCGAGGGTGGCGGAGAACAGCAGCGTCTGGCGGTCGTTGTAGGTCTGGTCGAGGATGCGCCGGACGGCGGGCAGGAAGCCCATGTCCGCCATGCGGTCGGCCTCATCGAGCACGACTTGCTCGATGGCGTCGAGGTTCAGATCATCGGAGGCCAGCAGGTCCTCGAGCCGCCCGGGGCAGGCGACGAGGATGTCCACGCCCTTGGCGAGCGCACTGCGCTGCTTGCCGTAGCCGACGCCGCCGTAGATCGCGGCGATTCGGAGGTTGCCGGCAAAGGTGCGCAGCTCGTCGGCAATCTGGTCGGCGAGCTCACGGGTCGGGGCGAGCACCAGCGCCCGCGGTTGGCGGGGGCGGGCTCGCTCGGTGAGTGCAACCAGCGGCACGCCGAACGCGATGGTCTTGCCGGAGCCGGTGGGAGCGCGGCCGCACACGTCTCGACCGAGTAGCGCGTCTTCCATGGTGGCCGCCTGGATGGCGAACGGCGCCTCGATACCGCGTTGCGCGAGCGCGGCACGGATCGGCTTGGGCACGCCCAGCTGGGCGAACGAAGTCGTCATGATTCTCCCTGCCCGCGAACAGTCAGGTGCGGGCGGATCTGGGGTTCGAGCCTGGCACTCAGGCGAGGGGGGGATATCGGTTGGCTCACGTGACGGGAAGAACCACACCGGTCTGCGAACCCCGCGGGGGTTGCCCGCGTGGGCGCAACGATACTTCCACTTTCGTCCGAATCCTCCGGAGCGGCGCAACAAGACGTGCCGTGGCAGCAGATGTCGGTCAGTCGAATACGCACATATTGCTGTTGACCGTGTATCGACCGGACGAAGTCGGTACCTGCTCGCCGTTGATGGTGAGGGTGAACGTGAAGGACTCGGCGCGCTGGGCGGGCGCGGAGAGCGTCGTGTTGAAGGACACCGCGGCACCGGACAGGCCGGCGCCTGATTGGCCGACAGTGCCTTGGTCGCCTTGGACGACGAGCATGGCCGAGGCGCCGTCGTACTCGACGAGGTCCCGGCCACCGGTGACGTTCTCTCGCACGATGTAGCTGTGGGTGAACCCGTAGGTTTCGATCTCGTTGTCGGTGTTGCGTCGGCAACGCTGGATGAGGTCCTGGGACCACGCGAGCGGTGACACGACTGGTTCGACGGTCGGGGTAGATGTCGGTGTTGGCGTCGGTGGAATCACGACCACGGTCGGTGTGGGGGTTGGGGTTGGTGCGGCGGCGCCGACGGTTGGCGTCGGGGTTGGGGTTGGTACGGCGATGGCTCCAGGCGGCGTGGGCGTCGGTGTCGCGGTCGGGTCTTGTGGCGCAGAGCCGGTCGGCGGTGGGTTCGCATCGTCGGCCTCCTCCGGCACCGGGTCAGCATCGCCGGCGGGTGCGGCGGGTGCAGGAGCGTCCGCTGACGATGGGGCTTCGACGAGCACCGTGGCCGCAGCGGAGTTGTTGTCACCGTTCGGATCGTCGTCCGCCGAGAGCGCAGTCACCCGAAGTTGCCCGGATTCGGCGCAGCCGACCCCAAGCGTCCCCAGGAGCCGGATCTGTTGGACGACTCCAGGTGCCAGGTCGCCCAGCGACCACGTCGAGCCGCCCTCGTCGCCAAGCGGTACCGAAGACTCGTAGTCGGGTTGCACGCACGAGTCGGCAGTCACGGCGACACGAACGTTGCGCGCGATGTCCGGGCCGCCATTGCGGATCTCGAGCGTCCAGCTCACCGGCGCGCCCAGCAAGACCGATGCCGGATCCGCCGCCACCTGCACCGCCACGTCGGCGCCGGACTCAACGACGTTCACCGTGATCGTGGTGTAGTGATGGAGCGTCCCGACGTTCGGATCGGGGTCGACTCCAGTCACATAGTGCTGCAACTGGAAGGTTCTCGGCTCCTCCGTGCTCCAACCCAAGCTCGTGGCCTGGGTGAAGGTCAGTTCCAACACGCACCAACGGCGATCTCGCGTCGTCACCGAAACCTCGTCCCACTCGGCGACCTGCAGACGTAGTTCAGATGATTGAGGCGGTCCCCAGAACGCGGATCCGAAGCGGTTGGCCCCCGCGGATGCGGCCGCGTCGCCGGTCGGCGGCACCGGGGTTGGCACGCCGGTCGGGAGGCGGCTGTTGGCGTAGCGCTGGTGGGTTTCGAACCACGGGGCACAGATGTCGAGCAGCAGCGGCTGGCCAGCCGGCGTGTCGATGTCCAATGTGGCGGTGCGGACGTCCGGCTCGGGGCCGAAACACCCTGCCGTCAGCAGTGTGATGAGCCCGAGCAGGAAGAGCCGCAGACTCAGCCTTGCTCGTTTCGTCGCCCGGATTACCGCCAGCAACGCCGTCATGCCCGCTCCTTTCCTTGCCGGAGGCCCGTCCACTCCCGGCTCCGAACATCATGCGGAGGGCCGATGAGTGATCGATGAGCGCGGTGTTCTGGCGTGTCTCGGATTCGGTGCCGGAGCGAGGAGGAGTGCCCGATGTGCGCGAACGCCGCGTGACGAACATCGAGTGGTGGGGTTTCACTAGCGTTGGAATCAGCATTCAGGGGGAACTGATGTATGACCTGATCATCCGCAACGCCCGCATCGTCGACGGAACCGGCGCCGATGCGTTCAACGGCGACATCGCCATCGTCGACGGTCGGATCGCCGCCGTAGGCGAGGTCGACGGGCCCGCCGCCCAAGAGCTCGATGCTGGGGGCCACATGGTCACGCCGGGTTTCGTCGACATCCACACCCACTACGACGGCCAGGTCTGTTGGGACAAGCAGGTCACGCCGAGCAGCTGGCACGGCGTGACGACCGTCGTCATGGGCAACTGCGGCGTCGGGTTTGCCCCGGTGCGTCCGGGCAAGGAGAACGAGCTCGTCGAGCTCATGGAGAGCGTCGAGGACATTCCCGGCACGGCGCTGCACGAGGGCATCCCGTGGGGGTGGGAGAGCTACGGCGACTACCTCGATGCGATCGACACGCCGTACACGGTCGACATCGGCTCGCAGGTTCCCCATGTCGCGGTGCGCCACTACGTGATGGGCGAGCGCTGCTACGACGATGCGACCGCCCAGGACATGGCCGAGATGGCCGACATCACCCGCGAGGCGTTGGTCGCCGGCGCGATGGGCTTCTCGACGTCGCGCTTCTACGGACACCTCGACAAGGACGGCAATCTGGTGCCGGGGACCAACGCGACCGCCGACGAGATGCTGGCCATCGGCGATGCCTTCGCCGAGGTCGATCACGGAACGATGGAGATCATCTCTGATCACCTCGACAAGGACGACGAGCTCTACTGGGTCGAACAGATCGCCCGCAAGACCAAGCGGCCGATGACCTTCCTCGTCACCCCCGAGGTCGGCAAGGGAATCTGGGATCTTGCCGAGCGTCTCAATCCCGAGGGCCACCACATCCGCCCACAGGTCGGGGCGCGGCCCGCGTCGCTGTTGATGACGCTCGAGGGAACGGTGAACCCGATGCGTCAGTTCCCCTCGTACGACGACATCAAGGCGCTGTCGATCGAGGAGCAGCGCGCCGCGTTGCGCGATCCGGAGTTCCGCTCGCGAGTGATGGCCGACGAGCCGAAGCAGTCGCGCTTCCGTGACACGAATCGGATGATCAGCACGTGGGACAAGATGTTCGTCCTTCCCGAAGACCTGAGCTACGAGCCGGATTACTCCGACTCAGTGGCAGGACACGCCGAGGCCAAGGGCTGCCACGTTCGCGAGGCCCTGATGGACGCCATGGCCGATGGCCGCCCTTTGCTCTTCTTGTTCGGCAACTACCCGGGCGATCTCGAACTGCAGCGCACGGCGATCGAGAACGAGCTGTCGGTCTTCGGGCTGTCCGATGGCGGCGCCCACTGCGGTGTGCTGTGCGATGCCAGCGTGCCGACCTACATGCTTGCTTACATGGCCCGCGACCGGGTCAAGGGCCCGGCCATGTCCGTCGAGTTCGTCGTGCACAAGATGACCCAGGACACCGCGCTGGTCTACGGCATGCCCGATCGCGGTGTGATCGCTCCGGGCTACCTGGCCGATCTCAACATCATCGACTTCGACCAGCTGGCGCTGGAAGACCCCGAGATGGTCTACGACCTGCCGGCAGGTGGCAAGCGGATCGTCCAGCGGGCCAAGGGATACGTCGCCACGATCAAGAGTGGCGAAGTGACCTACCGCGACGGCGAACACACGGGCGCGATGCCCGGCCGGCTCATCCGCGGCGGACAGCTGTAGAGGCGCCGGAGCGATGCAAGATCTCGACGGCAAGGTCGCCGTCATTACCGGTGGCGCCAGCGGCCTAGGACTCGCGATGGCGCGGCGATTCGGCGCGGCGGGTATGAAGATCGTGATCGGTGACATCGAGACCGGAGCGCTGGCCGACGCCGAGGCATCGCTGAGGGCGGCGGGCGTCGAGGTGCTCGGTCGCCGAACCGACGTGGCCCAGAGCAGCGAGCTCGAAGCGCTGGCAGATGTTGCGTATGAGCGATTCGGCGCCGTCCACATTCTCGCCAACAACGCCGGTATCGGCGGAAGCGCGGGTGCAATGTGGGAGCTGACCGAAGCGGACTGGCGTTGGGTCATCGATGTCGATCTGTGGAGCGTCATCCACGGCGTGCGGGCGTTCGTTCCCCGGATGATCAAGGGCGGCGAGCCGGGCCACATCATCAATACCGCATCGGTAGCTGGGCTGATCAGTGGTGCAGTCGGGGGTCCGTACACGGTTGCGAAGTTTGGTGTGGTGGCACTGTCCGAGCAGCTCTACTTCGAGCTTGGACGGGCCGAGCACCCCATCGGGGTCTCGGTGCTCTGTCCGGGCTTCGTCAACACTCGAATCTACGATTCGGGCAGGAATCGACAAGAGAGCTACGGGCAGCCTCTGGTCGACGACTCGCCCGAACGGCAAGGGTTTCGGGAAGCGCTCGAGGCCATGCGTGAATCCATGATTCAGCCCGAGGAGATCGGTGACCGTGTCTTCGATGCGGTGCTCGAGGGGCAGCTCTACATCGTTGAGCCCGGGAGCGATGCGGTCTCCGAAGCGATTCAGCGTCGCCTCGACCATGTTGCCGATCGCAGTAACCCCGTCCTGGACTTCGGCATCATCTGATCTGCACCGGAGCTTCCCAGGATGGCGATTCTCGATCCCGGCCAGCTGAACCGAGCCACGCTGCAGCGCCAGCTGCTGCTCCGGCGCGAGCCGGTCGGCGTACGCGACGCCGTACGGCGGATCGTTGCACTACAGGCCCAGTCTCCGTCGGCGCCCTACGTTGCGCTGTGGAATCGCATCGCCGATCTGGATCTCAACACGGTCGACGAAGCCTTCGCCGATCGCTCGCTGGTGAAAGCGTCCCTCATGCGGATCACGTTGCACGCCGTCGACGTGACCGACTATCCGGTGTTCCACGCCGCATCGACCCGACTCCTGCGAGCGGCCCGGCTCAACGATCGCCGCTTTCGCGACACCGGCCTCACGACCGAGGACGCCGACGGTGCGGTGCCCCGGTTACTCGAGTTCCTCACGACCCCGCGATCGAAGGCGGAGATCCTCGACCATCTCGAGCGTGAGCTCAGCGACGAGCCGCGACTGTGGTGGGCACTCAAGACCTATGCCCCGCTCGTCCATGCACCGACTGGTCACCCCTGGTCGTTCAACAGCGACACCCGCTATGAACGAGCGCCGACCCTCGACCGTCCCGAGTTTGGCGACGCCGTCCAATCACTCGTGCGTCGCTATCTCGCAGGGTTCGGTCCAGCGACGATGGCGGACTTCGCCCAGTTCAGCCTGCAGCCGATCTCGGTGGCCCGGCCGGCCTTCGAGGCCATGCGCAACGAACTCGTCACTCATGCGACGATCGACGGCGACGAGCTGTTCGACCTGCCTGACGCCCCCGCCGTCCCGGATGCTGGCACGACTGCACCCCCACGTCTGATGGCGATGTGGGACAGCACGCTCCTCGCGTATCGAGATCGGAGTCGCATCATTCCGGAGCAGCACCGGCCTCACGTCATCCGCCGCAACGGCGACGTCCTCCCGACGGTGCTCGTCGACGGCAAGGTTGTGGGTGTCTGGGCGCCGGGACCGGACTCCGTGGAGATCGGCGCCCTCGAGCCGATCAGCCCCGAGGCCCGGGAAGCCGTCGAGAACGAAGCACGCCTGCTGCTCAGCGTGATCGCCGACCGGGGCCACGACATCGTCGGGCGCACCGGAAGCTGGTGGCCGAAACTCCCGCTCGAATCAACCCACACCGTCAAGGCTTGACGCCGCAGTCGGCGACGCAGGCGTAATACCAGCTAATCTCGTCGTATGACAATGATGAGTTTTCGGGTCGATGACCACGAAGCCGAAGAGGCCCAGCGCTGGGCCAGCAGGCTGGGAATCGATCGGTCGGAGCTGTTGCGTGAGGCGTTGCACCGGCATCTCGTCCGACTCGCTGCCGAACATGACTTGGCAGCGTATGACGAGGCGCCGATATCCGAGTCCGAGATGGCGTTGGCATCAAGCGCTGGGTGGGGCCCAGCCGAAGATTGGTCGGACTGGGCCGATGCAGCGGGGTGAAATCTGGTTCGCGGCGACGCCGGGCGGCGATCGGCCGGTGCTCGTGCTGACCCGCGACCCGGTTGCAGACCGCATCGGGTTTGTCGTTGTTGCAGCTCTGACTCGGACGGTTCGAGGACTCGTGTCAGAACTCGAACTCACGGCAGCCAACGACGGGGTGCCGTCGGACTGCGTGGTCAACTTCGACAACATTCACACCTTGCCGCGAAGCGCACTCCGGCGAGTGATCGCAACCCTGGGCGCTCCCCGAATGTCCCAGGCATGTCAGACCCTTCGGGATGCAACCGGCTGTTAGGCCAAGCTGGTCAGCGGACTCGGCATCTGGGCGCAGCCGGAACCCGGTAAGCGAACGAAGTGAGCGACGTACTCCTGAAGGGTCACTACGCGAACCCGGACGTTGCCGATCTGATCGAGAGTGTCGCACCGCTGCGGTAGGTTGACGCCATGGACAACAAGATCTGGACAGCGGCGGAGCTTGACGAGATGTCGCCTGTCGAGCGGAAGAAGATCTTCGACGAGTCCATCATTTGGGACCTCGACGATGCGCCGCAAGACCTGATCGAGAGGGCACGTCGCAAGGTCGAGCAGCGGATTGGTGAAGCCGGAGGCAAGCAGTCCGCTTGAGCGACTCTCGGCGCGACGTTCGGGCGACGCAAGCTTTCTTCGAGGAACTCGACTCGCAGCTCGGCGACGAACGCGGCCCGAATGGCGAGCCGAGCAGCTACGACTTCCAGAGCCACGAGCTGCTCGCGATTGTCGAGCGCTTTGCCGAGGCGTGGGACCGCTATGCGAACCTCGCGCTCGTCGGCAGGGATGTTTCGGCGCAGCCGAAACTCCGTAAGCGAACGAAGTGAGCGACGTACCCCCGGTGGGATTCGAACCCACGACCTATGGATTAAAAGTCCACTGCGCTAACCAGACTGCGCCACGGAGGCGGATCGAGCGTACCCGGCGGAGTTCCGCCGGTGGTCGCCTTTCTCCCAGGGTTGCGTCGATAGGGTCAGCGTCGTGAACGAGGTCGAAGACACTCCGTCGCTGACAACCGGCGAGCCGGTGCCCGCATCGGGCGCGACTCCTACCACCGCTCCGACCGCGGCGCTCGACGCTCGCCCGGACGTTGCGTGGCTCGACACGGTCGAGGGCGAGGTCGAAGACGTCGACGTCGTCCTCAAGTGCTTGGCTCGCGACAGCGCCACGGTGTGCGCGACCTGTGATGGTCTGCAGGCGGCGGGCGCGCTCGACGATCGACCGGTGCTCGCCCGCTGCGCATCCACCAAACAGCCCCGCTAGGCAGCGAACTGCAGACGCGGCCGCGCTCGGCCAACCAGTCGTTCTAGAGCATCCCCGGGTTGCTGGTCTGCTCGCCGTCCCAACCGTCGAGCAGCTCGACGCGCTCGCCGAGTTCGATCGACGCGTCGTGGTCCACGTGCAACCACCGCGCGCCCAGGTTGGACAAGTGGTTGAAGGACAGGCCGAACGACGCCTCGATGCAATAGAGCAAACCGCCGTGCGCGACGACGACCAGGCGCTCGCCAGGCACGTTCGTCAGCACGCTCAACAAGCCGCGCCGGATGCGCGGGAGCAGGTCGTCGTCGTACTCGTAGCCCGGCGGGTAGCGGCGTGACTTGAGGTAGCCCGGGTAGTCGCGATCGATCTCGTCGCGCGTCAGGCCGCTCCATTCACCTGCGCTGCGTTCGGCCAGGTCGACGGTGCGAAACGGAATGTCGAAACCGAGTTCGTCGGCGATCTGGTCGGCGGTGGTAGCGGCGCGGTCGAGGGTCGACGAAGCGATGCCGTCGAAGGCCGGCCAGTCCCTGAGATGACGTCCTGCAGCCCGCGCCTGGTCGATGCCCAACTGGCTCAGCGGCGGATCGGCCTGTCCCTGCCAACGGCCCTGGGCGTTCCATTCACTCTGGCCGTGGCGCACGAACAGGACATCTGTCATTGCGGCAACCCTACTCGCCGCCTACGCAGCGGACCGTCTGGGTAGCCTCTCTCACATGGCCACGCTCCGACTGTTCGCATCGATCCGCGAAGCCGCCGGCGAGCGGTCTGTCACGATCGAGGCCGACACGGTGGCCGACGTCGTCGCACAGGCCAACGACAAGTTCGGTTCGCATTTCGCCTCGCTTGCCGAGACTTGCCGCGTCTGGGTCAACGGCGAACCGGCTGAGCTCGACACCGTCGTCGGACCGGCCGATGAGGTCGCACTGCTGCCTCCCGTCTCGGGTGGCTGACCCCGGGTCCTAGCAACGTCCCAACCATCCTCGCCCGGTACCGTAGAACCGTGAGTTCGGGGCTGATGGGCGACCAGATGCGCGTTGCGATGCTGTCGCTGCACACGTCACCCCTTGCCCAGCCCGGCTCCGGTGACAGCGGCGGAATGAACGTCTACATCCGCGAGTTGGTCGGCCATCTGGCGCACACCGGAGCGATGGTGCACGTGTATGTGCGGCGGTGGCACCCCGACCTCGCCGCCGAGGTCGAACTGGAGCCCGGCGTTCGGGTCATCCATGTTGAGGCGGGCCCGCACGATCTCCAGAAGGAACAGCTCTACGACATCGTCGACGAGTTTGTCGACAAGGTCGAGGCCGACGTCCGAGCCCAAGGCGGCGTCGACGTGCTGCATGCCAACTACTGGCTCTCTGGCGTGGCCGGTCATCGCCTGAAGCACCGGCTCGATGTCCCGCTCGTCACGACGTTCCACACGCTCGCTCGGGTCAAGGCCGAGACCGGGGATCACGAGCCCGAGCGTCGGGCGCTGGCCGAGGCCGAGGTGATCGCCTGCAGCGACGCCGTGACCGCGAGTTGCGTCGCCGAGGCCCATTGGCTCGAACGCCTCTACAACACGCCGACCGACCGCATCAGTTACGTGGTGCCGGGTGTCGAGCACGCGCTGTTCTCACCGGGGACGCAGTCGGCAGCACGCGAGGCGGTCGCGCTCGACGATCGTCCGACCATCTTGTTCGTCGGTCGGATCCAGCCGCTCAAGGGCCCGTCGGTTGCGGTCGAAGCACTCGGCCGGATGCTCACGAAGACCGCCCAGCTCGTGATCGTCGGCGGCCCCAGCGGCCTCGAGGGTGAGCAGGAGATGGCTCGGGTCCACGATGCCATCGAGCGCTACGGCCTCCACGATCGGGTGCGCTTCGAGAAGCCCGTGCCACACCACCTGTTGTCGAGTTGGTATCGAGCGGCCGACGTGGTGATCGTCCCGAGCCGAAGCGAGTCGTTCGGTCTCGTGGCCCTCGAAGCGTCGGCTTGTGGCACGCCGGTGGTCGCTTCCCAGGTGGGTGGGCTTCGGACCCTCGTCGAGCACGGTAAGACCGGCTTCCTCGTGGCAGGTCGCGACCCGTCGATCTTCGCCACGTACCTTGATCAGATCTTCACCAAGCCGTTGCTGGCGACCGAGTTGGCCTTCAACTCCTTCGAGCGTGCACAGGAGTACCGCTGGTCGACGACGGCACACGCATTGCGAGATCTGTACGCCCGGCTGAAGGCTCGAGTCTTGGTCGAGTGCTCGTGAGCGTTCCTGACGCCGCCGAACGCGATCGCATCGAAGCACTGATCGACGACACGCTGCGTGTCGCCCAGGCCGAGATCGACGCCGTGCAGGCGGTCGAGCGCGGTGACCTCGACAACCCGTTCTGGTACGTCCGGATGGATGGCGAGACCAAGCAGCACTTCAGTGCCGAGTTCACCCTCGGGCAGCGCACGCTGGTCGTCGAGAGCTACTTCATGCCCGAGCCCGAGGAGAATCGTGGGCAGGTGTTCGAGCACCTGCTGGTCCGCAACCGGGGGATGCACCCCCTGCACTTCGTGATCGGAAGCGAGAACGCCATCTATCTCCGCGGCCAGGTCGACAATCGCGACGTCGACGCCGAGTGCGTCGACCGGCTGCTGGCCGCCGTCTACGAATACACCGAGCAGTTCTTCGTGCCCGCCATGCGCCTCGGCTACGAGTCCCGCTTCGCCCGCTGAGTGTCCCGCTGAGCGGGACGGGGTCTGACCCCGCCGAACTCCATCCGCGCGATCACGAGAAGCACCAGGTGACGAAGGTGTCGACCCCGTCGCCAGCGGCGGCTGCCGCGTCGGTCAGTGACAACACCGACAGCACACCGAGCGCCAGCACCCAGACACCGACGGTTGGTGCGAGTCGTGGAACTCGTCCCTCGACCGGCGGAGGCTCGGGTGCCTCGCCTTCGGTGATCAGAAGGTGGGCGACCATGCCGAGTACGCCAAGGGCGGCCGCAGTCCACCAAACCGAATCGTAGGAGCCCCAGGCGTCGTAGGCCCGGGCACCGCCGAGTGCGCCGACCAGCGCACCGATCTGGTGCGAGACGAAGACGATGCCGAACAGCGCGCCGGCGTTGGTCGTGCCGAACATGTCGGCGACCATCGCCGAGGTCAGCGGTACCGTCGACAGCCACAGCACGCCGATGGCGCAACCGAACGCGATCGTCATTCCCGGACTCTTCGGCAGTAGCAGATAGGCGCCGATCACGACGCCACGCGCTGCGTAGATGCCGGCCAGGCACTTCGTCTTCGAGTAGCGGCTGCCGAGCACGCCCGCACCGAGCGAACCGAAGAAGTTGAACAGGCCGATCATCGCCAGCGCGGTCGTTGCTGCTCCGGCATGGCCGAGGTCCTCGCCGTAGCGAGGCAGGTACGTGCCGATGAACGTCACGTGGAAGCCGCAGACCAGGAAGGCCAGGTTGAGTAGCAGATAGGGCCGGTGGTTCGCCGCACGACGCAGGTCCTCGCGCAACGTGCGTTGGGCGTCGGCCGGGTTCGGGTCGGGGAAGTTCTTGGCGGCGCTCCCGCGGAGAAACGGGGTGACCAGCATCGAGGCCACGACGATCGCGGCCATGATCAGGAAGGTGTCACGCCATCCGGTGTTGTCGATCAGGACGCGCGCCAGCGGTACGAGGATGAACTGGCCCAGCGAGCCGAGCGCACTGACGATGCCGAGTGCCATCGCTCGTCGTTCGGGCGGCACCATGCGGCCGACGGCGGACAACACGACCGAGAAGCTGGCCGCGCCGATGGCCACGCCGGTCAAGAAGCCGCCGGAGAAGATGATCATCGCCGAGCCGTCGGCGGTCGACATCAACACCAACGCAAGGGCGTAGAGCACCGAGCCGCCCACGAAGGTGAGCGCTGCGCCGAACCGGTCCGAGATCGCACCGGCGATCGGCTGGCTCAATCCCCAGATGATGCTCTGAATGGCGATGGCAAGACCGAACGGACCCTGCACACCGTCGAGGACCCCGTCGACCACCGGGTCGAGGAACACGCCGAACGTCGAGCGCACGCCGAGCGACATCGACGTGAGCACGCCCCCGAACGCGATGACCATCCACAAGGGAAAGGCTTTGCGCTTGGAGCCCGAGGATGTGTCGGGCGCGGTTGTGGTCATGCCGATGTCAGGGTGATCATCGACAAGCCGTCGCCGATCGGCAGCATTGCCACGTCGAGCCGTTCGTCGGCCAAGACCGCAGCGCTGAAGTCGCGAAGCGCGACGGTGTCCTCGGTCTGGTCGGTGTCATCGACGATGTTGCCGTCCCAGAGGACATTGTCGACGAGCACCACACTGGTGCCGGTCATGTGCGGTATCAACCGCTCGAGGTACTCGAGGTAGCCGGTCTTGTCGGCATCGATGAACGCGAGGTCGACGACCAGATCGTCCGGCAGGTCTCGGAGCGTGTCGGCGGCCGGCGCGATCCGAAGATCGATCTTGTCGGCGACGCCAGCTTCCTCCCAGTAGGGGCGACCGATCGAGGTCCACTCTTCCGAGATGTCGCAGGCGATGAGCCTCGCGTCGTCGGTCAGTTCCTGGGCGACCGTGAGCGCGCTGTAGCCCGTGAACACGCCGATCTCGACGACGGTCTTCGGACGCAGAATCCGCGTGAGCAGGGCCATGAACTGGGCCTGCGGGTAACCGATCTGCATCTGGGCCCAGCGAAGCGTCTGGGTCTCGTCGATGAGGCGCTGTTCAAGTTCGTTCGGCGGGGTCGTGTGGGCTTCGAGGTACGCCGCAACGGCCGGCGTGAGAAAGGCGATGTCGCTCGTCACCGGCCCAAATCTATCCGAAGCGCGCCGGCACGACGTAAGGGTTAGCGGCGGCGCGAAGATCGCGGTGAACGGCGACCTACGTCGAGGACGTGCCGGGTTTCGGTGGTGCGATCAGGGCCTTGTAGGCGATGACGGCGACCAGCACGCACACCGCGACGACACCGACGTAGAAGAGGAAGAAGGCGATGGTGTTGAACGCGTTGAGCCCGAGTCGCAGGCCACGGGCATCCTCGAACAACGGATCGAACGTCGACGCGACGACGATCGTCCAGGCGACGATCGTCATCCAGAACGCCGCACGACGTTTGCCGAGATCGCCGAACGGCAGGAGTGGTAGCACCAGCGCGAACAACCACAGGCCGAACCCGTTGACGATGGCCTCCATGTGCGCCATCCGCCATGCGTCGTGGGTGCCGGGCAGGCCGAGTTCGAGCTTGCCGGGGAACGGCCACAGGCGGGCATGGCCGGCGATGCCGCCGTCGAGACCCTGTTCGATCAGCCAGAACAGCCACAGGAAACCGACGACGAATCCCCATAAGAGCACGAGCGACCCCTGGCCGATCAAGCGCCGCTGCGTGTCGGCCACGACGAGCGTCTGCTCGGCGCCGAAGGTGGGAAGCTTCATGCCGCAGCCCGTTCGGGGAACGGCACCGGGATGTCGGGATGCGATGTATCGAGCAACGCTGGGTGATCTGGGTCGTAGCGCTCGAGCCACTCGAGGACCCAGGCCGGGTCAGGCGTGTCTCGCGGGTCGTGGCCGGGCAGCGCTGCCCGGATCGCGCCGGGCACGACCGCAGCGAAGAACTCCCCAGTTCGGCGCCAGAGCCGCATCCGGGAGCGAAGGGATCGCCAGCGCCCGTCGGTCTTGAGCATGCTGATCGCGCCCTTGCGGGCCCACCAGAAGACGTGCATCGATCCGGTGAACACGCCGAGCGCCCGATGGCCGTACCGGCCGACCGCTCCCTGGTAGGCGTCGAAGGCGACTCGCTTGTGCTCGACCTCCTCGACCATGTGCCACAGCGCAAACGACGCCACCCGTGAGTCGGCGCCGGCGAAGAGCTTCACCCGGTCTTCGACCAGCCACCGGGTCACGCCGAGCGTCATCGACTCGAAGCCGGCCGAGTACCCGAGCCGGTAGGCGAGGGATCGCTCGCCGAGTCGGCGGTACGCCTGCTTCATCGCGTGCTCCACCTCGGCGAGCTCGGGATATCCCTTGGCCTTCAGCAGCTCGTTGTAGCGCCGGTGAAGTCGGAAGTGCTGGCCCTCCTGGCCCACGAACCCCTCGATCTCCTCGCGGAGCGCGGGGTCATCGATGTGCTGGGCGGCGTCGCGCAAGGTCGAGATCAGGAACGGCTCGAGGTACGGCATGGTCAACGACGCACCGTTCACCATGTGCGACCACTCGGGATGCGTGGGGTTCCAGACGGGCTCGATGTCGTCGGGGAATTCGTACGGCATCCGTCGAATCTCGGGGGTGAGTCGGTCGGTCATCATGCCTCCCTGGTCGAGGTCAGTCCGGTGGTGAGCGCCGCGAAGAGCGGCGCCCGAAGCTCGTCGAGCGATCGGTCGACGACGAAGAAACCGTCGTTGTGGAGCGAGACCATTCCGTGGGCCGCGGACCAGAACAAGTGGGCGGCGGTGAGCGGGTCTGTGGCGAGTGGCGCCGTGGCTTCGTCGGCGGCCGCGGCGATGACCTGCTCACACACCCCGATGCAGGCAAGCTTGGCGTCGATCAGCGGTTCGGCGGCTTCGTCCATGGCGCCCTGGTCGGTGTACAGCAGCTCGTACATGCGCGGCCGTTCGGTCGCGGCCTGCACGTAGGCGTCGGCGAGTCGCTGGAGTGCGGTGAGTGGATCCGCTGCGTCGGCGGCTGCGAATGCGATCACATCGCGCATCCAGAGATAGGCGCGGATGCGCAGTTGATCGATCAGGTCGGCCTTGTTCTCGAAGTACGAGTACGGCTTGGCGTGGCTGCACCCAGCCTCGGTGGCCAACGCTCGGAACGACATCGCCTCGCTGCCGCCTCGCTCGAACAGGCGCTGCGCGCTGTCGAGGAGCTCCGAGCGGGTGCGGGCGACCGCTTCTTCGGTCAGTTGGGGGCGAGGCACCCGAAAAACATACGTTGTTAAATGAACACCGGCAAATCAACTTGACCGATCAAATCGATCGGGCGATGTTTTCAGCGGAAGTCGTCGGCGTCGGGAAGGACCTCGTCGAGCGCGACCGGGCGATTCTCGGCGATCGACCGGTGCGCGGCCTGGCCGGTCGCCACGCTCCACAAGCCGTCGACGGTAGTGACCTTCGGATTGAGGCCTTTGCGGACCGCCTCGGCGAAGTCGACGTGTTCCAGGTAGCTCGATCCGTGATGCAGGCCCTCGACCTTCACCCGGTCGTCGCTTACCGGTCGGTCCTCGACCTCGCCGATCCGTTGCTGGCCACGGGTCCCGACCCGGATGACGTTCTGCGGAATCAGCGACTCGACCTTGCCCTTGTCGCCGACAACGCTCAACTCTTCCTGGTTGCGGGTGGCCTCGGCGAACATGCAGAGGTCGAGCATCGCGCGCACGTTGTCCGGATAGTCGACGATCACGTAGGCGTTGTCGAGGATGTCGCTCTGCTCGCCGTCGTAGTACTCGTCGAGGTGGTTGACGTTCTGTCCGCCCGAGGCATACACCGACACGGGACGCGTGCCCGTGATCAGGTTCATCAGGTCGAAGTAGTGGCAGCACTTCTCGACCAGGGTGCCTCCGGTGTTTCTCGTAAAGCGGTTCCAGTTGCCGACCTTGACCAGGAACGGAAACCGATGCTCGCGAATGGCGACCATCTGCACGTTGCCGACCGCGCCAGCCTGAACTTCCTCAACCAGAGCATGGACCGGCGGCATGTAGCGGTACTCGAGACCGACCCAAGTGATGGCGTCGCGGTTGCGGGACATGTCGACGATGTCGAGGCAATCGGCGGTGGTCGTGCACATCGGCTTCTCGGTCAACACATGGATGTCGGTCGCCAGAAGATCGGTCAGAATCTCGTGATGGGTGAAATTCGGCGACACGAGAACCACGGCGTCGCACAAGCCCGACTCGATCAACCCGCGATGGTCGGTGAAGACCTCCACCGGGTTGGGAACCGCAGCCTGGCCGGTCTCGCGTGACCGTGGGTCGGGGTCGGCGATGGCGGTGATGCGGGTCCCCTCGACCGCGAGCACGTTGTCGATGTGCTCGATTCCCATCATGCCCGTGCCGATGACGCCGTACCGGATCTCGTCCATGCCCTCAGGCTAGGTTCCGGTTCCATGAGTGAGCGGCTTCGAGAGGGTCCAGATGGGCGCGTCCGGTGCTGGTGGCCAGGCGACGCCCCCGACTACATGGACTATCACGACAATGAGTGGGGCCGACCGGTCACAGACGACCGCCGCTTGTTCGAGAAGATCTGTTTGGAAGGCTTCCAGTCGGGACTGTCGTGGATCACGATTCTGCGCAAGCGGGAGAATTTCCGAGCGGCCTTCGCCGACTTTGACTTCGCCACGGTTGCCGAGTTCGACGAAGGCGATGTCGAGCGGCTGCTCGGCGATGCCGGCATCATCCGCCATCGGGGCAAGATCGAGGCGACGATCAACAATGCCGCTCGTGCACTCGAACTCGTGGAGCGGTACGGCTCGGTCGCCGCCTATGTCTGGGAGTGGAGACCGACGAGCCGTGAGCCCGATCTCGCGACGGGCAGCGCCGAGATGGTTGCGAGCACCGCGACGTCCAAGGCGCTGAGCACCGACCTCAAGAAGCGGGGCTGGCGCTTCTTCGGGCCGACGACGGCCTACGCGTTCATGCAGGCGATGGGACTGGTCAACGACCACATGCCGGACTGCGAGTGGTACGAGATCTGCGAGGCGGAGCAGGCGGCGGTCACCGTGCCACAGCGCAGCGGCTAGCGACTCCTACCGAGGCTGGAGATCCACGCAACCCCAACCGTCGCGCTCGGTGCGACCGGCGACATCGACCGCATCGTCGAGTTCGTTGACCAGGTCATCGAGTTGCTGGACGAGGAAGCCGCTCAGGATCAGCCGACGTTCGGCTCGCGCCAGCAGGGGCGCGAGCAGGGGCCGCAGATCGCCGATCACGATGTTGGCCACCACGACATCGAATGATCGGGTCAGCTCGAGCAGCGAGATCTCGGTGAGTTCGACGGTCTGCTCGAAGCCGTTGTCGATCACGTTGCCCTCGGCGACGGCGAGGATGTCGTGGTCGAGGTCGACGCCGGTGACCCGCGCTGCGCCGAACGCCGCCGCGGCAATCGACAGGATGCCGGTTCCGCACCCCGCGTCGAGCACCCGATCGTCCGGCTCCACGACGCGCGCGAGCGCCTCGATCGCGAGTTGGGTCGTGGGGTGATGCCCGGAACCGAACGCCCGGCCGGGGTCGATCGAGATCCGACGTTGACCGGCGGCGGGGCGCTCGCTCATGTCGTGCCAGGGAGCGTGGATGGTCAGGGGTCCCACGTCGATCGGTTCGAGAAAGTGCAGCCACCGATCGCGCCATGCCGCCTCGTCGCCGGTGTCCTCCAGTCGGCAGGCCCACCGCTCCGAGAGCACGGAGCGGGCGGCGAGTGCGGCGTCGTCGTTGCGGAAGCCGACGGCGAGCGTCGTCTCGTCCGGGTCCCTGCGCTCCTCGATGGCGGTCGCTCCGAGTTGGAAGAGCCAGTCGCTGCACGCCTCGATCTCGTCGGGCGCCACGCGAACGACCAGGACGCTCATTCCGGCGCGTACCGGTCGAGCACCGCCGCGTTGGCGACCGGCCAGGCCTCGGCAGCCCAGGCTCCGAACTCGACGGTGCCGGTGGACACGGCGGCGAGACGGCGAACCGGATCGACCCACAGGAACGAACCCGCGCCGCCGAAATGCCCGAACGTCTCGGGCGAGCTGCGCGGGGCGGTCCAGTGTGGGTCCTTGGTGCCCCGGATCTCGAAGCCGAGTCCCCAGGGGTTTTCGCCGATGCTGCCGAAGCCAGGAAGCACGCCTCGAAGCAGCGGGAAGACCGGCGTGGTCGCGGTGAGGAACGTGGCCCCGTGGATCAGCGTCGGTTCGAGGAGCTCGCGGACGAACACGAGGAGCTCGCGGATCGAGAGTCGCAATCCGTGTGCGGGGGAGACGTCGGTGGCGACATGGCCGAGTCCGAGTGGTTCGAGCACACCGATCCCCAGGTACTCGCCGAACGGCATCCCGGCGCGGCCTTCGAGGTGCCGGGCCAGGACCTCGATCCCGGTATTCGAATACACCCGACGATCCCCGACGGTCGCGACCGGCTCGCTTCCCTCGAAGGGCAGTCCCGACGCGTGGGCAAGCAGGTGCCGCACCGTTGACCCGGCCGGCCCGGCCGGGTCGTCGAGCGAGATCGTGCCCTCCTCGACGGCGATCAAGGCGGTGTAGGCCGTGAAGAGCTTGGTGATCGATGCGATGCGACGAACGACATCGAGGTCGCCAGCGACCCCGACCACACCCGAACGGTCCACGACCGCGAGCGAGTGCTCTCCGGGCCAGTCCGCGATCAGCGGCGTGAGATCGTCGGCCATGGACGGAATCTAGCCAGCGGGCAGAGGGGGGACGCGTCGGAGGAAGAACTGCACGCACGGACCGATTGCCAGGGCGGTCCAGATCGTGCCAAGACCAGCGGTCCCGCCGAGCAGAAAGCCGATCGCCAACGCGCTCAGCTCGATCCCGGTGCGGGCCGCCCACGTCGGCACGCCTCGTCGTGCCAGGCCGGTCATCATCCCGTCCCGTGGCCCCGGCCCGCAGTTGGCGCCGAGATAGATCGCCGAGGAGTAGCCGACGACCACCGGCGCAGCAGCGAGCAGGCCGATTCGCACGGCGAGGTCATCGACATCGGGAAGCATCCAGATCGTTGCATCGATGGCGAGACCCACGACGATGGCGTTGGCGATCGTGCCCACACCGATCGGCTCGCGCATGAACCAGAGCACGACGAGGACCGCGAGGCCGGTCGCGATCGTGACGACGCCGATCGACGCGCCGATCTGCTCGCCGACACCCTGATGGAACACCGTCCATGGGTCGGCGCCGAGGTCGGCCACGACGGTCATGGCGAGACCGGCGCCAAAGATCCAGAGTCCGATCAGTAGTCGCAGGCCGCGTCGCGGTCGGGGGGCCGCAAACGGCAGCAGCCGGAATCCCGCGAACGACCGAGTTGGCTCCGGCTGCTCGGACGAGGCGTGCGGGTCGGGGCCGGTCACCCGTCCTGATTCTTCGGCAGGTGCGCGGCGCGGGCGCCACCGTGCCAGTCCTCCATCGCCGGCGCACTCTCGCCATCGCCACCGAGCGCCTTGAGCTGCGGAACCTCACGCAGGCTGCGCTTCATCTCGGCGAAGCCGGGAAAGCGGGCCAGGGTCGTGACCGCTTCCCACAGCGGGAGTGCATCCTCGTCGGCAGGAACACGGCTGATGACCGGGCCGAAGAAGGACAGGCCGTCAGGAGGTTGGAACGTAATGATCGGCGTGCCGACATCTCGACCGGTGCGCGACAGCGCGAGGTCGGTTTCTTCCTCGATCACGGTGTCGTAGGAGCTGTCGTCGGCCGAGGTCGCGAATTTCGGGTCGAGTCCGGCGGTGGTCAGACAAGCCGCCACGGCGTCGACACTGCCGAGCGCAGCGCGCGCGTCGCGTTCACGGTCGCGTGGCTGGTCGAAGTAGCTCTCGCCGAGTGCGGTGTAGAGGTCCGAGAGTGGCTCGCGGCCGAGTTCATCGCGGACGTGCGCGGCAACACGGAGCATGCGCAAGCCGGCGGTGTGACCGTGCTCGTAGCCCTCGGGGAACTCGGTGGCGTAGTCCTTGTCCTTGTTGATGATTCGCAACGCGATGAAGCGGTAGTCGACCGAGTAGTCGGTCTGGGCCTTGACCTTCTCGATCCAGCGGGAGGTGATCCAGGCGAACGGGCATACGGGGTCCCAGAAGAACTCGATGTCGAACGAATCGGCGGTTGCGCTCATGCTGCCGACGCTACCAGTGGCGGTGGTCAGCGGTCGTCGAGTAGTTCGGTGCGACGCACCTTGCCGAGGGCGGTCTTGGGGAGTTCGTCGAATACGAGGACATCCTTGGGTGCGCTCCATACCGGCAGGTCCCGTTGCACCCACTCGCGCAGCTCGTCGAGTGTCGGTGCATCGTCGCCGCTGAGGGTCACGCATGCGACAACGATCTGTCCCCATTCGGGGTGCTGGCGTCCGACGACGGCGACTTCCTTGATCGCCGGGTGGGCCCCGATCGCTCGCTCGACCGGGCTCGGCCAGACGTTCTCGCCGCCGGTGATGATCATGTCGCCGGCGCGACCGTCGATCCAGAGCCGGCCGTCGGCTTCGATGCGTCCGAGGTCGCCGGTCGGGAACCAGCCGTCGGCGGTATACGGATCGCGGTGGCCGTCCACGGTGCGGTAGGTGCGCAGCAGCAGATCGGCACGGATTTCGATCTCGCCCGACTCGGCGGCACGCATCTCAACGCCATCCAGTGGGTATCCGGCGTAGACGCATCCCGATCCGGTCTCCGTCATGCCGTAGGTGGGAATCACGTGTGCGGGGAGGTTTGGCGGCGGCGCCGCACCCCCGATGAGGATTGCCCGGAACCCGTCGACATCGATCTGATTCAGCGCTCGGGTCACAACCGACACGAGGGTCGCCCCATCGCGAGCGGCTTGGTCGGCCAGCGCTGGATCGAACCGCTCCAGCACCGTCAGCCCCGCTCCGGTGTGCAGCGAGCGCATGATCACCGCGAGCCCACCGATGTGGGCCGGCGGCAGGCATGCGAGCCAGTGATCCGTGGTCGGGTCGGCGTCGAGTCCCTCGCTCGTGGCGACCGACGAGGCTCGAACCGACTCATGGGTGTGGATCACACCCTTGGGCAGACCGGTGGTTCCCGAGGTTGCGACCAGGATGGCGTCACCGTCCTCGACCGCCTCGCCGTCGTCGAGGGCGCGTCGCTCGCCGTCGGCTTCGATCACCGCGGTCGGCCGGGCGACGCTGCGCACCCGCGCTGCCTCCGCTGGTGGCAGCCGCTGGTCGAGCGGGAAGCACGCATCGCCGTCGTCCCACACGCGCCGCATCGCCTCGACGAAGCCGGGCCCGGCCGGCAGGTCGAGCATGACGAGCTCGGCCATCATCAGCTCCGGCTGAGGTAGGCGTCGAGGCGCTCGGCCGCGGAACCCTCGAAGGCGGAAAGCGCGATCTCGAGGGGGCCCGACCACAGCGAACCGCTGTAGTGCAGGTGTACGACGACCTCGCTCCGCGCGTGGCTGGTTTCGGAGTCCTCGGCGGGCGCGACCGCGGCTTCGAGAATCCACTCAGCGTGTTCGCGCCCGTCGACCTCATTGCGTTCGAAACGCACGCGGGTGGCGTCGAGGTGGGTTCTGGTCATCCGGAGTCGCTTCGAGCGTGCGAGTGGACCGAGACGGGCGCGAAGGGTGACCATCCACGTCTCGTCGTCGACGGGGTCGGCGCCGGTGACCAACGACAGCCATTCGGGATAGGTGCCGAGGTCGGACAGGGTGTCGATCGTCCGCGCCGGGGGAGCGCTGACGGAAGCGGAGATGCGTCGATCCACACCCTGATTCTGGCGGGTCGGAAGGGTCGACCCACGGTCCACCAGTAGCCTTCGCCCGTGACCGGTGCCACCGACGTGACGATCGAGGACATTCGCTCGGCTGCAGCGCGCATCGACGGCAAGGTGGAGCGCACGCCGCTGACCTGCTCGCGAACACTGAGCGAGATCGTCGGTGCGACGGTGTTCCTGAAGTTCGAGAACCTGCAGTACACCGGCTCGTTCAAGGGTCGCGGGGCTCGAAATCGGCTGCTCGACGTCGCTCCTGGGCGAGGGGTCGTTGCGATGTCCGCCGGTAACCACGCCCAAGGCGTGGCGTGGCACGGGGCGCTCCTCGGACTCGAGACCACGATCGTCATGCCCGAGAACACGCCGTTCGTGAAGGTCGCACGCACCCGGGATCTCGGCGCCACCGTCGAGTTGATCGGTGCCGACGTGATGGAGTCAGCGGTAGCAGCCCGCCGGATGGCCGAGGAGCGCGGGCTCGAGTTCATCCATCCGTTCGATGATCCCGTGGTGATCGCCGGCCAGGGCACAATCGCCTTGGAGATGCTCGAGCAGGAGCCTTCGCTGGACATCATCGTGGCCGCGGTTGGTGGCGGAGGATTGGCCTCGGGGGTTGCGGTCGCCGCGGCGGCACATGCCACGCCGGTCGAGGTCGTTGGCGTGCAATCCGAGCGCTATCCCTCGATGGCAGATGCGCTAGCCGGGCGGTCGTCGACGCGGGCCGATGGCTCGACCGTCGCCGACGGCATCGCAGTGAGTGAACCGGGAGTGGTCACGCAGCGCATCCTGACCGAGCACGGCGTGGAGGTCGTCGTGGTCAGCGAGGGAGCGATCGAGGAAGCGATCGCCCTCCTGCTGGAGATCGAGAAGACGGTGGTCGAGGGTGCAGGTGCCGCGGCACTGGCCGCGTGCATGGAGCACGGTGATCGCTTCGCCGGCAAGAACGTCGGACTCGTCTTGTGCGGGGGCAACATCGATCCCCGCACGCTGTCCTCGGTGACCCTGCGTGGCCTCGCCAACCAGGGACGCCTCAACCGCATTCGCGTCGAGCTCGACGACACGCCTGGGCGACTCGCATTGGTCTCACAGCTGATCGCCGAGGAGCGGGCCAATGTGGTGCAGGTCGACCACGACGGCCTGGGTTCGACCGGTGCCCGCAGCACGATCCTCGAGCTGCGCATCGATACGTTGGACATGGAGCACGCCGAGACCGTGCTCGCCCGCCTGCTCAAGGCCGGTATCAAGGCCCGGCTCCTCGACTGGTAGCCGCCCTTTCTCACCGACTCCAGGTCCGGCTTCTGCTTCTCAGCGACTCCAGGTCCGGAAACCGGGCTCTGAGTCGGTGAGAAGCCACGAGCGGGCACCAGGTCGGTGAGAATCGGGGAGGGGTGTCCGCAGCGCGGAGCGTCTTGCGAGGGTGTCCGCAGCGCGGAGCGTCTTGCGAGGGTGTCCGCAGCGCGGAGCGTCTTGCGGGGGTGTCCGCAGCGCGGAGCGTCTTGCGAGGGTGTCCGCAGCGCGGGGCGTCTTGTGAGAATTAGGGCCGGAGGAGGGCGCCGAGGATGGCTTGGAACTTGTTGCGGGTCTCTTCGAGTTCGGCGGCAGGATCGCTGTCGGCGACCACGCCGACACCTGCCCAGACCGACGCCTGGTTGTCGCTGAAGGTTCCCGAGCGGATGCCGACAGCGAACTCGCCGTTGCCGGCACCATCGACCCAACCGACGGGGCCCGCATAACGCCCCCGGTCGCCGGGCTCCACCGCATCGATCGCTTCGATCGCAGCTTCTTGGGGATCGCCGCCGACGGCCGGTGTCGGGTGCAGCGCGGCGACCAACTCAAGCACCGACGCTGCCGGACCCGACAGTCGGCCCTCGACTCGCGTGCCGAGGTGGTGCACGTTGGCGAGTGACACGATGCTGGGCTCGGGCTCGGCGTCGACGTAGCTGCAGAACGGCAACAGATTGTCGAGCAGCCAGTCGATCGTGATGCCGTGCTCGATGCGGTTCTTGTCCGACGAGGTGAGCGCAGCAGCCAGACGCCCGTCCTCGGCTGGATCCGAGGAGCGGGGAGCGGTGCCGGCCAGCGGGTGGGCGTGCACGACGTCGTCGAGGCGCCCGACGAGGAGCTCGGGAGTTGCGCCGAGGAAGCCGTCGATGGCGAAGACGATGGACGTGCCGTAGGTGCGATGGAGTCGCCGGAGCACCGAGGCCATGTCGATCGGTGCGTTCGTCGTCACACGAAGTTCGCGAGCCAGCACGACCTTGCGGAACTCGCCCGCTGCGATCCGGTCGCGCATCGTGGCGACCACGTCGTCGCGCCACGACTCCGGCGAGACAACGGATTGCATCGACCAGTCGGTCGGCTGCGCTCGGTCGGCGACGCTGGTCGTAGCCTCACGAGCTTGGGCCAGTGCCTCTGCCGTGGATCGATCATCCGAGGTGATCAGCCAACGGCGCCGGCGCGGATCGCGTACGATGGTGACCTCGGGGACGACGAGTTGCCCGGGCGCATGGCGGTCAAAGGGAAAGGCGCCCAGCGCGATCACGCCCGAGCCGGGCATGTCGATCTCGTCGGCTCCCGCCAGGGCGGCGAGCTGCGATTGGGCTTCGGCTGCGCCATCCGGGCGCTCGATGTTGATCCGCGCCGCCTCGCCGACGCCGCCGATGACCAAGCCGTCGCGGCTCCACAGCATGCCGGTGGCCATGCCGAGCTGGAGCGGATCCAGGTCGTCGTCGAGCCGCTCGCAACGCATCCCCATTGTGTGGAGCCTACGAGTCGTCGTCGAGGGTCGATGCGACGGCGGCCACGAGCTCGTCGTGCAAACGCAGGTTCTCGGCGCGATTGCTCTTGGTGACCACGACTCGAATCCCGCTCGGAGCGAGGGAAGCCGGCCACGGCTCGACGGGGATGCCATAGGCCGATGCGATTGCGAGCACGTCCGTGCCATGCGGCGTGCCGAACAGTTGCTCGTAGCGCTCCGTTGTCAGAAGTGCATGCTGGGGCAGGAACGAGAAGATGCCTCCGCCATCGTTGTCGACCACGACGATTGTCAGATCGAGATGGCGCTGTGCAAGCGCGATCAGCGAGGTGGCGTCATGCAGAAACGCGACATCGCCGATGAGGCAGACGGTCGGTACACCGGTGCTGGCGACACCGATGGCCGTTGCGATGGTGCCGTCGATTCCGTTCGCGCCGCGGTTGCTGATCACCTCGATGTCGTCGCGAGGCGGTCCGAACCACTCCACATCTCGTACCGGCATCGAGGACGCCACGACGACGGAACCGCCCACGGGAGTTCCGGCGATCACCGCTCGGGCGATGCCGACCTCATTGGTCGGCGCCGCGGCGAGTCGAGACGCGATGGCCGCTTCGGCGCGTCGATCGGCTTCGACCCACAACTGCAGCCAGGAAGGGTCGACCGACCCACCGGTACCGATCGCTGGGACCAGCGCGGCGACGACGCCGTCTTCGTCGAACGACAGATCGGCGATGTCCTCAGGGTCGATGTGGCGACCCTGG
This sequence comes from Actinomycetota bacterium, assembly GCA_039028435.1. Lineage (GTDB taxonomy): Bacteria > Actinomycetota > Acidimicrobiia > Acidimicrobiales > UBA10347 > UBA10347. The sequence goes on along the minus strand of JBCCIC010000001.1, from coordinate 302,819 downwards.
GGTCGGCCGGCCAGCACGGTTGCCGAACCACGGCTGAGCCATTGCGAGACGGCCTTGCTCGACACGATCTCGCCGAGCCGGAGTACGACCTGCGGTTGGTGCGAGTCGGCGAATGGGACGTGCCGGAGGAGTGCGTCGTAGCGATGCAACACCTGCGTGGAGTCAGGCCGTCGGCATCCCGACCGATGGTCGGCGATGATCGGCCAACCCAACGCATCGGCGAGCGCCAACACGTCGGTCGACTCGCTGCCGCCGCGGCCGGCGATGATCACTCCGCGTCGCCCACGGACGCGATCGGCGAGAGTGTCGATCAGTTCGTGGTCGACCGGAGCGGCTTCGGACACTTCAAGCGGTTCGAGTGGTGCCGGCAAGGCGGCGAGGTCACCGGCGAGCGGTTCGCGAAAGCTCAGGTTCAGATGCACCGGCCCGGGCTGCAAACCCGTCGCCCCGATCCACGCTTGTCGAGCGACGCCACGCCATTCGTCCATCGACAGGTCGTCGGGAGGACCCGGCTCGATGAAGTCGCGGACGACGTCGCCATACAGGCGGGTCTGATCGATGGTCTGCGGCGCGCCTCGCCCCCAGAGTTCGGGCGGGCGATCAGCGGTACAGACCAGTAGTGGAACCGCAGACAGGCTGGCCTCGATCACCGCGGCATGGAAGTGGGCGGCCGCCGTTCCGCTGGTGCACACCACGACCGCAGGTCGTCCGCTCGCCAGCCCGTGGCCGAGTGCGGCGAACGACGCACTGCGTTCGTCGTGGAAGACCTCGACCCGAAGGTCCGGCCGCTCCGCCAAGGCGATCGCCATTGGTGTCGAACGGGAGCCGGGTGCGATGAACGCCGCCTCGAGCCCTTCGCGAATCCACTGGTCCACGAGCGTCGCGGCGAAGGTGACGTTGATCGATGCGACTCCACGGTCCACTGGCCCAAAGGGTATGGGGAAGATCGTGACCCCGCTAGCGTCCGATCAACCGTTCATCGACGGCCCACGGACGACCGGAGCAGGACCACGGCCCACGTGTTGGCGTACGAATCACTCGGAGTGACAACCGACTGGCCTCGCATCGTGTTGGCGCACGGGTTCACACAGAACGCGCGTTGCTGGGGACCGTTCGGCCGCCGGCTCGGTGCCCGCTACGGCACCGTCGCCGTGGATGCCCCCGGCCACGGCCAGAGCGTGCATGACGAGGCCGACCTCCACGAGGCCGGCCATCTCCTGATCGAGGCCGGCGGGCCGGGGCACTATCTGGGCTACTCGATGGGCGGACGAATGCTGCTGCACGGCGTGCTCGGCGACGACATCTCGGCGGTCCGGTCGATCGTGTTGATCGGTGCGACCGCCGGAATCGAGGACGAAGCTGAGCGCAGCGAGCGAGCACTGCGCGACGAGCGGTTGGCCCAGGAAATTCGCAAGGTCGGCACGCCGGAGTTCATCGAACGATGGCTCGCCAACCCCCTCTTCGAGGGTTTGGACGACGAGTCGGCGTGCAAGGTGAGACGTTTGGAGAACAGCCCGGACGGTATGGCCGCATCGCTCGTCCATTGCGGGACCGGATCGCAGGAGCCCCTTTGGTCGCGCTTGTCCGAGATCGAGATACCCGTCCTCGTCATCGCTGGCACCCGGGACACGAAGTTCACCAACCTCGGCCGGCGAATGGCCGATGAGATCGGGGACAACGCGCGCTTCCTGTCCGTCGAGGGTGGTCACGCCGTGCATCTGGAACAGCCAGCAGCGACCGCCGACGTGATTCTGGCCTGGATGGATCAGGTCACGTCGTAGCCGAGATCAGTCAGCTGGCTCGTCAGGCCAGCCGGGTACGCCCTCATCGAGCTGCACGCCGGTCGAGTTCAGGAAGCCGGAGACGAGTCGGTACATACCTGCGGTCACCACGAGCTCGATCAAGCCGTCGTCGTCCCAGTCAACGCTCAGCGCCTGCCACGTCTCGTCGCTTGCGCAGTCGTCGGCGGCAAGATCGTCGGCCAAGGCGATCAGTGCCCGATCTTTGTCCGACCATGGGTGCGCATCGACCGGCTGGGTGAGCGCCCAGATCTCACGGTCGGAGAGGCCGCGATCGCGTCCAATGATCGTGTGTTGTCCGAACTCGTAGATTGCCTGGGCGTTCCAGCCGATGCGGAGGATGACGACCTCCTTCTCGCGAGGCGGAACGACGCCTCGGTTCAGGATCCAGCCGGCGAAGCGATTGAACCGCTTGAGCAGGTCGGGATGATGGCCGAGGACGCCGAAGATGTTCAGCGGCTTCCCGTCTCGGACGAGCGTGCCGGCAAGAATCTCCGCCAGCTCGTCGTCGGGCTCGGTGATCGGTTGGATCCGGAAGTCGGTGGGTCGGCCCCGCCCTGCACTGTCGCTCATCCCGCGGACGCTAGTCCGACATCAAACCTGGCACCCATGTCGCTTCGGGTCGCGGAGGGTGGTGCTACCGCCGCTCTTCGCTGCGCAAAGCGACATCGGAACCTGGCACCGATGTCACTTCGGGAGCCACACGGTCGCGGCGGCGACGGTGTGGTGATCGAGGAGGTCGAGGTCAGGATCGCCGGCGATGCCAGGAGTTGAAGGCGCCGGCACGCGGCCATCGACCACCTCGATGTCGGCGAACGGATCTTCCGCCAGCCAGCGGCGGGCCGGCGAGAGGTCGCCGGTGACACGGAAGGGTTCCAGCGGAGCCATGGCCGCAAGTTGGTGACGACCAAGTCCGCTCTCGAGCATGCCGCCGACCGAGCATGCCATACCCGTCGACACCGCGGCGTCGACCATTGCGAGCGCCGGCCGCAGTCCGCCGGCACGAGGTGGTTTGACGACGACACCAGTCGCCGCCTGATCGGCAGCAAGCGCATGTAGATCGGAGAGATCATCGACCGCTTCGTCGGCCAAGACCACCAGATCGGACTCCGAGACGAGCCGCGCTGCGGCACGGTGATCCCCGACGGCGAAGGGTTGTTCGACCGCAGACACGCCGAGATCCCGGAGAGCGAGCAACAACCCCAGATCGTCGATCGACAGGGAACTGTTGGCGTCGACCTGGAGTTCGAGGTCGGGGAACGTCCTCCGGACCGCCCGGATCGGCTCGACCACACGACCCGGCACGATCTTGATCTTGACCCGCCGGTAGCCCGCCATCGCGAGTTCCGCGACCTGATCGAGCATGTTCGGAATCGTGTCGAGACCGACGACGGCCCCAGCCGGTGCGCTGTGGCCGGACGTCCCCAGACGCTCCGCCAACGAGATGCCGTCGCGCCGAAGTTCGGCGTCAAGCTGCGCCATCTCGATCGCCGCGCGCGCCATGGGCTCGTTCGTCGTGGGCCCCGAGGTCGAGGTCAACGACTCGAACGCACCTGACGCCCACTCGCGGGTGTAGGTCGGCGCGTTGAGGGCACTGCATTCGCCCCAGCCCACTGTGAGCGACGCATCGTCTTCGGGGTGCAGCGCGACATAGACCAGTTCTCGATGACTCTGCGGATTCGGGTCGTGAGCTGCAGCGAGGCTCGCCAGCGTGGGCAGCCGGACGAGGCGAATCGTCGCCAGCGCAGCAGAGTCGCTCTCGGTCAGCTGCTCGGCCACGCGTTCACGGTAGTGGTGCGGCGGAATGGGCTCACGACTCGACCGGTGCGGCCATCGGCCGCCATCGATGAGGCGAGTGTGCCGACGCGTCGGCGGAGCCGCTCCGGGCCACCGGAGATCACCCACAGACAGATCAGGCCAGCAAACTCGAGCACGTGCACCGACTCGGCCAGCATCGACCGCCGGTCGCCGACGATGTCGCTGATCGCCACGACTGCCATCAGCGCGGCGATCGTCGAGGTCAGTGGCACGAGTCCGATAGCCCGTTGGGGTCGCATCGCGACCGACAGCATGCCGATCCCGAGGGCCGTGCCGAAGACCCCGTCGTGGCGGCTGAGGTGACGATCGACGGCGTCGACCTCGAAGACGAGATTCGACACGTTGAGGATCACGAGCGTGCCGCCGATGAGGTACAGCATCCAGCGCAGCGCGGAGACGGCACGCAGGGAGCCGGCGAGCTGCGGAGCCGGTATCGATGCCAGCTCCTCGGCGGCGTGCAGGCGGAAATCGCGGCGCATCGCCTCGAGTTCGTCGGCATGGGCGCGGCAATCTGCGCAGGCGGCCAGGTGCTCCTCGAGCAGCACTGCCTCGTGTTCGTCGAGCTCGCCGTCGAGGCGGGCCGAGAGCAGATCTCGTGCCTGGTCGCATTTCACAATCCACTTGGTCGTCGCGCGGTCTCGATCGGTTCCCGGACTGCGACACTGGCGGTGTGCATGCCCTCGACGAGCTGGCAATCGCGGCCCGCGACGGCAACCGACTAGCCCTCGATCACTTCACACGCGAGACACTGCCGGCGGTGCAGAAGCTGTGCTGGCATCTCGGTGACCCCGACTCGTTCGAGGATCTGGTGCAGGAAACCTACGCACGCATGATGCGTGCGCTGCCGGCTTATCGGGGTGACGGTTCGGCGCGGTCGTGGCTGCTTCGCATCGCTCGCAACACCTGTGCCGACGCGACTCGATCACGGAGCCGGGCTCGAACCCGCCGGAGCTTCTCCGAGGTTCCCGATGTCGCCGACGGCCCGGCTTCAGGCTGGAGCGAGGTCACGTCGGTGCTGGCGGCGCTCACGCCGGAGCGTCGACACGCATTCGTGCTCACCCAGGTCCTCAGTCTCTCGTATCAGGAGACGGCGGAGATCCTGGGCTGCCCGGTCGGCACGGTGCGGTCTCGCGTCGCCCGCGCTCGCGACGATCTGTTGCAAGCCGAGGAACCCGTCAAGCTCGCTCGCTAGCCAACTGGTCAGCTGCGGAAGTTCTCGTCGATCAGCTCGTCGAGCTCTTCCTCGGTCAGTTCGCCGTTATGCACGCTGAGGACATCGCCCTCGGAATCGACGAAGATCGTCGCCGGTAGGCCGGGAATGCGAAGCCCCCGCTGGATCCGGGCGGTGGGATCGAGAACCTGCGGGAAACGGAGCTCGAGTTCGGCCACCAACTCGCCGGCATCGGGGCCGGTGTCGCCGACATTCACGCCGATGATCTCGACATCGGTGGTTCGGGCGGCCACCGCGTCGAACGCCGGCAGCTCGGCGCGACACGGAGCGCACCAGGTCGCCCACAGGTTGTAGACCGTAGGACCGACCGGATCGTTGACCGTCAGCGTGCCCTGTGCACCGAGGCGTTCGAGCTCGACGTCGGGCAGGGCTCGCTCCTCGGTCGCCGATCCACAGGCGGAGGCCAACAGGACGAGAGCAAGCGCTACCGCCAGGGTGGCGAAACGAGGGCTTCCGAGGCGCGTCATGGCTCGATCAGCCGTTGCGGCCGGGCGAGTCCCCACAGGCCACGACCTGCCAGCACGACTCCGGCGACCAGTGCGGCACCGATGCCGATTCGATCGAGGGTGGCGGGGGCTTCCGACGGGATGAGGGATCGGGTCAGGGCATCGAGGCGGATGATGGCCCATGCGGCAAGCGTCGCACCCGCGGCGACGCCGAGACCGTCGAGATAGACGGTCGTCGCCAGCCGCTTGCGGACGAGAAGCACGATCACGAGCGCGGCAAAGGCGATCGTCGGCAAGAGCCAGAGCAGGAGCTGGGGTTCCGTCTCCGATGGGACCGAGCGAAATGCGACGGTTCCGAGCAGCAGGGCCAGCCCACCCACGAGAATCCCCGCCAGGCTCAACGGGACTCGTCCACCCCGTAGCCCCAGGCTCGCCAAGGCGATTCCCGCCACTGCGCCCAGCAGCCCCGGCCACACCGGAGGGTCCTCGAGCAGGAAACTGGCGACGGTGATCGTGACGGGGCGCCCGTCGATGAGCAATGGCACCGTCGCCTCGAGTACCTGGTCGCCGGGTTCGGCGCCGGGCGGTCGGGCTGGGTTCATCCAGTGCGTTCGATGGTCGTGCCAGGCGTATCGGCCGTTCGATGCGACCCGGCGCCACTGCGGCGGTGCCTGGTGGTCGACGAAACTCGGCAGGGCGTCCTCGGTCCCGTATCGCTCGGCGTTGAGCCATGTCGCGGGGGACCGCCGGTTCTCGACCACGGTTCCGTCGGGGTCGAACCGCAGGTACTCCTCGCCGCGATAGCCGAGCACGACGACTTCGACCGAGCCCTGCTGCTCGAGGATGATGAATGCGTCGCCACCGATCATCTCCACCGAGATCGGTATGTCGGCCGGTTCGATCGAGACGATGTCGGTGCGGTAGTCGGTGGGGCCGGCGGCGTCGGCCGAGGCCACCGGGGCCGCTGCCGTCATGGTCGCCATCGATGCCACCGTCAGCCACAGGAGCAGGGCCATCCGATCGAGCGCGCTCGTGCTCGTGATCATGCTGACACGATCACTCGGATCTGGCCGCTGGGATGCACCGTGCACTCGCCGATGAACTCCCCGGGGCTGGCGAAGGTCTGGGTCAGGGTCTGGCCGGCTCCGACGAACCACGGTCCGACCAGGTGCCCACGGTCGTCTTCGTTGACGATGCGAATCGACTCACCGACGCGAGCGTCGAGGCGGGCGGGCAGGATCTCCAGCGGACTGCCGGCGTCGAGGGCCTCACCTGCCCCGGACGGAATCGTGAAGTCGTACTCCGCGGCCGTTGCCTCGACGCTGTCTTCGACCCCGAAGATCTCGGGTTCCGAGCTGCAACCGGCGATAGCGAGCAGGATGGCCGCGCTGGCCGCCAGCTCGCGAGCCGTGCGCTCGAATCGACTCACGCCGCCTGGGTCCGGTCGAGGAGGATCGTCAAGTCGTTGACGATGTCGTCGGTGGTCACACCGAAGGGCCACGTCAGGATCAGCGACCCGGTGTCGTCGACCGCGAACAGGCTGGTGGTGTGGCCGACCTCGATCTCACCGGCATCGTCGGTGACGATCCGATAGTCGGCGCCGAAAGCAAAGGCGGTCTCACGGAGCACGGTCTGGTCCTCGGTGCGCAGGGCCAGCGCGTCGGGGATGAAGCTCTCGACATAGCCGGTCAGAATCTCGTCGGTGTCGCGACCGGGATCGATCGTGACCGCGGCGACGTCGACTTCGCTGGCTCGAGCCCCGAGCTCGTTGAGGGCAATGCGCGTGTCGGCGAGCGTCGTGGGGCAGAAGTCGGGGCAGTTCGTGAACAGGAAGTACACCATCAGGATCTCGCCCTCGTCGGCCACGAAGCGGAAGTCCTCGCCGCCGCGGTTCACGGCGGGCAGGGCAAAGGTGCCCACAGCAGGGTCCGGCTCAAGCTCGTACCCGGCCAAGGTCGCGGGCTCGCTTCCGCCGCAGCCGATGGCAACCATTGCAACGGCAACCAGCATGAGGGTCAGTCGGCGCATCACTGCAGCTCCCGGATGTAGGTGATGATCAGCTCGATGTCCTCGTCGCCCAGATCGTTCTGCGGCATCTTGATCGTGTAATCCGCCACGATCTGACCTTGAGGGTCAGTGATCGAGCTGTAGAGATACTCGTCGTCGGCGATGACCGTCGTGCCATCGCTCAGCGGAACCGGCTCGTTGTAGAGCCCCTGCCAGCTTGGCGCAGTAACCCCCTGGCCGTTCTTGCCGTGGCACGACGCACAGCCGCTCGCATTGGCGATCTGGCGTCCTTCGGCGGCCAGCGGCGACAGTTCGAGGGGTGGATTTCCGCCACACGCGGTCATCAAGAACGCTCCGGCGATCACCGCCGCCCCGAACGAGGCGGAGCGGGCCCGGAGTACGACCCGGATCCGCGAGTTGAGCACCGAACGTGCATGGGGGGCCATCAGGTCTTTGGTCGTCACCACCTCGGTGAAAGTTCCCGCCAACCAACGAAATTCGCGGCCCCTGCACACCCCCATGCGGCATCAAAAATACATCAAGGCCCGGCGCTGGTAACGCCGAGCCTTGATGCCGGAGACGGAAGGTCGTTCGGGATCAACGCCCTTCCGGGTGTGATGCGCAACATGGGACGAACGCTGCGCAGCAACTGGCGGCTGAAGGGTCAGGGCAACCCTCGTGGCCGTCAGCGAACTGGGTCACGCCGAAGCGTGACGTCCCGTCAGAAGTCCTCGTCGAAGTTGACCGTCCCCTCGATTCCGACCTGGTATGACGACACTGTGCGCTCGAAGAAGTTCGAGAGCTGCTGGACGTCTTGGAGTTCCATGAAGGCGAACGGGTTCTCCGAGCCGAACTGGGGCTGGAGGCCGAGCTGCATGAGCCGCTGGTCAGCGACGTATTCGAGGTACGCCCGGGTGTCGGCCAGCGACATGCCGGTGACACCCTCGCTCAGCAGGTCCTGGGCGAACTTGAACTCGGCGTCGACGGCCTCGGAGAGCATGTCGCGGATGCGATCGTTCATCGCATCGTCGAACAGGTCGGGCTCCTCGGCACGGACGGTGTCGACGACCGCGAGGGCGAAGTTCATGTGGCCGCTCTCGTCGCGGAACACCCAGTTGGTGCCGTCGGCCAAGCCGTTGAGCAGACCCTTGGATCGCAGGAAGTACACGTAGGCGAAGGCGGCGAAGAAGAACAGGCCCTCGATGCAGGTGGCGAAGCAGATCAGGTTCATCAGGAACTGACGACGTTCGTCCTTGGTGGTCAGTTCATCCACGCCGTCCAACGAGTTCATGTACTTGAAGCAGAAGTCGGCCTTCTGCTTGATCGACGGGATGTTGTCGACCGCGGCGAACGCTGCCTCGCGCTCGGACATGTCGGGGATGTAGTTGTCGAGCAGCGTGAGATAGAACTGCACGTGCAACGCCTCTTCGTAGAGCTGGCGCGACAGGTACATGCGGGCTTCGGGCGCATTGATGTGCTGGTACAGGTTGAGCACCAGGTTGTTGGCCACGATCGAGTCGCCGGTGGCGAAGAAGGCGACCAGCCGGTTGACCAGGTGGCGCTCGGCCGGGCTCAGCTTGCGCTCGAGGTCGTTGACATCGGAGCTGAAGTCGATCTCGTCGACCGTCCAGGTGTTCTTGATCGCATCGCGGTACATGTCGAAGAACTCGGGGTACCGCATCGGCCGCAGCGTGAGCTCGAAGCCGGGATCGAGGATGTTCTGTTTCTTCCGCTCTGCACCCGGGGCTTCGGTGACCTCGCCCGGCTGGGACAGGTCGCGCGCCAGAGCGCCATCGAATGCGGGATCGGTCAGAGCCATTACTCGCATGCCTCGCAAGCGTCGGGGTTCTCGAGGGAGCAGGCCACGGCCTCGGCCTCGCTGAACCGATTGTTGGTGACGGTGGTCTGGTTGATCCGGGTGGCGGCCCGACTACGCAAGTAGTAGGTCGTCTTGAGGCCGGCCTTCCAGGCATGGAGATACATCGAGCTCAACTTGCCGATGGTCGGGGTCTCCATGAAGAGGTTGAGCGACTGGCTCTGGTCGATGTAGGCGCCACGGGCGGCGGCCATGTCGATGAGCGAGCGCATGGGCAGCTCCCACGCCGTGCGGTAGAGCTGCTTGAGGTCGTCGGGGATGCCGGGGACGTCCTGGACCGAGCCTTCGGCCGACTTGATGGCGGCGATCATGTCGGCGGTCCAGAGGCCACGGGCCTGCAGGTCACGCACCAGGTAGGTATTGATCTGGATGAACTCGCCGGAGAGGGTCTCGCGCTTGAACAGGTTCGACACCTGGGGCTCGATGCACTCATAGCAGCCCGAGATCGAGGCGATGGTGGCCGTCGGGGCGATGGCGATCATCAGCGAGTTGCGCAGGCCGTGCTCGGCGATGCGCTCCTTGAGGGCATCGAAGCGCTCGGGCTGGCTCGGCTCGATGTCGTCCCACAGATCGAACTGGAGTTGGCCCTCGGCGGCCCGGGTGAACCGGAAGTTGTCGTGGGCGCCGTTCTTCTCGGCCAGATCGCAGCTGGTCGACAGGGCGTGGTAGTAGATCTCCTCGGCGATGCGGGTCGACAGGTGGAGCGCCTCGGGGCTGTCGAAGGGCAACCGCAGCTTGAACATGACATCTTGCAGACCCATGACGCCGAGGCCGACCGGACGCCACTGGGCATTGGAGTTCCCGGCCTCGTCGGTCGGGTAGTAGTTGATGTCGATCACCCGGTCGAGGAAGGGAACGGCGGTGCGCACGACGTTGCCCAGCTTCTCGAAGTCGAACGAGCCGTTGACGACCATGCGGCTGAGGTTGATCGAGCCGAGATTGCAGACGGCGGTTTCGTCCTGGTTCGTGACCTCGAGGATCTCGGTGCAGAGGTTCGACAGGTGCACAACCCGGGGGGCGTCGCCGGTGTCGGCCGGGGCGCCGGTCTGGTTGCACTTGTTGTTGGACGAGTCCTTGAAGGTCATCCAGCCGTTACCGGTCTGGGCGAGGGTGCGCATCATGCGGCTGTAGAGGTCACGTGCCGAGACCTGGCGCTCGTAGATACCGGCCTCTTCGGCCTCGATGTAGGCCCGCTCGAACTCATCGCCATAGAGGTCGACGAAGTGGGGCACCACCTTGGGGTCGAACAGGCTCCACTGCCAGTCCTTCTCGACCCGCTCCATGAACAGGTCGGGGACCCAGTTGGCCAGGTTGAGGTGGTGGGTGCGGCGGCTCTCGTCGCCGGTGTTGTCACGCAGCTCGAGGAACTCGTAGATGTCGGCGTGCCAGCTCTCGACGTAGACACAGGCCGCGCCCTTGCGCTTGCCACCCTGGTTCACGGCCTGGACCGAGCTGTCGAGGGTCTTGAGCCACGGCACGATGCCGTTGGACAGACCGTTCGTGCCCTTGATCAGCGAGCCGCGGCTGCGGATGCGGCTGTAGCTGAGGCCGATGCCGCCGGCGTGCTTGGACAGGCGGGCGACGTCGGAGTAGCGCTTGTAGATCGACTCGAGATCATCGAGGGGCGAGTCGAGCAGGTAGCAGGAGCTCATCTGCGGGTGGGCGGTACCCGAGTTGAACAGGGTGGGGGTCGAGGTCAGGTACTCGAGCGACGACAGCAGGTTGTAGAACTCGATCGCTTCGTCGGGGTTGGTCGCCAGGCCACAGGCCACCCGCAGGAAGAAGTACTGCGGCGTCTCGAGCACATGCCGCTTTTCTGGATGGCGCAGGAGGTAGCGGTCATAGACGGTGCGCAGGCCGAAGAACTCGAACAGCTTGTCGCGGTCGTGGTCGATGGCGGCGTTGAACTGGGGTGCGTGCGCTTCGACGAACTCGGCGGTCGACTCGCTGATCAGGCCCACCAGGCGGCCGGCAGCGATCGACTGCGAGAACGTCTTGACGTTCTCGTTGCGCAGTTCCTCGTGGATGTAGGTCGCCAGCAGGCGACCGGCGAGCCGGGAGTAGTTCGGCTCCTCGATGATGTTCGACGACGCCGTCCGGATGGCGAGTTCATCGAGTTCGACGGTCGTCGCACCGTCGTGGAGACCGCTGATCGTCTTGGTGGCGACCCGCATGGGGTCGACGCCGTCGAGACCCTCGGCGCAGCGAGCGATCCGGGTGACGATCTTCATCGGGTCGACCGGTTCGAAGCTGCCGTCGCGCTTGCGAACCCGCATCTTCGGTGCCGGCAGGGTGGGGGTGTCGTCAACGATGCTGATGTCGTCGCCCGGCTTTGCGCCGCTGACACCCGTCCCGGTGCCGTCGGCCGCCGTGCCGTTGGTCGAAGTGGTCTCGATGAGTGCCACGTTGTCTCCCATCGAGCCGCCGAGGCGGCCCGGTTGTGTTGTGTTGCGAGGCCCGGTTGCAGCCGGTTGATGCCTCGCGGCCCTGATGAGTTCCCCGCCGATGGATCCGGGTGGTGAGTTCCGGTTCCAGCCGTCGTAACCCCTGAGGAAACGTCACCGTGGGACCGCAGCGTGAGCCCTTCGCCGAAGTGCTCACCCTGAAATACCACCGTGAAAATTACATCGAGGTAATTACAGCGGGGGAACTAGTTAATCGTCCCGCCGGGGCAAATGTCAAGGGTGGAATTTACTGATCTGAGAAATCGGTCTTCGACGCGCGCTCGGCGAGGGCGCAGCTCTCGGAGCGCGCGATTTCGTGCATGTTTTCACGAGCTACGAGGAGTGGGCGCGACACGCGTCGAGGAGGCGCGGTGGGTGGTTCTCGGAGGGCTCGGATCAACTGGATCGCGACCGGCGAGCCAGGTCGAGCAGGCCGGTCTTGTCCCGGTCGGCGAACGCGATCAGTCCCGAAAGCGCGTAGCAGGCTGCGGCGAATACCCAGACCCGCTCGAAGTCGTCCACGCGTTGGGCCCCCGACGCGTCGCCCAGGAGGGCTGCGCCAATCACCACCCCAAGGCCCGATGCCAGCCGTCGCGCCACGTAGTAGCCCGACGACGCACGGGTCATCGCGTCGTCACCGATCTCGCGCAGCGCGATCGATGTCGTGAACGCGCCGTTCGCCATCGTTCCGATGCCGCCGAGCAGGAACGCGGGCAGGACGACGCTGACGAGTTGCGGCGTCGAGTCGACGAAGCTCACCATCAGCACGAACGACACCGCCGCCATCAGACCACCGCACCCGACGATCCAGCGAACACCGATCCGGTCGGCCAGCCGGCCGAGAGGAAGCCCGACGATCGCCGAGACGCCCTGATGGAACGCCAAGGCGAACCCGGCCGTGAGGACGGAGTAGCCCCACACCTGGGTGAAGAAGAGTGGCGCCGTGAAGAAGAAGGCGAAGAAACCGACCTGGCTGAACACCGATGCGAGCGAGCCGATCGAGTACGAAGGGATCCGGAACAGCGCCAGATCGATCAGGCTGCCTGGGACCGATCTCGACCGCCGCAACAGCACGACTGCGGCGATCGCCGCGACGGCCACGGCAGCGATCAGCCGACCATCGATCAGCCCCCAGTTGCGCACCTCGGTGAGCACAAGTGCGGAACCGCCGACGGCGGCGATCGCCAAAGGAACGCTGTGCAGGTCGATCGCTGGCGGCGTGCCAGGCCGTGCGTCGACCTCGAGGACCCGCGTCGCGACGAAACCCACCGCGCCCAGGAGGGCCGCCAGGAGTACGAACGGCGCTCGCCACCCGAATGCGTCGACCAGGATGGCGCCGAGTGTCGGTGCGAGAACGCCGCTCGATCCGCCGATGACCGCCCATCCGCCGATCGCCGTCGATCTCCGGCCCGTCGGGAACTCCTTCAGGGCGATCGCGAGCGAGACGGGCGCGAGTGCCGCCGCGCCGGCGCCCTGGACCAGGCGAGCGCCGATCAGTGACACCGGCGTGGGGGCGACCGCCATCACGAGCGCTCCGAGGGCGTAGATGGCCAGTCCGCCGAGGAACACCCGACGCCGACCCACGCGCTCCGCAAGGCGCCCGGTGACGAGCATCAGCGACGCCATCGCGATGAAGTAGCCGGACGAGATCCACGACAGTGTCGATCGTCCGGTGTCGACGAACTCCGCTTCGATCTCGGGGAAGGCGAGTGAGATGAACCCCGAGTCGAGGATGATCAGCACGACCGTCGACGATGCGACACCGAGGATGACCCAGGCCCGACCGGGAATCGGCTCGAACGTCCGCACCTAGGGTCGCTGCGCAGTGGTCACGCTCAACGATGGCGTGCGCCTGCCTGGCGGTCAATTCCCCCGGTCTGGCGCGATCAACCGATGCACGCCTGATGGGCGAGCCCGATCACCGAGTCGGTCGTGGCGGTGGCGAAGAACTCCCCGACGGTGTCAACGAGTTGCGCCAGGCTGGTTTCGCCGAAGAGGACCGGCTGGTACGTCGAGATGTCGTACCGGACCGTGCCCATCTCCGTGATGTCGGCCGGACGGATCTCGGCGTGATCGATGTACCAGTCGAGTTCGCCGACCGATGACAGCAGCCCGGCGCCGTGTGCTCGGGGCCCCTCGCTCGTTCGCACCACGCCGAACTCGATCGAGAACCAGAACACGTCGGCCACGAACTGGCGAGCTGCCTCGGTCTCCATCCGCAGCATTGCGCCGCCGGCCTCGCGATGAACCATCGCCAGGTGCGGCTGAGCAAGACAGGTCCCGTGGCCGATGACCTCGTGGATGATGTCGGGCTCGGGGGTGTAGAGCGGCGACTCGTGGTGGCGGATGTACTGGGTCGAAAGGAACCGTCCCTCCGCCAACGCGCCGAAGAACTCGTCGACGGGAACCAGGCCCGGCACGGCGCGGAACTCGAAGCCCGTTCGAGGTCGAAGCGCATCGGTGACTTCCCGCAGCTGAGGCACTCGGCCGCTCGGCAGACCCAATCGCCGCGCGGCGGCGAGGATCTCCGGCGCCGCGACGCGCTCCCACCGCTCGTGGAGCGCAGCGATCACGGTCGACCAGGTGCGGTTCTCGACGTCGGAGTACTCGATGTCGGCGGGCGGCGCGCCCGAGCCCGCCGCGAGCGCGGCGAGTTGGTCGCGGCGAGCGATGTAGTCCGGGTGGTAGTCCGGCGGCGGTGGAGGCGCGCTCGTCGTGGCCGGGGGGCGAGCCATCGACGAGCGCATGGGGGAACCTCCGATGCCTCGGTCAGGCTCAGCGGGCGCCGACGAGCGGCTTGGCCTGGGGGACTTCCCAATCCTCGGGCATGCGGGAGAAGTCGAAGAACGGTGCGGTGTCGCCATCGTCGACGGCATCGGCGACCTGGTCGTAGAACCCCTTGCCGGTCTCCTCGGCGAAGGTGATCGAGACGTCCTCGGCGGCTTCGGCGTTGGGGCGCTCGACGTACTCGGGGAACGTCGCCTCGTCGGCGGAACCCTCCTCGTAGCCGCGTGCAAACATCTGCTTGAGCATGCCGAACCCGTCATCGCGGACCAGGGTCTCGCCGCGCGGCGTGCCGCCGAGCGACTTCATGTGGGCCTGGAACTTCTCCAGGTCATAGGTGTCGTAGGCGACGTGCTGGACCGAGTGGTCGCCGTGGCGCTCGACGAAGGCGGACACCTGAGAGGTTCTGGCCCGGTCGATGCCCTCGATGAGTGCGACACCGAACTCGCCGTAATCGATGCACCAGATCTTCATGCTGTCGTTGGGGTCGTCGGGACGGACGTCGTCGATGCGATTGATCAGGGTGCCGCCCTCGACCTCGATGTGGAACCAGGCCCATTTCTCGATCGTTCCCTCGGCGCAGGCGTAGGTGATGTGGTCGACTCGCTTGAGGTGGGACATGGGGACCTCCGGGGTGAACGAATGGGCTTGCGAAGTACTCCAACAGTGGCGAAGTGCGCAGTATTTCTCAAGTCAAGTGAACAAAGTGCTCACTGAATAGTCCATGTGATCGCTATCCTGCGCGCCATGGCGTACGAAATCGATGATCTGGACCGCAAAGTGCTCACCGCGCTGCGGCGGGGCGATCGGCCATCGGTGACCGACATCGCCCGGATGACCGGCCTGGCGCGCGGCACGGTGCAGACGCGGTTGGCACGGCTCCTCGACACCGGAGTGATCACCGGGTGGGGCCCCGAGCTCGGGGCCGGGGCGGTCGGTCACCCGGTCACGTCGTTCACCGTGCTCTCGATCGCCCAGGGTGCACTCGACGTCGTCATCGCCGGCATTCGGGAGATCCCTGAGGTGTTGGAGGTGCACGTCACGACGGGCCGTGGCGATCTGCTGTGCAAGATCGTCGCGCGCAACAACGATCATCTCCACCAGCTCATCCAGCGGATCGTGGCCCTCGACGGGGTGGTCCGAACCGACTCGCAGCTCGCACTGGCTGAGCCGATTCATCGCACGCTTGCCGACCTGGTTGCGGCACGGTGACGCATCTACGGTGGGCGCGGTGGCGGCACGTACCCACCTGACACTCGTCTTCGACGACGCCACGGTCGGCGAGATCGGCGAGCTCCGCCGTCGGTTCGATCCCACGATGGCCCGATGGGTGCCACCTCACGTCACGCTCGTGTACCCCGAGGAGCATCACGGAGACCTCGAGCTGCTACTTCAACGGACACGCCGGATCGCCACCGGCGCGGAGCAGTTCCTGCTCCGGCTGGGCGACGTCGTCACCGACGGTGACGCCGGCGAGGGTGGTGTTTTCGTCGCCGTCGACGATGCGAGCGGTTCGTGGTCCCGGTTGCGCTCGGCCATCCTGACCCCGCCGATGTCGCGACTCGATGTCGAGCCGCATCTGACGGTCGTCCATCCGAGGACCTCGAATCGCGGACCAACGGCTTTCGCCGAACTCGCGAGCCGGTCGTTCGGGCGGGTACTCGTCAGCGCCGAGCTCTGCCTGACGGTCTCGCGGTCCGATCGACCGATGGAGCTCGTCGAGCGGATCGCGCTGCGGTTTCGGGGGCACCTCGCCGCAGGGGTGATACTGGTCGACGGCGACCGCGTCTTGCTCGGGCACCGGCATCCGTCTCGCGAGCGCTACCCCGATGCCTGGGACATGGTCGGCGGACGGATCGAATCCGGCGAGCAACCGCTCGACACCATCGTCCGCGAAGCGGCCGAGGAGATCGGTGTCGTGATCCGCGGCGACGACCTTCGATTCGTCGATTGTCGGGCGACCGACGAGTACCAGCTTGCGGTGTTCGCCATCGATCGGTGGGACGGTGAGCCGGTCAACCTCGCGACCGACGAGCATGACGCCATCGCGTGGCACCACCTCGACGACCTCGACTCGATCGACCTCGTGGATCCCGCCGTCGCCGAGGCGTGCCGGGCCGCCGTGGCGCTGTTCAGGAGATGAGCCGACAGCCGTCGGACCCGCTCAACAGTTGACGGCCGTGATGATCGTGCCGTTCGGGAAGATGATCGTGAGTGCGCCAGGGATCGGAACGATGACCTCGACCCCGTCTTCGATGATCGAGGTCCCGTCGTTGGCCGCGAAGCTGACGGAGGCCGAGCTGGGATTGCCGTCGATCGCCAGGGTCGCGTCGCCGACCGCCGAGACCGAGATCGAGTCGAACGAGATCTGGCAGACCGCGGGTTCGAGTTGGTAGATGGTGGTGCCCATCGCCACGACGATCTCGGGCTCAGGGGTCGTCGGCGCCGCGGGCGCCGTGGTGGCGGCTCCGGAATCATCTGCCGCCGCGACCGCGCTCTCGGAGACGGACTCGGCCGGTGCCTCGTCCGTTCCGGTGATGCCGGGGAGGAGTCGCAACGACACGTTCCAGCACGGGATGTCGCCGATCATGCCGCCGTCGAGGCGAGCGAGGCCCATGGGTGTCTGGAACTCGACCCGTGCCCCGCTCGGATCGTCACTGATGACCTCGTAGGGCGAGCCCGGGAAGACCTCGTTGTTGATCGACACGACGAGCGTCATCAGGTCCTCGGTCGTGCCGCGGATCTGCTTGTCGTTGCCGAAGATCTCGTAGGCGAGCACGTTCATCGCCGAAGGTGTGGCGAACATCCAGTCCGCGGGTGGGGACGGTGGCGTGGATTCGGCGCAGAAGAGTGAGAACGGGTTGTCCTGCAACTCTTCGGCGTCGACGCCCGTGATCTGCTCGAGTAGCTCGTTGGCCAGGTCGTCGTCGACGTCGAGACCGTCGAGATTGTTCGGCAAGCCGTCAGGAAGGTCGTCGAGGTTGAACGTCGCCTCGCCGAACTCGCTCTCGTCGAGCGCCTGTTGGAACAAGTCGTTGTCGTTACTGCACGCCGCTGCGAGCATCGTCAGCGCTGCAAGCAGGGCAACGGCGAGCCGTATCGTTCGCCCGCCGGTCGCCTGTCGGTTTCGTCTTTCTTGACCTGGGAGTACCGCCATGGACAAACGCTACACCTGATCGGGGGTCACGTTCTGCGCGATCGGCCGCAACCGAGCGCGGCCGCCGCTGGCGTCAGAACGAGTGCTGGCGGCTCGCCGCTACCGCCGACCGCCAGTCTGCGTCGGCCATCTCATCGACGATGATGAACTGCCCCTCGGCCGCACCGGCGCGGATGGCCTTGGCCATGCCGTAGTCGTCGCTGTCGTAGAACGCCTGGGCGGCTTCGACCGACGGAAATTCGAGCACGACGACCCGTCGAGTCTCGGGCTCGCCTTCGAGCGTGGTCACGGTTCCGCCTCGGGCGACGAAGCGACCACCGTGGTCGGCGATGATGCGCGGCGTGTGCTTGGTGTACTCGCCGTACCGGCCTGGGTCGGTGACGTCGATGCGGGCGATGAGATACGCAGCCATCCGCCCAGCCTGCTCAGTCGTGGTGCAGGGTTGCAAGCTCGTCGTTCGACCAGATCTTGCGAACGAAACGAGGGTTCTTCGACGACATGTCGATCTGGTATCGCGAGTCGTCGCTCGGCATGGTGATTCCGAGAATCTCGCACAAGCTGCGGCCGAGCCACTTCTCGATCTTGAGCACGACCATCTTCTTGCGGAGACGGCCTTGGACATCGCGGTTGAGGACGGTCGGGAGGGTGTTCAGCGTGAGGATCTCGGTGATGGCGGGGTTGGCCATCTTCGCCCGGCCCTCATCGCTGGCGTAGAAGTGGGTCACGGCGAAAACGATGCGGCGCGGCGCGACCTTCTGGATGAACTCACAGGACTTCACGACGGTCGAGCCGGTGCGGACCATGTCGTCGAACAACACGATGTCGTGTCCGCGAATCTCCTCGAACGCCATGTCGCTGTCGGGATGGAGCGTGATCTCGACCTCGCGCTCGCCGGAGCGCTCCTTGTCGAGCAGGATGAACTTGGCCTCGGGGAGGTCGAGCCGGGAGAACATCTCCTTGACGAAGTCGCGGGCCCCCTTGTCGGGTGCACACAGCGCCAGGCCTGCGCCACCGTTGTCGTAGTCGACGACGTTCGATTCGCGGAGATAGTCCGCGTAGATGTCGTAGGGGATCAGGTTGTGGAAGCGGCCCTCGAACACCGCGGCGAACTCGGCTTGGACCGACACCGAGTGGTTGTGCACGGTGATGACCCGGTCGACGCCGGCGAGCTTGAGCATCTCGGCGTAGAGCCGGGCCGAGAACGGCTGACCGTCGAACTTCTTGCGGTCGTGGATGTCCCGGTCGAACGGGGTGATGCCGTGGTCGATTCCCGGGCCGCGATCCTGGGCGGAGTAGTAGAGGTCGGGCTCGATCAACACGACGGTCGATGCGCCGTTGTCCTTGGCGGCGCGGGCGATCAGCAGATTGCGCATCGCCAGGTTGTTGCGGCTCAGGGTGAGGCTGCTCGTGGAGACGATCACGACCGTCTTGCTCGTGAGCGTCTCGCCGATGGCCGACAGGTCGGCCTCGTCGGAGATGAACCGGGGACAGAACTCGCTGTTGGCGAAGGTCTTGAGGCTGATGAGGTCGGCGACGTCCTCGGACTGGCCGACCGTGTAGGCGACGTCGATGGCGAACGGGTCGTCGGACGTGTTGCCGACGATGATGATGTCCGCGGGATCGGTGACCGTTGCGGTCCCATCTACGCTCACGTCTGACTGTCTAGCAGCCGCTCCACGGTCTGCCCGGACCACTCCGTCGGGCTTCTGGGCGCATGAGATTCTGTCAGGATTCGCGGCCAGGTTGGACAGCTAGCGTCGCGTCATGTCCACGCGAACCGGTCACTGCTTGTGTGGCGCTGTCAGCTTCGGAATCGAGGGACCGCTCGCCGACGTGCTGCACTGCCACTGCGAGAACTGCCGCCGCACCACCGGCAACTTCATCGCTGCATCGCGGGTCGAGTTCGACGACATCGTGTTCATCGAGGCCAGCGGCCTCCGGTGGTACGACGTCGAGGACTACGCGAGCTACGGGTTCTGTTGCGAGTGCGGTGCCACCATCTTCTTCCGTGCTGTCGACGCGCCGGATCGCGTCTCGGTGTGTATCGGGATGCTCGACTCGGCCGAGGACCTCGAACTCGGTTCGGTGTGGTTCGCCGGCGAAGCACAGCCGCACAACCAGCTCCCCGGCGGCGTTCCCCACCACACCGCCAACGGCTAGCGACATCGAACCTGGCACCCGTGTCGCTTTGAATCGCGGAGCGCGGGTGTACCGCCTCGGTGCGTGAGTCGAAACGACATCGGTGCCAGGTTTGATTTTGGGTGGGTTGGGGAGTGGTCCTCTGCGACGGGGGCTGAGGGAAGGGCCGTCGTAGGCTCGGGCCATGAAGCGGATGCAGGCGGAGCGATGGGTCGGGGCACCACGCGGGCTCGGGACGATGCTGGTCGTCGTTCTCCTGCTGAGTGCGTGCCAGGGTGCGACGACGGTGAGCTCCGAGGCCTCACCGACCAGCGCGCCGGTCGAGCCGACTGCGGTTCCGACCGAGGGCGCGACGAGCGGCGAGGACTCGGTCGCCGCCGATGCTGACGCCGCCGATACTGACGCCGCCGATTCCGACGGCGGCCAAGCGGAAACCACGCCTGTCCGCGTCGACAGCGGGCAGCCGGTCACGCTGACGTGGTTCCTCGGTTTCAGCCCTGACGGAAGGTACGCCTACGACAGCTCCGTCGACCCGTTCGCCGGCGAGGACGGCCACCCCTGCGACGCGCCGCCGTCCGATCACGCGATCGTCGGCATCGACCTGGCGGCCACGACCGAGGACGACTTCGTCACCTTCGAGTCGGCCCTCGAGGTGCGCGGGGCGCCGTACACCGTCGAGCTGCGCCCCGACGGAACAGGCGTGCTCGAGACCCGTTGCGGCCCGTGGGACGACGAACGGCAGGCCCTCGTGCCGATCGAGATCGCCGCCGACGGCACGCTCGTCGCAACCGCCGACCCGATCGAGCTGTACGACCCGATCACGCAATACGCCTTCTTCAACGGCTTCGTCGACGAGCGGACCGTCGAATTCTCGTGGACACTGGGCGACGACGAGGACATCGACAACTGGGTCTCGGAGATCCGCTACATCGACCTGATCACCGGCGAGATCGTGACCGTCCGCGAACTTGGCTTCGACGAGTCCCGCAACTTCCGGGAAACCCCGGCGGTCAGCCCCGACGGCCGCTTCACCTATACCGCGATCGACGATCCCAACGAGTCGGTTGGCTGTGAGGGCTATGGCAAGGCGGTCACCATCGCCGTCGATGACGGCTCGGGAGCACGGCCGGTCTTCGGTCCGGATCAGCCGACCTTCGCCAGCGTTCGCGACATTCACTTCGGGCCGGACGATCTCGTGGCGTGGACCAATCAATGCGAGGGGCCGACGACCTTGCACGTCGGACGCCTCCTTGAGGACGGCTCGATCGTCGATCAACACTTCGTCGACACGTGGGAACCCCTCGACGATGATCGATTCATCGAATGGACCGGCCTCCGCCTGAGCGCGCAGGGCGATGTCATCGGACTGGGCCTCGAATTCGAAGACGGCATCTCGACTCCGCGTTTCGGCCGCTTCTCCCTCGACGGCGACCCCAAGTTCGTCAACACCGGGCCGGTGCGCCCCGATGTTGACCTCGACACCCCGCTGGAGACGACACTCGCCGGCACCGGTGAGTGGTTCATCGGCGAGTCGCTCGGCCCCGACCCGGCCTGTGGGGGTCAGACCCTCTATGCGTCGACGACGGCGGGGCTGGTGCGAGGCATCGATGTGCGCAGCGAGATTCCCCCGATCGTCGACCTCGATGTCAGCCAGACCCGAGAGGTCGACTACGGCATCGGACCGCCCATGCAGACTCGGGCGATCGTCGTCCTCACCGAGTGCCCTGAAGATGACGGGGTTCGCACCCTGTGGTTCGGTGACGAGCCCGCCGTCCCCGCTTGGGGGATCTACCTCCAGCAGGCGACGATCAGCGGCGTACGCGAGGTCATCTCGGTCCGCGAGACGCTGGACGGCAACGACGTGTTCTTCTCCGATGTCGCGGTCACCATCGTGTTCGACGACGGCACCACCGACGAGGTGCAGCTCGAAGCCGTGCCGTTCGGGGAGTAGCGCCGAGTAGCGCCGTCCTACGATCCGGTACATGCGGATCACGCGGCTCGTCGACCAGCCAATCATCGACTCCGCAACCTGCGACTCGATCGGGACGAACATCCAAGGCCCATCGCTGATCCGCGCGCCGGAGTGGCTCCCCAATCCGCTCGGCGCGTACTTGCTCTACTTCGCCGACCACAAGGGTGGCCACATTCGACTGGCGTATGCCGACCGACCTGAGGGTCCATGGACGGTGCACCGTCCAGGTGCGTTGCAGCTCGCCGATTCCTGCTTCTTGACCGAACCACCGACGGCGTCCGACGCGCAACTCGAACGGGCCCGTGATCGCTTCCGTGAGGCCCTCGGGTCCGACTACTCGGTCGAGGAGGCGCTCGTCGACGCGACGACACCGCACATCGCCTCACCGGACGTGCATGTCGACCACGAGCGACGTCGTATCGTCATGTACTTCCACGGCCTCGAGCGGTTCGGGGTGCAGGTCACCCGGGTCGCAACGAGTTCGGACGGCATCAACTTTCGGGCACAGCCCGAGGTCTTGGGCAGCTCGTACTTCCGCGTGTTCCGCTACAGGGGCTGGCACTACGCACTCGTCATGCCGGGGCTGATCATGCGATCCCGCGATGGGATGAGTGGCTTCGAGCCGGGCCCACAGTTGTTCGTCCCCCAGATGCGCCACGCCGCGGTCGCAGTGCGCGGCGACGAACTGCATGTCTTCTGGACGCGGGTCGGCGACGCTCCGGAGGCGATTCTCCGCTCGACCGTCGACCTTCGCGGTGACTGGCTGGAGTGGCGCGATTCCGAACCACGGCTGGGATTGCGGCCCGAACGTTCGTGGGAGGGAAGTGACGTCGACCTAATCGCATCACGACGCGGCGCGGTTGACGAGTTCGTCAATCAGCTTCGCGACCCGTGCCTCTTCGACGACGACGGTCGTACCTTCCTGCTCTATGCATGCGGAGGCGAATCGGCGATCGGGTTGGCCTCGATCGACTGGTAGCCCCCGGGCGGGCGGGGCGGATCAGCGAATCGTTGCGATGGCGATCGGCTCGTCGATCCGGCCGAGTTCGGCCATCGTGCGCATGACGTCGGTGAGCATGTCGTCGTCGACTCTTGCCACGCTTGGCCACACGACCTGTTTGAGCCAGGTTCGAGCGTCGCGGCGACCCATCCCGTAGCGATCGACGATCTCGTCGATCGTGCCCTCGGTATCTTCGACTACGGCGGCGGCATGGTCGAGCACGATCGCAACGACGGCGTCGACCAGGGAGCGGTCGACGTTGATCACCTCGGGCCGCCCAGCAGTGACGAAGGCCGGCCAGTCCGCCGACAGATCACCGACCCTCTTGAACACGCCCTCCTTGACGAGCGGTGCGGTCACGAACCGTTCCCACAGGAAGATGTGTGCCTTGCGTTTGGGTAGCGCCGTGATCGCGCCGTCGATCCCGCCGACGACCACGAACTGCGAGTCCTTGAGCGTCCAACCCCGTCGGTCGGCGAGCACATGCGCCATCAGCTCGCTTCCGCTGCCGAATCGGGAGATGGCGAACTTCGGGTTCCGCATGGCATCGAGCTCGCGGAGCTTGCCTTGCTGGGCCTTGGCGGCGACATGGATCCCCCACAGCAGGGGCGTGTCGGTGAAGGTGCTGTGGATGCGCACGTTGCGGCCGCGAGCCGCAGCGGTGACAGCGCCTTCGGTGAGCAAGGTCGCCAAGTCGATTGCGCCTTCTTCGAGCCCATCGACCAGCTGGCCGGTGCCACCGGCGTATTCGGAGAAGATGACCTCGACCCCGAGATGGGCGAATGCGCCGGCCTCGAAGGCTCGGATCCAGGGCAGGTTGAAGGGTTCTTTGACGCCCCCGACGCGCAGGACTCGAATCGACATGGCCAAAGCGTGCCCGAATGTCGGCTGGGCCATGCGGCTCACGGGAGAAAATCTCTGGCGCGCCCGTATCCCGGTTGCCGTTTTCGTCGTTCACGTCGATGGTGATGATTCTTGGCCCGCGCGGCGACCGCAATCCGACCCTGTCAGGCTGATGGTCTCGCGCTTGCACGACGGGAATCGAATGGCCGACGCCGAGAAGCAAGGCACCGCCGACGCGTTTCAGCGACGCATCGATGATGCCGTCGCAGGCGAGAGCGCAGCTTTCGCCACGTTGTACGAGCGCTATGCCGGACGAGTTCGTGCCTTCGCCGCGGCTCGCAAGGGTCATGACCCGGAGGCGTTGGCCAACGACGTGATGTTGCGGGTGTTCCAGAACCTTGCAACGTCGAATGACCCCCTGGTTCGGGTTCCACACCCGTGAATCGCGGCTGCGGGTTCTTCCCCGGACCGCCGCCAGAAAAACAGCGAGGCTCCCGGCCATGTGGCCGGGAGCCTCGCTGCGTGGAGTACGTCAGGCTTAGCCGTCGACGACGGTGGCATTCTCCAGGTGGTGGATCTTGACCCGACCTGGCTGGGTGATGGCCCGCCACAGATCGGTCGCCGGTTTATACGCCGCCAAGGCGATCAGCAGGATCAGCAGCCACCAAGGCACGGTGAGTCCCTTGTCGGTTGCCTCGGGTTCGGTGATCTGGGTCAGGACATCGGTCGCGGGCGGTGCCGGCGGCACTGCGGCTTCCTCGACCGCCTCGGTGTCGTCCTCATTGTCATCGATCACCGGAGCCACCGCTTCGCGGACGACCACGTCACACTCGGCCACCGCTTCTTGGCCGGCAGTGTCGACCACCCGGAACTCGAAGCTGACGGTCCCGGCGCTCGATGCCGGCCAAGCATGAGCTCCACCGGGGCCCTCGGTGCCGTCGGGGAACTTCAGCCCCTCGACGACGACGCCATCGTCGTCGGCGCTCTCGGCGACCACCGTGATCGTCGCACCAACGATCACCGAGCTGTCACAGACCAGCGTGGCGGTCGGCGGATTGTCGACCGGTGTCTCGACCTCGGTCATCACCTCGTCCTCCGGGGTGGGGGTCGGCGGAACCGGCGTTGGGGTGGGAGGCACGGGGGTCGGCGTCGGGGTCGGTGCTGCCGGGGGAGGCGGCGGCGGGACCGGAGTCTGGGTCGGGGGCGGAGGCGCTGGGGCGACGACCTGAACGGCACACAGATCGCTGGCCTTGTTGCCACCGGTGTCCTGGGCGATGTAGGCGAAGCGCAGCTCGCCCGGTGCAGTTGTCGGCCAGGTGTGGGTCGACCCGAACATCTCGGTGCCGTTCGGGAAGCGGATCCAGTCTCGGGCGATGCCACGGTCGTCGTGTGCCGTGCCGTGCACCGTGATCGTCTCACCGACCATCACCTCGCTCGGGCAGGCGATCGAGACGACAGGCGGACCGTCCGGTGGGCTGACCACCTGGAAGGTCGTGGTGCACACGCCAACACCCGATGCCTCGACCACGTACAGGCCGGGGCTCCAGTCGACGGTGCTGACCGTCGTCGTCAGCGGGCCGCCGACGCCGAACGTTGCCTGGGCCACGACCGGCCCGCCATTCGCCGGGGCGATTCGGTAGCTCCATGCGGGTGGTGCGACGAAGGTGATGCCGATCGGAACGAACTCGAGGCGCACGCTCGTGGTGAACCCACCGCTCGTCGAGGGGGTCGCATGGATGGTGCAGGAGCCGCGGAAGTCGTCGAACTCACTTTGGAAGGCGTCGGCGCGGTCCGGAAAGCCGACGAGGCTCAGGAGAGCGATGCAGAGGGTGGTGAGGAGAACGAGTTGGCGACGCATAGCGGCGTCCTTTCCTTTCAACGTGGATTCGTTGAAACGAAGGTGCCATGGTGCCGGCGGTTCGAACTGTCCTGTTGTGAACAGATCGCGTGTGAACCGCGCCACAGCGCGGTCTCGTTGGCGGTCCGACTACAGCGCGGCGAGCGCAGCTTCGGTCGCCTCGAGGTCGGCCTGCGCGGCGGCGAGTTGGTCGCGGGTTTCCTGGACCAGGTTGGCCGGCGCGTTGTCGACGTAGCCCTTGTTGGCCAGGCGCCCCTCGAGCCCGCCGATCTGGCCGCGAAGTTCATCCACCTTCTTGGTCAGGCGGACGGCCTCGGCGCCGGCGTCGGCAGCATCGACCATGTCGGAGAGGTGAAGCTGTTCGCCCTCGAAGACCAGGGGGCTCGCGCCGGCCGGTGCAGCGTCGGGCGTGACGGTGGCGATGCCGGCCAGCGACTCGACGTAGCCGTCCGCGGCGGCGAAGAAGTCGAGCCACGACTCGGGCACGTGCATGGTGATTTGGCGGCGCGGCTTGACCTGCTGTTCCGACCGGACGTTGCGGACCGCAGCGACGAGCGCATCGGCGCGTTCGAACTGGCCGACGATCCCCGGCGCAGCGACCGCGTTGCCGACGCTCGGCCAGACAGCCGTGGCGAGCAGTTCATCGGCGGGCGCATCGACGCCGACGACGTCGCCTCCCCGGACCTCGGCCACGTGTGGCCACAACGTCTCGGTGACGAAAGGGCATACGGGGTGAAGCAGTCGCAGCACGGAGTCGAGTACGACACCGAGGACGACCTGCTGGTCGGCATTGTCGTCGATCGTGGCCTTGATCGCCTCGAGGTACCGGTCGCACACGTCGCGCCAGATGAAGTCGTAGAGCGTGGTGGCGAGCTCGTTGAAGTGGTATCCCTCGATGGCCGTTTCGGCGGCGGCGACGGTTTCGTGGAGGCGGGCGAGAATCCAGCGATCGGCGAACGTGACCGTCGAGTCTTCTGCTGCAAGGTCGACGGTTCGGCCGGCGTTGTCGGTCCCGTCGAGGCGGCTCAGCGCGAAGCGGGTCGCATTCCACACCTTGTTGGCGAAGTTGCGGCCGAGGTCGAACTTCGACGACGTGTTGCGGGCCAGCGGCATCTCGTCGGTCGGCTCGACCTGACCTGACGCGGCGCCGTAGGCCGACACCATCTTCTTGGACGGATCGGTCGGGCAGCTCTGCACCGGCGCAGCGACCCGAAGCCCCGCCGGGGTGGTGATCATCTCCGGCGAGAACGCCTCACCCGTGTGAGGACAGATCAGGTCGACGGGCATGCGCACGTCCTGGGTGTCGGTGCTCATGTGCACCATGCCGTAGCGCATTGCGTCGGCGCCGTGGCTGTCGACGATGTCGAGGGGATCCACGCCGTTGCCGAGGCTCTTCGACATGCGCTGGCCGTGGCCGTCCTGGATCATCGAATTGATCATCACGTGCTCGAACGGCAGCTGGCCGTCCATGAAATAGCGGTTGAACATCACCATGCGACTGACCCAGAGGGTGATGATGTCGCGGCCGGTGATCAGGACCGAGGTCGGGTTGAAGGCGTCGAGCAGGCCGACGGTTTCGGGGAAGTCCTTGGGGAACGGCCAGCCCATCGTGGACAGCGGCCAGAGCCCTGACGAGAACCAGGTGTCGAGCACATCGGGGTCGCGCTCGTAGCCCGCAGCCTCGACCGCGGCGACGAGGTCGGTCTCGGACAAGGCGCCGTCGGTGCGTCGCAGTGTGGCGTCGGGCGGAATGCAGATCGCTTCTTCGACCTCGGTCGAGGTGACGCGGCGCGCGACGTGTGCGGCTCCCTTGCCGATCCAGTCGCTGGTGACGGCAGTTGGTTCGTTGACGCCGACCCGTTCAAGGGCCTCGCGGACCTCGGGTGGGGCGTCGGCCTCTTCGATCACCCGCATCCAGACCGGAATCTGATGGCCCCACCAGAGCTGGCGGCTGATGCACCAGTCGCGGATGTTGGCGTGCCAGGCGTGATACGTGCGGGCGTAGCGCTCGGGGAAGAACCGCATGCCTGCGTCTCCCGCCCGTTCCGTCGACCGGTCGCCGATTCCGTCGGGTAGTTCGGGAACCTGATCTTCGGGCTGGGCGCGGAGCGCCTCGCCGCGTAACCGGTCGTCGGTGACGGCGACGTACCACTGGTCGGACAACCACGGCTCGATCGGCACGTGGCTGCGATAGGAGTGGCCGACCGAGTGCGAGTACTCGCGGACTTCCTCGAGCAGACCGCTGGCGTCGAACCACTCGACGATCGCGGAGCGGGCGTCTTCGCGGCTCATGCCGACAAAGGCTCGAGCGTCGTCGCTGATGTCGTCCCATCCGTGCTCGGAACTGATCGACGCGTCGGGGCCCATCACGTTGATGACCGGCAGCTCGTGGCGCAGGCCGATGTCCCAGTCGTTGGGGTCGTGCGCAGGCGTGACCTTGAGGAAGCCGCTGGCGTACTGGGCCTTGGAGTCGCTGCTGTCCGGGTCGGCCATGACCACGTAGTCGTCGGCGACGATCGGGATGCGCCGCCCGACGATCGGCAACACGACGTACTTGCCGACGACCGACTCGGCGGCCGGGTCCTCGGGGTTCACCGCGACGGCGGTGTCGCCCAGCATCGTCTCAGGACGCGTCGTGGCGACCGTGACATGACCGGAGCCGTCTTCGAGCGGGTAGCGGAGGTACCACATGTGGCCCTCGACCTCTTCCATCTCGACCTCGTCGTCGGCGAGCGCGGTCTGGGTGACCGGATCCCAGTTGACGAGACGCTTGCCGCGGTAGACGAGCCCGTCTTTGAAGAACTCGAAGAACGCGTGCCGGACCGCGGTCGCACACATGTCGTCCATCGTGAACCGGACGCGATCCCAGTCACACGAGGCGCCGATCTGCTTGAGCTGGCCGAGGATCGTCGCCTCGTACTCGTCCTTCCACTCCTGGGTCTTGGCGATGAACGCCTCACGGCCGATCTCGAGCCGGTTGATGCCTTGGGCGAGCAAGCGCTTCTCGACGACCGTCTGGGTCGCTATCCCAGCATGGTCGGTGCCGGGCATCCACAGCGTGGGGAGTCCCTTCATTCGGTGATACCGAACGAGGACGTCCTGCAGCGTGTTGTTGAGGCCGTGACCCAGGTGGAGCGCGCCGGTCACGTTCGGCGGCGGAATCACGATCGAGTAGGTCGGTTGCCCCGCCTCGTCGGGCGCTACGACATGCGACGCACCCGCGGCATCCCACCGGGCGGTCACCGCCGCCTCGGCATCGGCTGGAACGTAGGCCTTGGGCAGGTCGCTCATGGCGCTAGATCGTAACGGTGGCACCCGCGTTCGAACGCGCCGATTTGCCCAGTGCGCACCGTGGCACTCGCAACGTGGCGTGTCAGTCGATGCCCTGCAGGTGCATGGTCTCGTTGAAGCTGTTGACGCTCCACAGGCCGCGGCCCGGCGACGCCTGGATTCGGGTCAATGCGGTGTAGTGCGGGTGCAGGTCATCGGGGCCGTTGACGATGCCCAGGCAGTGGGCGACGAGTGTGGTGGTGACCATGCCATGACAGAACACGGCCACGGTCTTGCCGGCGTTCTCGTTGGCGATGCGGGTGAACGACCGCATGATTCGCTCGGTGAAGACCTCGCGCCCCTCCGGGGCGTACAGATAGTCCGGCTCCTCGCGCAACTTCTCGATGAAATGCTCGAGGTTCTCCTCGGTCCGCACGTACGCGCCGAGCTGCCATCCGGCTTCCTTGAGGTCGTCGTCGAACTCGATGTCCATGCCCAGTGCTCCGGCGAGCGGTTCACCGGTCTGGCGAGCACGCACCATCGGGCTCGCCACGATGTGATCGACGCCCTCGGCCTGGAGATAGCCGCACACCGCCCGAGCCTGCGCATGGCCGAGGTCGGTCAGCGGCGGGTCTCCCTCGCCTCCGGTCTCGGATTCATCGTGGGGCTGAGCGTGACGGATCACCAGAAGATGCACGGCGAGAGCTTTGCAGGTCGCCCTCGACCGCAAGGGATTCTCGCGGCGTCGGGATCAGCCCGGCGATGATCGCCGTGACCGCACAAGCGATCGCACAGCCGGTCACGACCGGTCCATAGGTCCCGGCGGCGTCGTTGCCGAGCGAGAGCAGTAGCGGGCCCACTGCGGACGCACCGATGTTCGCGGTGGTCGCAACACCCTTGATCGCGCCGATGTGGTCCACCCCGAACCACTTCGGCATGAGGGCGGGGAACAGTGCGCCGGTCGATCCCGCCGCGACCCCGGTGACGAGCCCGTAGCTGATGGCGGTGATCCCCGGCTCGGCGATCGTCGCCAGGAATGTGCCGAGGGCGAGCATGACTCCCGCGAAGAACATCAGCGGGCGAGGCGGGAGGCGATCGGTCGCCCAGCCCATCGCGAAGCTCGCCATCGACCCGCCGACCAGCTGCGGAATGAAGATCGCTGCCGCCTCGGCTTCCGACAGGCCGCGCTCGCCCAGGAGATCGAAGTTGTGAAAGGTGAGCCCGGTCACCACTGCGCCGGCCATGAGCGTGAGCCCGGACAATGTCCAGAACGCCGGCACTCGGATCGCTTCCGCGACCGTGTAGGAGCGGCCTCGAGCCGTCGGTTCGCCCAGTTGATCGGCTCGTCCGTCCGGCCGTTGGCCGATGTCCTCGGGCCGGTCCACGATGAAGAACAGTGCGATCGGCACGACGACGACGAAGACGCCGACGCCCAGAATCACGAACGACGCGCGCCATCCGAAGGTGTTGACCAGTCCGGTGAACACGAGCGGCGCCGAGGACATCAGGGCCAATGTGCCAACGCCGCTGATGGCGAGCGCCCAGCCCCGCCGCCGCTCGAACCACAGCACGATGCCCTGCACACCGATCAGGTGAAGCGAGCCCTGGCCGAGCATGCGCAGGCCGACGAAGGCGATCGCGAGCATCACGACGTTTTGAGCGGTGCTCGCGAACAGGATCGCCCCGGCAAAGAGCGAGGCCACGATGAGCATCGTGCGTCGGACCCCCGCGACGTCGACCCATCGGCCGACGAATGGCAGCGCCATCGCGCCGGTGAGCGTCCCGATGAGATAGGCCGTCGCAACGCCCGACCGGGTCGTGCCGAGGGCCTCGATCAACTCGTCGATGAAGGCCGAGACCCCGATCGTCTGGCCGGGAGCGGTGAAGCCTCGCACGACCGTGCAGGCCGCAACCATCCACCAGCCGTAGAACGCGCCGGGCGCGCGAGCATCCTGGGCGCGCGACACGATCCGTCAGTTCTGTGCAGCGACGCGAGCCGCCGTCAGCAGCAAGCGCAGGCGGAATGCGGTGTCGCGATGCACGAACTGCGTGCGATCCCACTCGTCGCCGAACAGCGTGTCGGCCATGTACACGGCGTGGCCGTGACGGATGCCGCGGAAGCGCCCGATCGTCGCCAGCGCGGCGGCTTCCATGTCGACGGCGATCGCCCCCTCGGCCACGCGATCGGCAACCCGCTTGGAGGTCTCGCGGAAGAGGGCGTCGGTCGTCCACAGGTCACCGGTGACCGTCCCCAGGTCCTCGGCGGCGTAGCCGTCGCGCAGCGCCGTCTGGATGCCGGGGTCCGGATGCGCGTGGCGCGCGGCGGGCGCGTAGTGGAACGACACGCCTTCGTCCCGGATGATTGCATCGGGCACGA
Source organism: Actinomycetota bacterium (assembly GCA_039028435.1). GTDB lineage: Bacteria > Actinomycetota > Acidimicrobiia > Acidimicrobiales > UBA10347 > UBA10347. Next base: position 271,798 of record JBCCIC010000001.1, on the reverse strand, counting down.
CGATCGTTCCGGGAGGGTGCTCGCGCACGAGTCCACCGCTGCTGCCAACGCCGACGACCGTTCGACACCCGATCGCGACCAGACACTCATAGAGCAGGGCCGAGACCGGTGCCCCGACGTGGGAGAGCACGGCGATGACGGGACCGACGTCGAGTTCGACTTGGTGGATCTCGAAGTCTGCGGTTTCGGTCGTGAACGAGTGGACGACCGTCGACTCGTGCGCGGTCATCATCTCGGCGAACGCGTCGCTCATCCAGGTCATGACCGCGCCGTTGGGCACACCGTCGATCGGGTCGTGCAGGAAGCTCGGTTCGATGATCGCGTTGCGATCCTCGTCGAACTCCAGGATCGGCGCGTCGTCGGTCATGGTTGGACGCTACCGGCGCCGCTCGACGACACCGGGGAGCGCATCTCGCGCGAGCCCTAGGGGAGCTCGATCACGCGGACCTCACCCGTGTTGCCGTCGAGTTCGATGAGCGCACCGTCGGGAATCCGTTCGGTTGCGCCAACCGCGGAGACCACACACGGAATCCCGAGCTCGCGCGACACGATCACCGCATGGCTCATCGTCGCGCCGACGTCGACGACGACCCCGGACGCGGCGAGGAACAGCGGTGTCCAGCTCGGGTCGGTGATCGGTGCGATGAGCACGTCACCTGGCTCGAGCGCGCCGGGGTCGCCGGGGTCGAGGACCACACGCGCTCGGCCGCGGGCGGTGCCGGGGCAACCGGCGATCCCGGTGAGGGTGCTACCGGCGGCGAGCGAGTCGACGGCTTCGCCCCGCAGAGCCCACTCGTCCACCGGGGGGACCGCACCGTTGAGGATGAACGGCGGGATCTTGCCGGAGAGATCCTCGTAGGTCGACCGCCGCTCGGCGATCTCAGCGTCGAACCGGTTGGGTTCGGCCAACATCTGCTCGAACTCACCCATGTTCACGAAGCAGGTCTCGCGGCGCACGGTCGGTCCGCCGCGCTCGGCGATCCGGCGCGCCAGTTCCGCCTGGGCGACTCGGCTCGAGTGCACGGCCCTGATGATCGTGGTCTTCGAGCGCTCGCGTGCCTGGGACCACAGGGTTGTGGCGGCATGCGCCTTGTCGAAGACCTTGCGGTCGACCGGGTTGAGCTTGCCTCGGATTCGAGCGACCGCGTCGTCCCGCTCGGAGGCGAGCCGGACGGCTTGCTGCTGGGGGTCGTGGTCGCCGGGAGCCAGTCGAATGCGCCCGATCGCGGCCAGCGCCAGCTCGGGTCGAAGGTCCCACGGGTCCGCGCCGATGTCCCACTCGTTCGGTCCGCGTGAACCGAACTCGGCCAGGAAGTCACTGAACTCCGTCAGCCATGTCTCCGCGGAGTCGATGCTGCCGAGCCGGTCGAGCAGCCCATCCGTACCCGCATCGAAGGCGTCGCCGATCTCGGCGCTGTCGTTTGCCATTTGGGCGAGCTTCCACATGGCATCGGATGGCGCGGACGACTCGACGTCGCCGATGCCACCGAGCAGCGAGACGAGCGCATCCTGCTCGCCGACCTTGATGCACAGGTCGAGCAGCGCCCCGAGGACCAAGGCGACCGAAAAGGTGTTCTCGATGTGGCGTTGGAAGAGACGCTCGAACAGCGGAGCGAGGTCGCGCATGTGTCCGATGAGGGCCGCGTCCTCGGCATCGAGCGCCGGGCGGGCCGCAAGGAAGTCACGTACCAGCTGCTTGTCGTCCTCGAGCGCGGGGAGCTCGGTGGTGCCGAGGAGACGCATGACGGTGCGCCCGAGCTTGATCGAGGACCGTGCGTTCTTATCGCCCTTGCGAGCCGAGTAGGCAGGTGCGTCGGACTCGCCGAAGAACTGCTGATCGATGACCTCGACCGTGCCGCCCGGTGCACGGACGCCGAGCAGGCGCACGTAGCTGGCGTTGATGTAGCAGTAGCCGCCGAACACGCCGAGAATCGTCATCGGCTCGTTGCCGTCCATGTCGCCCGGCATCAGCAGCCCCATCGATTCGAAGGCCGCACGCCAGCCGTTCTCCGCTCGCTGGCCATACAGGTCCCAGGTGAGCGGCAGGACGACTTCAGGGAACACCTCGCCGACATTGCCGCGGGTGTAGAGCGGCCAGCGTTTCGACATCGCATTGTCCGTCGGCCAGATCTTCGCGGAATCAGCCGAAGGTGCGGCTGCCGCCTCGACCGACACGTCGGTGGTCGGATCGGGCTTGAGCTGCGGTAGGAGGTCGACGCCCAGCAGGGCCAGCTCGGCAGTGCGGCGACTGGCGTTGCTCAGCCAGTGGTAGTTGTTGTACCGCGCCGGCATTCGCACGAATCGCTTGTCGTTCTGGACCGCCTTGATGGTGCGGGTCGCCAACCGCTCCGGCTTGATCTTCGGAAGCGCCAGCAGCTGGCGGTAGCGGCGAAGCGCCGGTGCGAGGTAGGTCTCATCGTCGATCCGATCCCACATGGCGGTGTCGACCGGTCCCGGCGAAACGATCGTGAGCCCGATGTCGGAATCCGCCAACTCGATACGCATCGTCTCGCTGAATTGGGTCAACCCGGCTTTGGTGCCCGCATAGGCGGCGAAGCCGGGGAAGGGAACCGCCGATGCGACCGATGCCATCTGGACGATGTGACCCGAGCCGCGCTGCAACATGTGGCGTGCAACGGTCCGGGTGAGGATGAGCGGGGCTTCGAAGTTGAGGCGGGCCGTCTGACGAAGCGTCGGGACGTCGATGTTGACGAACGCATCGGCCGTTTCGACGCCGGCGTTGTTCACCCAGATGTCGATGTGGCCGAGCTTGTCGATGCACGCAGTGACCAGCCCATCGACTTCGCGCTCATAAGTCAGGTCGGCGATGAGGTAGTCGCCACCGACCGCCGAAGCGACCGAGCGCAGCTTGTCCTCGGACCGTGCGACCACGAGCACGTTGGCACCGGCAGCGCTGAATGCCTTCGCCAGATGCTCACCGATGCCTTGCGACCCGCCGGTGATGACCACGTTGCTGCCCTGGATCTCCATTGCCGGAGCGTACGTGCCTCATCGGCCCAGCGCTCGGTCCGGGGCAACAGGTCAAGTGCAGAAGTGCACCCGATCGAAGGGCGCGCGCCAGGCGGTGACGGCGTCGCCGACCCCGGGGACATCGCCCAGCCCGTCGGCGATGAAGCCGGCGAGCGTGTCCATGTCATCGGAGGTCATACCCCAGCGGACGGCCTCGGGCGTGCCGATACGCACGGCATCTCCTGCGGGAGTACCGATCGCACACGTGAGCAGGTTGGCCGCGGCGAGTCGAGCGACCGCATCGTCGGCACTCGATCCGACCGGCGGCGTGGCGGCGAATTGGTGGGAGGTTGTCGGCCCATGGGTGGTGCGGAAAACCCGGACATCCGCACGCTCGAGCGCCGCGGCGAGGGCGCTCGCCGAGGCGACCATCTCGGCGGCGTACGCTGCGCCGTGCTCGATCCAGTCGAGCAGCGTGATGGCCAACGCCGTCGTGCGCCCGGCATCGAAGTTCGCGGTGAGTCCGGGATACGCGATGGCGTCGATCTTGGTGCCGAGCTCGACATCGTCGGTCACGATCAGCCCGCCCGCGGGTCCGCCGAGGCTCTTGTAGGTGCTCATCGTCATCACGTGGGCGCCCTCGACCAGCGGGTTCGGCCACTCGCCGCCGGCGATCATCCCGCAGGCATGGGCCGCATCGAACAACAGGTGCGCGCCGACCTGGTCGGCGATGGTGCGGAGCTCGGCGACCGGGTGTGGAAGCAGGTTCAGGCTGGCACCGACGGTGATGAGCTTCGGGCGCACCCGTTCGGCCAGTTGGGCGACGCCTTCGACATCGAGCGTGTAGCGATCGGGGTCTATCGGGGCCTCGTGGATGTCCAGGCCATACAGTCCGGCCGCGCCGGCGGTGTTGTGGGTCACGTGCCCGCCGATCGACGGCGGTGGCACGATGATGGCGTCGCCGGGCTTGGCGCAGGCCATGAAGGTCGTGAGGTTCGCCATCGCGCCGCTGAACACCCGAATCTCATTGAACGCACTGCCGAAGACCCGACCGGCCAACTCGGCGGTGATCACCTCGAGCTCCTCGATGGCCTCCAGGCCGACCTCGTACTTCGCGCCCGGGTGGCCGAGCGATGGTCGCGATCCGAGTCCGGCGGCCAGCACGGCCTCGGCGCGAGGGTTCATGACGTTCGTCGCCGGGTTGAGGTTGAGCGAGCGACGTTCGTGGATCTCGCGGTTGTCGGCGACGAGCTGGTCGATCGATCGTCGCACGTCATCGGTCGAGGCATCGGCGACCGTCTCGACAATGGCCGACTCCCGATTGCGGGCGGACTCGCTCATCCAAGGACGGGTGGTCATCGGCGCAGCCTACGAGGCTGAGCCCTCGGGGCTCCGCGCCGGCGGGATCGTCGGCCGAGTGTCGGGCGGGCTGTCCTAGGATCTCGGGCGAGGAGGCTTTCCCATGCCGAGTACCCCTGCGCTGACGAACGCCACGATCGACCTGTTGCAGCACATGATCCGCAATGCGTGCGTCAACGAGGGCACCGAGGATTCGGGCTACGAAGTGCGCAACGCCGACCTGCTGCAGAACTACATCGAGGGAGGTGGGCTCGACGTTCAGCGCTACGAGTCCGCTCCGGGTCGGGTGTCGCTCGTCGCCCGGATCGAAGGGCGTGATCCCAATGCGCCGAGCCTCTGCCTCAACGGCCACACCGACGTTGTTCCGGTGAATCCCGACGGCTGGGACCGTGACCCATTCGGCGGTGAGCTCATCGATGGCGAGGTCTGGGGGCGCGGTGCGATCGACATGCTCGGGCTCACGTCGTCCATGGCCGTGACGTTCCGCCACCTTGCCGATTCCGGCTTCCGCCCGGCTGGTGACCTGATCTTCTTCGCCGTCGCCGACGAGGAATCCGGATCGAAATACGGGGCGCAGTGGATGGCCGACAACCATCCCGACGTCATCCGCTCCGACTACGTGCTCACGGAGAACGGCGGTCTGCACGGCGGTTCGTCGACGCGCCCGACCGTCGGCGTGATGGTGGGGGAGAAGGGAGTCGCCTGGCGTCGCCTCCGCGTGCGAGGGACTCCGGGCCACGGCTCGCGTCCCTACGAGGCGGACAATGCGCTGATCAAGGCGGCGGCGATCGTGCAGCGGGTTGGCGAGTACCGGACCCCGCCGCGATTCCACGAACTCTGGCGCCAACAGGTCGAGGACCTGCGCACGGTGCACGGCGTCGAGGATGAACTCGCCGCCGCGCTTCTCGACCCGGCCAAGGTCGACGACGCGATCGCGAACATGCCTCGAGGCGCGGCGACCCATCTCCATTCGTGCTGCCACATGACGATGAGCCCGAACGTGCTGGTGAGCCCGACGAAGACCAACACGATTCCCGATGTGGTCGACATCGACATCGATGTCCGCACCATGCCGGGCGAGACCCCGGAGCATGTTCGCGAGTACCTGACCGATGCGATCGGCGACCTGGCCGACGAGGTCGAAATCAGTCCACTGATGAACGACATGTCATCGATGAGCCCGGTGAACACCCCGCTGTGGGACTCACTCCAGCGTGCGGTATCCAACGCGTTTCCACAGAGCGAGTTGTCGCCGGGCTTGACGGTCGGGTTCACCGATGCACGCGTACACCGCAGTCTCGGCGCCGTGGCGTACGGCGCTGGTCTGCTGAGTCCTGAGGTCAGCGCAGCCGAGTACGGGAGCAGGTTCCACGGCAACAATGAGCGCATCGACGTCGAGTCGATCGGGCTGACGACCGGGCTGTACCTCGACACCGTCACCGACCTGTTGAGCTGAGGCTCGTCAGGCGGGAATCGCCTGCCAGTCGCCGAGGAGTTCGGCGGCCTGGTCGAAGCTGGTCTGCACGGCGCCGCGGGCGCCTGCGACACCGTCGAGGGAGCCGTCGCGTGCGGCTCCCTCGATCTCCTCGGCGAGATCGCCGAGGAGCATCGCACCGACGGCGCGGCTCGACGATTTGAGCGTGTGCGCCGCGATGCGGACGTCTTCGATGGTGCTGTCGCCGGCGATCGTCGAAACGAGAGGCGGTGTCTCGACGAGATACGTGCCGACGATGTCATCGACGATCTCGGTCATACCGCCCATCATCTCCGCCATCTCGTCGAGCACGGAACGATCGATCACTTGACTCATGATTGGGCCACTTTCAATACGGTCGCGATCAGCGCCGACGGTCGCTGATCCTTGGTCAGATAGCCGGCGGCGCCGGCTTGGCAGGCCTCGGAGGCGAGACCATCGTCGGGGTAGGCCGTGTGCAGGATCACCCGTGCCTCCGGCCATTCGGCGAGGATGCGACGGGTCGCCCGAAGCCCGTCGAGGCCGGGCATCTGCACGTCGAGAATCACCACATCGGGGCGACGGCTCAGCGCCATCTCGACCGCTTGCGGCCCATCCGAGGCGAGGCCGGCGAGGTCGATGTCGGGGTCTTCCTCGAGCAGCGAGCCGAGCATCGATCGAATCGTCGTCGAGTCGTCGGCCAGCACCACCGATACCGGTGCCGTCATGACCGATCGCCGTCCGCTGCATCGGGGGCTGCGAGGTTGGATCTGCTGGCTCGCATCTCTTCGAGTTGGATGATCAGGTCGGCTGATGCGGCATCGAGGATGCGTGATGCCGCGAGCCCGTCGCCGCGGATCAGGGCCAGCGAAGCGCGTTCGAGTTGATAGCCGACTCCGGCAAGTTCGTGGAGGGGGCGCTGCCGCAGTGCCATGACAAGTCGCCGACGTTCTTCGTCGACGGTGGCGGCCACCGATTCGTTCAGAAGCTCATGCTCGCGGCGAAGAAGGATCAGTTCGCGGCGGAGATGCTCGGCGTCACCATCGCGTCGTCGGTGTCGCCTGGTCGTCAGGAGTCGACCCCCACCGAGGCACGCGAGGAGGCCCGCGGCCTGACCCGTCAAGCGGGACGCGCAGCGCGCATGGGCAAGGTGGGACATAGCGCTCACAGTCGAGATCAAGGAGTTCGAAGTGATCGAATAGCCCGTCGGCGGGTGGCGCGTCGGACTCATGGGTCATCGGGACCATTCGATGTCCGCCGGTCGGCGTGCTTCGTCTGACGCCGGCTCTGCCGTTACCCCGACGGAGGAATTTCTGAGACCATTGCCTCATATTTCGCGACGGGTGGCCGATACTGACAGCGGTGTGGTCTGAGATTCGGCGCGATGGTGACCCGACGACGCGGGAGCAAATGGCTCGGCGCGTGCACATGGAATCGGGTACGAACTTCCCGATCGTGCGCGCGGTCGCGAACGTGTTGCTGGCGGTGCTCACACTGATCCTGCCGTTCGAGGCATCGATGCTCGAGCGCACGGTCGTCGCCGGGCTGATCATGGTCAACCTGATCGTGACCCACGCGGTCGATCGCCGGGTGGGTCGCGCCGGACAGAACCGCGTGCCCAACGTGATGATCATGGTCATCGTCGCCGTCATCACCAGCATCATCCCGGTGCTGTGGATGGCCGGGGTTGTGGTGCTCGTCGCGCTGGCCATCGGTACGGTTCCCGTCGAGAGCCGTCTCGGTGCGATGGTCCTTGTGGCGTTGGCAGCGGTGCTGCTCGCAGCCGTCGGCATCAGCCGGGGCATCGACTACTGGTACCTGCCGATCGCGGCCTTCGTGATACTCGCTCCCGCAGTCGAGCGCTATCACGCGCAGTGGCGGCTGGAGCGCGCCGAAACCGATCGCCGATACGACACCCTCGTCGAGACGGCTGGTCTGTTCTTCTGGGAGCTCGACCCGGCGACCGGTCGCCTCGTTTCGATCACCGGAAACACGATGCGCACGCTCGGTCGCCGCGCCGAAGACGTCGTGGGAATGCACTCCGACGAACTCGTCGTCGACCGCAGCCGATTCATGGATGCGCTGAGCGCCGCTCGGATCGAGCCCGAAGGCGACGGCGTCTTTGCGGTCTTCGACCTCCGCCACGAGTCGGGCGGCAGTGTTCCGTTCCGGCACCGGCTTCGGGTGAGCGAATCGACCGGCTTCATCCAAGGCGTGGCGATGGAGATCACCGAGCTTGCGCTGGCCACCCGGTTGATTCGCCATCAGGCCGAGCATGACGACCTGACCGGGCTGGTGACACGCAACGTCTTCATCACCCAACTCGCGGAACGCCTCGACCAGTGCAGCGAGCAGGATCCCGTCGCCGTTCTGCTGGTGGACCTCAACCGATTCAAAGAGCTCAACGACGTGCTGGGTCACCGCATCGGCGACCAGGTGCTTTCGATGCTCGCCCGTCGGTTCGAACAGCTCGACTTCGTCGACTCGGCGTCCCGGCTGGGCGGTGACGAGTTCGCGTTCCTCCTCGCCGGCCCCGAAGCGCACCGGGCCGCGCAGCGGGCTCTCGAGATCGTCGAGGCCATCGAGGAACTCGTGATGATCGAGCGGCTCACCTTGTCGGTGTCCGCGTCGGTCGGGGTCGCAGTCGCCCCGTTCGACGGACAATCCAGCGATGTGGTCATGATGCGCGCCGACACGGCGATGTATCGCGCGAAAGATGCGCAGGAACGAGTCGTCCAGTTCTCGGAGAGCCGCGGTGCACGCGTCGGTGAACAGCTTGCTTTGTCTCAGGAGCTCGCAAGCGCCATCGAGAACGGCCAGATCGAGCTCTGGTTCCAGCCGAAGATCGACCTGAACACCGAGCGGGTCGTCGCCGCAGAGGGTCTCGCCCGGTGGCGGCACCCTGAACTCGGCCTGCTCACGCCGGACCGATTCCTGCCTGTCCTGTCGGTTTCGGGTGACTACCAGGCGTTCACCGACGAGGTCATTCGTCAAGGAATCCACTTCGCTGCGCAGACGGACCGAGAGGGTGCACCGATCGACGTCGCCGTCAACCTGAGTGCGATGAGCTTCTTCGATCGGGGTCTTGCGGAGCGCGTCAGCCGCATGCTCCGCGACGCCGGTGTGCCACCGAGGCGCCTGACCTTCGAAATCACCGAGTCGGACATTCTCGAAGACCTGTCCGTGCATGGGCCGGTCTTCGAAAGCCTGACGAGACTGGGGATCGACCTGTCGATCGACGACTTCGGCGTGGGGTATTCGTCGCTCAGCCGGCTTCGGAAACTGCCGGTGCAAGAACTCAAGATCGACCGCTCGTTCGTGATGGGCATGGTCACCGATCCGGAGGATCTCATCATCGTCAAGGCCGTGGTCGATCTGGCGTCGGTGCTCGGACACCGCAGCGTGGCCGAAGGTGTGGAGACCGCCGAGGCCTGGGATCGGCTGCGGGAGATCGGCTGTGACCTTGCCCAGGGCTACTACATGAGTCGTCCGATCCCGGGCGACGAGTTCCTGCGCACGCACCAGCCCAACGGGGGCGTGCGTCGCTTCGTCCACCGAGAGGCGGCGGCATAGGCAAGCTTCAGCTCCAGAAGAAGAGCGAAGCGTCAGCGGCGTGGTCCGCGCCGGCGACCCTTGTTCTTGGTGCTGTTGCGGTCGGCGTGGCGGCCCTTGGCGGACCGGCTTTTCTTCTTCGCCGTGTTGCGTCCGCCCGTCGGACGCTCGTCGTCGCGTGACCGCTGGTCGCCCGATCGCGAGCCTTGGCCGGAGCGAGAACCCTGGCCGGAGCGAGAACCCTGGCCGGAGCGAGAACCCTGGCCGGAGCGAGAACCCTGGCCGGAGCGACGTCCCTGGCCCGAGCCTTGGTTGGAGCGCTTGCCCTCACCCTGGCGGTTGCCATCTCGTGAGCGACCGCCCCGGTCGGAGCGCTTGCCCTGACCCTGGCGGTCGCCGTCGCGCTCGTATGCGTCGTCGCGTTCGTCCCGTGTGCGGCCACCACGGCGACCCGACGACGCCCGGTCTTCGTCCCAACCGGGCGGGTACCAGTCGTTGTTCGACCGGCGGCCACGGTTGCGCGCCGACGGTCCGGTGCCAGCGCGACGCTCACCCGGATGCTTGCGGTCGCGATCGTTTCGGTTGCGTGGATTCCGATCTCGGTCGCCACGCCCATCTCGATTCTGCCCGCCTCGGCCGCGCGCGTTGCGGTCGCGCGGCTTGCGGTTGGGTGCATCGCTGCCGCGCTGCTCTCGGTTGCCTGGTTCGTCGCGCGATCGGTCGGTTCCCTTGCGCGCCTCGCCGTTCGTCTTTGTCTTCGGCTTCTGCTGGCGCTCCTCGCGGGGCGGCACGGGCAGACGCTCCACGACTGCGGGCATGGCCGAGAGATCAAGCGTTTCGAAGCCGGGCGTCAGCCCCAAGTCTCGTTGCAGCTCCCTGGCGATCTTCTTCTTGTCTTCGACGACCAAGGAGATGACCCGCCCGTCCTTGCCGGCACGGCCGGTCCGCCCGGACCGGTGGATGTAGTCCTTGTCCGAGTTCGCTGGGTCGTAGTGCACCACGAGTGAGACGTCGTCGACGTGGATGCCGCGGGCGGCGACGTCGGTGGCGACCAACACGTTGGCTCGCCCGGTCGTGAAGTCGGCGAGCGCGCGTTCGCGCTGGGCCTGACTGCGATCACCGTGGATCGCCACGGCGCGGATCTGCCGATCGGTGAGCAGGCGGGTCACGCGGTCGCAGCCGCGCCGGGTGCGGCAGAACACGATCGACGACTCGTAGCGGCGAAGCAGCTCGGCCGCCTCGTCGATCCGGGCTGATGGCTGCTGCAGGTACCACGAGTGCTCGACATCGCCGAGTTCCTCGACGGTTTCCTCGACCTCGTAGGTGATCGGGTCGTCCTGGTAGCGCTCGATCAGGGCATCGACGTCGCCGTCGAGCGTGGCCGAGAAGAGCAGGGTCTGGCGATCGTCGGGCGTCGCGTCGAGGATCCGCTTGACGCTCGGCAGGAAGCCCATGTCGGCCATGCGGTCGGCCTCATCGACGACCGCGATGCGTACATCGCGCAGCTCACAGCAGCGCCTTGCGATCAGGTCCTCGAGGCGGCCCGGGCACGCCACAAGGATGTCGACGCCGCGTTTGAGCAGGCGGATGTCGCGCTCGATGTTCGTGCCGCCGAAGACCGTGCCGATCGTTCGCGAGCGGGCCTTGGCCAGCGGTGCAAGCTCTTCCTTGATCTGGGTTGCCAGCTCGCGGGTCGGGGACAGGATCAGCACTTTGGGATGCCAGGGGCCGCCGATGTCGGCCAGGTCGATTGCCGGCACGCCGAATGCCAGTGTCTTGCCCGACCCGGTCGGCGCCTTGCCACAGAGGTCGCGACCGGCGAGGGCAGCCTCGATCACGGCTTCCTGAATGGGGAAGGGCGCGTCGATGTTCTGGTCAGCGAGCGCGGACACGACGGCTGCGGACACCCCGAGGTCGTCGAACGATCGAGACGGATCGCGGGCGGTGTCCTGCTCGGTCATACCGATTCGCGCGAGCGTTTGAGATTCTTGGCGGCGCGCAGCCGCGTGGTCGCGTCGAGGGCGACCTTGCGCAGCCGGATCTTGTCGGGCGTGACCTCGATCGCCTCGTCGTCACCGATGAACTCGAGCGACTGTTCCAGCGACATCTTCTTCGGTGGGGTGAGGCGCACCAGCTCGTCGGCCGCGGCGGCGCGAACGTTGGTGTGCTTCTTCTCCTTGCAGATGTTGATGTCCATGTCGCCGGCCTTGGGGGTCTCGCCCACGATCATCCCTTCGTAGACGTCGTCGCCGACGTCGACGAAGAACGTGCCTCGTTCTTGCAGGTTCATGATCGCATTGCTGGTGGCCACGCCGAGGCGATCGGCCACGAGGCTGCCGCGGTTGCGGGCTTGGATCTCGCCCTGCCACGGCACCCAACCATCGAACACGTGATGGAGCAGTCCTGTTCCCCGGGTCTCGGTCAGGAAGTCGGTGCGGAAACCGATGAGTCCTCGAGCGGGGACTCGGTAGTCGAGGCGCACCCAGCCGGTTCCGTGGTTGACCATCTCCTGCAGCAGACCCTTGCGCGGGCTGATCAGCTGGGTGATCGCGCCGACGAACTCCTCGGGAATGTCGATCGTGACGACCTCGACCGGCTCGTGGAGGGTGCCGTCGATCTCTCGGGTGACGACCTGAGGCTTGCCGACGGTGAGCTCGAAACCCTCGCGGCGCATCATCTCGACCAGAACGGCCAGCTGCAGTTCGCCTCGTCCTTGGACCTCCCACGCATCGGGGCGATTCAGGTCCAGCACGCGGAGCGACACATTGCCGACCAGCTCTCGGTCGAGGCGATCCTTGACCTGGCGGGCGGTCATCTTGTCGCCGCTCTTGCCGGCGAGGGGCGAGGTATTGATGCCGATCGTCATCGACAGGCTGGGCTCGTCGACGCTGATGACCGGCATGGGCCGCGGGTCTTCGACGTCGCTCAGCGTCTCGCCGATCGTGATGTCCGGGAGACCTGCCACGGCGACCAGGTCGCCCGCACTCGCCTCGTCACACTCGACTCGCTCGTGGCTCTCGGTCATGTAGAGCTCGGTGACCTTGGCGTTGGCCACCGAACCGTCGGCCTTGCACCAGGCGACGGTCTGACCCTTTCGAAGGCTCCCGTTGACCACCCGACAGATGGCGAGGCGTCCGACATAGGGCGATGCGTCGAGGTTCGTCACCCACGCTTGCAGCGGGTGCTCGGGGTCGAAGCTCGGCGCCGGAACGTGTTCGGCGATCGTCTCCAAGAGGGGCGTGAGATCGGAGCCCGGTTCGTCGAGCTCGAGGGTGGCGGTGCCCTCGCGGGCGATGGCGTAGACGATCGGGAAGTCGATCTGGTGCTCGTCGGCGTCGACGTCGAGGAACAAGTCTTCGACCTCGGTGACGACCTCGGCCACGCGAGCGTCTGGGCGGTCGATCTTGTTGATCACGAGGACGACCGGCAGATCGGCCGCCAGTGCCTTGCGCAGCACGAATCGGGTTTGGGGAAGCGGGCCCTCGCTGGCATCGACGAGGAGCAGCACGCCGTCGACCATGGTGAGCGCTCGCTCGACTTCGCCCCCGAAGTCGGCGTGGCCGGGGGTGTCGACGACGTTGATCTTCAGGTCACCCCAGCGAATCGCCGTGTTCTTGGCGAGGATGGTGATGCCTTTCTCGCGCTCGAGGTCCATCGAGTCCATCACGCGCTCGTCGACATCTTGATGAGCGCCGAAGGCGCCGGCCTGATGCAACATGCCGTCGACCAGGGTTGTCTTGCCGTGGTCGACGTGGGCGATGATCGCCACGTTGCGGATGTTGTCGCGGGAGGCCGTCCCGGCGGGGGAATTCACCGAACAAGGATGCTCGGTTCGACCACGGAACCCTCCGGATCGGTCGGAATGCCCCGTGTGGTATCGGTCTCAATCGGCCGTCCGGCGGGTTTCTCACCGACTCCAGGTCCGCCTTTGGCTTCTCACCGACTCCGATCACGGATTCCGGGCACTGAGTCGGTGAGAAGCGGAAACCGGGCACTGAGTCGGTGAGAAGCGAGCGGGCTGGCGGGTTCAGCGGCGTTCGGTTTCGGGTGCCGTTCCGCCGCCTCGCACTCTGGCGAGGCCGCCGTCGACGGCGATCGTCTCGCCGGTCACGTAGCTGGACAGATCCGATGCCAGCCACAAGACCGCACCCGCGATGTCGTCGCCCTCCCCCCAGCGCCGCATCGAAATGCCGCTCTGCAGGTTCTCGCGTAGCCCGTCGATCGTGTCGAGGCTTTCGCGCCAGATGTCGGTCACGATCAGGCCCGGTGCGATCGAGTTGACCCGGATTCCGTGGCGCCCCCAGTCGGCGGCCAGGGCTCGGCTCATGGCGTCGACGGCGCCCTTGGTGCCCGCATACGCGACGCGCCCCATCGGCCCGGCAAGTCCGGCGACCGAGGAGATGTTGATGACCGAGCCGCCACCTCGTTTGATGAAGGCGTCGCCGAGTCCGACCGTCAGCATGAGCAGGCCGCGCACATTGATGTTGAAGACCTGGTCGACGTCGGCCTCGGTGAGTTGGTCCGGGGTGCGTCGCATGGCGATGCCGGCATTGTTGACGAGGATGTCGACACCGCCGTGATCGGTCACGACCTGCTCGGCCAGCTCCGTGCCCGCACCGGCCACTCCGAGGTCGGTCGGATAGACGCGAGGGTCGTTCGCGAGGTCGGCCGCGACCGCGGCGATGTCGGCCTCGCGGCGACTGTTCAGCAGCACCTGCGCTCCCGCTGCGTCGAGGGTCCGGGCGATGGACTCGCCGATGCCGCGGCTTGCGCCTGTCACGAGGGCAACCTTGCCCGAGAGATCGATCATGTGTGGCAGTCTGGTGCACATGGGTCTCGGCGGACCAGGACGGCGGCGACGCAGTCGTTGGTCGGCCTTGGCTGTTGCGATCGCGGCGGTGGCAACTTCGTGTCAGTCGGCCGGTCCCGCGGAGATCGCCGAAGCCGGGAACGCAACTGCGGCCGTGACCCGAACTCCGACCGCCGCGCAGGATCCAACACCGACCGCCGAGCCCACGGCGCCTGCGACGCCAGAGCCTGAGCCCACGTCCACCCCAGCGGTCACGGCGTCGCCCGCGTCTGACGTGGCTGAGGTCGATCCGGTAGCACTGCGTGAGGAGGTCGAGGACATCGTCGAGAGCGCGGTGGGTGCACGGCCAGGCGGTCTGATCGTGCTTGTCAGTGCGAACGGTGAGGACATCGGCGTCGCCTTCGGCGCTGCGGACAACAGGGGCGTCTCTTGGCGCCGGACACGCCGATGCGGGTCGGTTCGGTGTCGAAGATGTTCACGGCGACGATCGTTCTGCAGCTGGTCGAGGAGGGAGCCGTCGATCTGGACGCGCCGCTGTCGGCCTACCTCGGCGAACTTCCACTGATCGGCGACGCCACCGTCCGCCAAGCGCTTTCGCACACTTCCGGCATTGCGAACTACACGAACAACCCGGCGTTCCTCTCGATGATGATGGGGTCCGCGGAACCGACCGAGCTCGGTGTCGACGAGGTGCTCGAGTTGGCGAGTCGCATCTTCGGCACGACACCGGATCAGTTTGCGTACTCGAACACCGGCTACTTCTTGCTTGGTGCGCTCATCGAATCGGTCGAGGGTCGCTCCCTGAATCAGTCGCTGATCGCACGGATCAACGAACCGCTCGGGCTCGAAATCACCCGCTACGCGGTCGCCGAGGTGCCAGACCCCGAAGGTCTGGCCGCCCCATGGTCGGGGCTCGCCGACTTCGAGGGCGAACCCGACATCGACTACCGCCGAGTGCACACCGGGTGGTCAGACGGATCGCTCGTGTCGACGGCACCAGAGTTGGCCACGTTCCTCCGTGCGTTGCTCGGCGGACGGCTCCTTTCGCCCGAGCTCCTGCAAGCGATGACGACTGGCCCGAGCGGCCAGGCCCTCGAAGGCTTCGGCTATGGGCTTGGCATCCTTGCGCAGCCGCACGCCGGGGGCCCGTGGCTCGGACACAACGGTGGGAATGCGGGGTTTCTGTCCAACGCCATCATCGATCCCGATTCCGGCGATGTGCTGATTGCGCTGACCAACAACGACGCGCTGCCGCAGGGTGTGAGCCAACGCCTGGCCCGTGCCCGCGCCGAGGCGCTCGACTCCTGAGCGGCGCGGCCGCGGCGGTAGTGTCGCCGCATGCAGGTGACTCGGATCTACACCGGCGAGGACGGCCACTCGCACTTCGAGGACGTCGCGGTCGACATGCGTGACTACGAGATGATGGGCATGTTGTCCGACCCGTGGTCGGCGACCAAGGTGCAGTTCCGCGAGGTGGGCGGCGACTACCTGCTCGACTTCCACTGTGCGCCGCGTCGTCAACTGGTCGTGAACCTGACTGGCTCGGTGGAGATCGAGGTCGGATCCGGCGAGTCACGGGTGCTCGGGCCCGGCTCGATCCTCCTCGCCGAGGACACGACCGGCCAGGGCCACATCAGCCGCAACGTCGGTGGCGAGCAGCGGACGTGCCTGTTCATCCACCTCGGTGAATGAGCCGACCGTGGCGACCGAGATCAATGCGATCACCGTGGTGATCACCGACATGACGACGTCGGTCGGCTTCTACACCGACCTCGGCTTCGAGATCGCCTACGGCGGCCCCGATTCGACTTTCACATCGCTCAAGATCGGATCGAACTTCGTGAACCTCCAGCACACGGGTGTCGAGCCGGGCGTCGGATGGGGACGCGTGATCTTTCATGTCGACTCACCTGATGCTGTTCATGACACCGCCATCGCGGCAGGCCACGCACCGGAGTTCGCGCCTTCGGATGCCCCGTGGGGCGAGCGGTACTTCCACATCCGTGACCCGGACGGTCACGAACTCAGCTTCGCCCGACGGCTGCACTCGGACTAGGCGACGCTGCTCGCGGTCTCGATCTCGGGGCCGACGTAGCGCGCCGCGGGGCGCATGATCTTGTTGTTGGCGGCTTGCTCCAGCGCATGCGCGCCCCAACCGACCACTCGGCTCGTCGTAAAGGTGGGTGTGAACATGTCTTGTGAGAGCCCGGCCAGATGGAGGACGACCGCCGCATAGAACTCGACGTTGGTGACGATCGTGGCCTCCGGCTTCCACGCCGCGAGGAAGCGCAACATGCGCTCCTCGATCTCTTGGGCCTGTGCGACGAGGTCCCCGCCCAGGCCGATGGCAATCTCTCGCAGCAGGAGCGAACGCGGGTCGTCGGCCCGATACACGGCGTGGCCGAAGCCCATCAGTTTGTTGCCGGCTTCGAGTTCGGCCCGAGCCCATGACTCGGTGTTCGCTGGGTTGCCGATCGCATGGATCATGTCCAGCACCCGACTGGGCGCGCCGCCGTGCAGCGGCCCCGACAACGCCCCGACCGCACCGCAGTAGACGCTGCTCAGGCCGGCCCCGGTACTGGTGATCACCCGGGCGGTGAACGTCGAGGCGTTGAACCCATGGTCGGCGGTGAGCAGCAGATACGTCTCGACGGCGCGTGCCAACCGTGGCGCCGGGGTCGCACCCGTGACGAGTCGGACGTAGTCGGCGGCATGACCAAGTCCCGGGTCGGCGGCCAGGATCGGGAGGCCCTCGGTCGTGCGGTGAAAGGCGGCGAGCACGGTCGGCGTGACCCCGATCGCTCGGATCACCCGAGCGCGCCGCTCGGGTGCTGCGAGGTCGAGGCTGGGTGTGTCGTCGATCAACAGCGCATAGGCCGCGCGCAACGCCGCGAGGGGCGTATCACACCGCTCGAAGACGGTTACCAGCGCCTCGATCTGTGTTGCGTCGATGGCGCGGGCAGCGGCGAGTTCCGAGCGCATCGCGCTCTCCGCGGCGGCGTCGGGCAGCGCGCCGTCGAGCAGCAGCGACACGGCAGCCTCAAAGGTGGAGTGGCGGGCTACGTCGACCGCATTGCGATTGCGGTAGTGGAAGAAGCCTTCGTCGCCACGTACCGAACCGATCTCGGTGTCGGCGACGACGAGGCCTTTGAGCCCTGGAGGAGCGATGAGATTCATGGACTTACGTTGCCCGATGGCGGGTATGTTGACAATATTGATCAAGTCAACGTTGATTCACTCAACGCCACCGCGCTCCGACGATGCGAACCGCTGCGATCGAGCTTCCTACGCTGGAGTTCCGAACGCTCTTGGGGGATGCGATGGACTTCAACCTCTTCATGTACTGCACGATCGGACGCCGCGAGGAGCTCGAGGCCGGCAGTGCGGGCCTCGACGGTCGGCTCTATCAGCGCATGCTCGACGAGATCGCGGAGTATGTGACCTTCTGCGACCAAGCCGGCTACGCCGGGATGGGCCACCCGGAGCACCACCTGCAGGTCGAAGGCTTCGAGATCTCGAACGACCCGAACCTCATGTCCATGTGGATCGGTCGTCACACGAAGCGGATGCGGACGATCACGTGCGGCTTCGTGTCGACGACGCACAACCCGCTACGCACCGCCGAGAACATCGCCACCCTCGACCACATGCACCAGGGACGGTTCGCCGTGGGGCTCGTGCGCGGGTACCAGCACCGGTGGGTAGAGAACTTCAAGATCCGGCCCGATCTGAATGCGGTCGGTCCGTGGAACAAGAACACCCCGGTCGACGAGATGAACCGGGAGTACTTCACCGAGTTCGTCGACATTGTCCTGACGGCGCTGCGCGAGCCGATGTTCTCCTACCAGGGCAAGTACTGGCAGTTCCCGCCCGAGGACTTTCGCAACCCACATCCGCACAGCGTGTACACCGACTTCGGTCAAGGCGTCGATGCGGACATGAACATCACCGAGGTAGGCATCGCACCGAGGCCGTTGCAGGATCCGCACCCCCGGATCTATGGCGGCTTCAGCGCGTCGGTCCGGACCACGCAGTTCTGGGCGCAGCGAGGCGGCCGTCCGATCGTGATGGCCGGCGATCTCGACTTTTGTGATGTGGTGTGGAAGAAGTCGGCCGAAACGGCCGCGGAGGCCGGCATCGAGATCCCTGCAGGCGACGAAGCCGCGTGGGGCGGGATCATGATCTGCACCGAGACCGATGCCGAAGCCGAGGAGCTGATGGTCGACTACGAGTGGTTCTGGAACCGCTGGTCGATTCCGTTCGGCAACCCGCTTCCCGAGCTGCTGATCGGCACACCCGACACGATCTCGGCCAAGATCGACGCCGCCCAACAGCGCTTCAACCCGCATGAGCTGTTCCTGCTGATCCCGCAAGGCATCCACGACCGCGATGTGAACCTGCGGAGCCTGGACCTCTTTGCGTCCGAGGTCATTCCCCGCTTCACATGAGCGACGGCGGGGTCCCGATCGACCAGGGACTGCTGTCCACCCGGGATGCCGCCGCCCGACTCGGCGTCAAGCCGGCGACCCTCTATGCGTATGTGAGCCGCGGCCTGCTTCATCGCACGGTGGCCATGGACGGTCGATCGAGCCTCTTCGATCCCGCCGAGCTCGATGCGCTGCGGCGGGGCCGCCGGGACCGCACCGAGGGCGAGCTGCGAACGGTGATCGCGACGGCGATCACCCGGGTCGATGACCAAGGCCTGCTGGTCCGCGGCATCCCGCTCGTCGATCTGGTGCAGAGCGGTATGGGCTTCGTTGAGGTCGTCGAACACCTCTGGGATGCACCGGACGGCGAATCATGGCCGTCCACCCGCGAACTGCTGGTCGAGGATCTCGGCGAGTCATGGGGGACCGACCTCGATGGCCTCGATGCACTGCGCGTCATCGTTGCGCTGACCTCAGCGACCGACCCGCTTCGTCACGATCTTTCGCCCGGCGGCGTGCGGGCGGCCGGGCGTCGCATGATCACCACGATGGTCCATGGGCTCGCCGGCGCGCCCGCCTCGTCCCGAGGTCGGGCCCGGCCACTCCCGGACGTCCTGTGGAGCCATCTCACCCGGCGGCGTTCAACCGTGGACCAACGCCGAGTACTCGACGTCGCACTTGCGCTCATGGTCGATCACGGGATGGCGGCCTCGACCTTCGCCGCTCGCATCGCCGCGTCGGTCCGTGCCGATCCGTACTCGGTCGTGAGCGCGGGGCTCGGCGCGTTGGGAGGCCCGATGCACGGAGCGGCGAGCGCCGGCGTGCATCGCTTGATCGAAGACGTCGAGCGCACCGGCGACGCCGCAAAGGCGATCGGCGCCGTGCTACGCGCCGGCGAGCGGGTCCCCGGCTTCGGGCACTCCGTCTACCGCGTGCAGGATCCTCGCTATACCGCGTTGATGGCCGCCGTCATCGAGGCCTGGCGCGACGACCCGCGACTCCAACACATCTTTCGGGTGCGCGACGTCGTCTCCGAGCGTCGCGAGCTCTTGCCGAACATCGACCTTGCTGTCGGCGCGCTCACCTGGCTTGCCGGGATGACACCCGATGCCGGCGAGACGATCTTCGCGGTCGCTCGAACCGCGGGCTGGCTGGCTCATGCCATCGAGGAGTACGACGAGGCGCCGCTGCGCTTCCGGCCGCGGGCGCGCTACACGGGCACGATCGAGCCCAGCAACGGTGATTCGGGCCGACGGGGACCTGGGTAGCGTCGAACGGTGCGATCGACTGCGGAGACACTGCGCTTGCTCGTGGTGCCCGCCTATCTCCCGATCATCCTCGGCACGATCGGCACCGGGATGCTCATCCCGGTGCTGCCGCTCTACCTCGACGATTCAGGGTTGAGCCTCGGCGAGGTCTCGCTGGTGCTGGCCGGCGTCGGCATTGGATCGATGGCGGGCAGCGCGCCGGCGGGGGAGCTGCTCGGCCGCTTCGGTGAGCGTGCGGCGATGTTCGTGGCCTTCGCTGTCCTTGCGGTGGCGACCGCGCTCACCGGGCTCACCGACGTCGTCTGGTTGCTCCTGGTGCTTCGAATCGCGTTTGGGATGGCCTCGGCAACGCTGCGCCTCTCGCGTCAGACGTTCATCACTCGACGCATCGCGAGCGGCCAACGGGGGCGAGCGCTCTCGTTCGTCGGCGGGTCGTACCGGGTCGCGTTGTTGATCGGTCCATTGCTCGGTGGTGCGCTCGTCGACCTGATCGGCTTCCGGTCGACGTTCTTCGTCGCGGCCTTGATCGGCGTACTCGGATTCGGACCGACGTTTGCGTCGGATCGGGGCCCGCTCGAGCTGCTTCCGGAGGTCACCGAGGGCGAGCGGGAGTCGCTCGGGATGGCCGGCGCACTACGACGTCACTGGCGGCGACTGGCCCTCGCCACGCCGGTGCCGCTGCTGGTCATGACGGCTCGTGAGGGCCGGTTCATCGTCCTTCCACTCATCGCCGACCAACTGGGCATGTCGGCGACAGAGGTCGGTGCGTTGGTGACCATCTCGACCGCTGCGGATCTGGTGTTGTTCCCCGTCGCGGGACTGGTGATGGACCGGTTCGGCCGACTTCATGCGATGGTTCCGGCGTTCGGACTGGTGATCGTGGGGCTGATCCAGCTGAGCGTCGCCGGCTCACCCGGTGCGGTCGCCCTTGCCGGAGTGGTGATGGGCATCGGCAACGGCTTGGCGTCGGGAACGATGCTGACCCTCGGAAGCGACCTGGCGCCGACCGACGCGGCGGGCCCGTTCCTGGCCGGCATGGCGATCGCCCAGGGAGCCGGTCGTATCGTCGGTGCCGCGGTGGTTGGCATCGTCGGCGGCGGGGTCGGTCTGGGAGGTACCGCGGTCGCGTTGGCCATGCTGCTGGGCGTCGCCGTCACTTGGCTGGTTGCCGTCATCGGCGACTCGTCGAGCCCGGAGACGATCCGATCGGCAACTCTTCGGCCCTCGGCCTGATGCGTCAACCGCTGCCGTAGCGGGCCCGCAGCTCGACGGCGATTTCCGGGCCGACGATCCCCCGGAGCTCATCGCCAAGCCGGTCCGCGACGCTGGTCGAATCGACGTATGCCGTCGCCAGGCCTGGAGCGGGCGTGCGCTCAGGGCAACACCAACCCATGTCGGCAGCACCACCGTGCCAGTCCTCTCGCGTCCAGGGGCGCAGTCGTCGGGCGCCGTCCGGCAGGGTGTCGACCTGGAACGGTGCCTGCCAGCAGATCGTCGGCTTGTAGTCCATCGGTGGTTCGCCGTCGTCGAGCGCTGCGAGATGCAGTGCGCACCCCTCTCCACCGGCGAATCCCGGTCGGTTGAGGAAGATGCATGCGCCGTCGACGACGCGGGTATGCGAGCGGGTCTCGTCCTTGTAAATGCCACCCTCGTCGGCAGTGGCTGCGTTTTGGAAGCGCTCGGGATCGAGGGTCATGCCGAGGGCACCGATGCGCATCGCCTCGTCGCCATCGTGCAGCTGCGCGCCGACGGAACAGCAGCCGAGCTGTGCGTCGGGAGCGGGATCGAGGTGCAGGCCCGCACAACCTCGGTCCCAGATACAGGTCCAGTTCGAGGAGAGAAACGCACCGTCGATCAACCAGCGCTGACCGTCGACCGGGTCGACGAACTCGTCGTACGACTCCCCGGAGGCTGCTTCGGTCGACATGGCTTCAGTATGCGCCTCGACGCGACCCCTAGCCTCGCAGCATGAGTGATTCCGTCATCGAGGAGCTCGAGCGGTTGGGCGTCGACTACGAGTTGGTCGATTGTGATCCCGATCTTGCCGACACCGCCGCCTTTTGCGAGGCGTACGGCTATTCGGCCGAGGACAGCGCCAACGCCATCGTCGTCGTCGGCAAGAGCGACCCGCCCGTGTTTGCGATGTGCCTGGTGCTGGCGGACAGCCGGCTCGACGTCAACAAGGTTGTGCGCAAGAAGCTCGGCACCCGCAAGTGTTCGTTCGCCTCGGCCGATCAGACAATCGAGCTGACCGGAATGATGATCGGCGGCGTCACGCCTTTCGGCGTGTCCGGCGAGATGCCGCTGTGGATCGATGCACGGGTCATGGAGCGCGAGCGGTTGATCATCGGCGGCGGGAGTCGCGACCGCAAGCTCCTGGTTCCACCGGTGACTCTTGCGGCGCACCCGCGAGCGGAGGTCGTCCAGGACCTCGCGAAGGTCATGCCCGCCCCGGAGTGACGTGGAGGCGATGCGATCTCGCCAACTCCATCCCGCAACTGGGATGTTCGACTCACGACGAAAACTTCCTCTTGACGTATCCCATTTCCGCGGCTGTACTGCTCCGCAGCTGCTCGGGCATCGCTCCTGCCGGGGGGACAGGAGAGCGTGCTGCGGGTCTTTCATGCACCAGGGGGAGATATGAAAGACCCGCAGCCCGGCAGCCTTCTTTCGAGCAGCCGCGGATCGGCGCGACCGCCGGTCTCCGTGACTAGAACGAGCTCCGGCGGGCGAGTTCGCCGGCGAGATCGTCGAAGAGGGTGACCGACACAAGCCCGCCCACGACCGCCACGATCGCCAGCCCACCGATTCGCACGAATCGGTGGTCGAGCCGCTCGCCGAGTTGTGGTGCTGCGACGTCGAGCGCGGCCAGCACCACCAGCGGAATCGACAGCCCGACCATGAACGCGACGGTCGGAGGTAGCTGACGCCACGGTTCGGCGCGGGCGGCATTGAGGATCTCGCCGAGGTGGCGCCCGACGCACGGCACCCAAGTCCAGGCGGCGATCGTTGCCGCAAGCGCCGTCGTCGCGACATCGGTCGCGGTGTCATCGCGCTGCCAAGCGGCGATGGCGAGGCCGAGCAGGACGATGCCGGCAAGCACGTGGAGGAAGCCGGATGGTTCGAGCTCCCACCACCCGACGAATCGAAGCCATGCGACCAGCGTCATCGTCGCGATCCACGTCGGCACGAGCACCCGACGTCGGCGCCCGAACAACACGATGCCGAGGGCAGGGATCAGCAGGACCAAACTGCAGGCCAGGCGGATGCTCTCGATGCCTTCGGCGAAGGTTCCCATCGCGGTTCGACCGGCGACGGTCGGATCAGGTCTCGGCCGTGGGCGGCGGCGGGTTCTCGATCAGGTAGCGGATCGTCTCCCGCAGCTCCTCGTACTTGCCCTCGCCGATGTGGTCGTAGCGAATGTCGCCGTTCTGGTCGATCACGTAGGTGCGTGGCCAGAAATTGGTCGTGCCCGGCTGCCAGGCGCGGAAGTTCTTCTTGTCGGTGTCGAGGGCCTGTGGCCAAGGCACGCCGAGGCGTTCGAGGGCGGCTTCGATCGCCGGGACCTCGGCTTCGTAGCTGAACTCGGGAGCGTGGACGCCGAGGATCTCGAAGTTCTCGTCGCCGAACTCCTCGTAGTAGCTCTGGTTGTAGGGGATGCGGGCCTTGCAGTTGTGGCAGCCGAAGGTCCACATCTCGACGAGCAGCACCTGACCGTCGAAATCGTCGATCGAGGTCGCGTCGGTCTGGAGCCAGCCGTCGATGTTGACGAGATCCATGCGTGGGCCGTAGTTCTCGGGCTCCGGGAACGGCGCTGGTGTCGGTGCGGGCTCGGCGGACGCGGCGGGTTCGGCCTCGGGAGTGGGCGTGGGTGTGTCCGCTGCAGTTTCGACGTCGTCACTGCTGAACGCCACCCAGCCGATGGCGACGATCGCGGTGATGAGGATGACGATGGCGACAGCCCGGCCCATGGCACGACCCTACGACAGCACCGCAGGCAGGTCCCGTCGGCGTCCGACAGTTGTCCACTTCGTAAGGACCGAGCCGCGACCGCCCAGCGGGGGGTCAGACCCCTTCAAGGTGGGGGTCAGACTGGTTCAGACTTTGGGGTCAGACCCCTTCAGGGTTGGTAGGCCTCAACGATGGGGTTGAGGACCAGCTCGGTGAGTTGTTCGATGTCCTCGGTGAACGCCTGGGCGATGATGATCACCCCGTCGGGGCCCTTGCGGACACCCAGCCGGACCGTCAGCTCCTCGATCGGGACGTCGAGGCTGTAGAAGTCCCAGAGGGCTCCGCCGATCTCGGCGTCTTGCACCACCAGCTCAGGAACAGCCGGGAGCTGCGTGACGAGGAAGTCGAATGCACCCTCCGGGTCACCCTGGGTCGGCTGGAACACCACGACGACCGGATCCAACGGATCGGCACTCGGAGCGAAGATCCCGGGCCCGAGTTCGAGCCAGCCGTCGGGGATGACCGTCATGGCACCGTTCGGCAGCTCGAGGTCGACCAGCTCGACCTCGGAGGCGAGGCCTGCCTGTTCGGTCGCCGGACAGATCGGGTCGTCATCGGGGAAGTCCTGGTCGATCAACGCGGCGTGCACGAACTCGACCACACACGGGTTGCCCGGGTACACGACGTGCTGCGGATGCTCGACCCGAAGGAGTCGGCCGTCGGTCAGCACGTCGTTGGCAAACTGCTCCGACTGCACGAACGGCGTGATGGGGTCCGAGGTGTTGCCGACGACGAGGATCGGAACGTCGCCGCCGTCATAGGTTCCCTCGTACGCCGGTGCGCCGATCGACGCATAGTGCAGGCAGGCGCTCGCTTGCTCGGGGATCTCGAACGCGAACAGCAGTGGGTAGTCGGGCTCGATGGCCGCTTCGATGTCGTCGTCGAGCACCTTGGACTCGGCGACGACCTCGTCAAGCGTCTCGTCAGGGAAGAGCGCCCAGCTGTCGAGGCAGTTGATGTGGGCGGTCACACTCGCCTCGTCGACCGAACCGGCATTGTCGATCGCATCGATGAAGCCGCTCGGATCATCGTTCGCGCCGAGGTCGAAGATCGACTGGTGGAGCTGCGGCCAGAGCGACTGGCTGTACAGGTGGCCGACGAGGCCGAGCACCATCGCCTGGCCGTTGCCCTCCTTGGCGTCGGCGACGAGCTGCATCTTGGGCGCAACCTCGTACCAGTAGCCCTCGGGATCACCGTCGTTCCAGATCGGACACGCGTCGCTGTCACAGGTCGCGAGCGCCGCCTCGAACTGGGCGTGGATCGGCTCGATCGTGTCGCGGGCGACCTCGATCGCCGACTCCAGATCGTCAGAATCGGCCAGCGGGTTGCCGGCCCCGTCGACGACCATCGAGTACACGTTGTCGGGGAACTCCGACGCATACCAGCCGCCGATCGTCGACCCGTAGGAGAAGCCCAGGTACGAGATCTGGTCGGCGCCGAGCGCCTTGCGGATCTCGTCCATGTCGCGGACGACGTCCTGGGTGCCCATGCGAGTCGCGAGGGGCCCCATCGACTCGACGCACAGCTGCGCCGCGTCGTTGCCGACCTCGATCTCCTCAGGCGTGTCCGGGTACTCCTCGATGCCGAGCAGGACCCGGAACTGCTCCGTGCCGACGCCGCAGGCGAACGTCGGTGCGGTTCCGCCGGTGCCGCGTGGATCGAACCCGATGATGTCGAACGCGTCGAGCAGTTCGGGCTGGAAGGTGAAGTCGGCCGCGACCACGAGATCGGTACCGGGGCCGCCCGGGCCGCCGGGGTTCACGAACAGGTAGCCGATGCGCTCGTCGAGGTTCTCCGAACGGCGGACGTTCACGGCGACGTCGATGGTGCCGAGCGACGGATCGTTGTAGTCGATCGGGACCTCGACCGTGCCGCACTGGAGGAGCCGCCCGCAGTCGACCCAGTCGATCATCTCGCCTTGGATGGCGAGCGCATTGGGATCGAGCTGGTCGTCGTCATCGTCGGCGTCAGAGTCGTCGACGTCGTTGGCCGGCGCTTCGGCCTCGGAGTCGTCAGCGGCCGGTTCCGGCTCGGGAGTCGCCGTAGCCGCCGGTTCGGGTGTTGCGGTCGGTTCTGGCTCGGGGGTCGCTGTCGGCTCGGCCTCCGTCTCGGCCTCGGACGGCTCGTCGGCTGCCTCGGTCGTGGAATCGATGCTGCTGGAGGAGTTGCAGGCTGCCGCGATGAGCGCGATCGCGAAGATGAGAAGAAGCCGCCGAATGCCGTTGGTCATGCGGTGAGACTACCGACCCAATCCTCATCCGTAGGGGCGGTGCGGGCCGCGGATCAGTCCGTGAGCTCGGCCCGGAGCGATGCGACGAGTTCGGCGTTGACCTGGCGAGTGCCCTCGTCGCGCCGGTTGGCGAATCGGCGCCTTCCGGGAAGCCGCACACCTTCCATCCCTTCGAGCTCACCGAGGAATCCTTCGGCGTGGTCCTGCCACCCCTCGCCGGCCAAAACCTCGGGGGAGAGTGCCATGACGAACTGACCGCCGATCGCGGGCCCGCCGTCGCGGTTGTCCGCCTCGATGGCCTCGTAGGAGAAGTAGTCGCCGACGAGGCCGGCGGCAAGCAGCTCGATCATCGTGGCGATGGCCGAACCCTTGTAGCCACCGAACGGCAGGATCACGCCGCCGTCGTGGACGGCGTTGGCGTCGGTGGTGGGATTGCCCTCGGCATCGAGCCCGACGCCCGGCTCGAGGGGTTCGCCATCCCGGGCGGCCACGCCGATGTCGCCCCGTGCCTTGGCCGCGGTCGCCATGTCGAAGACATAGGGATCGCCGCCCGCGCGCGGCCAGGCAAAGGAGATCGGGTTCGTCGAGAAGAAGGCTCGCTTGGCCCCGAACGGGGCGACCATCGGTGTATGGACGGTGCAGGCGAGGCCCACCAGGTTCCGTTCGGCCAGGGCCTCGACCTCGGGCCACAGCGCGTAGAAGTGGAAGCTGTTGCGGATCAGCAGCACGCCCACGCCGAGCTCATCGGCGGCATCGGCAAGCAGCGGCAGGCCGTGATCGAACGCCAACGGCGCGAACCCGCGGTCACCGTCGAGGCGGATCGCCGCGGCGGTCAGCGTCTCCTCTTTGGGTCGGGCTGCTCCGTTGACCTTCCCGCTCTTGAGCGAAATCAGGTGACCCGGAAGTCGGAACAACCCGTGCGACACAGCACCGTCGCGCTCGGCCGCCGCCAGCGTCGCAGCGACCGCCGAGGCATTGGCATCGTCAGCGCCGGCCGCGACCAAGCAGTCGAACGCCAGCCGGCGGATCTCCTCCACCGTCATCGCAACCGTCGACATGGGCCCTCCTGTCGTGACATCAAACCTGGTTCGATATCGGCAAGTCTGAACCAGTCCGACCCCAACCTTGAAGGGGTCAACCTTGAAGGGGTCTGACCCCGAAAGTCTGAACCAGTCTGACCCCGGCTAGTTGATCTGGCGTTCCTTGCCTTCCCAGAAGGGTGCGCGCAGGTCGCGCTTGAGGACCTTGCCCGGGCCGGACTTGGGCAGCTCGTCGCTCTGAAAGCTCACCGACTTGGGCACCTTGTAACCGCCGATCTGGGTGCGGCAATGCTCGATCACGGTCGCTTCGTCGATCTCCACGCCCTCGCGCGGCACCACCACAGCGTGCACGGCCTCGCCCCATTGCTCGTCGGGGATGCCGAAGACCGTGGCCTCGAGCACCCCGGGGTGCGTATAGATCGCGTCTTCGACCTCGGTGCAATACACGTTCTCGCCGCCGGACACGATCATGTCCTTGCTGCGGTCGACCAGATAGAGGTAGCCCTCGTCGTCGAGGTAGCCGACGTCGCCCGTCGAGTACCAGCCGTCATCGGTGAGCACGTCGGCGGTCTGCTCGGGCTTGTTCCAGTAGCCGAGCATGACGTTGGGTCCCTGCACCGTGACCTCGCCGGGCTGGCCCGCCGGCAAGCGTGCACCGTCCTTGTCACGGATCTCGAGGTTCACGCCCGGGGGAGCGGTGCCGCACGACTTGGCACGCTTCGGGTCTCCGAGGAACCGGTCCTCGTGGCGGAAGATGGTCGCGAGCGGCGAGAGCTCGGTTGCGCCATACAAGTGGATGAGCTCGCAGCCGAACAGCTCGTCGGCCGACTTGAGCGTTTCGAGCGCAATGGGCGAGGCGCCGTGGGAGATCCAGCGAAGCGAAGAGACGTCGCGCGGGCTCGGCCGTTGCGCCTCGATCATCGCCGCCAACATCGACGGCACGGCGATCGCGCACGTGATGCGGTGTCCCTCGATCACGTCGAGGACGTTGCCCGGCACGAATGCAGGCAGGATCACGTTGATGCCGCCCACCCACATCAGTGACATGGCGCAGTAGATGCCCGCGGCATGGAACATGGGCGCCATGGTGAGGTAGACGTCGTCCTCCAGCATCGGCTGGGCGAGCTGGGTGTGCACGGCGTTGGCCATCAGATTCTGATGGGTGAGCATGACGCCCTTCGACGCGCCGGTCGTGCCGCCGGTGTAGAAGAGCCCGGCCAACGTGTCCGGCGCAATGGTCGGTTCGGCCTCGGGCGCTTCGGCGAGCAGGGCGTCGTATTCGCCGGTGTCGAGACGGATCACGCGCTCGACACTGTTCGCCAGCCCGCCCGGGTCGCGATCGCAGATCAGGATCTTGGCGCCCGCGTCTTCGGTGGCGTACACGAGCTCGGGTTCGGCCCATCGGGTGTTGTGGGGCACGATCGCCCGGTTCGCGCAGGGGACGCCGATGAACAGCTCAAGATAGCGATCGCTGTTGGCCGCCCACAGCGCCACCCGATCGCCCGGTTCGGTCATGGACTCGAGCAGTCCGGCGACCTGACGAATGCGGCCGGCGAGTTCGACATAGCTGCGCCGCGTGTCCTCGCACACGACCGCAGTGCGGTCGGGGAAGAGGGCTTCGGCTCGCTTCAGCGGATCGCGCAGGGTGTACACGGGCACTCCTCGGTCGGGTCGACGCACGAACGTAGTCGCGTTCTCGCAGGGAGGACAGGTGCGATGGCGTTGGCAGTGGCTCGGGTTGGACAGCGAACCGGGGCTTCTGGGCCGATGGTTCCGGTGACCATTCGGGTGTCGACCCCGAGTCTCAAAGCTGGTAGGGTTTCTGGGCTGCGGGAGCGCTGAGGGAGTTGGGCTGATGACGCACGTGGATGAGCCGGAGACGGTGAATCGCCGGGACATGATCAAGAAGACGGCCGCGGGTGCCGCCATCGCCGGTGTGGTGTGGTCTGCCCCCAAGATCGAGGGCCTGTCGCTACGTCCGAACTACGCCGCGGCTGGCAGCGGTGGACCGTTCAACGCGTCGGTTTCTGTCATGGGGACCGGAACATTCAGCGCCGCGTTCAACGGCGGTGCCGGCAACATTCAGATCAGTGCGAACACCGGCGGGGCGAGCTCACCGATCATCGCAGCCATAACCCCCACGCTCAACGGCGGCGGCGATGTTGCCTGGAATGCCGCTGACGGCGGTGCTGCGTCACTCGTCTGCCGCAATGGCGGCGCTGATCAGGGCATCAACTACAGTCTGCCCAAGGCGGTTCCCGGGTTCGTCGGCTGTTCCGCGGTGAGGCTCCTGCAGAATCCGGGCGGCACGACGGTTTTCAAGTTCACCTGCACCTGATTGTCGCTTCGGTGTCGTTTCTGCGGCGCCAAAGGGCCTCGACGGCATGAAACTGGCCGTGACGATCGGTCAGGCGATGGGGCTCACGTCGCATAGCTCGGCTACCGGCCGTCGGTTCAGCGCGGGTAGCGTCCGAGGGCTGCGGGAGCAATGCCGGCGTGTCCGGCGTGTCGGCGAATGGCTGTTGCTCGTACAGCGCTGGTGGCTTGCCCATCAACCCGGGGCTCAACAACGCCATCGGAACCTGATCCCTGGTTTGAACGCCAACGTCGATCGTCTGACGGTGTTCGGTCCCGCGGGCCAAAACCCGAACAGCCTGGGCCTCCGCTTCAACTGCGCGTAGCCCGACGGCCTCGTGCTGCGTGGCGACGCACTAGCGTCACCGGCATGAAACTTGCGTTGGGATTCGCCAATACGGGACCGTTCGCGTCCGGACCGGGGGCACGGGCGCTCGGACCGGCGGCCGAGGCGGCGGGCTTCGAGTCGGTGTGGACGGTCGAGCACGTGCTCTATCCCGAGGGCTATGAGTCGACGTATCCGTATTCGCCCACCGGCAAGATGCCCGGAAGCGGTGACAGCCCGATCCCCGATCCGATGGCGTGGCTGTCGTTCATCGGTGCGACCACGAGTGAGCTCAAGCTCGGCACCGGGATCCTCATCCTCCCGCAACGCAACCCGGCCGTGTTGGCCAAGGAAGTCGCCACCGTCGACGCGTTGACCGAGGGTCGCGTGATGCTCGGCATCGGCGTCGGGTGGCTGCGCGAGGAGTTCGACGCCCTCGGCATTCCGTGGGAGCGTCGCGGCAAGCGCACCGATGAGTACATGGACGTCATGCGGGCGCTCTGGGCACACGATGACGTTTCCTACGACGGCGAGTTCGTCCACTACGACGGCGTGTCGTCGAACCCCAAGCCGCATGGCACCACCGTGCCGATCCATGTCGGCGGACACTCCGCCGCGGCGGCCAAGCGGGCCGGTCGGATCGGCGACGGCTTCTTCCCCGGCACAGGCGATCTGGCCGAGTTGATCGACATCATGCGCCAGACCGCGGCCGACGAGGGTCGCGATGCGGCCGACATCGAGGTCACCGCGGGTGCCGCGCAGCTGACTTCGGACCCGCGGGCCGCAGTCGAGGAGCTCGAGTCGATGGGCGTGGACCGCATGTTCGTACCGGCGTTCTTGTTCTTCCGCAGCGAGAACCTGGCCGAGGACATGAGCAACTTCACCGCAGGCCTGCTCTGACGAAGCCGGACCACCCACCTCGCTCGCGGGGTGCCACGCTGGCTGGGCTGGCCGCGGTTTGCCGAGGCGAACTCTCGGGGATCGACCGCGACGAGGCCCGACGTCGATTCATCCGCGATGTGCAGGTCAATGCCGAGTTCGTGCGGCCGGGCGACCTGTTCGTGCCGCGGCGGCGTGGCGACATGTCGTTCGAGCACCAGTTCCAGTTGGCGGTTCGACGCGGCGCCGGTGCGATCGCAACGACGGTTCCCATGGAGCGGATGCCGTTGCCGCAGCTGGTCTTCACCGACATGGCGCTTCGTGTCCCGAAGCTGGCGGCTCACGTGCACGGCGACCCCTCGGAGTCGATCGATGTCGTCGGCGTCACCGGCACCGATGGCAAGACCACGGTCACATGGTTGGTCGACTCGATCCTCCGTGCTGCCGGTCGCCGGTCGGCGGTCGCCGGCACGATCGGCGTCCGCCTTGACGGACGTCCGCTGACGGTCGACCAAGCCGGCGCGGCGATGGCCGCCGACCTGCATCGATTGCTCGGCGAGCTCGTGGACCTCGATGTCGATGCCCTGTCGATCGAGGTCACGTCGACCTCGCTGCACGGCCATCACGCCGACGCGTGCCGTTTCGCCGTCACCGCCTTCACCAACCTGGCGCACGAGCATCTCG
Organism: Actinomycetota bacterium; assembly: GCA_039028435.1. GTDB lineage: Bacteria > Actinomycetota > Acidimicrobiia > Acidimicrobiales > UBA10347 > UBA10347. The sequence goes on along the minus strand of JBCCIC010000001.1, from coordinate 240,435 downwards.
ATGTGCACGGATCGATGGAGAACTACTTCGAGACCAAGGCGACCTTGTTCGACGAGCGGTCGGAACACGGCGTGGTGGTGGTCGACGGATCTTGGGGAAGACGCCTTGCCGAGCGGCTGGACCACGACGGTCGCACGACTGTCTCGTGCGACCCGGATGGCGACGCCGATCTGCGAGCCACCGATATCGAACTCCACGGCGACCGATGCCGGTTCTCGGCCATCGGTCTTGGTCTCAGGGCAGCCGCCACCTCGATCGAACTTCCGGTCACGGGCAGGCACAACGTGTCGAACGCGCTCGTTGCGGCCGCCTGCGCGCGGGTGCTTGGTGTGAGGACCGAAGACATCGTCGCCGGCCTGGCGTCCGCGATCATGCCGCCCGGGCGGCTCGAACGGGTACCCACCGGGAAGGATGAGCCGACGGTCTACGTCGACTTCGCCCACACACCCCAGGGGATAGGTGCCGCGGTGCGAGCGGGACGAGCTACCGCCGGGGGACGGGTGATCGTCGTCGTCGGTGCGGGCGGCGATCGCGATCGAACGAAGCGGACGGATATGGGCGCAGCTGCGTCCGACGCGGACCTCGTCTACGTCACCTCGGACAATCCTCGTAGCGAGGACCCGGCGCGGATCACCTCCGAGGTCGCGCGTGGCGTCGAGGTTGGTTCCGCCGAAGTCGTCGAGGAGCCCGACCGTCGCCTCGCCATCACGCGGGCGATCGAGGTGGCCGAAGCAGGTGACGTCGTGTTGCTACTCGGGAAGGGTCACGAGCGCACGCTGACTCAGGCCGGTGAATCGACGCCGTTCGACGATCGGGTGGTCGCGACCGAGGCGTTGGAAGCGCGGCGCAGTCCGGGCTAAGGCGTTTCGTCGTCCTCGTCGTCGGGCAGCGGTAGGCGGACCAGCATGGTCGGCTCGCTCTCCCGAAGCTTCGGGTCGGGGTTCAGCGGTTTGACCTGCGGCGCCGACTGCGCCGGGCTCGCCGGCGGTGTGGCTGGCGGTGCGACCGGGGGCGGGATCGACATGCGGGTCGTGCCCTGGGGCGCTTCGGCGTCGGGGTGGGGTGCGACCGGGGGCGGGATCGACATGCGGGTCGTGCCCTGGGGCGCTTCGGCGTCGGGGTCGGGTGCGGGCGCCGGCTGCGGCGGAGGTGCCGGCTGCGACGGAGGCGTCGGTGCCGGGTGTTGCGCGACCGGAGGTGGGATCGAGATGCGGGTCGTGCCGTCGGGCGCCGGGGCGTCGGGATGTGGCGCGGGCGCTGGTTGTGGAGGAAGCGATTGCCGACTGCCCGGCGGCGGTGGCAGGTTCTCCGGGGTCGGTGGTGCCGCGATCGGCATCTGCGCGGCCGGTGCTGCCGGGGCGGGCGGAGCAGCCGGAGTGACCGGAGGCGCTGGTTGCGCAGGAGGCGGCGGCAGGTCTGCCACGACGGCGGGTTGCGGTGCTGGGGCCGGTGGAGGAGGAGGCAGATGCGACAGGTCCGCGGCCGGAGCCGGTGGGGCAGCAGGCGCAGGTGGGGCCGGTGGCGCCGCAGCGGCCGGTGGCGCCGAGGCCCCGGTCTGGCCTCGCGACGCAGCGAGTGCCGCACCGAGGGAGACGGCGTGGGAGGGATCCGACGTCAGCTCGATCGGTCGCTGCAGCGACGCACTCAAGAGCTGGGTCGCCAAGGGCATGCGCGACGTGCCACCGATCAGAACCACTGCCCGCAATCGATCGGCAGTGAGCGAGGCCGAAGCCAGCGTCCGCTCCAGCGCTCGCACCGTCTCCTCGAGGCCCGGCCGGGCCATCGACTCGAGCTCGCCGCGGGTGAGTCGAACGCTCGTGTTCGCTCCCGGCAGAAGTACCGGAATCGTGACGCTCGTGTCGGCCGACAGGAGCTCGCGCGCCATCGTGCATTCCTCGCGCAGGCGCTGGAGCGCGATCGTGGCGGCCTCGTCGGTCGCCGACAGCTCGGCTACCGACGGATCGAGCGAACCCATCACGTGATGGAAGACCGCCGCGTCAAGATCGATGCCGCCGAAGCGCTCGATGCCCGACGGCTCACCCAGCACCTGGAATCCATTCGGTCCTGCAGCCAGCACTGCGGCGTCGAAGGTGCCCCCGCCGAGGTCGTAGATTGCGATCGTCTCGCCGGGCGCCAACTGGGCGTCCTGCTCGGCGTAGAACACCGCGGCGGCTTCGGGCTCGGTGATCAGGTCGAACGGCACCCGAATGTCGGCCATCTGGATGGCCTGGCGAAGCAGGTCGGTCTTGTAGCCACCCCAGTTCGCCGGATGGGTCACCGCGATGCGGTCAGGCGGCGAGCCGTTGCGGTTGGTCACCTCGTCGAAGACTGCCCGAAGCAGGCGCGCGGCAAGCTGCTCCGGCGAATACGGCGCGCCACCGATGAACAGCGGCTGGGTGTCACCGATACGGCGCTTGAACTCGCGGGCCATCCGCTCGGGAGCCGTGCTGCCCCGGCGAACCGCCGCCTCGCCGATCAGGACGTTGCCGTCCTCTTGCACGAACACCACCGACGGAATCGATGCGCCGTGATTACCGAGCGGGATGGTCACTGCACGCCCATCGCGCACGACCGCAGCGGCGGTGTAGGTCGTGCCGAGGTCGATGCCGAGGGTGTAGGACACAGCTGCCTTGTCAGAAGGTCGTCGGTGATGCTGGCTCGGAGAGCAGCGAGGAAATCATGCCTTCGCAGGAACGGATCACCACGCGACACAGTGATACCAGGTCGGCTCCGCTGAGCGGGTGCTCGGCCCGGCGCTGCCATTCGCCGAGTTTGCGCTGGGCTTCGGCCAGGAGCTGGTCGTGCTGCGAGGTGTCAAGCATGCCCAGACGTCGCGCCGGCGCGCGGCCGCTTCCGCCGACGAGCCGTTCGGCCTCGGCGAGGATGTCGCCCTCGGCGGGCACGGCGTCCAGCCGGAGCGTGCCAAGGGCTCGCAGCTCGGCGATCTCGTGGGCCGACGCAAGCACCTGTTCGAGCCGCCGCTCGAGGTCGGCGACCGCTGGATGATTGCCCGCCCGATCGAGGGCGGCGCCGAGCGACACGAGTGCCGATCGGGCCTTGAGTACGTCGCCGCGTTCGGCGAAGACGGTGTCGAGTAGTCGACGGACGTTCTCGATACCGCTGAGTCTGGTCAACAGGCGTGCGAGGTCGGTCGAACTGGGCGCGGCGCCACCCCCGATCGCCGCGATCGAGGCGCGCAGACCGAACATGGCGAAGCGGCCGAGCAGCGACTCCCGGTCGGCGGGTTCGAGGCCGGGCACACCGTCGAGGGTTCGGAAACGGTCGGCGGACAGCAGCCCGATCCGACGCTCGTCGGTCGGAAGCGCGGCTACCGCGGCGAGCAGGCGGTACTCCCTCTCCCGCAGCGTGGCCGCCGTCTCGGCGAGGAGTCCACAGACGGGCACGACCGTCGACACGAGTCGTCGGACCGGCGGTTCGTTGGCGATGCGGGCGGCGACGGTTGCCGCGGAGTCCATGGCGTCGGCGCGGCCCGAGCCGACCTCGTCGGCGCGCGACAGCACACCGATCGCGTTGACGGGGTTGGGGTGCGAGACCTCTTCGTCGTGGAATGCGCTCAGCAGGTCGAGGTCGGTGCCGTGAAGGTGCTTCATCAGGTACAGCACCGCGTCGGCCTCGGCTTCCTGGCCTCCGCCGCCGAGGAACTCGTGGGATCGGGCGGCGGCGTCGGGGGTCATCGACCCGACCCCCGGCGTGTCGATGAGGGTGGTCGCCTCGAGTTCGCGCGACGGCCAGAACACATGCAGGGCGTGGATGTCATCGATCGCCAGATCGCCGAGCGAGACGGCGAACTCGTCGTCGGCGAACTCGAACGCCAACGATTCCGACGCGCCGGTTCGCAACAGTGCGGTGGCGCCGTACGTCTGGCCATTGCGATACCAGGTGACGATCCGGGTGCACTCCCGTGCGTCGGTAGGCGCCAGGTGGCTCCCGACCAACGCGTTGAGCAAGGTCGACTTGCCGGCCTTGACGCGGCCGGCGATCGCCACGCGAAGTGGCCCGTTGAGTCGGTCGAGCAACACCTCGATCTCGGTCCCGGCCGGGGAGCCGGCGAGGGCGTCGCGCGCCTCGGTCAACACCGAACGGGTCTCGTCGATCAGGCTCATCGCCGCCTCATCGCAGCTCTTCGTCGAGCGTGGCGATTGCGACTTCGGCAGCGCCGATACGACCGAGCTCGGCGTCGATGTCGGCGACGCGGGCGGCGTTTGCGGCGGGGTCGGCGGATCGAGCCGCGGCGGTGGCGGCCTCGATGGCCCGTGCACCGGTGGTGTGGAGCTCCTCGGCCCGGACGGTGTAGTGGTCGCGGATCATCCGTTGGGCGGCTCGCATGGTGGCCTGCAACTCCTTGCCCATCCGGAAGGTGACCTCGTCGGTGTAGGAACGGATTGCAGCCTTGGCCGCCGTTCGGTGCTGTGCGACTTCGCGTTCGGCGCCCTGTTTGACGGCGCTGCGCCCGCTGATGAGCGCAACGACCGCGGTCACGGCCGCGATCGGCGCGCCGACCGGTGTGATCGCCGCGGCACCGAGCGCCAGGCCCGAGATCGTCTGGAACATGAACATGCCGGAGTGGCCGCCGCGCAAACCGGCGATGGTGTTCGAGAACCGCGACGAAGTCGAGAACTCGGGATTGTCCAGATCGCTGACCCGCGCCATGGCGAGCGTGGGGTCGAACACGCCGAGTTCCGCGGTGACGGTTCCGCCTTCGTCGGCGAACAGCGCTCCGACCTCGGCGTTGAGGGCTTCGGCGCGTTGGGAGAGCAGTTCGAAGTTGAGCAGGATCTCGTCGGCCACCCGCTGTTCGAACCAGGGCGCGAACTCGGACCAGATCTCGAGCGGCGCTCCCTCGTCGATCACGGCGTTCGCTTCGGCGCCGATGTCGCGCATGCGGTTGCGGAAGTCGTGGTCGACGTCGGACATGAGGTCGCTCACACCATCGTTGAGCATGACCTGCCAGCGAGCCGTGGCCGACCGGAGCGAGGCCGCGTGTTCCTGGGCCGCTTCGAGCTCCGCAAGGGCGCGATCGCGATCCGTCGGGTCGGTGAGCGCGGTGCGCTCGGCGTCGAACGGGGCCCGCAGAAGTTGCAGTACCCGGTGCAGCTCCTCGAGGGCCTCGCGAAAGACCCGCCGAGCTTCGACGGCGGCGACCTCGCGCCCGAGCCGGGTGAGCAACGCCGGTATGCCCGACTCCTCGATCATCGAGCTGAGTTTGTGGCGGTGGCCTTCACCGAACAGGAGTGACGACACCGGCATGATCGCCAGTTCGATGCCCAGTGAGGCCAGGTGTTCGGTGTTGGCTTGAAGGATCGTGCGCCAGTGCGGGTGGAGGTCGATCTTCGTCATCACGCAGATCACCTGGGGGCACAGCTCGATGCAGCGCTGCAGGAACGACAGCTCCGCTTCGGTGTACTCCTGCGACGCGTCGCTGACGAAGACCGCGGACTGCGCCGTGGGGAGCGTCGCCAGCGTGGCCTTCGCTTGCACCGATCCGAGGCCGCCGGTTCCGGGGGTGTCGATCAGCACGAGGTCCGGGAGGCCACTCGGCAGCGTTGCCTCGATCAGGTCGGCCGGTGGGTCGAGTGAGAACGGATCGAGGATCGCGCTGCGCACATGCGGCCCCTGGAGCTCTCGGCGCATCGGCTCGTCGCCGGCCGCGCCTTCCGACGCCGCGCCGCTCGGGAGGCTGACCGCTTCGAACCGCGTCTCGCCGCGCGCCACGCTGGTCGGCACCGCGGTGGCGATGTCGTCGTCGACGGGACAGATCTCGGTCTTGAGCAGCGAGTTGACCAGCGAGCTCTTGGCCTTTTTGAACTCGCCACAGATCACTACCCGAGTGGCCGGATCGAGGACCGAGGTGTTGACGTCGTCGAGGCCAGCGATCAGGTCCTCGCGGTCGTAGCCGCGACAGGCCGCCCGCCCGGTGTCGAGCAGGGAGACGACGCGCTCGCGGAACGCGTCGACGGCGGCCTGGTCCGTCACCCTTCGGCGGCGCCCATGTCGCCGGGATCATCCATCGGCACCGGTTCGTCGGGGACGAGGTCAGGCACCGGTGTGGGCTCTTCGAGTACCGGAAGCGCGGGCTCCTCGACCATCGGCACCGGCTCGACCGGCAACGGTTCGGGTGCGGGCTGCTCGACCGGGATGCCCGAGGTCTCGGTGTGGACGACCGTTGCCGCCGGCACGGGCTGGGTCGTATCAGCGCCGGTACCGAAGTCGGTCGCGGGCGCAGGCGCAGCCTGGGCTCCGGCACCGAACGCGGCTTCCTCCGCTGCCGCCGAGGCTGCCGCAGGAGTCTCGGTCGGGGCTGGGGCTTCGGGTATCGGGGTCGCAGAAGCCGCGGGTGCGGGCGCCTCGGGGACCGGGGCGTACCCGGCAGCTTGGTCGGTAGCTGGCACGGCGTCGGAGAAGTAGCCCTCGTTGCTGTCTTCGCCGAAGTAGGTCGAACCGCCGTCGTCGAAGTAGCCCTCGTTGTTGTCTTCGCCGTAGAAGGTCGAACCGCCGTCGTCGAAGTAGCCCTCGTTGTTGTCTTCGCCGTAGTAGGTCGAACCGCCGTCGTCGAAGTAGCCGGCGCTGCCACCATCGCTGTCGGTAGCGGGCACGGCGTCGGAGAAGTAGTCGGTTGGCTCGGCGGCTGGTTGTTCGGCGGCTGGTTGTTCGGTTTCGGGTTGTTCGGTTTCGGGTGCAGGTTGTTCGGCGGCTGGTTGTTCGGTTTCGGGTGCAGGTTGTTCGGCGGCTGGTTGTTCGGCTTCGGGTGCAGGTTGTTCGGCGGCTGGTTGTTCGGTTTCGGGTGCCGGTTGTTCGGTTTCGGGTTGTTCGGTTTCGGGTGCCGGTTGTTCGGCGGCGGGTTGTTCGGGTTCGGGCTGCTCATCCGCCGTCGGCGGTTGCGGGGCGGCCGGCTGCTCGGGCTCGGGGTCCTGCGGCGAGGCCTCCTCACCAATGAGGTCCGCTTCGACCTGCTGCTGGAACTCATCCGGCGAGTACTGCTCACCGGTAGCTCGATCGATGTAGATCACCTCTCTGGTCCCGTCGGGGGAGTTGCGGTACTCGACGCCCCATTCCTCGGGATTGATCGTCGTGATCTGCACGCCGTCGTCGCTGCCGAACGACGCACGGTCGACCACCAGGGCGCTCACCGGGGTGCCGTCGGGCAAGGTCGCCCGGTCGACGTCGAGTTCACCGCGTTCGTCGACCAGGACCCCGAGCTGTTGGAGTACATGGGCCTCGTTGCCGTCTCGCTCCGCCTGCTCGAGCAGCTCGGCGACCGTGACATAGCGGTCCTGGTTGTTGTCGAGGTTGCCGTGATGGTCGAAGAACTGTCCACTCGCCTCGTCGAAGGAGCCGCTAGGGGTCGTGACGACGGTGCCGTCGCCAAATGACGTCACGAGGCGCAGGTGCTCGCCTTCGCCCGCCGTCAATGAAAGTGACTGCGGGTCGATCTGAAGTTTGCCAGCACCTTCGAGGTCGAGCGCGCGTCGTAGTGGCTGACCGGCGAGCTCGGTGAGGATCGCGCTGTCGGGTGAGAGGTCGACCGGTTCGTCGAGTTGTTGGCCGGTCTCGGCGTCGTAGAACGCACCGGTGGTGGCGTTGAAGGCCACGCCGGCCGACTCGTCGACCACGACACGATCGGTCACGAGCAGGCCACCGTCACCGCCGTTCGCGGCCTCCATCGCGGCCTCGACTTCGTCGCCGTCACGGCGCAGCCGTGGATCGGTCGCGAGGTCGCGGGTACTGATCTCGCTCAGGGTGACGGTCGTGCCGTCGGCGAGCTCGACCTCGTCACGGCGCAGTTCTCCGGTGCGGAGGTCGACGACGTACCCTTCGCGGCTCTCCAGCTCGTCGTTCGCGTCGGGGAAGAGTTCGTTGAACTTGTCGTGCGAGATGAAGACGACGGCGTTGGCGTCGGTTTCCGGGAGTGGATTGCCGTGGTAGTCGAGGACCCGACCGGTTTCGGGGTCGAAATACCGGACATTCTCGGCGAGGATTCCCTGACCCTCGTCCCCCGCACTGTCGAGCGAGCCGCCGGCGTCGAGGCGGATCAGGTCCGAGTCGTCGAGCGAGCCGAACGTACCGGCAACTTGATCGCCGAACCGGGCGACGCCGGTGTCAGGATCCAGGTGGAACTCGTCGTTGCCGGTCAGTGCGCCGCCGTCTGCGGTGCCGTCGGTGAGGCCGAGCTGCTCTACGCGCTGGCCGAGTTCGCTGCCGGCGGTGAACCGGATGGTCTCCGAAACACGCTCGCCGCCGAGCTCCTGATAGAAGGCGCCGGTCTCGGTGTTGAAGATCACGTCGACCTCGCGCACCTGCACGTCGTCATTCAGAGGATCTTCGATCTCGATCTTGACCGTATGGCCCTCGAGGTTGGCGAAACCGCCGCCGATCTGGGTCTCTTCGAGCACCGAGAGCGTGGCCGCTTCGCGGGCTTGCTCCGCGTCATCGAACTGGTGGCCGATCTCATCGACACGGTCCTGGACCGCTTGCTCAAACTCCTCGGACTCGACGTTGGCCGCGTGGAACGCGTTGGTTCGAAGGTCGAACACCAGGCCGTCGGGTGCCGCGTCGCCGAACGAGTCGAGGGTTTCCCCGAAGCTGCGGAACTGGTCCTGTTCCGCGCCATCCACTCCGGTGTGGTTGCCGAGAATGGCGTTGGCGGCGGCGAACGCGTTGGCGTCATCGATCTGAATGGTCGGGCTGGGCGCGTCGTCGAGGAGGGCGCCGTCTTGGTCGTACCATCTTCCGGTGATCGGGTCGAAGACGACTGACTGGTGCCCGTCGGACTCGATGCCGAGTTCGGTGAAGACCTGTTGGTTGGCACTGGAGACGAGCTGCTCCTGCTGTTCTTCGGTGACCGCGAGCAGGTTGCCGTCGGCGTCGACCAGGCGACCGGTTTCCAGGTCGAAGTGGGGATCGGTTCCCTCGCCGGCGGTGCGTTCGTCCCCTCGATGGAACACGAAGTCGAACAACGCCAGGATCGGGCTGTCGTCGCTGAGGGCGACGCCGTCCTCGTAGTCGTCGGGATCGAGCGGCGGCGACGTGCGGCTCTCGTGCAGGGTGCCAGCCTCGGTGTCATACCAAAGGCCTGCCTCGCGGTCATAGACCAGGTGATCCCCGATCGAGAACTGCTCGGGGTCGATGTCCTGGCCCCGGTAGTCGTCCGGTCCCACATCGCTACCTGCATCGCTCATGTCTTGCCTCCCATACCCATGGCGAGGCGAAGCTACCACCCGTGCTCGGCTGCTTGTGTGGGGTAGCTCACACAGCGGATGTGCCGTCGGTCGCAGTGGTGCTGGGCGAGCGGCGGGTGTCGGAACACTCGAACACGATGGCAACCCGCCGCTCACATGCCCGAAACATGGCGCCGCCATGATGGTGATCGCAAAGGCAAAGCACGTGGCGTCTCGGGGGCGCCACGACTTCCAGATCTGGGTGCGGGATGGTTCCCCTTCGTCCCGCACCCGGCGAAGTCCGCCTTTCCTCGTTCCTCGGAAACGCTGGTTCCAACCCTCGGACCTGGCGGTCCGCCCCGGCGGGCACCTTCCACGAGTCCGCCTTTCCTCGTTCCTCGGAAACGCTGGTTCCAAGTGAGCGGCTCGGCGGTCCTCCCAGGCGGGCACCTTCCATGAGTCCGCCTGCCTCGTTCCTCGGAAACGCTGGGTTCAACCCTCGGACCTGGCGGTCCTCCCCGGCGGGCACCTTCCATGAGTCTGCCTTTCCTCGTTCCTCGGAAACGCTGGGTTCAAGTGAGCGGCTCGGCGGTCCTCCCGGGCGCCTGGTCAGGCCGACCTTCTGCGAGACTCTGGCCATGGGTGGATTCAGGGCTGAGGATGTCGGTTCGCAGGAGGGGCGTTGCTTTCTCGTGACCGGGGCGAACACCGGGCTGGGCTACGAGGCGGCCAAGGTGCTGGCCGCACGTGGCGGCCGGGTGTTGTTCGGCTGCCGCTCCGAGGAGCGGGCGCTGGCCGCGATGCGGCAGGTCGAGGACGCGCATCCCGGCGTCGACATCGCGTTCGTCGAGCTCGATCAGGCCGACCTGTCGTCGGTGCGGCGCTGCGCCGATCAGGTGTTGGCCGACGAGTCGCTCGACGTGCTGGTCAACAACGCCGGCCTCGTCGCTCGCGAGCGGGTGGTCACGGTCGACGGCTTCGAGTCGCAGTTCGCCATCAACCATCTGGGCACGTTCGCCCTCACCGGACTGCTTCTGCCGGCGTTGCGCGACCGGAAAGATGCCCGGATCGTGATCACGGCGAGCCTGGCGCACACGCAGGGACAGATCTTTTTCGAGGACCTGCAGGCCGAGGACAAGTTCCGCAGCCAGGCTCGATACTCGCAGTCGAAGCTGGCCAACCTGTTGCACATGCTCGAGCTGGATCGACGGTTGCGGGCGGCCGATGCCGAGGCGATCGCTGTTGCCTGTCATCCGGGCCTCGCGGCGACCGACATCGCCCGGGACATGCAGATCGGCCGGCTCCTGTTGCCGGTCATCCGGCCGCTGTTCAACTCGGCGGCCGAGGGTGCGTGGACGACCTTGCAGGCGGCCACCGACCCGGGCGCAAAGGGCGGCGAATACTTCGGCCCGACCAGGCGAGGAGAGACCGCCGGGCCTTCGGGTCGCGCACGGATCCGAGGCCAAGCCCGTGACCCGGAGATCGCCGAGCGGCTCTGGGACATCTCCGTCGAGCTGGCCGGCGTCGATCCCGGGGTCTGAGTGGACCACGACTCGCTGGTCGCGCAGATCGTCGGCTTCCTCCGAGATGTCGGCTTCGAGGTCGTCGAGCGGGAACTCGTCGACGACACCGTGCTGCCCGGGGTGACCGGCGGGGGAGGCGTGCTCGCATACGACCCGGCACGTCTTCGGTATCCGGGTGACCTGCTGCACGAGGCCGGGCATCTCGCGCTCTTGTCAGACTTGGAGCGGGCCGACCTCGACGACAACTTCGGTCCCGATGGCGGCTTCGAGATGGGCGCGATTGCCTGGTCCTACGCGGCTTCCGTCGAACTCGAGCTCGACCCCGCCGTCGTGTTCCACTCCGACGGCTACCTCGGCGACGCCGAATGGCTGCGGGACCATTTCACCGAAGGCGGCAATCTGGGGGTGCCGATGCTGGAGTGGAAGCAGCTCACGGCGCCCGGCCGCTTCCCCGCCATGGACCGCTGGATGGCCTGAGCGGGCGCCGGAGACTCGCGAAGTCGTCGAAAAGTTTCATCTTTCTCGATCTTCCGACTGCGGATAATTTCCGTTATCGTCGGTTGAATAATCGTCGTTATTGGCCGATGGTGATCTCAGCTGCAGCGACGTCCCCCGTAGAACGGAACGAGGACAACGATGTCGGACTTCAATCTCGCCCTCAACGAGGACCAGCTCACGCTCCAGAAGTGGGTGCACGGCTTCGCCGAAGACGTCATGCGACCCAACGCCGAGGAGTGGGACGAGCGCGAGGAGTTCCCGTGGCCGGTCGTCGAGGAGGCCGCACAGATCGGCCTGTACGGCTGGGAGATCATGGCCGAGCTCATGATGAACGACCCGACCGGACTGTCGATGGTCGTGGCGCTCGAGGAGATGTTCTGGGGCGACGCCGGTATTGGCATGGCGCTCATGGGTTCGGGTCTGGCCGCCGCCGGCATCGCATCGTCCGGCACCGGCGAGCAAGTGATGGAGTGGGTGCCGCAGTGCTACGGCGATGCGTCGGACATCCAGATCGGTGCGTTCTGTGCGTCGGAGCCCGACGCCGGTTCTGACGTCGGCGGCTACCGCACCTCCGCCGTCTACGACGAGGCCAACGACGAGTGGGTGCTCAACGGCACCAAGGCGTGGATCACCAACGGCGGCATCGCCAACATCCACGTGGTCGTCGCCGTCGTCGATCCCGAGCTGGGGTCGAAGGGGCACGCCAGCTTTGTCGTGCCGCCGGGGACGAAGGGTCTGAGCCAGGGGCAGAAGTACAAGAAGCACGGCATCCGTGCGTCGCACACCGCCGAGGTCGTGCTCGACGACGTACGTGTTCCGGGCCGCTGCCTGCTCGGCGGCAAGGAGAAGCTCGACGAGCGCCTGGCCCGCGTGCGCCGAGGCGAGAAGGGCAACGCCCAGGCGGCGATGCAGACGTTCGAGGCGACTCGTCCGGCCGTCGGCGCACAGGCGCTCGGTATCGCTCGGGCGGCGTTCGAGTACTCGCTCGACTACGCCAAGGAGCGCGAGGCGTTCGGCAAGCCGATCATCATGAACCAGGGGATCGCCTTCATGCTCGCCGACATGGCGACCGAGATCGAGGCGACCCGCGGCATGATCTGGCGGGCCGCGTGGCTCGGCAAGCAGCGTCAGTTCAAGAACGCCGAAGGCTCGATGGCCAAGATGAAGGCCGGCCGTGTGGCGACCTGGGTCACCGAGCGGGCGATCCAGATCCTCGGCGGATACGGCTACACCCGCGAGTACCCGGTCGAGCGCTGGCACCGCGACGCCAAGATCCACGACATCTTCGAAGGCACCGAGCAGATCCAGCAGCTCGTGATCAGCCGGGCCATCTCCGGGCTCAGGATCGAGTAGCTCGCCGCACGAAGACCGACGTGCCCCGCGTCTGGTGGCGTTCTGTCCTACCGGATTCGCGACCGATCATCCTGAGACCGCCGGACGCTGGTGCACCGACCGGTTCGGGGTCAAAGGGCCGCTGGCCGCCACCAAGGATCAGCGGATCCCGCTCGGCGAGACGATCCGGTCGGCCCCGGGATCGGCACGCGCCTTGCCCGATCTTCCATGGCCTCGATCGAGCCTTGCTCGCAGAAAGTTGAACGCGTGTGGTTCCTCTCTCGCGAGCTGCGGCGGACGAACGGTCGAGGCGCTAGCTCTCGGTCACGTGTGCAATATCGGCAAGGGCATCGATGATGTCCTGACCGGCGCTGTGGCGGTCCTCGAGGTAGTCCACATGTGCTTTGGATTCGCGTTGTTCAGGGCGCTTCGAGCGCGAAACGAGCTTCCTGCGATGACTGTCTAGATCTGCGATCCGTGCCTGCATCCTGTCGTCTGCCGCATCGACGATCGCAAATCCGTTTGCACTCGCTTGAGCCATGAACCATTGGGCGACATGCTCAGCAATATCTGAGAGCCGTTCTCGCTCGACCCGGCGCAGAGCTTCCTGCGCTGTGATCTTGTCGGTGCGATTCCGCCGGAACGTGAAGATGCTTGCGATGCCGACCGCCGCCGCTGCTGGCAACAGAGCCATTGCTGCAACGGGCGCAGCCACAGCCGTGGTTACCCCAGCTGCCGCTAGCCCTGCCGAGGCATAGGGTGAAACGTCCTTGGCGAACTTCAGGAGGCGCTCGGCCGTTTGCGGGTCGGGGGGAGCGGCCTCGGCAATCTGCAGTAGCTGATCCAGGTCATTGAGGTTGATTCGCGCCGACTTGCGGCCGACCGTCGCGTCGCCGACCCGCGCGCTGAGCTCGCGATTCGCGGTTCGTCGGAAGTCGCGAACCTCCCGCTCCCACAGCTGGCCGGGATTCCCCTTCCGCTTGAGCCAAGCGCTCGTCGCCTCTTGCAGCTTGAGTTCGTACCGGTTGATCTCGTCTTCCTTGAGGAAGTTCGTGGTGTCGATGACTGAGGCGAGTTCGGTCTTGAGGTGACCTTTGAGCCCGGTGCCTTTGTCGAACGGTGCTGCGGTCCGCCGGATGGCATCTCCCAGATGGTCTTCCAGGATCGCCCGGAGGTCCGCTCCTTGCTTCCTGGTTGCTGAGATCTCAGACTTCGTCTGAGCGATCTCCGACTCCAGCTGCTCGTGCGGAATGCGCTGGGAGTTCAGCTCGGCTTCCAGGCGACCATGATGGCCGTGGACTACGGCGAGCGCCTCCAGAGCGATTCGGTGAAGGTGCCCTCTCCCACTCTCGCCTTCAATCAGTTCCTCGATACGCGAGCGGAGTTCGCGCATTCCGCTGCGCGCAAGCAGCCGTTCCGAGCGGGCTGGATCCTCCGCAGCCTGCGCTCGCGCCTCCAGTGCCGGCGAGACTCCTGCAAAGCCACTACCAACGAACGTCGTACCACTTGCGTCGCTCACAGCCTGCTCAAAGTTCTCCCGCAGGTAGTGGTTGTTCTCGGCAAGTGTGGTCTTCCACGCGGGTTCATCATCGGGGCCGAGCTGGTTGGCAAGGTCGATTCCGGTCACTACCCAGATCACCGGCTTTGAGGTCTCGCGGTGATGCTCAAACATGAATCGGATCAGCTCGAGGTCCGATTCGGAAAGACTTGACGTCGCCATGGTGACATACACGAAACAGTCAGCATCTTGCACTCGCCGTCGAACGATCGCGTCGTGGGTGGGATTCGGGGAGTTCGTTCCCGGGAGGTCGTAGATGAGCGCGCGAAGCGCAGGCTCGTGGAGGTCAATCTCGGCCTCGGCAACCTCACGCTCGACGTGCTTCGACTTTCGCTCACCGATGTAGTTCGGGTGCGAGGTGGTGTAAGCGCGAATCCGGCCCGGCGAAGAGACGCCAACCTCGGTCCAGCGTTCGTTGCCCATTAGTCGCACTCTGAGAGGGGAGTCGAGGTCGTCGTCCTTCTTCGCGGCGCCTTCGTGGACCGGTTGAAGCGTGGTGGGGACGGCCGTTGTACTGACTGGAAGCGACGGGAGAATCCCGATGAACTTGGGCTGAATCTCCCCGTCATCCTCAATCTCCTTGTACTGCAGGAAGCCCTGAAGTCCGTTGGCGAGGAAGCTCTTCCCCGAGGAGAATGCGCCTAGCAGAGCGATTCGCAGGAGTACCGATGTTGCGCGTGCCTTGAGGAGCGCCAGCTGCTCCGCTGCGTCACCATCGGTCGTTTCGCGATTGCGGTCAGATCCCTCGAACCAGCCGATGGCTTGGTCAAGCTGATGAGTAAGGGATTCCCGAAGCTTGTCGATTTCCACCATTTCGCCTCTTTTGTCGCCTCAGTGACTATCGCATATCGAACCGGACAGTCGCAATTTGGTGGTCGCTTGGGCCGCGGCTCGTGATCAGCCGGGCGATCTCCGGCCTGCGCATCGAACTGTCGGGTCCAGCGCGCTGAGCCTCGACGCCAGCTGGGTCGTTTCGCGCCCCGCGGCGCCATGTCACCCGGCCCGCATACGTGATCTAGAGTCCGTCCGCGGAACACGACGACGGGAGAGCGTTCGGTGGGGGTCGTAGCGGGATCGGGGACGTCATGAGCAATCGGCGCGCCTGCGTGTTCGTCCTGCTGGTCGCGGCAGGCCTCTCCCTCGCCTTCCTCGGCGGTGCTCGCCCCGCCGATGCGTTGCAGGCGGGTTGTGTGGCATTCGTGGCGAACGGGGGGACGACGGTGTCGACCGTCGCCGAGATCAACGCAGCCGTCGACTGCTACAACGCGGCCCTCCCCGCCGATGCGGGCGACTACGTCATCGACCTCGCCGCAGACCTTGCGTTCGGGGCCGAGGGTCTTCCGGCGATCAGCCAGTCCGAGTCCGGCTTCTCTCTGACCATCTCAGGTGCCGGTGGGTTCACAATGACGAGCAGCGAAGTCGTCCCGATCGTCACGGTCGGTGCTGATGCGATCGTCGTGCTGCAGGAGATCGAGATCACCGGCGCAGGTGCCGCGGGAAGTGTCGCCATTTCGAACACCGGTGAGCTGCTCATCACCGACAGCCACATCGTGTCGGGTGGAACGGCGATCGAGTCCGAGTCCGAAGACGCCGAGCTCGACGTCTCGTTGTCGACGATCGTTGCCACCGAGGTCGGGATTCGGACGAGTGGCACCACCGACATCGCTCGCTCGACGGTTGCCGGGCTCGGGTCCTCGATCGGCATCGACGTCCGCAACGGGATCGCCGTCGTCGACAACACCACGCTCTCCGACCACGGGACCGGTGTGCTGGTCGATGACCTGCCGGGGGCGCTCGTGAGCGTGCGCATCGTCGGGTCGACCTTTGTCGACAACACCGTCGGCATCGACAGCCGTCTCGATCCGGGTGCCGTCACCATGTCGAATTCGACGATCTCGGGCACGGAGACTGCCGTACTGCAGTCGGCGGGGGAAGTGAGTCTGTTCAACTCGACGGTCGAGGATGTCACCGCAGCGGTCGATGCAACCAGCGGCTTCGTCAAGCTCGAGTCGGCCCTGGTGAACGGCACGTGCAGCTTCGACCAGAGCGAGATCGGCTCCAGTGTCGGAAGCTGTTTCGGCGAACCGGTGCCGCTGCTCCCGCTGGCCGACAACGGCTGTGTCGTCGATCAGGCTCGCCTCGACGGCGATGGCAATCCCGTCAGGGGCTGTGTCAACACGCATCAACTGATCGGCCTGAGCGATGCCTTCGGCGGCGGCAACTGTGAGGGCGTGCGGGTCTTCGATCCGGTCATGAACCAGTTCGGCAACGGCGACCTGACGCTGGATCAGATCGGTGTTGCTCGCACGCCGACCGGCGCCCTCGGTTGCGACGCGGGTGCAGTCGAGGGTTTCGACTGCGACCGCTTGTCGTTCACGGTGGCGACCGAGGACGAGTTGAATCTGGCGATCTTCTGTTACAACGCCGCAACGACCGAAGGCGACTACACGATCACGCTGGCGAACGACATCGCACTTGGCCAGACACCGATCGCTGTCACCACGAATCCGGCCCGCAGCGAGCTGACGATCGACGGGCAGGGTCACCGCCTCAGCGGCGGCGCGGGCATCGACGGACTCGATATTCAGTCGGGCGTGCCGGTGACAGTGACGGATCTCGTGGTTTCCGACGTGCGGCGCGGCATCGTGATTCAAGACGGCGATGTCATCATCTCGCCGGCGGTCACCATCTCGCAGGTGGTCGTTACCGGGGCCGAGGCCGCGGCTCTGGACGTCGAGAATTTTGACGCCAGCGCGAGGCAGGTGATCATCGAGCGCTCGTTCGTGGATGGCGCCGATGTCGGCATTCGGGCGCTCGGAGCCGAGGTCCTCGTCGACGCCTCGACGATCGTCAACACGACGACGGGTGTTGACTCGAGCGAGTCGGAGATCGAGATCAGGAACTCGACGGTCCGCGACGCTGCGTCGGTCGGCGTGGCGGTTGGATCGCCCGGTGCGTCGGTCGTCGTCGCCTCCTCGACGATCGACGGCGCGCCGGTCGGTGTGCGCGGCGAAAGCGCACTGATCGTCGTGACGAACTCGACGCTGGAGAACGACACCGACGTGTCGGTCGACGAGCCGAGCTCGGTGGCGATCGCCAACTCGTCGCTGGCAGGCGGTGACGTGGCGATCGTGTCACCGGCTGCGAACGTCACCGTCGTCTCGAGCGTGGTGAATGGAACCTGCGCCGCTCTGGGCGACGATGGTACGAATGTCGGTTCATGCTTCGGCGGCGACGATGCGACGCTTGCCCCGTTGGCGGACAACGGGTGCGTCACCGAGCAGGTGGTGGGCTTCGTCGCCGGCGTTGCGGGTGAGCCGAGCACCATCACCACAGGCTGCGTGGAGACTCGGGCCATCGACGCCGGTTCGGCCGCCCTCGGAGTCGGCACGTGCAGCCAGGTGCCGGTTGGTCTGACCGAGGCCGGCGAGCAAGTCCTCGAGGATCTGGCAACGGACCAGCGCGGTGACCCGCGAACCCCGGTGGGGGCGGTCGGCTGCGACGCGGGTGCCTACGAATTCGACTGTGCACAGGCACCGTCCACGGTGGCGACCGAGGACGACTTGAACCTGGCCATCTTCTGCTACAACGCGGCCGAGACAGCTGCGGACGTCACCATCACCATCGCCGGCGACATCGCGCTCGTGGCGACGCCGACCACCGTCACACAGGCAGCCGCCGACTTCGCACTCACGATCGACGGCGATGGCCATCGGCTCAGCGGCGATGCGGGCATCGACGGACTCGTCGTCGAGTCACGGCGGCCGGTGACGATCACGGACCTCGTGATCGTCGATGTGAACGAGGGCATCGTGGTCGACGAAGGCGACGTGGTCATCTCCGAAGTGGTCATCGTCGGCGCAGCCACCACCGCCGTCAGGGCGGAGGACTTCGGTTCGGGAACCACGGTGCTGATCGAGCGGTCGTTCTTCGACGACGTCAACTTCGGCGTTCGGGTCTTCCCCCAGGCGCAGGTCACCGTCGACTCCTCGACGATCAGCAATGTCCACACGGGCGTGAGCTCGGCGCTGTCGCGGGTCGTGATCCGGAACACGACGATTCGTGATGCCTCGGTCGCCGGTGCCACGCTCGGGAGTCCGGGCGCATCGCTCCTCCTCAGGGGGTCGACGATCGAGGGTGCGCCGGTCGGTGTCAGCGTGGGAACGAACGCCGCTCGGTCCGTGATCACGAATTCGACGCTCAGCAACGACACGAACGTGGTGGTTGCCGATCTGGTCAGCCTCTCGATCGCCAACTCGACGCTTGACGGCGGCCAGACGGCGATCGACTCGGTGGCCGCAAATGTCGACGTCGTTTCGAGCGTGGTCAACGGCGCGTGTGGTGCGATCGATGACGAAGGCGCGAACGTCGGGTCGTGCTTCGGCGGCGGCGATGCAACGCTCGCGCCGTTGGCGGACAACGGGTGCGGTGCGGAACAGGCGGTCGGGTTCGTCGCCGGTGCCGCCGGGCAACCGAGCACCATCGACTTCGGCTGTGTCGAGACTCGGGCCATCACGGTGGATTCGCCCGCGTTCGGCGCCGGCACCTGCACCGACGTGCCGATTGCGCTGTCCAATGACGGCGCCCTGACGTCGGACCAGCGAGGCGAGCCGCGCACGCCAGCCGGGGCGATCGGCTGCGATGCCGGGTCGTTCGAGGTCTCGGAGCGCACCGTCACCATCAGCGTCGACGTCGCCGACGGGACGCCGAACGCCGACTGGTCAGTTCGGGCCAGCGCGGCGAGGCCGTGTTTCATCGCCAACCCGGGCATCGTCGAGATCGCCGGCCTCGTCGCCGCCGGCGGCGGGAGCTTCTCGTTCGAGTTGTACGAGGGGTGTTCCGTCACGGCAATGGTCGATCCACAACCGGGGTTCGAGGTCGCTCCGACCGACGTGGTGCAGGACGTTGCGGGCGACGTGACGATCGGCTTCGTCGCCAGCCCCGTCGTGCCCCCGAACGTGGTGGACGCGACCATCGTGGGTGACGCCGACTGCAGCGGGGAGGTGGACATCGTCGACGCCATGGTCACGGCGCAGTTCGAGGTGGCCGTCCGGCCGGGCGAGCTGTTGTGCGGCGTCGGGGCGCAGCAGGGCAGCGATGCGATCAGCACGCTCGGCGCCGACGTGAACGACGACGGTCGAGCCGACATCGTCGACGCACTGATCATCGCCCGATGCGTCGCCGGCTTCGTCGAAGCGGATTGGTGCGTGGGGCCAGGGGTCGTCGCAGCGGACTTCGGTGACGGCCCGGAGTGTGACCCGTGGGAAATCCTGCTCGAGGACAACCGCTGCTGGCCCGGTCCCGATGCGACCGACGAGCAGATCGAAGCCGGCCGCGTCGAGGATCCGGGCTGACGAAACGTCGTTGCACCGAAGTCGCCTCGGTCGATCAAGCGGCGTCGGAGCCTGGCCGTGACTCGATGCGCAGGTGAATTCAACGATCCCGTTCGTCCGATCGTCCACGTTTCGTGAGGTCTCGCTCATGTGCCGGTGGCCGACCACGTGCACGGTTGGTGCATGCACCAGCACCTCCGCAAAATCGTCCTCCTCGCGCTCGGCGCCTTGCTCGTCATCGGCGTCGGGCCCCGCGCTGACGCCCAAGCCGATGGTCCGGTCACCGCGCTCGTCGTGCGCAAGGTGACGGCAGACCAAGCGACGTTCGAAGCGACGCGTGACGCGTACGTCGCCGACCTCGAAGCCCAGCCCGGCATCACCGCCGATCGCGAGTTCGAGCCGTTCATCTCCTTCCTGACGTTCTCCCAGCCGGAGCCGCCGGTCTTCATCGGCATGACCTCTGGTACCTCCCTCGCCGAGTTCCAGACCGCGGCATCGTCGGTCGACGAAGCGCTCACTTCGGCGTACTTCCCAACCTTCGAAGGCGAGTTCTTCGATCTGCTCACGCCGCTTGACGGAGCGCCCGTCGACATCACCCGGATCGCGACCGAGCCGGGTCAGGTCCTGGAGGTCGCCTGGCGTGACCTGTCCTCCTACGACGACTTCGACCAGGGCGCCTACGAGACCGCCCGCGACGCCTACCTCGCCGCACTCGCCGAGCAGGACGGCTGGCTCGCCGAGTACCAATGGGTGTCGGCGACCGGGCAGCCCTTCGCCGTCGGCATGACGGTCTACGAGAGCCAGGAGAAGTTCGCCGCCATCGCCACCGACGCCGACTTCACGGCGAGCGACGTCTACCAAGACTTCGTCGGTTCGTACCCGATCGCCGGTGGCTACGCATCGCTGTCCGTCAAGCCCGCGCCAGGTGCACCCGATGAGTTGGCGTTCACCGGTTCCTCCTCGACGGCGCTCGCCATCGTCGGTGCAACGCTCTTCGCCGGCGGCGGCATGATGCTCGCCGGAGCCCGGCGGTTCCGGCGGGTCGAGGCGCGCTGACCTCTGCTAGAAGGTTGTCGTGGCAACCGAGGTGCCGTCCTACGGGTTCCCGTTCCTGCCGATCTACGTTGGGAGCGCGACGTGGGCGGACATGGACACAACGCCGCCGATCGTCACCGATCTGCACCGGCACCCCCACCCGGAGCTGTATCTCATCGACGGGTCCGGGGTACTCGAGGTCGATGATCGCAGCATCGAGTTCGACGCTCCCGCCGCGTTCGTCGTGCCGGCGGGAGCGCTCCATCGATGGCTGGTCACCGGTCCGCTCTCGCTGTGGGTCATCGGGTTGAAGTCGGGCTCGGTCGACGAAGTCGCTCGCCAAGTGCGCCATCTCGAGCGAGCCGGGCCGATCCCGATTCCGCACTCCGAGGCGTCGACGATCGACGTGTTGGCCTACGCGGCCAAGCGTCGATTCGAGGAAGACGACACCGGCGGCACCGTGACGTCGGCCTACGTCAGCGCGTTGGTCGTCCAGCTGTGCACCTGGGCTCCGGCGATGGATCCGACGTCGCGCGATGCCGACCTGGTCGATGCCTTCCTCGAATCGATCGACGCCGAGGGTGGCTATCGCCGTTCGGTCCGGAGCCACGCTGAACAGCTCGGCGTGAGTGCCGCGCACCTCAGCGCCGTCACTGCGGAGCGCCTCGGCTACAGCCCCAAGGATCTCATCGCCGAGCGGACGCTGACCGAGGCGCGCCGCCGCTTACTCCAGACGAGCGACAGCGCGGCGAGCATTGCCGTTGCCCTCGGCTTCGCCGACGCAAGTCAGTTCGGACGCTGGTTCAAACGAGTGTCCGGGACGACCCCCGGCGCGTTCCGGTCGACCGCAGCCGTCTCGTCCGCTGCCGGGGAGGACCGGACGCGGTGACGGCCTGAGCGACGAAGCTGGTTGACCTCTCAAAAACGTGTCGCGCTGTCGCCGAATCGAGCAAACCGAAGCGCAACGGTTGCCCGCTTCGCATCAGGCGAATCTGCATCGTTGTTCTGCGCACCATCGCGCTGACCCGCCGCCCGTGGATCCGTCACTGTGGCCGTGGGGAGCACAATGGCTGAGGAGAGCAATCCAGGCGACGAAGCTACGGGCGTCGATGTCCGAGACGAGCAACCAACGCCGGCATCAGGACGGTCAAATGTCCTCGAGGCTGAGTTGAAAGCGAGTGAACTGCGAAGGGCCTTCGAGCCGAGCAACGTGATCATCACCTCCGTGGTAGCCGCTGCCGTGGCAATTGTGCTGATGGCTCTTGGAGCGTTCGTCAACGACGGCATCGTTCGTAGCCAGTTTGCAGATCTGTACGACGACGGCGTACTCAGCAACGAGGACATTGCTCGCATCGATACGAAGCTGAGCGATCAGGACTCGACGGAGGCCCCCTCATCGAGAGACGACGATGGAGCGAGCCAGACTCCGGGCATCTGCGGGCCCGCAGAGGATCTCTACCGAGGCTTTCGCTCCGACCACGTAGGCATCCCTCAATATGCCCGGGGTGAGGTCGTGATCGAAGCCAATGCGGACGAGGGCAGGCGGGCCGAATGCACGCTGTGGGACGGGAGTCGCTTGGGTGAGGCGACCGTCAGTGTCATGGCAATCGCTGCGCTCGGGTCAATCTCAACCCTTGCCATCGGCGCACTTTGGGCCATCCGGCACCGACCGAATCGGTTCGTAGTGCTGCGGCAGCAGCTGGGAGACGAGACGACTCGAGAGATCCGCCGGCTTGACCCGGACTATGAGCTTGATCTCGTCGGTGACTCGATTGCCGCTCCGGCGATCGGGTTCGCCCTTTTGGTCGGGCTGCTTTCCTTTGTGGCCGCAGGCGAGGAAGGTCGCGAACTGCACCTCTGCATCGCAATCGTGCTGGTGACGATTGCGGTCGGGCTCGCGGCTGGCATCCTCTTCGAGACGATGAACATCGACCTCGAGGGGTTGCGGGACAAGCGGTCGCACTGGGTGGTTCTGCACGCTCGTGTCCGGTACGTCCGCTTCCGGGCACGTCTGACGGTCGTCCTGTTGTCGGCAATCTTCGCAGTGGCCGTTGCCGTCATGGTCGCGTTGAACGTCAAGCGACTGGCAACTCACGGCGCGATCACGCTCAACCTTGAGGTTGCCGAGCTTGGCGGCGTGACGGAAGAACACGTGGGCATTGTCACCGTCATACTCGGCTTCTTCTTTGCATTGTTGCTCGCCGCGGTCGCCGGCCCGGCGCTGCTGCATTCCGAGCGGATCGGGAGCCGGGCGCTCCTCGAAGCACCCGATGATGGCGGGGATCGTGTTTCTCGGCCCGGACAGCCGATCGGTCCGAAAGAGCTTGAGCGCGTGGCTCGGCGCAACGAATTGGGCGTGAAGCTCGGACTCACATCGTCGGCGAGCGCGTGGGTCGAGCAGACAGTGGCCATTGTCTTCCCACTTCTCACGGGCGTACTTGTGGAGACAACCGGCGTCTTCGTCTAGTCGGTGTGGAAGTCGACCGCTGCGTCGGCGGGCGGTTCGAGGTCTGCTGACTGACCCCGATGGTGAGTTGGCGCGTACCGTGCGAGGCATGTCCAACCCGACCGACCTCTATGCCGCAGCTCGTGACCGGCTTATCGCGGAGCTGCGGGTGCTCGATGAGGTTGAGGCGGGTGCGCCCGTTCCGACCTGTCCGGGATGGAGCGTGTCTGACGTCGTGGCGCACGTGTCCGGTCTGGTCGCGGACTTACTCGCGGGTGTGCAGCCACCGCTCGGCACCGATGAAATGACCGCTCGGCAGGTGGGGGAGCGGCGCGGAATGACGCTCGGTGAGATCTGCGACGAGTGGGCGAACAACGCCGACGGGATCGCCGACTACTTCGAGGGACGCGAGGTCTACGCGCTCGGGCTGACGGCGGATCTGGCCGTACACACCCACGACATCGCCGAGGCCATCGACTCGGTCTCCCCGCCACCGATCGAAGCGACGCTCGCCGGCTGCGAGCGATACGTGCCGCTGCTCCAGGAACGTGCGGCCAAAGCCTGCGACATCGCGCTGACGATCACACTCGACGGCGAGGCGACAGCGCCAACCGAGGGCTCGGCGCCGCTCCATCTGCAGACCACGCCGACTGACTTCCTGCGCAGTGTCACCGGCCGGCGAACTCGTTCACAGGTCGAAGCGCTCGACTGGGAAGGCGACCCGGCCCGACTGCTCGACGACGCATTCACCCAGTACGGACCGTTCCGTCCGGAGGGCGACTAGCGCGTCAGCTTCGGCGCTTCTTCTCCACGGTCGGTCCGCCGGCTTCGCGCCATGCGGGCATCCCGCCGGCGAGTTGCGCCACGTTGCCAATGCCGAGGTCCTGCAACGCCTTGGCGGACAGGGCGGACCGCGGGTCGCCGTTGCAGAACAGCACGAACGTCGTGTCCGGGTCGGCATACATCTCCCGGTGATACGGGCTGCCCGGATCGAACCAGAACTCGATCATTCCTCGTGGCGCGTGCACCGAACCCTCGATGGTGTCGGTCTGTTCGACCTCCCGGATATCGCGCACATCGACGAACACGAGTTTGTCGTCGCCCCGGCGGGCGACCGCCTCCTCGGCAGAGACGCGCTCGACCTCGGTCAACGCCTGCTCGGCCTGCTCCATGATCCCCATGCCGACACCCTACGGGCCGACACCGGGCTGGGCCGAACGGTCGCCCACGCCGCCGGGGGTTGACATTGTTTGAGCGATTGCTTAAGTTGAGCATACGCTCAAACTGTCTCTCGAAGACGACCACAGGAGGCCGAGATGACCACCGCCGAAGCCCGCTTTCTCTACGACGATTGCTGCCCGCTCTGTCGCGGTTACACCGCAGTCTTCACCGGACTCGGGTGGGCGGATCGTGCGGCGTTCAGCACCATCGACGACGCGACGCTCGACGACCTGGACCTCGATCGCGCTCGCCACTTCATTCCGCTGCACGACCCGGCGACGGGCACGGTGCGCTACGGGATGGACGGCATCTTGAGCGTCGTCGGCGAGTCGGTTCCCGTGCTCGAACGCATCGGCCGTACGCGGCCGGTGCGTGCCGGGCTCGAAGCCATGTACTGGGTGATCACGTACAACCGCCGCCACATCGTGTCGGCTGCACCACCTGAAGTCGGCTTCGACTGTGCCCCCGATCATCATCCCGCGGCCGTGCGTACCTACATCGGAATCGGCCTGATCGTCGCGGTCGTGCTGGCCGTTGCGGGCGACATCGTGCTGGCGACAGCGGCCGTGACAATCGTCTCGGCACTCGGAGCCCTCCGCCGCCACCCGACCCGCCAACTCGCACTCGAACCCGCCATCGGGCACGCGACCACGGTTCTGTTGGCCACCGCCGGTGCAGGGTGGATCGCCACGATCCTCGGTGCGCCGGGATGGCTCGCCGGCATCGTCGGCGCTGCTGTCGGCGCACGCAAGCTTTGGCTTCGACGCTGGATCGTCACGCGGCGGTGATCGCTCAACGGCCGCCTCGATCACCGCGCCGGCGGCACACGGGCGGTGATGCGGTGAGACGGGTTCGAAGCGTTGCACACGTGTGCAGTCGTGCTACGGTTCCGCCGATGGAATTTCTCTCTCACTTGAGATTTCCGTGATCCCGGCGGCACAACTCTCCGACAAGGTCGATGGAATGCACTCTCTGACGTTGGCCGAGATCGAGGCGGCGCTTCACCGTGACGCCTTCGAACTCTGGTTCCAGCCGATTGTCTGCTTGCGGACACTCGAGGTGCGCAGCTTCGAGGGCCTCGCCCGGTTGCGGACAGCGCCGGGCGAGGTGATCGGCCCTGGTCACTTCATCCCGCGCATCGAGGACGAGCCGTGTCTCTCGCGTCGCTTCACGCATCGGATGATCGAGAAGGCGCTGGGCTTCGTCGCCCGTTGCCACGACGCGGGCGATCCGGTTGGTGTGACCGTGAATGTGACTGCGGCCAGCCTCGGCGACCCGACGTTCGGCGCTCGCCTCGACCAGCAGCTCCGGGCGTCCGGCGTTGAGGCGCGCCAACTCACGCTCGAAATCACCGAACGCAACTTCATCGACTCGACGTCGGTGCCGTCGGCGAACCTCGCCGAGCTGTCGCGGCTCGGCGTGGGTCTGGCCATAGACGACTTCGGCACCGGCTGGTCGTCGCTCGATACGCTGCGATGGCTGCCGCTCACCCAGCTCAAGGTCGATCGGTGCTTCCTCGACCAGGCCGACCGGCTGACCACCGATCGCATCATCGTCGAAAAGGTGATCGACCTGGCGCACTCGTTGCATCTCAAGGTCGTCGCCGAGGGCATCGAACGCGCCGAACAACTCGAGATGCTGCAGGCCATCGGCTGTGATCGCGGTCAAGGCTTCCTCTTCTCGCCGGCGGTCGAACCCGAGCTGGCAATCGACCTCGTCCGAGAAGGCGTTTCGAAGACGCCCTTCGGCGGCCTGGACGCCGATCCGACGACCATCGACGGGGCAACGGAAACGCTGTTTCGGCTACCAGCCGACGTCGACTGCATCAGTGAGATCAT
The DNA here is from genome assembly GCA_039028435.1 of Actinomycetota bacterium. Taxonomy (GTDB): domain Bacteria; phylum Actinomycetota; class Acidimicrobiia; order Acidimicrobiales; family UBA10347; genus UBA10347. The sequence goes on along the minus strand of JBCCIC010000001.1, from coordinate 214,475 downwards.
CGACCACGAGTCCCCTTCGGGCTCGCTGTTTCTGCAGACCCTCGACGTGGTCCCGATGCCGGTGTTCGTCAAGGCCCGCGATGGTCGTATCGTCTGGTCCAGCGAGAGCCATTGGCGACGGGTCGGTGCGTCGAGTCGCACGGACGTCCTCGACCATCGCGACCTCGACCTCCACCGAATCGACGAGGCGCTTCACTATCGCTACGACGACCTCGCCGTCCTGACGCGTGGCGAGGCGGTCATCGATCGCCGCGAATCCCAGACCCGCCCGGATGGCACCAGCTTCGTGATCCGCACGTCGAAGTTCCCGGTACGCAATCGTTCCGGGCACGTCGTTGGGCTGGTCGGTTTCTACGTCGAGGAGGGCGACGAAGGACGCCTCGCGATCGACCGCGATATCGACCGGTTGGCCGGGCTACCGTTTGCGCGTGGCGGAGGAGCGGACCCGGAGTGAGTACCGGCTGACGTTGCCGCTCGTCGCGTCAGTCCAGGCGGTCGACGCCCAGGCAATCGAACCGCAGGATCACGAGGCATTGGCCGAACTGATGCTCGACGCCTACGCCGGCACGGTTGACGACGAGGGCGAGACGATGGTCGAAGCCCGTGGCGCGATCGACCACTACATGGCTGCGGCACCGGATGACTTGCGTTGGGTCGTCCGAGATGGCGGCCGACCCATCGCGTTCTGCTGCGTCGTCGAGGTCGATGATCGGCTCTACGTCGACCCGATCGTGGTGGCCGCGAACCACAAGCGTCGGCGTCTCGGAACCGCGCTCGTTGCCCATGCAGTCGCGGTCGTGGGGCAGCGCGGCGCGGTCGAGGTCGGCGCCGCGATCACCGACGGCAACGTCGCATCGGAGAACCTGTTTCGCTCACTCGGTGCCCGTCGGGTCGGTCCGTGGCCGCCGGCCTCCCGCGGATCGTCCTAGACCGACGCTGGGGTCGGTTCTTCCGGCCGAACATCGATCTTCGTTCGGCGTCGCGTGCGGAAGCGCTCGGCGATCAGAATCCCGAGCGGGGCCGAGAACCAGATGCAGATCAGGATCGCCGCCGACTCGATGTTGCGCAGCAAGGGATCAAGGACGAACAGCATCACGCGAAACAGCCAGAAGGCGCCCCACATCGCGCCGAGGTAGCGAATCGTCCACACCCGGTGCGACGCTATGTCACCACGTCGAGCCGTCAACACGGTCGGCACCGCGCAGCCGTAGACGCACAGCGACATGAACCAGAAGCCGAGCGTCGCCCACGCTCCGCCGTATTCGTCGACGGTCGTGTGTTCGCCGGCCAGGAGCACCGCCGCCAGTGTGCCGAGAGTGACCGCGCCGAAGCCGATGCGTCCGATCATTCGATGGCGGGCAGCATTCGCTGCGCCTCCCGTTCCTGGGCGAGCGAGTTGCACGTGGGCGAGGATCAGCGCAATCGAGTTGAAGGCAATGTGGACGTACAACAGGCCCTTGCGGGTGCTGGGCCCGTCGGCGAAGCGCTCGTGGAACGCCACGCCCCACGCCGGGTGTGCGTCGTAGGTGTCGCCCCACTGGCTGCACGCGTTGTCCGGACACGTCGCGAGCGCGGCGGGAAGCTCCTCGCCAGCTGAGACGCCGAGATTGTCCAGAACGTCGTACAGGCTGACAAAGAAGGCGATCGCGTCGCCCTGGCCTCGGATGAAGTAGCCGAGGTTCAGGAACACCATCAGGCCGATGCCGAACCACAGAAAGTTGCGATACGTCGACGTGCGCAACGCCATCGCCAGCATTCCTGCCCAGATCACCAACGCTCCGTAGAACGCCAGAACCATCACCGGCATGCTTCCCCCTTGTACGAGCCGATCCCCAGAGGCTCGCCCCGAAGGTAGCACCGAGGCCCGCAGCGGGCGCTCCCTGGGTCAGCTCGCGGGTTCGTCTTGCTTGGTCGGCTGGCGGAGGATGACGGCGATGCCGATCAACGCGAGCGCCGCGATCAGCAGGCGCATCCACCATTGATCCACCGCCCAGATGCTCAAGCTGCAGAAGGCGACCACCATCGAAATCGCCACGATCTTCACGCGACGCGGCATGCCCTTGCCGTCGCGGTAGTCCTGCACCATCGGGCCGATCTTGGGCAGCCCCAGCACCCAGGCTTCGAGGCGGGGGCTCGACTTCGAGAAAGCCCAAGCCGCAACGATGAAGAAGACCGTTGTCGGCAGACCCGGCACGACGACGCCGATCCCGCCGACGACCACAGCGAGAAGGCCGAGGAGCGTCCAACCGGCTCGAGCGAGTGGGCTGCGAGCGACCGATGCGCCGCCGGACACGCGCGGTTCCGGATCGATCGCTTGGGTGGCTTTCGGCGATTCGGCCGAGGTCACATCCGTCCTCGCACGTCCTCCGGTGGTGCTGTCAAGCTAGCTTGCTCACCCCTGCAAGGGCGCCTTCCATGGCCGCTAGCCAACCAGGACGAGTCCGGTCAGGCTGGCCCCCGAAACGACCATCCAGGCCATAGCGCCCAGCAGGATCGGTCGAGCGCCGAGCGATCGCATGGCCCGGACTCGTACGCCCGAGCCGAGGCCGACCATCGCAACGGCCAACACGAACTTCTCGACCGTGCGCGCGAGCGCAAGCACATCGTCACCGAGAGGGATTGCCGTGCGGACGACGACCATCATCACGAAGCCCACCACGAACCAGGGGAGGATCGGCCCGTTGGCCCCGCCCGACGTGTCGGATCGACGGAGACTTACCCCGGCGACGATGGGTGCGAGGAGGGCAACCCGGGTCAGCTTCACCGCGACCGCGATCGCGAGCAGTTCGGCGCCCTGGGTCGAGCCAGCAGCAACCACCTGAGCGACATCCTGGATGGCCGCACCCAGCCAGATCGCGACGTGCTCGTCTCGGAGCGCGAAGACTTCGCCCAGGATCGGCAGCGAGATCAGCGAGAGCGTGCCGGCGGCAGTCACGAGGCCGATCGAGGCGGCGACCTCTTCGTCCCGTGCGCTGGTGGACTCCTTGACCGCAGCGATGGCCGATGCGCCACAGATCGAGAACCCAGTCGCCACGAGGAGCGAGAGATCCCGGCTCAGTCCGAGCCGACGTCCCAGGTTCTGGACGCCCAAGAAGGTCACCACGACCGTCCCCACGACGATGGCGATCGTGCCGGCGCCGAGGTCGAGCAGCGTCCGCAGCGACAGACGCAGTCCGAGGAGGACAACGCCGATGCGAAGCACCGTCTTGCCGGCGAGGCCGAGGCCCGGCCGGACGCGGGTGTCCAGGTGGCGGCGCGAAGCGGGTGCCGTATCGAGCGCGTTGCCGACGATGGCGCCTGAGATCAGTGCGAGGACGAGTGCGGAGATCGGGGTGATCGACGCGAGAGCGGTCGCGAGGGTGGCTGCTGACAACGCAAGGCCCAGACCTGTCACGGACCCGGAGGTCCGTTGACGGCCTGCGTTGTTAGCCTCACTTACCAAGTGGCTATGGGAGACCTGCATCGTGGTCATCGTCATCCGGGACGCCGACGACGGGTAGACCGAAGGTGGTTCGAAGGTCATAACCGGGTGGAATGCCCTGCATGGAGTCGCACGCATCGTCGAGGAGCCCCATGCTGCCGGTGACGTTCCCCGACCTGCAGAGTCTCGATCTGCTGGTCGAGGTTGTACGGCTCGGCAGCCTGAGTCGGGCTGCACGCGCGCGAGGCGTGTCACAGCCGTCGGTCTCGAAACGCATGCGCGTGCTCGAACGCCAACTCGGTGTCCGTCTCCTCGATCGCGGTCCGTCCGGATCGACGCCGACCACCGAAGGCATGCTCGTCGCCGAGTGGGCCGAGGCGCTGATCCATTCGGCGGAGGACTTCGCAACCTCGCTCGCGGCGTTGAGCGAGGCAGGCCGCGGACCGCTCCGGATCGCCGCCAGCTACACGGTCGCCGAATATCTACTTCCTCGCTGGATCGCCCGGTACCGGAGCGAACACCCCGACGATGCCGTCGCCCTCGAGGTCCTCAACAGCGCCTCGGTCGTCGAGCGGCTGATGTCCGAAGGCTGCGATCTCGGCTTCGTGGAGACGCCGATCGTGGCGGACGGGCTCGAGGCGCAGGCCGTGGCAACCGACGAACTGGTTGTCGTGGTCGCTCCGTCACATCCCTGGGCCCGCCGACGCCGAGTCTCGTTCGAGGCCTTCGCCGATACGCCGCTGGTCATGCGCGAAGCGGGTTCGGGTACCAGGGTTGCGTTGGAGGAGCGGCTTCGCGAACTCGGGGTCGACACACCGAAGACGGCGGTCGAGATGGGGTCGACGGCGGCGGTGCGGTCCGTCGTCGAGCAGGGTGATGCGCCAGCTGTGCTGAGCACGCTGGCAGTCGCGCTCTACGAGCAGTCCGGTGCGCTTGTGCGGGTCGACGTCGACGACCTGGTGATCGAACGAACGCTGCACGCGGTGTGGCCAGCCGCTGCCAGCCTCGTTGCCGCGGCGGAACGACTGCTCGTGCAGCTACCGACGCTCGACGACGCTGGTTGAGGCTCGGTCCAGCGGGCCGCCGTAGGGGTCAGGTGTCGTCGGAGGCTGCGTCGAGAATCGGCCGGGCGGTCCGCATCGCATCGATCGCCGCTGGGATGCCGCAGTAGGGCATCGTGTGGAGGATCGCTTCTTCGACCTCGGCAGTCGTCAGCCCGTTGTTGAGTGCGCCCTGCACGTGCAGCGCAACCTCGTGCGGCCGGTTCAGCGCGGTGAGCATGACGATGTTCATCAGGCTCCGCTCGCGGCGGCTCAGCGCTTCGCGACCCCACACCTCGCCCCAGCACATGCCGGCGACGAGGTCTTGGAACTTGGCCTGCACCTCGGTCTTCGACGCCGTCGCCTTGTTGACGTAGTCGTCGCCGAGCACCTCGCGCCGAATCTCGAGACCCCGCTCGATCATGCTGCGGTCTTCACTCATCACGTTCCCCTCGCGGTCTGCGGTCGGAGGAATCGTAGTGATCCATCCGCGGTGGACTCAGGACGTCGTCGACGAGTTCGTGGCCGTGTCCAGATTCTCCGCAGATTGCGTGATCCGGCCCTCTTGGTCATTCCTCCCTATTTTGGGTTAGATTTTCCTTATTTTTGGGTACTGACTCCGATGCAGATGGTTGTGAACGGCGGCACACGGCTGCCGTCTGGCAAGAAAGGAAACTCGATGAACACCATCTCGATGACCGCAACACCTCTCGTCCCGGAGCCGCCCCATGGTGGCGATTGGCCGGGCTGCCCCGGCGCATGGCCTGGCTGCCCCGGCCGGGGTTGCCCAGGGCGATCCTCCAACGCGAGCTGACGGTGGCGCACGGGAACTCACCCGTGGCGCTGCGCGAGGTCCGGGAAGGCGATTTGATCTCCTATCCCGGACCTCCTCGGCGTCATTCTGTCGCCAAGGCGCTTGGTCTCCCGAGCAGCCATGTTGGCATCTACGCGCTCGTCGATGGCTGCCCTTCGGTGATCGAGGTCGGCCTGTCCGGTGTCCGGGCGCGGCCGATGGTTGAGGTCCTCGAGACGTTCGAGGACATCGAGGTCCTCGTCCTGCCAGTGGATGATCGCGGCGCCGAGTCCATCGTCGACGAAGCCCGAACCAGGCTCGACACGCGGATGTGGTACTCGATGGGCCTCGGTCGACTCACCTATCTCTGGGCAAACGTCCGCGCGGTCGACCACTACGCGGTTCGCCCGCTTGCAAGGTTGGCGTTTCCCGTCGTCGCTCTAGCCGCCATTGCCCTCGGCGCGTGGCGCACGACCTGCACAGGTTTCGTGTGCCAGGTACTCGAATCGACGGGCCACTGGGATTCGCTCGGCCTGCGATTCGATCGACCGGTCGGCAGTTCGCCGTCGCCGAGGCCGCATCGCGGGATGTCGGCCTTCTTGTGCGGTCCGTCCGACTATGCGGCGTCGCCGGTGGTGCGGCGAGTGCCAGTACAGCGCGACGGAAGCGTGGTGTCGGTCGCGGCCTAGCTCACCGTCAGCATCCGCTCGGCGTACCAGTTGGCGAAGATGGCCACGCTCGGTTCCAGATGCGAGAACGGGCCCTGCGCGGCGAACGGTGACCGCATGCCGCGCTGCTGTGCCTCCAACACCGGGATGTCCTCGTCGATGGCGACGTCGAACCGCTCGTAATACGCCTCGGCCCGTTCGGCGAAGTCCGAGAGCGCGACGGTCTCGGGCGGAAACGCGACGACCTGCGCGCAGCGGCATCGGTTCGGACCGTGGGGGTAGACCTCGTACATCCACATGCAGTCGACGCCGATCGCCGTCACGAGCGTGGGGAAGAGCCACGTGTATCGCACCCCCGCAGCCTCCCGGCCGATCAGCCCGGGCATCAACGGAAATGCGGTCGACCGCGCATCGTCCAGCAGACTCGCCGTCTTGCTCGTCGGCCCGAACTGGGTCGTGAAGTCGCCGGCCACCCGCTCGGCCGGGTCGGGCTCGTCGTAGGAGTCGTCGATGCTGTCCGGGTGCACGTAGGGCAGGTGGTAATACTCGTTGAAGACCTCGGCGAACGCCTTCCAGTTGCACTCGACGGTGAACTCGCGGCGCCGGGTCGTCACGAGCGACTCCAGCGGCCAGGGTGCGTGGACGTCAGCGAAGTCCGCCAGCGCGTCGTCCACCGAACCCGGTGCTTCCTCCAGCGACACGAACACGAAGCCGAAGCGCTCCTCGCACGCAAACGTCACCAAGCCATGGTCAGCCCGATCGAACCCCTTGGCACCATGCATCTGCGGAGCACCGACCAACCGGCCGTCGAGGTCGTAGGTCCATCCGTGGAAGCCGCAGCGGAACCGTGAGCACTCCGCCGCTTCGCTCACGATCTCCATGCCGCGATGGCGACACGTGTTCGCCATCGCATGCAGCGCGCCGTCGGCGTCTCGAGAGACCACCAACCCGACGGACCCCAACGAGACCGGTGCGATCGAGCCCGGCGCCCAGCGATCCGATCGACCGACCCCGACCCAGCCTGCTCGGAACACGGCCTGTTCCTCCCATGCCGACACATCGGGATCGACGTAGGCGGCCGGCGGAAGCGATCGAGCGCGCTCCGGCTCGGAAACGCAGGCCTCGAGTGCCGAGCGAAGATCCTCCATCAGGCAGACGCTAGGCCGCAAGAAGCCACCAACCCGCAAAAGGCTCGTTCGGCACCGAGGACCTGCCGCTTTCGTGCTAAAACCCATCTACCGCGTCTGGGGAGACGCCACAGGGGGAGCCATGCCGATCGAGTCATCGGGGGAGAGCGCGGGCAATCCGCGCCTCTATGAACTGATTGCCGAAACACCCAAGGACGGGCCGAGCCCGACCGTGTGGGCATGGCCGCAGCTGATCGACCACCTCAAGGTCGCCAGCCAGCCGGTGCAAGGGCCGTGGCCGCCGCATCAGGAGAAGCGCCCCGACCCCGACGAGGACTCGATGCCGCGCGCCGTCCCCGATCCCGAAGGTCAGTAGGAGCAGAGGAGCCCCATGTACCCCTCACGATTCCAGTACGAGGCACCGACCTCGGTGGCCGAGGCCATCGCGCTGCTCTCGGCGAACGACGACGCCAAGGTCCTCGCCGGCGGGCAGAGCCTCATCCCGATGATGAAGCTCCGCTTCGCCTCGCCGGCGGTGTTGGTCGACATCAACAACATCCCCGGCCTGGACTATCACCGGGCCGATTCCGACGGCAGCTATCACATCGGTGCGCTGTGCCGGCATGCCCAGCTCGAGAAGTCAAGCACGCTCGTCGGCGATCAACCCCTCTTGGCATCGGCGGCTCCCCTCGTCGCTGACCCCATCGTGCGAACCCGGGGCACCTTCGTCGGCTCGGTCTGTCACGCGGATCCTCAGGGGGACTGGGCGTCGTGCATGGTTGCCCTCGACGGCTCGATCGTGGCCGAAGGGCCGAACGGTCGGCGCACGATCCCGGTCAACGATTTCGTGGCCGGACCGTTCCAGACCGTGCTGGCCGAGAACGAGATCGCCATCGAAGCGGTGATCCCTGCGGCCAGCGGCACCCGCGCCGGCGGGTACCTCAAGCTCGAGCGCCGGGTCGGCGACTTCGCCACCGCCGGTGTCGCCGTCGCCCTGGAGATGAATGGTTCGAGCGTCGGCAAGGCCGGCATCGGCCTGACCGGAGTCGGCGCATCAACGATCAACGCCACCGATGCCGCCGCGGCGCTGGTTGGTAGCTCGCTCGACGACGACTCGATCGACCAAGCCGCCCGCCTCGCATCGGGGGTGGCGAACCCCCGTAGCGACCACCGAGGCAGCGCCACCTACAAGCGCCACGTGATCGAGACCTTCGTGAAGCGCATCCTCGCCAACGTCCAACGCTCCCAGCAGAAGGCAGCCTGACATGAGTTTGTTCGAGGAAGTCCCGGTCGGCGTCGGCGCCGAGATTCCCCGCCGCCGGGTTGAGCTGACGGTCAACGGTGAGCGCAGGGCGGCCAACATCGAGCCCCGCCTGCTGCTGGCCCACCTTCTGCGCAACGGCCTTCGCCTGACCGGCACCCACACCGGCTGTGACACGACCAACTGCGGTGCGTGCACCGTGTTGCTCGATGGTCAGCCGGTCAAGAGCTGCACCGTGTTCGCCGTCCAGGCACACGGGCATGAGGTGACGACGGTCGAAGGTCTGGCCACCGCCAGCGAACTGCATCCGGTCCAGGAGGGGTTCAAGGACGAGCACGGGCTGCAGTGCGGCTTCTGCACGCCCGGCATGATGCTGAGCGCCAAGGCGCTCCTCGACGAGAATCCGAACCCGGACGAGGACGACATCCGCTGGGCGCTCGCCGGCAACCTCTGCCGCTGCACCGGCTACCAGAACATCGTCAAGGCCGTCCTCTGGGCCGCCGAGAAGATGCGGGGCGACGCCCCCGCCGAGTCAGGAGACGCTGAGTCAGGAGACGCCGAATGAGGCGCACGCTTGCCAGTCACCAATCCGCAGACGTCGCTCACTGCGTTCGCTTACCAAGCTCGGCTGCGCCGAGCTTGCCGGCGTCGTCACCGATCCGCCAGCAGAGCTGGCGAGGCAATACCGCCGCGATTGCGAGGAAACAATGAGTCTCGACGAGATCAAGATCGGTGGGCTCGGGGCGAGTCGTCGCCGGGTCGAGGACAACCGCTTCATCCGGGGCAAGGGCAACTATGTCGACGACATCGTGCTGCCCGGCATGCTCCACATGGAGATCCTCCGCAGCCCGATCGCCCACGCTCGCATCCGCAACATCGACGTCAGTGCGGCCTGGGCGATCCCCGGTGTGCGGCTGGTGCTGACCGGCGAGATGATGGCCGCCCGCAACTTGGCCTGGATGCCAACGCTCTCGTATGACACCCAGGCGGTCCTGGCGACCGACAAGGTGCGCTTCCAAGGCCAAGAGGTTGCGTGTGTCATCGCCGACGACCCGTACATCGCCAAGGACGGCTGCGAAGCGATCGTCGTCGACTACGAGCCACTGCCTCCGATCGTCAACGTCGAGCAAGCGCTGGCCGATGACGCACCGCTGATCCGCGACGACAAGGTCAATCAGGATTCCAACGTCATCTTCGACTGGGACGTCGGTGATCGCGAGGGCACCGACAAGGCCTTCGCCGAGGCCGACGTCGTATCCAAGATCGACATGCACTACCCGCGCTCGCATCCGTCGCCGATCGAGGCCTGCGGGTCGATCGCCGACTTCGACCGATCGACGTCGAAGCTGACGGTCTACATGACGACCCAGGCGCCGCACATCATTCGCGCCGCCGTGTCGCTCGTGGCCGAGCTTCCCGAGCACATGATCCGCATCGTTGCGCCCGACCTGGGTGGCGGCTTCGGCAACAAGGTGCCGGTGTACCCGGGCTACGTGGCGTCGATCCTGGCGTCGATCCTGCTCGAGCGTCCGGTCAAGTGGATCGAGGACAAGAGCGGCAACCTGATCTCGACTGGGTTCGGTCGCGATGTGTATCTCAAGGGCGAGATGGCCCTGCGCAACGACGGCAAGATCCTCGGCGTGCGGATGCACACCGACTCCGACCACGGTGCGTTCTTCTCCGACGCCCAGCCGTCGAAGTTCAAGATCGGCCTGATGCACTCGGCCTTCTCCTGCTACGACATCCCCAACGCGCACCTGACCGCGCAGGGCGTGTATACCAACAAAGCGCCGGGCGGCGTGGCGTATCGTTGCTCGTTCCGGGTGACCGAAGCCATGTACTTCCAGGAACGGATGGTCCAGGCGGCCGCCGACGACCTGGGGATGGACCAGGCCGAGTTCCGTCGGATCAACCTGGTGCGCGACGACGACTTCCCGCATCGCACTCCCTTCGGCTTCCTGACAGACTCGGGCCAGTACGAGAAGTGTTTGCAGATCGGGCTCGATGCCATCGGCTACGACGACTTCCTCAAGCAGAAGGAAGAGGCGGCCGAGCGCGGTCCACTCCTGGGCATCGGCATCTCGACGATGACCGAGCCGCTCGGTGCCGGCAACAGCCGCGAATACGACATCTTGGGCATCAAGATGTTCGACTCCGCCGAGCTCCGGGTCCACATGACCGGCAAGGCGATCCTGCGGACCGGCGCCAAGACCCAGGGCCAGGGCCACGAGACCACGTGGGCCCAGATCGTCGCCCACGAGCTCGGCATCCCGGCCGACGACATCGTGGTCGAGGAGGGCGACACCGACACCGCACCGTTCGGTATGGGTACCTACGCGTCGCGCTCCACGCCGGTCGCCGGCGCTGCGGTCTCGATGGTGTCGCGCAAGATCCGGGCCAAGGCCCGCAAGATCGCCGCCCACCTCCTCGAGGTCTCCGACGAGGACATCGAATGGGAGCTTGGACGGTTCCACGTGCGGGGTGCGCCCGACCGTGGTGTGACGATCCAGGAGTGCGCGATGGCGGCGTACAGCAACGTGCCCGACGGCATGGAGCCGGGTCTCGAGAACAACGCGTACTACGACCCGCCGAACCTCACCTGGCCGTTCGCCTGCTACATCGCGACCGTCGAGGTCGATCCCGAGACGGGAGTGTGGGACGTCCTTCGGGTCGTCGCGGTCGACGACTGCGGCGTGCGCATCAACCCGATGATCGTCGAGGGTCAGATCATGGGCGGCCTCACCGAGGCATATGCGATGGCGAACATGCAGTTCATCACCTTCGACGAGGACGGCAACTGCATCGGTTCGAACTACATGGACTACCTGCTACCGACCGCCTGGGAGACCCCTGGCTTCGAGCTGCACGAGGTCGTCACGCCGTGCCCGCATCATCCGATCGGGGCGAAGGGCATCGGCGAGTGCGCGACCGTCGGCGGCCCGGCCGCCTTCGTCAACGCCGTGATGGACGCGCTGAAGGGAACCGGCGTACGCAACATCGACATGCCGCTGCTTCCCGACCGGGTCTACGAGGCACTGCAGACCGGCAACGACATCTCCGGTGCACCTCCGGTGAGGACCGACTGATGATCGGTTCCCGCAGCGTCGAGGGTTGGGGCGTGCTCGAGCGCGCCGTCGACCTGGCGCGCCGCGGCGAGGCATTCGTCCTAGCGACCGTCGTGTGGCGGGAGGGACCGACGTCGGGCCAGCACGGCTCGCGTGCGATCTACACTGCCACGGGCGAAATGTACGGCTGGATCGGTGGCGCATGCGCTGAGCCGGTGTTCATCCGGGAGGCATTGGCGACCCTCGAGGCTGGCGTGCCTCGGCTTCTCGCTCTCGGCGCGTCGGATCGGTTCGGCGAACTTCCGCAGGGCACGACCGCGGTGGCGATGTCATGCCAGAGCGAAGGCGCATTGCAGATCTATCTGGAGCCCGTCATGGCCATGCCGCACCTCGTGGTCGTGGGCTCGTCGCCCATGGCCCACACGCTGTCCGAACTCGCCGGATCGCTCGACTGGAACGTCGAGCTGGTCGACGGACCTGACTTCACCAGTGGGCTGCTGAGCGAGCGGTCGGCCGTCGTCGTCGCAACCCAGGGACATGGCGACGAGGACATCCTGCTCGCTGCCGCCAAGGCCGCGCCCGCCTACGTCGGCGTCGTCGCGTCGGCACGTCGAGGCGGGGCGATTCGCACCCACTTGCTCGAGCAGGCGGTCGACGAGAGCCAGATCGACGCCATGCGCATCCCGGCTGGACTCGACCTCGGCAGCACGACCCACAAGGAAGTCGCCGTCGCCATCCTCGCCGAGCTCGTCCAGCTACGAGCGCAGGGCGCGTTGACCGCCGCCGTGGCCATGCCCGAGCCGGTCGAGACGGCGACCGATCCGGTTTGCGGCATGACCGTCGACGTCGGACCGGGCAGCCACCCCCTAGAGATCGACGGCGAGACCCACTACTTCTGCTGCCCGGGATGCCGGGTCGCCTACGCCAACGATCACGGAGGCACCTGATGCAGATCACCAACGAGTTCGAGGTCGATCAATCGATCGACGCGGTGTGGGAGTTCTTCGGCGACATCCCGCAGGTCGCCGCGTGCCTGCCGGGCACCGAGCTCAACGAGGAGGTCGGCCCCGACCACTACGCCGGCAATGTCGCCATCGGGCTCGGGCCGGTCAAGCTCGACTTCGACGGCAACGCCAAGATCACCGAGCGCGACGAAGCGGCGAAGACGATCTCGGTCGATGCCGAGGGCGCCGACAAGAAGGGCCGAGGCCAGGCAGCGCTGCTGCTCAATGCAGGCCTGACACCCGCCGGCGCTGGCACCAAGGTCGATGTCGCCATGGACCTCCAGCTGTCCGGTGCGGCAGCGCAGTACGGCCGAGGCCTGGTCGGCGACATCACGGCGGTCCTGCTCGACGACTTTGCCGTCAACGTGCAGAACCGACTGGCGGCAATTCAGGCGGGACAGGATCCCGACGCCGTCGCGTCGGCCAACAGCGCGAGCGCCGGCGGCTTGGCGATCGGCCTTCGGGCGATGCGCATGGGTCTGACCCGGCTGTTCCGCCGCTTCTTCCTGCCCTACAACCCCGAGCTCGTCTGAGGGAAGTCCGCCTTGTTCGCTCCGCTCACAACGCTGCCGGTACTGAGCACACCGACAGTCCCGACTCGCTCAACCCTGAGGTGATCCCATGCTTTGGTGGATCGGAAATCTAGTTCTGCTCCTGGTCGTCGTGCCGGTCGCGCTCGCACTGCTGAGCCGAGTGCTCGGCGCGCTCGAGCGTATTCGTAAGGCCAGCGACGAGATCCTCGACGGTGGGGTCGCCCTCGCCGGAGAGCTCGACAACACGCCGGACCTTTTGTCCACCACCGGGACGACGATCCAAGAGGTTGCCGACGGTGCCGTTCGTTATGCCGGCCCGGTCGGCAAGTTGCTGAGCTGAGAGGGGAGCAGCCATGCCATTCGTTGCCTGGGTAACCGTGATCATCGCGGCACTCATCGTGATCGCTGCGGCGATCGGTCTTCTACGGGTCGTGTTGCACCTGCGGGCAGTCGACTCCGCACTGGAGCAGGTCGTCGGAGGGGTGCAGGTGATCGCCGACAAGACTGCGCCGGTGCCCGGCGCCGTGCAGGCGGTCAACTCGAGCCTCCAACCCGTCCGCGACTTCGCTGCGGGGATCTGACATGAGCTTCATCGCACAATCGTTCGTGGCCCAGGGCGCCTCGACGACCGGCCTCTGGATCGGCATCGTCGTCGGGCTCGTGGTCGTCGTCGCCGTCGTTGCCCTGGTCGTGCCGATCCTGTTGCTGGCCAAGTCGATCGGCGGGCGGGCGTCGGACATCAATGCCGCCCTCGAAGACGCCGTCGCCAACACCGACGGGCTCAAGGGGCTGAACACCACGATCGAGTCCGCCGAGATCATCACCGCAGGGCTGAACCGGGGCCGCACCCGGTTGGGAGGCTGACATGTTGCTGGCACTAACCGACGCCCAGGAAAACCTGTGGTGGGCGCTCGTGATCGGCGGCTTCGTCGTCGTGCTCGCCGTCGTGGCCCTGCTCACCATGCTGGTGATGCTGGTCCGCACCATCGAACAGCGGGTCATCACGATCAAGGCCACGCTCGAAGCAGCCTCGGCCAACACCGCCGACACCGCACTGATCGGTGAGACGGCCGCACGGGTCGACGCCGTACTCGCCGAAGGCCTGGAGCACCACCTGTTCCTCGGCCGAGTCCTCGACAAGGTTCGCTCATGACCACGCTCGTCGTTCTCTCTGTCATCCTGATCGCCCTGCTGATCGCCGGGCTGGCCGGGTACCTGTTCATCGTCGGCAGCCAACTGACCCGCGTGGCCGGCCTGCTCGAGGAATGCCGTGATCTGGTCTGGAAGATCAAGTCCGATGCCGAGGCGGTCGAGCCCGGCCTCGAACGCATCAACAACACGGGTGGTGTGATCGCAGGCGCGCTTCCCCTGCTCTATGGCATGGCCGAGGGCATCGTGGCCGGTGCGACCTACGAACCGGAACCCGAGGACCACGAACGCCCGCCGGCGCTGCCCGCTATGGGCAGCCGCCGAAGTCGGCTCCACGAAGGCGTCGGCTACCACCCCGAGTAACCGACAGCGGTGCCAGGTTCCCATGTCGTTTCAAGTAGCGGAGTGTGGTGGCGCGGCCACGGAGCGGTGGCCGAAACGACATCGGTGCCAGGTTCCCATGTCGCTTCGCTCGGAGGCCCTCGCAACCACACCACCTCCCGCCGCTTCCATCCCGCTGCCGTGGCCGTTTCGGCGCCAGCCGAATGGGCGTAAGCGAGCGCAGCGAGCGACAGCGAGCGACTAGGTGCCTTCGGGGCGGTTGCGGTTGGTGGTGAGGGGGCCGGTGGTCGGGGCGTCGTAGTTGCCGATCCACTCGTCTTCCCACACCTGGTCGTACTGCTCGGGTGCACAACCCGGCTTGTAGACCGCGACCAGTTCCTGGGCGATCTGGGCCCGATGCGCCGTGGTGCCGCCCGGCACCTCGTAGGTGGCGATGTGGAGATCCCACTTGCTGCCGGCGCGCCGCTCCCAGCACTTGGCACGCGGATGTCCGAACGGCAGGCGAGCGGCGGCCAGATCGTCGGCGTGGTCGACGTCGATCACCGCATAGTCGTAGGGGCGCCCCACCGGGTCGGCAAGGTAGAGGATGGCATAGACGGCGGCCGATGACGGTGGTGTCCAGCCCCCCAACACCCGAGGCCCTTCAAACGGATAGCCCGCCAGCGAGCCGAGCCGGATCATCCGTTGAATCCGAAGTCGTCGTCCTCGCCGATGACCTCGGCGCGGGTCACGGGCCAGGGAGGAAGTCCCGCCGTTTCGACCGCGGCCGTGAACGCCGGAATCGCCTGGTCGACCGCTTCGTCGGCGCTGTCGGCTTCGATCACGATCTGCGCGCCATAGGCGAGCGCGCCGACGCCGCTGGCGATGCCGCCGAGCGGTGCGACGGCATCGGCGAGCGCGACCACCTCGTCGAGTTCGACCGGTCGGTCTCCCTCGGCTTGAATCGACACGCTCCACTTGGTCATCGCACCATCATCCGATCTCGGCCAGTCGGGAGGCAAAGTCCTCGAGCGACGCCAGGTCGTGGCCGGATTCGATGGCGTCGATGAACGGGTCGGCGATCACCATCGCCAGGGTGTTCGGCTTGCCGTCGGGCATGTCCGCGGCCAGCGGATTCATCCAGACGATGCGGTGGCACAGCCGGCTCAGCCGCTCGATCGATTCCGCAAGGACCCGCGGGTTGCCACGGTCGAGACCGTCGGAGCAGATGACGACCGTGGCACCACGGCTCATGCCTCGGCGACCCCAACGACGGATGAACTCCTCGATCGACTCGCCGATCCGCGTACCACCATCCCAGTCGACAACTCGCTCGGCGGCGAGGCGCAGTGCGTCATCCGCGTTGCGTCGGTCGAGCGCTGGCGTGATGCGGGTCAGTCGGGTGCCGAAGCAGAAGACCTCGACCCGCTGGGCCGCACGCCGCATCGAGTAGGCGAACTGGAGCAGGTTGCGCGAGTGGTCGGCCATCGAGCCGGAGATGTCGAGGATCAACACGACCGGTCGTGCCCGCTCCTTGCGGTCGGTGCGCCGGAGCTCCGGTGCGGCGTCGGTCACGCGCATCGCCTCGCGCGCCATGCGCCGAACGTCGATCACCGGTCCCGAGGGATCCGGACCGCGTCGACGCGTACGCCGCAACGGTGGATGCAGCCTGGTCCGCGAGATCATGCGCCGCACGGCTGCCAGTTCGTCGGGACTGCAGGCCGAGAACTTCTTGTTGCGCTGCACTTCGACCGAGGCCGCTTGCAGCCCGAGCACCAACGGCGGCTCGTCGTTCGGTTCCTCGCCGGGCTCGCTGTCAGGCACGTTGATCGTGCCGGTCATGCCCTGGGGTACCGGCCGTTCGGGCGCTGACTCGCTGCCGTCCTTGGGTGCCGGCATGTGGAGGAAGTACTGGCGGAACACCTCGTCGTAGACCGGCAAGTGCTCGCGACGATGAACGAGTGTCGACCGGCCAGCCCAGTACAGGTCGTGCGGGCCTCCCGGCGCGAGCTCTGCGATCGCATTGCAGAACGTCAGGACGTCATCGGTTCCGACCGGCAGTTCGTGGTCTCGCAGTGCGTCGCCGAAGCGGACCAGCCGGTCGACGAATTCCTCGCCCGAATCGACGGTGTCGACGGTCGGATCCGCGCCGTCAGCCATCCGCGAGCAGGCGATCGAGATCGTCGCCGACGAGCTCCATGTCGTCGCGGTCCTTGATCACGGAACCGAGCGTGTCGGCGGCCGTCGCAGCATCGAGCGACTCTTGTTCGAGGACCCCGAGCGCTTCGACCCAATCGAGGGTCTCGGCCACACCCGGCGGCTTGGCGAGATCCATGTCACGGAGCTCATGCACCACGCGCACCACGGCACTTCCCAGAGCCTCGGCCGCTTGCGGGGCTCGGACTCGGACGATCTCCAGCTCCTCCTCGACCGACGGATAGCCGATCCAGTGATACAGGCAACGCCGCTTGAGCGCGTCGTGCAGCTCGCGGGTTCGGTTCGAGGTGAGGATCACGATCGGGCGTTCGTCTGCCACGACGGAGCCGACCTCGGGGATCGTGATCTGGAAGTCGGACAGAATCTCGAGCAGGAAGGCCTCGAACTCATCGTCGGCGCGGTCGATCTCGTCGATCAGCAGCACGGCGCGTCCACCGGAACGGATGGCGCGGAGCAACGGGCGTTCGAGCAGGAACTCCTCGCTGTACAGCCCGCCCAGGGTCGCCGCATCGCTCAACTCGCGCTCCGACAGGGCCCGGACGTGGAGCATCTGCCGGGCGTAGTCCCACTCGTACAGCGCCTGATGGGTGTCGATGCCTTCGTAGCACTGGAGCCGGATCAGCTCACGACCATGGATCTCGGCCAGGCACTTGGCCAACTCGGTCTTGCCGACGCCGACCTCGCCCTCGAGCAGGATCGGTCTCCCGAGTCGGAGGCCGAGGAACGTGGCGGTGGCGAGACCACGGCCGGCCAGATAGCCGACGGAACGTAGCTGGGCCTGAAGATCTTCAACCGATTGCGGCGGTTCCGATGGGGGCGCCACAGGAGTCAGTCCGATGGCGGACCGAGCACGAGGTCGCGGAGCGAACCTCCGTCGGTCGAGAGCTTTCCCTCTCGCTCGAGCAGCCGGCGCCACGAGGTTCCCAAGTCCGCGTCGCCATCTTCGGCGATGCCCTCGAAGCTGAACTCGCGGGCGTTGCGGCAGACCTTGGTCGGGCTGCAATCCGGATCGTCGCTCACCAGATCGGCGTGGGTCCACACATCATCGAGCACGCGGTCGACCGGATCGTCGACGAAACTCGTGATCAGGTCGGCGTGCGGATCGGGGCTCGACGGCATTCCCACAATCTAGCGGTTGCGGGGCGCCGGCTCTCGGTCGAGTGGGCGGATCAGCTCGTCAGCGTGGCGATCATCTCGGCGACGATCGAGACGGCGACCTGCGGCGGTGACGAGGCACCGATGTCGAGACCCGCCGGTCCACTGATCCGGCTGAGGTCGGTGAGCCCGCGATAGGCCAGCCAGTCGCCGCGTGCTTCCTGCAGGCTCGTCGGCCCCAGCGAGCCGATGTAGCCGGCGCCCGATCCGAGCGCGGTCTGCAGGACGCGCCCGACCTCCTCGGTGTCGTGGCCCATCACCACGATCCCGTCGATCGTCGATAACGAGGTCGCCAGCGCGACCGCCGGTTCGACGCCAACGGTTGCCTCGACGTTCCAGCCGACGAACCGGCCCGCGTCGGCAACTGCAGCGGCCATGGGACCGCGCCCGAAGACCACGAGGGTCGTGCGAGGGCTCCAGGTGGTCGCAGCCGAGGATTCGTCGACGACAACCCTGGTCTCGGTTCCACCGGCGTCAGCCAGCGCTGCGGCCGTGACCAATGACTCGGCGACCTCCAGGTCGAGGGCGACCCGCTCGCGCTCGAGCAGCGCCTCCCAGAGCCCGACCGGCAGAGCGTCAGCCGGCGAGATGAGCACGCGGATGGTCGTTCCGGGGTCGACGCTCAACTGCGCAGCCTCGTGCGGTTGCAGCGCAACGGAGATGACGCGGCCCGTTGTCGCTCCGACGCCGGCTTCCTCGATCAGGCGGCTGTCGATCACCCCGTCCAGCAAGCCGCCGAGGCGGCCGCCGCCGGGGGTGATCGCCACGGCATCGTTCGGGTCGAGTCGTGGCGTGAGGCCCGGGTCGAGGTTCCAGGCGACATCGACACGAGTCCCGGCGCGGAGGCAAGCGGCGACGCTAAGGGCGATCCCGTACATCGGGCCGAGATTAGTGATGCGATACCGTCAGCGACATGTCCTCGGCAATCACGGCGGCGACGTCGGCTGCAGCCAATCGCACCGCGGTCGTGTTGGCCGCTGGGTCGAGTCGGCGCTTGGGTCAGCCCAAGCAGCTGCTCGAGTACCGGGGCACCACCCTGCTCGACGTCACATTGAACAACGTCCGCTCATTCGGGTTCGCCGAGACGATCGTCGCCCTCGGCGGCGCCGCTCCCGAAGTGCTGGAGCGGGTCGACCTGACCGGACTCACGGTCGTCGACAGCGTCCATCACACGGTCGGGTGCTCGTCATCCATCGTTGCGTCGCTCGGCGCAATCGACTCGACAAGCGATGGCTTCATGCTCTTCCTGGGCGATCAACCGCACGTTCCCGCCGCGGCGGTCAACGAGCTGGCGGCGGTCGCTGACGCCGGTGCCGAGATCGGCGTGGTCGACTACCGGAATGGCACCGGCCATCCGTTCTGGCTCGCTCGATCGATGTTCGAGGCGTTGGCCGGACTCCACGGGGACAAGGCGGTCTGGAAGTTGCTGGAGTCGGGAATGTTCGAAGCCGCCCACGCCACGGTCGATGCCGACGTGCCACTCGACGTCGACACCTGGGACGACTACCAGGCACTCCTCGGCGCCGGTGGCTGACTCCCAACACCTCGTCCTGCTCTAACGTCGCGGCATGAGCGAACTGACGACGACCGAGGCGGCCGAGCAGACGGGCAAGCCGATCCTTGAGTACGGCCGATCGTGGATGATGGCGCCCGGCACCATCGAGCGCGGCACCGAGCTCGGGCTGATGCAGCTCGGCATGTTCGGCTTCTGGGTCAACGGCCGGGCCGGCGTGCTCGGCGATGTCGATGCGTCGCTGGCGGCATCGGCGATCGGATTCATGGCACCCGAGCAGGTCGGCACGTACTGGGAGGGCCGGTCCGACGAGCTGTCCGCATGGGACGCATCGTTGGCCTGGTTCGAGGCCGCGGCCGAGTGGGGTCGGGCGACCTTGGCGTCGATGCCCGAGGATCGGGTGCGTCGACTCGCCGATCTCGCCCGCACACTGATCGACGGCGCCGATGCATCGATCGGCGCGCTGTTCACCGGGTCGAAGTTGATCCCGCTACCTGGCGACGCAGCCGGAGACGCGACCGTCAACCTCAATGTGCTTCGCGAGCTCCGAGGGTGCGCGCACCTGGCGGCGAGTCACGCCGTCGGTCTCGGACCACACGCCGCGATCATGTCGACCGACGACCCGATCCGCGGCGGTGTGAACTGGTCCGAGACATTTGGCTGGACGGCGCCGCATCCCGAACCCAACCCCGACGCTCGGATCCAGGCCGAGGCGATCACCACGGTTGCGATGAGCCGGGTGTTCGAGTCGTTGAGTGGGGCGGAGCGTTCGGAGTTCGCCGGGCTCGTCGCCGAGGCGAGAGCGGCCGTCCCCGACTGACGCCGAGCAAGACTGCGAAGCGGACGGTTTGGCTCGATCGTTGCCGGCCAACGAACATGCACGTGGGGGATCGTCTATGAGGCACCGCGTCGACGGGGGAGAACGTTCGTGATTCGGGTCGAGCAATCCGAGTCGCATTCGGTCGTCACCATGGATCGGCCCGAGCGTCGCAATGCGCTCAACATGGCGCAATGCGCTGGGATTCGCGACGCGCTGCTCGCGGCACCCGACCGCGGTGATCGTGCCGTCGTCATCACCGGCACCGGCGGTGCATTCAGCGCGGGAGCCGACTTCAACGAGGTCGCGGGCGATGGATTCCGCGATGCGCTCTACGGGATGCTCGACGCCGTACTCACCGCGCCGATCCCGGTGATCGCGGCGATCAACGGTCATGCGATCGGCGCTGGGATGCAGCTGGCGATCGCTGCTGACCTTCGCGTGGTCTCGGACAACGCAACGTTCGCGATCCCGACCGCCCGCCTCGGATTGGCCGTCGATCCGTGGACGATCGAGCGCCTGACCTCGCTCGTCGGCGGTGGGCCCGCCCGGCGGATCCTCTTCACCTGCGAACGTGTGACCGCGCACGACCCGGCGGTGCAGCCGATGGCCGATCGCCGCGGGGATCTCGACGCGGCCGTAGCACTCGCCGCCGACCTGGCCACGATGGCGCCCTTGACGCTCGGCTACATCAAGGAGACCGTCAACGAGCTCAGCCGCGGACGTCACGACAGCGAAGCCGCCGCATCGGCGTTCGAGCGCGTGTGGACGAGTGACGACTTCCGCGAGGGCCTGGCCAGTCGAGCCGAGAAGCGGACGCCGGAGTTCAAGGGCCGGTAGGGAACAAGGCGTCGCGTGAGGGGAGTTTGGCGATGATCGAGACCTCGATGATCCGGCCGATTCCCGCGCTGCTGGCCACCCAGGCCGATCGCTACGGCGACAAGGTCGCCTTCGTCGATGATTGTCGGTCCGTCAGCTACCGAGATCTCGAACGGCGAGTGACGAACCTTGCCGGGCATCTGGCCGGCCTCGCCGGATGGGCGACCGGCGGTGATCAACAGAGCCGTGGTGAGCGTGCCGATGGCGTTTCGCCTCGAGGCCTCATCGTCGCCGGCAACAGCGTCGAGGTCGCCGAGAGCTATCTCGGGCTCGTCGCCGCCGGCATGGTTGCCGTCTGCATCAATCCCGGTGCGGCCGGGCCGGAGATCGCCTATCAACTCGACCACTGCGGTGCCCGCGTGGTCATCACCGACACCGACTTGCTCCCGATCGTCGGACCTCTGCTCGACGAACGCCCCGGGGTTGCTGCGGTGGTCATCGACCGGGGGAGCGGGACTCGACCGACGGCCGCAGACTTCGAGACCCTGGCGTCGACCAGACCGTCGGCCGAGCCGCTTCTGGCTCTCGACCTCGATGACACGGCGTTCTTGCTGTACACCTCGGGTACCACCGGCCGGCCCAAGGGCGTCATGCTCAGCCAGCGGGCGATGCTGTGGATGTGCGCGGTTTGCTGGGGGCCGATGCTCGGTCTCACCGAGGGCGAGGTGCTGCTCAGCCCGCTTCCGCTGTTTCACTCGTACGCACTCGACCTGTGCGTGCTCGGCGTGGTCGCAGCCGGATCGACGGTGCGGATCCTCGACCGCTTCTCCACTGCTGAGGTGCTGGCACGGCTGCGCGAGGGCGGCAACACCATCCTCGCTGGCGTGCCAACCATGTTCCAGTACCTGCTCCACGGGACCGAGAACGACGAGCAGTTTCCCGACCTCCACCGCTGCATCAGTGCCGGAGCGATCCTGCCGGGTCCGGTGAACCTGGCGTTCGAGGAACGGTTCGGCACCGAGCTCCTCGACGGCTACGGCATCACCGAGACCGCCACGATGGTCGCCATGAACTCACCCGGGAGCGGTCGGGTACCTGGCTCGTGCGGCTTCCCGGTGACCGGTGTCGGCGTGCGTATCGTCGATCCCAACACGGGGGTTGAGACACCGGTCGGCATCGACGGCGAGATCTGGGTGTCCGGACCCGGCCTCATGCAGGGCTATTTCGAGAACCCCGACGCGACCGCCGAGGTGCTGGTCGACGGCTGGTACAAGACCGGCGATCTCGCTCGGCGCGACACCAACGGCTTCATCACGATCAGCGGCCGAACCAAGGAGATGATCATCCGCGGTGGCGAGAACATCTATCCGGCCGAGGTCGAGGAAGCGATCATGCACACCGCAGGAGTTGCCGACGCGGCGGTCGTCTCGATGCCACACGATGATCTGGGTGAGGTACCCGTGGCCTTCGTGGTGCCCGAGGACGGAGCCCCTGTCGATCCCGAATCGGTGATCGGCACGGTGCGCGAACGCCTCGCCGGGTTCAAGGCGCCGGAGCACGTCTTCGAGACCGACGCCATTCCCCGAACCGGCTCGGGCAAGACCCGCCGCTTCCTCCTCCAACAACAAATTCCCGATCTGCTCGCCCATGCGAAAGGCACCGACTGATGGATCTCCAACTCGCCGGAAACAACGTGTTGGTCACGGGCGCGGGCCAGGGGCTCGGCGTCGCGATTGGCCAGGCGTTCGTGGCCGAGGGCGCCAACGTGGCCTTCCACTACAACTCGTCCGGCGAGGGTGCCGAGGCTGCGGCCGCCGAGGCGCGCGCCGCTGGCGTCAAGGCCATCGCCGTCCAGGCTGACCTGCGCGACCGAGCTTCCGTCGAGGCTGCGATCAGCCAGGTCACCGACGCCATCGGTCCCATCGACACACTGATCAACAACGCCGCCGCAACTCAGTCGAAGCGATTCTTCGAGACCGACGAGGACGATTGGGCTCCCCAGATCGATGTGACCGTCGGCGGCACCATCCGCATTTGCCACATCGTGTCGCAGCAGATGGCTGAGCACGGCGGCGGCACGATCATCAACCTGATGGGCGAATCCGGTCGGGTCGGTGAGTCCCGGCTGCTCGTCACGGCCGCGACCCGCTCGTCAACGATCGGGCTGACCAAATCGCTGGCCAAGGAGCTCGCTCGCCACAACATCCGAGCCAACGCGGTCGCCATCGCCTTGGTGCAGACCGAGAACCTCGATGAGCACACCGGCCATGCCGAGGACGAGCGGATGAAGAAGATGTTGTCGATGTATCCGTTGCGTCGCCTCGGCCGCCCCGACGACGTCACGCCGATGATCCTGCTGCTCGCCTCGCCGTTGTCGTCGTGGACGACGGGCCAGGTGATCGGCGTCAACGGCGGCTATGCCATGGTCTGAGATTGCAGACCGAATGATGACCGACGCGACCGCGCCGACCCGCAAGGAAGACCATCGACTGCTGACCGGCCGCGGCCGTTTCGTCAGCGATCTCCAGCTGCCCCGGATGCGTCACGTCACGTTCGTGCGTAGTCCGATGGCACATGCGGAGATCGTCTCGGTCGATGTGGCGGGCACTGTGGCCGCTGGCGCCGAGGTCTTCACCTCCGAGTCGCCCGGATTCGAGGTGGCACTCCGTGCGCTCAGCGCCCTCCCCGGCTATGTCGAGACCGACCAACCTCCGCTCGCTCGCGACAAGGTGCGCTTCGCCGGCGAAGCGGTCGCCGCGGTTGTCCACGACGATCGTTATCTCGCCGAGGACGCCGCGGAACAGGTCATCGTCGACTACCAACCGCTCGATGTAACGATCGGTGCCTGGCACCAAAACGCGACAGCTGTAACGAATGGTGCCTGGCACCAAACCGTTACACCGGTGCACGATGCGGCGCCGGACAATGTGCTGTTGCAGCGCACCTTCGAGGCTGGCGATGTCGATGCTGCGTGCGACGCGGCGGCGGTTGTCGTGCGTCGCGAGCTGGTGACCAACCGCCACGGGGGCAATCCGATCGAGGGCCGCGCCGGCGTGGCGCTCTTCGACGACGGCAAGCTCACGTTCTGGAGCGGCACCCAGATTCCTCACCTGGTCCGCAATCTGATCGCCGACCTCGTGGGGCTGGCCGAGTCGTCGATCCGCGTGATCGCACCCGACGTGGGAGGCGGGTTCGGCGTCAAGGCCGTGTTGTACCCGGAGGATCTGGCGCTCTGCCTGATGGCCAAGGCGATGCCGGGCACGCCCGTGAAGTGGGTCGAGGATCGAAGTGAACACCTGCTCTCCGCATGTGCATCACGAGATCATCGCTACGAGCTCGAGGCGGCGTTCGACGCCGACGGTCGCCTGACCGCGGTCCGCGGGGACATGTGGTGCAACGTCGGCGCGTACTCGGTGATGCCGTGGACCGCAGGCATCGAACCGCTGATGGCCGGCGGTCTGCTGACCGGCCCCTACAAGCTCGACAACTATCGGTGCACGGTGCGCGGCGTGGCCACCAACACCGCCCCGGCCGGTCCCTATCGCGGCGTCGCCCGCCCGGCGACCGTCTACGCCATGGAGTGCCTACTCGACAGCGGCGCCGCAGCGCTCGGGATGGATCCTCTCGACCTCCGACGGATCAACCTGATCGGCCTCGACGACGTGCCGTACCGCATGCCCACCCGGTTGGTCGACGACACGGGGCACTACGACGAGTGCCTGGACGAAGCCGAACGTCGACTCGATCTTGCGGCGGTCCGCGAAGAGCAGGCTCGGCGTCGTCGCGAAGGTGGGCGGCCGATCGGCATCGGTGTGGCGATCTACAACGAACTCACCGGCTTGGGGCGGGCCGCATCGGCCGGTCCGCGCATGCCCTTCCGTACCGGCCACGAGGCGTGCACGGTTCGGGTGAATCCCGACGGCAAGGTCGTGGTGCTCAGCGGTGTGACCTCACAGGGTCAGGGTCTCGAGACCACGCTCGCCCAGGTCGTAGCCGACGCCGTCGGCGTTGGCTACGAGGACGTGGAGGTCCGTTACGGCGACACCGACCAGGTGCTCTGGGGCTTCGGCGCCTTCTCATCGCGACAAGCCGTGATCGCCGGCGGTGCCGCCCGGCTGGCCGCGGACGAGCTGCGGGGCAACATCGTTGCCCTCGCCGCCGAGCTCTACGAGGCGAACGCCCACGATCTGGATCTGATCGACGGTGAGATTCGGGTCGCCGGGTCGCCCGATCCGATCGGCAACCTGGCCGACGTCGCTCGGGCCTCGTGGCTCGAGTCGAACCGGCTTCCGGCCGGCTTCGAGCCGGGCCTGGATGTCACCCGGTTCTACGACCCGGTGATGGGTGCCTTCGCTGCCGGGGTACAGCTCGCGGCGATCGAGCTCGACCCTGCGACCGGTGGGATCGAGATCCTCGAGTGGGTGTGCGTCGAAGACGCGGGCCGCATCATCAACCCACAGATCGTGCACGGACAGGTCGTCGGCTCGCTGGCGCAAGGCGTGGGAGGAGCGCTCTACGAGCACCTCGTCTACGACGAGCTCGGCAATCTCTCCACCGGCACGCTGCTCGACTATCTGATGCCGACGGCGGCGGAGATCCCCGACTTCGACGTCGGACACGTGGAGCAACCGGCCGACAATCCGCTTGGCGTTCGCGGTGTTGGCGAGGGAGGCACCCTCGGGCCAGCGGCCGTCATCGCCAGCGCAATCCACGATGCGCTCGGGGTCGAACTCGATGAACTGCCGGCCAGTCCTGATCGGGTCTGGTCGCTCATGCGACGAGCTGAGGTCGGGGGCTCGCCATGAAGCCCGCGCCCTTCGAGCTCGTCCGACCGGCGACGGTCGACGACGCGGTCGCTGTACTGGCCGACCCAGCGGCCGATGCGAAACCGCTCGCCGGCGGCCAGAGCCTGGTTCCGCTGCTCGCGATGCGATTGGCTACGCCGGCGACGCTCGTGGACCTCAACACCATCGGATCCTTGACCGGTATCGACGACACCGCTGACGAGCGAGTCCGGTTTGGGGCGATGACTCGGCAGTCCACGCTCGTCCGCTCCCGAAGACATGGCCTGGTCGCCCACGCCTCTGCTTGGATCGGCCACACGGCCATCCGCTCCCGCGGCACGATCGGCGGCAGCGTCGCCCACGCCGATCCCAGCGCTGAGCTGCCTTCGGTCGCGGTGGCCTGCGACGGGGTCATCGGCGTGGCCGGGCCCGATGGGTCTCGCACGATCGCCGCCGTCGACCTGTTCGAGTCGATGCTCGAGACGACGCTGCGGTCCGATGAGATCATCACCGAGGTCACGCTGCGGCGGCCACAACGGTGGGGGTTCGCCGAGTTCGCGCGACGCGATGGTGACTTCGCGCTGGTTCTTGCCGTGATCGCGGAGGTGGCCGATGGTTGGCGGGTCGTGCTCGGAGGTGTCGGCCCGACCCCTTGGCGCTGCCGCGACGCCGAGCGACTCCTCGATGACTCGGCTACCGACATGTCTGGGCTCGACGAGGCGATACTAGACGCTGTGGCCGACACCGTCGAGACGTTCGACGACGTCCACGCGAGCGCGGAGTATCGGCGCGCGATGGCCGCGGAATTCACGGCCCGCGCACTCGCTGACATGGCGGATCGGGAGCCGGGCGATGCGTGACGTCGAGCTCGCGGTGAACGGGCGTGTGCGGGCGCTCCGGGTCGACGACCGCCACACGCTGGCCGACGCACTCCGCGAACAGCTGGGCCTCACCGGGACACACCTCGGGTGTGAGCATGGCGTGTGCGGCGCGTGCACGGTACTGGTCGATGGCGAACCCGTCCGCTCGTGCCTGATGTTCGCCGCGCAGGCGGTCGACGCGGAGATCACGACGATCGAGGGCTTGGCCCAGCCCGACGGCACGCTGCATCCAGTCCAGCAGGCATTCAGTGACTGTCACGGCCTGCAGTGCGGCTTCTGCACGCCGGGCTTCGTGCTGACTGCCGTGCATCTGGTCGAGACCCACGTCGTAGACGCTGCTGCCGGGCCGCTGGATCGCGATGCGATCCGTCACGAGTTGTCGGGCAACATCTGCCGTTGTACTGGCTACCAGGGCATCGTCGACGCCGTCGAACGGGCGGTCGAGATTCGACTCCGGTGACCGGCGACCCTGAGTTGTTTCTGGACTGCGCGTCCGATCGGTCGTAGCGTCGGCGAATCGACGCAGACGGGAGCGATCATGGCGGAGAACGAAGCACAGACCTCGGAGCAACCAACCGAGACGGCACCGACGAACGAGCCGGCATCGGAGAGATCGAACGATCCACGTCGTCGCTCGTGGGCGCGAGCTCAGCTCATGCAACCGTTCCAGAACAATTGGCTGCAGAAGATCCTCGTGGTCGCCTTCGAGGTCGGGGTGATCATCGTCGGCCTGAATCGGGCCGCCGACGCCGTGCGCGATGGCGGCACACCCTCCGACGCGGTCGGCGGCGCGATGGCGATCATCGCGGTGACGAACTTCATCGTGTTCTTCCAGTCCGACCACTCCGAATCACGTTCGGCGGCGATGCGGCGCGGCATCGCCGGGTCGACGGTGCTCACCTACTTCGTCTTCCTCAGCCTCGTGCTGTTCAGTCCCACGCTTCAGGAGATCACCGCCGGTGTCGGCGGCGAAGGGTGCTCGGTTTCCATGACGATCGAGGACGGAACCTCGGTCATGACCAATGAGTGCGTCGAGCTGACCAAGTCGTTGCTCGGGCGGCTGACCTGGATGGTGACCGCGGTGGTCGGCTTCTACTTCGCCTCGTCGACGGCGGAGGACATCGCCAACAAGCGGAACGAGGCGTCGAGCGCGGATGGCGGCTAGGGCCGCGGCCAACTCCGGCGCCCGCGGCGACACACTGGAGTGATGCCCCGGTCCACACTCGTCAAGGTCATCGCATCGGTGGCGGCGCTCGCGCTGGCCGTGGCTTCGTGCGCAAGCAGCGCAGAGGTGGCGACCGACCCCGGGCAGACACCGGCGGCCGCGGTACCAGACACCGCGACGTCGACGCCGGAGGTCGAGGCCGCGCCAACCGCCGTGCCCGAACCAACCGAGGCTCCGGTGCCGAGCGCGTCGCCGGGCACGCCGGTCCCCACGACTGCACCGATCCCCACACCCACGAACCCGGCCACGCCAACCGCAAACCCGACCCCATCGCCTGAGTGGCACACCTGCGCGTTCGAGCCGTCGGGCGCCGGCCCGAGCGGAGCGACTCCGCTCCGGACGGAGGTCGTCGTCGACGGGCTCGAGATCCCGTGGGGTCTGGTGATGCTGCCCGACGGTGATCTGCTGATCACGGAGCGCCCTGGCCGCGTGCGGCTGGTCGACGATGGCGTGCTCGTCGAGGAGCCGGTACTCGAGATCGGCGTATCGATCGCGCCACCGCTGTTCGGCATCGACCTGCTCAACTCCGAGGGTGGGTTGCTTGGCATCCTTCTGCATCCCGAGTTCGAGCAGAACCGCTTCTTCTACATTTTCGCCAACGTCCTCGATGACGAGGGTGTGGACATCGGACGCATCGATCGCTACGTGCTCGCGGTCGACGGTCGAAGCGCCGAACTCGATCGGGTCATCCTCGACGACCTCCCAGCAGGAGTGCACCACCAGGGTGGGCGCATGCACGTCGGCCCCGACGGCCATCTCTATGTCGGCGTCGGCGCCTTCGAGCCGTTCGAAGCTCAAGACCCGGACAGCCTCGCCGGCAAGCTGCTTCGCATCGACCTCGACGGTGGCATCCCGGCCGACAACCCCGATCCGACGAGCCCGGTCTTCGTGCGCGGCATCCGAAACAGCCAAGGCTTCGACTGGTTTGACGACGACCACCTGGTGATGGTCGACCACGGGCCCTCGGGCCTCGAACTCGACATGCCGGATCTGCGCGGCTTCGACGAGATCAATGTGGTGCGCGCCGGTCAGAATCTCGGCTGGCCGCGTGTCTGGGGATGTGACCAAGAGCCCGACCTCGTCAGCCCGGTCCTGACCTGGGCGACCTCGGTACCGCCGACCGGGGCGGCGTTCTATCGCGGCGATGCGATTCCCGAATGGACGAACAGCTTCCTGTTCACCGTCGTGGGACGGGCCGCCGACGGCCAGCACCTCCACCGGGTCGAGTTCGCGCCCGGCGATCCCTACACGGTTGTGGAACACGAGGTGTACCTCCCCAACGAGTACGGCCGCCTCCGCACGATCGTCGAAGCTCCGGACGGTTCGCTCTACGTCATGACCAGCAATTGCGATGGCCGAGGAACGTGCCCGGCGGTTGGCGACCGCGTGATCCGCATCGGCCCCGCCGGATAACGATCAGCCGGCGGGCGCGTCGCCGAGTGCGAAGACGACATCGCTGTCTCCGCTGCGCAGTGCAACCGTCGTTGCCGGGTCGTCGAGGTCCTCGGCTGGGATCGGAACACACACGGTTCGGCGCAACGTGTCGCCGACCTCGACCGCAGGTGCTTGGGCGAGGTCGTTGGGCGTGACGCCACAGCCGATGAACCCACCCGGGTAGCTGATCGAGCTGGACGCCAGCCGTGAGGATCCGCCGAAGACGCGCCATTGGAGGTTCGCCCCCGGCGAGATGCGCGCTTCGTCCGAGTCGAGCAGCTCGGCGGTGACCTCGAATCCGGCGAACACCCACCCGTCGACGGGTGGATCGTTGAACTCGTTCTCGTCCAACACCGCTGCCGTCAGGTCGATGAGTGGACCTTCGACGGCGATGCGCCAGGTGCTCGGATCAGCGATCCGCTCGGATGCGAATCGAATGGATGAACCGTGTGGGTGTGGATCCCGCCAGCTTCCGGTCGGGCCCCGGTCGTCTGGGACCGTGTCCGGCGCGGGGTCGCCGACGACGTTGGTGTTGTGCTCGCCGTGTGCGGCAAAGACCACCTCTGGTCCGAGGATCGGCCGGATGACGAATGAGAGACCGGGCGATGCGAAGTCGCCGAGCCGAATCGGCAAGCAGACCAAGCCCTCGAGCGTGCCGCCTTCGAAGGCCTCGCGAAAGCGGTCGAAGTCGCTTGTCGTCGACTCGCACCGGACGTTCTGCAACGTTGGCGAGTCGTAGACCGCGCCGCTGAGGCCGCCGATCATGACGAATGAGAACTCGAAGTTCTGGCCTCGGGGCTGGTCGGGCGCATCGACGAGTTTCATCGACACCGGAACCGTCGCCATCACGATGTCTGCCGGTATCTCCGGCCGGTCATCGGCCGGGAGGTAGGGGGACGTGAGTAGATCGAAGGTCCGGCCGACCGTGATCTCCCATGTCGTCCGATCGTTGAACGGCGCCACCGCGACCAACGCGGGTGTTTCCAATGCGAGCGGATCGCCAATGGTCCCAGGTCGAGACGATGGGAGAGGTGGCGTCACGGTCGGGTCAAGGAGGAAGTCGATCGCTCGTGGCGTCGGCGTCGGGATCAGTTCGGCAAACGTCGCCCTCGTCGGCAGCGGCGTGGCCGTCGGCGGGGGCACGGGCAGAGCGATCGGGGCGGCGGGCTCCGACGACGGCTGGCGCAATGCGGCCACGAGCAAGCCCGCCAGCCCGATCGTGGCGAGGATGATCGGGATGAGCGGTGTGCCCCTGGACGACGACTGAGGGGTCGCCCTGGCGGTTGGCCCTGCGGCGCCGCTTGGCGCGCCTTTCGAACCGGTTGTTGCCGCCGGTGGTGGGGGCGGGCTCGTCGAGTGTGCGGGAGGACTCGACGACTCGACCCGGGTGCCGGCAGTTGCGTCAGGGAGCAGGCGAGGCCGCCCGGCAGGCTCCTCGTCGGGCGCCGGTGCGGCGGGCGCATCCTCCGGGAGCCGCATCGAGCTCCGAGCCACAGTGCTCAGGTCGACGTGCGCGCGGGCGGCGGCGAGGATCTCGGCCATCTGGTCCTGGCGAACCAGCAGGAACCGCCCGAGTAGTGCCTCGGTCTGGGCCGGGGTCATCTCGGTGATGTCCAGCGATGCGTACGCCGCCGACGAGACCTCGCGCTCGAGTTCGTAGGCCGCGGAGATGACATCGGGAGGGATCGAGTCGCGCTCGGCGTCGATCCACTGCCGAATCGCGTCCGACGGTCTCATCGAGGGATCAACTTAGCGTTCCGCATGCTGAGGCCTCCGACGAATAGCCTGCATCTGGTTCTCGAGATGGGAGTTCAGGATGGCTGGAGGTCTCGCCGGTCTACTCGATGACGTCGCCGCGTTGGCCAAGCTCGCCGCGGCCTCGATCGACGATGTCGGTGCTGCCGCCGGGCGCGCCAGCATGAAGGCCGCCGGCGTGGTCATCGACGACACCGCCGTGACCCCCGCCTATGTGCAGGGCCTTGCCGCGAATCGCGAACTTCCGATCATCCGCCGCATCGCCACCGGCTCGTTGCGGAACAAGCTTTTGATCATCCTGCCGGTCGCGTTGGTCCTCAGCGAGTTCGTGCCGACGCTCGTCGAGATCATCCTGATGTTCGGCGGAACCTTCCTCTGTTACGAGGGCGCGCACAAGATCATTCACGCCGTCAAGGGCGACGACCACGACCACGACGTGCCATCGGTGGTCAAGGGTCCCGAAGCCGAGGAGGAGACGGTCCGCGGCGCGGTGCGGACCGACTTCATCCTGTCCGCCGAGATCATGGTGATCTCGCTCAAAGAAGTCATCGACCGCGGCTTCGTTTCCCGGGCGATCATCATGGTCGTTGTCGCCTTGCTCATCACCATCGTGGTCTACGGCCTGGTGGCGCTGATCGTGAAGATGGACGACATCGGCCTGGCGATGGCGTCACGCGACGAGGAAGCGTCGCAGCGGATCGGGCGGATGCTCGTCGCCGCCATGCCCCGGGTCCTGACGTTCCTCACCGTGTTGGGCACTGCAGCGATGCTCTGGGTCGGCGGCCACATCCTGATCGTCGGTGCGCATGAACTCGGATGGGATTGGCCTTACGACATCGTCCACGACGCCGAGGAGTCCGTGAAGGACGTCGGCGGCATCGGCGGCTTCCTCGGCTGGCTCGTGAATACGGCAATCTCGGCCGTCGTCGGCCTGATCGTCGGCTCGATTGTGGCGACCGTCGTCGATCGTGTCCGTGGCGGAAGCCACGAAGACCACGATGCGCACCATGACGATGATCATGGTGATCACGGCGACGACAGCGAACACGACGATGACCATGCCGAGGCGACAGCCGGCGCGGCGAGCGACGGCGAGGACGCCGGCGACGGTGCCGCCGACGACGAACACTGACCCGTTCTCACCGATCTGGTGCCCGCCCGTCCGTTCTCACCGATCTGGTGCCCGCCCGTCCGTTCTCACCGATCTGGTGCCCGGAAACCGGACCTGGAGTCGGTGAGAAGCGCGAGGCGGACGTGGAGTCGGTGAGAAGGCTGTGGTGCGACGGCGGACGGGTTAGAGCGATGCGGCCATCTCGTCGAATGCGCTGCCCAGGCGATCGATGGCGTCGTCGATGAGCGCGTCGTCCATGACCGTCGACAGCGCCACGAGGCCTCGACCAGCAGCGAACACGCCGTGGTTGAGCGAGGCCAAGTGGAAGCGGTTCGCCAGCTCGCCGTCGGTCCGGGTCATGTTGAACGACGGTGGTTCGTCGCTCAGGTACATCTGGACCAACGATCCGCTGCGTCGAGTCGAGAACGGTAGGCCAACCGCCGCAGCGCGAGCCCGTAACTCCCCATCGAGCCGTTCCGCGAGACGGTCCATCTCGGAGATCGCGTCGCTCGTCAGCCGACGGACCGACACGAGGCCGGCCGCGGTGGTCACGGGATTGCCGTTGAACGTTCCGCTGTGGAACACCTTGGGCGCGAACGGGTTGCAGAGCTCGAGCAAGCCGGCGCGTCCGCCGACCGCCCCGACCGGGAAGCCGCCGCCGATGATCTTCGCCATCGCCGTGAGATCGGGCAGCACGCCGACGGTCGACTGACTCCCGCCCGACGCGAGCCTCAAGGTGATCACCTCGTCGAAGATCATCAACGCGCCGGCGTCGTGCGCCGCCCGGGTGACCGCAGCGAGGAAGCCCGCGGGTGGCTCGACCACGCCGGCCGAACCCATGACCGGTTCGAGAATCACGCAAGCGATGTCGGGGCCGTGCTCGGCTAGCACCCCGCTGAAGTCGTCTGCATCGCCGAACTCGGCCAGCAGGGTGTCGGGCCCTTCGTGGCCGAACGTGCCGACCTCGAACTGCGGCATCGAACCGTGGTACCCCCAGCGCGCCATGAGCAGCTTGCGCCGCCCGGTCGCCGCGCGAGCGATCTCGACCGCCAGCATCGTCGCCTCGGATCCCGAGTTGGTGAAGCGCACCTGTTCGACCGACGCGATGCGCTGCGTGAGTTCCTCGGCGAGTTCCACGGCGAACGTGTTGCGAGCCGGCCAGTTCGTACCGGCCTCGGCCGCGGTCCGCGCGGCGTCGAGGATCTCCGGGTGAGCGTTGCCGTGGACAAGGCTCGTGAAGTTGCCGATCAGGTCGAGGTAGCGGTTGCCGTCGAGGTCGGTGAGATGAGGACCCTCGCCGGCAACCATCGTCAGTTGGTATGGCGGGTGATGGCCGGCCGCACGGGTATCGCCACCCGGCATCACCTGCGCCGAACGCTGTGCATGCTCGGCGGACAGCGGCGTGCGTTCGCGGAACCGAGTCTCGATGGGATCCATGCGCCGACGCTAGTTGCCGACCGATACTGGCGGTATGGCCGAGGAGTCCGCGGAACAGCACGAGCACTACGACGAACGCAGTATCGACTTTCTGGGTGAGCTCTGGGGCCACGGATACATGTCACCCGGGGGTCCGGAGGAGGTCGCGAGGGTGCTCGCCGGACTCGACCTCGACGATGCAAGGATGCTCGACATCGGCTGTGGCTCGGGCGGGATCACCGTGTCACTGGCGCGCGACCACGGCGCGGGCGAGGTCGTGGGCATCGACGTCGAGAACTCCGTGTGTGCCCGCGCTGCCGGGGTCGTCGCCGCCGCCGGACTCGTCGATCGCATCGACATCCGCCGTGTCGAGCCGGGCCGATTGCCCTTCGACGCCGACGACTTCGACGTCGTGTTCTCAAAGGACTCGATCGTGCACATCCCCGACAAGGAGGCGCTCGCCGCCGACGTCTTCCGAATCGTGCGACCCGGCGGCTGGTTCGCGGCCTCCGACTGGCTCACCTCACACGATGGGGAGCCGAGCGCTGAGATGGCTGACTATCTCCGCAAGGAGGATCTGGGCTTCGGAATGGCGTCACCCGATCGCTACCGGGCCGCGCTCGAAGCGGCGGGATTCGAGGACGTGAAGCTCGACAATCGCAACGAGTGGTACCTCGGACAGGCGACCGACGAGCTCGCCCGGCTGACCGGGCCGGATCGCGCTCGCTTCGAAGCACTGGTCGGCGAGACCGAAATCGCAAGCCAGATCGATACCTGGGAGGCGATGCTCGTCGTGCTCGAGACGGGCGAGCACTGCCCGCATCACTTTCGAGCCCGCAAGCCGGCCTGACCGGTTCCACCCGTTTGGTCTGGTGCCCGGATTCGGGCGCCCGCGCTTCCTACCCTTGAGCGATGTCTGAAACCCCCCGCGACGCCGATGCGCATCGTCACGCGCACGGACACGCGCATGGACACAGTCATGCTCACAGCCATGCTGACGACATTCCGTGGACGGCGTTTCGTTCCGAGCCGCTGCTCCAGGGGGTCCTGGTCTTCATCGGGCTCGCCCTGCTCGCGACGCTGGTGTCGATCGGTCTGCTGTGGCCGACCGGGGAGGGTCGCGACGACGCGGTCGCGCGTGGAGAACAAGTTGGTCTCGGATCCGAGCGCTTCGCCGCGACCGTCACCGCGGTCAGCGACGGGCTCTGCTCCTACGCGACATCCGACTCGCCGCAGACCTGTCGCACCATCGAGTTCCGGGTCGACGAGGGCGAGTTCGTCGGGTTGGTCGAGGAGTTTCAGGAGTTCAACCTCCGAAACGACGCCCTGACCCCGAACGTCAGCGTTGGTGACTCGGTCATCGCTGGCTTCGAGCCATCGACCGGCTTCTGGTTCTACGCCGACCTGGACCGGCGCGGTTCCCTCGTCGTGCTCGTCGCACTCTTTGCGATCTTCGTGATCGCGCTGGGCCGCCTGCGTGGCGCGCTCGCGCTGCTGGGGATGGTCGCGACGGTGGCGGTACTGATCTTCTTCGTGGCGCCATCGGTTCTCGATGGCAACGATCCGCTTCTTGTCGCCGTGGTCGCCGCGTCGGCGATCGCGTTCGTCAGCTTGTACTTGACCCATGGTGTGAACCCGACGACGACGGTCGCGCTCGCCGGGACGCTGCTGTCGCTCGGCTTGACCCTCGCCTTGGCGTCGGCGTTCTTCGCCTTGGCCCGATTCACCGGACTCGCGACCGAAGAGTCCCAGCTCTTGCCGTTCGTGGCCGGAAGCGTCGACCTGAGCGCGCTGCTGCTGGGCGGCGCTGTGCTCGGAACACTCGGCGCGCTCGACGACGTGACGGTTACCCAGGTCGCCACGGTGAGCGAGCTTCATCGCCGGTCACCGAACCTGTCCGTATCCCAGTTGGTCGTCTCGGGGATCCGGGTCGGACGCGAACACATTGCGTCGACCGTCAACACGCTGCTCCTGGCCTACGTCGGAGCGAGCATGCCTCTGCTGCTGCTGTTCGCCGCGTCGGACCAGGCGCTCGACAAGGTCGCAAACTCCGAGCTGATCTCGGTCGAGATCGTGCGCACGCTCTGCGGTTCGATCGGGCTGGTCGCCGCGGTCCCGGTCACGACGGTGCTCGCTGCCCTGGTCACCCGGCGGGCGATCACCGACGAGATCGAACTCCGCGACCCCGACGACGATGACGCCGTCACGGTGGTCGTCGAAGAGCCACCCGAACACGAGGATGAGATCGCGGCTCCGTCCTGGGACGACTTCGCCCCGAGGGAACTCGGCGACGAATGGTAGCCGAAATCTCGCGACGCCTCAGCCGAAGGTGAGGCGGCCCTCGATTTCGTCGTCGATGATCTCGCCGGTCGGGACGAAGCCCAGCCCTTCGTAGAACGGCCGTGGTGATCCGCGGCCGTCGACCCACGACGTCATCAGGGTCGTCGATCCGCGGGAGGCGACCTCCTCGACCAAGAGCTCGATGATTCGTCGACCGATGCCACGGCGTTGATGCGACCGGTCGATCAGCAGACGCCACAAATAGGGCTCGGGATGGGCGTCGGTCACCTCGGCGATCATCACGAAGCCGGCCAGCTCGCCGTCGGCCTCGACCGCGCGCATCCACGGCACGACCGGAGCGCCGTCGATGATCTCGGGGAAGAGCGCGTCCGCCATCGACGCAGCCACCGGCGCGACGAATCCCTCTTGACTGTGATGCACGCGCAGCTTGCGCACGGCGTGCTGATTCGCCTCGCTGACCTCCACGAATCGAACGACATCGGGCGCGCCCGTCGGCCGTGCGTTCCAGGCTTCCCAGTCGGAGCGCGTCAGCCCATAGATGGCATCGTCGGACAGCACATCGCCGACCCAGAACGAGTCGCGAGTGCGCCCCTCGAAGTGGAAGCCGTTGCGCTCAAGCAGCTGGGCCGACGCGGTGTTCTCGGGATGCAGTGTTGCGCCGACCCGGGCGAGCTTGGGGTCCTCGAACAACCAGCCGAGTGCGGCGCGCACCGCCTCGCCGGCATAACCCTGGCCCCAGTGCTCGGCGGCGAGGGTGTAGCCGATCTCCGCCGAGCGACCGTTCCACTCACCCCCGAGGTAGAGGTCACCGAGCACTCGTTCGTCGGACCGATCGGCGACGGTCAGGTTCCATCCACCGTTGGCGGTCGGACCACCCTGCTCGACCGACTTCACGAGACGCTCGAGGCCTCGCTTGCGGTCGTACGGAAGCGCCCAGTCCTGGTAGCGGACGACCTCGGGATCGCTGCGATACTCCGCGATCGTGTCGAAGTCCTCGACGCGCGGGCGACGCAGCAGAAGTCGCTCGGTTTCAATGTTCGGGAAGTGCCGGATCTCGTCGGGCATGGCACGACGGTACTGCGCCCGACCGATGCGTCGCCCCGAGTACTTCGGGCGTAGCCTGTCGCCGTGTCCGGGAAGCGCCTGCGCCTGTTGTCGTACATGGTTGGTGGGTTCCCGCTGTCGCTGTTCGAACGCATCGCCGATGTCCTCGACGCGGATCTCGAGTACGACCTCGAACGGTCGGGTCCGGCGCCGGGCGACGATCCATTCGCCGACGGCCGCGCCGACTTGGGTTGGATCTGCTCGACCTCGTTCGTCGAGCTCTCGACTCGCGGGCCACAGCCCTCGATCCGCATCGGCGGAGTCGCTTGGGTCCCCGACGACCCGACGGTGGACCAGGGTTACCAGGACCAGCCCGTCTACTTCGGCGACGTCGTGACCCGCGATAAGGTCGGGGAGCTGGCCGCACTCGAAGGACGCTCGATCGGCTGCAACGACCAGGTCAGCCTGAGCGGGCACTATGCACTGCGCTTCGCGCTGCGAGAAGGTGGCTTCGACCCGGATCGCTTCGGCGACCTGCAGTTCACCGGTGGTCACTTGGAATCGCTTGCGCAGGTGATCGACGGACGACTCGATGCGGCGACGATCGACTCGGTGGTGCTCACGCAAGCGGTCCGGACCGACGAGTCGGCTGCCGCCTTGCACCGAGTCACGCGCCTCGGTCCCTGGCCGACCCAGCCGCTGGTCGCGTCGTCCCGGCTTCCGGTCGAGCAGGTTGCCGAGTTGCAGCAGGCGTTGCTGGCCAGCAATGACGATCCGGCAATGCGGGCCGAGCTCCAGGCCGCGTCGCTCCGCCGCTTCGTCGCCGTCGAGCCTGATCACTACGACACGGTGCGCGCGGCGCTCGCGCGGGCCTGAGCTGGGACGATTGGCGCGGTGAAGATCGGAGTCCAGCTGCCCGAGGTCGAATGGGAAGTCCCCTTTCCCGAGTACCTCGCGATGGCACAAGCGGCCGAGGACGTCGGCTTCGACTCGGTCTGGGTCGGCGACCACCTCCTCTACGACCTCCCCGACGGCCCTCGCGGTCCGTGGGAAGCGTGGACCACGCTGGCGGCAATCGCCGCCGTGACGGACAGGGTCGAGATCGGGCCGCTCGTCGCCAGCACGAGCTTCCACGCGCCAGCGATGCTCGCCAAGCAGGCCGCCACCGTCGACGCCGCCTCCGAAGGCCGGCTCATCGTCGGGCTTGGGGCGGGCTGGAATCGGCGGGAGTACGACGCCTTCGGGTTCGCCTACGACAAGCGGGTCAGCCGGTTCGAGGAGGCGTTCACCATCATTCGAACGCTCCTACGCGACGGCGAGGTCGACTTTCACGGCGAGTTCTACGACGTCGATCAGTGCGTCCTTCACCCTCGCTCGCCCAGGCCGGGTGGGCCGCCGCTGATGCTCGGTTCGATCGGACCACGCATGCAATCGATCGCGCTCCACCATGTGGATTCGTGGAATGTCTGGTGGTCGAACTACGGCAACACACCCGATCAGTTCGCTGCGCTCAAGGCACAGGTCGATGAGACAGCCCAGAGACTCGGTCGGGACCCATCAACCCTCGACGCGACCGCCGCGGTCTTCGTGCAGCTCGAAGGAGGCGGCGGTCGGGTGATGGGTGACTACGGAGCCGGGGTAACGATCGAGCCAATCACCGGGTCGCCCGCGGCGATCGCTGAACAGCTGATCGCCTTTGACGCCGCCGGCGCATCACACGTTCAGCTCGTCGTCGATCCCGTCACTCGCAACTCGATCGAATGGCTCGGGTCGGTGCTGGAGTTGTTGCCCGAAGCCCGCTAGGTCCTCGACCTGGCGAAGCTCCCGCGTGGAGCACCCGGGCCGACGTCACAGGCGAAGTGCTTGCGCAAGACAGCCGAAGCTGCTTCGCTCGCATCGATGAGTGAACCCGCGTCCACCACCGGTCCCGAACGAGGCGTGTTCGCCAATCGCACACTCAACATGCGCTCGGTCGAAGTCGTTGGCTACGACATGGACTACACGCTGATCCACTACAACGTCGACGAGTGGGAAGCTGCGGCATTCGAGGCTGCGTGCGAACACCTGCGTGCACGCTCGTTCCCCGTCGACGACCTGACCTTCGATCCCGAAGCCTTCACGATCGGCCTCGTGTTCGATCTCGAACTCGGCAACGTCGTCAAGCCGACCCGCTTCGGCTACGTCGTGCGAGCGCAGCACGGCAACGAGCTCTTGTCCTTCGATGAGCAGCGCCGGGTCTATCGCGACACGATCGTCGACCTCGGCGAATCCCGCTACGAGTTCATGAACACCCTGTTCGAACTGTCGCGGGCCAGCTTGTTCAGCCAGCTCGTCGCCGCCCACGACCATTCGCCCCTGCCTGGCGTGGGCAGCTATGTCGAGCTCTATCGCGCCATCGATCATGCCCTGGGCGAGGCCCACGTGGCCGGCCTGCTCAAGCAGCGGATCGTGGCCGATCCCGACCGCTTCGTCGACCTCGATCCGGGGATCGTGCCGACGCTGCTCGACCAGCGAGCCGCGGGCAAGCGGCTGGCGTTGATCACGAACTCGGATTGGGCGTACACGTCGCAGATGATGCGCTACAGCTTCGACCGCTTCTGCCCAACAGGAACCACCTGGCGCGACTGCTTCGACCTGGTTGTCGTGTCGGCCAACAAGCCCCGCTTCTTCACATCGAACGATCCGATCTACCGCGTGGTCGACGAGGAACGCTCACTCCTCCACCCACACCGCGGACCGCTCGAGGCCGGACAGGTGTACTTCGGCGGCAACGCTCGCCTGGTCGAGGACAGCCTGGGTGTGTCCGAGGGACAGCCGCTGTACGTCGGCGACCATCTGTTCGGCGATGTCCATGTCACCAAGGACGTCCTTCATTGGCGTACCGCGCTCATCGCACGGGAGTTGGAGGCCGAGATCGCCGGCGCCACCGATTTCGCCGATCAGCAACGCGAGCTCGAGGAGCTGATGGCGGCCAAGGTCGAGATCGATCGTGAGCAGGCGCGACTCCGGATGGCCCGAACTGCCGGCGACCGGGGCGAGTCGGACTCGTTGGGCGCCGTCACTCGGCAGGCGATCGAACTCGACGAGCGAATCGCGCCGTTGGCACGAGCCGCGAGCGAGGTCGGAAACGCGATCTGGGGGCCGCTGATGCGAGCCGGCAATGACAAGTCGCTCTTCGCCCGCCAGGTTGAACGCTATGCCGACGTCTACACCTCACGGGTGTCGAACCTGGCGGCTGAGACGCCGTA
The DNA here is from genome assembly GCA_039028435.1 of Actinomycetota bacterium. GTDB lineage: Bacteria > Actinomycetota > Acidimicrobiia > Acidimicrobiales > UBA10347 > UBA10347. The sequence continues at coordinate 174,373 of JBCCIC010000001.1, read as the reverse complement.
CGCGTACCTGCGGGCCGCCCGGCTGAGCCTTCCGCACGACATGCGTTGAGTGCTCACGGTCGGATTTGTTCGCCGTGGGGTTCGGCCGCGACGGTGGTTGCCGCCATGACGATCACACGCACGCGACTTCCCGGAACCCCTGAGCCGATGCACGAGTGGAGTGGCGGTGATGGTCTCACGATCCGTGGCGACGCCTGGGGCGATCCCGGTGGACGACTTGTCGTGCTCATGCACGGCGGCGGGCAGACCCGTCATGCGTGGCGAGGCGCAGGCGAGACCCTCGGTGCTGCCGGCTACTACGCGATCGCCTACGACGCCCGCGGTCACGCCGACTCGGACTGGTCGCCCACCGGCGACTACGAGCAGGACGCGAATCTCCGGGACCTGCTCGGCGTGGTGGAGTCGATCGGCGCCGAGCGGCCGATCCTCGTGGGCGCGTCGATGGGCGGAAGCACGTCGATGTTGGCGATCGGCGAGCGCCACCTGCAAGCGAGCGCGCTGGTGATGGTCGACATCGCCCCCAAGGTCGAACCAGCAGGAACCGCAAAGATCCGCGAGTTCATGTCGCAGAAGCGAGAAGGGTTCGACAGCCTCGACGAGGTCGCCGAGGCGATCGCGAACTACCAACCCCACCGCACGCGACCGCGCAACCTCGACGGCCTGGCCAAGAACGTGCGCCTCGGGTCGGATGGTCGATATCACTGGCACTGGGACCCGGCGCGGCTCGACCGGCCGTGGGACATGACGGCCTATCGCGCTCGCGTGCACGGCGCCGCGGATCACCTCGATCTGCCGGTGCTGTTGGTGCGCGGCGGTCTCTCCGACGTGCTGTCCGAAGACGGCGCGCAGGCGTTCCTCGAGCAGTGCCCCCACGCCGAATACGTGAACGTGACCGACGCTGCGCACATGGTGGCCGGCGACCGCAACGACATCTTCGCCGGCTCGGTCGTCGATTTTCTCCACCGGGTCGTTCCACCCGAGGGCTAACGCCGGTTCGGCACCGCCCGCAAGTACTAGCTGCCCGGGGGCACGAAGCCTTCGACGAGGACCGCGTAGTGCGCGGAGGTCGCATCGAGGCGCTTGCCGATGACGTCCTGGTACTCGCCGGACTCGTAGATCTCCTTGGCCTTCTCCATCGACTCGAACTCGAGCACGACGGTCTGCACGCCCGCGGGCTCGCCCTCGACCTGGTTGGAGGCGGAGTCGAGGACGATCAGCTTCGACTCCGAACCGATCTTGAGCGCTGGTCCAGCGCCCTTCTGATACTCGCGGTACAGGTCGGGGTTCTCGACGTTGTAGTGGGCGATCAAGTACGCAGGCATGACGTGCTCCTTCAAGCGGTCGTAGCGGGTTGAGAATAGATGTGGCGGCCAGCGCCGGGCCGCATCGGTTCAGCCGAGGCTGCGGTTGGGGAAGACCATCGGCAGATTGCGAGGCCCGCGGACCTGGCCGCCGGCCCAGGTGACGGCCTCGGGATCCTCGAGTTCGAACTCGGGGATCATCTTGATCATCTCCTCGATCGCCACCTGCATCTCCATGCGGGCCAAGTTCGAACCGGCACAGCGATGGATTCCCGAGCCGAAGGCCACGTGGCGATTCTTCTGGCGATCGAGGATGATCTCATCGGGGTCCTCGAACGCTTCGGGGTCTCGGTTGGCCGCCGGGAACGTGAGCACGACCCGCTCGCCCTTCTTGACCTCGCGGTCGCCGAGCATCGTGTCGTTCTTGGCCACGCGGGCCATCGTGACCGGCGAGTAGGCCCGCAGGAACTCTTCGACCGCGGTCGGAATGAGCTCGGGCTCGTCGACCAGTCTTTGGAGGTCTTCGGGATGATGGCCGAGATGCCAGAGTGCGGAGCCGATCGAACTCCAGGTCGTGTCGATGCCTGCGATCAGCATCAAGCCCACGTTGCCTCGGATGACCGGCATCGGGACTGGCTCACCGTCGATCTCAGCCTGGAGGAGGAACGAGATCAGGTCGTCGCCCGGGTTCTCCATCCGGTCCTTGATCTCACCGACGAAGAACTGGCGGATGATCTCCGAGTAGTGCTCGCGGATCTCTTCGTCCTGGAGTCCGAGTTCGAGTACCCCTTGCACCCAGGTCGTGAACTCGTCGGACATCTCGGGATCGATGCCGAGAATGAGGGCGATGATCCGAGGGGGGATCTGTCGGGCGTACTGTTCGGCGAAGTCGGCCCGACCATCTTCGATGAACTCGCGGATCAGACGCCGGCACAACTCGCGCGTGTGGTCTCGATACTTCTCGACCGCCTTGGGTGCGAAGAACGGCAGCATGAGCTGGCGTTCGGGGGTGTGGTCGGGGGCGTCGCTCGAAATGATTGACCGCAGACGGTTGCCTTGGTCGTCGTAGCTCGTCGGGGTCGGGGTGACCGAGACCGAGAACGACGACCAGTTGTCGGTGTCGGTCGCCACCTGGCGGACCGTGTCGTAGGTCGTCGGCATGTACGTGACCTGCCGCCGCTCGGTGCGGGCAAATGGGCAGCCCTGTTCTCGGAGCTCGGTCCAGAACGGGTAGGGATCCTTGACGAACTCGTCGTCGAAAATCTCGAAGTCCTCGGTCCAATCGGCGACTGGCTCGGTGCTCATGGTCGACCCCCTTCCCGGAGCCCCCGCTCCGAGCGTCTCCCGATCACGATAGATCCCCAAACCCAGCCGAGCGAACCCTGCTTGGCGCGTGCCCCGGAAACGTGCTCAAATGAGCCCAGCCAACAGCCCGTTTGCTCGCCGGAGCAACCGGTACTGATCGTGCTACATTCACAAATCGAACGCGGCTTGGGGAAGCCGCCGGAGGGGGAAACTGGGAATGCCGAGTCTTTTCGGCGTCGTCGAGGCGTTGGTCACCGTGGGCGCCCACGCGTCGGGTCGGCTGACTCCATGACCACGACCGATTCTGTGGTCGCTGACTCTCGGATTCACGGCGATGACGACCTGCTCGTCGTCAAGGATCTCAAGACTCACTTCGCGCTACCCGCCGGGATGGTCAAAGCCGTCGACGGTGTCTCGTTCAACCTTGCCCGGGGACGCACCCTCGGCGTCGTGGGCGAGTCGGGTTCCGGCAAGACGGTGCTTTCCCGCACCGTGATGAACCTGAACCTGGGCAACAACGTGCACACGTCCGGCTCGGCCACGTTCGAGGGACGCGAGCTCATCGGACTGCGGTCAAAGGAGCTCCAGGGGGTCTGGGGTCTCGAGATCGCCATGGTCTTCCAGGACCCCATGACGTCACTCAATCCGGTGGTCAAGGTCGGTCGACAGGTGACCGAGCACATCCGCAAGCACCTTGGCGTGTCCAAGAGCGAGGCTCGCGACACCGCAATCGAGTTGCTCCGCAGTGTGCGGATCCCCGAGGCCGAAGCCCGCTTCAACAACTATCCGCATGAGCTCTCCGGCGGCATGCGACAGCGTGTGTCGATCGCGATCGCGCTGGCCTGCGGTCCGAAGCTGCTCTTCGCCGACGAGCCGACGACCGCGCTCGATGTGACCGTGCAGCACCAGATCCTGAACCTGCTCGGCCAACAGCGCCGCGAACGCAACATGGCGATGGTGCTGGTCACGCACGACCTCGGCGTCGTCGCCGGCCGCACCGACGAAATCGCCGTCATGTACGCCGGACGTATCGTCGAGAAGGCGCCGACCAAGACGCTGTTCAGCGATGTGCGCCATCCGTACACCGAGGCGCTGCTTCGCTCGATCCCGAAGACGTCGGAACGCAACCACACCCGCCTCGCCGCCATCGCCGGTCGCCCTCCCGACCTCATCAACCCGCCAGAGGGTTGCAAGTTCAGCCCCCGCTGCCCCTACGCACAGGATCGTTGCCGCACCGAGGAGCCGCCGGTTCAGTTCGGTGAGTCGAACGAGCATCAGTTCTCGTGCTGGTATCCGGTCGGTACACCGGAGAACAAGGAAGCTTGGGAGCGCAACCTCGCCCTCGGCCTTCCACAGACGGTCGCCGTCGCGACCGGCTCGGTCAGTGAGGTCTCGGTAAGCGCGGCCGAGACGACGGACGGGGACGACTGATGGCCGGCAGCGGAAAGGCGCACCTGCGCGAGGCGTCGGACACCATCATCCGCGTCGAAGACCTTGTCGTCGAGTTCCCCGCCGGGCGGGGCCGTGTGGTGCACGCGGTCAGCGGCATCTCGATCGACCTCGCCCAGGGCGAAACCCTCGGACTCGTGGGCGAGTCCGGGTGCGGCAAGTCGACCACCGCCAAGGCGATGATCCAGCTCCCGCCGCCCACCGCCGGCAGTGTGGACTTCAACGGGGTCGACCTCACCAAGCTCGCCGGTGAGGATCTCCGCCAGATCCGAACCGACCTACAGATCATCTTCCAGGATCCGATCTCATCGCTCAACCCGCGCCGCAAGGTCGGCGACGTCGTCGCCGAGCCACTGCGGGTGTGGGGACCTCACGACGAGGTCGAGCAGGTCGAGCGAGTCGACAACATGCTCGAGGCCGTCGGGATCGATCCCGATGTCGCACGTGGCAAGCATGCCCACGAGTTCTCGGGTGGCCAGTGCCAGCGCATTTCGATCGCCCGGGCACTGGTTCTCGAGCCGCAGGTGATCATCTGCGACGAGCCCGTCTCCGCCCTCGACGTCTCGGTCCAGGCCCAGATCCTGAACCTGCTCGAGGACCTCAAAGAGCGTTACGAACTCACGCTCGTGTTCATCGCCCACGACCTCGCCGTCGTGAAGAACATCTCCGACCGCGTTGCGGTGATGTACCTCGGCAAGATGTGCGAGGTATCCGAGGCGAACGAGCTGTACGAGAACCCGGCGCACCCGTACACGCGTCTGCTCGTGTCATCCAGCCCGGAGCCCGACCCGTTCGTCGAGATCGACGAGACGACCGAAGTCAATTCCGAGCTCCCGTCGCCGATCGATCCGCCGAGCGGCTGCCGATTCCGCACCCGCTGCGAATTCGCCGACGAGCTCTGCGAGCGGGTCGAGCCGCAGATGCGCAAGGTTGGCGACGACCACTTCGTGGCGTGCCACCACCCATTGCTTCCCGTTATCGAGGAAGCCCCGTTCGCGGCCGCCGATGGTGGCCACGACGACCCGACAGATCGCACTAGTGCAACCGATCTCGCCCCCGGTGACGGGGACGAGTCCCAAACCAAGGAGGGGAACCCACAATGAAGCAGCGACGTTTTTCGACGCTGATCGCTCTGTTTCTCGCGCTCGGCTTGATCGCCTCAGCGTGTGGTGGCTCTGACGACGCCGACGACACGGCATCGGACAGCGCCAGCGAGGAAGAGGCATCGGCGAGCGCGAGCGAGGAAGAATCCTCGAGCGCCAGCGAAGAAGAAGACGCCATGGACGACGAAGAAGACGCCATGGACGATGAAGAAGAAGCCGACGACGACGTCACCGTTCTGAACGAGGAGGTCGACGAAGCCGGCACCGAAGCCGAGGGCGACGTCGACACCGAGGTCGAAGCCACCGACGTCGAGCGCCAGCGCGGCGGCGACATCGCTGTGGGTCTCGAAGCCGAGATCGTCGGCATGCGTCCGTGGGAAGACACCTGTGGCAGCAACTGCTACAACATCCAGGGCTCGGTCTTCGACAAGCTGATGGAGTCGACCGCAGACGGCACCTACGAAGGTTGGCTGCTCGAGTCGATCGGTCCGAACGAGGACTTCACCGCTTGGACCGGTGTCCTTCGCGAAGGCGTTTCCTTCACCAACGGTGTTCCGCTCAACGCTGCAGCGATCGAGGCCATGTGGCCGATCCAGCAGGAAGGCTCGCAGTCGGCCGGCCAGATCACCGCGTCGAACCTCGCCAACGTCGAGGCGACCGGTGAATACGAGGTCACCTGGAGCCTGAGCTCCCCGAACTCGGCGTTCCCCGCCTACCTCTCGCGTGCCCAGCTCGGTTTCGTATTCGAAGCCGGCGCTGCCGCCGACCAAGAGGCGTTCAACGAAAACCCGGTCGGCACCGGTCCGTTCATCATGGTCAGCCGTGACCTCGACAACGAGACGGTGCTCGAGCGCAACCCCGACTACTGGCTCGAGGACAAGAACGGCACCCAGCTGCCGTACCTCGACTCGATCTCGTTCCGCCCGATCCCCGATGAGGGCACCCGTCTCGACGCCGTGCTCTCCGGCACCACGAACGTGGCCCACACCCTCCGTCAGGGCACCATTCGTGACGGTCGCGCCGCTCGCGACGGTGGCGAGGACATCATCCTGTACGAGTTCCAGGGGAACAATGTCGGTGGCGGCATGTTCAACAACCTGGTTCCGCCCTACGACGACGTTCGCGTCCGTCGTGGTCTGACCCACCTGAACCCGCAGGATCAGGTCATCGAGGCCCTCGGTGGTACCGGCATTTCGCTGCCCGGCACCCAGTGGTTCAGCCCCGACTCGGTCTGGTACTCCGAGAAGGCCGCATCGGCCTTCCCGCAGTTCGACTTCGAAGCCGGTGTCGCACTCCTCACCGAGTACGTCAACGACCCGGAGCGCTCCGACGGCAAGGCCGTTGGTGAGACGATCTTCGCCGAGCTGTCCTGCCCGCCGGACCCGACGCTCATCGCCGCCATGCAGGTGATCGAGCAGGTCTGGAGCTCGACCGGCCTGGTCGAGCTGGAGCTGACCAACTACGACCAGCAGACCCACATCGGGTACGCACTCGGTTCGGACAACGGCTTCGTCGGCAACCACACCACCCACTGCTGGCGTGTGGCCACCGATGAAGACCCGTCGACCTTCCTCAATGCCGCCCTGTCGCCGCCGACCGCTGATGTCGCCGCCGCCAACGGCCTTGACGGCATCGTGTCGCCGCTGAACTGGTCGAACTACTTCAACCCCGAGGTGTTCGGCGCACTGGTCGCCGCCATCCAGACGAACGACTTCGAGGAGCGCTACGCCCTGTACGAGCAGGTCATGATCACGCTCGCCGAGGACGTCCCGATCTGGTTCTCGGGTCATACGGCGACCGCGTTCATCACCGACTCGAACATCCAGGGTCTGAACAGCTGGGAGCTGCCGAACGGCACGCTCGGCGCCGGCCTACCCAACGTCGAAGGACGCTGGGGCCAGGTCTGGCTCGAGTAGGACCATCGGTCAACTGACACTGGGCTGACGCCGGGTCGCTGAGAGGAGACAACACACATGCTGGCAATAATCGGAATACGGGTCTTGCGCCTGGTCGCCACGATCTTCGTGGTGACGTTCCTGACCTTCAGCATGACGTCGTTGCTCCCCGGCGACCCGGCGGTGGCCATTCTCGGCCAGGACGGCATCCAGAATCCGGAGCTGTTGGCCGAAGTTCGAGCCGAGCTCAACCTCGACAAGAACTTCTTCCACCGCTACGGACTTTGGCTCGGCGACGCCCTGACCGGTGACCTCGGCGAGTCCTACATCAACCGAGGCCAAGAGGTCTCCGATGTGATCGCCGACCGTGTGCCGGTCACCGCGCAGTTGGCCGTCATGGCCATTGTGATCGCCGTAGTCCTCGCCGTACCGATCGGCATTCTCGGCGCCTACCGACAGGGCCGCTGGGAGGACAAGGCATCGTCGGCCGGTGTGCAGGTGGCGCTGTCGGTGCCGAACTTCATCACCGGCATCTTCCTGATCTGGTTGTTCTCCGTACAGCTGGGGTGGTTACCCGCCTCCAACTGGAATCGCGTGAGCAACAAAGGTCTGTGGGAGAACCTCAAGACGGCGATCTTGCCGGCCACCGCGCTCGCGAGTACCCAGATGGCGATCTTCTCGCGACTCATCCGGTCGGACATGATCGCGACCCTCAAGGAGAACTACGTATTGGCGGCCCGAGCCAAGGGCCTCAGCGATCGATTCATCCTGGCGCGCCATGCGCTTCGACCGAGTTCGTTGTCGCTGGCGACGATCATCGGTATCAACTTCGGTGCACTGCTCGGCGGCACCGTCATCATCGAGACGCTGTTCGCCATCCCCGGGATGGGCTTCCGGCTGATCAACGCCATCTTCCAGCGAGACATCCAAGTGATCCAGGGAATCACGGTCTTCGTCGCCGTGGTCTACGTGGTCATCAACACCCTGGTCGATCTGTTCTACACCGTCCTCGATCCCCGCATCCGGAGGAGCTGACATGACTGCGCTCGATCCCAAGCTCGATGCCGACCAGGCGACCGGCGCGGCTGCCGAACTCCTCGTGGGTGCCGACGCCGACACCGTGATCGAAGAAGAAGTCGATACGCGAGGCCGGATCCGTCGAGTCTTCGGCGACATGCCGTGGCTGGTCAAACTCTCCGCCATCTGGCTCGTGCTCGTGGTGTTCGGCGCGATCTACGCAAAGCTCGACATCTCGGTCTTCGGCGGAGCCCTACCCCTCCAAGATCCCGACCTGCAGACCAACGGCTTCAACGCCGCAACCGGTGAATTCGGCACGGGCGAGCCGATCGAGGGCCCATCATGGGATCATTGGCTCGGCACCGACGCCATCGCTCGTGACACGTTCGCTCGCGTGGTGCACGGCGCCTGGGTGAGCCTCATCGTCGCCCTGATCGCCGCGACGTTCGGTGTGGTCGTCGGTGGGTTCCTCGGATCGCTCGTCGGCTTCGTCCGGGGACGCACCGAGACGATCATCATGTCGATGATCGACGTGATCCTGGCCTTCCCCGCGCTGATCCTCTTGCTGGCGATGGTGTCGATCTTCGAGGTCCGAAGTCTGACCGTGATCAGCCTGGTGATCGGTTTCCTCTCCATCCCTGCGTACACCCGCGTGGCGCGAGCCAACTCCTTGGCGATCTCGAACCGCGAGTTCGTGGCCGCGGCGCGCGCCATCGGCACCAAACCTCGCACCATCTTGTTCCGCGAAGTGATCCCGAACGTCCTGCCGACCCTGTTGGCCTACGCCATGGTCGCCGCGGCCTTCGTGATCGTGGTCGAGGGTTCGCTTTCGTTCCTGGGTCTCAGTGTGCAGCTGCCCCAGTCGACCTGGGGCAACATGATCAATCAGGCACGACGCGACATCCGAGTTGACGTCTCCCAGGTGGTCTGGCCGTCACTGGCACTCACCCTCACGGTCCTGTCGCTGAATCAGGTCGGCGACTGGTTCCAGCAGCGCGGCGCGGTTCGTTCCGCAGCGCTGTAACGGCGCCTACTAGGGTCAGAATCGGCGTAGGACGGAGGAAGTCGCTATGGGACTGTTCGGTATCGGCAACAAGATCGACCTCGAGCTGCTTCGGTACACGCCGCTGTTCTCGGGCTTCAGTGACTCCGAGCTCAACGACGTCGCCAAGCTGGCGGAGAAGGTCGAGTTCGGCGTTGGCGACACCATCATCGAGCAGGGCCGCTACGGCGACGCGTGCTTCGTGATCTCCGAAGGCACCGGCGCGGTGTACATCAATGACGTGTTCGTGACCACGGTGCGCGAGCACACGGCCATCGGCGAGATGGCGATCCTCGAGCGACGTCCGCGCAATGCGACGGTCATCGCCGAGACACCGATGGTCGTTGCCAAGTTCGGTGTCGACGATTTCCGCAAGGTGCTGTCGAAGTACCCGACCACCGAGCTTCGGGTGCAGGAGCTGCTCACCAACCGCTTGCGCGACAACACCGCCCGCGACGAATAGTCGTCGCTCTCGGGCCATCGCCCGCGATCACGACCGGCTCAGAAGCTCGAGAAGCGGTCTTTGAACGAGTCGGTCTGGCGGACGAGCTTGCTCAAGTCACCGTCGGTCTCGGACAGGTCGCCGAGATCGTGACTGCGTCCATAGGCCCGGAAGTGGGCCTTGGCCATGTTGACTGCGAGATCGGGCATCGCGAGTAGGCGTTGTTCCCACCGGACCATCGCGGCATCGAGCTCGTCGTCGGTGGTCGACTCGTGGGCCAACCCCCAGTCGGTGGCGACGACCCCGTCGATTCGCTCGGAGAGCATGATGTAGCGCCGGGCGCGCGCCATGCCGATCTCCTGGATCAGCCGCGGTGTTCCAGCCCAGGGAAGCGGTGTGCCGAGCTCAACCTCGGGTACCCACCACAGGGTGGTGTCGGTTGTGACTCGGAAATCGCAGCTGGCGGCAAAGCAGGAACCGCCGCCTGCGGCATGACCCTGGACTCTCGCCAGCGTCGGAACGCTGCAGTCCTCGATCGCTCGCGTGGCTCGTCGGCCGAGCTGGTTGCGGTAGCGATCCTCGCGCTCCGAACCCGCTGGCTCCACCTGCTCACGACGGTCGGCGCCTGCGGAGAAGCTCGGGCCCCGGCCACCGAGGACGATCAGGCGGACGTCGAAGGCCTCTTCGAGCGCGAGAAACAGATCACCAACCTCGCGAATCATCGTCTGATCGATGGCGTTGCGGACTTCGGGGCGGTTCAGCCAGACCCGAGCGATCTCGCCGTTGGGCCCGTCGCGCTCGACGTCGAGGCGCGTCCATGGATGGTCCCACAGCTCCAAGCCGGAAGGGACCGTCATGCGAGGCAGCGGGGTAGTGCGCCGCCGTTGTAGGTGACCATCTCGCCGATCGCGTGCGGGATGGCGAAGTCGGGGTTGGCGCCGGCTTCGCGGTAAGCGACGTGGAGGTTGCCGACGAGCCGTTCGCCATCACTCCATCCGGCGAACCTGCCCAGCTCCGTGGTGCGGGCTTGTTCGAGCGGTGTCCGTCCAGCGGCGATGCCGTCGCCCGCTTGCTGCTGGATGAAGGTCAGGTACTCGCGCTGGTCGGTGATCGCGGCACCGATTTCCGCGGGGCCTCGTGCGACGGGGCCATGGCCGGGCACCAACACGTCGGCTCCGTAGCTCTCCAGTCGGTCCATGGCATCGATCGTGCCTTGGACCGACCCGAACAGGGCGAACGGCGTGCCGCCATGGAAGACCAGGTCGCCGCTGAACAGGACCCGCTGCTCGGGAAGCCAGGCGACGATGTCGCCTTCGGTGTGCGCCACGTAGCCGAGGTCTTGCAGCTGGATCACGGTGGCGCCGACATGGAGGTCGAGGCCGCCATCGAAGGTGAGGTCGGGGGCCCGAAACTCAAGTTCTCCCCAGTCGACGCCGGGGAACGTCGCTGAGTAGTCGGGCATCCCGGCGGCGAGCATGGTCGTGCGGCAGTTGCGGTGGGCCACGATCGTGGCTTCGGTGAACAGGTAGTTGCCGTGTGTGTGATCGGCGTGGTGATGGGTGTTCACCAGCGTCCGGACCGGGGTGCCGCTCGTGTCTTCGATCGCACGGATCAGCGCACGGGTGCGCGCCTCGGTCGACGTCGCGTCGATCAGCAACGTCTGGTCATGTCCGGCGACGAATCCGCAGTTGTTGATGAACCAGGTGCCGTCAGCCTGGATGTAGGCATAGACACCGTCGGCGACGTCCTCGACCGCGGGCGGCGGGAGCTCGTGGGTATGGGTGTGCTCGATGACCGTCATACCCCAACCGTAGATCGCCATCTTCAACCGGTAACGATTGGTGCCTGTCGTTCGCTTCGCTCACTTACGCAGTTTCGGCTGGCGCCGAAACTGCCGGCCTCCGGTAACGATTGGTGCCTGTCGTTCGCTTCGCTCACTTACGCAGTTTCGGCTGGCGCCGAAACTGCCGGCCTCGGTCACGAGCCGCGGGCGATGGGTTTCGGTGGAGGCCAACGTCCGACGACCGCGCCGACCTCGACCAGATGTGCAGCGATGGGCGACACCAGCTCGATGAGCCGCGCGACCGCGCCGTCGCCGAGATGGTCGCGAGGTGCCGCGGACAGCACATCGGTGTGCCGCTCGATTGCCCGTCGGTACTCGATACCTTCGTCGGTCGCCTGACCTTGACCGGTCAGCAGGCCTCGATCCGCGAGCCGGACAACCGCTGCGTCCCACTCCTCGCGGGTCCAGCCGCGGATCTTCTCGATCGTGGCCGCGTCGACGATGCCACGACCGCCGAGCAACACGTGAGCCTCCAAGCCATCGATCTCGGCCGCGGCCAGAGCGATGTTGTGCGCGTCGCCTCGGTACTCCCGCCACAACGTGCAGCCGTGCCAGAGCGCGAGGTGGGGGACATCAGGCCATCCCAGGTCGGCATGCCCGGCGAACAGCGCCCGACCAGCTGGGTCGGCGGCGTCGATGCCGCGACGCAGTAGTTCGCTCGCCTCGACGAGTGTGGGCGCGTCGGTGAGATCTCCGAGACCCCGCTGGAGTGCGCGGTCCATACAGTCATCGCGCATGGCCAGGACCGAAACCGGGTCGGTCGTCTCCCAGGCGGACGGCAGTGCATCGGCCACCATCCGTGGCGCAAAGTTGTAGAGCATCGCCGTCGCGGCGTGTGGCCCGACGGCACCGAGCGGAGCGCACCGCCACGCGACATAGGCCCGCCAGAACTCACCGAGCCCGAGTACGGCGAAGTCGCGCATCTCGCGGGAGTAGTAGGCCACGTTGTGAATCAGGCCGAGGGCTTCGGCGGCCACTCGGGCCGGGGGTCGTGCGCTCACGCGATGGCAAAGCCGCGGTAGCCATCAGCGGCGACGGCATCGCAGACTTCGACGTAGGGCGGGAAGCCGAGTAGGGGCATGAAGATTCGCGGTTTGCCCGGAATGTTGGCGCCCAGGTACCAGGAGTTGCAGGTCGGATAGAGCGTTTCGTCGGCGACCGCGTTGACGTGGGCCACCCAGGCATCGGCGGCATCGGCGGTCGCCTCGATTCGGGTGGCGCCCTGGTCGTCGAGGGACTCGATGCAGTCGGTGATCCACTCGACGTGTTGCTGGATCGCAACCAGCATGTTGGTCAGCACCGAGGGGCTTCCGGGCCCAGTCACGGTGAACAGGTTCGGGAAGCCCACGATGCCGAGACCGAGATAGGTGCGCGGCCCGGCGTACCACTCGTCGTAGAGCGTCATGCCGTCGACGCCCCGCCAGTCAATCTTGAGCATCGTGCCGGTCATCGCGTCGAAGCCGGTGGCGAAGATCAGCATGTCGAGTTCGTGCGACTCGTTGTTGGCGACCACGCCGGCTTCGGTGATCTCGTCGACGCCGTGGCGTTCGCTGATGTCCACGAGATGGACGTTCGGCCGGTTGTACGTCTCGAAGTAGCCGGTGTCGAGGCAGAGCCGTTTGCAGGCGAAGGTGGTCGACGGCATGAGCTTGGCGGCCGTCTCGGGATCGGTCACGATGTCACCGATCTTCTCCCGGACGAAGTCGGCCACGAGCGTGTTGGCGTCGGGGTCGAGGCGGGTGTCGATGAACCCGGAGGTGAAGGCGAAGCCGCCCTCGTCCCACCGCCGCTCCATCTCCGCGCGGAACTCGGCCTCGGTGACCTCCAGCGCAGCCCGGTCGCCGATTCGGAAGCGCGATCCGAAGCCCGCCGGCATCAGTGCGTTGGCGGTGCGGAAGCGGGGATAGTCGGCCTTGATCTCCGCCTCGTATGCGGGATCCTGGGGACGATTCCGTGCGGGGACGGCGTATTGGGCGGTGCGCTGGAACACGGTCAGCGAGCCGTCGGCGCCGATCGCCTCGGCGATGACCGGGATGGACTGCACCGCAGACGACCCGGTGCCGATGATGCCGACCCGCTTGCCGGCGAAGTCGACCGGATCGTGGGGCCAGGCACCGGTGTGATACAGCTCGCCGCCGAAGCGATCGAGTCCGGGCACCGCCGGTTGGTTCGTCGAAGACAGGCATCCGGTCGCCGCGACCACGAAGCGCGACACGATGGTCTCCGGCGCATGGGCCGGGTCGTCGACTGCGGCAGCGGTGACGGTCCAGCGATGGTGGGCGTCATCCCACGTGGCCCCTTCGACCCTGGTCGAGAACGTGATACCGGACCGCAGGTCGAATCGGTCGGCCACGTGGTTGGCGTAGTCGAGTATTTCGGGCTGTGCCGAGTAGCGCTCCGACCAGCTCCACTCCTGTTGGAGCGCCTCATCGAACTGGTAGCTGTATTCGAGGCTCTCGACGTCGCAACGCGCACCGGGATAGCGATTCCAATACCAGGTCCCGCCGACCCCGTCGCCGGCCTCGAAGACCCGGGTCGTCAGTCCCAGTCCGCGGCACCGGTGCAGCATGTACATCCCGGCGAACCCGGCACCGATGATGACGACATCAACCTCGTCGGCCATGGACCCACGTTACGGGTCGCCACCCTCTCAGGAGTAGCGTCGAAGCCATGGGCGAGGGAGCAAGCGAGCGTTTGCAGCTTTCGTCCGCGCCGCGACTCGACGACGGCTGGCATGTCGTGGTCAAGCGGGACTGTCCGACCTGTGTCGAGATCGCGCCGGCACTACGCCAGCTCGTCGGCGAGGTCGGGCTGACCATCTGGTCGCAGGACGATCCGGGCTTCCCGGAGGACGCGCCGGTCAGCCACGACGCGGATCTCGCCGTGAGTTGGCATCACGAGATCGACACGGCGCCGACCCTCCTCCACATCGAAGCCGGCGCGGAGTCGAGTCGGCTCGTCGGCTGGAAGCGCGATGACTGGGAGAAGGCGATCGGTCGCTCGCCGATCGGTCCCGGCCTCACCGATTGGATGCCGGGTTGCGGATCGAAATCGGTCGAGCCCGGCATGGTCGACGAGTTGGCGTTCCGCTTCGGTCTGTCGCCCTATCGGTCCCGCCGCGTCGAGTTCGCCTCGGCCGAGGACGAGGTCGAGGCGATGTACGAGCGCGGGTGGTCCGATGGGCTTCCGGTCGTCGCGCCGACCGAAGAACGCGTCGCCCGAATGCTGGCGGGCACGGTGCGCGACGCGCAGGACGTCGTGGCCGTCGTCCCGCCGAACCTGGTCGAAGCGACGGTCGAACGGGTTGCGATCAATGCGGTGATGGCCGGGTGTCGTCCCGAGTACCTACCGGTGGTCCTCGCCGCGGTCGAGGCCGCATGCACCGACCGCTTCAACATGCACGGGTTGTTGTGCACCCTCTGGTTTTCGGGTCCGATCATCATCGTGAACGGGCCGATTCGCCACGAGATCGGTATGAACATGGGCCGCAACGCGTTGGGCCAAGGCAACCGTGCCAACTCGACGATCGGCCGCGCCTTGCAGCTGGTGATCCGCAACGTCGGCGGCGGTCACCCGGGCGAGGTCGGGATCGATCGAGCCGCACTCGGCTCGCCCTCCAAGGTCGGTTGGTGTTTCCCCGAGGACGAAGAATCGCTGCCACCTGGGTGGCCGTCGCTTGCCGTCGAGCGGGGCTTCGAGCCGGAGGATTCCACGGTGACGCTCTTCGCCGGGCACGGCCCCAGCGGCATCGTCGACCAGACTTCGCGAACCCCCGACGAGCTCCTCGACTCGATGGTGGGCCGACTGCTGGCCACTGGCAACCTGCGTCAGCCGTCCGAGGCGATGTTGGTTCTGACCCCCGAGCACCAGCGGGTGTTCGCCGATGCCGGCTGGACCAAAGCGGACTTCCGCGACGCACTCGAGTCGCGATTGGTGCTCGACCCGGCGATTGCGCAGGCTGGGATCAGCGGTGGCGAGACTCCAGCGGGCGGTGTCCCGAAGTTCCGTCGCGGCTCGATGCTCATTGTGCGAACCGGAGGCGACGCCGGCGCGTTCTCGGCGATCATCGAAGGCTGGATCGGCGGTTCGACCGGCAGCGAGCCGATCACCCACGCGATCACCGGCTGAGCGCAATCACACACGGCGGGGCCTATTCTCCCTCCATGGTCACGCGCCCCGCTACCTTCGCCGAGATCCTCGAGATGGAGAGCCACGGGCCGGACACGTGGGTCGGCCTGAGCCCCTCGTACACGTGGGGCCGCGTGTACGGCGGGCAAGTGGTCGCGCAGGCGCTGTGGGCCGCGCTGCAAACCGTCGACGAGCATTTTCTCCCGCACTCGCTCCACGCGTACTTCATCCGTGGCGGTGTGGTCGATGAGCCGATCCGCTACGAGGTCGATCGGTTGCGCAACGGCCGGAGCTTCTGCACGAGGTCGGTCGTGGCCCGTCAGTCGAGCGGCGCGATCCTGCACCTGTCGTCGTCGTTCCAGGTCGATGAGACCAATGTCGAGGCGGAGATCCAGACGGTCAAGATGCCACTCGCACCGGAACCCGACGACATGCGCAAGCGCGATGACGACTGGCCGTTCATCATGGCCCGCCGCACGATGGTTTCACACCCGGGCGCTGGCAAGTCGATGGGTTGGGTGCAGTTGACCGACCCGCTTGGGGACAACCCGCTCCAGCATGTGTGCGGTCTGGCGTTCACGTCGGACACGATCCAGTTCGGCTCGGCCCGCAGCGCTCACCCGCTCCACGTTCCCGAGGCCAAGCACCGCGAGACGTTCATCGGGGCCAGTCTCGACCACGCCATGTGGTTTCACCGCCCGATCCGGGCTGATGAATGGCACTTGTACGAGTGGGAGTGCCGCACAATGCGCGGGGGACGCGGCGCCACCTTCGGCAACCTGTTCGCCCAGGACGGCACTCACGTGGCGTCGATCGCCCAGGAAGTCCTCCTGCGCGAGCGCCGCGAGATCCCCTAGCCGTCCGTTATCCGAGGACGTCCTTGGAGATGATCGTCTTCATGATCTCGGAGGTACCGCCGTAGATCGTGGAGATTCGGGCGTCGACATAGGCGACGCTGATCGGGTACTCGCGCATGTACCCGTAGCCGCCGAACAGTTGTAGGCAGCGGTCGGTCACCCGGTTCTGGAGCTCGCTGCCCCAAAGTTTGGCCATCGCCGCCTTGGCCGGTGTGAGCTCGCCCTCGTTGAGCTCGACCACGCACTGGTCGATGAACGGCTGGGTGACCGCCACCTCGGTCGCCATTTCGGCCAGTTCGAACTTGGTGTTCTGGAACGACGCGATCGGCTGTCCGAACGCGGTTCGCTCCTTGACATAGTCGACCGTCCACTCGACGGCCGCCGCCGCGACCGCCTGGCCCATCGAGCCAATCGACAGCCGCTCCTGTGCAAGGTTGAATCCCAGGTACTCCATGGCCCGGCCTTCTTCGCCGAGCACATTCTCTGCCGGTACGCGGACATCGGAGAACGACAGCTCCGCGGTGTCCGCCGAGTGTTGCCCGATCTTGTCGAGGTTGCGACCCCGCTCGAAGCCGTCCATGCCGCGTTCGACGATGAGCAGCGACAGGCCGTTGCGACCGGCTTCGGGGTTCGTTCGACACACGACGATCACGACGTCGGAGTTGATGCCGTTGGTGATGAACGTCTTGGCGCCGTTGAGAATCCAGTCATCGCCGTCTCGCACCGCCGTGGAGTGGATGCCGGCGAGGTCGCTGCCGGTTCCTGGCTCGGTCATGGCGATCGCGGAGATGAGCTCACCGCTCGCCAGGCCGGGCATCCACCGCTCGGCCTGCTCGTCGGTGCAGTACTCGAGGAAGTACGGCGTGGTGATGTCGTTGACGAGGGTGACGCCGTTGCCGGCACCACCGAGGTTCGCCTTGGCAAGTTCTTCGCCGATGATCTGGTTGAACCGGAAGTCGGTGACCCCACCGCCACCGTGCTCTTCGGGGATGTTGAAGCCGATGAAGCCGTATTCGGCGGCCGCGGCGTAGACCTCGCGGTCCATGATTCCCGCGGCTTCCCACGCATCGAAGTGCGGGGTCATCTCGTTCGTGACGAAGTCGCTGAAGCTCGCCCGGAAGAGGTCATGCTCTTCCTCGAAGATCGTGCGCATGTCCTGAAGCTACAAGCGGATGCCGCGGATGGCCCAGTTCACGATTCATGGCCAGCGCCGCCGCAAGTAGGGTCGGGGCGTGACGAAGATCGGTGTACTGCTTCCGACCCGCGAGTCGGTCATGTACGACGGAGGGAGCGGCGATCCACGTCCGCTCGTCGACCTGGCACGCCAAGCAGAGGCCCTCGGCTACGACTCGGTGTGGGCCGGCGACTCATTGCTGGCCAAGCCTCGGGCTGAGCCCCTGACCTTGCTCGCCGGCGCCGCGGCAGCGACCGACCGGGTCGAGATCGGCACCTCGGTGCTGCTGCCATCCCAGCGAAACCCCGAACAGCTGGCCCACGCCGCGGCAACCCTCGATGCACTGTCCGGCGGTCGGTTCATCCTCGGGATCGGCGCCGGTCCGCCCGGCGACGCGGTCCGTCGCGACCATGAGCTCGTAGGTGCCGACTTCGATCGACGAGGTAGCCGCTCGATCGAGGTGATCGAGCGTTGCCGAAGCTTGTGGTCCGGAGTCGACGGCGATCAGATCTATCCGTTGCCCGGCCGACCCGGCGGGCCGCCGATCTACATCGGCGGTGCCGGTCCTCGGACGCTGGAGCGCACCGGCCGTCTGGCCGATGGCTGGTTTCCGATCTCCCCGGATGTCGAGACCTTTCGGCGAGGACTCATGGGCGTGCGAGCCGCTGCAGAGGCGGCCGGCCGCGACCCGGATTCTCTCGGCGTCACGATGTACGCCACCGTCGTCCTGGGTGAGCCCGCTGATGCCGAGGCACAGCTCGCCGAGCACTTGGAGCTGTACTACAGCGCACCGTTCGAAGCGATCCGCCGGATCCAGGGTGTGGTCGCCGGCGGGGCCGACCAGGTCGGCACCTGGGTGCGCGAGTTCGTCGACGCCGGTGCGGACCATGTGTGCGTGCGGTTTGCCTGCCGAGACGTAGCCGGTCAGATGGAAGCATTCACCGAGTTGCTCCCGGCGCTGCGCCGATGACGAGGACTGCACCGGCCATCGCGTCGATCGCCCAGGCTGCCGAGGCTTGGAAACGCGACGGTTTCGTCGTCATCGACGGGCTGCTTCCTGCCGAACTGTGCACCCAAGCACTGGATGAGCTGCGAGCGACCGACATCATCGAACGAGCCAAGCCGGGTCCCGTGCGCCGTGCTGATCAGCACGACGACGAGGTTCGCTTCCGCGGACGCCAGTTCGACGGCACCACGCTGTTTCCGTTCCCGGGCGCACCCACCCTCAACCGGCTCTTCGTCCATCCCGACCTGGTGGCGTTCTGTGCCGCGGCGCTCGAGGACGACGATCTACGCCTGTACCAGTCCAGGGTGTGGTCCAAGTTCGGCGACCACACCAACTACGCACAGCCGCATCATCGCGACGTGAACCATTCGCTGATCCCGACCCGCAACGGTCCCGGCTACGGCCACATCGAGCTCTTCGTGTACTTGCACGACGTGGGGGTCGACACCGGCGCGCCGCGGGTCGCCCCCGGCTTCGCCACCGGGCTGGGTGGGGTCGGCACGCAGCGGATCAGCACGGTCGATGAGGCCCCCGAGCTCTACGCCGACGAGGTCAGTGCTGCAGGGCGCGTCGGGTCGGTGTTCGCCTACCGCAGCGACGTGTGGCATCGCGGCACCGACATTCCCGAGGGCCACGAGCGCCATGTCCTCGTGGCCGCCTATCGACCGGCGGCGGTTGACTGGGTCGGATTCGATGCGCACCAACCGCTGGTGAGCCTGCCCGATTGGATCACGTTCGTCGAGGCGTCAAGCCCGGCCGATCTGGCGTTGTTCGGCATACCTCGACCGGGCCACGAGTTCTACACCGCCGAGGTCGTCGAAGGGATGTCCCGGCACTATCCCGGACTCGATGTGTCCCCTTGGACTGACGCGTTGTCCTGACGCTCGGCCAGCCACCGCTCGAGTTTGGGGCGGGCATCGTCGCGCCCGCGCTCAATCGCCGGCTTCAACGCGCTGAAGTCGAGCAGCTTGACGCCGGACAGGTCGAGCGACATGTACAGGTCGATGTCGGCATTGTCGAGGGCCTGGTGGCGGGCCTGGGCTGAGCCGACCAGCATGGATGAGATCACGGTGTGGGCCAGGGCCGGCGTGGCGAATTCCTCCCGCCGCACGCGCCGCTTGAGGATGTCGAAGCCCGACAACGCAAGCCCGAAGTCGGACTTGGCCTTGGGCCCGTCGGGCGGGGCGACGTCGATCGCGATCACTGTCGAGATCCCTGGGTCCTCGCGCAGAGGGCGGGCAGGCAGGTTCTCGAGGACACCGCCGTCGACGAGGAGATCGCCGTCCATCGGCACCGGAGGGAACACGCCGGGCAGCGAGACGCTCGCTCGCAACGCATGAACCACGTCGCCGGAACGGTGCTCGACGAGCTTGGCTGTGGTGAGGTTGGTGGAGATGCAGACGAACGGAAGCATCAGGTCTTCGACAAAAACTCCACCGAAGAAGTCGGAGATGCGATCGGTGAGGAGCTTGCCGGCGAAGATTGATGTGAGCGGAATCGTGTAGTCCAGAAGCTTGATGCCGGTGAATCGGGTGTCGGTGATCTCGGCGGCTTCGCCGGGATCGTCGATCGCCGCAGCGACTGCCGCCATGACGGCCCCCATCGAGGTACCGGCCACCGCGTCGACCTCCAGGCCGAGCTCCTTCATCGCTTGCATGGCGCCGATCTGGCCGAACGAGCGCGCGCCGCCCCCGCTGAAGGCGACACCAAGGCCGTTGCCGCTCAGCAAGCGACCGACCCGACGAGCGGTGCGTTCGTCGTCGCGGCGCACGTGCAGCACGCGGCTGGCTCCCGTCCGCTCAGCAAGGCGCTTGGTCCCCGTCGGCCAGCCTGTGGCCGCATTCGCCTGGACCGCCCACAGGTCGAAGTCGCCCGTGGCCTCCAACTGCGAACGCACATCCTCGATCGCCTTTCGCTCGTCGGGCCCCGGATTGGGCGAAGCGACGAGCGCGACCCGATCCGCGGTGCGCAGCGCACGGCGGGTCCAGTCGCTCGTGGGCTCGTCGCACTCGAGGACCACCCACCGGTGGGCGACATCGACCTCGTGCAGGAACTCGATCAGCCGCGAATCGGCGGCCGAGCCTCGTTTCGCGTTGGCGATGTCTCGCCGGTTCAGAAAGCGAGCGACGACCTCGGCGTTGAGGTGCAACGTGGGCCCATGACGGGCGATCTCATCCGCGATGGTGGCCACGGTCGTCGCGCAGCCGGATGGATCGGTGACGATCAGCGCGATGTTTCCGGCGTGGGGGTTTTTGGTGCTGCGATCACTGACCCGGGCGAGCACTTTCCGCACGAGGGGCAGCATCAGCGACGGATACTCGGCGGTGAGACGTTCGAAGGTCGTCTTCGGGATCCGCGCGAGGGTGCAGTCGCGGATGGCTCGGGCCGATGCCATGCGCGGAGCTTGCTCGATCACCCCCATCTCGCCGAGTAGGTCGCCGCGCCCGATGCGGGTGTCCAGGGTGGTCTGCTCGCCGTCGGATGCGTGGACCCGCATCTGACCGCCGACGAGGATGTATGCGGCGTCGGCCATGTCACCTTGTTCGAACAGCGCCTGTCCGGCATCGACGGTTACCCATTCGACCGACTCGGTCATGGCTTCGATCAACTCCGGCTGATCGGGGCCCACGAGCTCGGCCACCACACGGGCGACCCGAGTGCGGTCCATCCGGCTTCGAGCATCGCCGGCGATCCGGGCAGCCTGCTCGCCATGCTGGTCGAGCCATTCGTCGAAGTCACTTCCCGAGAGCTCGAGCACCCGAGCGTCGGTCACGGCTCGAACCGTCGCGGACCTCTGGCCGCCGATCACTGCGGTGATCTCACCAACGATGTCATCGGGCCCCAAGGTGCCGACCACTAGCTCGCCACCGTCGAGGAGCGGTGTGACGACCTCGAGCTCACCATCCTCGATCACGTAGACCGTGTCGCCGTCGTCGCCGATCGCAAACAACGTGTCGCCGGCTTGCAACCCGCGTGTTTCCGCCATGCGCAATACCCCCAAAGTGTGTGTCAGCGAGACGACGTCTCGATCACGGCTCGCCAACCCATGCCGATCCAGAGCTTAGTGAAGGCCGCCCGACGAAACGGTGGCGGAGGACGCACTGGGTGTGGGTGGTGATCCGCAGAAGGTGGGAGGGCCGCGCCACGGCTCGACCCGCTCGGTCCCGTGGCGCCTGGCCTGCCTCAGGTCGCGCCGCGGCCCGCTCGATCCGCGCCCCAACGTGCGATGTCTGTCTCGAGATCCAAGGGCCCAGATGCAGGACGGTCGTCGTCGAGTAGCTCGACCGGGACCTCCCACATCACCTCGAACTCAATTCCGTCCGGGTCCTTGCAGTAGATCGACCGGCTGACCCCGTGATCGCTCTCGCCAACGTACGAGCCCATCGCTTGCAATCGTTGGCGCGCCTCGACCAGCTCAGCCAGCGTCGCGACCTCCCAGGCGATGTGATACAGCCCGACGTGACGCTCGGGTGCTCCGTCGCCATCGGCACGAAACAGCCCGAGGTCATGGTCGGTGCCCGAGTCGGGCGAGGTGAGGAACACGGCGTGATCCATCTCCGCCTTCGGGACGAGGCCGAGCGCTTCCCCGTAGAAGCGCGCCGACCGAGCCGGATCGCTTACCCAGAGGACCGCATGTCGCATACCGAGCGTTGCCATGTCCCGATGATCGCACGCTCAGCGGTTTGGTCAAGTCGTGCGGGTGCGCTGGAAAGTCCCGGGTGGGTACGTAGGCCGCGCAGAACTCGAAATCGACCGATCTGGCTCAGTTCCTCCACCGAGGTGCCGAACCTCGAACTCGTGATGACGAGCGCACTCCTCACTCCGCTGGCGCCTCCGGCCGGCGAGGCGACCGTTCCGTCTCGAGTCGGACGTCGCGACCTGATCTCGGAGCCGGCCGGCCGGCTCTGGAGCTGGCTGTGCGCGACCAAGGGCCACGGGATCTGGATTGTGCTCTGGGCGCTCATCGGTTGGGGCGGCATCCTCCTCGCACCGTTCGTCGCCGACCATCCGCTGGTACTCATGTTGCTTGCCCCGCGCATGCTCTTCCTGGCGATGGCGATCGACAGTGTCGAAGCGGTGCCCTTCGTGCTCCTCGGCACGCTCCGTCTCGGTGTCACCGACGCGTCGTACTTCATCATCGGCCGCCGCTCCCCGTTCGCCGGGCTATCCCCGGCGGATTCACCAACCGCCGGGTGGTTTCGCCGGGTCTTCTCGGTGACGGCTCGGATCACCGATGGTCTGTGCCGGTGGCTGTGCGGCAGCAGTTGGCGAGCCGGTCTCGTGCTCTTCCTCCGTCCAAACGCGCGACATCTCGGAGTGGCCGGTGCCTATGGGGTCTCGGCCGCCGTCGCCGGGTGCGCCTCGGTGCTGGGAACGATCGTCTATCTCACGTTCTTCCACCTCGGAATCGGGCTGCTGTTGTGACGCGCCGGTTCGTGACCGTGTGCCGCTCCGGCGTCGTCGAAGGCGGCGGATGAGATGGCGCTGGTCACGACCGTTCCAACGCTGAATGCCGACCACGCGGTCGATGAGGAACTGCTCCACCGCCACCAACCCGTGTTGGCCTTCGATGACCGCGAGTTGTTCTTCCCGACCTCCGTTGAACGGTACGTCGACGCCTGCGAGCTGTGGCAGGGAGACACGTGCCTGATCGACGAGGTCTCGCCGTATGACCTCGACCACCGGTGGGGCTCCGACGTGCATTTGCGGTTCGTGTCTCCGAGCGAGCGCCGCGATGCCTTCGGTCGAGAGGTCGGACGTACCGCCCGCCGCCTGGTCTCGCCGCGGCTCGGTCTCGTCGGGCTCTTCGGACGCATCGTCGACGCACTGTTTCTGATGCTGGTCATGCTTCGGCCGACGACGCCCAAAGCCACGGCGATGGCCGCGGATCGAAAGGCCCGTCGGCTCGGTACGCACGAGGATCCCGTTTGTTATGCCCGGGTTGTCGCCTCCGGTGAGTGGCTGGTGCTGCACTACGCCTGGCTCTACCCGATGAACGATTGGCGGTCGGGCTACCGCGGTATGAACGACCACGAGGGCGACTGGGAGCAAGCGTGGGTGTTCTGCGATCCGGTCGATCGCTCGCCGCAATGGGTGGCGACATCGAACCACGACTACGCAGGCGCGGATCTTCGCCGTCACTGGTCGGATCCCGAACTCGTCCGCGACGGTGACCGACCGGTGCTCTATGTCGGGGCTGGATCGCACGCGTTGTTCTTCAGCGCGGGTGACTACGTGACGCGATTCGACCTCCCCGGACTGCGGTGGCTGGCGTGGCTTCAACACGTCGGTCGACGCATCGTGGGGGCCGCGGACGATACGCGCCGAGGCATTGGACCGGCGGTGGGCATCCCATTCGTCGACTACGCCCGTGGGGATGGGCGACGTCTCGAGGAGGCCGAGGTCGTGTCGTTCGCCTCGGCAGCCTGGTGCGAGGGGTTCCGCGGCTTGTGGGGTCTCGACACGCGAGATCCGCTACACGCGGAGCGCGGCCCGTCGGGGCCGAAGTTCGACCGGAAGGGCCAGGTGCGCCGTTCGTGGGTCGACCCGCTTGGCCATGCCGGGCTGCACGGAACCTTGCCGCCGTCCGCCCTGCGCAGCCGAGTGAATCTGGAGAAGATCGATCGTGCGATCGGCGACCTCAACGACCAGGTACGTGCACAGGGCCGCTACCTGCCGCTCGCGCAGCAAGCCAATCCTGATCGGCAGGGTGATGGGTCGAGCCGGGCCTTGTCCGAGCTGCTTCGCCAACGGGCCGAACTGACCGACCTCCGACAGCGAGTGGCTGCGGGGTACCTACCCGATGCCGGGGTGCGAGACCATCTGCGACGTCCCTTGGAACGACTGGGCGACGGTGCTGGTTCGAGTGGGTTCGTCACGGTGTGGGCGCTATTCAGTATTCCGCTCATCCTCGGCACACTCGGCGTATCGCTCATGGTCGACCGGCTGGCCGTGGTGCCATCGACGGCTCTGGCGGTCGCGACGGTTGGGACCGTCGAGCAGTTGGTGCGGCGTCGCTTCCGAGTAGCGGCCAGGTTCGTCGCTGTGGCTTCGCTACTCGCGGCGATCGTGGCCGTGGCGGCGCGGCCCGTTCTCTCGGTTACGCACTATGTGATCGGCGGATTGATGATCAGTGCGGCGGTCGCGCTCGTCGTGGTCAATGTCGCCGAGTGGCTGCGGGCCCGCGTCCAGCGAGCCGCCGGCAGCGACTGACCGCACTCACGCTCCGACTCGCACCTCGTCCTCCGGAAATTGGTACTGCGGCGTGTCAAAGCGTTCGGTTCGCTTGTCGCTGAGCGCCCGCGCCCCTGCGCGCCATGGGTCGGGCCACTCGAGATCGAGCGGCGCGATCTCGCCGGGCCGCTCGGCCGAATGCAGCAGGCCGAGTGCCGCGGCCACGATGTCGGTCTGCTCGTCGAGCTGGTTCGGCCGTCCTGCGGTGTGCCCGAGGGGATAGTTGAGAAAGGTGGCTCGCGGCGGATTCGCCGAAGCCGTAATCGACCACGCTGACGAGAGCGAGGTCGTCGGCCAGCCGAGGCCCTCGAGGTGTCGTGCGATCAGCCCCACGGACTGATGGCAGACCGGTCAAACCGGTACCAGCAGGATGACGTCAGGAGCCATCGCCTCGAGGTCGGCGACGAGGGCGGGGATCAACTCCTCGCGCAGGCGGCGTTGCGAGTAGATGCCGCCCATGAATGCCAGCGCGTGCGGGGCCAACCCGCCGATCAAACCTTCGTCGCGAAGGCGGCGGAGTGGAGCGAGCGGGAACACGACGTTCGGGTCGACCCGGGCGCTCGTCATGTCGTAGGCGAAGTGACTCGTACGCAGATCTGCCGAATCGGCATCGACCGAGATCCGGCGATGCGACGTGTCGTCCTTGTGATGGAAGGCCACCTGCCCGACCTCGTACACGCCACCTGATCCGACTAGCGCAACCGTGCTCTCGCTGAGCGACTTGGTCGGCCGGACGAACGGTGCCGGCTCCTCTTCGAGCGCCCAGCGGTACGCGTCATACCCGAGTTGGGCGTAGCTGTCGCGGGTCTGTTGGATGTGGTCGACGACATCGAGCCCGTCTGGCGGCGAAAGCGGCATGTCCCCAAGTCTAGGAAGCTGCACGGAACGGGCCAGAATGGCCACATGGACGACTCCCCGGACATCCGTGCCATCGCTCGGTTCGTCGACCTTCCCGACCGCGGCGTGCGGCTGTGTGTCGCCCGCGGGGGAGATGGGCCCAACGAGCGGACCGGGCGGCCCGTGGTGATTGCGAACGGGACCGGCAGTGACCTGCGCAATCGCCCCTCGCCGCTCGAGTGGCCTATTGCCCGATCGTTCGAGATTCTGGCGTTCGATCACCGTGGCCTGGGTCGCTCCGAGCAGTTCGATGCCAACGAGCAGCCGACGATGCAGGACTTTGCCCTCGACCTCCTCGCGCTCACCGAGTCAGAGGGGATCGACGAATTCGATCTGATCGGCGTGTCGTTCGGAGGGATGGTCGCACAGGAGGTTGCGATTCATGGACGCGATCGAGTCGCATCGCTGGTGCTGTGTTGCACCTCGAGTGGCGGTGACGGCGGTTCTTCGTATCCCTTGCACGAGCTCTATGGCGAGGGCAGGGGCCTCGACGAGCGGCTCGACCTCTGGGATACCCGCGCCGCTCACGACGAACGCCTTGCGGCCCAGCTCGCCAAGATCTTCGCGCAGCGCGATCGTGCCGCGATCACGCCGATCGGCTTGCAGCGCCAGGTCGAGGCTCGGCGCCATCACGACACGTGGGAGCGCCTCGGGTTGATCGAGGCCGACACCCTCGTGGCGTGCGGGGAATATGACGGTGTCGCGCCGATCGAGAACGGACGCCGGTTGGCCGCCGCGATCGATGGAGCCGAGTTCGCCTCCTTCGAAGGCGGACACGGATTTCTCTACCAGGACCGGAGCGCCTGGCCCCACATCATCGACTTCCTGGTCAACTAGCGGCCGCCTGCCGCCGGTGTGCTCAACCGAGTTTCGGCCAGTCGCACACGTAGGCGCCGGCCGCTTCGAGCTTGGAGCGGAATCGCTGCATGCCGCCG
The DNA here is from genome assembly GCA_039028435.1 of Actinomycetota bacterium. GTDB lineage: Bacteria > Actinomycetota > Acidimicrobiia > Acidimicrobiales > UBA10347 > UBA10347. The sequence goes on along the minus strand of JBCCIC010000001.1, from coordinate 147,745 downwards.
ATCCAACGGTCGGGATCGTCGGCCTTGCGCTGCATGTAGGTCGCCACCTGGTCGTGGGGGAGGAGCAGGAAGTTCTCGTCTCGGATCGTCTGGACAACCATCTGAGCGACATCCTCGGGTTCGAGGATGCCGTCCTGGCTCGCTTGTCCGCTGCGGGTCCGGGCGTCCCAGGCGGCGATGTCGTCGCCGATGATGTTCGTGCGAACCGCCTGCGGGCACAGCACCGAAACCTTGATCCCGCGCTCGCCGTAGTTGATCGACACCCACTCCGCGAACGCCACCGCGGCCGCCTTGGAGACGGCGTAGGGCCCGGAGTCCATCTGGGTGAGGAGGCCCGCCGCCGAGGCGGTGGAGAACAGATAGCCGTCGCCGCGCGCGACCATCCCGGGGATCAGTGCTCGCGCCGCGGTGAGGTGCGACGTGAAGTGGACATCCATCATCCGCTGCCAGTCGTCGGTGCTGAGCTCCAGCCCACCGGGCAAGCCGTAGCCGGCGTTGGAGAAGAACACGTCGATGGGGCCGTCGTCGTTTTCGATGCCCTCGATCAGCGACACGATGGCCGCCTCGTCGGCGACGTCGAGACCGACGCCACGCGCCTGCGGGCCGATCGAGTCGGCGACTGCGATGGCCTTGTCCTCGTCGAGGTCAGCCACGACCACGAGTCGGGCTCCCTCGGCAGCGAAGGCGCGTGCGGACTCTCGACCGATGCCGCTTCCGGCTCCGGTCACGACGGTGATGCGATCGTTCAACTTCATGGCCTCCGACAGTAGGAGACACGGCGCCGGTCCCGACAGCCCACCGGTTGACGACCGGGCTGACGCAGCCGATCTCGTGCGTACCGCAAGGCTGTGACGACCGACACCGAACTTGTGTGGGGTCCTTCACGGAACCCGACGCGATTTCAGGCGAAGATGATCTCGACGACGACAGCCGAGGTGGTGATCATGAACATTCGCAAGACAGCGGGTATGGGGGTGTTCGTGATTCTCGTGGCGGCGAGCGGATCACCTATTGATCCTCATCTCGTGTCGTCGTCGGTTCAGCACAGCTGGATCGCTTTGGGGCTGGTCGGCCTCATCGGACATCGGGTCTTGGCGGGGCCGATACCGATTCCGGCCGGCCACCCAAGCACTGCGCAACGACGCTGAGGGGTAGCCCTCGATCTCGTCCGGTTGTGGCCTGCTACGTGGGGCGGGCCACAACCGGGCTCTTACGCGTGTGCGGGGCGCCGGCCGGCGGTCAGAACGTGCGTGGCTCGAATACCGCGGCGTCAAGCACCTGATCGTCCCATCCGCCGGGGGAGAACAAGGTCGATGCCAGGCGGCCGATCTCGTCACAGGACTTGGCGGCGGCTCCGTTGCCGCCGATCGCCACCGCGACGCCTTCGTCGATCCACCCGAGGTGCGGATACCCCGATGTCGTGCGGGTGATCATGCAAGGCCGTTGATCCGAGCTGCGAATGTGGGCGCCGGGTAGCAGCGATCGCGTGACCTCGCGCAGCGCCGCCGCTTCGGCATCGTCGCCGCCGGCGTTGAACCAGGCCACCAGGTCTCGCTCCGATTCGGCCTGCGGCGCGTCGAGAACCTCACACCCGACCTTGAACAACACCCGGCCGTCGGGGAATCGCACCGGAGGCACCCAGTACAGGTCGTTGACCGCGGGGTGATCGACCTCGCCGATGATCAGCGAGGGCATCTCCGGAGCCGGGCCGAGGTCGCAGCGCACAATCGTCCGGAGCAGGCGAAGGACGTCGAGCCTCATGTCGAACGGCTCCAACAGACTCTGGCCGAAGCCGCCTGTCGCCACCAGCACTCGATCCGCTTCGACCGCGTCGAACGCACCCCGGACCGCGACCCGTGCCCCGACACGGTCGAGCGAGGTAGCAGCACCGGCGATCACGATGCCGCCGGCGTGGGTCACCAGGCGGAGCTGCGCCGCGGCGAGAGCCCGCGGGTTGACAAGTCCGGCCGGCGCGCCCTCATAGGCCGCCTCGAGCCCGGCCGGCGTGCGGATCCCGGTCGTTGCGTAGAGCCACTCTGGGGTCACCTGCCGAGCGCCGGCGCCTCGGTCGGTGGAGGTCGCAACCGCGTCGGCCACCGAGCGGTCGAGCCAGGCCAAGCCTCGCCCCTGGTGAAACGTGATGCCCGACCGCGCCTCGATGTCGGCGTATCGACCGATCGACCGGTGCGCCAGCTCGGCCCACACCGGGTCACTCGCGGTCACCCGGGTGATCCGCCCGGCGTCGCAATGACTCGAGAACGGGCCGGTGCTCGTCTCCCACTCCGCCGGTTCTGGTGCAGCGATGACCACGACACGGTGTCCGGCTTCGGCGAGGTGTCGCGCGGCCGAGCTGCCGATCAGTCCACCCCCGATGACAGCGATCTCGAATCGGCTCGGCATGAGGCGCTCCTCAGACAACGATGCCGCCGCGGTCGCCGACGACCGTCGACCCGTAGCGGCTGGCGAAGATGGGTGGAAGCTCACGGTCACCGGGGAGCGAGAGCCACAGGCGAAGGAGGTGGCGAGGTGATCCCGGCTTGTCGACGAAGCCGGTCCGGTCGTGCAGCAGTGAGTGATTGTGGACGAACTGCATGTCGCCGGGTGCCAAGTGCATGCGGATGTGCATGGACGGATCGTTGGCGATCTCGTCGAACAGATCGAGCGCTTCGATCATCTCGGGTGAGCGCCGCGGTGCTTCGGCGAAGCGATCGGCCGAGTCGATGTACTGTCGTTGGTAGATCACGGTGAGGTGCTCGTCGAACCAACTCAACACAGGGATCCGGAAGAACGCCTCCTGGCCGGGCGGAACCTCGCCTCGGCGGTCGGTGGCGACCTCGTCGAAGAGCAGCGCCGCGGCCGTGGGATCGCGATCGAGCATCTCGTTGTAGATCGCCGCCGCGCTGACAAGCAGCGACTCGCCACCCTGAGCCGCCGTTTCCAGGCAGAGCAGGCCGACCGCATCGGTCGAGTCGGTGTGGAAGGTCTGACGCTCGTCGGTCTGGTAGATCCGCACGCTTGGGTTGCTGGCGTCGAGGCCGACGTTGCGCACATGGCCGAGCAAGTCGCCGGCGGCGTTCTGGGATCGGGTCGAGCCGAGATGCGTGCCGATACCGACGAAGGCGGTCGACGCCTCGTCTTCCGTCATCGCAGCGACCGGTAGCCCGGAGACGACCTGAAAGCCACGCCCGGCGATCAATTCGCGGCGGAGTGCGACAAGACGGGGTCCCAGGATCGGGAGCGGGAAGTCCTTCCGTTCAAGCGAGCGAAGGCCCTCGGGGGAGGGGTCGCCGAGTCTCGAAACGGCGTTGAGCAACTCTTCGATCTCCGGGCCATCGAGCCGCCAGGTCCACCGCTCGGGGTCCGACATGTCCGCGGCGCGCCAGGCTGACGGTCGGGTCTGGCGTGGGGCAATCGTGGTCACAGCGGGCTGCCCGATGATCAGATCGTGAGCCGGTCTCGAAGGTCGGCGAGTTCCGCGCAGCCGGTCTGGTGCATCACGTTGACCAGCCCGTCGAGCAGGATTTCGAAGGCATGGCTCGGCCCTTTTTCGCCGAGCGCCCCGAGGCTGAACATGAAGGCCCGACCGCAGAACACGAAGTCGGCCCCCAGGGCGATGGCCCGGGCGACGTCGGCGCCCGAGCGCACACCGCTGTCGAAGAAAACCGGGGCCGCTCCGTCGACGACGTCGAGCACCGGTTTGAGGCAGTCGATCGCGGCCGGCGACGCCTCCAGTTGTCGCCCGCCGTGATTGGACACCCATACGGCGTCCGCGCCGATCGAGAGGCACTCGCTCGCGTCGCCGGGGTCCAGAATTCCCTTGACGACGAGGTTGCCCTGCCAGTGTTCGCGGACGGCTCGCAGGTAGTCCCACGAAAGCGTTCCGCCGAGCGATGCGCCGACGAACCCAGCGAGCTGTTTGAGGGATGAGCCGTCGATGTACTTCTCGAGCGTCTCGAAGCCGGGCATCCCGTGGCGCAGCAACGCCGCGGTCCAGATCGGGTGCGTGGCGCCATCCCAGATCAGGCGTGGCCCGATCGAGGGAGGCACGCGAATCTGGGCTTTGCGCTGGCGTTCACGTCGACTCGGGGCTGGCACGTCGGCCGTGACGACCAGCGTGCGATACCCGGCGTCGGCGACACGATCGAGCATGTCGGTTCGCATGTCCGGCTCGCGCGGCGGGTAGAGCTGGTACCAGCCGTAGTCGCCGACGATCGGTGCAATCGTCTCGGGTGACGAGCTCGCGACCGTCGACAGCGTGTGGGGGATGCGGTGCGCTTTGGCCGCGGCTGCGAGAGCTGCGTCGGCCCCGGGCCAGATCAGGCCCGTCAGTCCGACCGGAGCAATACCGATCGGCGCGGCGTACTCCTGGCCGAACAGGGTCGTTGTCGTGTTCGGCTCGAGGAGTCCCTTGCACAGCTCGGGGGTGAGCATCACGTCGCGGAGGCGCTCGATGTTGCGGTGCATCGATGCTTCGTCGCCCGTACCGCTCGCGAGGTACTCCCACGCCGCTCGCGGCATTCGACGCCCCGCCCGGCGTTCGAGGTCATCGATACCGGGGAAGCGGTCCATCAGCTCGGCCATGACCCGAGGATACGAGTTAGCCGGTCCTCGCTCGCGAACGCGGGCCGAACCCGAGTCGCGCTCGCAGGTCGTGGTCAGGTGCTGCCGTCGAGGGTCAGGAGTGGGCCGTAGAGGTCGGGGCGACGATCGCGGAACACCGCCCACTCGTGCCGTTGGTGTCGGATGGCATCGAGGTCGAACTCGGCGGTCACGAAGCCCGCGGTGTCGCCCGCTTGGGCAAGGATCTCGCCGGTCTGGTCGGCGATGAACGAGTGGCCCCAGAAGGTCGTCTCGCCGAGGTCGCCCTTTTCTGTGCCGACCCGATTCGCACAGACGAGAGGCATCAGGTTTGCGCCTGCGTGGCCCTGCATCACCCGTTGCCAGTGCAGCCGGCAGTCGCTGCCGATTGCGCTCGGGTAGAAGAGCAACTCGGCGCCGCGAAGGGCCATGATCCGAGCCGACTCAGGGAACCACTGGTCCCAGCAGATGGCGGCGCCGATGCGGCCGAACACCGTGTCGTGCACGGTGAATCCGGTGTCACCCGGATTGCTGTACATCTTCTCGTAGCAATTCGGCGGCCCGCCGGGGATGTGGGACTTGCGATAGGTGCCGACGATCGAACCGTCGGCGTCGATGATCACGTTGGTGTCGAAGTGGGCGTTGTTCGACCGCTCGAAGATGTTGGTCGGGATCACGATCCCGAGCTCGGCAGCCAGCGCACGCATCGTCGTGACGGTCGGGCCGTCAAGCGACTCTGCTGACTCGAAATGTTCGGCCTTCCAGTCACCGAACATGAACATCGGCAGCGAGAACAGCTCCGAAGGCAGCACGATGTTCGCGCCAGCAGCTGCGGCGTTGCGGATCAAGGTCGACGCTTGATCGAGGTTGGCGTCGCGATCGGTGGCGGCCGCCATCTGGATCGCGGCAACGGTGACCTTCATGATCCGGCGCCGAACACATGGTCGAGCGATTCCTCGAGCGTGGTCACCATGAAGTCGATCTCGTCACGGTCGATGATCAACGGTGGGCTCATCGCCAGGGTGTCGGAGATGTTGCGGAAGATCACGCCGCGGTCGAGACCGGCGTTCTTGACCGCTTCGCCGGCCTCACCGATCGCATCACCGGCAGCGACCGGATGGACCTCGACGCCGACCATCAGGCCCACCTGGCGAACCTCGAACACCTCGGCACGTGCTGCGACCGGTTCGAGCCGCTCCGCGAGCCACTCGGCGCGTTCGCCGACGTGGCCGGGCAGGTCCATCTCCTCGTACATCGCAATGGCCTCGAGCGCGATGGCTGAGCCGACCGGATGGCCGCTGTAGGTGAACCCGTGACCGAGGGTGCCCAGGTCGTGGGCGTAGTCGTTCATGTCACCGACGATCCGATCGCTGACTGCGACCGCAGACATCGGGAAGTACGAGCCGGTGAGCTGCTTGGCCATCGTCATCAGGTCGGGCTCGATGCCGTATGTCTCCGAGCCGAACCACTGACCAGTGCGCCCGAAGCCGGTGATGATCTCGTCAGCGATGAGGAGCACATCGTGGCTTCGGAGGACGTCCTGCACGGCCGCCCAGTACCCGTCCGGCGCAGGTATCGAACCGCCGCTTCCGAGCGCCGGCTCGCCGATCATGGCGCAGACATTGTCCGCCCCGGTCGTGCGGATCAGCTCGTCGATCTCACCGGCGAGGCGTTCGCTGAACTGCCGCTCGCTCTCACCTGCCTCGCCGAAGCGGGCGAAGTGGGGTCGGGTGACTCGAAGCACCTGTCCGACCGGCACGTCGAACCCGTCGTGGCAGTATGCGAAGCCAGTCGCTGCGGCCGAGAGGAAGCCGCTCCCGTGGTAGGCGCCATCGCGGGCGATGATCGCCTTCTTGGTCTTGTTGCCACGGCCGTTCTGGTAGAAGTGCGCCAGCTTGATTGCCGTGTCGACGGCCTCGCTTCCCGAAGAGCCGAAGAACACGTGGTTCAGGTCGCCGGGCAGTCGGGCCGTGAGCACTCGGGCGAGTTCCTCGCTTGGCCCCGAGGTGCGTCCCATCATCGAGTGGTAGTAGGGGAGCGACCGGTACTGGCGCTCGGCTGCGGCGATCAGCCGCTCGTTGGAGAAGCCAAGCGACGTGCACCAGAGCGCGGCGGCGGCATCGAGGTAGCGCTTGCCGCGGTCGTCGATGACGAAGCAGCCATCGCCGCCGACGATCACCAGTGGCAAGTTCTCGTCGAGCGGATCACGAAACGGTTGAAGGTGTGCATCCATCGGAAAGTCAGTCTGCCAATCTTCCTCGCACTCACAGCTGCACTCACAGCTTCGCTTCGCTCGGGCTGCTCTGCGGATCTTCCTCGCACTCACAGCTTCGCTTCTCGGGCGGTTTCAGCTGCGTGAGACAGCCCAAACCGCCCGAGAACACGCGAAGCAGGCTGGCTGGAGGTGAGAGGCAGTCCGCAGAGCGACCAGAGGCCCGTCAGGGCCGAAGTCGCGATTGCGAAGCAACTCAGTTCACCATCACATGGTGAACTGACTCCGTCAGTTCACCATGCGCTCCTTGCCCTCCCAGTAGGGCTTGCGGAGCTCGGTCTTGAGGATCTTGCCGCTGGGGTTGCGGGGGAGTACGTCGATCTCGTCGACCGAGGTCGGGCACTTGTAGTGGGCGAGGTTCTCGCGGCAGAAGGCGATGATCTCCTCGTCGGTGTTGCCCTCATCGCCGGCGCGGACGACGATCGCCTTGACCGTCTCGCCCCATTTCTCGTGTGGCACACCGATGACCGCGGCGTCGGCGATGCCGTCGTGCTTCATCAGGACGTTCTCGATCTCGGCCGGGTACACGTTCTCGCCGCCCGAGACGATCATGTCCTTGATGCGGTCGTGGATGAACAGGAATCCGTCCTCCATGTATCCGGCATCGCCGGTCGTGAACCAGCCGATTCCGTTCTCGTCGCGACCCTCGGGGTAACACGCCTCGGTCGCCGCTTCGTCGGCGTAGTAGCCCTTGAGGTTCTGGGGCGACCTGATCCAGATCTCGCCGACTTCCCCGTCGGGAAGATCGTTGCCGTCGGCATCGACGATGCGGATCTCCGTGTTCGGCACCGGCTTGCCCGCCGAGCGCAGCAGGTGGGCCCGGGGACCGCCCGGATCATGGTCGGCGGCGTCGAGCTGGGTCACGCCACCGGTCGTCTCGGTCAGCCCGTACACCTGGCAGAAGTCGCAACCCATGGCCTCCATGCCACCGACGAGGACCTCCTCGGTGATCGGCGAGGCACCGTAGATGACCGACCGGAGTGAGGAGAAGTCGGTCTCGCCGAGGGTCGGCATGATCAGCAAGAACTGGATCACGGCGGGCACGAAGAGCGCGTTGGTGATCTTGTGCTCGGGGATCAAGCGCAGGATTTCCGCCGGATCGACGTCGCGCAGCATGACATTGGTCGCGCCGTTGAACAGGCCGACGACACCCCAGCCGCTGCCGGCGATGTGAAACAGCGGCATGGCGACGAGGTTGACCGAATCGGTGTCGAAGCTCCACATCTCGCTGGCGACCGGCATCATGCCGAAGAAGTTGTTGTTCGTCAGCTCGACGCCCTTCGGCAGGCCGGTCGTGCCGCTGGTGTAGAGCTGGTAGCAGGTATCGGTCGGGAGGGATTCCGCCATCGGGTCCGTGGCGTCCTGGCTGGCGATCCACTCCTCGTAGGTCGGGTAGTCGCCACCGTTCTCGCCGATCACGACGATCTCGATGTCGCCGTCGAGCTCCATCGACTTGAGGTGGCCGAGGAATTCCTCACCGATCAGCAGCACCTTTACCTTGGAATGGTTCAGGATGTAGGCCATCTCCGGCGGGGCGAGGCGCCAGTTGACCGCCACGGTCACCGCATTGAGCTTCGCGGCGCCGAACAGCATCGTGAAGTACTCGGGCACGTTCTTGTCGAGGAACGCCACCCGGTCTTGGGCCTCGACGCCGGCCGCGGCCATCGCCTGGGCGACCCGGCTCGACTCGTCGTGGAGCCCGGCATAAGTGCGGACGTTGTCGCCGGTGATGATGGCGGGCTTGTCCGGACGCTCGGAAGCGTGGTGCCGGATGAGGTCGCCGATGGTGTACACGGTTGCGGTCATGGGCGACATCTTCTCGCGCCCGAGGGGGTGCGCGCCACTGGCGCGATTTCGAATCGCTCATCCGACCCACATACGTTCGTTCTCATGATTGAGATGGAGCTGGACGGCACCGTCGGTGTTGTCACGATGGCCAAACCGCCCCACAACCTGATGGACGGTGTCTTCCTCGACGCCGTGATCGGCGCATACCGCCAAGCGGTCGACGAAGGTGCCCGAGCGATTCTGCTGCGGAGTTCGATGAAGCACTTCTGCGCTGGCGCCGACGTTGGCGGGTTCGGCGGAGGTGGCGAAGGAGCGGGCGGCGACATGGACGCCCCCACGATCCTTGATGCGCTCGAGTCGATTCCGGTGCCGACGATCGCTGCCGTGCACGGCGCCGCGCTGGGCGGTGGGTTCGAGCTGGCCCTCACCTGTGATCTGATCATCGCCTCGGAGTCCGCCAAGTTCGGCCTCGTCGAGACCTCGCTAGGTCTGCTGCCGCTGCTCGGCGGTGTCCAGCGAGTGACCGAGCGCGCCGGTTCGGCCCGGGGCAAGGAGATCGCCCTGTTCGGCCGCCGCCACGACCCCCGCACACTCGAACGTTGGAACGTCCTCAACCTCGTCGTGCCCGACGATGAGCTCGACGAGGCGGCTCGGTCCTGGGCCCACCAACTCGGTAATGGTCCCACGGTTGCGTATCGAGGCGTGAAGGAGTTGGCGAATCTGACAGCGAGGGACGGCATCGCGCCGGCCGACGCTCATCAGGAGACGGCCAACGGTGCGATGTGGGCGACTGAAGACGTCGGCCGCGGACTCACAGCATTCGCCGAGACCGGGCCCGGCACCGCGACATTCGAGGGCAGCTGAGATGACCACGCCGCTCGATGGGCTCCGGGTGATCGACTTCACCCGCGTACTGGCCGGACCGCACTGCACCAAGACGCTGCGCGACCTCGGCGCCGACGTCATCAAGATCGAACCGCCCGCTGGTGACATCGGACGCATGGGCGTTCCGAACGTCGAGAACATGGGCCTCTACTTCGCCCAACAGAATGCGGGAAAGCGCATCCTGAGCCTCGACCTCAACTGGCCCGAGGCTCGCGAGCTGGTGATGGAGCTCTGTTCGACCGCCGATGTGATCTGCGAGAACTTCCGACCCGGCACGCTTGGCCAGTTCGGACTCGGATACGACGACATCGCGGCGGTGAACCCGTCGGTGATCTATGTCTCGATGAGTGGCTATGGGCAGACGGGTCCATGGAAGAACCGGCCCGCCTTCGCTCCCACGGTTCAGGCCGAGGTCGGGCTGACCCGGATCGTCGAAGATCATTTCGGCGAAGCGCTGACCGAGCTGCGCAACGACCCATGCTCCCACGCCGACCTGTACACCGGCCTCCACGGGGCGATTGCCGTCCTGGCGGCACTGGCGCAGCGGAACCGCACGGGTGAGGGTCAGCACGTCGACGTCGCGATGGCCGCCACGATGCTCTCGGTGAACGAGCGGGCGGGTGCCCTGCTGTCGGGCATCGACTTCGAGGGCGAGCCGCTTGCCTTGAGTGCTCCCGAATCGCCGATCTTCGACCTGCCCGGCGGGATGCGGCTCACGATTGCTGCGTCGCCGGTCTGGACGCCGATCTTCGGTCGCTACTGCGCCATGATGCGGCGCAACGATCTGCGATCCGATGCTCGATTCGCCACGCCCCAGCTACGGCGCGAGAACCTGTCCGATCTGTTGGCCGAGGTGCGATCGTGGATCCTCACCTTCAGCGACCTCGACGAGCTCCAGGCGCAGGTGTCCGAAGCTGGCCTGGCGATCGGCGTGGTGCGCACGACCGAGGAGCTGGCGGAGTCGGAGTGGGCGCAGCACTGGGGCGCCGTAGTCGAAGTCGACGACCGCAACGGCGAGACCGTTCGCCTACCGGGGCCGCCGTGGAAGTTCTCCAAGGCCGCCTACGTGCCGCCTTCGGGTCCAGCGTGGCAAGGCGAGCACAACGAAGAGATCCTTCGGGAAGCGGGTGTGAGCCAGGCCGCGATCGACGAGCTCCGCGAGAAACGCATCCTCGTCGCCCGCTACGAAGACCGCTGGTAAACGACATCGGTGCCAGGTTCCCATGTCGTTTGGCGTCGCGGGGTGTGGTTGCGCGACCGCACACTGCGATTCGAAGCGACATCGGTGCCAGGTTTGATGTCGTCAGACGGTCATGGGGGCGTCGGGGTTGCGGGACCACTCCTGCAGGCTTGCGGTGTAGACGGCGACATCGCTGAAGCCGAGCCGGGTCATCCAGAAGGCGTCGACCGACGCCGCGATACCGCCGCCTCAATAGGCGACCGTTCGAGCCTCGGGCCGATCGGGGAGCATCGCCTCGATCTCATCGGCTGGACGGAACCGACCAGTCTCAGGGTCGACCATCGAGGTCGCCGGGATGTTGACGGCGCCGGGGATGTGCCCAGGACGCGCATAGGGCTGCACGTCACCGTTGAACACCGGCGCGGGCAGCGAGTCGATCAGGCAGGTCGCTCCGTCCTCCATGGCGGCCATGACCTCGTCCATGTCGGCGATCAGTCGCGGGCGCGGCGAGAGCGAAAGGGATCCGGACTCGGCCGGCGCGGGATTCGATGCCCCTGCCTGCAGGGCGCGGCCCTCGGCGCGCCAGGCCTTCATCCCACCGTCGAGGAGGGCGGCCCGGTCGAAGCCGATCCAGCGCAACATCCACCACACGCGGGCTGCCCACATCGAGCTGTTGTCGTCGTACAGCACGACCCGGCTGGTGTCGCTGACGCCGAGTCGCTCCATCGCCGCACCGAAATGCTCAGGGGTCGGGATCACGTAGCGGTACGGCCCGCTCGTGTCGACGAGGTCCTCGTTGAGGTCGGCGAACCCGGCACCCGTGATGTGCCCCTCCTCGTAGTTCGCGAGGCCGCTCTCGCTGATGTAACCGTCTTCGCCCATGCGCAGAAAGATCGTGCAGTCGAGCACGACGAGATCGTCGGCGCCCAGCTCTGCTTCGAGCCAATCGGTCGTTACCAGGGTGTCCATCGGGGTCTCCTTTGCGGAAGTACTCGAGTGCCGAGCTATTCGAGGGTGGCGTAGTTGGTGGAACGGTCGTCGGTACTGGTCCCACGCACGTCGGCCACCGTGGCAGCCAGGGCGTCGAGATAGTCATCGATCGCGCCCGTGTTCGAGTTCGACACGGTCGAGTGAAGCGAATCGGGTGGGCCCTGGCGGTCGTGGAACCAACCACGGGCGTGGAGCGCATCGGCGAGCGCGAACACATCGATCGGATCCTCGGCTGCCGGATCGCCGGCGAAGGCGAGCAGGTGATAGGTCGGATCCCCGAGGATCCGCAGCCCGTCGACCGAGGCGATACCGGCCCGCATGCGATCAGCATTGTCGAGCGTCGTTCGCACCAGATCGACGTAGCCGTCGACGCCCAGGTACTGCATGACCGCCCACGCCGCGGCCATGGGCAGGCCACTCCGGGTGCCCTGCAGGTTCGGCGAGGCATAGAACCCACCGAGCCAATCGTCGAAGACGAAGGTCTGGTACTTCCGCAACTCCTTGGTGCGGTGCAGGATGACGGACACGCCCTTCGGCGCGTAGCCGAGCTTGTGGATGTCCGCCGAGATCGTGGTCACTCCATCGACGCGGAAATCCCACGGCGGCACATCGCGACCGAGCAGCTCCGCGAACGGCAGGACGAACCCGCCCATACAGGCGTCGACATGACAGCTGGCGCCCACCGACGCGGCCAGCGCCGCGATCGACGGGATGTCATCGACCACCCCTTGCGGATATTGCGGCGCCGAGCCCACCACCAATGCGGTGCGGTCGTTCACCAATGACGCCATCGCATCGACGTCGGCGGTCCAGTCATCGAGGACCGGTGCCTTGCGGACGGTCAGCCCGAACAGGTGCGCTCCCTTGTGGAACGCCGCGTGCGCGCTGGTGGGCAGCACGATCTCCGGTTCGTCGATGGCGCGTTCGGCTCTGGCGCGTTCGCGGGCGGCCTTGACCGCACACAGGATGGATTCGGTCCCACCGCTGGTCAGGAAACCCGCCGTCGTTTCGGGGCCGTTCAGCAGGCCTGCGGTCCAGGCCACGGTTTCGGACTGGATCTGGCCGAGCGACGGAAACGCCTTGGTGTTCAGCGCATTCTCGTGCAGGTAGAGCGAGGCCGCCCGCTCGGCGACCTCGCGAACGCCCGGACCGCCGTCGTAGACCGCGCCAAATGCGCGGCCGTCCTCCCAGCGGATGTCCTGCTCACGCTTGGTCGCGAGCTCGGCGAGGATGTCATCGGGATCGCGTCCCTGCTGTGCAAGGGCTTCGGAACCTGCCATCGAACGAGTCTTGCGCGTGCGGCCGCCGTCGGCCAGCGCGAGCGCTACCTGACCCTCAGCTTCCGCGAGGAAGCATCGACGCGGCGACGCCTCCCAGCCCCATGACCGCACCGGATATCAGGAACACCAGGGTGAACGAGCCTCGCCAGTCGGCGATGAGTCCACCGACTTGAGGTGACGAGACCTGCGCGATGCCGAACGCGAACGTCGCTGCGGCATAGGACGGCCCGTAGGTCGTCTCATCGGTCCGGTCGACCAGGTAGGCGGCGATCACCGAAGGCAAGCCGCCGAACAGCAGCCCGATCATCACGGCCCCGACCAGGACGAGGGCCAGATTTCCCGTGAGGATCAGCAGTACCGCAACAGGCCAGATCGGAAAGCCGGTCATCAGCGTTCGGCGCCTACCGAAGATGTCCGAGATGCGGCCGACGAGGACCCCGCCGAAGATGGTGCACCCGCCCGCGACGGCGAACACCGTGCTCGCACGAGCCTCGGTGAAGCCGCTGTCGTCCTGGAGGCGGGCGGTGAGGAACGCAAGGATCAGGAGATATCCGAAGCCGTAGATGAAGTAGCAGGCGGTGATCGCCTTCCATCCCTCCAGCGTCGAGAGGACCGCGAAGCCTCCGAACCCGCCGCCGGGCGCTCGTCCGCCTCGATCCCGCAACACCGCCCACACCAGCACGATCGCGACCACGCCGATCGAAGCATGCACGGTGTAGACGTCGCGCCAGTCACCGCCGCGGCCCTGGAACCACCCGTTCAATTGTCCCGCGAAGATGATCCCGAGGCCGACTCCAGAGCCGGTCAATCCAACGGCGACACCTCGCAGTCGAGGCGCGACGACGGCCGCAGTGATTCCCGGACTGGGAATCCAGATCGCGGCGCCACCCAAGCCCATCGCGATCATGGCGAGGGTGAGCGTTGCTGGCCCGGGGGCAACCGTCGCGGCGGCCAGGCCTCCGACCGACAGAACGAGTCCGATACGGACCGAAGTCACGGGTGTGAGGCGAGCGGACAGCGAACCGACGAGCAGCGCGCCGATCAGGTAGGCGAACGTGTTCGCCGTAGCCACGAACCCACCGAGTGTGTTCGAGCCGCCGAGCAGGTCCTCGCGGACGTCGGGAAGCACCACCCCGAAGGTGAAACGCCCGAATCCTTGCGCGACTGCCGCGGCCAGCATTGCGGTCGCGAAGGTCGCGAGTACGACGCGGCGCGAGAGGTTTGGGCCAGGCGCCTCGGCGGTCATCACGGCTGGACTGTATGGGGGGTCGCAGCCAGCGAGAGAACTGGTTGCTACGCGGTCAGCCTCGACCATCGCGGATCGCTGACGTGGAAGTCGCGCTGCAGCTCGTTGCACACGGCTGCACCGTGCGACGCAACGACCTCGAAGTCAGCCGACTCGAGGTCGTCGAGCGACGTCAGACACAGCATGTCCCAGGGCTGGTCGACCTGGGCCAGCAAGCTGATCCCGATCACGACGCTCGCGCTGCGCAGCCGTGGCTCGGCGCCGACTCGGGTGACCAGCACCCGGTCTCCACCGTTGCGGAAACACCGTTGAGCCGAGTCCACCGACGCGCTCCGGGCGGGCACCGGTCCAAAGCGATCGATGAGCTCGACGACCGAGTAGATCATCGTCGGCTCGAGCAACGGGCCGTTTGGGAACGCGTCGATGATCGCAATCGTCGCTCGTTGCCTGGGAATGTCGTCCACAAGTACCGCCGGCATCCGTGAAGGGACAACTCGACTGTCGCATCCGAGACGGATGAGCGCCCAGGCGAATGAGATCTTTTGGGAGAAAGCTCCCTGCAACCCAGCAACGTGTCGACGGTGCGTCGTTCGGTGCCGAGGCCCGCGTCAACACGGTCGCTTTCCTCCGTGATCGTGTCCTCGGCCGTGATGATCGGTTCGTGGCCCGCGCCTACGGTCGAGAGTGTTCCGCTTGAACCTCCGCGGAGCCGACGAAAGGACAGGAGCTCTCGAATGGGACGATTCGACGACAAGGTCGTGTGCATCACCGGAGCCGCCTCGGGTATCGGGCGCGCCACCGCGCAGCGGGTCCACGACGAGGGAGCGAGCGTGGCGATCGCCGACCTCGATGGAGACGGGGCGCAGGGTCTGGCGGCCGAGCTCGGCGAACGGACGGTCGCAATCCAACTCGACGTCACCGACTACTCCGCGGTGGAAGCGATGGTGTCGACTGCGGTCGAGACGTTTAGTGGCCTCGACGTCATCTTTAACAATGCCGGCGTTTCATCGATGGGGCGCGTGGACGAACTCGATCCCGACGAGTGGCATCGGGTGATCGACATCGATCTCAATGCCGTGTTCTACGGCTGTCGAGCCGCTGTGCCCGCGCTGCGCGAACGCGGAGGTGGCGCGATTGTGAACACCGCATCGATCTCGGGCCTGTTCGGCGACTGGGGACTGCCGGCCTACAACGCGGCCAAAGGCGCGGTGATGAACCTGACCCGAGCACTCGCCGCCGATCACGCTCGCGACAACATCCGGGTGAATGCCGTGTGCCCCGGCGGCATCGAGACGGCGATGACCGACGCATTGGTCCAAAGTCGTCGGGCGCAGGAGCAGTACCGCCGACTGATCCCCCAGGCACGGATGGGCCGGCCCGAGGAGATCGCCGCGGCCGTTGCCTTTCTTGCCAGCGACGACGCGTCGTACGTGACTGGCCACGGACTCGTCGTCGACGGTGGTGTGACGGCGATGACCGGCCAGCCGAACTTCAGCGCGTTGGCAGAACGCTGGTGGCCCGATGGATAGCCTCGCCGACTCATCGCCGCTGACGCGAACACGGAGGACCATCGGATGAGCATCGTGCTGGGTATTGACTCCTCGACCCAGTCGACGAAGGTCGAGGCACGGCGGATCGACGATGGAACGGTCGTGGCGTCGGCCTCGGCCAAACATCCGCCCACGACTCCGCCGGTCAGCGAGCAGGATCCGGTTGCATGGTGGGACGCCCTGGTCGAGGCCGTGCAGGCCCTTGCCCCCGACGTTCGCGACGAGGTCACCGCCGTCGCCGTCGCCGGTCAGCAGCATGGCCTTGTCCTGCTCGACGAGACGGGCCTACCGCTGCGCCTGGCAAAACTCTGGAACGACACCACATCGGCCTCCCAAGCGGATCGCCTGGTCGCGGTTCGCGGTCGCGATGCGTGGGCCGATGCCGTCGGATCGGTGCCGGTTGCGGCGTTTACCGTCTCCAAGCTTGCCTGGGTCGTCGACGAAGAGCCGGACCTGTTGAACCGAGTCGCCCGTGTCGGCCTTCCGCACGACTATCTGACCATGCGGCTGTGTGGTGCGCACGTGACCGACCGTGGTGATGCCAGCGGCACTGGCTGGTTTGATCCGTCAACCGACCGGTACGTGCCCGAGTTGCTCGAGAGCGCCGGTGTCGGGGCCGACTGGACATCGCGACTACCTAGCGTCCTCGGCCCAACCGAGCCTGCCGGGACGCTGACCGGTGACGCCGCCGCAGCCCTCGGTCTACCCGACACGACCCTTGTCGGGCCGGGCTCGGGCGACAACATGGGGGCTGCACTCGGGCTCGGACTGGCCCCGGGCGACCTCGTGATGTCGCTGGGCACCAGTGGTGTTGCCTATGCCCGCTCGACGACATCGACCCATGACCCGTCGGGTGCAGTGGCCGGGTTCGCCGACGCGGCCGGCGGCTACCTGCCACTCGTATGCACGCTCAACGCGACCAAGGTGACCGACACGGTGGCGGCTTGGCTCGGGACCGATGCGCCGGGTCTCGCCGACCTCGCGCTCCAAGCCGAGGGTGCCGATGAGCTGACCGTGGTGCCATGGTTCGATGGCGAACGCACTCCCAACCGACCCGATGCCTCGGGAACGATGCTCGGGCTCCGCACCGACACGAGTCGCGCCCAGTTGGCCCGCGCCGCCCACGACGGTGTGTTGTGCGGACTGTTCCACGGCATCGAGGCACTCGCCGATTGCGGCGTGTCGGCCGACGGCACATTGCACCTCATCGGCGGAGGGGCCCGCTCGGTGGCCTATCGGCGCCGCTGCGCCGATCTCTGGGGTCGTCCGGTCCTTGTCCCCGACGCCGACGAGACCGTGGCGACCGGCGCCGCCGTGCAGGCCGCGGTCATCGCCGGCGGCGAGGCGATCGACGATGTCCAACGACGTTGGTCACTCGGTGCGGGCACGACGATCGAGCCCGACACATCCGTTGACGGCGCGGCCATCCGGGAGCGCTACGCCGCCGCCACGCGCTGACGCGACCGCTCGGTCAACCGAAGTCCGAGATCAGAGCTGGTCGAGGGCCTCTTGTCCGAGGCGTGCGAATTCGGGCGAGCGCTTCTCCACGAAGCTGTTCACACCCTCGCGGAAGTCGTCGCGGCGAAGTGAGCGATCCATCATGTCGTTGGTCTCGCTCAGCGCGTCGCCCAGCGACTGCTCCATGTGGCTCCACACCTGACGCTTCATGACGGCCATCGAGGACGAGGCGGCGTTGCTTGCGAGATCCCAGGCGTATTCGCGGGCCGTGGTCATCAGATCCTCGGGGGCGACCGTTTGCTTGACCACGCCAAGCTGCTCTGCTTCCTCGGCGAGGAAGACCCGCCCGGAGAAGAGCAGATCCATTGCGATCGATGGGCCAGTGACCCGCGGGAGAACCCACGACACGCCGTGCTCGGCGACCAGCCCGCGCTGGCTGAATGCCGTGGTGAACTTCGCGCCTTCGGCAGCGAAGCGAACGTCGCACATCATGGCGTGCACGAACCCGAGCCCGGCGCACGCGCCGTTGATCGCCCCGATCACCGGCTTGGGGATCGAGGTGGCATGGGTGTGCTTGCGCAGCTCAGGCGGGGCGTCTGAACGCTCGCCGGCCCCGATCCCTTGCAACATGTCCATGTCGGCCCCGGCGCAGAAACCACGGCCGGCGCCGGTCACGATGATCACCCGGACATCGGGGTCGTCGCCGGCCCGATCGAGGGCATCGAAGTAGGCGGTGCCGAGTTCGCCAGTCCAGGCGTTGAGGCGATCGGGGCGATTGAGGGTGATCGTGGCGATGTCGTCGGCGACCTCGTAGAGGACGACGTCGGTGGGCTCGGTCATGGCGGAACTCCGTTCGCTGCGTTTCCACGAGCGTTGCCGAAGACGAAGGTCGCGTCCAAGACGGGTGCGTCGATGCCGTGCGTCTCGCATGGACCACGCGCGAGATCAGGGTTAACCGACGGTGGATGATCCGTTCACCTGCTGGCCAGGCCAACGTCAGGCGCCGCGCCAAAGCTGCAGCCGATGAACTTCGAACACGACGAACAGCCGACCAACCCCACCGCCAGCCGGCCGCTCAGCGCGATCTTGGATGCCGAGGTGAGCCGTCGCGGCGCCCTGAAGGGCGGCGCCCTCGGCGCCGCCGGCTTCATCGCAGCGAACGCGTTCGCGCCCGCGGCCTCGGCGCAGGGCAGCGGGATCGTCGGGAACTTCACCGCGATTCCGACCAACGCCAACGACGATGTGACCGTGCCCGGCGGTTACGTGGCGCAGGCCATCGTTCCTTGGGGCGACCCGATCGTCCCATCGGGCCCGACCTTCGTCCCCGATGCCTCGAACACCGCCGCGGAGCAGGCCGAGCAACTCGGCCAGGGCCACGATGGCATCAAGTACTTTCCGATCGCCGGAAGCTCGACGCGTGGGCTCCTCGCGATCAACCACGAGTACACGATCGGCGGCCAGATCCACACCGACGGTCAGGAGAACTGGTCCGAGGAGAAGACGCGCAAGGAGCAGGCGGCTCACGGGGTCTCCGTCGTCGAGATCGAAATGGATGCCGCTGGCAACTGGAGCACCGTCGAGTCGTCGTACGCCCGTCGCATCCATGCGAATACACCCACCACGATGACCGGGCCGGCCGTCGGCCATCGGCTGCTGCAGACCGATGCGGATCCGGACGGAACGACACCGCTCGGCACCTGGAACAACTGCGGAAACGGCTACACGCCGTGGGACACCTACCTGACCACTGAAGAGAACTTCAACGGCTACTTCTGGGAGGAGTCCGAAGGCGGCGCCGAGGGGATCTCCGAGGAACAGGCGACCATCAATGCCCGCTACGGCGTCGCCGGCCAAGGCTTCGGCTACCAATGGGCGACGACCGACGAGCGGTTCCGCGCCGACTTGCATGCGAACGAACCGAACCGATTCGGCTGGATGGTCGAGATCGACCCGTTCGATCCGACGAGCCCACCGGTCAAACACACGGCCATGGGCCGCTTCAAGCACGAAGGAGCGGCCTTTGCCACCGCGGCGAACGGTGCCGCCGTCGTGTACATGGGCGACGATCAGCGCTTCGACGACCTCTACAAGTTCGTCGGCGCGAACGCCTGGGAAGCCGACCTGGCAGCCGGCAACAGCCCACTCGCCGAGGGCACGCTCCATGTCGCTCGGTTCGACGAGGGGAGCGTCGGCGAGTGGCTGCCGCTCCTGCACGGCGAGAACGGGCTCGACGCCAGCAACGGCTTCGCCGACCAGGGCGATGTGATGATCAAGGCTCGACTTGCTGTCGACGTTCTCGGCGCCACGCCCATGGATCGACCCGAGTGGACTGCGGTGCACCCTCGTACGGGTGAGGCCTATGTCGCGTGCACGAACAACACCCGCCGTGAGGAGCCGAACGTGGCGAACCCGCGGGTTGAAAATGCGTTCGGTCACATCGTCAAGTGGACCGAGGACGGAGGCGATCCGGCCAACACGACCTTCACCTGGGACTTCTTCCTGTTGGCGGGGGCAGGCGACGGCTCCGACGGTTCGACGATCGAGGCCGAGGACCTGTTCGGCTCACCCGACGGTCTGTGGGTCGACGAGAACGAGCGGATGTGGATCCAGACCGACGGCAGCCAGCCGGACGGCTCGAACAATCAGATGCTGTTGGCGGATCCGAACACCGGCGAGATCAAGCGTTTCTTGGTCGGGCCCGTCGATTGTGAGGTCACCGGGGTTACGACCACACCCGATGGCACGACGATGTTCATCAACATCCAACACCCGGGCGACAGCGGCGGTCCCGACAACCCGACCGAAACCAGCACGTGGCCGGACGGCCCGGGCGCCGGTCGGCCGCGTCCTGCGACCGTGGCGATTCGACGACGCGATGGCGGTGTCGTCGGGGCGAACTTCGCCGATGAAGTGCTCGCGAGCACGGGCACCGAGCTGACCGGGCCCTTGGCGATCGCCGGGGCAACCGCCGTTGCGGCCGGCGCAGGCCTGGTGCGCTTCCGCAACCGCCTGAACCGCTTGGAGGACTAGGACACCAAGCGGACAACACGAACTCGCGGTCGGCCGTTCCCCTCCCTGGCCGACCGCACATGTCGACGCCACCGTCCGGGCGGCGGACTCGGCATCCGACGACCCCGGACCGGCGCCCTGACCGGTCCGGGCTCGTCCGCGTCGGCAGTGGTGGTCTCAGACGGCCGGAATCGGTTGTTTCGACCCGCCGATCCTGAACGGCTCGCCTGGAAGGTGGGGCTTGGCGTCCGTGGCCTGGAACGGCTCGCCTGGAAGGCGATCAGGGCCGGAACGCGAGGTCGCGGGGCCCGAGGCGCTGGGGGAGGTTGATGAGTCGGTAGGCGGTCGGCAGCCACTCGCAGATCAGGCGGCGGGTGTCGCGCGGGTCGATCATCTCCTCCAGTTCGAAGCGGTTGAGCGGGCCGATGGGACCGCGGGCGCTCTCGATGCGTTCCATCAGCTCGGCGCGGAACGCCGCGGGGTCGTCGGCCTCGGCGAGCTGTCGCTTGTACGCGGCCTCGATGCCGCCTTCGGGCGGGATGCCACCGGTGTCGGCCGACGGCCAGGTCACCCGGGCGGCCACCTGTGATCGCGGTGCGGCGAAGTTGTTGCCGGCCACGCCGAAGCTGCGGCGCATGATGACGCTGAACATCGGCACCGTCGTCTGCGCGGCAGCGACCATCCAGGTACCGCCCTTGCGAATCGTGCCGGCGATCTCGTGATCGCGCCCGACGGCAAAGCCGGGATTGTCGACGAGGTTCAGGATCGGCACGTGGAACAGGTCGCACAGATCCATGTGCCGGGTCAGCTTGTCGCAACCGTCGGCGGTGAGTGCGCCGCCGTTGATGTGGCGACTGTCGCTGGCGATCACGCCCATGGGGTGACCGTTGAAGCGGGCGAACCCGACGACCTGGTCGGTGCCCCAATGGGTGCCGATCTCGAAGAAGGAGTCCCGGTCGGCGAGCAGGGCGATGGCCCGCCGGATGTCAAAGGTCGTGGTGCGGTTGCGGGGGACGAGGGTGAACAGCTCCTCGTCGCGACGATCGGCTGGGTCGTCGGTGCGGGGCGCCGTCAGTGGCGGAGCTTCGAACACACTCGACGGGAGATACGACAGGAACCGCCGGGTCATCTCGGCGGCTTCCTCCTCGGTCTCGGCGAGGTTGTCGACCGAGCCGTTCGTGCAGTGGATTCGCCAATCGCCGAGATCCTCTTTGGAGATGTCATAGCCCATGGCGTGCGACACGACCGGCGGACCGGCGACGAACAGCTGCGCGATGTCACGAACCATCACCGAGAAGTGGCCGAGCACCGCCTTGGCGGCGCCAAGCCCAACCACGGAGCCGAGCAGCATGTTCACCACCGGAACGGTGGCGAGCTGGCGCGCGTACATGGTCGACCCGAGGTGCGCCGGGAGGAACGATCCGCCCGCACCCTCGACGCGAGGACGTCCGGCCTTGATGGCGCCGCTGCTCTCCTTTGCGGAAGCGTCCTCGGACTTCGACTGCTTCGGCACCATCGACGCCACGCTGCCGCCGCCACTCGAACCGTCGAGCAGACGGATCGACGGAATGGCGAGCTCGATGGACAAGCGATCGAGCCACGTACTTTTTGCGCCGATCGCACCGTCGCTGTGCCCGCCGCGCGATGTGAAGTCGTCGGCGCACACGACGGTCGGGCGTTGCTCGATCGTGCCCTGCCCGCCAACCATGTTCGCCGGCGTGAACGCCTCGATGTCGCCGTACTCGTCGCGCGACGCGAAGCCGGCGATCGAGCCAACCTCGCGAAAGCTGCCATCGTCGAGGAGCAGATCGATCCGCTCTCGACACGTCAGCTTGTTGCGGCTGCGTTGACGGACGACGCCGGGGTCCTCGGAGCCGGGCGCAAGACGCTCCTCGGCCAGACGCTTGAGCGTGTCGACGTCGTCCATCATCGGTGACCAGGTGTCGTCACCGGTCGGCGTCGCCGCCACCGCGGTGTCGTCGGGCTCGATCACGGCAAGGACATCACCTGCGACCACGTGATGGCCGGGCTCGAGCGGCGCCATCGCCGTGATCACGCCGGCACACGGAGCGGTGA
Source organism: Actinomycetota bacterium (assembly GCA_039028435.1). Classification (GTDB taxonomy): domain Bacteria; phylum Actinomycetota; class Acidimicrobiia; order Acidimicrobiales; family UBA10347; genus UBA10347. The sequence goes on along the minus strand of JBCCIC010000001.1, from coordinate 125,433 downwards.
CCAGGGTCTCCATCTTCATGGCGGTGACGATCAGGAGCGTCTGGCCGGCCTGCACCCCGTCTCCGACCGATGCGACGACCTCGACGACCTGCCCGACCTGTGGGCATTCCACGCCGACGTGTCCCGGCTCGAACGGAAGCGGCGCAATCGTCGACTCGACCCCCGCGGCGACGGCCGGTATCGGCGCGCCTCCCATACCGGTTTGCTGGGAGAGCAGCTCGAGTACCGGGCTGCTCTCCAGGGAGGCTGCGGCGAGCTCCGGTCGATCGGTCAGGAGGGTGGTCCGCGCAACGCCCGCCCGCACATCGTCGTCGCCGAGCATGGCAAGCAGGGAGCCCAGATTCGTGTCGACGCCCGCAATGTGGAACTGGCGAAGCGCGCGTGCCGCGAGGTCGACGGCATCGGTGATCGTCCCACCGGCGGTCGAGGCGATGACCTTCGCCAGCAGCGGATCGAACTGTGGCGATGGGGTGAGGCCGACATAGCCACTGCCGTCCACGCGGATCCCGGGTCCGGAAGGTGGTTGATAACCGGTCAGCGTGCCGACGCCCGTGGCGACGACTCGGCATTGGACCGCCCAACCGCGCGGGGCGCCGACCGCACCCTGATCGAGTCCGAGTTCGTCGAGCCGAGCGCCCATGGCGATCCGGAACTGCGCCTGCACCAGGTCGACGCCCATGACCTGCTCGGTGATCGTGTGCTCCACCTGGATGCGCGGATTGCATTCGATGAACGCGTACTCGCCGGTTTCGGGTTCGACGAGGAATTCGACAGTGCCCGCATTGACGTAATGAGCCGCTTCGACAAGTTCGACGGCATCGGCGTGCAGCTTGGCGCGGAGTTCTGGGTCGAGTGCCGGGGCCGGCGCGATCTCGATGACCTTTTGGTTGCGCAGCTGGATCGAGCAGTCCCGCTCGTAGAGGTGGCTCACCGCTCCGTAGCGATCTGCGATCACCTGAACCTCGATGTGGCGCGGGCGCTGCACGAGGCGTTCGATGAAGACGGCGCCGTTGCCGAACGAAGCTTCGGCCTCGCTGACACAGCGGGCGAACGCCTCGGCCAGGTCCTCCTCCTCGAACACGGCGCGCATGCCTCGCCCGCCACCTCCCGCGGCGGCCTTCAGCATGACCGGGTAGCCGATGACCGCAGCCGCAGCGATCGCGCGGTCCACATCCTCCATGGCCTCGGGCGTGCCGGCAACGATCGGGATGCCGAGCGAATCGGCGAGGGTGCGTGCGGCGACCTTGTCGCCAAAGAGCTCGAGCGCTTCGGCCGAGGGTCCCACGAACGTGATGCCCGCCTCGACACACGCTCGGGCCAGCGCGGCGTTCTCGGAAAGGAAGCCGTAGCCGGGATGGATCGCGTCGCAGCCTTGCTCGACCGCGATTCGCACGACCTCGTCGACTTGCAGATACGTGCTCACGGGATCCCCCGCCTCGGGCAATGCCACCGCGACAGTCGCAACCCTGGTGTGCAGGGCATTCGCATCGGCGGCGGCGTAAACCGCAACCGACTCGATGCCGAGCCCCGCCGAAGCTGCGGCGATCCGTACGGCGATCTCGCCGCGATTCGCGATCAACACCCGTTCCACGTGGTTCCCCCTGGTGACGTAGCAGTGTTCGCACGCGCCGATCGGCGCGTGCGATTCGAATGAGTCAGATGTGGTTGACCGCGGTCTCGGACGCGGGATCGCCGGCGATTCGCGTGTGCCACATGATCCGGGGTTCGGTCATCGTCCACGGCACGCCGCGATGCATCAGGCAGCGGTTGTCCCACAGCACGGCCTCGCCCTCGGTCCACTGGTGTTGATAGATCCGCGGCGGTTGGCAGGACTCGTCGTTGAGGCGGTCCAGCAGATGGGTCGATTCGTCCTCGTCCATTCCGACGATGTCGTGGGCATGGCGGCCGATGCACAGGTTGGTGCGGCCGGTCACCGGGTGAACCTTGATGAGTGGCCGGCGCGAGACCTCCATGTCGTGGTAGCCGTACATGCCGTAGCCGCCACCGACGTCCTTCTGAGGGAGCAGTCCGGCGCGACCCTGTGAGTAGTACAGCGAGTGGAACGCCTCGAGGTTCACGACGGCGTCCTTGTCGTCGTCGCTCATCGCGTCGTACGCAGCTCGCATGTCGGCCCATGCGGTGTCACCCCCACCGGGTGGCACGAGCTCTGCGGTGAACACTGCGCCCTTGGCCTGGACCGGCATGTAGGTGCTGTCGAAGTGCCACCCCTGGTTGCCCTGCAGCGATTTGACGAGGTCGTCTTCGTCATCGCTGTGGACGACAGTGCCATCGTCGGTCACGTTGGAGATCGCCGCCGCGGTGAACTCGAGGTCCCCGAACCACGCGGCGAATGTGTCCTGCTCCTCGCGACTCAAGAACTGGTCGGAAAACAGGAGGAGTCCGTACTCCATCCACGCCTCGTGAAGTGCGGGAAAGGAGTTCTCGTCGGTGTCCCGGACGTCGAAGTCACGGATCCAAGCTCCGAAGGTGACCCCTTCGAGCGGTTCGATGTTCAGCGTTGCCCCCATGGACCAACGCTACTTCCGCGGCTCGCGGGGACGAAAAGATGGGCGACCGGAGCCGTCAGTTCACAAGCCGGGAACGAACGTCGCCGATGACCGAGCTGGCGGCTTGGATCGCGTCTTGGAGTTGTTCGATGGCGTAGTCGAGGCGTTCCTCGGTACCCGCGTCCGAACGAAGACCGCCACCCTGGCGCTCGCGACGAGTGGCGACAGCGTGCGATTCGATCTCGAGCAACCGTTCACGGACCGAACGGAGATGGAGTTCGTTGTTGCGTCGAGCGAGGGCAAACTCGAGGGCGCGAGCGATGTCGTGGGCGTCGGTCCGATCTCGGACGAGCCAGTCCTGCACACCGCGTCGCACGGCTTCGAGCGCGACGTCCGGGTCATCGTTGTCGGTCAAGACGACGACCGGGAGTTGACTCGGGTGGGCGAGGAACGCATCGCACGCGGCCAGACCCGACGCATCGGGCAGGTCGAGGTTGAGCAGCACACAGTCGTAGGTGTCGTGCAGGAGCTTCCGAAGTGCCGCGAGGGCACCCGAGACGTGGGTGATCGTGGCCTGGGCGCCGACCCGGGCCAGGTCGGTACGCAACCGCAACGCGGCGGCGGCATCGGGCTCGACGAGGAGCACCCGCAGCACCGGTGCGGTCATGTCGAAGACGTTCGCAGGAGCCGACTCGACGGGGGTCTTCAGTGCGGTTGCGTTGTGCATACCATCTCGATCGGAGGGCTTGATCAAGAGTTGAGGGAATCTTGAGACATCGGTCGCAAATCCCGCACTGGGCCGAACGACCCACCGAATCATGGGTCGAAGTGCACACGCGTATGAATCGCGCGGCTCAACCCCCGCTCGCAAGGTTGTGATCGGCGATCCGAGTTCCGGCTAGGCCGGCGGAGCGGAAACGACTTCGGCCCACTCGTCGATCAGGGCGACCAGCCGCTCGAAGTTCTCGCCGGCGTCGCGCTTCACGACATACGCGGCGGCCTGGCGCGAGTACGCCTGTCGGACGTCGCCACGATCATCCGACGTGGACACGACGATCACGGGCAGGTCGGCAAGGTCCGGATCGGCTCGCAGTTCGGCCAGGAAGCCATCGCCGTCCATGCGGGGCATCTTCCAATCGAGGAGCACAAGATCGGGCCGGCCGCCGGATCGCAGGTGCTCGAGAGCTCGAAGGCCATCGACCGCTTCGGCATGGGTCACCGCGCTCCGTGCCCGACGCAGCGAACGTGCCAGCGCCTCGCGCTCGACATCATCGTCGTCAACATGGAGGATGGAGATTCCCCTGGTCATCTCGGCGAACGGTAGCACTGAGAACTTCATCTCACCGGCCCGCTGGGACGGCTTCTTCGGTCCGTCGATGCTCCTGCGTCGCAGCGGGCTCGGATTCGGTGGGCCAATGGAGCGAAAACGTGGTGCCGACGCCCGGTTCGGACGTGACGTCGATCGAGCCACCGTGGAGGTCAGCGGTCTTGCGGATCACGGCCAACCCGATCCCCGAACCCTCGGTCGCATCGATTCGGAAGAAGGGCTCGAAGATGCGCTCGAGGTACGTCTCCTCGATTCCGGCGCCGTCGTCGGTCACGTCGATCTGGATCATCTCGCCGGATGGCTCGGTGATCCGAACGTTGACCGACCCCGTTGGACCCGGGTGGTGTTTCAGGGCGTTGTCGATCAGGTTGCGTAGGCAGAGCGCAAGCGGGGTGACTTGCACGTTCACGAGCTCGACTTCGGTCTCGACCGATCGTGTGATGTTGTCGTCGATCGTGACGGTCGTGAAGATGCCCTCGACCAGTTCGCGAATGGCGACCTCCTCGCTGAGCCGGCTGAGGTGGCCGGACCGTGAATACTCGAGCAAGCCATCGATCAACTCGCTCATGCGATTCGAGCGCTCGTCGATTCGATCGAGATGGTTGGTGACCTCAGCGGGCAAGTCGTCGCCGGCGTCCTCGCGCGCGAATTGTGTCAACGTGCGGATGCCTCGAAGCGGTGACCGAAGATCATGGCTCGCCACTCGGTTGAACTCGGAAAGGCTCGTGTTGGCCGACAACAACTGCTCGTTGATGGTCTGCAGCTGCTGCTCGCGAGCTTCCAAGGCCCGGTTGGCAGCTCGTATGTCGAAGGTCAACGCTTCCGCTCGGCGCTCGGCGACCTCGGCGACCGAGCCGATGGCCAGCACGTAGGCCGCAATGGCGAGGCTGGCGATGGTGCCGATGATGGCGATGGCCAGAACGGCGGCTTCGCTCGAACCCTCGAGCGCGGTGTCGGCGAGGGTGATGCTCCAGGCTCGGCCACCGACCTCGACGATGCCCTTCGGGCCAGACGAATTGGGCTCGCCGGTGCCCCCCTCGGCGGTGGCGAACAACACTTGACCGTCAGTGATCGCCCGCTCGGCGGTTCCCGCGTCGGCGACGGTGAACGGCACGCTGGCCTCGCTGACCGAACTCGCGATCAGGTCGCCAGTCCGGTACACCGCAAGCACGACGCCTGCGAATCCATCTTCCGATGTGCCCGCTGCGCCGGGCGAGGTGAAGACCGGAACGAACAGCAACACACCGCTCTGCTCTCCCGTCTCCTGGACGAGCGTGATCGGTGCTGTCGCCACTGGCTCGCCGCTCGTCCGAGCCTGCTCGATTGCGGCGCGACGGTCCGGGTTGCTCATGAGATCGAAGCCCCAGGCCGCCTCGTTGCCCGTCATCGGCTCGATGTAGTCAACCACGACGAGGTCGCGGTTGGAGTCGTCGCTCCGGACGGTGAAGTCGGGGTTGCCGGACGCCGTGACGGAGCGATCGGCGCGGACTGACGACTGGTAGTCGTCGAGGGAGGAGCGCGGTACCAGTGGCGCCCACTCGAGTGCCTGGACGCCGGCGCGTCGATCGAGGACGCCGTCGCCTTCGAGGAAGTCGCGGAACTCCGCGCGGGTGGGCTCGGTCACCGCGACGAACGATCGAAGCCCGTAGAGCACCTCGACCTGGCTCTCGAAGTGCCGTTCGATGTCTGCCTCGATGCCTCGAACTGCACGGTCGGCCCGCTCGGTGCTTCGTTGATCGGCCTGACCGCCGAGGAGCATGACCACGAAGATCGTCGTACCGAGCCCGGCGGCAAGGAGCGCGGCGGCGAGCGCTCGCGGGCCGATTCTGGGAAGCCGCGGCCCTCGGCGTTCCGCCCCAGCATGCGCCGTCATCCTGCGACCGCCTTGATCATGGACTCGATCATCGAGAAGCGGACGGAACGGCCGGAGGCGACCCACGCAGCTCGGCGACGGCGGCGTTGGCCCGCTCGAGTGCCAGCTCGAGGCGCTCGAGCGCTCGGTCGACTTCGTCGGCGATCGTCAACATCGGGAGTGGACTCGCGATCGAGGGGTCGGCGATTGCGGCATGCTCGGCCACGGCGGCCTGCTCGATGGCTGCCACCCGCTCCTGCACGTCGACGTAGTGCAGTTCGCTCAGATGGCGCATCACCGCAAAGCGAAGCGCGCGGGCGATCTCGGCGCCCGAAGATCCCTTGACCAGGTAGTCCTGTGCGCCCCGATGCATGGCCTCACGGGCAGTATCGAGGTCGTCGCTGCCCGTGAGCACAACCACCGGGGTATTCGACGGGTGCGCGGTGATGGCATCGCACGCGGCCAGGCCTGACGCATCGGGGAGGCCGAGATCGAGCAGTACGCAGTCGTAGCGACCTCGGTTCAGATGCTCAAGCGCGCCGAGCAACGAGGCGACGTGGTCGATGGATCCTGACTCCGGTCGGTCGGCGAGTGCTCGCAAGGAGAGCTCGGCGTCGATCTCGTCGTCTTCGACGAGAAGGACGTGAATCGATTCGGAGCCGATGGTCATATGGGGGCCTCTCATGGATCGCCACCTGGGCGAAAATGGTACAGCAGTCTCAGTACGCGCTTGGCGTGGTCAGGGCGGTCAATCGTTGATCGACGGGTCCTCCGTGGGTGGCCCCTCGGTCGAGTCCAACTCTGCGTTCTCACCGAACGTCTCGGCCCGCTCGATGGCGTCGACGACCTCGGCAAGTAGCCGGGACGCAATCCCGGCCGATGGATCGCGGTCCGCAAGATCGACGACCGAGAGCTCGTTGGCGGGCGGTGGGGGGTCGGCCAGGGCCCGCAGCCGGTCATGGAAGTGGCGCTCGCTGTCGTCCCGGGCGACGGCCAGTCGGATGGCCCGCTCGATCGCCTTGGGAGAGGCAGCATCCTTGGTCAAGAAGTCCTGAGCACCGCGCATGACAGCATCGATCGCCTCGTCGGCGTCGTCGCTGCCGGTGAGCACAACCACGGGCAGGTCCCGAGGGTGGGCCAGCAGTGCGTCGCAGCCGGCCAGACCCGAGGCATCGGGGAGTCCGAGGTCGAGGACCACACAATCGAAATCGCCGTAGAGGAGTTCACGCATCGCGGCCCGCAACCCGGTGGCCCGAGTGACATCGAAGGCGTGATCGCTGGAGGCGGTGAGCTGTCGAATCAGGAGCTCGGCGTCGAGATCATCGTCCTCAACGAGCAGCAGCTTGATCGGTGGCAGCTCGGTGAGCGGATCGCTCGGATTCGCCAACTCCCGAGTCAGCGTGGCGGTGTTCGACTGCGTGGTGGGTTGCATGACGACTTGAATCGGGGTGTCGATGCCGGAACTGAGTGATTCGTCGCGACTTGAGGGAAAATCCCCGAAAGGGCCATGCGGCCCAGAGATTTATCGTGCACCGATCGAACAGGCCCACTTTCGATCGGCAGGGGGCGGTGTACACGGGCCAAACGGGACCGTCTACCGAGGTGGCTGCTCCACCAGGACACCGTCGGACTCGAGCCGTGCGATCTCGTCGTGGGTGATACCGCAGGTCGACAGAATCGGTCGGTTGTGCTCGCCGAACATCGGCGCCGGCTCGGGGGAGGGCAGCGGCTGTCGGTCAAGGCGTACGGGCGTGCGGGTGGTGGTGAACGGGCCGACGTCGGGCTGCTCGACCGTGGCGAACGCCGAGCGGTCGAGAAGGTGGGGGTCGGCCAACAGATCCTCGGCTCGAGCCACCGGCGCTGCGGCGATCCCCAACCCTTGGAGGCGACGTGCCAGGGTGCCGGCGTCGCTCGCAGCCGCGAGCGACGCGAGCACCAACGGGAGCGGCGCGTCTGCGAAGTTTGCCGCCTCGCTGTCGGAGGCGGCGAGGCCCCGAACGACCTGCTCGTGGTCAGGAGTGTCGAGTTCGACGGCGATCCACGTGTCGTCGCCTGCGCAGCGATACACCCGTGGATGTGCCGCTGCGATGTCGGCTGCGGCCTGACCGGATTGTGCCGCGAGTACCTCGTCGCCGATTGCGGCAACGGTCGACTCGAACTGTGCGGCCTCGATGGTGCAACCACCTGCGCTGTTGAAGGCTGATGCCCACAACGATCCCAGTACCGCGGAGCAGGCGTGGAGTCCGGCGATTGGGTCCGGCCAGGCGATGCCTCCCTTCCACGGCGACTCGTCCGGATAGCCGATGAGGCTCGATAGACCGGCGTGAGAGTCGATGCAGGACCCGTAGGCCAGCCAGTTCTCCGCCGGACCGGAGCGACCGTACCCGGGCATCGTCAGGTAGATCAGGTCTGGATTGAGCTCATGCAGCCGGTCCTCGCCGAGTCCGAGCTGCGGCATCACTCGGGGGGTGAAGTTCTCCAGCAGCACGTGGGCATCGGGCACGAGCCGCTCGAAGAGGGTGACACCCTCGCTGTTCTGTAGGTCGATCGCCAACGAGCGTTTGCCGAGGGAGTACTTGACGAAGTGCGTATTGCGGTTCCACGGCCGTTCGCCGGTGTCGCTCGAGGCGAAGTAGCCGGCCGCCTCGACGAACGAGTCCGGCACCCGCTCGGGGCCGCGCGAGATCGGGCCCTCGACCCAGGTCACGTCGGCGCCGAGGTCAGCAAGAATGCGTCCGCAAAGCGGTCCCGCCCACACCCGAGCCAGGTCCAGGACGCGCAATCCGGCCAACGGCCTGCCGTCGTCGGTCGGCACCCACGCTCCTCCGGCGGCGACCTGTCGATGCGAGCGGGTGAACGGTGGCCCCGGCACGAACCGACCCGATCCATCGCCCGCTGGCTCGAAGAAGCCGCGGGCGAGGAGCTGACGATCGTCGACGAGTTCAGCCGGTGATCGCAGCGGGCAGGCGGGTATCCGCATCGCTTGGAACAGTTCGACCGTCTCGTCGACTGACTGTTCGGCCAGCCAGGCTCGCAAGGGGATGTCCATCAGTTCGGGATACGACTGAAAGTCCATCGGCGACGTGATGTCGGGATGGTCGAGCAGATGAGTCAGTCCGGTTACGGCGAGAAGCGCCTCGACTTGAGGATCGGTGACTCCGACGATCGAGATCCAACCGTCGCGGCAGCGGTACGGGCCGTTCGGCTGCCCCTGACCGGTGTACCGGTTGCCCATCCGGCACAGGCGGTTGCCGGTCATTGTCCAACGGAGCAAGGTGATCTGATGGAGCGCCACCATCGCCTCGTGGTGACTGACCTCGACCGACGACGCACTCGGTTCGGCGGGTCGCGTGTGTCGTGACCGGCCGAAGAGCGCGGCCATCGCTCCGATGAAGCCAAAAAGGCCCGCCGCGACGGCTGGCTGATTCGGAGGCCCGGCGATCGGTTCGCGGTTGGGATCCCCGTAGAGGTAGGCGTGTCCACTCACCGCGTAGTCGACGAGATCGGTGGACTTCCAGGCGGCGTACGGACCGCTGCCGCCGAACGGGCTGAGCTCGAGCCGCACCGCTCGCGTACTGGGCAGCGCCTGTGGCTGCACGGGACCGCCGGCGTTGCTCTCGATGATGACATCGACAGCGGCCCAGTCGATGTCCTCGACCGAGGCGACTTCGGTGTGTGAGCGAAGATAGATGGCCTGATCGGAGGTGAGCGCGCCGTCCCCGACGATTCGAACGTGCGCGCCTTGGATCGCGAACATGCGCGAGCAGTAGGCGCCGGCCATCGAACCGGCGAACTCGACGACTCGGATTCCTTCCAGCGGCCCGGCCACGTACTCCTCCTCGTGAACGACCCCGCATGAGCATGGCACGTGGCCCTATCGTCGGACGCATGGACGATCCGGTCATACAGGCCGACCAACTCGAGCGCTCGTTCGGCGACGTGCACGCGGTGCGCGGCGTCGATCTCCAGGTTGCGCCCGGGGAGATCTACGGATTCCTCGGGCCCAACGGGGCGGGCAAGTCGACGGTCGTGCGCATGCTCATCACGCTGCTGCGGCCGACCGCGGGCTCGGCTCGCGTGCTCGGCTACGACGTTGTCACCGAAGCCGACAAGATCCGGTTGCGCATCGGCTCGGCGCTGCAAGACGCCTCGCTCGACGAGAAGCAGAGCGGCCGCGAGATCCTGCGAATGCAGGGTGCGCTCTACGGCCTGACTCGTTCGGAGACCGAACAACGAATCGACGAGCTTTCGTCGCTGATCGAAGTCGAGGCCATCGACCGTTGGATCGGCACGTATTCGGGCGGCATGCGGCGCCGCCTCGATCTCGCGGCCTCGCTCATGCACAACCCTGATCTTCTGTTCCTCGACGAGCCCACGACGGGCCTCGATCCGACGAGTCGAGCGAAGGTCTGGGAAGAGGTGCGCTCGCTCAACGAGCAGTTCGGCACCACGATCTTCCTGACCACGCAATACCTCGAAGAGGCCGACGAGCTCGCCGATCGTGTTGGCATCATCAATGCGGGCCAGATCGTCGGGGAGGGAACGCCCGAGGCGCTCAAACGGTCCATCGGCGCCGATGTCATCCAGGTTCGCGTCGACGACGACGAGTCTGCGATGGCGGCACTCGGCCCGCTCGCGGTCGTCGACAAGGTGGAGCGCGGCCCGAAGGCACTGCTGGTGTCGGTGAGCGACGGTGCCGCGGCGGTCTCGCCGGTGGCCGTTGCGCTGGACGCGGCCGGGGTGAGCGTGGGGGAGCTCACGCTGCGTACACCCACGCTCGACGACGTGTTCCTGGAGCTCACCGGCGACCGAATCGAGGTATCGGTATGACTGCCACCGCTCCTTCAACGCTGGTCCGCTCCGATGTTCGAGCGCGACCGTCCGGGTTCGTGCGGGACCTGCTCACCGTTGCCCAGCGCGCGCTACGCGCCATCCCGCGCGAGCCCGAGGTGTTTGCGCCGGCGTTGTTCATTCCGGCGTTCTTTTTCGTGGTGAACATCGGTGCGCTCCAGGACCTGACCGAGTCGATCCCAGGAGCCGGCGGGTTCTCCTATCGGAACTTCCAGTTACCGACCGCAATCATCTTCGCCGTCACCGGCATCAGTCGCGCGAACGCGCTGGTCACCGACATCCAGACCGGGTACTTCGACCGACTGTTGCTGAGTCCGGTCCGTCGGCTGGCCTTGTTGCTCGGGTTGATGGTCGCCGATTTCGTGCTCGTCATCGCACTGTGCATCCCGGTGATCATCCTCGGCGTGATCCTGGGCGTGTCGTTCGGCACAGGGATTCTCGGGGTGCTGTTGTTTGTCTTGATCGGCGCGCTCTGGGGTCTTGCATTCACCGGCTTTCCCTACGCGATCGCGCTCCGTACGGCGAACCCGGGGGCGGTGGCGTCGAGCTTCCTGCTGTTCTTCCCGTTCGCATTTCTGACCTCGTCCACGGTGCCGCTCGACAATCTGACGGGGTGGATGCGGACGATCGCTCGCTACAACCCGATCACCTATGTGCTCGAGGGCATGAGGTCGCTGCTCACCGACGGGTGGGACTGGGCCGAGATCGGCAAGGCCCTGCTCGCGATCGCACTCCTGGGCCTCGTCAGCCACACGATGGCCATGGCGGCGCTGCGCGGGCGACTGGCGCAGAACTGAGGCAGCCCAGTTCGGTCAGTCGCTTGGGGTCGGCGTCCGGAGATCGATGGTCGGCCGGTCGTGGTGCGTTCGCGGCCGGGGGCGCGATACGACGCGGCGACGATTGCGGAGCGGCGCCAGGTTGCGGGCGTCGTCGGTGCTGAGCACACGCGATGGCGGGGCCTGGCGAACATCGGGCTTGGCAGCGTCGCCTTGCCGTCGGCTGGCAGCTGGAGCCTTTGGCCTCGCGGACGCTCCGTTCGCCGGCGTGTGGCGATTCGAGGGTGTGGTGCCGTTCGAGGGTGTGATGTCATTCGAGGGTGTGGTGCCATTCGACGGGCCGCTGCCCTTCAATGAGCGGGCGGTGGCTGCCGCGGCACGAGCGAACGCGCCGTCGTCCGTCTGATCGGAGGCGTCGTCGCTCAGCCAAATCGGGAAGAGGTCTGACGCCGTTTCGGCCTTCGAGTCTGCGATGGGTCTCGTGGTGCCGGCGGCGCCGCTCGCCGCGACCTTGAGCGAGCGAGACGCGAGGTCTGACCGGGCGACGTCCGATCGAGTCTTGGGCGGCTCTGGGATGGCGAGGGCGTCTTCTTGGTCGAGGCGCGCGAGCGCCGCCGCGATCGACTCCGACAGTGCCGGTAGCTCGGCCCGCGCAGCGATGCGTCGGTCGATCGTTCCTACGCCGGGAGCGACCGGAGTCGGTGGCAGACCTGGGGTGCGCGGTCCGCCGCCACCGGATGGGCCGGAGCCGGGTCCCGGGCCCCGGGAAGGGCCCGAGCCGTGAGGTCCGCCAGCCGGCCCTCGCGGCGATGTCGGCGGGGTCGGAGGCTGCGGTGGCGCCGGCGGCGGGGTCGGGTCCTCGGTAGCCCCGTATCCATAGCCGTAGCCATAGCCGTAGCCACGAGAGGAACGACTGGGGTCGACGCCGATGAGCACGACGCCCAGGATCGACGCCGGGGTTTTCGAAAGTCGGTCGAGGGTTTCGCGCAGCTCGGCCCGCGTGGTCACCCCGGCGCGCACCACGACGATGATGCGGTCGACGTGATTGGCCATGATCTCGGCGTCGGTGACCGCCAGAACCGGCGGGCTGTCGACGAGGAGGACCCCGGCGTCGTTGTTGAAGCTGCGGAACACCCGCTCGAACGATCGGCGCAGTAGCGGGGCGGCCTCGCCGGTCGGCTTGCCGGCCGGAAGTAGACGCAGATGGTCGTGATCGGGCACGGCGGTCAGATCACGCGCGACGGCGGTGTCATCGGCGAGCAGCTCGGCGAATCCGGAGATCCGATTCACGGTGCCAAGGCGGTCGTGGAGCACCGGGCGGCGCAGGTCGCCGTCGAGCACGATCGTGTCCATGTGCGATGCGGTCAAACGGCGGGCGACCTGCTCGACGAGCGTGCTCTTGCCCTCGCCGAGTCGGGCGCTCGTCACCAGCACGCGGAGTCGCTGGTCGATCTGCGCCGCCTGATAGGCAACCGCGCTCACCGCACGCTCGACCTCGGCGCCATAGAGGACCATGCGCCGACGCTCGATGTCCGGCGGATCGTCTTCGGTCGGCAGCGGTGGAATTTCGGCCAGGATGTTGAGCCCCGGGTCGATGCTCTCGACATCGTCCCGCCCACGGATCCTGACGCGCAGCGTCTCGTTGAGTAAGGCAGCGCCGACGGCGAGCAGGCCGCCGAGCACTGCACCGAGGGCGAGATTGCGCATCGGTTGGGGGGCGACCCTGCGAGCGGGAGTGGCATCGGTGTTGATCCGTGCACTCATCCCGGCCTCACCCGGGAGGTTCTGGGCAATCTCGAGGTGTCCCAGGTCGTCGTTGAGGGTTCGGAGCTGGAAGCGAATCGGAAGAAGCTCGTCATCGAGCGCCTGCTGCAAAGCTACTCGCTGCGCTGTGAGGCGAGCGACGGTGTCGGGGTCGTCCTCATCGATCAGGATCGCTTCGATAGGTTGAAGTGGGGCGAGGATCTCAGCCTTCTCGGCCTCCAGCGCCTCGATTTGGGCGACGATGTCGGCGATGGCTGATGTGACGGCCTCGTCGGTGTCCGACACGCGCTGTTCGAGGTAGAGCTCGGCCCATCCTTGTGCTGCGGTCTCAGCCGGCCCGGGTGATGACGAGAGGGCGCGGAACTCGATCGTCTGGGCGGCCAGGGTCGTTGGGTCAGTAGTCGAGTCGTGGTGTGGTCTGACGGTCGCTTCCATACCGAATCGGGCCTGTGCGAGCAGCGAGAAGTCGGTGGCACTCACATACGCGAACTCCCCGGGCGGATTGCGGTAGAAGCGATTCAGCTGGCTTGGACCGACGGTTGGGAAGACCTGGCTGTTCATCGGGGTCCGCAGGAGCACGGAACTCGTCGACTCGTACTGCGGAGCGGTGGCAAGCGTCAGCCCAACCGACACTGCAATGACAGCGGTCAGGATCGAGAGCACAAGCCATCGGTTGCGCCACACCATCTGGACGTAGTCGCGTAGATCGAGCTCGCCAAGGCCTTCACCGCCGGAATACTGATACTTCATGTCGGCGTCTCACAGTTGGCGTTGATGTCGGCACCCGAGAGCGTTGCCGTCGTGAAGAGCTGACCGAAGCCTCCGAACTCTAGTGATCCGCCGATGACGGTCGGTGAAGAGAGGCCTGGCTGGAGCGGTGGCGTGAGCGTGAGCGCACTAAGTGCAGCCGGCAGCGAGGTGATGGTGCATGCGCAGCCAGTACGTGTCAGCGTAACGGTGCCCGTGATCCCGGCGAAGCCGCCGTCGACGACGACGAGGGCGAACGTGATACCGGTCAACGGCTCCGTCGCCGGCGTCGCGGTGTTCAGCGATAGCGAGGTTGGCGTGAGGTCGACCGTGTACGGGACGATGTTGCTCGCCGCGTCGGCGTAGGCCGGGCGGCGAGCCAGGCCCTTGATGGTGGGTTCCGCCCACACGATGGTGCCCGCGCCGGTGGCGGCGGCCAACTTCAGTGCACGACGCCGCGAGATGTCGCAGCAGTGCTCTGAAGGTTCGTTTGGCGCGCCAGGCGCGGGCATGAGGTCTCCCCGGACCGCCCGCGGACCATTGACTCTAAACGACCCTGGCCACTTCCGAAACAAGAATCACGGGAAGTTGTCCCCGACTTTGAGAGTTGGATCTCGCCCCGATGGGGTGTGGGCGTGTCGCGATCAACCGCCCGCCGCGGCTTGGCGAGCGTTGGCGGTCACCAATACGTACACGCCGAGAACGACGAGTAATCCACCGGCGACCTCGGTCCAACCGAGGCGCTCGTCGCGGATCAACCAGCCGAAGAACACGCCGAAGAGCGGGATCATGTAGGCGCTCGATGCCGCCTGGGTCGGCGTCGCTCGGCGCACGACCGTCGCCAGCAGAGCGAAAGTGACGGCGTTGGCGGGAATCGCCGCATAGAGCAGCGGGGCGAACAAGCCGATCGTCCACTCCGTGTCCGACGTGCCTTCGACGATGAGCGCGAACGGCAGCAACACGGCCGCGGACATGTAGAGCTGAACGCCCACCAGCATGACCGGGCTGACTCGGGTGAGGTCCTGCCACTTCTGGTACACGTTGCCGTAGGCCCAGGCGAGCGCGGATACGAGCAGTGAAACGATGCCGACTGCGGCGGCGGACCCGGACAGGGATGGCCACGCCAGCACGAGCGTGCCGGCGAAACCGATCGCCAGACCGGCCGAGGCTCCTCGGGTGATCGGGACCTTCATCAGCAGCAGGGTGAGCAGCACGGTGAACAGCGGCATCGTGCTCGCGAGCAACGAGGCCACGCCCGCAGGCACTCGGTTGACTCCGAACACCAGCAGCCCGCTCGACACGGTGGTGATCGTGAACGACACCACGAAGATGTTGAGCAGGTCGCGCCGGTCGGTCGGGAATCGCTCGCCGCGCAGGCGAGCGAACGCCAGCAGGAATGTGCCCCCGATAATCGTCCGCATGGCGGCCAGCAGGAACGGCGAGGTGTGGTCGAGGGCGAATTTGAGCGCGGTGAAGTTGCCGCCGATCAGCATGGCGACGAGAACGACCGCCGCCAGGACGGCGCGAGAGCTCATCGGCGAGGGATGCGCGGAGCCGGCAGGCGGTCTATGGGTTCGGTCCCCACGGCGCGGGATTCATCAGCTGAACATCCTGGGCTTCGATGTGCGGGCGGATCTGCACTGCGAAGGCCATGAAGGCCTCGTCGGCGAACAACCGTTTCCAGAAGGCACGGCGGTCGGCGTCGTCCTCGAACCGCCAGAGATGCATCAACTGGTGGAGTCGACCGGTGTCGCTCGTGAAGTAGCCGACCAGGTACTCCATGAATCCGCCGGCCTCGAGCGCCGGAGCACCTTCGTCGCGGTAGAGCCGGATGACTTCGGGCATGTGCCCGACCTTGACGTCATACGTGCGCTTCTCATAGATCGGCATGGTGCGACCCTAATTTGGGCGCCTCCTCTGGCACGAATGAGACTGGAGTCGGCTTCGGGGGAAGCCGCAATTGCACCGAACGCACGGGGGTATCCCATGGCTTCGCACGACTACGACCTCGTCATCAAGGACGGTCTGATCTTCGACGGCACCGGCGCGCCGCGCATCCGAGGCGATGTCGGCATCGTCGACGGCACGGTGGCCGCGATGGGCCGAGTCGACGCGTCGGCCGGCGCCAAGGTCATCGACGCTGGCGGCATGCATGTGGCGCCCGGCTTCGTCGACCTGCACACCCACTACGACGCCCAGATCTTCTGGGACCCGTACTGCACCCTTTCGGGCTGGCACGGCATCACCTCCGTAGCCATCGGCAACTGCGGGTTCGGCTTCGCGCCAGTCGCACCCGACATGCGCGACTACGCGATGAAGTCGATGACCCGCGTGGAGGCGATTCCCTACGACTCGATGAAGCTCGGCATGCCATGGGACTGGGTGAGCTTCCCCGAATACCTCGACTCGCTCGAGCGCACACCCAAGGCGATCAACATCCTCCCCTACGTGCCAGCGGGTCCGATGCTGGTCGAAGTGCTGGGTCTCGACGACGCCAAGGCGGGCCGTCTGCCGACCGACGAAGAGCACGCGCGCCTTGCGGCGATGCTTCACGAGTCGATGGAGGCCGGGGGATGTGGCTGGTCCGCCCAGCGGCTTCCGCCGACGGGTCCCGCGGCCGTGCAGCGTGACTGGGACGGCACGCCGATGCCGACCGACATGATGAACGACGAGACGGCGCTGGTGTTCGCCCAGGTCCTCGCCGAGCGGAATCAGGGTGTGCAGCAGGTCACCCTCACGACCGACGACGTCAAACACGACCTCGCCCACCTCGAGCAGATCGCGTCGACCTCGGGTCGGCCGTTGTTGCACAACGTCGTGCAGGCGTTCGAGGCCAAGCCACATGTCCATCGTCGGGCGATCGAATGGCTCGAACGTTGCCGTGAGCGTGGCATCCCGATCTATGGCCAGGGTGTGACCAGTGATGCGGGCTTCACCTTCACCCTCGAGGACTGGAACCTGTACGACGACAGCGATGCGTGGATGGAAGCCACGACCGGCACGCTCGACGAGAAGAAGCACAAGCTCGCCGACCCGGACCGTCGTGCCGGTCTGCGCGACAACCTGCCGCAGACGGCGACGGCGCCGATCGATACCGTCACCGTCCTGTCGCCGCGAACCGCGGGGACCGAGCCGTACCGCGAGATGTCAGTCGCCCAGGTCGCCGAGCGGACCGGCAAGCACCCGGTCGACGCGATGCTCGACATTGCCGTCGAGGACGACTTGAAGACGCTGTTCTTCGTGGCACCGCCGCAGGGAAGCAGCGACCTGCTGAAGGAGATCGTGCAGTATCCGCACATGCTCTTCGGCGTGAGCGACGGCGGCGCGCACACCAAGTTCCTGACGGCCGGGCGCTACCCGACCGAGACCCTGACCGAGCAGGTGCGCGACAACCAGTGGATCACCTACGAGGACGCCCATCGGCGCCTTTCGGCGCTTCCTGCGCATCTCGCAGGCTTCAAGGATCGGGGCGTGTTACGCGAAGGTGCGCCGGCCGATGTCGTCGTCTACGACCCGGAGAATCTCGAAGTGGGCCCGAACGAGGTCGTCGAGGATCTGCCCGGCGGCGAGTGGCGCCGAATCCAGAAGGCGAGCGGCTACCAGGCCGTCATCGTCAACGGCGAGCAGACGATCGAGAACGACCGCATGCTCGACGTCCACTCCGGGCGCCTCCTGCGCCACGGCACCGGCTGACGCGGTGTGAGCGGCTGAGTCCGCCGTCCTCGACCTCGGCGCGGCTTTCCGTCATAGTGAGCCGAACGATTCGACGAGTCAGGAGCACGCATGGCCACTTGGGACGACGTTCGGGCGATGGCCTCGACCGAGACGGGTTTGTGTGTCGTGTCGCTGGTGCGAGCCGATGGCTCACCGCACGCATCAGTCGTCAACGCCGGCCCCTACGCCCACCCGGTGACGGGGGCCGACACGGTTGCCCTCGTCGCACGGGGCGGGTCGGTGAAGGTCAAGCGGGCCGCGGCTGGAGCTCGGCTCTCGGTCACGTTCCGCCGTGGCTGGCAATGGGCAGGGGTCGAAGGACCGGCCGAGGTGATCGGTCCCGATCACCCACTCGATGGTGTCGACGTGGCGACCGTGCTGCGCGACGTCTTCACCGCCTGTGGTGGCACCCACGACGACTGGGATGAGTACGACCGGGTCATGCTCGAGGATCGACGCGCGGCCATCCTCGTGACCCCCGAACGCATCCTCGGCGTCCCCTGACCGGACCACGACACCGCAATCGAACCTGGCACCGATGTCACTTTGCCGGCCGGTAACACTTGGTGCCTGGCACCGAACGTTACGGGCCGTCCCAGGTCGGGCGCGCCGGGCGGGGCTCGCCTCGGCGGTAGTAGATGTTCATCGCCGTCCACACGCCGTCGGCATGGTCGTCTTGGTGGAGCGCCAGGTCCAGCACCTCGATGTCATCGCCGATGCGCTCGAGCAGATCGGCGACGGCACGGAGCAACCGCGGCACCTCCGGCGCCCCGGGACCAGCCGGATTCGAGAGACGGATGTGGCGACAGCTCCACGGCTCGCTCATGCAGCAACGATCGCACAGATCAGCGGCTGCGACTGACCTGGAACATGAGCGCGAAGCACACGAGCGCGGCCGCCCCCGACGCAGCGACGATCCCGGCTGCCCATCGTCGATCGTCGGTGGCTTCGACCACGAACCCGGCAATGAACGGACCGAGCGAGCCGGCCAACACGAGCACGGCCGCATAGAGGCCCATCGTCGCCCCGAGGTCATCCCGCGTGAACAGCGCCTCGGTCTTCATTCCCTGCAAGGGCGAGAAGGCGCCGATGCCAAAGCCGGCGACGATCGCAAACACGATTCCGACCGGTACCGACGACGACACCGCCAGCAGGACCCCGGAGGCCGTCACCGCACAGAAGGCAACGACGAGCGCTCGGTCGAGGCCGAGGCGATTGATGATCGGCGTGAGTGGCAGGCGGCCGAGGAGTTGGCAGAAGCCCCGGAGCGCGGCGATCGACGACGCGGTTGCCGCGCCGAGTCCGAGCGAGGTCATCGTCGGGACCTGGTAGACGAGCATCGTGGCCATCGCGATGCCGCCGAACGCCATCGCCGCAGTGAAAAGCCTGGTGTCGGGTCGGTTGATCGCCGATCGCAGGATCGCGGAGATCGGTGTCCGGGCCGTTGGGTCTCCCGCTGGCGCTGCGGGCAGCGTGATTGCGGCGATGGCGAACGCACCACCGCCGGCGGCGGCGAGCACCCGCACCGTCGCCCGCCACTCGAGCGCTTCGACCAACCACGCCGTCACCGGCAGGAAGATGGCCGAGGCCAGTGCCCCCCAGATCGTCAACAGCGTGATGGCACGCGGCCCGTCCTCGTTGAGCCGGACGACCGTCGGCATGGTCACGTGGTAGAAGCCCAATGCGCCGCTCGCGCCGAGACCGACCATGGCGCCCACGAAGAACACCGGAGCACTCGACGCAACGGAGGCGAGCAGAAGTGCCGCGCCGGTGACGACGGCGCCGACCGCGAAGACGAGCCGATGCCCGACTCGATCCAGGAGGCGCCCACCGGCCAGCGATGTCACGCCGATCAGGACCTGGCCGGCCGAGAAGCTCGACGCCAGAGTGGACTCGCGCCATCCGGTGTCATCGATGATCGGATCGAGCAGTACCCCGAACGCGTAGTACCAACAGCCGTAGGTGCAGATCGTCAGAATCCCGAGCATCGCCACCGTTCCGTGGCGGATCGGCGCAACGAGGTTGGCGCTCACGAAAGGCGGAACCTTCGGTTTAGGACCGTGATTGGCCAAGCCTAGGTGCTCGGCCTGATCGCGTGGATCGAGGTCAACCCACTCAGGGAGTTAGTCCCGCGCCCTCGGCAACCGCTTCGGAGATGACGTTCCCTCGATGTGGCTCGTTGCCCATCACGTCGGGGACCAACACGCGCTTACCGGTGTAGCCCGTGTCGTAAGCGGAGGGGAAGGTAGCGCCCTTGCTCGAGTTGTGAGGCTTTGACAGCACCTGAGCATTGCGGACCGAGTTGCAGCCACCAAGACTGAACGGAACGATGTGGTCGACGGCCGAGTGCATCGGCTTCGCCTCCGACGGTTGCACGAGTGGCTCATCGTCGTAGTCGTCCCGCTGATCGGTGAAGTAGTCATCCCAGTCCACCGCGTCCGCTGCGCTGTTGTTCTCGTCGTAGATGTCGTTCTTCGTGCCCTCGTCGAATTCCATGTTCGAGCCGAGCTTCGACGCTTCGGCCAGGTGCACGTATGGGCTGTCTGCGTTGGGTACGTAGCAGGGGTCACCTTCGTCACGCTGAATCGTCGCGGCCGGAGATCGATGGGCCACCGATGGCGGCGCGGTCGAATCCTCGTCGCACTGGCAGTCCGCTTTGCCTTGGATCAAGCGGTGGACCGCGCGATTGCCTACGAGGCGATGGAGCGACAAGAGCGGGTGTGCCGATCGCGTCTGGTTCGGCGAGGGCCCCCGGGCGGCGCGGTCGTGTCGGTTCCCGGTCACTCTGCCTGGGCCTGTCGCGCGCCTACTCATGAAGCCTCCTGGCGGTCACCAGGCATTCGACCCTAGAGAGCGCGTTGGCGGAGAGGAAGAGCCATCGGGGCAGACGAACGGGCAACCGAACCCGCCGCGCGGCAACGTTCAGCTGCCGGCCGGGATGCGCTGCATCGACGGGCCGTTGACGTCGGTGTCACCCCAGTACTCGGGCAAGCGCAAGTAGCCGACCCGGGGAAGCTCTTGCGCGAGCGCCAAGCCCTGGTGGCGCTTGAGTCGCTGGATCGTGCGGATGTGCGTGAGGATCTCGTAGAAGACCATCCACAGGCTGGCCTCGAGCGTGTAGCGCAACTTCTCGGGCGCATCGGGATCGGGTTCGACGCCTCTCGGCAACGTCGAGGTCGCGTACTTCCAGAAGTAGGTCGCATGCACGCTGGTGAGATCTGCGCGGAGCGCCTCGATCGGCTGCTCCTCGGCGACACGTTCGAGCCAGCCGATCCCGATCGCCATCTTCTCGATGAGATCCGGAATTTCCCAGAACAGGTCCTCGTCGAGCACGCGATCCCAGCGCCGGTCCGGACCGAGTCGATGGTCCTCCCACACGATGGGCGCAGGCACATCACCGTCGGGCCAAAGGAAATGACCGCAGCGCCGCACGGTGAAGCAGAGCGCGTCCCACGCCATATGGGAGACCTGGCGACGGATCGACCACCACATCCACTCCTTGTCCGGCGCCAGATCGTCGAGGTCGAGTTGCTCGTCGGTCAGTCCGGCGACCTCGATCTCGGTCCATTCGATGAGTCGTCGATAGGGCGGAAGGAGGCCGAGCGCAGGATCCTGGGGCATCTCGACGATGACGTGGTCCACGGCAGCCATCAAGTGTGCTCCGGCAGTTCGAAGGGCCGCTCGTCGGCGAAGCGGCGCAGGACATTGGTCGTCATGCGGGCGGTGTCGTTGTCGTAGCCGTTGCGGGCCAGCGACGCGAACCACGAGATCGAGCCGACCGAGAAGACGGCACCTCCGCCGGCGGTCTCGTAGAACACGATGTCGGCCCGCACATAAGGGTCGGGTTTTGGATACTCGACGGAGCCCTCGAACTCCTCCTTGGTGCGGACCATGTCGGGCCCGAAGTCGGTGGCCGAGGCCAAAACCACGGCATGCGATGGGGAGCCGAGGCGGGTGTCGTAGCGATCGACTTCCTGGCCGGCCGCGCCACCACCCAAACCCGACGTGCCGATCCGTCCATCGTCGATGTCCACGCCGTCCCAGATCCAGGCGGCGCGTCCGGCCATCGAGTCGTCGGCGACGTCATAGTGCGTGGCCTTGACGAAGCCCTGGGCGGCGAAGCCGATGCCGCAGACCTCGTTCGGGGGGCGCCCGTTCCGACGCCACATCCCTCCGTACTCACCGCCCCAGGCGTGATAGCTCTCGCCGTCCTCGGTCTGCCAGTTGCGGACGCCGTCCTCGGCGCGTCGCAGCTCCATCGCACCCGGCCAGTCATCGCTGAAGGCGACTCGCCAGTAGAAACCATTGCCACCGAGATACATCAAACGCCCGCCCTGGCGCTGCCATTCGCACAGTGCGTCGAGCATGCGGGTCGACCAGTACTCGGGGTGCGTGCCGGTCACGATGACCCGGTACGGCGAGAGCGCAGCCAGACCATCTTCGTGGATGTCCTCGTCGCCGATCACGTCGTGGCCGACACCGCTCCACTCCAGCCACGCGTTGAGATCGGTGTCGGGGGTGAAGTTCCATCCGTCGGCGCCTGGACGCAGGTTGAGGACCGGCCGCAGCCGTGAGCTGAACATCACGCCGCTGCGATCGGGATGCTTCTCGTACATCGAGAGGCCGACCTCGACGTGATCTCGCACGTACTCGTGCTCGGGCCGCAAACGCGACCGGCCCTGGATGAAGTCCGCCCCGTCGATCAGCACCCGGTGATTGGCGTAGGCCAAGTAGCTGGCGTTGGACATCAGCAGGGCGACGTCCTTGGTCGGCGCGTCAACGGCCGGACGCACGAAGAACGGCACCCGGTCGACCTCGTCTCCCTGGGTGATCCGGAAGCAGTAGATCCCGCTGGCCAGGTCCGTCGGCAGGTCGATGGCCGTCGTGACATCCCACCGGGCGTCGTACAGATCGTCCTTGTGGAAGTGGACCGCGTCGTAGTGGTCGGGCGCATCGCGGTAGCGCTGCTCGCTGCCGTCCCACGAGGGCCCGGTGATCGCTCGCGTGGGCAGCTGGTAGAGCTCGCCGTCGAGCCCATGCTCGGTCGCTTCGACGATGCGTCGGCTCTCCATGGCTCGTGCAAGATCCCAGCGGTGGGACTCTCCGTCGATCGTGAGGGAGATCTCGCCGATCCGACCGTCGAAGCGCGGCACATCATCGGCGTGGGCCCCCAACAGCATCTGACCAAACGTGACCGGCCCCGGCGTTGCCGCAATGCTCACACGGTCGATGCGCCCTTCGATCGCGTCGCGCCCGGGCGAAGCCGAGTCGGCGGTTGATGCGGTGGCCGACAGGGTGCCGGTCGCGCAGTCGAAGGCGATCTCGATGCGGTACCAGCGGCGCGGGTCGAGGGGCTGTTCTCGAAGCGTTGCCGTCGAGGATTTGGCTCCGATCTGCAGTTCGCCGGTGTCGCCGAGGCCCACGCTCAGTGGCCCCAACGCGGCGATGTGCTGCGGCTCGGCCGGCCGCGTGGCCCGGAGGGCGAATGACCAGATCAGCCTGTTGGTCGCCTCCAGTCCTGGGAGCGGAATGCTCCCCCACGAGCCGGGATGCAGTGGCTGGTCGGCGAGCTCAACCTCAATCGCGTCGATTCCCTCGGCCGGCTCTTCGCGAAACCCGGGGCCCGACTTGGTTGGATCGCCACAGCTGAGTCGAACGAGTTCGACGACGGCGGGGCCCGGTCGGTGGCTGGACCCATGCAGTGCGATCGGCTCGCCGGCACGCAACGACCACGGGACGCAATACCCGGTGATGAACTTGGCGTTGTCCTCGGTCACCGGACCAGCTTCGCAGCTCCGCCCGACCGGACCAGCAGCCGCTCGTCAACCGTGACCCGATCATCGGCTAGAAAGGTCTGGTGCGGCAGGCGGTAGCGGCAATGGTGGGGGCACTGTTGTGCCTCGCGGCATGTAGTTCCGACGTTGGCGAATCGATCGTCGACGCCGATGCGTCCGACAAAGCATCCGCAACCGGCGAAGCTGCACCGACGGCGACCGAGCCACCGGGCGCCGAGACACCGATTCCCGAACCCGCGACGCCCCAACCGCCAACACCTCAGCCAGCAAATCCCGAATCGTCGGCGACCCCGCAACCGACCGCTGCCCCGCTGCCCACCGCAACCAGCGTGCCTGCAGCGGAGGGGAGCGGTGACCTCACGATCGTCGCCGCGCCGTTCAGCCCGCTTGCCGGGATCGCAACCGTCGAGGCAGCCGAGTCGGTTGCCGTTCGTCTCGAGGCGGAGTCCGAGGATCATGTCGTTCGTACGCCTTGGACATCGGCGGAGGCGACAATCCACGAACTGCCTCTCGTCGGGCTGCGCGCCGAGCGGACCTACGACGTCCGAGCCTTCGCTCGTGGTGCCGATGGGCCGGAGTTGCTCGGGGTGGCCCGCTTCGTCTCCGGAGCCCTCCCCGCAGAACTTCCGACGTTCGACGTGCAAGGCACCACGGATGATCTGACGCTGCTCGAGGTGGTGCCGTTCGATCGATTGCTCGCCGGCGAGAGCAATCTGTTGGCTGTGCTGGATCAGGAGGGTGAGGTCGTCTGGTTCCATCAGGATGAGACGAGCTTGGCTGCGGTCAGCCGAACCCCCGCCGGTGGCATCCTCGCGATCAGTCCACGTGCAGGTGTCGAGGAGTTCGGGATCGATGGGCGTCGCATTCGGTCCTGGGCGACACCCGAGGTCGGTACCGACTTCAACGTCGATGAGGCCACGGTCATCTTCGCCGATGACGCAGTCGACCTCGTCGGTGCCCACCACGACGTGCAGCTCCTCCCTGACGGCACGCTGCTGTTTCTCTCCGAGACGTTCCACGAGGTCAGCCAGGCGCAACGCGACGAGATCGGGTGCCTCGACGACGGGGTTGCGTGGGGCGTCGTATCCGATGTCGTCGTCCATCTGGACGCCGACGGAACGGTGCTTCGAACCTGGGACCTCTGGGATGTTCTGTCATTCGGACCCGGACGGGGCGATTGGCTCTGCCGCGTTCGTGGGCCGATCGCGACCGAGACCGAGCGCGACTGGACACACGCGAACAGCGTCGTCTTCGATGCCGAACGCAACGCCGTGATCGTCTCGGTACGCCATACCGATCAGATCGTGGCCCTCGACATGGGTGAGAACTTCGGATCCCAGACGGGCGTCCGCTGGATCCTCGGCGCTGACGGGACCATTCCCTACGACGGCGAGTCGTTCCACCACACCCACGCCGTCACCGTCGCGCCGAACGGCGACCTGGTCTTCTACGACAACGGCAACTTCCGACCGGGTGACCGCGGCAGGCCGTACTCGCGGGCTGTCCGCATTCGCGTCGACGATGCAGCCGCAGACCGAAGCACTTGGTCCGCGACCCAGGTCTGGGACCACGTCTTGGAGGACCCGGTGACCGGCGCGGCGGCCTATGCCAGCCTCGTGAGCGATGCCGACCTGCTGCCTGACGGCAATGTGCTGGTCACCCACGGCGGGTTGACCCGCCCGTTCTTCCACGCGCACCTTGTCGAGATCATCCCGAGTTCGGACGCCGAGGATGGCGTCGGTGGCGAGATCGTCTGGGAGGTTCGACTTGGTGACGAGGACGGCCCGGTCGCGGTCTATCGGGCGGACCGATGGGACTCGCTCTACTTCGGCGACCTGTGGGAGCCCGCCGGCTAAGGCCTCGGGCTCAGGCGGCGACCGCGTCGGGGCGGGGCTGCGGTCGCGCAGGTGCGACTTCGGTTCCCTCGATCGTGATGCGGTGCATCAGGCGCCGATGACCGTGGTAGTCGTTGAGCGCGTTGTGCTGCACGGCGCGATTGTCCCAGATGGCCATCGAGCCCGGTTCCCATTCGAAGCGGGTCGTGAACTCGGGTCGACTTGCGTGGTCGTAGAGGTAGTGCAACAGCGGCTTCGACTCGGCGTCGCTCCAGCCGTGAAAACGCAGCGTGAAGGCCAGGTTGACGTAGAGCGCCGGTCGTCCGGACAGCGGATGCTCGATGACGACCGGGTGCAAGGAGTCTTGGGTCGCGTTCTCGGCATTGTTGAACCGGTCGCTTGGTGCGCCGAACGCGAGACGGCTCGAGTGGTCGGCCCACAGGTCTCGCAGCGTGTCCTGCAGCGAAGCGGAGAGCGCGTCGAACGCAGCGTATTGACTTGCGAAGAGCGTGTCTCCGCCGATCGGCGGTACTTCGCGCGCATACAGGATCGACCCGAGGGCCGGGATCTGGTCGTAACTGTGGTCGGTGTGCCAGGCACCGCCGATGTTCGCGAGCTGACCGGGTTCCTTGCGGACTTCGGCGATCTGGGGGAAGCCGTCGACGGCCGGGAAGAAGCGGTTGACGTTGATCGTGCCCCATCGCTCGGCGAAAGCGATGTGCTCCGCCGGGGAGAGCTCCTGGTCTCGGAAGAAGATCACCCCGTGTTGGATGAACGCCTGCTGGATCGCATCGAACTCGTCGTCGGTCACTGAACGAAGATCGACGCCGCGTATTTCGGCGCCGACGAAGGGGCTGGTCGCAACGATCTCCATCGCGACCACGCTACGCCGTCGCCGTGGAGCAGCGAAGTGGGCGCGCACTAGGTTCGGGCGCATGCCCCTCTACGAACGTCCTGATTGGATTCCGCGGCGGGTCGAGGCGCCGATCGACCCCGGGCGCCGGATCGTCGACGCCCACCATCACCTCTGGGACCGAACGTCGAGCCGGTACCTGGCCGAGGAACTGCTCGCCGACGCCGCTGCGGGCCACAACGTCACCCACACCGTGTTCGTCGAGTGCAGCGCCGACTACGACGAGAACGCGCCCCGCGAACTGGCACCGGTCGGCGAGACCCGATTCGTCGTCGAGCAGGCTCGCCGTGCCGAGACGATCGGCGGGGCTCAGATCGGTGCCATCGTTTCGCACGCCGACCTGACGTTGGGCTCGCAAGTCGCCGACGTGCTGCTCGCGCACGATGCCGCCGGGGCCGGACTGTTTCGCGGCGTTCGACACGGCACCAACTGGAGCCCCCACGACGCGATCAAGAACGGTCATCACGACCCTCGGCCATCACAGATGGCGGAGGACGAGTTCCGACTGGGCGTCGCCATGCTTGGCCAACACGGGTTCAGCTACGACGCCTGGCTCTACTTCGACCAGCTGAGCGAACTGGCGGCGCTCGCCCGAGCGGTTCCCGAAACCAGCATCGTGTTGAACCACCTCGGTGGACCACTCGGGACCGGGCCGCATGCCGGATCGGGTCGCGGCGAGATGCTCGGCGTGTGGCGGACGGGCATCGCTGAGGTCGCGACGTGCGACAACGTTGTGTGCAAGGTCGGCGGCATCGGGATGGAGCACTACTACGGCATGGGCTGGTATGACCTGCCCGAACCACCGTCATCGGAGACGGTGGCCGATTGGTGGGGTGACATGGTGCATGTCGTCATCGACGCCTTCGGTCCGGACCGATGCTTGTTCGAGTCGAACTATCCCGTGGATCGTCAGACGCTGCCGTACACCGTGCTGTGGAATGCCTTCCAGACCATCGCCGATCGCTACTCGGACCGAGAGCAGGACGCACTCTTCTTCGACACCGCGGCGCGGGTGTACCGCATCGAGGTCTGATCGATTTCTGGTAGCGCGTCAGACCTCGCTCAGACGAGCGCGTCGGTGTCGATGTTGTAGAGGTCGATGACGTTGTCCCAGACCATGGCCTGTGCTTCTTCCTCGGGAACGCCGGCGAAGACCTCGTCGAGGATGGCCATCGAGTTGGGCCAAATCGAGTCGTGGTGCGGGTAGTCGTTGCCCCACAGCATGTTGGCCACGCCGATGTCATGGCGAGTGGCCATCCCCTGGGTGTCGTCCTCAAAGGTCACCCAGAAGTTTCGATCGAAGTACTCGCTTGGCTTCATCGTCAGGGAGTCCGAGACCTGAGCCGGTGTGCGGTACGCGGCATGGTCGAAGCGCTGCTTGAAGTGGCCGACCCAGCCGGTCTCGTATTCGGCGCAGACGAACTTGAGGCGCGGGAAGCGCTCGACGACTCCGCTGGCGATCAGATCCATGATCGAGTTCGCCACCGTGGTGTGGGAGAGGGTGTAGCCCTTGAGGCCGCCTCCGGGTGTGCCCCAATGCTCGGGCAGGCCGCCGTCGAGGGTCACCCCGGTGAAGATGTGCATGGTGATCGGCAGGTCCATCTCCTGAAGAAGCGCCCACAGCGGGTCATAGACCGGATCGCTGTAGGGCCGTTCGAGACCGGCGTGGGCCGGGATGGCGAAGCCCTTGACGCCGAGGGCGCCGGCCCGCTTCGCCTCGGCCACGCACGCATCGACGTCGGGAACGGGCAGGCACCCGACGCCGATCAGGCGCTCGGGGTTGGGTGCGCAGTAGTCGAGGATCCAGTCGTTGTGCTGGCGGAACGCGGCCGCCTTGACCTCGGTGTCGGGGATGACGAAGGTGAACATCGACAGGCTCGGGTACATGACCTCGCCGCGAATGCCATCGCGATCCTGCTCGTCCATCCGCTTGTTCGAGTCGACGACCCCGGGGTTGAGCAGTTCGTAGCCGGCGCGGATCTTCTCGTCGGTCTCGGGCAGGCCGAGCTTGTTGCCGGCGATACCGAAACGTCCGACCGACACGACCGGCATGTTCATGACGTGGAGGGTGAGGCCGCGGTCGGGAAGCTCCTCGAGGCGCGGCGCACCATCGCCGAAATGTTCGGCCAGCCCTTCGAAGACCGCGGCACCCTCGACGACGTGTGAATCGCAGGAGTAGAACTGCATCGGCGAACCCCCTCAGTTGGATCGGAATCCAACCTACTTCGTCGGGCTCCCCGGTTCGAAGCGAGGTCCCGGCGGGGTCAGAGCTGGTTGATGTCGCCGATCGGCCACACGCGGATGAAGGCGCGTCCGACGATCGTGTCGATGTCGACCGGTCCGAAGACGCGAGAGTCCTCCGAACCCGGGCGGTTGTCGCCGAGCACGAACACGAATCCTTCGGGGACGATGCATTGGTTCGTGGTCGCCTGATCGTCGAGGCAGCCGGGGATCAGGTTGCGGGTTCCGGTCCGCAGATCGGGGCTGAGGTACGGCTCGACCAGCAGCAGGCCGTCGACGAACACGTTGCCGTCGGCGAACTGCACGGTCTCTCCAGGCAGGGCGATGACCCGCTTGATGAACACATCGGCCTGGCTGCGCTGGTTCGGGGGAGTGTCGAAGACGATCACCTGGCCCCGTTCGATCTCACCGAATCGGTAGCTCAGCCGGTTGACGATGACCCGGTCGCCCTCGTCGAGCGTGGGTGCCATCGAGAGCGACGGGATCGTGTACGGCTGCATGAGGAAGGATCGAACGACCAGCGCGATGACAACTGCGGTGATGACGACCGGTCCCCAGGAACGGAGGAATTCGAGGAACCTCGCGATCGGCTGCTCGGTCTCAGGCTCGAGATCGATCTCAGGCTCGGCCTCGTGCTCAGGCTCATCAGGTTCCATGGGCTCCGACGACTCCACCGTGCTCGCCACGACCTCCAGCTTGCCCGGGGGACCGAGTGAAGACGTCGCGGTGTGACGGATTTGTCGCTCCGGCGACCGATGTTGTGGCTAGAAGCCAGCCTGTTTGTCGACGACACCTTCGAACTCGCCGTCGCCCTGGGCAACCCGGAGGTTGTGAATGAAGCGGGCAACGTTGCGTCCGGCCCGCAGCTGACTCGCTCCGGCGGTGTGGGGGGTCATCGCAACGTTGGGGAGCGTGAACAGCGGGTGGTCGGCGGGCAAAGGCTCACCGGGGGCGACGTCGAGCGCCGCACCGCCGAGGTGACCGGACTCGAGCGCGGCCACGAGCGGAGCGTCCTGAATGATCTCGCCACGCGTCACGTTGACGACGAAGCTGCCGGGCTTCATCTTGGCGAAGGCCGCTTCGTCGAACATGCCGTCGGTCTCGTCGGTCAGCGGCAGGCAGACCGCAATCACGTCGGACTCGGCGAGCAGGTCGTCGACCCGATCGAGTCCCCAGACCTCTTCCACGCCGTGATCGGGATTCGACGGGTATTCATCGACGGCGATGTTGCGCATCCCGAAGGCCTCCGCGCGGCGAGCCATCGCGCGACCGGTCCCGCCGAAGCCGAGCACACCCATCGTCAAGCCTTCGAGCTCGAGCTCCTGCATGCGCATGTCGACACGGTGATTCCAGGCATCGGGACCGAGCTTGATCGCCGTGTGAATCTGACGGGTCAGCGCGAGAAGTAGGCCGAATCCCGTGTCGGCGAGATGCCCGCCGACCAAGCCCTTCTCGCCGGTCAGCACGACGTCGCTGTTGATGAACTCGTCGAACATGAACATGTCCACGCCCGACGCGGTGGCATGGATCCACTTCAGGTTCGGGGCTTCGGCGAAGAAGCCTTCGTTGAGGATGCCGAGCATGACCTCCGCATCGCCCGCGTGAGCCATCGCCTCCCGGAAGTTTGCCGCGACCGTGATGGTGCTGCCGTCGGGTACCGCCGCGGTGATGTCATCGATGAACGGCGCGGCATCGGGCATGGTGAGCGTCTGGACCACGAGCACATTGGTCGGTCCATCGAGATTGATGCGGGTCATTCGGTCTCTCCTGGGAGGTTCACGGTCTGGGTGGTCAGCGCACGAGGACCTCAGCGGAGCCGATTCCGCTGAAGTCGGCGATCCAGCGATCGCCAGGGTCGGTCGGGAATCGAGCGAACGCGCCGGTGATCACCCGCTGCCCGGAGCGAAGCACTTCGCCGTGGCGCGCAAGCTGGGCCACGAGGCGGCAGAGCGAGACCGCATGGTCATCGACGAAGTCTCGGGAGACACCTTCGAACACGGTTTCGCCATTTCGTCGCATGGAGATCGTGCAGTCGGACAGGGCACCAGCGTCGGTGAACGAGGCCGGCGGGCCGTGCACGATTCCCCAGTTCGTGAGACAGTCCGTGACCTGCGAGAAGAAGTCCGGTGGCGCGGACCCGGTGCGTGCCTCGTTGAGCTCGAAGCCGGCGCTCACGCCGAGGACATGGTTGAGGATGCGGTCGGGGGTGATCTCGGGATCGCCGATGTCGCGCGCGATCGTGAAACACATCTCGGTCTCGATCGACAGTCCCCGGACCGCTTGATAGTCCACCGTCGCGGGGCTCTCCAGTGTTCGGTTTGCTCGGATGAAACCGAATGGGCGCTCGTCGGCCCCGAGTGCCTGGCGCGACGCCTCGCTGGTCAGTCCGACCTTCCACCCGCCGACTCGAGTTCCGTGGGAGCGCTCCGACTCGAGCACCGAGAGCTGGAGCTGGAGCGCGGTGTCCAGGTCGATCGTGCCGGCCATCCATTCGGGGAAGTGATCGCCCTCGGCCCGCGAGCGTTGGAGGCGCTCGGCGAGTTCGGGGTCGAGCGGATCCGGTTGTGGGCTCGCCTGGCTCATGACGCGTCCAATTGCACGGCCGCGAGAGTAATCCGGCCCGTTTCCGAGACCGAACGGGCGAAGTCGGCGATCGGTCAGGTGGACGGCGCGGTAGCTCGTCGAGTCGCGAGTTCGGTGCGCAGGGTGGTCGCCACCTCGGCGAGGACGAGCGTCCCCAGGCCGGTCATGAACCAGGTGGCGCCGATGGCCGCCAGCGCGACGAGCAGCACATTCGTGGCGACCAGGTAGGTCAGGAAGCGGCGATCGTGGAGCGCGGCGGACATAACGCCCCATCGGCCTGACCGGCGCCCGACATCACCCATCTGGACCGAGATGGGCCCCTAGGCTCAGAAAACGCGAGGACGCCGCGATCAGCGCGGTCGGGTCGTGCCCGCCACGGTCACGCGGCGCATGACTCGACGCTCGTTGGCGATGTCGTACGGGAGCAGTCGATGGAGGAGCGTACGGTTGTCCCAGACCAACAGGTCGTCGGCCTGCCAGCGGTGTTCGTACACGACGTCGTGCACACTCAACTGGGCTTCGATCTCCGCGAACCGCTGGCGGCTCACGGCCGGGTCCCAGCCCACCACATGCGATGCGTGCCCGCCCATGTACAACGACTGCGAGCCGTCGTCATGGGTGCGGAGCCACGGATGCTCGACCGGTGGGTACTTGGCCCGCTCCTCGTCGGTCATCGGATCCATGCGGCCGGGATTGTTCGCTCGCGAGTACTCGTAGCTGTGGACGACGCGCAGGTCACTCATCGCGGCCCGGTCGTCAGGTGGAAGCAGCCTCAACGCTTGGCGCATGTCCGCAAACTGTGTTTGCCCGCCGCGCTGGGGCACCTCGACGGCGTAGAGCATCGTGCAGAGCGCGGGTACCTCACGGAACGAGCTGTCGGTGTGCCACCGCTCGGTGCCTCTCAGGAACACGGCCTGGGGTTCCTCGAACACGACGAGCTCACCGTCGGGTCGCACATTGCTCAAGTTGAAGATCTCCGGATGCTCGGGATGCCGCTTCTCCGGTTCCGGGAGGATCTCGAGCTCGCCGAACGCACGCCCGATCGCCACCAGCTGCCCAGCGTCGATGCCTGCGCCGCGCACGATGAGCACGCCATGGTCGAACAGCCCTTGATGAAGCGCGGAGACGGCGTCGGGATCGATGGCGTCGGGGTTCAACCCTTCGACGAAGGCACCGAGCGCATGCCCTGTTGGCACGAAGTCGATCGTCATCGGCGATGGCGCCTCACGCGAATTGGCGGAGGCAGTCGTCGCCCCAGTTCTCGACGGCCGAGAAGTCGCGGGCCGCGTAGTACTCGGGCCGGGTGTAGGTCTCGCCTCGATTGTCTGTCGGGCACACGTTGACGTAGAGCAACAGCCGACGGAGTGGACTGATGTTGACGGACGAGCCGTGCACGACGGTCATGTCCATGAACAGCACCGACCCAGCCGAGGCGGTGATCGTCTCGAGCCCGTAGCGATCGACGAGGTTGCGCATCGTCTCGTCGGTGATGTCGTAGCGGTACTTGGAGACCTGTTCGTGGTCCGGCGCGCTCGGGTCGACATGGGCGGTCGACACCAGGCCCTCGTGATGCGAGCCGGGAACCGCAAGCAGCGGAGCGTTGACCTCGGTGACGTCGTCGAGGAAGACGGCGATCATGATCCCACGGGGATCGGGTACGCCATCGACCCGGTGATAGGTCCCAAAGTCCTGGTGCCAGGCAACGATCGAACCGTTGGTCTGTTTCATGTTGATGCGTGACTGATGGACGAAGAAGTCCGCACCAAGGAGCTCGCGTGCGGGTTTGGCGATGGAGGGATGATGGGTGAGCGCGCCGAGACGTTCGTCGAACAGATGCATACCCCAGCACACGTGTGGCGACCCATCGGCCTCGCGCCCTACCTCGGGACCAGGTCGTTCCATCACCGCGAGCGCCGCGTCGGTCAATACGCCCACCTCGGCGGTGTCCAGGCACTCGGCGAGGATCGTCCAACCGCGATCGCGGTACTCGGCGTGGTGGCGGTCGTCGATCATTCAGCGGCTCCGAGTGCGTTCTTGATGGCGTCGATGCCGGATGCCAGCGCGCTGGTCAGCAGGCCGATGTCGTAGCTCACGCTGACCATGCGAAAACCACGAGCTGTCCACTCGATCCCGGTGGCGGTGTCGCCGGCAAGGCAGGCCGCGGCCTTACCGTGTTGCTCGCACGCTTCGAGCAGCGCGTCGATCCCGGCCTGCATGCGGGGATGGGCAGTGTCTCCGGGGACGCCAAGGGAGAGCGACAGGTCGCCGTGGCCCAGGTGGCCGACATCGACACCTGGCACCGACATGATCTCTTCGGCGTTGGCGATGCCTCGTTCGGATTCGATGAGCGCGCAGACCAGCGTGCGATCGTGCGCGCCCTCGATGACCTCAGGCACGGTGTGGCCGCCGTAGTCGTCGTGGGCCCCGCCGAACATCGCCCCGCGGGTGCCCGCAGGCGGGTACTTGGTCAGGGCGACGAGTTGCTCGGCCTGCTCCGCAGTCTCGACCATCTGGAAGAGCATGCCCATCGCGCCGAGGTCGAGCAGCTGCGCGGTGTGCTCGTGAGTCGTCGCTCGCGGTCGCACCAAGGGGACGATGTCGAGCCCGCGACAGAGGGCGAGCTGATTCTTGATCTCGGCATAGGAGAAGCCGCTGTGCTCCATGTCGTAGAACACGAAGTCGGCACCGGCACGCTCGAGCATCTGAGGCAGCCCGGGCGCCAGCAGCTCGAACACCATGGTGCCGAAGACGGTTTCGCCGGCGGCGAGGCGATCCTTGACGGGGTTCGGGCGCACGTTTCGAAGTTACCGCCCGCCGGGCAAACCGCCCAGATCCGCGGCCGCCGCATCGGCCTCAGATGTGGCCGGCGCTTCCGCCGTCGACGTTGAGCGTGACGCCGTTGATGTACGAGGCCGCATTGCTGCAGAGGAAGACGATCGCGTTGGCGACCTCTTCCGAGGTGCCGTAACGGCCGACGGGCACACCCTTGCTGTTGCCGGCGATGACGTCGTCGACGGTCCGACCGCTCGCCTCGGCCAACTCGCCCGCGGCGCGCTCCCACATCGCCGTATGGATCAGCCCGGGAAGGATCGAGTTGACGAGCACCCCGTCGCGCCCGTATTTGCCGGCGAGCGCTTTGGCGGTCGAGATCATGGCCGCCTTGGTCGCGGCGTAGTCGATGAGCGCCGCGTTGGGATACAGAGCCCCGACGGTGGAGATCATCACCACGCGACCCCAACCCTCGCTCCGCATGTGGGGCAGTACCCGTCGAGTGCAGCGGATGGCGGACATCAGGTTGAGCTGGATCAGGTCATCCCAGTCGCCGTCCTCCATGTAGAGGAAGTTCCTCGAGGGCGATGCACCGACGTTGTTGACGAGGATGTCGATGCCCCCGACCTGTTCGATGGTCGCGTCGAGGAAGGCATTCGTCGAGGTCGCATCGCTCATGTCGGCCGTGAACCCGTGCACGGCCTCGCTGTGCGCTGCGAGGTCGTCGACGCCTTCCTGTCCTCGGGCGCAGAACACCACGGTGGCCCCGTGGTCGGCAAGCAGCCTCACGGTCGCTTCGCCGATGCCGAGGCTGGCGCCGGTCACCATGGCCGTCTTACCCGTGAGATCGAGATTGATCACTGCGTTCCCCCTTGCTCGAATCCTCGCCTTGAGCATGACACGCCGGTATGCGGGCGGCGCAGGGCCGGGCGGGGAACGCTCGGTGGTGCGGGCACTACGCTGAGCCGATGAGCACCGATCCGGTCATGTTCAATCCGCTGCAGCCCGGGTTCATGGAGAACCCGTTCGTGCACTACGCGGAGGTTCGGTCGGCGACACCGGTGCAGCCCATCCTCGATCGCTGGGCGGTGTTCAGCTACGCCGACTGCTTCGAGATGCTGCGCGACCCGTCAATGAGTGTCGAGGACGAGAACTCCGACATTCTGGACACGGAGCGGTCCGCTCAGGCCGACGCGATCGCTGCGTCGCTCGGCGTCGAGGTGACGCGCGATCAGTCGATGCTCAACACCGATCCTCCGGATCACACTCGGCTGCGACGCCTGGTGTCCAAGGCCTTTACACCGCGCTCGATCGAAGAGCTGCGCCCGGTCGTCCAGCGGCTGGTGGATCAGCAGCTCGACCAGGTGGCGGCCGATGGCGGCGGCGACGTCGTCGATGCGTTGGCTTTCCCGCTGCCCTTCGACGTCATCAGCGAGATGCTCGGCATGCCCGAGACCGACAAGGAAGAGATCAAGATCTGGTCCGGCCACATGGTCCGCACGCTCGATCCGATCGTGTCCGACGAGGAACTTCGCCTGGCCTTCGAGTCGGGGATCCACATGGACGCCCACATCAACAAGGTGATCGAGTGGAAGCGGGACAATCCCGGCGACGACCTGTTGACCCGCATGATCGAGGCCGAGGAGGACGGCGACCGGTTGTCCACCGAGGAGCTCAACGCGCAGATCACCCTGCTTTTCATCGCCGGCCACGAGACGACGGTGAACCTGATCGGCACCGGCTTCTACGAGCTGATGCGGAACCCGGAACAGCTCGAGGTGTGGCGTGAGGATCCCGACGTTGCCGCCAACGCCGTCGACGAGCTGCTGCGCTATGTCAGCCCGGTGCAGATGTCCCGCCGAATCGCCCTGAAGGACATCGAGTTTCAGGGCGTCCAGATTCCCGAGCGGGCGTTCGTCATGGCCGTGTTGGCCTCGGCGAATCATGATCCGGACAAGTTCGGCGCCGACGCGGACCAGCTCGACCTGCGTCGCCCGACGGCCGGCCAGCACGTGTCGTTCGGGAGTGGTGCGCACTATTGCCTCGGTGCATCGTTGGCGAAGCTCGAGGCCCAGGTGGCGCTCGGTTCGCTGGTTGAGCGCTTTGGCCACGCAACCTTGGCGGGCGATCCGGTGTGGAACGGCCGACTCAACCTGCGCGGCCTGGAGCATCTTCCCGTCAGCGTCTGAGCGGGCTTGTTCGAGACGACGTTCGCCGATCAGGCTGGGGCATGGCCTCCAACGGAACGTCCTACGAACAGATCCTGACCGACACTCGCGACGGTGTCCTGACCGTCACGATGAATCGCCCCGAGCGGATGAACGCGTGGACCCGCACGATGGGTCGCGAGCTCACCGAGGCCATCGTGGCTGCCAATGCCGATCCCGACGTGATCGCCATCGTCGTGACCGGAGCCGGTCGGGGTTTCTGCGCCGGCGCGGACATGGAGGCGGTCTTCCAGGACCAGATCGACGGGTCGGTCGAGGAGGGAGGCCGGACCCGCGATTGGGTTGAGCTGATGCGCGAGTCGAAGCCGATCATCGCGGCGATCAACGGCGCTGCCATCGGGGTGGGCCTGAGCCAGGTGCTGTCGATGGACCATCTCGTCGCCGCCGAGGGCGCGAAACTCAGTCTGCGGTTCGTGAAGGTCGGTGTCGTGCCTGAGCTGGCCAGCTCGCAGTTGGTGCCGATGCGTGTCGGCTTCGGCAAGGCAAGTGAGCTGATGCTGACCGGCAAGACGATCCTCGCCGAGGAGGCCGCTGCGATCGGCCTGATCGACCGGGTCGTCCCAGCCGATGCGTTGCTCGACGCCGCGTACGAAATGGCGCTTGCCATGGGTGAGAACCCACAAGCCTCGCTGGCGTTCACCAAAGAGCTGCTCACCAAGAACATGTTCGCCGGCTCGATTTCGGATGTTCAGCGACTCGAGCTCCAGCTCCTCGACCGGGCCTACGAGACGCCCGAGCACAAAGAGGCGGTCGCGGCCTTCATCGAGAAACGCGAACCCGACTTCCGCACCGCCCGCGCCTCGGCTGACACCGCTGACTAGGGCTGGCGGTCCGGTTCAGGCCGGGACGCCGAGGCGGTCGTAGGCCGGCGCGAGCGCTTGCAGCTCGGGCATGACCTCGGCGGCGAAGAGTCGGCAGCTCGCTTCGGCGTCTTCGATGGGCATGCCGGCATAGCTGAACACGCCCATGAACCCGTCGCAGTACGTGTTGTCCTGGATCGTGATGACCTTCTCGGTCACCTGCTCCGGGGTGCCCCAGACCTGGAGTCCGAGGAAGAAGTCGGTCATCTTCTCCATACCGCCCGGTGCAACGAGTCGGTCGTACATCTGGCCGTGGAACTCATAGCCCGGTGTGCTCTTCAGGTGGTCCTGGTCGAACTCGTAGTGCTTGACGATCGAGTCCCAATAGCCGCCGATGTACTCGCGGGCCATCGCTTCGGCCTTGTCGGCGGATTCGTCGACGTAGGTCCATCCGGCAACCATCGGCGGAGGCGGTTCCTCGCCGGTGGCGTCGCGGAAGGTCGCTCGATAGGTCGCAAGCTCTTCGCGGACCGTCTTCCACGGCTTCTGAGGCACGATCAGAATGCCGACGCCCATCTTGGCCATGATCTCGGCCGACTCTGCCGAGACGGCGGCTGCGTAGGCCCGGCCGCGGAAGCTCTTGAACGGGCGGGGGCGGATGTCCTTGCGCGGCTGGCGGACGAACTCGCCGTCGTACTCGCAGTAGCCCTGTTCGAGGCCCGTGAGGATCATGTCGGCCGACTCGGCGAAGCGCTTGCGGGCCTCGGGCATCTCGACGCGGAAGCCCTCGAATTCGACGCGTCCCGTGCCTCGGCCCATGCCGAGGATCACCCGGCCGCCAGACATGTTGTCGAGCATGGCGATCTCCTCGGCGACCCGCATGGGGTCGTGCCAGGGGAGTACACACACCATCGACCCGAGCTGAACCTTTTCGGTACAGCCGGCCATGTAGCTCAGGAATTGGAAGACGTCGGGACACATCGTGTAGTCGGTGAAGTGGTGCTCGACGCTCCAGACCGACTCGAAGCCGAGGGGCTCGGCGAGTCGAGCCAGTCGCAGGTCGTCCTGGTAGACGTTGCGATCGGGCACGGCCTCGCCCGGGTTCTGGAAGATCACGGATAGTCCGACGTGCATGGCTCGACCCCCATCGATGAGCGGTGCCGTCAACGGTACCGACCGGGTGAGAGTCGATTCCAAACCTCGATGGCGGGAAGTCGATCGCCGGAAGGTGCGAGACTGCGGGCATGAGCGAACCCCACGTGATCCACCTCGATCGGCCCGTCGATGACGACGACCTGGCCTATCTCGGCGATCGGGCCACGATCATCGGTCCCGACGACGACACCCTCGTCGACGCCCCAGCTGCCGTGATCGGTGTGCGGTACTTCTGGGACGCCGAACGCTTCGCTCGCTTCCCCGACCTCAAAGTCGTCAGCCGCGCCGGGATCGGCTACGACAACATCGATGTCGCGGCCGCGAGCGCTGCTGGGGTGGTGGTGTGCAATGCGCCCGAGTCGCCGACGGTGTCGACCGCCGAGCACGCCATGGCGCTCATGCTGGCCGTGACCAAGGAACTCCCGGCCAAGCAGCAGCGGTCGCGCGAGGGCCTGATCGGTCCTGGCGTCGCCACGTCGCTCGAGCTCGACGGCCAGGTGCTCGGGTTGGTCGGGCTCGGCCGGATCGCCCGGCGTGTCGCCGCCGCCGGCCAGGCGTTCGGGATGACCGTGATCGCGTCGGATCCGTTCCTCGATGCATCGCCGATCGATGGTGTCGAACTGGTTTCGCTCGACGATGTGTACTCGCGGTCGGCCGTGATCTCGTTGCATGCCCCGGCAACGCCTGAGACGCATCACATGATCTCGACGGCCTCCCTCGGTGCGATGCGCGACGGTGTGTACCTCGTCAACTGCGCGAGAGGCCCGCTCGTCGATCAAGACGCGCTGCTCGCTGCGCTCGACTCGGGCAAGGTCGCCGGCGCCGGACTCGACGTGACCGATCCGGAACCACTCCCGGTCGGTCATCCGCTGCTGGAGCGTGACAACGTCATCGTGACACCGCACATCGCCTCGTCAACCGAGGTCGGACGTCGCCGTCTGTATGAACACGCCTACGAGAACGCCATCGCCGTGCTCGACGGCCGCCCCGCCTCCATCGTCAGTCCCTGACCCGGTTTTCTCACCGGCTCCAGGTTCGCTTCCCGCTTCTCACCGACTCCAGGTCCGGAAACCGGGTACCGAGTCGGTGAGAGCGGAAAGGCGGGCGCCAGATCGGTGAGATGTGCAAGGGAACGGCGCACGCGAACGCGGTCGAGGTCGTCTACCCCTGCAAGACTGCGGGCATGGAAACCCTTCGTGATCAGTGGCGCGCCGGCAAGACCTCGCTCGGGCTCTGGGCTGGGCTCGCCAATCCGTCGTCAGCCGAGCAGCTCGGACGGGCCGGGCTCGACTACGTCTGTGTCGACACCCAGCACGGCCTCGTCGACTACCAGGCGGCGGTCGGTATGTATCCGGCGATCTCCTATGGGGGCACCACGCCGATCTGTCGGGTTCCATGGAACGAGCCGGGGATCATCGGCAAGCACCTCGACGCCGGCGCGATGGGCATCATCGTGCCGATGGTGAACTCGGCCGAGGAAGCCCAGGCTGCGGTTTCCGCATGCCGATATCCGCCAAACGGTGCCCGGAGCTATGGGCCGGCAGGCGTCGCCCCCCGCTACCCCGGCTACTACGACTCGACCGCCGAACAGATCGCGGTCATCCCGATGGTCGAAACCGTGCAGGCACTTGGCAACGTCGAGGCCATTGTCAGCACGCCAGGCGTCGACGCGGTCTACGTCGGCCCCGCCGATCTCTCGATTTCGCTCGGGCTTCCTCCGGGCAACAACGATGACGTCCCCGAGTTCGTCGAGGCCCTCGAGACGATCGTGGCCGCGTGCAGCGACCACGGTGTCGTCGCCGGCATCCACTCGACCGGTTCACTCACCCCGAGACGCCTCGAGATGGGTTTCCGCATGATCACCGTCACCGCGGACAACGTGGCGATGGGCGTCGGCCTGCGTGCCGAGATCGCGAAGGCCCGCAGCGGCGGCGATGGTGATGGCGCCGACAAGATGTACTAGTTCGCGCAGCAGACGAGCTCTCGACGGTTCACGAATCTGTCGCAGGTTGAGGCCATGATCTCCTCATGGCGTCGCGGAGATACGGCACGATCGTCGGCCACCTGACCAACGATCCGGACACCGCGGTCGAGCTCGTCGCCCGTCTCGACGATGACGTGCTGGTCCACCTGGCGGCTGCCATCGCCGACGAGACGCGACGCCGCGCGGTTGCGTCGGGGGATCAGCAGGCAGTGATCGATGCGGCCTTCGATCACGCTTTCGGCCGAGATGGTCTCGGTGTGTTGCCGTACCTGGAGGGTCCCTACATCGTCTGCCCCGGCGCGATGGTGTCGAAGCGGCGAGGGAGTCACACGAGTCGGTTCGTCTCGGTGGACGACGTCTGGATCTGGGACTCCCACGAGCTGGTGCACGAGGAGAAGCGATCGTCGCCCGGAACCGACACCGGCTTTCGAGCGGTCGCGCTACTCGTCCCGACCGAAGGCATGGAGCTCGATGTCGTCAGCGCTCGTCAGCGGGCGGGTCAACATCAAGTCGATCTGGTCGTGTCCTTCGTCGTGCGCAAAGGTGTGTTGGTCGAGGTCAGCCAACGCGATGTCAGCAAGGCGCGAGCCAACATGAACCGAGATGACTGACGCATCGACACCTGTCCATCGATCGCACCCCTCCGAGGAGACCGTATGACCGACCGGGATGAAGCCACCGAGACCGAGCCAACGGTGCTCGTCGAGCGTGATGGGCCGGTGATGATCGTGTCGATCAACCGGCCCGAACGCCGCAACGCTGTCGACCGCGCGACGGCGAATCTGCTCTACGCGGCCTTCCTGGAGTTCGACGCCGATGACTCGGCCGCGGTGGCCGTGCTCACCGGGGTCGACGGCGTCTTCTGCGCCGGCGCCGACCTCAAGGCCTTCGCCTCAGGTGGTGGCAATCGGGTTGAGCCACGGGCAGGGTCGGACATCGTCGGCTCGCTCGGCCCCATGGGCCCGACCCGGCTCGATCTCTCCAAGCCGGTGATCGCGGCGATCGAAGGGTGGGCCGTTGCTGGAGGTCTGGAGTTGGCCGCGTGGTGCGACATGCGGGTCGCTGCCGAGGATGCGGCGTTCGGCGTGTTCTGCCGGCGATGGGGCGTGCCCCTCGTCGACGGCGGCACGGTACGGCTGCCGCGCCTCGTCGGCCATTCCCATGCGATGGACCTCATCCTGACTGGACGCGAGGTCCGCGGGGCTGAGGCCGCGGCGATGGGGTTAGCCAATCGGGTCGTTGAGCCCGGATCCGCACGGTCGGCGGCGATCGACCTCGCCCATGAACTGGCTGCGCTTCCCCAGAACTGCATGCGCAGCGACCGTCGCTCGGCGATCGATCAGTGGTCGAGCGACCTCGGCACCGCCTTGTCGGTCGAGACCGCAATCGGCCTCGAGACGATCAACACCGGTGAGACGATCCGGGGTGCCACTCGGTTCAGCGATGGCGCCGGCCGCCACGGGGCAGCAGCTCCCGAGTGACGCAGGGCTGCAGCCCCCGAGTAACGAGCCCGGGATCGCCGGTCGCTCAGACGGTGGCGTTGACGCGGAGAAGACCGGTGGCCTGATACGCCGCGAGCGATGCATCGAGCAGCGCCTCGTGAACGCGATCGCTGCCGACCATGTGCGGAGGCGAGACCGAAGTGACCTCGACGACCGGAAGTCCCGTGGCGCCGGTCAGACTCGAAGACTCGGCGGATTCGAGGGTCACGCTCACCGAGAAGCGCGAAGCGCTCAGGCGGCGACGGATGTCGCTGCCGAGGTGGGCGAGCCAATCGGGTGCTGCGCCGCCGCCGGCGTCTTGGTAGCGAATCGCGATCTCGACGTCGTCGGCTGCTCGGGTCGGGCTGGTTCGTGCGCCAACATCGATCACGATGTTGGTCCGCCATTCGGCGATGGCGCGCCGGAATATCGATGTCTCCACGGCGAGACATTGGAGATGATCGACCGACGGGTCCACGCCGAGCACGGTGCGGTGATCGTCGGACAACGCGCCATCGGGGTTCATGTTGGCGATTCCGGCGACGGCGACGACGGTGTCTTCGTCGGCGCCGGCGCGGGCCAGCAGGTGATCGACGCATTGCGGGTCGACCTTCGCTCCTGATCGGTGGCCGGCGACGATCAAGACACGCGCGGTCGCCCCAGGGTCGTCGCGGTAGTCGAGGTCGATCGGGCGACCCATCGCCGACAGCTGGAGAACCCGCCGTTCGAAGGTGACACCGTCACCCGAGCCATGACCATTGCTTGAGCCATTGCTGGTGCCGTTCTCACGTGCGGCATCGAAGCTCGCGCCGTCCGGCGCGCTGTTCGCTCCGTTGGTGGAGCCGTTCGTCGATGCCCCGCTCGCGCCCACGGCCGGCGCCGAGCTGCCATTGCCGGCGTGGTTCCTATCGCCGGCGGCGGAGACGAAGGTGTTCGAAGACTGCTCGCCGTCCATGCTGGCGTCGGCGACGGATTCCAGCTCGGCGATGCCGTCGAACTCCGGTCGCCAGCGGTCACCGTTGCCGGCGCCGTCGATCCAGGTGCCTCCCTGGAGGATGAGGTGATGGTCCGATGCCGCAAGTGGATCGCGGCGGTGCGACACCATGATCACGGTCGCGCTCTGGGCGATGCGGCGGAGCGTGTCGAGCACCTGCTTGGAGTTCAACTCGTCGAGGCCGGTCGTCGGCTCGTCCAGGAGCA
Organism: Actinomycetota bacterium; assembly: GCA_039028435.1. GTDB lineage: Bacteria > Actinomycetota > Acidimicrobiia > Acidimicrobiales > UBA10347 > UBA10347. The sequence goes on along the minus strand of JBCCIC010000001.1, from coordinate 82,911 downwards.
GGATCGACGGGTTTCGGAGCAGGGCGCGGGCGATGGCCATGCGGCGGAGTTGCCCACCCGAGAGCATGTGCTTGCCGCTGCCGACCTCGGTGTCGAGGCCTTCGGGTAGTTCGCGCACCAGCTCGAGCAGGCCCGCCTTGTGGCAGGCGCTCAGCAGTTCCTCGGTCGAGACCTGCTCGAGCCCGAGCATGAGGTTCTCGCCGAGGGTGCCGCTGAACAGCATCGGCTCTTGCGGGACGAGCGCCATCGCCTTCTGCACCGTCGACAACCGCGCGATGTTGATGTCTTGGCCGTCGATGGCGATCGTTCCATGGTGAGGCTGGTCCAGACCCATCAAGAGCCGGAGTAGCGTCGTTTTGCCGGCGCCGCTCGGCCCGGTGATCACCGTGAGGGTGCGCCCCGGGATGCGGCCGCTCAGCGAGCGCAGGGTGGGCGTCTCCTCGCCCGCGTAGGCGAACCCCACGCCGTCCAGTTGGATGTCGCCGGTCGTCACCACGAGCTGTGGGCCATTGGGGCGCGGGTCGAGAACCGGCGCATCGAGGACTTCGGCGATGCGTTCGAGGTTGACCAGGCCGGTGCGGTAGCTGCTGACGATCTTGGTGTACGCCTGGAACGGTGCGTAGACCTTTTTCGCGATCCCGACGAAGGCGAGCAAGGTACCGAACGTGAATGCGTCGGAGGCCGCATCGTCGGTCACCCCGACCAGGCCGGAGTCGATGATGCGCCACCCGCCGATGGCGTAACAGGCCGCGATGCCGAGCGCGGTGAACAGCGAGATCACCGCACTGATCGCTGCTGTGGTGTGCTTCTTGCGAATCTTGGCGTCTTCGCTTCGCGACGCGGTCTGACGCAGCTCGGAGGTGATCCAGTCCTGCCCGCCGACCGACGCGACCGAGCTCCAACCGTCGATCGATTCCTTGACCGCGAGGGTGTGGGTCGCCTCGGCTGCGCGGGACTCACGCGTGAGGCGCTGCAGGCGGCGTTGCAGCATCGCGCTGATGCCCGACTGCAGCGGGATCACCGCCAACACCACGAGGGCCATCACCCAATCGACCATGAACATGTAGATGAGCGGCCAGACCGCACGGGCGGTGTTCGAGATGATCCGGATGACGACGTTCTGAATGAAGCTGCGCAGACCCTTCGAGTCGGCGAGTGACCGGTCAAGCAAGTCACCGCTGTTGAAGCGCCGGCGTTCATCGAGCGCCATCTGCATCGACGCCTCGGCCAGGTCCCGACGCGCCGCTTCGACGACGTGGCGGCCCATGTGGGCAGCGACGATGGTGTGGATGTAGCCGATCACCATCTTGGCGACCGCCAGCACGGCCATCAGCCCGGCGATGATGTAGATCGAGCGGAGCTCGCCTGCGGCAAAGTCGAATCCGAGCAGCGACCGATCGCTGCCGGTGAGGATGTCCGCGGCGAGGCCAACCAGGATCGGTCCCATGAAGGGCAGGAGGTCCTTGATGAGGCGCAGCCCGAGGTTGAGTCCGAACAGGCCGCGTCGCTCGCGGATGAACCGGAAGATGATCTGCATCGGGGTGCTGCGCGTGGATGCCGCAACCGATGAGGTCGGGGGTTCGGCGCGGAGGACTCGCATTACCGCTCCATCGTCGCCAAGTTGGGCGGCGAAGGCAACGATTCGGTGCGATTTGCCCGCTTGCGGGCGCAGGAGTGTGTCATGGGCGACTGCCGGCGCAGCAGGTCCGGGGCCCGCGATCACACCGTTGGTGAGTCCATCGGCCCAGGTGCGAAAAAGATGAGGACGGCGAAAAGGGACCCCATCCGCCGTTCGGGCCGGTCGGTCGGTGTTCTAGAGTCGGCGCGCAGATCCACCCACTCGAGGACCCATGAGCCAGAACCTTCGCAACTTCGTCCAAGCCCTCTACGCATTCGACGCAATCGTGGCCCGCACCGAGGGGGCGGCTTGGCAAGCGGACACGCCTTGTGACGGGTGGGATGCGACCGCCCTCGTGGAGCACCAGTGCGCGGTGATGAACGGCGTGCAGCAGGTCGCCGCAAGCGGCGCAATGGCCGCGCCGACACCGCCCGAGGACATGAGCGACCCGCAGGCGACCTGGATCGACACGCGCGACCGTCTGATGGAGACACTCGATGGTCAAGGAGTGTTGGCCCAGGAGGGTCCGTTCTGGTTTCAGGCCCCGACGGTCGATGACCTGATCGGGATCGTGATGTGGGATCTCGTCACGCACACCTGGGATCTCGCCCAGGCATCTGACCAGGCCCACGGGCTTGATGACGCCCTCGTGCAGTCGGCCTACGACGTCGTGCTTCCGATGAGTGAGATGTTGGTTGGTTCCAAGCGCACCGCCGAGTCGATTCCCGTCGCCGCCGACGCACCGATCATGGAGCGCTACCTGGGACTCGTCGGCCGGCAAGCCTGACGCCCATCACGGCCGCACCCGTATCCCGCCCCCGACTCAGTAGAGGACCGAGCACGGATGGCGGTTCGACGGCGCACGGCCGTTTCGGCCACGCTCCTGGGCTTGATCGCCATCGCCGCGGCGGTCGCGTTCGCCGTCGTGTGGGGATCGGTGCCCGAGCGCAGTGCCGAGGAGCGAGCGGTGACGATCGCATCGCTTCCATGCGACAATCCGCGACAGTCGACCTCCTCCGGTTTCGTCATCGATGACCGCACGATCGTCACCGTGGCCCACGCCATCTACGGGTCCCGCGACTTTGCGATTCAGGACGCCGACGGCGTGTGGTATCGGCCCGAGATCGTTCGGCTCGACCTCGAGGACGACCTCGCCGTGCTTCGTGTGCCGGAAGTCCGGGCCGGACCGATGGATGTCGTGCCGCGACGCGACGTTGCGGCGTGGCCCGGAACCGCTGTGGTGCTGGCCGAACCGGCCGCGAGTGGCACCTCACTCGATGCCACGGTGCTTCGCCGCGTGAAGTTGTCGGTCGCGGTCGTCGGCGACCGGGATCGGGTCACGGAGCGATTCGGCTACGAGCTCGCGGTCGACATCCTTCCGGGCGATAGCGGGGCCGCCGTGGTCGACGACACGGATGGTCTCGTCGCCGTCGTGTTCGCGCAGTCGACGTCTCGCGAGGCGATCGCGTGGGCGATCGCGGCTGACGAGATCGACCTGACCTCTGCGCCGATTCCGGATTGGGACTGCAATCCGGTCGGTTCCAAGGAGCTCGAACTCGAAGCGCCCGAATCGCTGGCGACCGCTGACAGCTAGACGGCAAATGTCAGGGCGATCGGCAAGCTGATCAGCGCCGCGAGCGTCACGGCGACCACATCATTGGTCGCTCGTTCGGCTTCGAGGTCGTGCTCGATGGCGATGACCATGCAGAAGACCGCTGGCGGCATCGCCGACTGGAGGATCACGACGCCACGGTCGTCGCCGGCCAGCCCAAGGGCCTCGGCCACCAGCCAGCCGGCGATGGGCGCTGCCGCCAGCTTGGCGATCGTGACAACGCTCGTCGAGCGCAGCCAGCGCACGCGGCCGACCTCGACCAGCTGAATGCCGAGGCTCACGAGCATGGTGGGGATCAGGCCGCTGGCGATCGTGGCAACGGTGCGATCGACGATCACCGGCGGGTCGATGTCGACGAGATTGATGGCGAGTCCGACGATCGCCGCGACGATCATCGGAGCGCGGAACGCCTGAGCGAGTGCTGCGACCGAGGACTGGTGTTGCCGGGTGCCGAGCCAGACCGAGAGCAGCGTGCCGAAGAACATGATCGTGACCATGAGCACGCCGGCTCGGTCGAGCGCATCGTCACCGAGGGCAAATACACAGATGGCGAGACCGGCGTTACCGACGTTGCCATACGTTGAGGACATGATCGTGGCGCTGGCTGCGGCGCCCCGCAGACCGAACGCCGGTGCCAGCGCGGTCGACAGCAGCGCCGAAACTGCAAGGCCACCCATACCGGCCAGCACGAGTCGAATCGCGGTGTCGGCCTCGAGGGTGGTCGTGGCAAAGATGTTGAAGACGAACGCCGGACCGAAGATCCAGTAGGCGATCTTCGAGAGCGTGGGAACCTCGAGACCGATGCGCGGACCGACCACGGCACCGACAGCGACGATGAGCACCACCGGCCCGAGCACGTCGATCAGTAGCTGGACGGTGTCCACTCGAGTCCTCCGCAGTCGCGCCGGGCGGACTCCCGATCGCGCCCGCTCGCCAGGCTACGGCTACGCGGTCCGCACCTCCTTGCCGTCCGGCGCACGTGCGTCACATCTTGTCGAAGCGACGAGCGGTGGCGTTACCGTTGATCGGGTGAGAGAAGGCGTCGTGCAGGATTCGGCGGCCACTGCGCTCCGGACGGACCACTACGAGTTGACGATGGTCGCGTCGGCGCTCGAATCCGGCGTCGCCGATCGAGCTGCGGTCTTCGAGGTGTTTTCCCGACGCCTGCCGCCGGGTCGCGCCTATGGCGTGATTGCGGGGATGAATCGGGTGATCGACGCCATCGAGCACTTCCGCTTTACCGATGCGGCGATCGAGCATCTCGTCGGCGCCGGTGTGGTGTCTCGCGGCCCGATGACCGATTGGCTCGCGAACTACCGCTTCCGCGGCGATGTGACCGGCTACGCCGACGGCGAGTTGTACTTCCCCTACAGCCCGGTGCTCACGGTCGAAGGCACGTTCGCCGAGTGCGTGGTTCTCGAGACGGTGGTGCTGTCGGTGCTCAACCATGACTGCGCGATCGCCAGCGCCGCCGCTCGAGTGACCGACGTCGCCAATGGTCGAACGCTGATCGACGGCGGTAGTCGCCGGACCGATCCCGATGCGGCGATCGCCTCGGCGCGAGCCGCGCATATCGGTGGGTTCGACACGACGTCGAATCTCGAGGCCGGTCGCCGCTACGGCATTCCGACCGGCGGCACGACGGCCCACGCATTCATGCTCGCCCATCGCACCGAGAAGCTGGCCTTCGAAGCCCAGCTCAAGGCCATGGGGCCGAGTTCGACGTACCTCGTCGACACGTTCGACGTCGAGCAAGGCATTCGCAATGCCGTCGAGGTCGTCGGAACAGGAATCGGTGGAGTTCGCATCGATTCCGGTGACTTGCTGATCGATGCGAAGCGGGCTCGTGCCCAGCTCGATGAACTCGGTGCCGAAGGGTGCCGGATCGTCGTGTCGAGTGATCTCGATGAGTTCCGGATCGCCGAACTCGAGGCGGCGGGCGCTCCGATCGACGCGTATCTCGTCGGCACCAGCCTGGTGACGGGTTCGGGCCACCCGACGGCGTCGATGGTCTACAAGCTCGTATCGATCGAGGACGACGCGAGCGGTGGCCGACTCCGTGCGGTTGGCAAGCTGTCGCCGGGCAAGCGCACGGTCGGCGGTCGCAAGGTCGTCCACCGCACCCTCGACGGCGAGGGGTTCTGGGACGCGGAGGTGTTGTCGGTCCTGCCGATCGATCTCACCGAGACCGCCCTCAGCCCACAGGTGCCACTCATTCGTGCCGGGGAGATCGTCACGACGTTCGACCTGCAGCATGCGCGAGAGCGGTGTGATGATCGTCGGGCACGCCTGCGTCCGCTGCATCGCCGGCCGGCGCCCGACGCTCGGGTCGCCATCCCCACCAACTGGATCGGTATCGAGGTCGAGGAGGACCTGTCATGAGTCGTGCGCTGATCATCGTCGACGTGCAGAACGACTTCTGCGAGGGCGGTTCGATGGGGGTCGACGGTGGCGCAGCGGTGGCCGCATCGATGGCCGCGCTTGCCGCCGACTACGAGCACGTCGTCGCAACTCGTGACTGGCACCGCGACCCCGGCGACCACTGGGCCAACGATGGCGAAGCGCCGAACTTCGACACGACCTGGCCGGTGCACTGCGCTGCCGATTCCGAGGGTGCTGCGTTTCACGAGTCGATGACGGCCTCGCTCGACGCCGTCTTCAACAAGGGCGAATATGCCGCCAGCTACAGCGGCTTCGACGGCATTGCCGATGGCGACGGCACCTCTCTGGCCGACTGGCTTCGTGTGCGTTCGATCGACGAGGTCGATGTGGTCGGCATCGCCACCGACTACTGCGTGAAGGCGACGGCGATCGACGCCCACGCCGAGGGCTTCGCGACCCGCGTGCTCCTCGATCACTGTGCCGGAGTGGCACCCGACACGAGCGAGACGGCCAAGGTCGATCTCGCCGCCGCCGGAATCGAACTCGTCTCCGCCTAGCGGCTTTCACCGCGCCTTCGGAAATACCGGATCGCTCTCCGTCGTTCCTTCTCACACGGCCGTGCTCGGGCCCTTGTGGTCGTGGTTCGTGTCGTAACGTGATGTGGCGGCTTCGCCCCGCCGATTGGCAACCGACTCGAGGTATCCGTGCCCCTCCGCAATGCAGCGTCGTCCATGGTTCGGGCGGCACTGGTGTTCGTCCTCCTCGTCCCACTCGTGGCCGTCTCGACCCTGGGGCTGTTCGCCGGCGACGCAGCCGCTCAGAGCGAGGGCGACACCGAGCTGCTCTGCCCCGAGGTCTCCGGCATCACCTGCCAGGGCTTCGTGACCGATGTCGACGGCGACCTCCAGGATCGCGAGGCGGTTGAGCAGGCGGCCGCTCGGATCGTCGACACGTATGGGCACGAGGTGGCGATCGTCGTGGTCGCCGATGCACCTGGAGGCGCCGAGTCGTTGGCGATCGACATCGGTGAGACATGGGTCGTCACTGACCGAGACGGCGACGCCGGTGGCGTGGTCGTCGTCGTGGACACGGAGAACAACGACGGTTGGGTCACCGCAGGTCCCAACCTCCAGAACGTCATCCCCAGCAGCGGCGTGGTTTTCGGAACTGCGTCGTCGAGCTTCCGCAGCGGAGACTGGGACGCCGGGGTGGCGGCGATCCTTAGCACCCTCGAAGTGTCCTTTGACAACGAGGTGCGGGGCACGGCGACCTCCAGCGGAGGCTCCGCGAGCGGTGGATCGAGCGGCGGAGGGACGTCGAGCGGCGGTGGAGACACCACGTCGCCGGAGCCGACCGCGATCAGCCTGCTTCCACTCGTGCTCTTCGGCGGCATCGGCTTCGTGGCGTTCACGAGCCGCGGCCGCGGCCGTGAGCGCACACGCCGCGGCGCGACGGAGCAGGATCGTCGGGCGCAGGAGGTCGACGATGTCCTCGCCCAACTCGAGACGAGTGCCGCCGACCTTCCGGACCTCCGCCGCTACGAGGTTTCCGACCCCGACCCTTTCGGTTCACCCTCCTTCGCTGAGACGCTCGACGCCCTCAGCGAGGTCAGCGACCATCGGGCGGGTGATGATGCGACGCTGCGCAGTCTGTGGTCACGTGACCTCCTTGACGTGATCGACGCCAACCGCCTCGAAGCCGACACCGAGATCCCCCTCGACATGCGGGCCACCGATGACTCGGAACTCCTCGACGACGCGGTGCAAGACGCAGCGCGCGAAGCGCTCGACGTCCGCAAGGGCGATACCGACACCTTCCAGTTAAAGATCCGCGAGCTCGGCGGCTTGGTGCGCAGCGTCCGGCCCTACCGAGTGGCTGAAGCCCGTAAGCGCTTCGCCCAGACGGTGCTTGACCGGGTCGTGCCCACGTCCTTCGGCGCGGCCGTCGTCTCGGATCGCGGCGAGCGGCTACTCAAGGCCGCACCCGTGATCGATGCCGAGTCGCTCGACGACGCGCTCGACCGGCTCGATGCGGCCTACGACGACGCGCAGGGCAAGGTGCGCCGACTCGACCTGATCCACGACCGGCTGCCCGACAGCGCCGCTCGCCCGGCCGTCGCCGCGGCACTGACCGACCTCGATGACGATCCTGGCGAGGCGGTCGAGCGGTACGAGCGGGTACGCCGAGACCTGCGCTCGCAGTCCGGCTTGCTCGAACGCGATCGTCTCGACGTCGATGCCATCGCGGCGTTGCTGCTACTCAACCACGATGAGCTGAGTGTGGGCGAGTTCGTCCAGCTCTACCGCCACCATCGCGAGCGCAGCCTCCAGCCGGCAATGGCCGTCGAGTACGCGCTGGCGGGCCTCACGACCGAGCGCGAGATCGCTCGGGTTCGTCAATACGCCGAAGGTGAGGGGATTCCCGTGGCGATCGTCGCCGCGCTCATGCGCAATCGCGACGATGGCATCCAGGTCTATCGAGCGCTCGAGAAGGACCTGATCGCCCACGATGTCACGGGCGAGACCCGTCGTACGATCGCCGGCATTCTGGCCGCATCGCTCGAACCGGCCCAGGCCGAACGGCGCTGGCTCGACGCCCGCAAGGCGCTGGCCGACCTCGGCCTGTCGGGCAGCTACGCCGACATCGCGGCAGCCTTCGGTGCCAGCGATGCTCGTGGCCCGCGAGCCTTCGCGTTGGCCTACGCAGCCCAGCGTCAGGCACTGTCCCGCTCATCGATCGACGACGCGGACCGTTTCGCTCCGGAGCTGGCCCACACCGGCACCAGCGGACAGAACGACACCTGGACCGGCGCTCCGCTTCCACCGACCCTGCGCGGTTTCGACCCGTTCACGTTCTTCTACCTGCACTGGATCTCGACGGCGGCCTACACCGGACGGGTCGGCTGGGAGCCGATCTACGGCGACGCATCATGGTCCGGCGATCGCGACTCGTGGTTCGGCGGCGACTTCGGCGGCGGCAGTGGCCGCTTCGGCGGCGGTGGCGGCGCCAGCTGGGGCGGTGGTGGTTGGAGCAGCGGCAGCTTCGGCGGCTTTGGTGGCGGCTTCGGCGGCGGGTTCGGTGGTGGCTTCGGCGGCGGTGGCGGCGCGAGCTGGTAGCTCCGCTGCCTCGGCCAGCCGGCCTCCGGCTAGAGCACCGGCCGATAGGAGGCGAGCACGTCGTTGCCCGACATCACGCTCGGCAGAAGGCCAACCGCTGAGGGCACGATCTGCTCGAGGAAGAAGCGGGTAGACACGAGCTTCTGCTCGAGGAACTCGGCCCGCTCGCCGGATGCGCCGGATGCGAGTTCGTCCTGTGCGGCGACTGCGGCCTTGAGCATCAGCGAACCGGCGACCGTCGTGGCCAGAAGGCGGAGGAATGGGGTGGCTCCGGCGAGGGCGTTGTCGCCCATGTTCGTCAGTAACCACCCGCCGGCTTCGCGGCACGCGCCGACGGCTTCGACCATCGGCTTCGCCAGGTCTTCGAGGCCGCCGTTCAGGTCGCTGGCCCGAGCCTCGGCCTCGTCGAGCAGGTCGCCGATGGCGGCACCGTCTCGCATCGGCAACTTGCGCCCGACCAGGTCCATGGCCTGGATCCCGTTCGTGCCCTCATAGATCGCACCGATACGGATGTCGCGGAAGTGCTGGGCGGCGCCGGTTTCCTCGATGAAACCCATCCCACCATGGATCTGGACGCCGATCGAGGTGAGTTCGTTGCCGAGATCGGTGCACCACGCCTTGGACAGCGGCGTGAGGACTTCGGCCAGTTCGCGGCCGGCTGCCGCGACCTCGGGATCGCTCGCGGCATGAGAGTCGTCGAGCGCCTTCGCGTTCAGGTAGCAGAGACACCGCATGGCATCGATCTGGGACTTCATGGTCAGGAGCATGCGGCGTACGTCGGGGTGCTCCACGATGGCGACGGACTCGCCCTTGGCGCCGCCGGGCCGGGCGCCTTGCAGTCGCTCGTGTGCGTACTCGACCGCCTGCTGATACGCGCGCTCAGCGAGGGCCAGGCCTTCGAGTCCGACGGAGAGGCGTGCGCTGTTCATCATCGTGAACATGGAACGCATGCCGGTCTGCTCTTCGCCGATCAGGTAGCCGGTGGCGTCTTCGTACGCCATCACGGCGGTCGGCGAGCCGTGGATTCCGAGCTTGTGTTCGAGTGAAACACACTCGAGTGTGTTGCGCTCGCCCGGCGTGCCGTCGTCGTTCGGCAGGAACTTCGGGACGATGAAGAGCGAGATGCCCTTGGTCCCGGGAGGCGCATCGGCGGTCCGAGCCAACACCAGATGGATGATGTTGTCGGCGCAGTCGTGTTCGCCCCACGTGATGAAGATCTTCTGACCGGTGATCCCGTAGCTGCCATCGTCGCGACGTTCGGCCTTGGTGGTGAGCGCTCCGACGTCGCTGCCCGCCTGGGGTTCGGTCAGGTTCATCGTGCCGGACCACTCGCCGCTGACCAGCTTGGGCACGTAGGTCAACTTCTGCTCGTCACTGCCGTGGGCATCGAGTGCATGGATCGCACCCTGGGTCAGGAGCGGCCCGAGCGAGAAGGCCATGTTCGCGGACGTGAGCATCTCTTGGATGGCGAGCCCGATGACCACGGGAAAGCCGCCGCCGCCGTACTCGGGGTCGTGGGAGATCGCAGCCCATCCGGCACCGACGAGCTTGCGATAGACGTCGGGGATGCCGTCGGGCGTACTGACGCTGCCGTCGGGGTTACGACGAGCACCCTGGAGGTCGCCGGCGCGGTTGGTCGGTGCGACGACCTCGCCGAAGAAGCGACCGGCTTCCTCGAGCAGGCCGGCGATGTCGCCGGGGTCGACGTGAGCGAACGATTCGTGATCTTGAAGATCAGCAACGTCGACCACGTGCTGGAGCACGAAGTCCATGTCTTCGATGGGTGCGCGGTACTCACTCATGGGATCAGGATATGCGGGGTGCTCGGGCGGTGAAATTGAGAAGAGAACGAAATACCAGACGAATTACCAGGCGGAAGTGCCCGGCTCGCCCTTGAAGGGCCCGACGACATCGTCGGTGATCCACCCGCCGTAGAACCCGCCGGCCTGTGGTCGGGCGAGCTCCCCGGCGACTCGGCACTCGACCAGCGCCGGATAGAACGACACCCAGTTCGCGTAGTCGGCGAACTCGGCGTACGGCTTGGGATAGCGCCAGCCGACCGGCTCGGTGGTTCCGACGACCGCGACGTACTCGGCCTGGCCCTTCCACTCGCAGTGCGAGGAGCCGGGGACGATGACCAGGCTGGCATCGACGATGGATTCCGGTGGCACGTAGAACGCCGGCGGATGCGAGGTCTCGCACACCTTGACCGAGCGATCGGCCCGGGCGATCGGCCCGGCGGACCCGTCGACGGCGACCTCCCTCCCATCGGCGACCACCGCCGGCGGTCTCGGGTAGTCCCAGACCGACTCCTGGCCGGGCCCGGGTTCGATGGCGAACTCGGGCCGTCGATCACCGCGATTCGTCCAGTGGTCGCGGGCGTGTCGGAGCCAGGCGGGAACGGCATCAGCCATGGCTTGCAACGTAGGGGAACGGTTGCCGAAGTGGCGAGTCGAAGCGTGTCCAAAACCTCGAATGCCCGAGCGGTTGACCGCCCGGGCATTCTCGTTTGGGCCCTCTGGGGGAAGAGGGCCGGCGCACCGATTCGTCAGGAGGGGAACGACGAACCGATGCTGCGAGGGTCAGGCCGTCGCTACCTCGGACAGACGCTTCACCGCAGTGGCGGTGATGCTCTGGGCAAGGCGCGGACACTGGCTCAGCAGGGAGCTGAACTCACGGGGCGAAAGGGCGTAGACCGAGAGCTCGGTATCGGCAACGACGGTGGCGTTGCGAGGCTCGCCGGTCAGGAGTGACATCTCGCCGATCAGGTCGCCTGCGCCGACGGTCGCGATGACGTTGTTGTCGCGGAGGACCGAGGCGGTGCCACTGACGACTACGACGGCCTGGCGCCCGGCCGTGCCCTGGCTGGTGAGCGACGTGCCGGCGGGGACGTCGACGAGGGTGGCAAGGCCGCTGAGCACACGGAGTTCGTGGTCGTTGAAGGCGCCGGAGAGGGCTTCGTGGGCCGCGTGGGGGACGGCGTGGTTGGCTGTCTTGTTGGTCCAGAACATGGGGGGACGTTCCTTTCGTGGGACCGAATGTCTGACGTTCTCAACCGTATTGACGGGGGTGTTCTTCCTCGGCGGCGTGTGACATCGGTGACGGGTGTCAACCGTCACGTCATCGCCCGATCTCGGTACGTCGGATGGCCCTTGGTCATGCGATTCGCCCGTCATGGCTACGCTCACCGCCCGTGAGCACCGGCGTATACATCGGCGTCCTCGCGGTCATGTTCGTGGCCGCCACGGTGAATGCGTCGACCGGCTTCGGACAGGGGTTGATCGCAGCGCCCCTGTTCCGGCTCCTGCACCCTGAACTCTTGCCGGTGCCGATCGTGGTGGTCGGTTTGATCGTGACACTGAAGGTGCTGCGCCAGGACACGCGGCTGAGCGATGTGCGCCAGGTGGTTCCTGCGCTGGCGGGCCGCGTCTTCGGGATCGGGATTGCCCTGTTCCTGCTCGCCACGCTGTCCGAGGTCGGGTTGAGCGTTGCGGTTGGGGTCATCGTGCTGGCGTTCGCGCTGCTGCGACTGTCGGGCTTGCGGATTCCGCAGACGAATCGATCACTCGGTGGCGCTGGCGTCGTGTCCGGCGTGGGCGGAACGATCGCTGCGCTCGGGGGCGCGCCGATGGCGTTGCTGTACGTCCAGCACGCCGAGGCTCGCGACTTCCGCGGCCCGATCGCCGCCTACACCGTGATCGGATCGTCGATGGGTCTCCTTGCGCTGATCATCGCCGGCGAGTTCGATCGCGAGGCCTTCGGGCTCGTGCTGCGGTTGCTTCCGGCCGTCCTTCTCGGAATGGTCGCGTCGCGCTGGGTCACGCCGATTATCGACCGGGGGTACCTGCGGCCACTCGTACTCGCCCTCTCGGGCACGTCGGCGCTGGTGCTGATCGCCAGCTCGCTGATCTAGCCCAGCGCCTCTTTGAGGAATGCGACCTGGAGCAGGAGCAGGTTCTCGGCGACTGACTCCTGCGGGGTCATGTGGCTGACGCCCGAGAGCGGTAGGACCTGGTGGGGTCGGCCGGCCTCGAGAAGTGCTCGTGAAAGCTGAAAAGTGTGGGCGGCCACGACGTTGTCGTCAGCGAGACCGTGAATCAGCAAGAGCGGTTGGCTGAGCTGGGGTGCCATCGGCGTGAGGTCGGTGCGCTCGTAGGCACTGGGGTCGGTATCTGGGTGGCCGAGGTAACGCTCGGTGTAATGGGTGTCGTAGAGCCGCCAATCGGTCACGGGCGCACCGGCAACGCCGGCATGAAAGACGTCGGGCCGCTGCAGTACAGCGAGGGCGGCCAGGTAGCCGCCGAACGACCAGCCGCGAATGCCCACTCGTGTCAGATCGAGCAAGTCGGCATGTGCCGCCGCGATGGCGTGGAGCGCATTGACTTGATCATCGAGCACCGGGTCGGCCAGGTTGCCGAGCACCTCCTGCTCGAAGCCAGGCCCGCGCGCAGGCGTGCCCGACCCATCGGTGACGATGACCGCGAATCCCTGGTCGGCGAACCACTGGCTTGCCGAGAAGGCACTTCGGGCTCGCTGAACCCGCAGGGCGTGCGGGCCGCCGTATGGGTCGAGAAGCACGGGCAGCATCGACCCGTCGTGGCCGGCCGGAAGCACGAGGGCGGAGTGGAGCTCGCGGTCGGTGCTGACGTGGAACGTCACCTGGTGATCGAGGTCGGGTCGCTCGGCGAACGATTCGATCTCGAACGGCTCGCCGTCCCCCGGGTGAACCATGGTCCGCGACCGGGTGTCATCCATCGTGGATGAGGTGATCACGACGGTGTTCCCGCCGCCGGCCACCCGGTGGATGCCGGGCTCGGTCGTGAGGGCCTCGACGCTGTTGTCCGCGAGCGACACGCGGTGCACGTGCAGTTCGGTCGGGTCGGTCGTCGCGCCGACCAGCACATGGTCCGCGGTTGTTTGACCGACCGACCGGACCTGCAACCCCGAAGGTGTGACCGGCTCGCCATCGACGTGGAGTCGCCGGGTCTGGGTCTCGTGGTCGTCGGCGACGGTGATGAGCCGGTCGGCGACCCGGCGTGGTGCCCCGGCAACGAGTTCACTCCAGCCCGGATCGACATCGCGGTGAAGTTCGGTGACCGCACCGGTCTCGGGATCGACGGTGAGGATCGCGGTCGTCTTCTGGTCGCGGGTCTGCACCGTCAGCCACAGCCCGTGGCGGGCGGACCAGTCCGCTCGGGCGAGGTACTCGAATTCGCCACCGCGCCAATCGACGGCAGTCCGATCACCCTCGAGGGTCACGATGCTCAAGTCGACGGTCGCGTTGGTCATACCGGCAGCCGGATAGGGAATCGCACGAGGCGTGATCGATGCATCGACCGGCTCGGAGATGTGCCAGGTGTCGACGTCGCTGGTATCCACGCGGGCGACGAGCAGGCGATCGTGGTCGGGGCCCCACCAGAACCCGCGGCTGCGACCCATCTCCTCCGCGGCAACGAACTCGGCAGCGCCCCAGACGACATGCTCCTCGTCGGGGTCGGGGCCGACGACGAGCCGGTCGCCCTCAGCCGAACCGTCGGTGGTCGTGACACGCAGTGACCCGGCGGCGTGGTACGCGACCATCGACGCGTCGTGGGAGTACCTGGGGTCGTAGGCGACGCCTGTCGTGGCGAGCTCGACGGTGTCGCCAGAGTCGATCTCGGTGTGGAAGAGCCGCCCGCCGAGCACGAAAGCGGCCACGCCCTCGATGCTGTGGGTGACGTAGGTGACGATTCCGCCGCCGGCTTCGCGGGCTCGTTCCCGCCGGGCGCGTTCCTCTGCTGTCAGTTCGATGTCGCCGGAGCCGAGGACTGCGACGGGGTCGACCAGCAGTCGAGGCTCGGGGTCGGGGAGGTCGATCACCCAGAGCCGATTGACCGGATCGTCTCCGGCGGTCGAGCGACAGAACAGGATCCGTTGGCCGTCGCGGCCGACGATGATCGTTCGCGGCGCCCCCAGGGTGAAGCGTTGGGTCGCCGCGTTGCGCCGTGGGTAGCTCATACGACTATTCGCCCGAAGCGTCGTTGGCGATCCGTTCGGCCTCGCGGTCGATTGCGTTGGGACGCTTCTCGACCCGGTAGTGCTCGACGAGGAGCACGACCAACAGGACGACGTCGACGGCGACGAGAAGCCATACGGCCTCCCACGAGCCGGAGATCATGCACAGCACGACGATCACCCCCAACCCCACAAGGCGTTCCTTCGCAACGACTTGAAACGAGCGATAGACGGTGATGCCGATGCCGCACAGGAACATGGCGATGCCGATCGCAAACATCCACCGAAACTCGCTGTGGAGGTGATCGCTCGGGTGCAACAGGATCTCTTCGCCCGCGGCCGCGGCGACGATCACACCACCGATGATCGGCGCATGACCCCAGGTGTAGACGTCTCGGGCGAACCGCCCCCGGGAGGCGTTGTCCAGGGATTCGGCGCGGTGCTCGAGCGCCGGCAGGACCCGGTCGAAGTACGACCACCAGAGCAGTCCGGCGAAGATGCCGGCCGCGAACAGGCCGAGTCGGATGTTTGCGGTCAGGCCCCCGTCGTCGAAGCCGTTGGTCACCGAGATGCCGATGGCCACGATCACCTCGCCCAAGGCGATGATCAGAATGAGTCCGTGCCGTTCGGCGAAGTGTCCGCTTCGGACGATCCAGTCGTTACGTCCGGCGAAGGCGGTCGAGCCGAACAGGATGGCCAGGGACAGGATCCACAACCACACCCGGGCCGGCGTGTCGACATAGCCACCGACAAGCAGGACCCCGAGGGCAAGCGCCGAGGGAATCGACAGTTGGAGCGCAGACTGGCGATGCTCGCTCCCCGGTTCGTGGACCACCACGCCGAGGACGTTGGAGATGGCCATGATCAGGGCCGCGGAGAAGGCGAACGTTGACCCGCCGTCGTCGAATGCCGTTTCCACCGATGCGGCCATCGGCACCGTCAGCGCTGTTGCGATGAGAAAGATCGTGCGGGCGATACGCCCGTTGCCCGAGACGCCGTTGGCGATCCAGGTGAACCAGGACCAGCTGAACCAGATGATGAGAAACAGCAGCAGGGCTTCGCCTGCGCCGGTCCAGTCCGGGTGGTGAATCAGATGGGCGACCAGTCGTGAGAACGCAAACACGTAGGCCAGGTCGAAGAACAGTTCGACCGGATCCGCGGTGAAGTCCTCTTCGCGATCGGGGACGACGATGCCTCGCATGGAGACGCAATCTAGTCAGCGATGATCGCTCCCGACCGCTTGGGTGCAGCGCGATCTGGCGTTGCGCCCGTAGGGGCTAGGGGATCGTGAGCGTCTCGCCAGGAGTGAGGGAGGCGTTGGTGGCCAGCCCGTTCTTGCCGGCAAGGCTGGCGACCGTGATCCCGACCGCATGGGCGACCGAGGCCAGCGTGTCGCCGGCGGAGATCACCCAGGGTGAGCCGGCGAACTGGGCTGATGTCGTCGCCGTGATCTGCTCGGGCGGTGCGCTGGGTTGGGGATTCGGGGCGGGGGTCGGCTGTGTGGCGCTCCTCGGCGCGTGGCCCGGCGCCGGGACTGCGCCGAGCGGACCGTTGTGTCGGTCGACGTCGACGTTGCCGGCGATGCCGTTCACCGAGCCCTTGTCCGAGTACTGCCAGAACTGCCAGGTCGACCACGCCGACGGGAGCGTGGGTGTGGCCTGGGTGTTGTACTCGGCGATCCAGAGCGGGTAGTCGCCGAATGCGCCGAGGTGGTCGTTGGCGAAGCTGAGGCTGGCGTAGATCATCGGGCGAACGCCGAGGGCTCGCTCGACCGTGTCGAGCCACGCCTGGATCTCGGCCGGGTTCGGCGAGCCCGTCTCGATGTCGATCACCGGAGGGAGGTCGCCCGCCTCGTCGCCGAGCACACTCAGGAAGAAGTTGGCCTGGTCGGCGCCGGGGTGCTTCGTCGAGAAAAAGTGATAAGCGCCCCGGGCAACGCCGTGCGCGGCCATGCCCGACCAGTTCTTGGCGAAGTAGGGATCGCGAAACGTTGTGCTCTCGGTCGCCTTGGCAAACCCGAAGGAGATGCCGTCGGCGGCCACGGCCGCCCAATCGATGTCGCCCTGAAAATTGGAAACGTCCACGCCTCGTGCATCATCCGCCATGAGACAACGCTACTTCTCGCCGGGACCCGCTGTCTAACGTCGGATCCGTACCTTGTGGAGTCTCGTATCCGGCCAAACAGTTCTCACCGATCCCCGTTCCGCTTCCCGCTTCTCACCGACTCCGGTCACGGAAACCGGGCACTGAGTCGGTGAGAACCCGAAGCCGGGCATGGGATCGGTGAGATTCGTGCGGCGCCCACGGAGGGAATCGAACCCCCGACCTTGGACTTAGGAGGTCCCTGCTCTATCCAACTGAGCTACGTGGGCGGGCGCCTGGATCGGCGACGGTGTGATGGTAGCGACGATCGGTCACCGACGAGCTCGCAAACTCACTCGGGTAGGCACCCGGTGACGAAGTCGGCGAAGGCGTCGACGACGGGTCGCATCACGCCGCCGAAGAAGTGGTCGGCGCCGGGGATGACGACGGTTGACGCGTTGGTCCAACCCTCGAGCCTGGGCTCGATCACGTCGGGCGAGGCGAACTGGTCGACCTCGCCGATGGCGAAGCGCTTCGGAGCGGCGCTGCTTCGTGCTGCCATCTCGTCGGGGTCGACGACCCGCAGCACGGCGGCGGCCAGGAACCAGCCGGCGATCCGGTCGTCGTCGCACGCCAGCGAGACATCGGCGCCGAATGACCAGCCGCCGGCGAACAGTGGGACATCGGGCACGGCAGCGGCCAAGGTGTCGAGCGCTGCAGCAACGTCGAGCCGCTCGGCGCGCCCTTCGTCGTGAGTTCCGGTCGAGCGGCCGACCCCGCGGAAGTTGAAGCGCACGCCGGCCAGCCCGAGACCTTCGAGCGCCTGGAACAGCGCGGCGGGGACAGGTGTGTACATGTCGCCGCCGTGCAACGGGTGCGGATGGCAGATCACCATCGCGCCCCGCGGTGCGTCGGGGACGAAGAGCTCGCCCTGGAGCTGTTCGCCGTCGCTCGTCTCGATCGTGATCGGTTCCGTGGCCATGCACCCGAGGCTAGAGATCCTCAGGGGATGAGTACGAACTTGCCGACGTGGCGCTTCTCGAGGAACTCCTGCTGGGCGGCGACGATGTCGGCGAGCGGGAAGGTCTTGGCCACCCGCGGTCGGATCTCGCCGCGCTCGATGTAGCCGATAAGGTTCGGGAAGACCGGCTCGTCCCAGGCCGTGCAGCCGATCAGGGTGATGTCGCGTAGGTAGAAGGTGCGCATGTCCAGGTCGACAATCGGTCCGCCGATCGCGCCGGAAGAGACGTAGCGGCCACCGCGGCGCACCGCCGAAAGCGTGCTGTCGAACGACGGGCCGGCGACGTTGTCGACCACGACGTCGAACGACATCGGCTCGGGAGCGACGGACCGATCCAGAACCTCATCGGCGCCGAGCTCGGACACGACGTCGGCCTTGTCGGCCGAGGACACACCGACGACGTGCGCGCCGCGCCGCTTCGCGAGCTGCACCGCTGCGGAACCCACGCCGCCCGATGCTCCGGTGATGAGCACTCGATCGCCGGTTCTGACCGCGGCCCGGTGCAGCATGTTCTCGGCGGTGGCGTAGGCGCACGGGATTGCGCCGAGCTCGGCGTCGGACCAGTCGCAGTCGACGGGAAAGACCTCGGTCGCCGGAACGATGACGTACTCGGCGAAGGCACCGTCGAAGTCCGACGCCATCCACACGTTCTCGATCGAGTCGAAGCCGTTCGGTCGCATGCAGGCGCGCACCAGCGAGCGGCGCCCGATGATCGAGGCGTCGACGTCGGCGCCGACCGCATCCACCACGCCACAGCAGTCGGTGCCCTGGATGAGGGGAAACGGCGTGGCCGCGTTCCAGCCACCGTCGGCGCGATGGACAGCATCCTCAGCGTCTGCCGCCTCGGTCGCTGTGTCGTCGGTCGACTCGACGACCGATGACGAGTACCACCCGAGTCGGGTGTTGATCTCGGTGTTGTTCATGCCGGCGGCGAGGACCCGCAGTCGTGTTTCGCCGGCGCCCGGCTCGGGCATCGGCACCTGGCGGACGTCGATCATCTCGAACCCGCCGTTGCCCAGCGTCACCGCGGCGGTCATCGTCTGTTGCGCAGCCATGGCGGGAGGCTACGGCGGAACTCACGGTTGGCCGATCGACCCGAGCGTTAGCGTTGACCATGGCTCACCCCGCCTGGCCGCTCTACGACCTGGTCATTCGCACACCGAAGGTCGAGATCCGTATCCCGACCGACGACGAGTGGATGGCGCTACTCCTCCAGGTGGACGAGCGACTCTACGAGTCGACCGGTGTGTACCCGTTCACGAGCGACTGGGTCTCGCAGCCGTGTCACGAGGGCATGCAGTTCTACTGGCGTACCAAGGCAGAGTGGACCGCCGCGAGCTGGACGGCGCTGCTGACGATCTTCCTCGATGGCGAACCGGTCGGCGTGCAGGCGATCGATGCGACGAACTTCGCCGTGCTGCGCACCGTGTCGACCGGCTCGTGGCTCGTTCCCCGGGCGCAGGGGCGCGGCATCGGCACGGAGATGCGGGCGGCGGTCCTGCACTTCGCCTTTGCCGGTTTGGGGGCCCTCGAAGCGCACAGCGAGGCCCACGTCGCCAACGAGGCATCGCTCGCCATCACCCGTGTGCTCGGCTACGAGTTCACCCACATGGAGAACGCGACATTCGCCGGCGAGCGGGTACAGCAGTGGCACACCATGCTGCGCCGCGAAGTCTGGGAGCGGCATCCGCTGCACCAGCGCGACGACATCACCATCGAGGGCCTCGATGAGCTCACCGACTGGTTCATCGACCCCGCCGGCTGAGCGAGAGTCCGGTCCGCGGAGCTCGATCAGTTGGTCGCGTTCAGCAGCTCGCGTTCAGCAGGTGGCGTCGCGGTGGGCGACGATGCGCTGGAACCGGGCCGTCGCCGCATCGATGATGTCGCGGTCGGTCGACGAGTTGATCCGGTCGACCTCGACCGACGCCAGTCGTTCGAGCTCGCGGCAGTCGGTGATTTCCAGGAACTCGTCGGCTTGCGGCGGCGCATCGGTGCCTCCGCCACAGGCGGCCGAACCGATGGCGATCGCCAGCACGGCTGAGCCGAGCCGAACCCTGATGCTGCCCCCGGACTGCATCAGGCGAGGCTACTGGCGTCGAGGTACGCCTCGATCGCATCGTCGGCGAGCAACGGGTGGTCGGCGAGTCCGGCGGCGATTGTGCCGCGATAGTCCTCGTGCGGCGGGTTGGCCGGCATCGCCTCGGTCGCCGAGAACGTGAACGCCGGCGCGTCGAGCCCGATGTCGTCGACGCGAAACACTCGGCCGTACCAACGTCCGCCGACGTCGAGCTGGTCTGGCGCCGCCAACAGTTCCTCCCAGGGAAGCGGCGTGCCGACCGCTAGCCGGTTCTCCTGGGCAAAGACATCTTCGAACTGCTCGGCGGTCAGGTCCCACGCCCGGAACCAGGCCTGGCCGGAGCGGTCGGGAAAGACGAAGGCCACGCCTCCGCCGCTCCAACGCTGCGATTCGAGACCGAACGTGAGGCGGAAGGGCAGCTGCCGCCACGCCGATCGAACGGGTGCCGTGGAATCGCGAGCGCCGGGCTCGGTCACGCCCCCTTCGAGGTAGAGCCGCAATCGCTCGGGATTCACGTTCGAGCCGTAGGCGAGATACCACACACGTGACGGACGCACAGGTGTCGAGTATCGCTTTTGCCCGCTAGCGTGTCCGGGTTATGTCGAACGTATGCCAGGTGACCGGGCGCAAGCCGAGCTTCGGCAACAACGTGTCTCACTCGCAGCGCAAGACCCGTCGTCGTTGGGATGTCAACATCCAGACGCAGCGGTTCTACGTGCCGAGCGAGAAGCGTTGGGTCAAGCTCAAGGTTTCAGCCAAGGGTCTCAAGACGATCAACAAAAAGGGCATCGAAACGGTGCTCGCGGACATGCGACGTCGCGGGGTCAAGGTCTGATGCCGGCCGGTAGCGACAAGCGTCCGATCATCAAGCTGAAGAGCACGGCTGGTACCGGGTACCAGTACGTCACGACCAAGAACAAGGTCAACAGCCGCGAGCGGATCGAGCTCAAGAAGTACGACCCGATCGCCCGCAAGCACGTCATCTTCAAGGAAGAGAAGTAGCGCAGGACCCGTTCCGGGGTTTCTTCGACGGCCGCCTTCGGGCGGCCGTTTGTCGTTTTCGGCCCGACGTCACGGTGGCGGTCGCGCCGATAGCGTGCCGGGATGACTGAACCGTCTGCCGTCGAACGGGTGGTCCGAGCGTTGGAGATCGCCGCCGACTCGACGACCCGGGTCGAGCAGCATCTTCGCGTTCCGAGCCGGGGCGACATGGACCTGCCCGTGCTGGGCGGATGGATCGTCGACGGAGCTTCGCGGGCATTGGCGCTCGAGGGCGGCGGCGAGTCGTTGGCGGTCTGGCTCGAAGAGGATCGTGGCGCGATCGACTTGCGCGCGATCGATGCCGAAGCGCTGCAGTCGTTGGCAGAGGCCGTGCCGGGTGTCGAACAGGGACTGGTGTCCTGGAGCCGCGGTGACGGCCAGGTCGAGCGGACCATGCGCGAGCTCTTTCGCCTGCGACTCATGTGCGATCCGGCCCGGTGGCTGCCGGTGTTCGAGGCGCTGTCGCACCGCGTCGAGGACAACCCCGAGCAATCCGGTTCGGTGCTCGTGGCGACGCCGGTGCGGCGACTGCTCGAGCTGCTCGGTCTGCCAGCCGGGCTGTTCTCTGACGCCGTGCGGATGATGTTCTACGACAACGGCTTCCCCCTCGGGGACCCGGTCGTCGCCCACCTGGTGTCCGAGGCCGAACCGCGTGTCGAAGACCAGGGCGCGCTGCTCGCGGCGTTGTTCGATGCTGATGGGGCGGTCTCGATCGTGCAGATCGTCATCGACATCCACGACTGGCTGAGTGTCGTGCGACCCGAGCTGACGATCGGCGACAGCTTCCCGGTTGTTTGGTGGCAGACGTACGAGGCCGCGGGCGAGGCGCCCGACGCGCCTGCCCCGGAGACCGTGGACCTCACCGATGCGCTCGCGGCGCTCACGCCGGCGACCGAAGAGATCGAGGCGATGCTGTCAGACATCGAGGACGGCACGGCCGGGGGCGACGGTCTGGAACTGGTCGCCAGCACGGTGCGTGTCGATCCCCAGATGCGATCGGATCTCCGCCGCCAGAGTGGCGCGATGGCCTTCGTTGTGCGCAATGCCGAGCCAGCCGAGGCGGTACCAAACGCACTGGCTGCGATGTCGTCGGCTCTGTGGACGATCCAGCATCCCGATGAACCCGGCACGCCGCTGCCCAGCTTTGTCTCCGACCCGGTGCTGATCGACGGCGGCGGCTGGTTCTGGGCCGACATCTCCGACATGGAAGAAGAGGGCGCCGTGATCGACCAGATCGTGACCGTGGCGGTTGCCGCAGCGAGTCGGGTACTCGATGCGGGTGAGCTGAGCGCCAAGCGGCCCCAGGCGGCCGACTGAAACTCCGGTCGGCGGCGAAACCCGAGCCGGTACCGTCGTGGCCGTGGCGCCCCTTGTCGGTCGGCTGGTCGACCGTGTCGTTCCGCCCGCGCTCGGGCGCGAGTTCCGGCCGTTCCTAGGGTCGACCTGGTTCTCGAACCTGAGCGACGGCGTGCAGCTTGCCGCCGGCCCGCTGCTCGTCGCGTCGCAGACGACGTCGCCGAGCCTCGTGGCGCTGGCAACCGTCTTGCAGCGGTTGCCGTGGTTCCTGTTCGGCCTCGGCGCCGGACTGATGGCCGACCGGCTCGACCGGCGGACGATCCTGCTCGTGGGCAACCTGCTGCGTGTTGGCGTGCTCGCACTCGTCGCACTGGCGGTCGCCGGCGATCGCATCGGCATCGCGCTCGTGCTGATCGCGCTCTTCGTGCTCGGCACGGTCGAGACGGTGGCCGACATCTCGGCCCAGTCGATGGTGCCGTCGCTGGTCCCCGACGAGCAGCTCGGGATCGCGAACGCCCGCATCGGCTTCGGCTTCCAGGGCCTCAACCATCTCGTTGGACCGCCGCTCGGTGCGGCCCTGTTCGCGAGCGCGATGGCCGTGCCGTTCATGACCCAGGCCGTGCTGCTGGCGTTCGCGGCGTTGCTGGTGCTCCGTCTGGAGGTCCCACACGTCGAACCGACCGCGACCGGCTCGGCTCGCGAGGACCTCGCCGACGGGCTCCGCTGGGTGTGGAACAGTCCGCCTGTCCGCACGCTCGCCATCACGATCTTCGTCTTCAACATCACCTGGGGCGCGACGTTCGCCATCCAGGTGCTCTACGCCATCGAGGTGCTCGAGCTGTCGGAACGCGGTTTCGGAGTGTTCCTGGCCATGAGCGCGCTTGGGGGCCTGCTCGGTGCATCGATCTATGGATGGCTCGAGGCGCGTTTCAGCCTCGGCGGCCTGATGCGCGTCGTGCTGACCTACGAGGTCTTCAGCCACCTCGGCTTCGCCCTGACGACCAGTGCCATCGTCGCGTCGGTCGTGCTCTTCCTCTTCGGCATCGGCGCGACTACGTGGGGCACGCTCAATCGATCGATCCGACAGCGTGCCGTGCCCGAGGATCTCCAAGGACGCGTCGGCGCGGTGTACATGATCGCCGTGCACACCGGCCTGGTGATCGGCGGCGTGGTCGGCGGGACGATCGGCTCGTGGTTCGGGATCGTCGCCGTGTACTGGTACGCCTTCGTCGGCACGGCCGTGCTGCTCGCACTCGTCTGGCGCGAGCTGCCCAAGATCGCCCACGCCGGGGCACCTGCGTCGGCTTCCTGAGCGCCGGTTCGGGCTCCTACGCTCGACGCAGTCGAACGTCCCTGGGGGAGCCCGTGAACAAGATTCAATCCGACCTGCGAATCCATCCGCGCATTCGCCGGATCATGGGCCAGATGCCCGAGCCGACCGCTCCGGTGTACGAGAACCGCGAGCAGTTGATGGAAGTCGTCAGCCGCCCATCGGCAATCGAGAACCGGGCCGCTCAGGACAAGGTCCTCGACCGGCTCGACGACCAGAACCTCGCCCCGCTCGATGGTCTCGACATCTCGACGATCGAGATCGAGAGCGCGCCCGACGGCAACACGATCAAGATCCTGTTCATCCGGCCGGAGACCGACGAGCCAGTGCCCGCCGTCGTGTACCTCCACGGTGGCGGGATGATGTCGATGTCGTGCTTCCTCGGCATGTACCAGTGCTGGGGACGCCTGATCGCGCATCAAGGTGTGGCGGTCGCGATGGTCGACTTCCGCAACTCCATGTTCCCATCGTCGGCTCCCGAGGTGGCGCCGTTCCCGGCCGGGCTCAACGACTGCGTGTCGGGCGTCAAGTACGTCGCCGCCAACGCGGCCGAGCTCGGCGTCGACCCCGAGCGGATCATCGTGGCGGGGGAGAGCGGCGGCGGCAATCTCACCCTGGCGACGGGGATGACCCTGTTGGCCGAGGGTGACATCGGCCTGATCAGCGGGCTCTATGCAATGTGCCCGTACATCGCTGGCGACTGGCCTGACGAGCGGTTCCCGTCCTCGATCGAGAACAACGGCATCTCGCTCGATCTGACCGGCAACACCGGTCAGATCGCGTACGGCATCGAGGAGTTCCACGCCAAGAACCCGTTCGCGTGGCCGACCTTCGCTCGGCCGGTCGACGTCGACGGGCTCCCGATGACGGTGATCTCGGTGAATGAATGTGACCCGCTCCGCGACGAAGGGATCGAGTTCTACCGGTTCCTCAACGAGGTGGGTGTGCCGGCTCGGTGCCGCCAGGTCATGGGCACCGTGCACGGCAGCGAGATCTTCGCGGTCAGCTGCCCCGACGTTGCCCGTGAGACTGCGGCGAGCATCGCGTTGCTCGCCTCGGTGGGCTGACTCGCCACGAGCGCTACGAGCGACGGATCACGCGACCCGACCGTCGTCCCGTCAGGGCCTCGCCATCGGCGACGCGTTCCCCGTTCACCCACACCCCGGCGATGCCGGCCGGAACCGTGTCGGGTTCGGTCCAGGTGCCGGTGTCGAGGATCGTCTCCGGATCGAACAGCACGAGGTCCGCATAGGCGCCCGCGCGTACCTCGCCGCGGTCGACGAAGCCGAACCGGCGTGCTGGGATCGAGGTCATGCGGGAGATGATGTCGGCCAGCTCGACGAGTTCTTGTTCGCGGACATAGCGGCCGAGGATCCGGGGGTACGTGTGGCCGAGCCGCGGGTGCGCCTTGCCGCCCATGGGAATGCCGTCGCTGCCGACCATCACGGCCGGGTGGGCGAGGACTTCCTGCACGTCGTCCTCGCTCATGTTGTCGAGCACGACGATGCACCCGCGCCCTTCGGCCTTGACGATCGCATCGGCCATCGCCCGGGGTTCGACGCCGGCCGCCTCGGCGATCTCGGTGATCGTCTGGCCTTCCCAGTGCGGGTTGCGGGGGGCATTGGCGATGAGGACCCGATCTGGAGTGATCCGACTGAACCCGCCGTCGCCATCGTCGTCGAGCGCGCCGCCGCTGACGACTTGTTCGAGCATCGTGGACCCGCGGGTGTAGGGATACTGATCGGCCATCACGTCGATCCCGCGAGCACGAGCGTGGTCGATCCGCTCGAGCGCCTGGCTCGTCTTGCCCCAGTTGTGGATGCCGGTCGCCTTCAGGTGCGAGATCTGGAGCGGAATGCCCTGCTGCTCGGCGACCTCAACACACTCGTCGATCGACTCGAGCAGTTGGTCGCCCTCGTCGCGCATGTGGGTGGTGTAGATCGCGCCGTACTTCGCGGCGACCTCGCCGAAGGCGTGCAGCTCCGACGGTGGGCTGTAGCGGCCCGGTTCGTAGGCCAGGCCCGAGGAGAACCCCACGGCCCCGTCCTCGAATGCCTGGGCGAGCATGTCGAGCATCTCGGCGAGTTGCTGTTCGGTCGCCTCGCCTCGGGTGCGCAGGCCCATCACGCTGCTACGGATCGTGCCGTGGCCGACGAGGGCGGCGACGTTGACGCTCGGCTCGGCGGCCTCGACACCGGCGAGGTACTCGGCCATCGTCGGAAACTGA
The DNA here is from genome assembly GCA_039028435.1 of Actinomycetota bacterium. Classification (GTDB taxonomy): domain Bacteria; phylum Actinomycetota; class Acidimicrobiia; order Acidimicrobiales; family UBA10347; genus UBA10347. Next base: position 57,115 of record JBCCIC010000001.1, on the reverse strand, counting down.
CTACGGCCGAGCACACCGTCACCGGGAGGTGTGGGCGAGAAGCCGCAGTTGCCAATCACGACCGAGGTCACTCCTTGGAGCACTTTGCATGCGTGCTCGGGCGACTCGATGACCGCGGCGTCGTCGTGGGTATGGACATCGATGAAGCCGGGTGCCAGCACGAGGCCGGTCGCATCGATTGCCTCTTCGGTGATCGGCCCTTCGCCCGGCACGACCTCGACGATCCGGTCACCTTCGAGGCGCACCGAGCCGACGAATCCCGGTGCACCCGTGCCGTCGATGATCGTGGCGTTCGTGATCTCCGTCATCGGTCCTCCAAAGTGACATCGGTGCCAGGTTCCCATGTCGTTTCGCTGGCCCAAAGTGACATCGGTGCCAGGTTCCCATGTCGCTTTGCTGGCCCAAAGTGACATCGGTGCCAGGTTCCCATGTCGTTTCGCTGGTCCAAAGTGACATCGGTGCCAGGTTTGATTGCGTCTGGTCAGGGGTCGGTGGTCTCGGCGATCAGGCGGGCGAAACCGTCGGCGATCTGTGAGGTGACGGGTCCGACTTCGAGTAGCCGGTCGTCGATCTGGGTCAGGCCCTGAACATCCCGCGTCGACGATGTCAGGAAGACTTCATCGGCCGTCTCGAGGATCGACATCGGGAGCGGTTCCTCGGCGATGTCGGCCACTTCGAGCACCAGCTCGCGCGTGACGCCGGCGAGGCAACCGGATGACAGCGGCGGGGTGATGCAGCGTCCGTCGACCACGACGAAGATGTTCGTGCCGGTGCCTTCGCACAGCTCGTCGACGGTGTTGGCGAAGATCGCCTCGCTTGCCCCGGCGCCTTTCGCTACCCGCAGCGCGCGCACGTTCTCGGCATAGGAGGTCGTCTTCAGCCCAGCGAGGGCGCCTCGTTCGTTGCGGGTCCACGGGACGGTGATCACGTGGGGGGCTGCCTTGGCCGACAGCTCGGCGGCAGCCACGAATACGCTCGGTGGCCCGGTCGGGGCCCCGCTGCCGAGTGAACCGGTCCCTCCCGTGACGGTCAGCCGCACGCGTGCCTGACGGTCCCCAGACGGTTGGAACGCATCGATGCACGTGGCGACCGCTGCCCGCAGTTCGTCCTCGTCGGGCATCTCGATCCACATGGCGTCGAGGGTGCGGCGCAACCGTCGGAGGTGCCGAGTGATCGCCAGCGGTTCACCTCGCACGGTCTTGAGCGTCTCGAAGGCCGCATCGCCCACGATGAGTCCGTGGTCGTCTACCGCGATCTTCGCCTCGCCGGCATCGACGAGGCCGCCGTTGAGCCATACCTTCATTGCGCCAAACCTAGGCGTGAGGTGACGGGCACGGCGGATTCCGCTCTAGCTTGTGGCCCGATGCGCTCGTCACTCCGCCAGCTCGCCCTCATCCTCCTCGCCGTCGTCGCTCTGCTCGCCGCCTCGTGCTCGAACGACACCGCCGACTCGGTCGTCGAGGCCAACGACACCCCGCTCGATGCCGGCGACACCGCGCTCGATGCCGACGACGCCGCGGACCAACCTGAGGTCGATTCGGATGAGGTGACCCTCGACGACTGTCTCGGTGGCCTTGACGCTCCCGAGTGCGACGCGCTGATCGACTCGCTCTCGGATGAGGAGTATTGCGAGCTGGTCGAGGACCCTGAGTTCTGTGACGGCGTCGACCAGGATGCCGACCTCGACGAGCCGACCGGCGATACCGCCGAAGACGAGCGGACGGACGACGTCGAGCCCGATGAACCGGAAGCCGACGACGAGTCGGATGAAGACGAGTCGGACGACGGCGCGGCCGTGAGCGTCCCGATCTCCGAGGACGCCGACTATTGCGTGGAGAATCCCGACGACAGCGACTGTGACGAGTTCTTCGAATCGTTGAGCGACGAAGAGTTCTGCGAACTCTTCCCCGACGAGGACGACTTCTGTGCCGAGATCCGAGACGCCGCCGGCACGCCGGATGACGCCGCATCCACCACCGGTGGCTCGGCCGACGAGGGCGAGGCCGTCGACTTCTCGCTCACCCGCAGCGACAACCTGTGCCTGCCCGACGAGGATGCCGGCGGCGACCCGGAGGGCATCGACTTCAACCTCGCCTACCAGGTCGTCGACGGTGTGCTCGGTGCGCCGTGCTTCGGCGATCGCGACGAGACCGTCGAGTGGGCGTGGAACGTCCTGTCCGACTTCGTTCCCCAGGGCCAGCGACGTGACCTGGCGGTGTTCGGCGGATTCAGCACCACGGAGGGCGAGGACAACGTGACCCTGGCGTTCGTGCAGCCGCTTGACGACGAGGCAACCGACTTCCTGATGGCCGTCAACATCGCCGAGACCCGCAACGACGAGAACGAGGCCAAGCTCACCATGGCCCACGAGCTCACCCACGTGTTCACGGCGCTTCCGACCGAGATCGACCGTTTCACCCAGCCCGAAGACTGCGAGACGTTCGACAACGGCGAGGGCTGCTACCTGCCCGACTCGATCATGAACCAATGGTTCGACCGGTTCTGGCAGGACGTCGAGAGCGACCCGAACGACCAGGGTGAAGCGGCGGCACGGTGCAGCCTCGATGCCGGCTTCTTCGGCGAGTACGCCGCGTCGAATCCCGAGGAGGACTTCGCCGAGGCGTTCAGTGCGTACGTGATGGGCGTCGAAGCGGTCACACCCGGACAGCAGAGCCGGCTCGACTTCATCGACGCCTATCCCGGTCTCCGTGAGTTCCGCGATCGCGCCCTGGCCCGAGGCCTCGGTCCGTTGGACAACAATTTCGACGCCTGCGGCTGATCCCCGCGGGGCGGCGCACGATCACCGCCTCTTCTACGATCGGGTGATGGTTCTCGCCCGACCCGATCGCAGCATCGACCGATTCCACGCCGACCCGACGCGCTCGTTCACACTCGCCGCGAGCTACTACATCGATCCTGCGGTGTATGCCGACGAGCAGGTCGCGGTCTTCCAGCGCAGCTGGCAGTACGTCGGCCACGTCAGCCAGGTGCGTCAGGCGGGCGCCTATCTCACGGCCGACATCGGCGGTCAGCGGGTCTTTGTGTTGCGCGGCGACGATGACGTGTTGCGGGGCTTCTTCAACGTGTGCCTGCATCGCGGCCATTCGCTGCTGCAGGGGAGTGGGACGATCGGGCGGCTGATCACCTGTCCGTATCACGCATGGGCCTATGCGCCCGACGGCCGCCTCGCCGGCGCCCGGATGTCGGATCGCATGGACGACTTCGACTTCGACGACTACCGGCTCGGGGAGGTCGCTGTCGAGGAGTTCTGCGGCTTCGTGTTCGTCAACCTCGACCCCGATCCGATGCCGATGGATGTCGTCTATCCAGGCGCCGCCGAGGCGATCGAAGAAATGCAGCCCGATGTCGCCGGTCTCACCGTGGTCGACGACTCCGTGTTCGAGATCGCTGGCAACTGGAAGAACGTCGCCGACAACCTGCTCGAGTGCTATCACTGCCACCCGGCGCATCCGGCCTTCGTCGACGTGATCGACATGGCGACCTACCGCAACGAGACCTTCGAGAACTGGTCGATCCAGAGCGGCGCCTACAGCCCCGACAACGACACCTACGAGATCGTCGACGGCAAGCCTGGTTTCAGCAGCCTGTTCCTTTGGCCGAACCTGTCGATCGGGCCCGTGCCCGGCCAGCGGGGGCTTCAGATCTTCCGCTTCGTTCCGACCGAGGTCGAGAACACTCGGCAGACCCTGACGTTGCTGACACCTGACGGGCAGATGAGTGTCAGCGAGCAGCGAGGGTGGACTTACTTCAACGAAGTTCTGGGACCGGAAGACGTCGCCCTGGTCGAGGACGTGCAAGTCGGCCTGAACTCGCTCGGCTATCACCAGGGCCGTTTCATCTGCATCCCGGATCGTCCCGAGATCAGCGAACACGCGGTGCATCACTTCCATCAAATGCTGCTCGACGCGCTCGCCGCGGAGTGATGCCCGCCGATCGCCCGGCACTGCGGTGGGCCACCGCACTGATTGCGGTCGCATTGTTGGCGGTTGCCTGTTCGAGCTCCCCCGATGTCGTGATCGACGGCGCCGGCGAGCTCGGGGGCACGCCCGCGGCCTCCGCAGTGCCCGAGGTGACGGCGACGCCGACACCCGAGCCGCCGGCGCCCGAGGCAACCGAGCCTCCCACGGTCGATTCCAGCCCGTGGCCGGCAGCGCGACCCGGCGAGTTCGCCTTCGAGTTCGGCCAGGACGGTGGGTCGGCCCCCTGGTCCGAGGACATCGGTGTTGAGGGTGATCGTGGCACCTATGTGCTGTGGTTCGAGGGCATCGAGTACGTCCTCGACTACACGCCGTCGGCGGAGCGACTCGATGGCCTCTACCGCGAGGTCGCCCAGGGTCGATTCGATCTCTACGAGGTCGTCCCGTTCGCCGACGACGAGATCATCTACGACGCCGAGGGCGAGTCGTGGGTTGCGTCGGTGGATGGCTTTCGCCACCGGATCGGCATCAATGGCGAGTCCATCGATCGTCCCGACGCCAGCGGCTCCCCACTGTCGGCGATGAGCTCGTTCAACGACCGATCACGGGTTCCCGACGCAACGGTTGCCCTGCAGATCGTCCTCGACGACTCGACCGAGGACGTCGATCTCTGGGGTCTCGAGCTACACGTCGCACTCGGCGGCGCCGACCTGGCCGTCGGCGACGACCGGTGGACCCATGACCTCATGCTCTGGGTCACCGAACCGATCGAGTCCGCGGCGGTCCGCCTCCTCCGCCGGTACGGCCAGGACGAGACCGTCTATCACGAGGGAACGGTCAGTTTCGGCAATGCCGACACGTTGCTGATCTCCGCCGCACCCGACGGCGACCTCAGCGTCACCGTCGGCTGAACGCGAAACTCGGGCGAATCGCCCGCGATGATCGCGAGTGATCCGCCCGAGAACGTCGGTGGTAGGTCGAGTCGGTCTTGCTCAGCCCGCCGCGGCGGCGAAACCCTTGTCGAGGTCTTCGATGATGTCGTCGATGGTCTCGATGCCGACCGACAGACGCACGAGGCCCGGATCGACGCCGGTCGCCTTTTGCTCGTCCTCGGTCAGCTGGCTGTGGGTCGTCGAGGCCGGATGGATCACCAGGCTGCGGACGTCACCGATGTTGGCCACGTGGCTGTGCAGCTCGGTGCCGTTGACGAACTTCTCGCCGGCTTCCTTGCCGCCCTTGATGATGAACGCCGGCACCGAGCAGAAGCCACGGCCTTCGGTGTACTTGGCCATGCGGTCGTGCCACGGGCTGTCGGGCAGGCCGGCGTACTGCACGGCCTCGACCTGGCTGTGGCCGGCGAGGTACTCGGCGACCTTCTGAGCGTTCTCGCAGTGGCGCTCCATCCGCAGGCTGAGGGTTTCGAGGCCCTGCAAGAAGTGGAAGGCATTGGTCGGGCTGATCGCGGCGCCGATGTCACGCAGGAGCTGGACCCGGGCCTTGATGATGTAGCTGCCGTGGCCGAGCGCCGGAAAGTAGGCGAGGCCGTGGTAGCTCGGGTCGGGCTCGGTGAACATCGGGAAGCGGTCGTTGGCGCTGAAGTCGAAGCTGCCGCCATCGATGATCACGCCACCGATCGAGTTCCCGTGGCCGCCGATGAACTTGGTCATCGAGTGGACGACGATGTCGGCTCCCCACTTGAGCGGGTTGATCAGGTACGGCGACGGGACCGTGTTGTCGACGATCAGCGGCACCCCGATGTCGTGGGCGACGGCGGCCACACCTTCGATGTCCAACATGTCGTTCTTCGGGTTGCCGACGGTCTCGCCGTAGAAGGCCTTGGTGTTGTCCCGGGCAGCTGCGCGCCAGGCGTCGAGGTCGTCGGGGTCCTCGATGAAGGTGACCTCGATGCCCATCTTGGGCAGGGTGTAGTGCAGAAGGTTGTAGGTGCCGCCGTAGAGGGCGGCGGAGGCGACGATGTGGCTGCCGGCCTCGGCAATGTTCAGGATCGCCAGCGTCTCGGCGGCCTGGCCGGAACCGACACACAGAGCGCCAGGGATGCCGACCGCAGTGTCGGTCCCTCCTTCGAGGGACTGCAGACGTGCTTCGAGCACGCCCTGCGTCGGGTTCATGATTCGGGTGTAGATGTTGCCGATCTCCGCCAGGGCGAAAAGGTTCGCGGCGTGCTCGGCGTCACGGAAGACGAAGCTGGTCGTCTGGTAGATCGGAACGGTCCGCGCTCCCGTGTCCGAGTCGGGCGTTTGCCCCGCGTGTATCTGACGGGTTTCGAAACCTTGCGTCATGGTTGCTCCACATGTTGCGGTTGTAGGAAGCGACCATTCTCGACTAGTCCGGTCGGCTTTCGCAAGAGCGGCCGCGCCGACAGGAGCGGTCAGATGTCACGCGGCGGGCCGGCGGCAGATCGATCGACGGGCTAGCCGCCGGCCGCGCTGAGGCGACCGCGCACGCCGTGGGTGTCGATCAGGCCCTCGATGTAGCGCTCGTTCCGGATGAGGCTCACGACCTCGGCGAGCCACTCCGCGCCGGCACCATCCCGGTGCTTGGGTGTGCCGACCGCCTGCTGCACCGCGGTGAACTGGCCATCGAGGATGCGTCCGCCGAGCTTCTCGACGGCGGGGATGAGACCGGGCCGCAGGCCGGCGAGCGCCTCAAGACCCTCGTCGGTGTAGCGGCGGGTGGCCTCGTTGCCTGCAGCGCGGACGAGCTCGGCGTGTTCGATGTTGCGATCGAGCCAGTTGTCGTAGGCGGTCAGCTCGGCCACCGCAATCCGGATGCCCGGCTGATCGACGTCGGCGATCGTCTGCAGCGGCGAGTCGTCGGGCACGAGGTAGGTCGCTTCGATCTCGGCGTAGGCATCGGTGAACGCGATGGTCTCGGCCCGGATCGCCGTCGCCCCGATATTGCCGATGTCCCACTCGTCTGCGACCGCGCCATCGGCGAGGAGTGCCGGCGTGTCGTAGCCGATCAACGTCAGATCCACGCCGAGCCGATCGGCGATCAGCGCCGCCACGTCGGGCGACACGCCGATGGGATCGCCGTTGTCGGCCGTGTCCGTCACCAGCAGGAAGTTGCGGAGGTTGATGCCGGCGCGCAGCGTGCCGGTCGGGGTCAGTGCCGCGATCGCAGCGGCACTCGGCTCGGGAAGCTCGATCGTCATGGGCCACACCTTGGCACGCAGACCCAACCGGGAAGGTGTTGGCCCGAGCCCATACGATCGTCCTCGACCGCTGAACGAGGAGGGCGAGCGCCGATGAGTGGACCAATGGTGAGTGTGACCGGGGGCGCGACCGGCGTGGGCGCAGCGGTCGTCGACCAGCTCTTGGAGCGCGGCGCGTCGGTGTGGGTGCTCGACGTCGCCGAGGTGGCGGAGCGCGAGGGCGTCACCGCGGTTCCGATCGACTTGGCCGACGCCGCGTCGATCGATGCCGCTGCGGCGCAGTTGCCCGAGCGACTCGGCGCTCACATCAACGTCGCCGGTGTCGCCGGTCCGACGCCCGGAGATTGGGTGCTCAAGGTCAACTTCCTCGGTCTGCGTCACCTGACCGATCAGCTGATTCCCCGCCTGAGCGAAGGCGGCGGCGTGGTCAACGTGTCCTCGGTCGCCGGTCGGAACTGGCTGCGTCGTCGCCACGTCGTCGAGCCGCTGCTCGACACACCCGACTTCGCCTCGGGGCTGGAGTGGGCGATCGACAACGAGGGGCAGTGGGGCAAGGACCCGTACACGTTCTCCAAGCAGTGCGTGACGGCCTGGTCACTGCGTACCGCCCAGCGCGCCGCCAAGGGCGCGTTCCGGATCAATGTTGTCAGTCCTGGCGGTATTGACACGCAGCTGACGGCGTCGTTCCGCAGCCAGATGGGCGAGGACTACTCGGACTGGCTGCGCACGTTCACCGGTCGCTCGGCCCAACCGGCCGAGATCGCCGAACCCGTCGTGTGGATGGCGCTCGGCCCGGCGAGTTGGGTCAACGGTGCCGACCTCATCGTCGACCGTGGTTTGGAATCCGGGATGACGACCGGTTGGGTCAACCTCGAGGATGCGCCGGCCCGGTGACCCGCTTCAGCTGAGCCGCGTGGCGATCTCGGCTGCCGCCGTGGCCGGCGCGACCGATCGGCCGCCGACATCGTCGAGAAGCTCCCGGTGCGTTTCGTCGACGAGCAGGGCGTCGACGCGCGCCTCGGCGGCGGCGAGTAACCGGTTGCGAACCTCGACCAGATCGCGGGCCCGGCGACGCTCTTCGAGTGCGCCGTTGTCGGTGATCGCGTCGCGGTGTCGAACGATCGCTTCCCACATCTCCGGCGCGCCTTCGCCGGAGAGTGCCGAGGTCATGATGATCTCGGGACGCAGCCCGGTGCGCTGATCCTGCCCGGTCGCGTGGGACAGGTCGAGCATGAGGTCGAGGTCGCGGCGTACGTCGTTGGCGCCCGGCCGGTCGGCCTTGTTGACCACGAAGAGGTCGGCCAGCTCGAGCAGGCCCGCCTTGTTTGCCTGCACGCCATCTCCCATGCCCGGTGTGGCGACGACGACCGTCGTGTCGGCCGTGCCGGCGACGTCGACCTCGACCTGGCCCACGCCAACCGTTTCGATGATGACCGGGTCGTAGCCGCAGGCGTTGAGCACGCGGACCACCCCGGGAACGGCGAGGGCGAGGCCGCCTTGGTGGCCTCGGGTCGCCATGGAGCGGATGAAGGTGTCGGGTGCGGCGACGTCTTCCATGCGTACGCGATCGCCGAGGATCGCACCGCCGGTCAGCGGCGACGATGGGTCGACGGCCAGCACGGCCGCGCGCATGCCGATCTCGCCGAGCAGTTTGACGAGCTGCCCCGTGAGGGTCGACTTGCCCGAGCCCGGTGCGCCGGTGATGCCGATGACGTGGCCCTGTCCAGACCGGGGATGGGCCAGCTCGGCGATCGGTGTCGAGTGCTCGTTGTCACGCTCGATGTGGGTGATCAGACGGCCGAGCGCGCGACGGTCACCGCCGAGGGCACGCTCGAACAGGTCAGGGATCGGCAGGTTGCGGATGTTCACGCGCGGGCGGCCACCGCGTTGCGCACTGCCGCCGCGACCTCTTCGGCCGATGCGCCGGGCCCGAGGATGGCGGCCACGCCCGCGTCGGCCAATGGCTGCATGTCCTCGTCGGGAACGATGCCACCGACGATCACTGGCACGTCGAGTTCGGCCTCGGCCAGCGCCTCGACCATCTTCGGGGCGAGGGTCAGGTGGCTGGCGTTGTGCATGGAGAGGCCGACGGCGTCGGCGTCTTCCTGCTCGACGGCGTTGACGACGTTGGCGTAGCTCTGGCGGAGGCCGAGGTAGATGACCTCCATGCCGGCATCGCGCAGGATGCGGGCGACGACCTTGATGCCTCGGTCGTGACCGTCGAACCCGAGCTTGGCCAGGACGACTCGAATCTGTTGATCGTGTTCGGACTCAGTCACGGCGGACCCCCGGAGTGTTTCGAGCGACGCGAGAACAGGTCATAGCACCACGCGCTCGACGTAGGTGCCGAAGACGCCTTCGAGGGCCTCGACGATCTCGCCCTCGGTGGCGAACGCCTTGACCGCATCGATCATCGTCGGCATGAGGTTGATGGTCGGGTCCTCGGCCTCGGTGGCGAGCTGGCCGAGCAGGCGACGAACGGTGTCGTCGTCGCGACGCTGCTTGACGTCGGCAAGCCGTTTGAGCTGGTACTCCTCGGCCTCGGGGCCGATGCGCAGCAGGTTGCGCTCGCCGCTGTCACCTTCGGTGAAGTCGTTGACGCCGACGATGATCCGTCGTCCGGCGTTGACTTCGCGCTCGAAGCGATACGCCTCGTCGGCGATTTCGCCCACGTAGTAGCCATTCTCGACGCCGGCGTAGGCACCCTCGAGAATCGAGCCGTCACCGATCTCGAGCAGGTGCTCGAAGATCGCCTCGGCCTGGCGCTCCATCTCGTCGGTCATCCACTCCACGTAGGGTGCGCCGCCGAGCGGATCCGCGACGTCGGCCACACCGGTCTCGTGCGCGACGATCTGCTGGGTCCGCAGGGCGATGCGCGCGGCGTCTTCGGTCGGCAGCGCCATCGCCTCGTCGTAGGCATCGGTGTGCAGCGACTGGGTTCCGCCGAGCGCGCCAGCGAGGGCTTGGATCGCGACCCGGGCGATGTTGATCTCAGGCTGCTGCGCGGTCAGCGATACGCCGGCGGTCTGGGTATGGAATTTCATCCGCATGCTGCGCTCGCTCGTGGCGCCATAGCGCTCCTTCATCCAGCGAGCCCAGATGCGGCGAGCGGCGCGGAACTTACCAATCTCCTCGAAGAAGTCCGAGTGGCTGTTGAAGAAGAAGGAGAGCCGGGGAGCAAAGTCGTCGATGTCGAGGCCCGCAGCCAGGGCCGCCTCGACATAGGCGAACCCGTTCGACAGTGTGAACGCCAGCTCTTGGGCCGCCGATGAGCCGGCTTCGCGGATGTGGTAGCCGGAGATCGAGATCGGGTGCCACTTGGGCATCTCGGCCGACGTGAACCGCATCATGTCGGTGATGATCCGCATCGAGGGCCGGGGCGGGAAGATGTACTCCTTCTGGGCCTGGTACTCCTTCAGGATGTCGTTCTGAATCGTGCCGGCCAGGGCGGTGCGGGGTACACCCGTCTTCTCGCCGACGGCGATGTACATCGCCATGATCATTGCCGCCGGACCGTTGATGGTCATCGAGGTCGACACCGAGCTGAGGTCGATGTCGGCGAACAGATCCTCCATGTCCGCCAGCGTGTCGATCGCCACGCCGCAGTGGCCGACCTCGCCGAGGGACCACTCGTGGTCGCTGTCGCGACCCATCAGCGTGGGCATGTCGAAGGCGGTCGAGAGCCCGCCGCCGCCGTTGCGCAGGATCTCCTTGAATCGAGCGTTGGTGTCCTCGGCGGTGCCGAAGCCGGCGAACATCCGCATCGTCCACAGCTTCGATCGGTATCCGGCGGCGAACAGGCCGCGTGTGTACGGGTACTGCCCGGGGTAGGGCGCATCGCCGTAGACCGCGTCGATCGGCACACCCGACATGGTCTGGAACGGACCATCCCGCAGGCGAGACGCTTCGTAGGCCTCCTGCCATTCGGCTTTGGCTGCGGCATTGGCGTCGTCCGCCTTGGGCTCTGGGATTTCGGCGTCGCTCACGTGGGTGCTCCGGCGGGTACTAGGAAGTCCAACTATCGGGCACCCTACTGCCTGACCCCGTGAACCGGTATGGTTCGACCGTGCTGAATTTCGACCCGATCGAGGAGGCCCGGGCCAACTGGGTACGCCACGGTTGGGGCGATGGCACGGCGATGGTGGCGGCCACCTCGATCACCCGGGCACATCAGATCGTCCTGGCGAAGATCAATGCGGCGCTTGCGCCCCACGGTTTGACCTTCAGTCGTTTCGAGCTGTTGGCCTTGCTGTTCTTCTCCAAGGCCCACGAGCTCCCGCTCGGCAAGATCGGTGCCCGCCTCCAGGTGCATCCCACGAGCGTCACGAGCCTGGTCGATCGGCTGGTTGCCGACGCGCTGGTGGAGCGGGTGCCGCACCCGACCGACCGGCGCACGACCTTGGCACGGCTGACGCAGGTCGGTGCATCCCTCGTGGCGGTCTGCTCGGCCGAGCTCGAAGCGATCGATTTCGGGTTGGGTAGTCTCGATGCGGAGCAGCAGGAGCGCGTTTCCGGGGTGATCACCGACCTGCGCGACGCCTCGGGAGACTGGGACTCGACCGGCTGATTCCGCGTCGTTGCGCGGCCGTGTGGCGCGTCACTCGTCCGTCGGAGAATTGCCTCTGGCGCGCGGCCGCTCCGGTGTCTAGCCTGCCGTGTCGGATGGCGCACATACCCCGGTCAGTCCGGGGGTGGGCGGAGGAGGAGTTCATCTCGATGCTGTTCACACACGCACGTTCGCGCGGCCTGCGCGCACTGTTGGCGCAGGCGATCGCCCTCGCGATGGTCGTGACGATCATGCAAGTTGCGACACCACAAGCCGACGCGGCCGGTCCGCCCTACGACGGGCCGACGACCGCAGACACCGGCCCGGCGTACTTCGGACCCGCGCCGAACCCGATCCCGTACTGCGACAACCCGACCTACTTCGACCCGTTCCCGGAGAACGTCAATCCGATCGGTCGGATCAACGTCGATGGTGCCCCGAACGCGTCGGTCACGACCGACGGAATCACGATGGACTTCGAGCTGACCGCCGAGGGCACGACCGATTCGCAGTACCCGGGCTTCTTCCCGTTCGGGGGCGAGGGTGATGACGGCGACCAGCCGAAGGGTGTCGAGATGGCGGGCAGCGATGCTGCGACTGTCGAGCTCTCCGAGCCGCTCTTCTACACCCAGTGGGTGTTCACCGACGTCGACCGGGAGAACGAGGGCTTCGACGTCGTGCCTGCGTGGACCGACCCGTTGAACCCCGGTGCCGTTGCGGTGTTCGGTGGCGATGACCAATTCGACTTCGCCGGTACCTCGGACACGGTCGCCCAATTCAACGATCTCGATCAGGTTGGCCACCCCAGCGAGTCGATCAACGGACGCGTGCAGGTCGACTTCATCGGTGCGCTGCAGAGCCTCACGATGACTCGCGACGCCGGGTCCGGGCAGTCGGGCTTCGCGGTCGGTGGCGGCTGTTCGCCGATCGGCGCCGCCAAGGAGCTGACTTCCGGTCCGACTTGGAACGGCTCCAGCTACGACGTCACGTACACGATCCGGGTGCGCAACAACCTCCCGTCGACCACCACGCTCCTGGCCGATGTCAACGCTGCGCTCCTCGCCGCGGAGAGCGGTACCAGCGCCGGCGACGTCGAAGGAATCGACATGACCGATGTGGGCCTCACCGATGTGTTGACCGACGGCGCATTCGATTCGATCGTCGTCGTCGACCTCACGAACGAGAGCGGCAACATCACGACCAACACCGGCTTCAACGGCACCTCCGACACGGCATTGATCGCCGACGGCCAGACCATCCCGGCCGAGTCCGAAGAGACGTTCACCCTCGCCTTGCAGTATGTGCCCAGCTCGGCCGGAGCGCTCGGCGACGGCTGCGTGGCGAGCTACGACCTGTTGAACCAGGCCGAGGTCTCGGGTACTGCTTCCGGCGTCGACGTCGATGACCTGTCCGATGATGGTGCCGACCCTGATCCCGGCGTGAGCAACGGCGCCGGCGGCAACGACGACCCCACGGTCGTTACCTTCGACTGCCGCCCGGCCGACCCGGTGCTCGAGATCGTCAAGACCGTTGTGGCTGGCCCAGGTGGCACCTGCCCGGACTTTGCCGGCGGCACGCCCGGTGATGGCGATGCCCTCAACGTGATCGACGGCGACACCGTCACCTATTGCATCTCGGTGCGAAACACCGGTGACGGCGATGCCAGCAATGTGATCGTCACCGACCCTCAGGCGCCGGCCGGCTTCGATGGTTCGATCGGTGCGCTGGCGTCCGGCGCAGAGGCAGACGCATTGTCGTTCGACCTCGACGTCGACCTGTCGACGCCCGCCCAGAACGTCGCGACGGTGAACGGCGATGGTCCGAGTGGACCCGTCTCTCCCGTCAACGACTCCGCCCTGATCGAGGTCTCGGCCCAGCCGCTCCCAGCTATCTCGGTGTCGAACACCGTGACTGACACCGATTGTGCGAGCACCGTCGAGGGAACCGACGAGCTTCACACCGACGCACCCGGCGAAGCGTTCCTGTGGTGCTTCACGATCACCAATACCGGCACCACGGCATTGACGAACATCGTCGCTGATGCTGCGGTTGCCGGGCTGACCTCGGTCGACGTCCTCGCCACCTACGGCGGCGGCGCGGCAAGCTTGGCGAGCGGCGCTTCCATCGTGTTCGAGGTCGCCTCGACCGTTCCGGCGTCTGCGGCGACCAACAGCATTCAGGTGACCGCCGATGCCAGCGAGGCCGATGGCACTCCGCTGGCCGGGCTCGACCCGGTGAGCGATACCAACGACGCATCCGTCGAGCCGCTGCTGAGCGGCGCGTTGGCGATCGTCAAGACCGCCGTTGCCGGAGCCGATGCCGCGTGCCCGACGTTCGATGACGGCACGCCTGGTCAGGGCGCAGCGGTCGCCGTGACCAGTGGCGACACGGTGACGTACTGCATCTCGGTGGAGAACATCGGGACTGCGGACGTCACCGGAGTCGTCGTCACCGACCCGCAGGCACCGGGGTCGTTCGACGTCGGCACGCTCACGCCCGGCCAGGAGGCCTCGCTCAGCTATGCGCTGGTCGTCGACGGTAACTCGCCGACGGTCAATACGGCGACGGCCAACGGCAACACCGGCGGCGATCCACTCTCGCCGATCTCCGACGATGCACTGATCTCGGTCGGTGCCGCGCCAGCGGCATCGATCGCCATCACCAAGACGGTTGTTGCCGCCGATGGCGACTGCTCGAATGCCGTTGAAGGTGTCGACGAACTGGTCGAGGCCGCTGCTGGTACGGCGGTCCTCTGGTGCATCGTCGTCACCAACGATGGCAACGTGCCCGTCGCCGACGTCCGGGTGACCGACCTGCCGATCGGCCTCGATGATGTCGACGTCCTCGCCGTCCATGGCGGCGGCGCAGCATCGCTTGCCGCCGGCGGATCGGTGAGCTTCGCCGTCGAAGGGACAATCCCGACGGACGGACTGAGCAGCACCGCAGTGGTTGCGGCGGTCGGCTCGCAGGCCGACGGCACGCCGTTGCCCGGCCTCGATCCGATCGGCGATGACAACGATGCCGGCGTTGCCGTGCTCGGCGCAGACCTCTCGCTGGTCAAGACGGTCAGCAACCCAGGCCCCGTTCCCGCCGGCACGGTCATTACGTACACGGTCGCCGTCACCAATGCCGGTCCGGAAGCGGCGGCTGACGTCGTCGTGACCGACACCATGCCGGCCGGCGTGACCGTGGCCTCGTTGCCAATGCTCGCCGGCTGGAGCTGCTCGCAGGCTGCGGGCGTGCTCACCTGCGCTCGGGCCGAAGCGATGCCCGCAGCCGCGACGGAGACCCTCAGCTACACGGCCACGGTGACGGCAGCGGCAGCGGTCGGCGTCGATCTCGTGAACACCGCGACGGTCACGACCTCGACACCCGACCCGACGCCGGGCAACAACACCGACACCGGGCTCACTCGACGCATCGCGGCCACACCAGGCTCGACCCCGGCGAACCCGGGCCTGCCTGATCCCGGGCCGTTCAACAACCCGCCGCCACCGGCGGACCCGGTCCCGGCCGCGCCGGAGCCGCTGGCCTTCACCGGTACGGCGTCGACCCTGCTGATCTCGCTGGCTGCGGCCATGACCGCATTCGGTGGCCTCATGGCGGTGGGTGCCCGCCGGGCCCGCCGCGACGAGTTCGGATTCTGAAGCTGACGGCAGATTCGGCTGGCGCCGAATCTGCCGTCAGCTGACCTGTACGTAGTCGTAATCGACAGGCTTCTGATGGATGCCGCGTGATGGCGGGGCGACCCAGCCGGCCATCTTGGCCGGCTTGGTGACACCCACCATCTGGGCTTTCACGTGGGCACGCTCGTCGTCGTTGGGTAGCCAACGATCAACCGCTGCCGCCCACTCGTCGTCGGTCAGCAAGCGACCGTCCGGGCTCACGTGATGATCGCGGAACGTGCCCACCGCGCGGTTGAAGCCGGAGTGGGGCAGGCGTAGTTCGACGTCGATTCCGGCGTCGCTCAGCGTGCGATTCCAGCGATCGAGGCCCTTCTGGCAATCCTCGGCGTAGTCGTCGCGCAAGGTCTCGTTGAGTGCTGACAGCTGCGTCACCTCGCGAGTGCCGATTCCGGCATCGGTGACCTCGGGGACGAGTCGATAGTCGTCCTTGAGCCGATGGTCGTCGTCGCGGCGTTCCTCCTGGAAGCGCCCCTTCAGCCCAGCAGCGAAGTAGTTCGCGGCATTGGTCGACGTCTCGGAGCCGAAGAGGTCGAGCGACACCGAGTAGTGGAAGTTGACGTACTTCTGCAGCAGGTCGAGGTTGAAGCCGCCGAACTGATGGATGTCGTCGGTGTCGTGCTCGTGCATCAGCTCGACAGTCCGCTGCACGACCCGGCCGACACCGGATGCACCCACGAACATGTGGTGGGCTTCCTCCTTGAGCATGAAGTCGCAGGTGCGCGACAGCGGGTCGAACGCCGACTCTCGCAGCGAGGCCAGCTGGTACTTGCCGTCGCGGTCGGTGAAGTACGTGAACATGAAGAACGAGAGCCAGTCCGGCGTCTCTTCGTTGAAGGCCCCGAGGATGCGCGGGTTGTCCTCGTCGCCGGAGTGGCGCTCGAGCATCTCGTCGGCCTCGTCGCGACCGTCGCGGCCGAAGTAACGGTGCAGGAGGTAGACCATCGCCCACAGGTGACGGCCTTCCTCGACGTTGACCTGGAACAGGTTGCGCATGTCGTACAGCGACGGCGCGGTCAGGCTCAGGTGCCGCTGCTGTTCGACCGATGCGGGCTCCGTGTCACCCTGCACCACGATCAGCCGCTGCAGCTCGCTGCGGTACTCGCCCGGGACTTCCTGCCAGACGTCCTCGCCCTTGTGGTCGCCGAATGCGACCTTGCGATCGGGTTCGGCATCGGCCAGAAAGATGCCCCACCGGTAGTCGGGCATCTCGACGTGGTCGAAGTTGGCCCATCCTTCCTGGCCGACGTCGATCGCCGTGCGGAGGTAGACCGGGTCGCGCTTGAACGCCGAAGGCCCGAGGTCCTCCCACCAGCGGATGAACTTCGGCTGCCACTGTTCCAACGCCCGCTGGAGGCGTCGGTCGTCGGCCAGGCCGACGTTGTTCGGGATCTTGGCATCGATGTCGACGACTGCCACGGCTACACCCTCTTTCGATCGAAGTCCGGTCGGGAGCCGGTTCCGAAGCGCTGGAGTGCGCCGTCGGGGCCGACTGCGTTGGGTCGTTGGAAGATCCAGTTCTGCCAGGCGGTGAGACGGGAGAAGATCTTGGTCTCCATCGTCTCGGGGCCGACGAACCGGTAGTTCGCCTCCATGCCGGTGAGGGCATCGGGGGAGAAGCTGTTGCGTTCTTCGAGCATGAGCCGAATCTCGTCATCCCAGTCGAGGTCGTCGGGGATGAAGGTCACGAGCTCGGCCTCGGCCGCATCGGCGGCCAGCAGGTCGGTGCCTGCGGAGGCCGCGGCCGCGGCCTGAGCGTCGGCGCGGCCATGGAAGCGCGTCTGCAAGCGGGTCAGCCCGTTGCTCATCGGGAACCAGCCCACATTGGCGGTGGTGAGGCGGATCGTGGCCGGGTCTGGCGGTTCGTCGAGGTCCTCGAACGTGCCGTCGAGCATGAAGCTTCGGTCCGCGGCCAGCAGCAGCTCGGCGAGCACGCCGGTGAAGCAGCTTCCGGGTTCGACGATGGTCACGAGCGAGCGGGCCGAGACGTCGATGCGCTTGAGGACGCGAGCCCAGAAGAGCCGAGCCTCGCGGGCGAGCCAGTGGTCGGCGCTGAGTACGCTCTCGGCGGAAGCGACGCTCCCGTGCTCGCCGATCGTGCGGAACACCCAGGTGCCGATCTCGGGCTCGTTGAACCGCAGGTGAAGGATGGCGTCGTCGAGCTCGCGGGCGGCGCGGATGACCCAGGCGGCGGCACCGGCGGCTGCAAGCTCCGCTCCGGTCTGGGGTTGTTCGGTTTCCGGACCGGCCACGGTGATCGTCGCCGTGCCGTTCGATCGGTCGATCGCGACCTTGACGCTGGACCAGGACAGATCGTCATCGTTCTCGGTGCGCTCGAGGCGAGTCAGCCCGATGCCCGCCGCATCGTCGGGTCGATCGCTGTCGCCGCACCGGGTGGCAGCGCGTTCGGCGACGAGCTCGTCCCACGCACTGCCCGGAGCGAGATGATCGACCAGACCCCACTCGAGTGCGGTCTTGCCGCGCACGCCTTCCGTCTTGGTCGAGAAGGCATCGGCCAGGTCGCGACGAACGTGTCGTTTCTCGACGACCCGGGTGAGGCCGCCGGTGCCGGGCAGGACGGCGAGCAATGGGATCTCGGGCAGCGACACCGCCGACGCTCGATCGTCGATGAGCAGGATCTCGTCGCAGGCGAGCGCCAACTCGTAGCCCCCACCGGCCGCGGTGCCGTTCACGGCAGCGAGATAGATCTGGCCCGAGTTGGCGGTGGCGTCCTCGATGCCGTTTCGGGTCTCGTTGGTGAACTTGCAGAAGTTGACCTTGTGGCCATGGCTGGCGCCGGCCAGCATCTGGATATTCGCCCCGGCGCAGAAGATCTTGTCGAGGCCTCCGGTCACGACGACGACCTTGACCCCGGGGTGTTCGAACCGAAGCCGCTGCACCGCATCGTGTAACTCGATGTCGACCCCGAGGTCGTACGAGTTGGTCTTCAGGTCGTAGTCGTCTCGCAGGCCACCTCCGGGGTCCACCTGCATGGTGAGGGTGGCGACCGCCCCGTCGATCTCGATCCGCCAGTGGCGATAGCCATCCGGGTGTGTCCGGAAGTCGACGTGCGGCTCCTGCATGCCCAAGATTCTACAGATTCATCGTAGATCGTCAAGAAGATGTAGAATGTCGTTCATGGTCAGCGGCACCGCCGATGAGCAACTCGCACCGATCCTTGGCGCTCGCAAGGACGGATCCGCGGGCGTCGACTCGAGCCGCGATCTGTTGATGACGGTGCTCGGCGAGTTCGTGCTGCCGCTCGGTGGTTCGGCGTGGACGCGCACCCTCGTCGGTGCCATGGCGGCCTTCGGCGTTCGTGACAAAGCCGCTCGACAGGCCTTGGCCCGTATGGAGGGGCGCTGGCTCGAACGGGAACGCGTGGGCCGAGAAACCCGCTGGAGTCTCACGCCCGACGCCGTCGCACTGCTCGACGCCGGCGCCGCTCGCATCTACGGCTTCGGTCGTGAGGCGCGTGAGTGGGATGGCCGCTGGGTGGTGCTGCTTGCGACGGTGCCGGAGTCGGACCGACGAGCCCGCTACCGCCTTGCCCAAGGCCTGGGCTGGATCGGATTCGGTGCTCGGGGCAACGGCATGTGGATCTCGCCCTGGACCGATCGGGAGACGGCCGCGGCCGACGTGGTTCGCTCGTTGGGTGTCGAGGCGACCTCGTTCCTCGCCGAGATCGCCTCGTTGGGCTCCGGGCATGCACTTGTGACCCAGGCGTGGGACCTCGACTCGCTGCGGGCGGACTACACCGACTTCCTGGCCGACACGGCAAGGCTGCCCGGTGATGGCGCGGAGGGTGGCGCCAGCGTCGCTGCCCTCGCCGCGCTGGTGCATCGTTGGCGTCGATTCCCGTTGCTCGATCCGGATCTGCCCCGCGAGCTGCTCCCGGCTGATTGGCCAGGTGAATCAGCAGCGCAGCGCTTCGCGGCCTTGCGCACGGAGCTGCTCGATTCGGCACACGCATGGTGGCGCCAGAGCGAGGCGTGATCACACCTCCAGGATTGTCAACAATCGGGTAGCGTCGGCTCATCATCGGATCGACCGGCACCGAGGGACGAGGAGAACACCGTGGTTGGAGTAGTGGTTGGTGGCGCGGGCGCATTCGGTCGCAAGCACCTCGACGCGTTGAGGAACATCGACGACGCCGAGGTCATCGGCATCGTCGACCCCCAGACCGACTTGGCCGCTGAGGCCGCCGAGATGTTCGGTGTCGATCGCACGTTCGCCGAGCTCGACGAAGCCCTCGGCCTCGACGAGGTCGAGGCCGTGATCCTCACCTCGCCAACGCCGATGCATGCCGCCCAGGCGATCCAGTGCATGGACGCCGGAAAGCATGTCGAGGTCGAGATCCCGGCCGCCGACACCTGGGCCGACAGTCAGGCGGTGCTCGCCAAGCAGCAGGAGACCGGGCTCGTGTGCCAGGTCGGTCACACCCGCCGCTACAACCCGTCGCACCAGTGGGTCAAGCAACGGATCGACGCCGGCGACTACACGATCCAGCACATGGACGTGCAGACGTTCTTCTTCCGCCGCACCAACACCAACGCCCTCGGTCTCCCGCGCACCTGGACCGATCACCTGCTCTGGCACCACAGCGCGCACACGATCGACCTCTTCCAGTACATGACCGGTGAACGGGTCGTGGCGTCGAACGTCATGCAGGGCCCCGAACACCCCGAACTCGGCATCGCCATGGACATGTCGATCCAGCTCAAGACCGAGTCCGGCATCCTCTGCACCCTCGCCCTGTCCTTCAACAACGACGGACCGCTCGGCACCTTCTTCCGCTATATCGGCGACACCGGCACCTACATCGCCCGCTACGACGACCTGGTCGACGGTCGCGACGAGGCGATCGACGTCTCCCAGGTCGATGTATCCATGAACGGCATCGAGCTTCAGGACCGAGACTTCTTGGCCGCGGTGCAGGGCGGACCCGAGCCGCGTGCCAGCATTGCCAATGTGTTCCCGTGCTACGAGGTCATCGCCGATCTCGAGCACCAACTGGAGACGAGCGAACCGAGCTAGGAGCAACCATGGGCCGAGTCGATCCACTACCGCGCGAGGCGCTCACCGAACACGAGCCGGCACTGCAGATCGTCGAGCAGGTCATGGGCTTCGTTCTGAGTTCCATGCCGACCATGGCTCGCGTGCCAGGCCTCATGGAAGGGTTCATGGGGATGGCCGCCGCGGTCACCGGCAACCCGCTGATTCCGAACGAGCTCAAACAGATGATCGCGCTCATGACGAGCGTCGGTTCCGGCTGCCGCTACTGCCAGGCCCACACCGGCCATACGGCCGAGCGGATGGGCGTGAGCGAGGAGAAGCTGGCGTCGATCTGGGAGTTCGAGACGAGCGAGCACTTCTCCGAAGCCGAGCGGTCGGCGTTGCGCATTGCCTTCCACGCCGGCCAGTCGCCGAACCAGGTCACCGACGAGCACTTCGCCGCCGCCAAGGAACACTGGACCGACGATCAGATGGCGGCGATCGTCGCAGTCATCGCCATGTTCGGCTACCTGAACCGGTGGAACGACACGATGGCCACGAGCCTCGAGGAGTCACCCAACTCGTTCGGCGAGCGGGTGCTCTCCGGTGGTGGCTGGGAGCGCGGCAAGCACGTCTAGGCCCGCGACTGGCTCATCCGATGGCCGATCACCTCATCCTCAACGGTTTCATCCAGTGCTCGCCGAACCATCACATCAAGGGGATGTGGAAGCACCCTCTCGACGAGACCTCGACCGGGTACCGCGACCTACGGTGGTGGATCCGGCTGGCCGAGTTGCTTGAGCGCGGATGTCTCGACTCGCTGTTCTTCGCCGACGTCCACGGCAGCTACGACACGCACGGTGGAAGCCGTGAGGCCGCAGTGCGCCATGCGGTGCAGTTTCCTGGACTCGACCCGACCGTTCTGATCCCGGCGCTCGCAGCAGCGACCGAACACCTCGGTTTCGGCGTGACGTACTCGACCACGTACTTCCCGCCGTATCAGGCGGCCAAGCTGTTCTCGACACTCGACCACCTAACCGATGGACGCGTCGCCTGGAACGTCGTGACCGGCTACCTCCCCGACGCGCAGCGTCAAGGTCTCGGGACCCACCTCGATCACGATGTCCGTTACGACCGGGCCGACGAGTATCTCGACGTCTGTTATGCCCTCTGGGAGGACTCCTGGACTGAGGGCGCGGTTGTCCTCGACGTCGACGCCGACATGCACACGGATCCGAACCTGGTGCGCGAGATCGACCATCACGGCGAGTGGTTCGACGTCCAGGGACCGCACATGGTCGAGCCATCGCCGCAACGCACACCCGTCATCTTTCAGGCGGGAACCTCGGCCCGGGGTATGGCGTTTGCGGCCCGCCACGCCGAGGCGGTGTTCGTGGCAGCCTCGCCCCGCGACGCC
Source organism: Actinomycetota bacterium (assembly GCA_039028435.1). Lineage (GTDB taxonomy): Bacteria > Actinomycetota > Acidimicrobiia > Acidimicrobiales > UBA10347 > UBA10347. The sequence goes on along the minus strand of JBCCIC010000001.1, from coordinate 35,361 downwards.
GGTGCCAGGCTGACGGCACAAATCCGCCAGGCGGCGGCCGATACCGGGCGAGACCCCGACACGGTCAAGCTGATCCAGGCATCGAGGGTCATCGTCGCCGCAACCGATGACGAGGCGCAGGCGATGCAGGAGGAGTGGCGGCAACGCTTCAGCATCGACGGCTACCTGGCGCTCTTCGCTGGCTTCACCGGCATCGACTTCACCGCCCATCCGCCGGAGACACCGATCGACTCGATCCCCACCAATGCGATGCAGACGATGACCGACCGGTTCAAGCGCCAGGACCCGAGTCGCGACTGGACCGTCGGCGAGGTGGCCGAGCGAGTGGCCGCCGGGGCGGCCGAGGCGACGTTCGTGGGGAGCCCGCAAACGGTCGCCGATCAGATGGAGTCGTTCGCCGAGACGACCGGGGTCGACGGCTTCAACCTGATCACCTCGCCCGTGCCGTGGGGCCTGGAGCAAGTGGTCGAGCTGCTGGTTCCTGAACTCCAGCGGCGCGGGCGGCTTCGCACGGCCTATCGACCGGGCGAAACGCTGCGCGAGCGCTGGTTCGGTACGGGCGCGGTACACCCGCTTGCGGACCCTGCCTCACGCGGATGATCGGCGAGCTCAGGGCTCGATGATGGCCTGGGCGGTGAAGAACGTCAGCGACTCGAAGAAGGCCCGGACCATCGCGTGGTCACCTGCGATCTCGGCGGCGTCGAGCTGATCGGCATCGTCCATCGCCAGGAACAAGGTGCGTCGGTCGATCGTCACCGTGGCGACGGCATCGGGGTCGACGGCCCCCGGTCGATGGTGGATTGCCGACCGGCCGATCCCAAGCACGTGGTCTTCGTCGATGTCGCTGAGGTGGAGGTTGAACGTCATCGGTCCCGCCGTGAATGCGGTCGGGTCGAAGCGCACGCCCAGCGTGTCGAGGATGTGGTCGGCCTCCATCGCCTGGGACATGTCCCGGGTCGGGAGCCGCCCCCAGTCCGGTGAACCTTCGCGCAGCTCCTTGGCGCCCATCAGATAGGCATTGCGCCAGGTCGACGACTCGGACTGATAGCCGAGCTGCTCCAGTGCGTCGGCCTGTAGCTCGCGGGCCTCGACATTGGTGGGGTCGGCGAACACCACGTGATTCACGACCTGGGCGACCCAGCGGTAGTCGCCGGCGTCAAAACTATCGCGGGCCTTGGCCAGCACGGTGTCGGCGCCGCCCATGAACTCCACGTACTTCGTGCCGCCCTCGACCGGCGGAAGCGGATCCAGGTTGGCCGGGTTGCCGTCGTACCAGCCGAGGTAGCGGTTGTAGACGGACCGCGTGTTGTGCGAGACCGTCCCGTAGTAGCCGCGCACATGCGACTCAGTGAACTCGTCGGGCAGGCGGAGCTCGGCCGCGATCTCGGTCGGCACGTAGCCGAGATTCGCGAGCCGCATCGTCTGGTCGTGCATCCACCGGTAGACGTCGCGTTGCATCGTCAGGAAGCCCTGCACATCGTCCCGACCGAATCGGGGCCAGTGGTGCGAGGCGATCATGATGTCGCTCTCGTCGCCCCACAGATCCATGGCTTCCTGGATGTACTTGCTCCATGCCAGGGCGTTGCGGGTCTGCGCACCACGAATCGGATACAGGTTGTGGAGCGTGTGGGTGCAGTTCTCCGCCATGCAGAGGATCCGCTTCTCGGGGAAGTGGAAGTTCATCTCCGCCGGTGCCTCGGCGTCGGGCGTGTTCTGGAACACCACGCGGATCCCGCTGAGCGTCAGCTCCTGACCGGTCTCCGTGATGAGCTCGGTGGGCGCGATCAGGTCGGACCGGGCGCGCCCCATCGTCGAACCGAGCCCGCTGTCGACGTGGCCGAGCGGGCCAGGCGGGAGCAGGGGTCCGAACTGGTAGGCGGCGCGTCGGCCCATGATCGGCCCGGCGATCACGAATTCGCCGATCACCTCCTCCAGGAAGCCGACGGGGGCGACGATGCGGACATCGCCGCGGTCGACGGCCTCCTGCGAGGTCACGCCGAGGACACCGCCGAAGTGGTCGACATGCGAGTGGGTGTAGATGATCGAGGTGACCGGCCGTTCGCCGAGCGTGTCGTTGGCCAGCTTGAGCGCTGCAGCTGCGGCGGGCCCGTTCGTCAGCGGATCGATGATCAGCCAGCCGTCGTCTCCCGCCATGAAAGTGATGTTCGCCAGGTCGTAGCCGCGCACCTGCCACACGCCCTCGGCCACCTCGAACAGACCGTGCTGCACGTTGAGCCGCGCCTGACGCCACAGGCTCGGGTGGACCGAGGGAGGTGCGCTCTCGCTCTCGCTGACGAAGTCGTGTTCCGCGACATCGAGGACGACATGATCGCCGAGCATGACCCTGCCGTCGTCGAGCTGGGCGACCAGCCCGCGCGTGGCGCGATCGAAGTCGCCGGGATCGTCGAACGAGAGCACGACCGCATCGTTGGCGGCTGTGGTGAAGGAGGAGGGGGGCTTCGGAGCGGTCGTCATCACCGACGAGTCTGGCATCCCTCGTCGGCGGGGCCTGTGCTTAGCTGGCGCCGTGGAGTCGTGCCGCATCGACAACGGTGGCGTCGAGCTGGCGCTCTCGGTCGTCGGCGAAGGACAAGACCTGCTCTTCGTACACGGGCTCCGCAGCTCGCAACCGATGTGGGCGCCGATGGTGCGCTCGATGCAGGACCGCTTCAGATGTTGGACGCTCGATCTGCGAGGCCACGGCGCCTCCGCGTGGGCACCAGGTGGCTACCACCTGGCCGGGTTCGCGTCGGACGTCTCGGCTGCTCTGCGCCACATCGCCGCGCCGACGGTGGGGATCGGCCATTCACTGGGTGGCATGGCGGTAGCCGACGCGGCGATCGCCGGACACCCGAATCTCCGCAGCGCCTATCTCATTGAAGCGCCGCTGTTTCCGGTCGATGGCGTCGCGCCGCCAGGCTTTGATCAGCAGCTCGACCTGATTCGCCGTTACCAGCAGGAGGGTCGCAGCCCCGGCGAGTTCGCCGATCTGGTGTCGAGGGCTCCCGCCCCGGGAGGTGGAACGCTGGGTGACCGTCTCGTGCCCGAGCAGCTGGCGGCGATCGGCAGCGCGTTCGCGGACCTCGACCCCGAGGTCATGGTGGCGAGGCTCGATGGGTCACTGCGTGTCGAGCCCCGCGCCCCAACCTTCGCGGTGCCGACGCGTGTCCTTGCCGCCGACCCGGAACTCGGCCCGGCTGTCGGGCCCGACGCGGTGGCCGCGCTCGCTGACCTGTCACCGGCAACCGAGGTCCGCACCATTCTCGGTCTCGGGCACCCGATGATGATGATCCGTGGCTTCGACGAGAGCGTCACCGCCGACCTCGTCGACTGGTTGGAGCAGCTCGACCTCCGCTGAGGAACTCGGTGGGCTGACGCTCGACGAGTTGTCTGAGGTCGCGCGGGCGGCCTTCGACCCTGAGCTGCGGGTACGAGTCGGCTGATTCGCGCGCCTCAGCGCTTGGCGATCTCCACGAGTACCTGCTCGGGGATGCGCCCCTTGCCGGACACGGTCAGCGCCGGATCCTCGACGAGCCGCATCGTCACCAGTTGCGACACCAGACGTTCGAGCGCGATCGCCATCTCGACCCGGGCGAGCGTCGCCGCCGGGCAGACGTGCGCACCCTGCCCGAAGCTGAAGTTGCGCACTCTCGGTCTGGTGATGTCGAATTCGCCCGGACGGTCGACGGCGGCGGGATCGCGATTCGCCGCCGGTACGAGCACCGAGACGACCTCGCCTGCGGCGATGTGCAGGCCTTCGTACTCGATGTCGTGCAACGCCTCGTGCGGAATCAACCAGGGGAGCGGTGCCATCCTCATGCCCTCGTCGACCGCGCTCATCGCCAGCGACGGATCGGCCGCCAGCAACGCGAGCTGATTCGGGTGACGCAAGAGCATCAGGAGGATCAGCGGGAGCTGGTCCCGCGTGGTGTCGACTCCGGCTGACGCCAGCTCAGTGGTCAGATACACGAGCTCGTCTTCGCCCAGACGATCGCCGTCGACCTCGGCCACGATGAGCTCGCTGAAGATGTCGCCACCGAGCGCGCTGCGTCGCGTCTCGAGGAGGCCTCGGAGATAGTCGTGCATCGACCGATTCGCGGCTTCGATCTCATCGATCGGATCACCATTCATCAGCGCATCGAGTTTCCGGCCGCCGATCCGGATCCACTCGTTGAACTCCGTCGCATCGTCGTAGGGGATGCCGTACATCGGCCCGAGCACCCTGCCGGGAAGCGGTGTCGCGAAGTCGGCGCAGAGGTCGACGACACCTGCGCCGGGCAGCGCGTCGATCAGGTCGTCGGCAACCTGGGCGATCCGGTCGCGAAGTTCGTCCTCGACGCGATCGCGAAGCGCCGCTCCGACCAGGCGCCGCATCCGAGCGTGGGCCTCGCCGTGCATGTTCAGCAGCTCGTGCTCGATCGCCCGGGCCAGGTACGGACTCGTGGCGGCATCGATGTCGACGAACTTGAAGCGGAAGTCGGTGCAGCGCATGACCCAGGCCGCGTCTCGCTGGTCGAAGAACACGATCCCGTCGTCGGTCCGAGCGTGGAGATGGCCCTCCGCACGCAGTCGGTCGATCGTCGGATGCAGGTCGGCGAGCACCGCCGGGTCCGTGAGATCGAGGTACGGCGAATCGGTCACGGGAGGACGCTACAACGCGACCGGCACAGGCTCCATCGGACCGGATTCCACGGAGGAACTAGGTTGGTGCTGCGTCGGGTCGCGGGCCGACGACGAAGGGACCGGGAGGCAGCATGGCCGACGAGGCCATCACGTTGGGCATCGACCATCTGAGCGATGTGCGCGAGGTCGGTCGCGGCGGCTTCAGCGTGGTCTACGCGGCAACCAACACCCTTCTCGGCACGCGGGTGGCCGTGAAGGTGCTCGACAAGCTGTCCAGTGATCGCGATCGCCGGCGCTTCGAGCAGGAATGCCAGGTGATGGGTCGCCTCTCGCAGCATCCCAACGTCGTCACGGTGCACCATGCGGGCTACACGGCGACCGAACGCCCGTACCTGATCATGGAGCTGGTCGAAGGCGGAAGCCTCGCCGATCGCGTGCGCGCCGGCGGGCTGCCTTGGCACGAGGCGGTCGATCTGATCATCCCGATCGGACAGGCGTTGGCCTACGTGCACGACGCCGGCGTGTTGCATCGCGACGTGAAGCCCGAGAACATCCTCATCTCCGCCAACGGTCAACCGCTCCTCACCGACTTCGGCATCGCTCGCCAGGGTGACCACAGCATCACATCGACGGGAGTCGCCGCGAGTTGGTTGCACGCCCCGCCTGAGACGTTCCAGAACCGGCGGGACAAGCGATCCGACCTCTACTCCCTCGCATCTACCCTGCACACGGTCATCGCCGCCTCCGCTCCGTTCGAGCGCGACAACGACGAAGGCCTCGGTCCGCTGATGTATCGAATCCTCCACGAGGACCCGCCCCGGCTCGAGCCAACCATTGCGCCGTCTGCTCTCGCCGACGTCGTCCTGGCCGGGTTGGCAAAGTCGCCGGTCGATCGACCCGCCGACCTTACGACCTTCGTCGATTCGGTCGAAGCGCTGCGGCACCCGCCCGTCGAGCCGGTCGCTGCAGTGACCGACCGGGGCGGCAGTCCGCTGCCGGTTGCGACCGCCACATCACCGGGATCATCGAGCGTCGCAGCTGGTAGCGAGGTAGCTGCCGTCACGTCGGAGATTTCACGACGAGCTCGACGTTTCGCGACCTCGCGGGCAAAGCGGTTTGTGCCGGACCCGGAAGTGTCACCGAGCTGTCGTCTCGCTCGTCTGCCTCTGGCATCGATGTCACGATCGACTCGTACGTCAACCTCGAGGTCGCGTTCGAAGCCTATGAGGACGGCTCGTGTGAGGTCCTCGCGACTGCGGTCACGCTGCTCGATCAGCTTCGATCGCAGGCCGAGCGTCCCGGGGATCAGGTGATCCTCCCGGACTGGGCCACTGGCGAACCATTGTCGATCGCGGTGCCTGCCGATGACCCCGAGTGGTCGCAGGCGGTTGCCGCAGCCGTGATGCTCCCGGTGCAGGCGTGGCAGGTCGGCGTGGACTCGACGAACGTCGACACCTACGCCGGGACCGACCCGAGTGCGTTGCGCATCGTCGGCACCGAGGCCTTTGAGCCGACCCTCGGTCTCGTCGCCGACTATCCGCGCCGCATTCTGGCGCAGGTTGGCAACTACGAAGAGATCTACCAGCGGAACCTCGGCGATTCGGGCCTGATCCTGGACGGATCGCCCAACGATCTCCTCGCCAACGGAGGTTTGCAGACCGCGCCGCCGCTCAGCTGAGCCTGGTCTCGCTCCGTCGATTCAGAGCGGGAAGCCCACGTATTGCTCGCAGAGCGTCTGCTGATAGCTCGTCGAGGCGTGCAGGTACTCGAGTTCCTGTTCCTGCGCTCGCTGGTCGAACGCGGTCTGGTCGGGGAAGCGATGGAGCAGCGACGTCAGCCACCACGAGAAGCGCACCGCACCCCAGACTCGCCGCAGCGCGGTTTCGCCGTAGCCCGCGAGCGGCTCCGGATCACCCGCGTAGGCGGCGGCGATCGCTCGACTCAGGTAGACGACGTCGCTCACGGCGAGGTTCAAACCCTTGGCGCCGGTCGGGGGCACGATGTGGGCCGCATCGCCGGCCAGGTGCAGGCGCCCCCAGCTGATCGGTTCGGACACGAAGCTCCGCAGTGGGGCGATGGACTTCTCGATCGACGGGCCGGTCTCGATCCGAGCTGCCTGATCCGCGGGGATGCGGTCGAACAGCTCGGACCAGAAGCGGTCGTCTGACCAGTCGTCGACGGTGTCGGTCAGCGGGCACTGGACGTAGTACCGGCTCAGCGTCGGACTGCGCATCGAGCAAAGGGCAAAACCCTGGGGCGAGTTGGCGTACATCAGGATCGGAAGCGGCGCCGTCTCCGACAGGATGCCGAGCCAGCCGAAGGGGTACTCCTTGACGAACTCGGTGCGCGCTGATTCGGGAATCGCCTGGCGGCCCGGCCCGTGGAACCCATCACATCCGGCGATGTAGTCACACTCGATCTCGTGGTGATCGCCGTTGGCGGTGAACGTGACCCGCGGCGAGTCGCTCTCGACTTCGCGCAGCGCGACATCCTCGGCTTCGAAGATGATCTGCTGGCTCCGGGCGTCGGCGGCGGCGTAGAGGTCCTCCTGGATCATGGTCTGGCCGTAGCCCATCATGCGCTTGCCAACGGCGTCGTAGGTGTCGACCGAAAGCAACTCCTGACCGCGATACGCAATGTTGATCGTGTCGTGCACGTGGCCTTCGGCATCGAGGCGCGCGCCAAGTCCAGCGGCGCGCAGGGTCTCGACGGTGCCCCACTCGAGCACACCGGCCCGGATACGGCTCAGCACGTGCTCCCGGCTCTGGCGCTCGACGACGATCGACTCGATGCCGGCCCGAGCCAGGAGATGCGACAGCAAGGTGCCGGCCGGCCCGGCACCGATGATCGCAACCTGGGTTCGCATCGACGCCAGTCTGGCCCAGCGCCCGAGCGGTGCTCTAGCCCGCTTCCTCGAGGATGAGCTGACCGACCGCGGTGTTGCTCGCGGGCACGTGGTACAGCCGGTGGCGCTCGACCGGTGCCGCGCCGCCATGCAAGTCACTCATCGCGCCGCGGGCGATCAGCCACATGACCAGCTCGATGCCCTCGGAACCGGCCTCGCGCACGTATTCGACATGGGGGATCTGGGCGCAGGCCTCTGGGTCGTTGACCATCTGGTCGAGGAACGCGTGATCGAACTCGCTGTTGATGAGCCCGCCGCGGGCTCCCTGCAGCTGATGGCTCATCCCGCCGGTTCCCCAGATCTGCACGTTGAGATCGTCGTCGTAGGTGTCGACGGCCCGGCGGATCGCCTTGCCGAGTTCGAGGCAGCGCCGCCCGGACGGAACCGGATACAGGACCACGTTGACCGCCAACGGAATGACCTTGCACGGCCATGCCTCGGGCTGGCCGAAGAACAGCGAGAGCGGCACCGTGCAGCCGTGATCGACATCCATCTCGTGGACGAGTGTGAGGTCGAAGTCCTGCTGGATCACCGAGTGGGCGAGATGCGCGGCCAGCTCGGGATGACCCTCGACCTTCGGGACCGGTCGGGGTCCCCAGCCCTCGTCGGCCGGCGCGTACTCCGCGCCCATACCGAGTGCGAACGTCGGGACGAGCTGGAGGCTGAACGCGTTGGCGTGGTCGTTGTAGACGAGGATCACGACGTCGGGCGGATTCTCGGCCATCCACTCCCGGGCCGGCGTGATGCCGTCGAACAACGGTTGCCAGTGCTCTTCGCCGGTCTTGTCGAGGTCCATGGCGACACCCATGGCGGGAACGTGCGAGGTGTAGGCACTTCCGGTGAGTCGAGCGCCCATCAGACGTCTCCATCGATCGCGTCGGCCGGCTCGGTGCCGCCCTGCTCGTGGGTGTAGCGGTTGCCCTCGATCGACCGTCCGCCGGCGAACATCATCGCCGTGTGCTCCTCGGCGGTGTGCTCGGTCATCGAGGCGACGATTGCGGCATAGGTCCAGCCCTCGGCCGCTCGGATCTTGGCCAGGTAGTAGATGTTGCCGCCGAGTTCGATCAACTGGTTGAGGTCACGATCGCGCACGCCCTGCTTCTGGTCCTCGGTCATCTTCCATTCGTCGAGGTAGGCGTCCTCGTCGGCGAGGAAGCGCTCGCGATTCGCGGCGCTGCTGAGCGACATCGCGAACTGATTCAGCCAGTAGCCCTTGGCGGCCTGCTCGGTGTCGAAGATCGTCGTGCCGGGGATGTCGGTGTAGGGCTTGTCGACTGCCATCGACGCCGAAGGTACCAGATTGTTGACAATCTGGTCGGGGCTGGCCACCATGCCTGGCGATGATCATCGACTGCCACGGGCACTACACGACGACCCCTTCGGGGGTCGAGACCTGGCGCAACGCACAGAAGGACGCCGTCGCCGCCGATCCGGCCTTCGTGGGCGAGAAGGGAACCGTCGTCGTCAGCGATGACGAGATCCGCGACTCGATCGAGAACAACCAGCTTCGACTGCAGCGGGACCGTGGCGCCGACCTGACGATCTTCTCGCCGCGTGCCAGTTGGATGGCCCATCACGTGGGCAACGAGCACACGTCGACGTTCTGGTCCCAGCATCAGAACGAGCTGATCCGCCGGGTCTGCGACCTGTACCCAGAGAACTTCGCTCCGGTCTGCCAGCTGCCGCAGTCGCCCGGGGCGCCGATCGACGGTTCGGTTCGCGAGCTGCGCCGCTGTGTCGACGAGATGGGCTTCGTCGGCTGCAACGTAAACCCCGATCCGAGCGGCGGGCATTGGAACGGACCACCGCTCTTCGACCGCTACTGGTGGCCGCTGTGGGAGGCGATGCAGGAGCTCGACGTGCCGGGGATGATCCACGTGTCCGCCAGCTGCAATGACCACTTCTTCACGACCGGTTCGCACTACCTCGGTGCCGACACCACGGCCTTCATGCAGGCACTGAGTTCCGGGTTCATGGCCGACTTCCCCGGACTGCGTTGGGTGATCCCGCACGGTGGGGGAGCGGTTCCGTACCACTGGGGTCGGTTCAAGGGGATGGCCCAGGACAAGGGCTGGGACTTCGATGGCCTGCTCGACCACATCTTCTACGACACCTGCGTGTACCACCAGCCGGGTATCGATCTTCTCGTCGACGTCGTGCCGGCGTCGAACATCCTCTTCGCCAGTGAGATGGTGGGCGCGGTGCGTGGCGTCAATCCCGATACCGGCGAGTACTGGGACGACACGAAGATCTACATCGACAACTCCGCGCTCAGCGACGCGGACAAGCAGCGGGTGTTCGATGACAACATCCGCCGCGTCTATCCCCGTCTGGAGGTCCCGGCATGATGCAGGGAAGACACGTGGTCATCCGAAACATCGAGCGGGCCGATGCGGCAGTCGTCGACGAGCTGGGCGCGGCCGGCACGGCGACGGTGCACGAGGCGATCGGCCGGCGCGGCTATCTCGGTCCGGAGCTGGGAGCCATCCAGCAGGACACTCGGGTCGGCGGAAGCGCGGTGACCGTGCTCTCGCATCCCGGTGACAACCTCATGATCCACGCCGCGGTCGAGTGCTGCCGGCCAGGGGATGTGCTCGTCGTCGCGGTCACGGCTCCCTCCACGCACGGTGCCTTCGGCGACCTGTTGGCGTCGTCGCTCATGGCCCATGGTGTGCGGGGTCTGGTGATCGACGCAGCGGTGCGAGACACGATGGATCTTCGGGAGATGAGGTTCCCGGTTTGGACTCGACACGTGTCCTGCCAGGGCACGGTCAAGAACACGCCGGGATCGGTCAATGTGCCCGTCGCCATCGGTGGGATCACGATCGAGCCCGGCGATGTCGTGTGCGCCGACGACGATGGCGTCGTGATCGTGCCACGGGCCGAGGCGTCGTGGGCGCTTGACGGCACGCGGGCTCGGCTGGACAAGGAAGCTGGCACACGGGCACGCCTCGAAGCCGGCGAACTGGGCTTCGACTTCTATGGCTTGCGCGACAAGGCCATTGGGATGGGCATCGAGTTCCTCGACTCGGCCGACGACCTGTAGCCGGCGTCGCAACGCGTCGGGTCAGCCGGCGAAGCGCATCTGCTGGATCAGCTGACCACGGAGTTCCAGCGCGACGTTGAAGAACTCGGCATCGGACTCCAACGCCTCGACCGTGAGGGCGATCGGGCCCCCGGGCGCGTCGATGAGCCACAGGCGGAGCTCGCTCGGCATCAGCCACCCGGCATTGGTCACGCCGAATCCCTCGGGACCCGTCACGTAACCCAGCTCGAACTCGCGCAGGTTGCTCGACGCGCCGGGCACGAACGTGAGCGCTCGGCGGCCGCCGATCTCGCTACTGCCCGATTGCGACAGGCCGAGCCGGTCTTCCAGATCATCGATCACCGCGTTGAACGAGGTCAGGCGGGTGCCGTCGGGCCGAGCCCACGGGACAAACAGGCCGACCTCGCCGCGGTTGGCGCTGTTGAAGTAGATCGAGGTGTGCCCGGCCTGGTGATTCGCTCGTAGATCGGAACGCCCAGGCGTGATGACCACGCCCGTCCCGACCGGGATCGTGACCTCGCTCGACGGCAGCGCAATCGGTGAGAAGGTGCCCGGCGGAATCGTGGGATTGGGTGGCGGCGCCGGGCGCGGGGTCGCTGTGGGCCGCGGGGTGGCGGTAGCCGTCGGCCTCGGGGTTGCTGTGGGCCGCGGTGTCGGCGTGGAAGTCGGGGCCGGCTGGTCGTTGTCGCTGGTTGGCGCGGGGTTGTCTTCCGGGGTGGGGCCCTCGGCCACCTCGACGCCGGGCGTGGCGGTCGGCGTAATCCCAGTGGTCGACGATCGGTTCGTGAACACGACAACGAGTGCAATCGCGATGGCTGCCATCGCTGCCGCGAATGCAAACTGGCCACCTCGTCGACTGCGCTTGTCCTCGGGTGTCGTCGGCGCCTCGATGTCCGCCGTCGCGCCACGATTCGCTGGCGTCTCGGTGGGCGGGGCGAACGGTTGCGCAGTCTCGCTCGGACCCGCGTCACCCGGGAACGGCGATCCTTCGCCGATGGGTTCCGCATCGGGTTCGGTCACGGGCTCCTCGACCGGAAGTGGCGTGGGTTCAGCCTCCGGTTTGGCGACGACGCTCGCGGTCGCTTCGTCAGGCTCCGCCGGCTCGGTTACGCGGGCTCGGCCTCGATGACGAGCCAGCGCGTCCTCGAGTTGCGCTCGGAACGCCTCGGCATCGGCCGGACGATCATCGGCATCTTTCGCCATCGCCTGGCTGATCGCTGCCGCAGCGTGTTCGGACACATCGGCCAGCGGAGGTGGATCGCTGGTGGCGACCCGGCCCACGATGGCCAGCATGTCGTGGCGTTCGCCCGGCCGGACGAACGCCGGATGGCCATCGATGAGCTCGAACAGTGTCGAACCGAGCGAGTAGATGTCGGAACGCCCGTCGATCTCCAGACCCGACAGCTGCTCGGGGCTCGCGTGGGCCAGCGTGGCGGTCAGGGTCCGGCTCTGCGACTTGGTCGAATCGACGAGACTGGCGATGCCGAAGTCACCCAACAGGGGCACCCCGAACTGGGAGACGAAGATGTTCTCCGGCTTGATGTCCCGGTGGTACACGCCCCGCGAATGGGCCTCCGCCAGGGCCGAGCAGACACCGGTTCCGATCTCGAACGCTTCCTCCCAGCCGAAGCGACCTCGCTCGCCGATCGTGTCGGCGAGCGATCCGTTCGACGCGAACTCCATTACGAGGAACGGGAAGCCCCGATCGGTCACGCCGACTCGATAGAGCGTGACGATGTTCGGATGAGCGGACAGCGAACCGAGGGCGACGCTCTCACGTTCGAAGCGGCGGATCGCACCTTCGTCTGGACGGATCGACAGGATCTTCACGGCCACGCGACGGCCGAGTCCCGCTTCTTCGGCGAGAAACACCTCACCGAAACCGCCCTCGCCGAGCTTGGTCGGGTTCGCGATGCCGGGAACGCCGTCGATGGGTCGTTCTTCGAATACTCCGCCGCTCAACGTGCCTGCCCCCGGCTCATTCCGCTCCCTTCGAAGCTAGTCGAGGATCCGTCGACGTGGCGCAGCGGCTCCTTTGCAGCCGACGGGTACGCAAGAATGGTCGGCCAATGGGCCAACGTGACTCGATCACCGACGAACTGCGAGCCGACATCCTCGAGGGCCACTTCCGCCCGGGTGACCGGCTCGTCGAGCTCCGGCTGACCGACCAATACGACTGTGGTCGCATGGCGGTCCGCACGGCGATCGTGGAGTTGGCGGCCGAGGGGTTGGTCGACCGCGAGGTGAACCGGGGCGCCAAGGTGCGCGATGTCGCCATCGACGAGGCGATCCAGATCACCGAGGCCCGTAGGGCATTGGAAGGGTTGATCGCCGAGGGCGCCGCCATCAATGCCGACGATGTGCAGCGCGAGGTGCTGGAGTCGATCGGGCGTGACATGCAAGCCGCAGTCGAGGCCGGGGATCGAGGCGCCTACTCCGCGTTGAACGGTGCGCTGCACGGTGTGATCCGCGACGCCAGCGGCCACGACGTCGCCGCCAAGCTGGTGCGGCAACTGCGCAACCGCGGTGCCCAACATCGCTTCCGTCTCGCGACCTTGCCGGGCCGCGTCGAGGACTCGCTCGCGCAGCATCTCGCCATCATCGAGGCGGTGGTCAGCGGCGACGCCGCGGCGGCGCGCTCGACCATGGAAGCCCATCTGGCTTCGGTCGTCGAGGTGCTGCAGTCCTGGCCGGAGAGCTGAGTCCGTCGACTCGTTCGACGCCGGCCATTCGGTGTGCGGAAGCGTGCCTCACGCCGCCGGTTTGTCGTGGTTCGGATCCCAGGAGTCGGACTTGGCCAGGTTGGCCGATTCACAGAGTGGATCGAGGTTTTCGAGCCGGGTCTGCCCGCCCTTTGCGTGCGGCCGACGATGATCGGCGTGCAGCCAGTGGAAGCGCGCATCGCAGCCGTGTTCGCGGCACCGGCCGCGTGAACTGACGAGGGCTGCATCGCGCATCCACTGCGGGAACGAGCGAGCTGCGACCGACACGTCGATCGGCCGGGAGGCGGCGTCGAGCACGATGCGACGGAGCTCGGCCACACCGAGCAGCGCCTTGGCGAGTCGCGGGTGGAGCGGTGTGCCGTCGATGAACTCACACCGGAAGTTGGGGTCATCGACGCGCGGGCTGATCTCGGCCCGTGGGTCGGCCTCGGCGAGCAGGAGCTGCTCCGCGAGTCGCTCACCCATGACGACATTGATGAGCGGCGGGGAACCGGACCCGTCGCTGCGCTGCGCACCCCGGCTGACGAGGTCGACGAGCGCTTGTGCGCTGCGATGCGATTGGGGCCGCACGATGTCATCGCCGTCGTCTCGTCGGACCTTCTGGGTCTCCGCCTCGATGGCGTTGTAGACCGCAGTGCCGAGCAGTGGGTCAAGGCTCGCGTGCAGGTCGACCGATCCATCACCGTGGCGCTTGAGCACGACCTTGTTGCGCCGGATCTGGTCGTCGGGGATCGTGCCATCCGGGTCGACGGCGTTGATCCAGTACTGCAGCGCCCGCTCGAAGTCGGACAGCGAGAGCTCCGCGGCGAAGCCGAGAAGCATGTCCTGGTCGTCGACCATGGCGAGGTGGGTCGGCACACGATCAGCAGCGCGAAGCCGATCGATGTGGCGCCGGCTCAAGACACCGCGCTCGTGAGCATCGCGGAACCTGGCGAAGTCGAGCAGCCACTTCGCCGTGGTCACGCCGTGGCGTATCTGGGCCGGCGACGCGTTGGTGTTGGCACCGATCCAGATCGACGCCTTGCGAGATCCGGCGCGCTGTACGGCTCCCTGCTCGGCAGCCACCGCGATCTCGCCGGTCAGCGCATCGAAGCGGTTCTTCAACCGCGGCAATGCCGCCAGCGCATCGAGCAGGACCGTGTCATCGAGCCCAATCCAGCTCGTACCGGCAACCCTGTCGAGCGCCTCCTCGAGCGTGCGCAACGGATGATCAGTTGTGGCGACGTGGTGCTCCGCCATGTGTTCCATTGTATCGAACGTATGTTCGATAGACAAGTCGACGAGTCATGGCGCTCGTCACCCGGTCGAAGCCAGCGCAGCGCGCTGATGCCGGCGGGTGGTGCGGTATTGCGCGGCGAAGGCGAGCGAGGAGTAGATCGTGTAGCCGATTGCCAATGGTGTGATCGACCCATCGATGGCGCGGTCGATCAGCGAGCCGAGCAGCGCGGCGATGATCGAGGTCGTGACTCCGAGCACTGCGGCGGCCGTTCCAGCGAGCTTGCCCATTGGCTCGAGCGCCAGGCTGTTCATCGTGGGAAACACCGCGACGTGGCTGGCGTTCGCCAACGCGAACACGAAGATGAACACGACAAACGCCGGTCGGCCGTCGGTCGCCAGTGCGAGCCCGAGCAACGCGACCGAGAAGACGACCATCGATGCGCCACCGAGGGTGATGAGCTCGGTGCCGGTTCGACGCTGCAGGAATCGGTTCGCGCCGATCGCCGTCAGTCCGAACATCGCGCTGACGATCGAGAAGTACGGCACGAACCACGACGACCGGTCGAACACGTCGTCGAAGATCAACTCGGTCGAAGCAAGGAACGAATAGAACGCTCCGAAACCGAAGGTGACGGCGATCGTGTAGCCCCGCATCACCGGGTTCGCCATCACCGCCGAATACCCGCGGAACACGGTGGCGGGATCGAAGCGGCGGCGGTCCTCGGGTGCCAGCGACTCCTCGAACCGGGTCGACCAGAGCATCACCACCGTGGCGATGAATGCGCCGAACCACATCACCCAGCGCCATGAGCCAAGCTCAACGAGTCCCGCACCGATGATCGGCGCCGCGATCGGGCCGATCGTGAATGCGGCGTGCACGAGCGTCATCACCCGTGCCATCGCATCGCCCGAGTGGCGGTCGCGGACGATCGCCTGCGATAACACCCGCGGCCCAGCGGCGGCGAAGCCCCACAGGAACCGGGCGGCGAACAGCAGCCAGAGCGACGTCGCCAATCCGGCCAGCACCGCGGCGCCGAAGTACATCGCCATCGAGGCCTGCAACAGGCGGCGTCGACCGATCGCATCGGCCAGCGGTCCGGCGAAGAAGTTGCCGACCCCGTTGCCGACGAAGAACAGCGTGAGCGTGAGCGACAGGTCGGTTGCATCGTCATCGAGGTCGAACTGGTCGCGCATGTCGGCAAACGCCGGCAGCATGATGTCGATCGCCAGTGCCGACGAGGCGCTGATCAGCGCGACGAACGCGATGAACTCGCGCGGGCCGAGGCCTCGGCTGCGCTCAGCGGTCACCGGAGTCGCGCATCAGTCGAACGGATAGAGGCGCGCCGGATTGTCGACGAGGATCTGATTGCGGATCGCCTCGTCAGGCACGAAGTCGACCAGCAGGTCCAGGAGATGCCCCTCGTTGGGCATCACCGTGAGGTTGGGATGTGGCCAGTCGGTTCCCCACAGGATCCGGTCGGGGGCGGCCTCGACCAACGCTTGGGCGAACGGCACGACGTCGTCGTACGGCGCCACGCGACCCTCGGTGAGTCGCTCGGCGCAGCTGATCTTCACCCAGCACTTCTCGTCGGTGCGCATCCGGTCGAGCAGGTACTGGAACGGCTCCTGGTCGACGCCGTCGCCGGCGGGCACCCGCGCCATGTGGTCGATCACGTAGGGAACCGGCAGCGCGTCGAGGAGTTCGGCGTGTTCGGGCAGATCCTTGGCGTCGAAGTGCAACACGATGTGCCAGCCCAGCGGCTCGACCCGACGGACCAGCCGCCAGAACACGTCGAGGTCGGGCTGCCCACCGAGGTGTTCCACGAAGTTGAACCGCGTGCCCCGCACGCGATGGTCGTGCAGCATGCGGAGGTCGTCATCGGAGTAGGACTCGTCGATCATCGCCACTCCGGCGAACCGGCCGTCGCCGCGGACGATGGCATCGAGCATCGCGCTGTTGTCTGCGCCATGGCAGCTCGCCTGCACGAGAACCGCACGCCTCAGGCCGAGCGTGTCTTGTAGTCGGAGGAAGTCGTCGACACCGGAGTCGGGCGGTGTGTAGCTGCGGGTGGGAGAGAAGGGGAAGCTCGCCGCCGGCCCGAATACGTGGCAGTGCGCATCGCAGGCGTTGGGCGGAGGTGCGATTCGTACGGGCTTCGACGCCGACGGGTTCGGGCCGGACACGGTCGGCTCCGGTAGCGGATCATGAGGTGGGCTGGCCCACGGACGCATCTCGTCAGGTGTCATGCCATCTCCCTCGCCATCAGTAGTCCCGTGGAAAGACGATGCCGTCAATCAGCTTGCGGGCGGTGCGGATGATCCCCGCCCGTTCGACGATCGGTGTGGCGCTCTCCGTCCTCAACGAGACCGCGGCCTCGAACGACCCGGTCGGATGTTCCAGCACGATCGAGCCGTCGGCGCCACCGGCGAGCAGGTCGGCCGCGGGCGTGCCCGGCAGAACCGCAGCCGTCGCGACCGACACGGCACCAAGGACGCCGATCGCATCATGGCAGCGGTGTGGGATGAAGGTGCGCGTGCACAGATCGCCGGAGTCGGTCCGCGGCGCGGAGACCATGGTCAGCTTCGGCACGGTGGTGTCGGCCACGTCGCCAAGGTTCATCAAAGGACCCGCGGCGAGCCGGATCGACTCCAGTCGCGTACGCAGATCCTCGTTCGCCTCGAGGTCGGCCGGCGTCTCCGATCCGTCGACACCGAGGTCCGACGCCAACATCACGACGACCGGCATGCCGTTGTCGATGAGGGTGCACGCAACACCGTCGATCGTGTCGCTCCGGTTCCCGGTCGGCAGCAATGCGCCGCAGGATCCGCCGGCCACGTCTTCGAAGTCGAGGCGAATCGGCGACGCCGTCCCGGGAACACCGCTGATGGCGGTCGGGCCCACGTAGACCGGCAGGCCGTCGCGCACGGCGATCGACGCAGTTGCGATCGCACCGGTGTTGCGCATCAGCACCCGAACTTCCCGCGGACCGCTGCCCTCCGCCCGAACCAGGCCGCGCTCAACGGCGAACGGAGCGACACCTGCCAGCAGGTTGCCGCAATTCTGACGGTCGCTCACGAGCTCGTCCTCGACGCCAAGCTGCAGAAACAGGTACTCGACGTCGACGCCGTCGGTCGCGCTTGGTGCGATGATCGCCACCTTGCTCGTGAGCGGGTGGGCTCCACCGATGCCATCGATCTGGCGGGGATCGGGCGTTCCCATGATGCGCAGCAGCAGCGAGTCTCGCTCCGCAGGATCGGCGGGGAGGTCCTCTTCGACGAAGTAGGCGCCCTTCGAGGAGCCTCCACGCATCACCATGCAGCGAACGCCCGAGTCGAATTCCACCGGCAGAGTGTGCCATCTGGCGGGATTGTCAACAATCATGCCACGGTGCGCGCGACGCCCAGCACGCGCCACGTTCAAGAGGGGTGAACGATGGCCCGATACCCCGAATTCGCCCTGGGCGTCTTCGAGAGCCGTGTCCTAACATTGGCCTCTCGGCGGTCACGTCCGGAGGGTGGAACATGGGTACGTCGCATCGACAGCGCTCGGGCACTGGGCGCCGGTCCGCCGTGCTCCTTGGACTGGTCGTGGCATTGGTTGCGTCGGTCGTCGCCGCGATTCCCCAGGCCGGTGCACAAGGCCCGCCCTACTCCGGACCGGTCACGGGGGCGGCGGGTCCGGCCTACTTCGGGCCCGCTCCGAACCCGATTCCGTATTGCGAGAGCCCGACCTATTTCGACCCGTTCCCCGAGAACGTCACTCCCATCGGCCGCCTCGATCCTGGTCCGGGGCCCGAAGCCTCGGTAACCACCGATGGCATCACGATGACCCTGGACATCACGGCCGAGGGCATCACCGACGACCAGTACCCGGGCTTCTTCCCCTTCGGAGGCGAAGGCGTCGCCAACGACCAGCCCAAGGGTGTCGAAATGGCCGCTGGCGACGAGGCCACCATCGCCCTCTCCGAGCCGCTCTTCTACAGCCAGTGGGTCTTCACCGACATCGACCGCGACAACGAGGGCTTCTTCGTCCGTCCCGCATGGACCGACCCCGACGCCGAGATCGCCGTCTTCGCCGGCGACGCCGACTTCACCTTCTCCGGCACGAGCAGCGAGGTGCTGTTCAACGACACCGACACCGTCCCCGAAGGTTCCGAAGCGCTCGCAGCTCGGGTCCAGGTCGACCTGCTCGGCGCGGTCACGGGCATCGACATCGAGCGAGACACCGGCAGTGGTCAGAGTGGCTTCGCCGTGGGCGGCGGCTGCGAGGCGGCCGGCGCGTCCAAGGCGCTCGTGGCCGGGCCGACCTGGAACGGCTCCAGCTTCGACGTCAGCTTCGAGTTGCGCATCCGCAACAACCTGCCCTCGGCCGCCACCGTCTCGGCGGCCATCCTGGCTGCGCAGGGCGCCGCTCCAGCCGATTTCCTCACCGCGGCGCCGAGCGGCATCTCACTCGACTCCCTCCAGCTCATCGAACCGTTGGCTGATTCGGCGTTCGCCGACATCGAGATCCTCTCGGTCGCGAATCCCGGCGGCGCCTTGCCGATCAACGCCGGCTATGACGGCGTCAGCGACACCCAAGTTCTCGGTGCCGGTGCATCGCTCAGCGCCGAGACCGACCAGCTGATCACCCTCGACCTGCGCTACACGCCCGACCTGAATCAGGCCGCCTGGAGCGACTGCGCTGTCGGGTACACGTACCTGAACCAGGCCACGGTGTCGGCCTCGGCCGCCAACGTGAGCGTCACCGACCAGTCCGACGACGGACTCAACCCCGCGCCCGGCGACGACAACGGTGCCGGCGGTGTCGATGACGCAACCGAGGTCGTCTTCCCGTGCCCGCCGGCCGGACTCGACATCGTCAAGACTGCCGTGCCCGGCCCCAACGGTACGTGCCCCGACTTCGCCGGCGGAACCCGCGGCGACGGTCCCGCCCTCGTCATCGACGACCGCACCACGGTGACCTATTGCATCAGCGTTGCGAATCCGGGCGAGAGCCCGGCGTCGAGCGTGCTCGTGTCCGATGTCCAGAATCCGAACGGCGACGTCAGCCTCGGCACGATCGCCCCGGGTGGCGAGGCGTCGACCTCGTACGACCTCGAGGCCACCCTGCTGACGGCAACGACCAACACCGCCATCGCGCAGGGCCTCGGCCCGAATGGCGTATCACTCGGCCTCTCCTCGCTGGGCCCCGTCAGCGACACCGCGGTCATCTCGGTCACCCCACTTCCCGAGCCATCCCTCGACATCGTCAAGACCGTCATCGAGGGGCCTGGTGGGCTCTGCCCGACCTACGACGACGGTGTCGAAGGCGTCGGCCCTGCGCTCGGACTGCTCGAGGGGGAAACCGCGACCTACTGCCTGTCGGTCCGCAACAGCGGTCCGGGCGACGCGACCAACGTTGCCATCGCGGACGCCCAAGCCCCAGCCGGCTTCGACGGCTCGATCGGCAACCTGGCCGTCGACGACGACGCGACTCGATCGTTCGACGTGATCGTCGGCGAGTTCACCCCGACCCTCAACACCGCCACCGTCAGCGGTAACGGACCCTACGGGCCGGTCGCTTCCGCCCAAGACAGTGCCCTCATCGAGGTCTCGCCCCAACCCGACCCCGTCGTCCAGATCGTCAAGACGGCCATCGTCGGTCCGAACGGAACCTGCCCCGACTTCGCCGGTGGCGTCATCGGCGCCGGCCCCGCACTGCCCGCCGTCTATGGCGAGACCGTCACCTACTGCATCACGGTGGCCAACAGCGGCGGCAATCCCGCGACCGGGGTCACGATCACCGACGCGCAAGCCCCCGCCGGCTTCGACGGCGACATCGGCCTGCTCGCCATCGGTGCCCAGGCCACCCGTTCGTACGACGTCGTCGTCGACGCAACCACCCCCGCACTCAACACCGCGGTCGTGAACGGGAGCGGGCCGAACGGCGCGCTCCCCACCGACAGCGACCAGGCGATCATCGACGCCGTCCCGCAGCCCGACCCGGTACTTCAGATCGTCAAGACCGTCCTCCCCGGCGCCGATGCCACCTGTCCGTCGACCCTCGCCGGCGGCGTCGACGGCCTCGGCGACGCACTCCCGGTGCTCCACGGTGACACGGTCACGTACTGCGTCACCGTCCGCAACGACGCCGGTTCCGACGCGACCGCCGTGCTCATCACCGACCCGCAGGCGCCGGCCGGCTTCAACGGCCTGATCGGTGCGCTCGCCGTAGGGGCCGAAGCCAGCCGCTCGTTCCAGCTCGTCGTCGACGCGTCGACACCTTCGGTCAACACGGCAGCCGTCGGTGGTACCGGCCCGAACGGCCCCGTCCCCGACGACACCGACCAGGCCCAGATCACTGCGTCGCCCCAACCGGACCCGGTCCTCGAGATCGTGAAGACCGCCGTCCAGGGGCCCGGCGGCATGTGTCCGAGCTTCGACGACGGCGTGCCCGGTCTCGGCTCGCCATTCCCGATCCTCTTCCAGGACACCGTCACCTACTGCATCTCGCTGCGCAACATCGGTGGCTCGGCGGCGACCGCGGTCACGCTGACCGACGCCCAGGCGCCGGCGGGCTTCGACGGCGCGATCGGCACCCTCGATGTCGGCGAGGTGCTGACCCGCTCCTATGACCTCGTCATCGAAGGCGACACGCCGACCACCAACACCGCCCAGGCCGAGGGCCTCGGCCCCAACGGTGCCATCGCCCCCGTCCTCGACACTGCGCTGATCGAACCCAGCGTGGCGCCCCGTGCCCGGCTCGACATCGTCAAGACTGTCGTACCCGGCCCTGACGGCCGCTGCCCCGTCTTCGCCACGGGCGTCCCGGACATCGGGCCGGCCCTCGACGTCAACTACGGCGACACGGTCACCTACTGCATCACTGCTGCCAACCTCGGTCTCGCCGAAGCCACCGACGTCGTGATCAGCGACCCGCAGGCTCCCGCCGAGTTCGACGGCGCGATCGGCAATCTCGCCTCCCGCACCGAGGCGACTCGATCCTTCGATCTCACCATCACCGAGTCCACACCGCTCATCAACACCGCAACCGTCTCCGGCAACGGGCCCAGCGGGCCTGTTCCGAGCGTCTCCGACAGCGCCTTGATCTCGTCGGCACCGGTGGCCGTTCCGATCCTTGCGATCGTGAAGACCGTGGTGGCCGGACCGAACGGTACGTGCCCGGCCTACGAAGACGGCGTGCCCGGACTGGGTGACGGACTCGAGGTGATGATCACCGACTCGGTCACCTACTGCGTGTCCGCCCGCAACATCGGCGACGCCGATGCGACCGATGTGGTCATCACCGACCCTCAGGCACCGGGCGAGTTCGAGATCGGCGTGCTCGCCGTCGGGGCGACCGTCGATGCGAGCTATGACGTCACCGTCAGCGACCGCACGCCGCTGCGCAACACCGCCGTGATCTCCGGCCAGGGTCCTGAGGGCACGGTGAGTGCGCAGGACGACGCGCAGATCGCGGCGACCGAGCAGCTCATCCCGAGCATCAGCCTCGCCAACACGGTGATCCCGCTCGAGGAGTCCTGCCTCCAGGCGGTCGAGAGCGTCGATGAACTCCTGATCGACGGCCTCGAGACGCCGGTGCGGTGGTGCTTCGAAATCACCAACACCGGAAACACCGCGCTGAGCGCCATCACCTTCGACGATCTGCCGCTCGGCCTCTCCGACCTCGACATCCTTGCCGAGTTCGCCAGCGGCGAATCCGCGCTGGCCGCAGGCGAGTCGATCATCTTCACCGCCGAGGACACGATCCCCGAAAACGAGCTGCGCAGCCTGGCGGCGGTCGAGGCGACCCCCTCCCAGCCCGACGGCACGCCGATCGTCGCCCTCGGCGACGTCACGGCGACGAACGATGCCCTGGTCATCGAGTCCGGTATCGAGCTGCAGAAGCAGGTCGTGGCCGGGGCCGATGGGGACTGTGCCGAGGCCGGCGAAACCGCAACGGTCAACGCCGGTGCATCGGTCACGTGGTGCTTCACGGTGACCAATGTCGGCGGAGTCGACCTGGCGGTCGACGAGGTCATCGACGCCACGTTGGGCCTCGCGGTCGCGATTCCCGCCGCAGACCGCATCATCGCCCCGGCAGGATCGGTCACGGTCAGCGCGACGACCGCCGTCGCCGCCGACACCGACAACGAGGCCGATGTGGTCGGCATCCCGGTCGACGAGGCGGGCGAGCCCTACCCGGACACCCCAGTGACCGACGACGCCGATCAGGCATCGGTCGACACGCTGCAAGCCGACCTGGCGATCGTCAAGTCGTCGAATCCGGACACGCTCGTGTTCCCGGGGTCCACAGTGACCTACACATTGCAGATCACGAACCTCGGGCCCGACGCCGCGGAGGCGCCGTCGGTCAGCGATGAGCTTCCCGCCGGCCTGTCCTATGAGGTCCTCCCCGACACCGACGGGTGGGCCTGTGCCGTCGCCGTCGCGGACGACTTCGAGGGCGGCCAGAGCTTCGAGTCGCTGTCCTGTGCCGCCGCGGATGCACTCGAGGTCGACGGCGAAGTCACCCTGACGTACACCGTTCGAGTTCCCGCGACGGTGGGCGCCGAGGTCGAGCTCGTCAATGCGGCCGCTGTCGGCTCGTCGACGCCCGATCCTGACGAGTCGAACAACCGCGACGACAACACGGTCGAAACGCCGGCCGAGGACGACGACCCCGTCATCGATGTGCCGACCGGTCCGCCTGACCCGGGTCCGTTCACGCCGCCGCCCGCCCCGGCTCCGCCCGTGCCAGCAGCACCACCACTGGCCGTCACCGGAGCGAGCTCGCGCCTGCTCACCATGGCGTCGATCATGCTGCTGATGCTCGGTGGTGTGCTCAACGTCGGTAGCCGTCGGCGCGACGAACGGTGGTGGGGCGCCTCGTGACCCGGGTCGCCTCGGGCCGACGCCACCTGGCGTGCGGCCCCGGTTGCCAACTGCCGCGCTGATACCCTGACCGAACGATGGACGACCTGTTGCAGCGCCTCGAGACCCGCGGGTGGCGGCTGACGCCTCAGCGCCGCGCGGTCGTCGACGCACTCCAGGGACGCAACGTCCACCTGAGCGCCGACGAAGTCCTCGAGCGCGTGCGGTCCGCTCGCCCCGACACCAGTCGGGCGACCGTCTACAACACCCTCAACGAACTCGTCGAATTGGGCGAGGTCGGCGAACTTCAGATCGCCGGTCGATCGCGCAAGTACGACCCCAACGTCGGAACCCGTCACCACCACGTGCTGTGCGAAGAATGCGGCCTGGTGCAGGACATTCAGCTTCGGATCGCCGATGAACCGGCGGTGCCGCCGACGCTCGACGGTTTCGAACTTCGTCGCACCGACGTCCTGTTCAGCGGTGTGTGCGTCGAGTGCGTGAGCGCCGCACGCTGAGCCGACGTCGCAGGCGAGGGAGAGCGTCGGCGGCGCTCATCACCGTCGCGCTCGTCCTGACGTCATGTTCGATCGATGCGGCGGAGATGGTCGAATCGCGCACCCTGACATCGAGCGGGGCTGCGTCTGCGACTGACGGCGTCGGCGACGCAGGACCGGAGCTCGACTCGTCGGGCGCCAACGACACGAACGATACGGACGACGCCGCCCGCGGTGCCGATGGCGACGGTGCTGACGGGTCGCCCGAGGGCCTGCCCACGATCGGCCCAGCCCCAGGGTCGTCGCACTGGCATGCCGCCTATGTCGTGCGCATCTGCGACGACGTGATCGCGCCGTTCACGAGCGACGCTGACCCTCTGGGCATCCACAGTCACGCCGATGGGCTGATCCACATCCATCCCTTCTTTGTCGAGAGCGGCTTCGAGCAGGCGACCTTGGGCCTCTTCGCGGATGC
The DNA here is from genome assembly GCA_039028435.1 of Actinomycetota bacterium. Classification (GTDB taxonomy): domain Bacteria; phylum Actinomycetota; class Acidimicrobiia; order Acidimicrobiales; family UBA10347; genus UBA10347. The sequence goes on along the minus strand of JBCCIC010000001.1, from coordinate 11,018 downwards.
GATGGGGCTCGCCCTGTCGACCGGTCGTCTGCGGCTACCCGGCGGCGGCGTGTGGCGCGACGGAGACCTGTGCAACGGCGAGCCCGGTCGTGTCTTCGTCGACCGGTGGGTCGGACCCGATCCGACCAGCGAGGTCGAGAGGATCTTCGACGATCCCGAGCTCGTGCGCTTCGAGGCGGACCGCGAGATCTACCAGATCGCGTTTGCGCCGGCTGAGTCGCCGCCCGTCGTTCCACCATCTTGGGTCTCGCTCGACGACGTCTCCATACCGCTGACCGCCCCGCCAGAGCCGTGGGTCCTCGTCGACCCAACGGCAGACCCCGACTCCGTCTCGATCTGGACCGTCGACGGCGTGACCGGCGGACCGTGCGACGATGGGCAGGTCCCCGAGTCGGTTCGCGTCGGTGAGCCAGGGTGCTACGAACCGGGTGCCGCCCGGTTCGACCGAGCCGAAGCGATCGAGGGCGCCCGAGCGGTCGAGTTCAACCGTCAGCCTGCGGTCGAACTTCGGATCACGCCCACGTTCCGCAACTTCATCGTCAGCCAGTTCATCGGCGACTCGCCCGCGGTCGACGACGGTCTCGTGCTGGCGATCGAGGTCGACGGTGCCGTTGCGACCGCTCCCCTGCTCACTCGCCCGTCGGTGAGCGAGGATCGCCTCGTGATCGCCGGAGGCCTCTCGATCACCAGCGCCCAGGATCTCGCCACCGTCCTGGGTGGCTGAGCCGGGGCGGCCTCAGCCGCGCTTCGACTCGTCGAACAGGTTGATCTGCCAGAGCACGTCGTCGAGTGCGTCGGCCGCGCGGATCGGCAGGAACCGCTGCGGGTGGTCCTCGGTGACACAGCAGGCCAACGGCGTGAGCATTGTCCACGGCGCGGGATGGCAGAACTGCACCACGGACAATCGCTGTCCGGGCTGATCGGGGTCGGCGACGACGCGGTGCATTCCGGGTGGGATCACGCCGTTGGTTACGCGCTCGAGCATCAGCCCGGTGTTGATGATCACATGTCCGTCCGGCGGCACGGCATCGATCCACCTGCCATCGACCTCGACCTGCAGTCCCCGAGCTGACGCTCGCGGGAGTGCGGTGATCAGGTTGATGTCCGCGTGTGCGCCCGCCCATACGTGTTGGTCCCCCGGTGCCTGCTCCATCGGTGGGTACCGAATGGCGCGGGTGAGGTTCGCCCCGTGCTCGACGGTTCGGTCGAAGAGCGATTCGTGGGCGCCGACGCCGACGGCGATGATGCGGAGGAAGCGGCGTTGGAGGTCCGCGATGCTGCGATGGAACTCGAGCAGGACCTCGGTGATCCCGGGCACGTCGGCCTCAGGCAACACCGGATCGTGGTAGCGATGCGGAAACTGTGCACGTAGCGGATGGCCCGCATCGACCGGCACGCTCCAGTTGAGCATCTCCTTCCAGTCGGGATGATCGCTGGTCGCCGCGGTCTCGACCAGGAGCCCGGTGTAGCCGGTCTGCCCGTGCGATCCGACGGCGGTGCTGCGGGTCTTGGTCTCGGTGTCGAGCGCAAAGAACGTGGCCAACATTTCGTAGGCCTCGTCGAGCAGTCGCTCGCTGACGTCGTGGGCGGTGTAGACGAACCCGGTCGCCAGGCTGCGGGTCACCCCGTCGACCACGGCGGCGCGCTCGGCTGCCGTGCCCTGCTCGAAAGCGATCAGGTCGACGTCGAGAATCTGATCCATGGTGGGGGAGTGGGATCAGTCGGTGCTGGCGACGCCGATGGGGCACGACACGCCGGTGCCGCCCATGCCGCAGTAGCCGTTCGGGTTCTTGTACGGGCTGAGGTACTGCTGGTGGTAGTCCTCGGCGAAGTAGAACCCGCCGGCGTCGGCCAGGTCGCGCAACTCGGTTGTGATCGTGCCGAGACCGGCAGCCGACAGGGCCTCTTGGAACATGGCTGCACTGGCTTGGACCGCCTCGCGCTCGGCCTCGGTCTGCCAGTAGATCGCCGAGCGGTACTGGGTGCCGACATCGTTGCCCTGACGATGGCCCTGCGTCGGGTCGTGGTTCTCCCAGAACACCTTGAGGATCTGCTCGAGCGACGTGATGCTCGGATCCCACACCACCTGGACGACCTCGGTGTGGCCGGTCAATCCGCTGCAGACCTCCTGGTAGGAGGGGTTGGGCGTGTATCCACCGGCGTAGCCGACCGCAGTGGTCCAGACACCGTCGGCTTCCCAGAACTTGCGCTCGGCACCCCAGAAGCAGCCCATGGCCACGACCAGTGAGCCGAAGCCCTCGGGATAGGGCGGCACCATCGGGTTGCCGGTCATGACGTTTGCCGGGGCCACCGGCATCTGCTCGTCGCGGCCGGGCAGGGCCTGGTCGGGGGTGACCATCTCGGGCTTGGTGCGTCCGAAGAGTGCCATGACGTCTCCTATCGATCGTTCGTGTCATCCACGCTAGCCCTCTCGCCCCGTCTCCGACGGGTCGCGGGGCGATGGCTCATGACCAGGCGAAGTCGGGAATGCCCGAGGCCTTCGATCGGTTGGGACATGCCGCCGATGCCACCCGCTTCCTCTCCGCCAACGATGTCCCCGGGTCGAAGCTCCGACCGACCCGATGCTTGCGGTGGCGACGTCTCGTACACTCGCAGCCGGAGAGAGGAGCCCACGTGACGCGAATTTCGCGCGACCCGATGGCACGGCGAGTCCCGCCGGTACTGGCGACCTTGGCGGCGATCGCAATGCTGCTGGCGGGAATGGTGGGGTTTGCCGTCCACGCCGGCGCCCAGGACACCGATGCGATCCTCGCCGACCTCGAATCCGATGGATTCCACATCGAGACCGGGGCCGATGGAACCGACGCCGCGTTTTCGAGCCTCGTGTCGCGTACCCGGGCCAACGCCACTGACCGGTGGTATTTCGTGTCGCTTGCCGGCGCCGTGGATGCCGATTTCGCCGACCTGTTGCGCGATGCGGTCCGGCCAACCGGCAACGTGCTGCTCTTCTACTGGGACATCGATGATTTCCCACAGGCCCAGCTCGCGTCGTCCGAGACCGAAGCGGTCGAGTTCGATGCGCTGGCCCCGATCGAGAGCGCCGACTGGACCACACCGGACGAGTTCATGACCCTGGTGGTCGCCGAATTCGATCGCATCACCGGTGCATCGGGCAACGCTGCCGCCAGCGACTCCGGGTCGACCTCGACCGGCACCACGTCGACCGGCTCCGCGAGTTCGTCGAACGCGGATGACTCGGGTGGCGGCAACGGCTGGATCTGGTTTGCGGGTGGTGCCGCCGCGATCGGCGGTGGCATCTGGTACAGCGGCCGCCGGCGACGCAAGAAGGCCGAGGAGGCCCGAGTCGAGTCGGCAGCCGAGTTGCGCGACGCTCTGCAGACCGAAATCGATGAGCTCGCCAACGATGTCATCGTGTTGTCCGGCCCCGTCGATCTCTCCGAGGATGAACAGGCTGTCGAGCACTATCGGGCGGCAACCGCGACCTACACCGCGATCAGCGAGGAGATCCCCGACCTCGACGGGCTCGATGTCGGCGACTTCGATGCACTGCACGACCTTGGTGTTCGCGTGGCTCATGCTCGCTGGCAGATGGACGCCGCCGAGGCGATCATCGACGGCGAGCCGATCCCCGACAAGCCCGAGGTCGAACCGCCACCGGAGCCCGAGCCCGGAAAGACGCGGCCCGCCCCGGCGGCCCTCCCGCCGCAGGTGCGCTCGCGGGCTCCGCGGCCGCGTACTCGCTCCACCGGCCGTCGCCGCAGCGGTGGCGGGGGATTGCTCGACATCTTGATCGGTGCGGGGATGGCGAACTCCGGACGCCGTCGCCGCGGCGGCGGAATGTTCGGCGGCTCGACCCGCACCGCCGGATCGCGTCGCAGCTCGGGTTCCAGCTCCCAACGGCGCTCGTCGCCCCGTCCCGGTGGCGGCGTGTTCGGCGGGGGCTCTTCGCGCAGCTCGACTCGCCGATCGACGAGCCGGTCCGGCTCCCGGCGACGATCGGGCAGTACCCGCCGCAGCAGCTCGCGTTCGCGTGCGTCCGGCAGTCGCCGATCGACGAGCCGTTCGGGGAGCCGACGTCGACGTCGTTGATCGACTGCGGGGCGACATCGACCCGTGACCACCTGCGCATGGACCATGCGCCCGACCTACCATTGACACGCCAACGACCAGGAGAAGGCACCAGTGTTCAGAAGAATCGTCAACTACCTCCGGACGCTGTTCCGGGTCAAGGCCGAAGCGGCCATGGATCCCGAGATCGAGATCGAGCAGGCCATCGATGAGGCTCGCAAGCAGGACCGCCAGCTGCGCAACCAGGCGGCCAAGGTGATCGCTCATCGCGAGCAGCTCGAGTCCAAGATCGAGAAGTCGGCGGACCAGGTCGGCGAGGCCCGGGAGATGGCCAAGCAGGCCCTGCTGCGCGCCGAGCGCGCCAAGACCGAAGAGGATGCAGCCGGGGTCGAGAAGTGGACGAACACCGCGTCGAGCCTCGCCATGAAGCTCCAAGCCCATGAGGGCAATCTGGGTTCGCTCAAGGATCAGTACGAGATCGCCGTCGCGCAGGCCGACGAGGCCAACAGCGCCGTCCAGGCCAACGCGATGCGGGTCCAGGAGCTGGCCGCCAAGCGCATGGAGCTGCTCGGCCAGATCCAGCAGGCCAAGATGCAGGAAGAGGTCAACAAGGCCGTCGAGTCGATGTCCGGTGCCCTCGAGGTCGACGCACCGAGCCTCGAGCGGGTGGAGGACAAGATCCAGGGCCGCCTCGCCGAGGCGCGGGCCAAGGCCGAGGTCGCGGCGTCGACCCCCGAAGGCGCCGAAGCCGAACTCCGCGAGGCCGTCTCATTGGCCAAGGCCGACGACAAGCTCGCCGAGCTACGCGCCGAACTCGGACTCGAGTAGGTCGCGCCGGCTGGGACTCGTTGACTACGCCTCCCCGGTGAGTCGAGCGGTCCAAGCATCGGGCGCCGTTCACCCAAATACGTGAGTGCTCTGCCGTTTGGGGCAGAGCACTCACCCGTTTTGGCGATGGAGGATCACCCCAAAGGAGGCGAAAGTCGCCAATCTGGGCCACTAGTCTCACCTATTTGAGGCAAATTGCTTACAGCAAACAGGAGACTGAGACGTCAGACTCGGATGGACGATCTTGTGGCGATGAGATTCGGATGTGAAAAGTGCAAAGTCCCAGTGATGGAATGCTCGACGGCAACGGAGATGCAGTGGCGCCGGTATTAATTGTCGACGACCACTCGCTCTTGGCCGGAAGCCTGGCGATGGTCCTGGCCGCCGAGGGGTGCGCGGTGCGCACCCTCAAGGCGACGACCGTCGAACAGCTCCAGCTCGAGCTACAAGAACGGCCGCCAACGGTCGTGCTGGTGCGAATCCAGCCCGGCCCACGTTTGGCTGGCAGCCTCCGGCTGGTCGAGATCGCAGCCGGAACCGGCACCACGGTCGCCGTGTTGTCCGACAGCACTCATGAGCTGCTGTTCGCTGCTGCGGTGGAGGCCGGCGCGAGCGGCATGGTCGGCACCAGCGAGCTGATGGTCGACACGGTCGACCAGATCCTGGCCATGGTCAAGGGCGAGCAGCTGCTGACCGAGCCGCGTCGTGGTGAGCTCCTCGAGTTGTTCCGCACGCACCGCCTCGACCGCGACAACCGCTTCATGCCGTTCGAGTCGCTCTCGCGGCGCGAGAACGAGGTCTTGTGCCTGCTGATGGAGGGCCATTCGGTCGCCAAGATCGCCGAGTCGTCGTTCGTCTCGGTCGGCACCGTCCGGACACAGGTCAAGGCCATCCTGCGCAAGCTCGGCGTGAACAGCCAGGCCGCAGCCGTTGCACTGGCCTACCGGTCGGGTTGGGCAGCTGCCGATCCTTCGCTGCCGGTCGACCTGCGCTTGCCCCGCAACTACCACCGGCAGTAGCCGCAGCTGCCACCGGGTGTCGCCTCGGCGAACCGCCCGGGCAACCACCGAATCTCACCGGCGAACCCGCCCCGCTGGGCGGGTTCGCCGCGTCGGGAGCCACTGCCGATGGGCCGTTCGAACGGTTCGATGGCGGAGGCAAAAAGTCGGGCGATGCCGCGTCGGCTCCGTATTGCGAACGTGTTACATTCACCGGGCTAGTTCCGCGGTTGACGCGGCGCGCCCCACCTGATGAAACCGTCCACCCGCCTCCTCCTTGTCGGCCTCCTGCTGAGCCTGCTGTCACAGCTCGTTCCCAGCGGCGCTCGCGCCCAGACCGACGAAATCGACCAGCTTCGCGACGAACGCGACGCGGTTCGCGACGAGCGAGCCCGGGCTGCGGCCGATCTCGACCCGCTCATCGCCGCCAACGAAGAGATCGACGAAGCACTGCGTCTGTTGACCGAGAACCTGTCGGCTCGCCAGGCGGCACTCGATGCGACCCGGGCACGCCTTGACAAGGCTCGCACCGATGTCGAGTCCGCTCGGACTCAGGTCGCCATCGAGCAGGCCAAGATCGATGCCCTTCGGGTACAGCTCCAGCACCAGGCAATCAGCGCGTACGTGCAGCCGCGTCCGGGCAATGATGTGCTGTCCTCGACCGACATCAACGACGGGGAGCGACGTCGGGCGCTCGTGTCGGCGGTCAGCACTTCCCGCAACGACATCCTTGATGAGCTCCGGAGCGCCGAGGCGGGTATGGAGATCGCCCTGACCCAAGCCGAAGCTGCCGAGCGCGACATCGCCGCGCGCGAGCAGTTGGCAGAACAGCAGGTCGCCGACGTCGATGCGGCGATCGCCGACCAGGAACGGCTGCGCGAGATCCGCGAGACGCGTATCGCCGAGTTCCAGGCCGAGGTCGATGCCCACGCCGCAGACGAAGACGAGCTCACCCGTCAGCTGACTGGGCTCATCGTCGAGGAAGAGGCGCGCCAGGCCGCCATTCGCGAGGCGGCCCGCATCCAGGCCGAGCGCGAACGCGTCGCCGCCGAAGAGGCCAGGCTCGCCGCGCAGCGCGCCGCCGACCTCGCCGCGGGTCGTGTGCCCGAGGAAACGGCTGTGAACCGGGCCGAGGCGCGGCTGGTCGAAGCGCCCGCGGCCGTGGTCGGGTCACTGATCTGGCCGACACAGGGAACCCTCACGTCGGGCTTCGGGCCGCGTTGGGGTCGCCAACACAACGGCATCGACGTCGCAGCCAATACCGGCACCAATGTCATCGCCGCCGCGGCGGGTCAGGTCGTGTCGGCGGGCTTCAACGGTGGCTTCGGCAACATGGTCACGATCGACCATGGCGGCGGCCTCGTCACCGTCTATGCGCACTTGAACTCGATGAACGTCCGGGCGGGCCAGCAGGTCGTTGCCGGCAATTCGGTCGGCACGGTGGGCACGACCGGCAACTCGACCGGCCCTCACCTGCACTTCGAAACGCGCGTCTACGGTGTGGCCTACAACCCGATCCAGTACCTGAGCTGATCCGCGCGGGACTGATCGGTACGGGACGACAAGACGTCGGCCCGACCACGACCATCAGACGACCCAATTCGATGAGGGGGACGCACGTGCGACTCTGTTTTGCCGGAGGCGGCAAGATGGCCGAGGCCTTGATCGGTGGCTTGATCGCGACCGGTTGGGCGAACGCCGACGAACTCGGCGTTATCGAGATCTCGCCCGAACGGCGCGAGGCGCTGGCCTCGGAGCATGCCGGCCTCCGCCTGGCCGAGAGCTGTGCCGATGCCAACGATCAACCGGGATTTGCGGTCGCGGATCTCCTCGTGGCGGTCAAACCCCAGCATGTCACCGACGTCGCCGCAGACCTCGTCGGTGTCGAGCGGGTACTCAGCATCGCCGCGGGTGTGCGGATCGACGCGATGCTGGCTGGCTTCGGCGCAGACACCCGAGTCGTTCGCGCCATGCCGAATACCCCGGCGCTGGTCGGCAAGGGTGCGGCAGCGATCGCGGCGTCGGCCAATGCCGGTGACGGCGACTTGGCATGGGCGGAGAGCATCCTGAGCGCCGTCGGCACCGTCGCCCGAGTCGACGAGAGCGACCTCGACGCGGTCACGGGCCTGTCCGGATCGGGCCCGGCCTACCTGTTCTTGCTGGCCGAGGCGATGACTGCCGCCGGCATCGAGCAGGGCCTCACACCCGATGTCGCCGACGCCCTCGCCCGTCAGACCCTGCTCGGAGCAGGCGCCCTGCTGGCCGAGTCGGGCGAGGCTCCAGCCCAGCTCCGGGCCAACGTCACCTCGCCGGGCGGCACGACGGCAGCGGCCATCGCCGAGATGCAGGCGCAGGGGCTCGAGGGCATCGTGGGCGCGGGAATTGCTGCCGCCACGGCGCGGAGTCGAGAGCTCGGCGGCTGATCCGGCGCCGGACATCTGTGGGCCACGCGGCCCATGAGCGTCCTGTTGTCACCGTGGACTCTGAGCGCCAACGTGGGTCTGACAGACTCAAGGTGACAGAACGCACATGAGCCTCTAGAGTGTGCTACGTCAATTCCGGCCCCCTCGACGGGCCGACCTCGACCGGATCGAAGGACCCTGCATCGTGAATGACAGCCAACGACCCCGCTACCTCACTGTCGCCGAGGTTGCGCAGGACATGCGAGTCTCCACCATGACGGTGTACCGCCTGATCAAGTCGGGCGAACTGGCCGCCGTGCGGGTGGGCAAGTCCTACCGGATCCGGGCGACCGACCTGGACACCTTCCTCGACAGCCGCTACGTCGAGACCGGCACCTGAGCCGACCGTCGGGTTTGTTCCGACACAACCGGCGGCCGGGCACGAGCGGCATCGCCGCCTCTCGAACGCGGTCCCACGCATGCCGTGTGCGCGGCCATCGACCCGAACCGCGCACGCAAGGTCGTCACCGGCCGCGCAAAGCCGTAGCGTCGTTCGCGGATGCGATTCGACACCGTCAACTTCCTCACCGACTACGGAACGGCCGATGAATTCGTCGCGGTGACGAAATCGGTGATCTGGTCGATCGCCCCGTCGGTGCGTGTCGTCGATGTCACCCACGAGATCGCCCCGCACAACGTGCGTGCCGGGGGCTTGGCGCTGGCTCGTTCTGCGCCGTACCTCAATCCCGGCGTGGTGATCGCCGTGGTCGACCCCGGTGTCGGCGGCGACCGTCGCGGGGTCGCGGTCGAGGTTGGCGGCGGAAGCTCCGTGCTCATCGGCCCGGACAACGGGCTGCTGGCGCCCACGGTGGCACTGGTGGGTGGTGCGACTGCGGCCTACGACATCACCGATTCGACCTACCGCCTGGATGCGCCCGGACCGACCTTCGACGGCCGGGATCTCTTCGCTCCGGTGGGCGCACACCTCTGTGCCGGCGCTCCGATCGCCGAACTCGGTGATCCGATCGATCCGGCAGGACTGATGCCTGCCGTGATGCCCGTCTCGGGTCGCGAGGGCGAACACGACGAGGTGATCGTCGCCGAGGTCATCTGGGTCGACCGTTTCGGCAACGCACAGCTCAACCTCGACCCGGACGAACTCGACGGCCTCAATTGGTCGATCCAGATCGCCGACCGGCGGCGACCGGCTCGCGTCGTGAGCCACTTCGACGCACTCACGGCGGGCGAGGTCGGTCTGGTCACCGACAGCAACGGCATGGTCGCCTTGGTTCTGAACCGGGCGAGCGCGGCACGTGACTTGTCCGCCACCGAATCGACCGAGGTCCGCCTGCATCCTTCGGCGGCAACCGGCTTCGACACACCGGTGACCCTGGGAAGGGGATCGGTATGAGGCCGGCGACGGTGCTCGTCCTGGCAGTGCTGCTGGCGTTGATCGTCGGCGCGGCCTTCTGGCAGATCGTGATCCTCGGCGGCTGAGATCGTGCCACCCGGTGGGCAGCCACGTTCGCGCTCCTAGTGCACGGCGCTAGTGGGCGGTCGCGCCTCGGAGAAGCAGGCGCCAGTTCTTCAGCTGTGCCTTCGCCTCGACGGCGTCGGCGATCGCCTGCTTTGGATCGTTCGGTCGACGTCGCTCGACGACACCGTCGGCCGACTCGACGAATGCCAGCTGCTCTGGCGGTTCGCCGAGGCTCGGTGTTGCGTCCACCTCGATCGGTGATGTGGGCTCGGGTGCCGTGGTCGGCTCGGCCGTCGGCGCCGCTGACGGGGTCGGTGTGGCGGGGGTTGTCGGAGCCGCTGGTGGGATCGAGACCGCCGCGGGAAGCGCGGCAAAGCGGTGCGTCGTGTACACGCGGCCCGTTGGATGGATGTACACCGCGATGCCGATGTGGGTGAACTCCGGGTCGAGCACGTTTTGGGCGTGGCCAGGGCTGTTCATGAATGCGGTGGTCAGCGATACGACCGATTTCCCCCGTCCGACGTTCTCACCAACCTTGGTCCAGCCCTGCGGCGTGCCGGTGACAATGTCGCCCGCATGGGCCAGAAAGCTGCCGTTGACCATCTGCTGGGTCCACGCGGCCGCCGCCGTCGACATAGAAACGTTGAGCGTCAAGGGAGCGAGCCCTTGCGCCGTCCGCTGGGCATTGAGGCTGGCGAGAAACGCCGTCTCCATCCCCGAATCGCGGGGTGCGGTCTGGGCGGCTGCGTTGGTGCCGAGGCCGGCCGAACCCGCGGTCAAGGCGGTGAGCAGCAGGAAGGCGATCAGGGCGCGGAGTCGAAAGGGCGTGGGCATGGCGGGGGGTCACAGGGCGACCCTGCTCGTGTCGGGAATGCCGGCGCGCTCCTGAGCGCGGCCCGGGCAATTGAGCCCCCAGCGATGGGGCAAATGCCCCAGGAGTTGAGCCCGATGCCCTAGGTGAAGGTGCGGCGTCCGGGTCATCGATACCCGTCGGAGACGACCGTCTTCAACGATGATCGTCGAGCTGGTTGCGGCGGGGTGACCGGCCTGTGCCTACGCTGCAGCGGTGCACGTGTCGAACCTGATCAATGGTCATGAGGCCGACGGGGTCGCCCTGGTCTGTCGCGACGAACGCCGCACCTGGGCCGAGTTGCGCGGAACGGTGGCCCAAGTGTGCGGCCGCGTCTCCGAGCGCACCGACCCCGGCGACGTCGTCGTGGTCATTGGCAACACATCGATCGAGTTCGTCGAGGTCATGCTGGG